>NZ_CP104877.1:0-1468165 GCF_025452095.1 Paenarthrobacter sp. JL.01a
ATGACAGTAGACGAAGCCAACCACGCCAACACTGTCGGAAGTTCCTGGCGCAGGGTGCTCAGCCTCCTGGAACAGGACGACCGTGTGACTCCCCGTCAGCGTGGTTTCGTCATTCTCGCCCAGGCCCAGGGCCTCATCGGCTCCACCCTCCTGGTGGCCGTCCCCAACGAGCTCACCCGCGAGGTCCTCCAGACGCAGGTCAAGGACGCCTTGGACGACGCCCTCCGCAACGTCTTCTCCGACGACATCCGCTGCGCCATCGACGTCGACACGGATCTGGTGCCCGTCCATGCCGAACCGGAACCCGCCGTCGAGCTTTCCGCCGTTCCCGACTTTCCGGAGCCGAAGCCGCAACCGACGCCGCCGAGCACCTCGCATGAATTCGGCCGCCTGAACCCGAAGTACATCTTCGACACCTTCGTGATCGGTTCCTCGAACCGGTTCGCCCACGCCGCGGCGGTCGCTGTAGCAGAAGCGCCGGCCAAGGCCTACAACCCCTTGTTCATCTACGGCGATTCAGGTCTGGGGAAGACCCACCTGCTCCACGCCATCGGACACTATGCCCGCAGGCTCTACAGCGGCATCCGGGTCCGCTACGTGAACTCGGAAGAATTCACCAACGACTTCATCAACTCCATCCGTGATGATGAGGGCACCAGCTTCAAGACCACCTACCGGAACGTTGATGTCCTCCTGATCGATGACATCCAGTTCCTGGCGGGCAAGGACCGGACGCAGGAAGAGTTCTTCCACACGTTCAATGCCCTGCACAACGCCAACAAGCAGGTTGTCATCACCTCTGACCAGCCGCCCAAGATGCTGGCAGGCTTCGAAGACCGCATGACCTCCCGCTTCGAGTGGGGACTTCTCACGGACATCCAGCCGCCGGAACTCGAGACGCGTATCGCCATTCTCCGCAAGAAGGGCCTCAGCGAAGGTTTGTCGGCCCCTGACGACGCCTTGGAGTACATCGCATCGAAGATCTCCAGCAACATCCGCGAACTTGAAGGCGCGCTGATCCGGGTTACCGCTTTTGCAAGCCTGAACCGCCAGCCGGTGGACGTGGCCCTCGCCGAGATGGTCCTCAAGGACCTGATCACCGACGACGGTGCCCAGGAAATCACCGCGAAGCAAATCCTTGACCAGACGGCCGACTACTTCAAGCTCAGCATGGAAGAACTCTGCAGCAAGTCCCGGACGCGCACCCTGGTCACGGCCCGCCAGATCGCCATGTACCTCTGCCGGGAGCTCACGGACATGTCCCTTCCAAAGATCGGCCAGGAGCTTGGTGGGCGTGACCACACCACGGTTATCCATGCCGACCGGAAGATCCGCGAGCTGATGGCGGAGCGTCGTGTGATTTACAACCAGGTCACCGAGCTCACCAACCGGATCAAGCAGCAGCAACGCGACTCCTGAGATCCACATCGCGCGCGCCACTACATACCTTATTAACAGGTGCATGTGGATAAGCCTGTGGATACTTAAGGGGACAAGCGCGGTTAATGGGCTTAAAACCCTTAAGCCGTCTGTGGATCGTTAAAAACCGGCCTCTGGGTTGTCCCCATCCACACCCTGTTTAAAACCCAGTTAACGCACAGTCCATGAACAGGGCTTAACCGTGGATCAGAGCCTCAGGATGGGGTTATCCACAGTTTCCACAGCAGTTATTAACACTACGAATCCCAAAAAATTGAAATCCCTCAAATAACAATCTCGATCCACCCGCCCACTGAACCAGGCCAACGGCCCGGCAAGGCCAGCCTTGCGGCTGTCCACAGAGGAAGGGCCGGGCAAACGGGGATGGGTTAATCGCGGATCTTCCGGCTAAGCTGTCAGCAGCGCTCCCATCCTTGGGTCTTGTTTGTAGTTCGCTCAGTGCGGACCATGCAGGTTCCGATGCCGGACTGCGAAGATTCAGCGGGTTCCAAGCAGGAATCCGCGGCTACTACATGGCAGCAGCAATGAAAGGCGGCACCCCTCCGTGAAGTTCAGAGTCGACCGCGACGTCCTGGCAGAAGCCGTTACGTGGACCGCGCGGTCGTTGTCTCCGCGGCCGCCCGTACCCGTGCTTTCCGGCCTTCTCCTCAAAGCTGAGGCAGGAACCGTAAGCCTCTCAAGCTTCGATTACGAGACCTCGGCCCGCTTGGAAATCCCTGCAGACATCGCCGTCGAGGGCACCATCCTGGTCTCCGGCCGCCTCCTGGCTGACATCTGCCGCAGCCTGCCTTCTGCTCCGGTCGAGGTTGAAACCGATGGCAGCAAAGTCACTTTGACCTGCCGTCGAAGCAGCTTCCACCTGGCCACCATGCCGGAGTCCGAGTACCCGGCCCTGCCTGCGCTTCCGGCCATCAGCGGTACCTTGCCCGGCGACGCCTTTGCCCAGGCTGTTTCCCAGGTCATCATCGCGGCAAGCAAGGATGACACGTTGCCGATCCTGACCGGTGTCCGCATGGAGATTGAGGACGACCTCATCACCCTCCTCGCCACCGACCGTTACCGCCTGGCCATGCGCGAAGTCCCTTGGAAGCCCGTGACTCCCGGCATCTCGACGAGTGCCTTGGTGAAGTCCAAGACCCTGAACGAGGTCGCCAAGACCTTGGGCGGCAGTGGCGACATCAACCTGGCGCTTGCTGATGATGACAGCCGGCTTATCGGTTTCGAGAGTGGCGGACGGACCACCACTTCGCTTCTTGTCGACGGCGACTACCCGAAGATCCGCTCACTCTTCCCGGACTCCACCCCAATTCATGCAACGGTCCAGACCCAGGAACTCGTCGAAGCCGTACGCCGTGTCTCGTTGGTCGCCGAGCGCAACACCCCTGTCCGGCTTGCCTTCACCCAGGGCCTGTTGAACCTCGACGCCGGTACGGGCGAGGATGCACAGGCTTCCGAGGAACTTGAAGCGCAGCTCTCCGGAGATGACATCACCGTGGCCTTCAACCCGCACTACCTCGTTGAAGGTTTGAGCGTCATCGAGACCAAGTACGTCCGCTTCTCCTTCACCACGGCTCCCAAGCCGGCCATGATCACGGCCCAGGCAGAACCCGATGGCGAAGACCAGGACGACTACCGATACCTCGTGATGCCGGTCCGCCTTCCCAACTAATCGGCAAATACCCACCCGCTTTCGCAGAAAAGAGTCCACACTGTGCACATCGGTTTGATCGGCCTTGGAAAAATGGGTTTCAACATGCGTGAACGCATGCGCAAGGGCGGCATCGAGGTCACAGGCTTCGACCGCAACCCGGATGTCACCGATGTTGCTTCGGTGGAGGAATTGATCGCCGCACTGCCAGCGCCGCGAATCGTGTGGGTAATGGTTCCTTCCGGCGAAATCACTGACGCCGTCGTGACGGAACTCGGGGACAAACTCAGCCCCGGAGACATGGTGATTGACGGCGGAAACTCACGGTTCACCGAGGACCAGAAGCACGCTGCCGCTCTTGCGGACAAGGGCATCCGGTTTGCTGACTGTGGCGTTTCCGGCGGTGTGTGGGGCCTCCAAAACGGTTACGGCCTGATGGCCGGCGGAGCTGAAGAGGACATCGAACTGGCGATGCCCATCTTCGATGCCCTGCGTCCCGAAGGCGACCGGGCGGACAGCTTCGTTCACGTTGGCGGGGTCGGCGCAGGCCACTACGCCAAGATGGTCCACAACGGCATCGAATACGGCCTCATGCAGGCATACGCCGAAGGTTACGAGCTCCTGGCTGCGAAGGACATCGTCAAGGACCTTCCGGGAACCTTCCGCGCATGGCAAAAGGGAACCGTGGTCCGGTCCTGGCTCCTGGACCTCATGGTCAAGGCACTCGACGAAGATCCGGGACTGGCGTCAATCGACGACTACGTCGAAGACTCCGGCGAGGGACGCTGGACCGTGGAAGAAGCGATCGCCAATGCGGTACCGGCACCGGCCATCACGGCCGCGCTTTTCGCGCGCTTTGCTTCGCGCGAAGACAACTCGCCGGCCATGAAGATGGTTTCCGCGCTGCGTCACCAGTTCGGCGGACACGCCACCCGTCCGGCCAACTAGGCCGCAGGAGTCCTGCAACCGGCGTGTACCTCGAACATCTTTCGCTGACGGATTTCCGCAGCTACGCACAGGTGGATTTGAAGCTTGGACCAGGGGTAACGGTCCTCGTGGGTTCCAACGGGATCGGCAAGACGAACCTGATGGAAGCCATTGGATACCTGGCTACCCTGAGTTCCCACCGTGTGAGCACGGATGCTCCGCTGCTTCGCTTTGGTGCCGAACGCGCAATGATCCGGGCCAGGTTGGTCCGCGGTGAACAATCAACGGTCATTGAGCTGGAAATCAACGCGGGCCGCGCCAACCGCGGACGCATCAACCGCGGGAATCCGGTCCGGGCGCGGGACATCCTGGGGATTTGCCACACGGTGCTTTTCGCCCCCGAGGACCTTGCCTTGGTCAAGGGTGATCCCTCCAACCGCCGACGCTTCTTGGATGAGCTCCTGGTCAGCCTCGTACCCCGGCATGCTGCAACCCGGAGCGACTACGACCGCGTCTTGAAGCAGCGGAACGCGCTGCTGAAGTCGGCCCGTATGGGCAAGTTCACGGCGGGCCATGAAGCAACCCTGGACGTGTGGGACCAGCACATGGCGCGGGCCGGCGCCGAACTGCTGCACGCGCGGCTCGAATTGGTGGAACGGCTTCGTCCGCACTTGAACAGCGCTTACGCGCAGCTCACGGACGGGTCCAAGGACGCCGGCGCGGTGTACCGCTCCACCATCCAGGACATTCTTGACGACGACGGCGGTCCGGCCAACAGCGGAACAGAACCTCCGGCGTCGTTCGAGGACCTTCGGCTCCTGTCCGTCGACGAACTCACCGAACGCTACGTGCAGGCCTTTGCGGCGTCGAGGAAAAAGGAACTCGAACGGGGCATATCACTGGTGGGGCCGCACCGGGACGAACTGGAGCTGACCTTGGGACAAGCTCCGGCAAAGGGCTATGCGTCCCACGGCGAAACGTGGTCCATGTGCCTGTCGTTGCGCCTGGCATCCTACTACGTGATGCTCGACGACGCCCGGACGGGCGGCACGGCTCCGATCCTTATCCTGGACGACGTTTTCGCTGAATTGGACGTCCAGCGCCGGCGTAAACTGGCAGCAATAGTCGCCGGCGCCGAGCAAGTTCTGGTGACTGCCGCCGTCGATGCCGATATCCCCGAGGAGCTGGCCGGACGGCGCGTAACCGTTGTTCCGGGAGGCATCGATGGCGAAGGATAGTCCCGACGGACTCCAACCGGGCCGCGACCCGGACGAAATCGATGCTGCCCAGGCGGCGCTGAACCGTATGCGGGAGGCGGCGGCGGCCCGAGGCGAAGTGAGGCAGCGTGCTCCCCGGCCGGGATCGGCCCCCAAGCGCAAAGGACTGCGGGATACCCGGGGCTTCTCCCAGTTTCATGGCAGCGGCCGGGACCCTTTGGGGCTGGGCAAGGTCGTAGGGCGCCTCGTAGCGGAACGCGGCTGGACTTCACCTGTTGCCGTTGGGTCCGTCATGGCGGAATGGGACACCTTGGTGGGTCCGGACATCTCCGCGCACTGCACGCCGGAGAGCTTCACCGACACAACACTTCATGTCCGCTGCGATTCGACAGCATGGGCCACGCAGCTGCGCTTGCTGAGCACCAGCCTCCTGGAACTGTTCCGGAATGAGCTGGGTGAAGGCGTTGTCACCAGTATCCAGGTCCTGGGTCCGTCCGCACCAAGTTGGCGGAAAGGTGGCCGCAGCGTCAACGGTCGGGGTCCCCGGGATACTTACGGCTGAACGGCGTGCAGGGCGTTTCAACGCCCCTGGGCCGTATAGGCACCCATCGGGACCTCCGCAGGGCCATTGCAGATAGGGCCAGCGGCCTCCCAGCGGCATATTCAGCTCTGGGCTGCCCCTGTATTTGCAAGGATTCGCGTGTTTCCACGATAGAATTGGCGTAGATCACTGAGCGCCGGTGAAACGTCGCCGGATCCTGAATCCACTCTCGTGGCCTTCGGGAACCCCGTCGCCTTACTCATCGGCGCAATCAGTCACGTGCCCGTTGGCGGCCGCGGTCCGCCGTGCGCAGCTCCGGGAACGGCCGACATCGAGTACAGAGGAGTCGAAAGCGCCTGTGGCTAACGACAATGCAGAGACCTTGGCAGTAGAGCCCGAAGAGGAGACTGTTCCCACTCCTGACACGCCCACAGAGGCGCCCAGGGAGTACGGTGCCAGCGATATCACCGTGCTGGAAGGCCTCGAAGCCGTGCGCAAACGCCCCGGCATGTACATCGGTTCAACCGGACCCCGCGGCCTGCACCACCTGGTCTACGAAGTGGTGGACAACTCTGTTGACGAGGCGCTGGCCGGTTACTGCAGCCATATCGAGGTAACTCTCCGCGCTGACGGCGGTGTCCAGGTAGTCGACGACGGCCGCGGAATTCCCGTGGACATCCACCCCACCGAAGGAAAGCCCACGGTTGAGGTGGTCATGACCATCCTGCACGCCGGCGGTAAGTTCGGCGGCGGTGGCTACGCTGTTTCAGGTGGTTTGCACGGTGTTGGTATCTCCGTTGTGAACGCCCTTTCCCGCCGGGTGGATACCGAAGTCCGCCGTCAGGGCCACGTATGGCGCATGTCCTTCGCAGACGGCGGCAAGCCGCAGGGTGAACTCGTCAAGGGTGAAGCAACCGAGGCAACCGGTACCTCGCAGACCTTCTACCCGGATGGCACCATCTTCGAGTCAACCGAATTCGATTTCGAGACGCTCCGTGCCCGCTTCCAGCAGATGGCCTTCCTCAACAAGGGCCTGAAGATCACGCTGACCGACGAGCGGCCGGCAGCCCGCGACGGCGACGACGACCTGGACCTGGACGCCGTCGCGACCGAAGGCGAAGTTGCAGCCGAGCACCGCACGGTGGTCTACGAATACCCGGACGGCCTGCTCGATTACGTCAAGCACCTCAACTCCAACAAGAAGGTCGAGATCGTCCACGAGGATGTCATCGCCTTCGAAACCGAAGACACTGAGCGGCACATCGCCGTCGAGGTTGCCATGCAGTGGACCACTGCTTATTCGGAGAGCGTCCACACCTACGCGAACACCATCAACACCCACGAGGGTGGAACGCACGAAGAAGGCTTCCGGGCCGCGATGACTTCGCTGATCAACCGCTATGCGCGGGAGAAGAGCATCATCAAGGAAAAGGAAGACAACCTCACCGGTGATGACATCCGTGAAGGCCTGACCGCGGTCATTTCGGTAAAGCTTTCCGAGCCGCAGTTCGAAGGACAAACCAAAACCAAGCTCGGCAACTCCGAGGTCAAGGGCTTTGTACAGCGCGTAGTCACCGACCA
Organism: Paenarthrobacter sp. JL.01a; assembly: GCF_025452095.1. Classification (NCBI taxonomy): domain Bacteria; kingdom Bacillati; phylum Actinomycetota; class Actinomycetes; order Micrococcales; family Micrococcaceae; genus Paenarthrobacter; species Paenarthrobacter sp. JL.01a. Next base: position 7,355 of record NZ_CP104877.1, read on the forward strand.
GCTCGGTGACTGGCTCGAGCGCAACCCCGGCCCGGCCCGCGACGTCATCCGCAAAGCCATCTCGGCTGCCCAGGCCCGCATGGCGGCCCGCAAGGCGCGGGACAACGCACGCCGGAAGAGCCCGCTGGAGTCCTTCGGCATGCCCGGCAAGTTGTCCGACTGCTCGTCCAAGGACCCCTCGCGTTGCGAGGTCTACCTTGTGGAGGGTGACTCGGCCGGCGGTTCGGCCAAGCGTGGCCGCAACCCCGAAACCCAGGCGATCCTGCCGCTTCGAGGCAAAATCCTCAACGTGGAGCGCGCCCGCCTGGACAAGGCCCTGGGCAACGCTGAAGTCCAGTCCATGATCACGGCATTCGGCACGGGCATTGGCGAGGACTTTGATATCGCCAAGCTGCGGTACCACAAGATCGTGTTGATGGCCGATGCCGACGTTGACGGCCAGCACATCACCACTTTGCTGATGACCCTGCTGTTCCGCTACATGCGTCCCCTCATTGAGAACGGCTACGTCTATCTGGCCCAGCCCCCGCTCTACAGGATCAAGTGGTCCAACGCGGCCCACGACTACGTCTACAGCGACCGCGAGCGTGATGAGACCATCCGCAAGGGAGCCGCGCTGAACAAGCGACTCCCCAAGGACAACGGCATCCAGCGCTACAAGGGTCTTGGCGAGATGGACTACACCGAGTTGTGGGACACCACCATGGATCCGGAACGCCGCACCCTCCTGCAGGTCACCATGGACGACGCCTTGGCGGCCGACCAGACCTTCTCCGTGCTGATGGGCGAGGACGTGGAGTCACGCCGTAACTTCATCCAGCAGAACGCCAAGGACGTCAGGTTCCTCGATATCTAGGGTCCGGCAAGGACGCGAAGTATTCCAGAACTGACATATACCTGAAACGGAAACCTTAGATTATGAGTGACGAAACTCCCGAAGTTCCGGCGGATTCCAATGCCGAAGACGTCGTCCTTGAAGGCGATGTTCTGACCGACCGCGTCGAACAGGTGGACCTGCAGACCGAAATGCAGCGGTCCTACCTGGACTACGCCATGGCCGTCATCGTCGGCCGCGCCCTGCCGGACGTCCGTGACGGCCTCAAGCCGGTCCACCGCCGCGTGCTGTACGCAATGTTTGACGGCGGATACCGCCCCGACCGTTCGTTCAACAAGTGCGCGCGCGTTGTCGGCGACGTCATGGGTACCTACCACCCGCACGGCGACATGGCGATCTACGATGCGTTGGTCCGCCTGATCCAGGACTGGACCATGCGCTACCCGTTGGCTCTTGGCCAGGGAAACTTCGGTTCGCCCGGCAACGACGGCGCGGCCGCCCCGCGTTACACCGAAACCAAGATGGCCCAGCTGGCCATGGAAATGGTCCGGGACATCGACGAAGAAACCGTCGACTTCCAGGACAACTACGACGGCAAGAACCAGGAACCCACCATCCTGCCGGCGCGTTTCCCCAACCTGCTGGTCAATGGCTCCTCAGGCATCGCCGTCGGCATGGCCACCAACATCCCGCCGCACAACCTCCGCGAAGTTGCCGACGGCGTCCAGTGGGCTCTTGAAAACCCAACTGCCACCCGCGAAGAACTCCTTGAAGCCCTGCTGCAGCGCATCAAGGGACCCGACTTCCCGACGGGCGCCACCATCCTTGGTCACAAGGGCATCGAGGATGCCTACCGCACGGGCCGTGGTTCCATCACCATGCGTGCAGTGGTCAACGTGGAAGAACTGCAGGGCCGGACATGCCTGGTGGTCACCGAGCTGCCGTACCAGGCCAACCCGGACAACCTGGCCATCAAGATTGCCGAACTGGTCAAGGATGGCAAGATCCAGGGCATCGCCGACCTCCGCGACGAAACGTCGGGCCGTACCGGCCAGCGCCTCGTCATCGTCCTCAAGCGTGACGCCGTGGCCAAGGTTGTCCTGAACAACCTCTACAAGCACACCCAGCTGCAGGACAACTTCTCCGCGAACATGTTGGCCATTGTCGACGGCGTTCCGCGCACCTTGAGCCTGGACGCCTTCATCCGGCACTGGGTGGCCCACCAGATGGACGTCATCGCACGCCGGACCCGGTACCGCCTGCGCAAGGCCGAGGAAGAAGCACACATCCTGCGGGCGCTCCTCAAGGCTCTGGACATGTTGGACGAAGTCATCGCGCTGATCCGTGCATCCAACACCACGGAAGCTGCCCGCGAAGGTCTGATGGAGCTCCTGGAGATCGACGAGCTCCAGGCCCGCGCGATCCTGGACATGCAGCTGCGGCGCCTGGCAGCCCTGGAGCGCCAAAAGATCCAGGACCGTCACGCCGAACTTGAGGCGCTCATCAGCGAGTACAACGCCATCCTTGGCTCGGAAGAGCGCCAGCGCCAGATCATCAGCGAAGAGCTGGCGGAAATCGTCGCGAAGCACGGCGATGACCGCCGCACGCACATCCTGATGGGCTTCGACGGCGACATGTCCATGGAAGACCTCATTCCCGAAGAGGAAATGGTGGTCACCATTACCCGCGGCGGCTACGTCAAGCGGACGCGCAGCGACAACTACCGCTCGCAGCAGCGTGGCGGCAAGGGCATCAAGGGTGCCCAGCTGCGCGGCGACGACGTCGTGGAGCACTTCTTTGTCACGACGACGCACCACTGGTTGTTGTTCTTCACGAACCTGGGCCGTGTTTACCGTGCCAAGGCGTACGAACTTGCCGAAGCCGGACGTGACGCCAAGGGGCAGCACGTTGCCAACCTCCTGGCCTTCCAGCCGGACGAGCACATCGCCCAGGTCCTGGATCTCAGGGACTACCAGCAGGCTCCGTACCTGGTGCTGGCGACCAAGAATGGCTTGGTCAAGAAGACGAGGCTGGAAGACTACGACACCAACCGCACGGCCGGCGTCATCGCCATCAACCTGCGCGACGGCGACGAACTGGTTTCTGCACAGCTGGTCAGCGAAACGGACGACCTCCTCCTTGTCTCACGCAAGGGCCAGTCCATCCGCTTCACGGCAACGGATGATGCCCTGCGACCCATGGGCCGCGCCACCTCGGGTGTCACCGGTATGAAGTTCCGTGAAGACGACGAACTGCTGGCCGCGGATGTGGTGCAGGACGGCTCGTTCGTGTTCATCGTGACCGAGGGTGGATACGCCAAGCGAACTGCCGTGGATGAGTACCGGCTCCAAGGCCGTGGCGGCCTGGGTATCAAGGTAGCCAAGCTCGCCGAGGACCGGGGAGATCTTGTAGGCGCCCTGATCGTCCAGGAAGAAGACGAAGTCCTGGTGGTCATGGAAGGCGGCAAGGTGGTGCGCTCGGCCGTGGCCGGCGTTCCCGCAAAGGGCCGTGACACCATGGGTGTCATCTTTGCCAAGCCGGACAAGAATGACCGCATTATTGAAGTCGCCCGCAACAGCGAACGCGGTTTGGAAGGCGAGGAATCCGAGGACGGCGCCGACGATGACGTAACGTTGGCTGCAAACGACGGCGCCGCTGCGGCGACCGCAACGGCCGCAACGGAAAACGACGCTGACCCGGAGAATGAACCGGGCGCGGAGCTGAACGAAGACAATACCGGAGGTAACGAGTGAGTAATTCCGACTCATATCCCAAGCCGAGCACAGGTGTCCCCGGCGGACTCCGGCAGCCCTCAGGCAACCCGCAGGCCGGCACGCCTGCCCGTCCCCAGCAACGCCCGGGAGCAGGATCCCCTGGCTCGGGCACATCAGGGGCACGTCCGGCAACGGGTGCCAACTCTGCTCCTCGTCCAGCCGGCGCCCCGGGGCAACGCCCCGCCCAGCCGGGCCAGCGCCCCGCGGCCGCCGGGCAACGGCCGGCAGGTGCACCGGGACAGCGTCCGGCCCAGCCCGGGCAGCGCCCAGCAACGGCCGGCCAGCGTCCGGCTGGCGCGGCAGGTCAACGCCCCGTCCAGGGTGGTCCCGGCCTGGTGAAGCCCGCCCCCAAGGCCAAGGTGCGCCGTGCACGCCTCCTTGTCAGCAAGGTCGACCCCTGGTCAGTGCTCAAGATGGCATTCCTGCTGTCCGTAGCGCTGGGAATTGTCACCGTGGTGGCGGCCATCGTCTTGTGGACCGTGTTGGATCTCACGGGCATCTTCAACCAGGTGGACAGCCTCCTGGGCACGCTTGCAGGCTCTGAAGGCAGCGGTTTCGAGCTGAAGAAGATCGCTTCCCTGGGCCAGGTGGCATCCTTCGCGACGATCATCGCGGTGGTGAATGTTGTCCTGCTCACTGCGCTGTCCATGCTGTCTGCCGTGCTCTATAACATTTCTGCAACATTGGTTGGCGGCGTTGGCGTCACCCTGACGGACGACTAGCAAAAAACCGCGGAATTCCGGCGTTCTGGCCGGAATTCCCCGGCGAAAGTGCCTCGATTTGAGATCGGGCCGGGAAGTGCTGTACAGTCATATCTCGGCCCGATGAGGCATCGGGGCGTATAGCTCAGGCGGTTAGAGCGCTTCGCTGATAACGAAGAGGTCCCAGGTTCAAGTCCTGGTACGCCCACGGAACCTAAACAGGTTCAGGTAAAACTGAACCGGAATGAGGTGCTTGTGAAGAAGTTGCTGGTAGTTGTGGCAGCCGCAATCGCAGGTGTCCTGGTTTATAAAAAGAACCAGGAATCCGAAGCCCGGAAAGATGTCTGGAGCAAGTCAACCGATACGGTTGATTAGCCGAGGAACCCGGTTCTGAACTGGTAAAACCCAGTCCGGATATGGGGTATGATAGACGGGTTGCTTCTTATGGGGGCATGGCGCAATTGGTAGCGCACCTGCTTTGCAAGCAGGGGGTTCGGGGTTCGAGTCCCCGTGCCTCCACCATAAGAAAAGTCCCGGTCAGGAATGACCGGGACTTTTGCATTTAACGCCTGGCCCGGAATCCGGGTAACCGGGACTCGGGAACGGTCGGGAACTGCGGCCATCTAGGGTTGGTCTGTGAACCTTCTCATCGCCGCCCTTGGAGTCCTGGGCGTGGCTTCCTCCGGACCCCTTATTGCAGGAACACTTGGCGCAACATCGGTGACCGCTTTGGCCATCGCGTTCTGGCGGAATGCGATCGGTGCGGCAGTGATGGCGGCGCCGGTAGCCATCAGGGAGCCCAAGGCGTTCGGCAGGATCAACCGGCGCGAGTTCGGCTGGTCGGTGATGGCCGCCGTCGCACTGGCCTTCCATTTCGCGTGCTTCATCACGGCGCTTCAATTGACGTCTGTCGCGGCGGCCACGGCACTCGTTTGCCTGCAGTCCGCATGGATAGCCGTTTTCCAGATGTTCCGCGGCACGCGCCACCGCTGGCCGGTCCTCGTCGGCCTTGGCATAGCTTTTGTGGGCGTCGTTGCCATTACGGGATTCGATATGGGTTCGTCCCCCGAGGCGCTGCTGGGCGACCTCCTGGCGGTCGCCGGCGGCGCCTTGGCCGGTCTGTACACCTTGGCCGGCGGCAAGGCGCGGCAATCCATGGCGACGGGAACCTACACAACCCTCTGCTACGGCATGTGCGCGGCGTTGGTGGCCGTGATGGCCTTTGTCAGTGGGCAGCCGTTGTCAGGGTTCGACGCCGGCGGTTGGCTTGGCATTATTGCCATCACCGTCTGCGCGCAGCTGGTGGGGCACACAGCGTTCAACCACTTGCTGGCAACGATGAGCCCCTTGCTGGTGTCCATGATCATCCTGCTCGAAATCCCCGGTGCAGCCATCCTGGCCGCCGTCTTCCTCAACGAAACCCTCCCAGCGGGGACCTATGCCGGGCTGGCGCTCATCCTGGCCGGCTTGGCCGTCGTCGTGGCCGGCCAAAGACGCGGCCGTGCAGGGCGCGGCGACAGCGAAGCCGACCGCAGGGAAGCCGAGCTGGGCACTGACTGACGTTCCGGCGTCGTGCGGTGATCCCGAAGGACTCAGAGCCCGCCGCGGCGGGCGCCCTGTGCGGCATTGGCCGTGTGGATGGCGCGCAGCAGCTTGGCGGGGAAATAGACCGAGAAGAACACCACCATGGGGGCCTTCAGGGCCATTTTCTTGACGTTGTGCGCTTTGTACGTGCGGTCGAAGCGCTGCACGTAATAGCGATAGTCCCGGGGTGAATCCTCGAGCCTGCGCGCGGACATCCCGGAGACCATCTGGGGCACGTACTGGACCTTGAGGTCATGCTCGAACAGATGGAGCGAGAGGTCGATGTCCTCGTGCATCTCATCTTTTTCGTCCAGGCACGCCTCGTCGCGGATGATTTCCCAGGCAGATCGACGGAGGGCCATGTTCGAGCCGAACAGGAAGTGGTACTGGTGCTTCGCCAGTCGCAGCATGAGCTGCCTCATCTTGTCGTCGGCCTTGAGCCCGAAACGCCGCATGGGCATGTCGTAGTAGACCACCGGTCCAGTTGCTGCGGCGACGGACTGGTTCATGAACGCCTTTTGCACCTGCTCAACCCAATCCGGCTCAAGGACCGAGTCTGCGTCGATGCGGCCGATGACTTCACCGGTGGCACTGTTCAGGCCGTGGTTGCGGGTGGGAATGAGGCCCTGGGCGCCGTCCTGCCGAAGAAGAATGATGGGGCTCTCAGGGTATTCCTGCTGCATCTGCCGCACGATCCTGGCTGTCCGGTCCGTGGACAGGTTATCCACCACGATGATCTCGTCTGCCGGCACGGACTGGTAGATGGCAGCGATGAGGCACTGGCGTATAACGCTTTCTTCGTTGTACGCCGGGATGACGATGGAGACGCCCGGAGGTTCCGGGGCATCCTGGAGGGCACCCGCCAAGGGTCTATCGGCTGACATCTCCTCAAATCTAACACCCGCATCTTTGCCCCTGGCGGAGGCTTTGGTTACAAGCTGGCAAACACTGAAGGGACCCCGGCTGCTGCCGGAGTCCCTTCAGGAGTGGACTGCTTTCCAGGTGAAAGCGCTTAGCTGTTGGAGCCCTTGGCGTCCGAATCAGAGCCTTCGCTGTCCTTGTTCAGGCTCGCCGCGATGTTCTTGACGGCCGTTTTGGCATCCGTGGCGACCTTTGCGCTGGAGTCCTCAACGTTCTTGAAGGCGTCCTTGGTTGCCTGCTCAGCCTCGGCCTTGGCGTCCTCCGGAGTAATGTCCGACGCGCCGGGCTTGGCAGCTTCAGCCGCAGTGGCGGAGGCAGCTGCGCCGGAGGGTGCCGGGGTTTCTGCAGCCGCAGGAGCGGCCGGAACCGGCGCCGGGGTAGGCGTGACCGGTGAAGGAGTCTTCCACGGATCCTCAACCGGCTTGGAAGCCTTCCATGCAGCAACACCGGCGGCCGCAGCTGCGGCGATGACCGTAAAGACCAGCCATCCACGCTTCTTGGGCTTGGGTTCCTTGCCCAACTTGGTGGCGACAGCCTTGGAAGCCTCATCAGCCACTGCCTTGAGCTGCTTGCCGGTGGCCTGGGCCTGCTCCTGGACGCTGTGCACAACACCGGAGTCAACAAGCTTCTGCGCAACCGCATCTACCTGGGCCGGCGCGTTTTCCAGAACATGGTGAACGGCTACGGAAGCCTGGCCCAGCTGTTCGGAGAGCTTGGGCAGGTACTCTTCCACCACTTTGTCCCGTGCGACTCCCAGTGCCGGAGTTGCCTTGTTGAGGGTCTCCTGGATCCTGGGCGTTGCATCCTCTACGACGTCGTGGATCTTTGGCGCGAGCTGCGCCAGTCCATCCTGGATACGCGGCGTAACGACTGCCACGCCGTCGGCGAGGTTGTGCGCAGCGGACTTCAGCCCCTCTTGGATCTTGGGGGAAGCGGTGTCAATGCCGTGCTGGATACGCGGAACAGCCCAGTTCACGGCTGCTTCCACACGGGGCGCAGCCCAGTCGCGTGCGTTATCCACACCAACCGCAACGGATTGTTCGAGTTCGCGGGCAATACGGTCTGTTTTCTTCACAACTACCTCCCGATACACGTGCTCGTTTGTTGCTAGCCTACGTCGCTTGGGGAACACCGGCTATTCATCTGCCCGATTCGACCCGGATTTCACCGAGCGCGGAACCGGCTTTACAACTGCCATGGCGTTGACCCTGCATGGAAGAATGGGCCTATGACCATTGCAACCGCAAAAGCAACGATCCACACTACCCTCGGCGATATCAAGGTTGACCTCTTCGGCAACCACGCGCCCAAGACCGTGGCAAACTTCATCGGCCTTGCTACGGGCGAGAAGTCCTGGAACCACCCGGAAACGGGCGAGGACAAGACCGGAACTCCCCTGTACAACGGCACCATCTTCCACCGGATCATCAAGGACTTCATGATCCAGGGCGGCGATCCCCTGGGCCGCGGCGTTGGTGGCCCCGGTTACCAGTTCGACGACGAAATCCACCCGGAGCTGACTTTCAACGCTCCCTACAAGCTGGCCATGGCGAACGCCGGAATCCAGATGGGCAAGGGCACCAACGGGTCACAGTTCTTCATCACCACGGTCAACACCGACTGGCTGTTCGGCAAGCACAGCATCTTCGGCGAGGTCACGGATGAGGAATCCCGCAAGGTCGTTGACGCCATCGAGGCCGTCCGCACCGGCATGGGCGACCGCCCTGTCGAAGACGTCGTCATCAACAGCATCGACATCGAACAGCTCTAATCGCTCTCTGAAGCTGAATCAATGAGTTACGGAATCCCGTCGGCAGAGCCGTCCGCTGATATTCCGGTGTGCCCCCGGCACCCGGACAGGCCCTCCTACGTGCGGTGCCAGCGCTGCGGGCGCCCCGCGTGCCCCGACTGCCAGCGGACGGCCGCCGTCGGGTTCCAATGCGTTGACTGCGTCAACGAACAAAAACGTACGACGCCGGCCTACCGGTCCCCGTACGGCGGCGCCCTGGCCGTGGGCCGTCCTTTGGCGACATTCACGATCATCGGTCTCTGCGTCCTGGTGTACATCCTTCAGTGGATTGTGCCCGGCGACCTCATCTTCCAGGACTTTGCGTTTGCCAACGTCTTTGCCGCCACGGAACCGTGGCGCATGCTCACTGCGGCGTTCCTGCACTCCCAAGGCTTCCTTCTCCACATCGTCCTGAACATGTACACGTTGTGGATTTTCGGCCAAGCGCTTGAACCGTTGCTCGGGCGGATTCGTTTCCTGGCGGTGTACGTGATCTCCGCTATCGGAGGTTCTGTCGGCTATCTCCTGCTGACTCCCGATTACCCAGTCTCCGGCGTGGTGGGCGCATCCGGGGCGATTTTCGGCCTGTTCGGCGCCATGCTCGTGGTCCAACGCCACAGGGGCGGCGAGACCAAGCAACTGTGGGTTTTGATCGCCATCAATGGCGTCATCGGTTTCTTTATCCCCAACATCGCCTGGCAGGCCCACCTGGGCGGATTGATTACCGGTGGCCTCGCCGCTGCTGCCATCGCCTACGCACCCCGCGGAAAGAACCAGGCTCTCCTCCAAACCGGCGGGTTGGTGCTGGTTGTGGGCTTGTTGGCAGTCCTGACTTGGTTCCGCGTTACCGCCGGCTAACCCTGCCTGGGGTTCCTTCCCTATGGGTCACTCCGCTGTGGGCGCGACGGGTTGCCGCAGGATGGTCCTGAGTTTCTCCGGCGCGGTCCGCCTGGGATCCCCGAGATAGATTTCGTGGTGCTTTCCCGTCATCCTCAATGAGTGCTGCGGTATGAACCGGTGGTGCATCTCTTCAAGCACCGGCCCTTCATCATCGTAGGGACCAACGTGGAGCGTCTGTACGCTCAACCCCTCCTCCAGCCGTTCCAAGCGGAGCCGCTCCAGCGCGGGAGCCGCCCCTTTCTTTGCCACCTGGCTGCACGCTGCATCAAAGTGCTCCTGCGTGATCCAATCCGGGACCATGTTCATCAGGGTCCATTCCCAGAGCGACTTATCCCTGGCGCTGGTGAAGGCGTCCATGTCATCGGCCCACCAGAGCGCCTCCAGCGGCATCACGCCATAGTCCTGCCCCAGCTCCCCTTTGCTGAAGAACTTCAGCTTGTACGCCACGGGGTACATCGTGGACAAGGCGTCCTTGTACGACGCAGCAGTATTTGGGTCCCCGGAGCCGTCGATCTTCAAGTACTGGAGGGGTGGGACTGATACGAGGGAGAAAGCGCCCTTGGTTGCACTGTAGCTGGGGATCAGTTTCTTGAAGTGGCTCTTCATGGGACAACCGTAAGCCTGCCGGTACCGGCCCCGCCTGAGCTGGAGGCTCGTGTTATCCACAGGCGTTATCCACACTGTGAGTAACTTACATGCATGTAGTTAAGGGCTTAACCCTCCAGTGGGGGCCGTTCCAGGGGCAGATATCCCCCGATTGGCATGGATTTCTCCACACCTGTGGATAACTATGTCCCCACCTATCCCCCTTTTGTGGACAAAAAGGGAGGATTTGAGAGCCCTGTGGACAAGGCTGTTAATTCCCCCGGGGTGAGGGGTCTATCAACAGGGTTATCAACACTGTTAATAACTTACATCCGTGTAGTTCAGGGGCCGGACGAGCCAGCAAACCCCGGCATGACGGGGCTTCTCGGGCATAAACTCACAAGTTTTCCCCATCTGTGGATAACTTGTGGGAAGCCAGGTGTTGTTATGTGGGTAAGCGGTGGTTGGCCGCGTGGAAGCGCCAAGATCCGAACAATGGCAACTGGATGGGCGCAGGGGCCTGGAATCTGCGTTTAAGCGAACCTGGCAATCCGGCCGCGTTGAACTTTCGGTGAAACTTCGGCCACTATCCACAGAGTCGTGCACAGTGGGTATAACTGTCCCCAAGGCATTCAGATGGCCTGGATGGGCGGCATTCCGGGGTTCCTGGGGGGAAGTACGTGGATGTCCACAGAAGTTATCCCCGCTTGTGGATAACGTTACGCACTTCTGTGGACAAGAAATCCGGGCCAAGGGTGTTTGAACACCCGAACGGCCTTTCGCCTAGGTCCACACCCCTGAGGTCCCTCGGCGGTGACTGTCCACCAGATGGGTGTCGATGATGCCGACCGCTTCCATCAAGGCATACATGGTGGTGGGCCCGACGAAAGCAAAGCCCTTCTTCCTCAGGGCTTTGGAAAGAGCGATGGATTCCGGGGATGTTGTGGGGATCTCCGACAAGCTGCGCGGAGCGGGCGTGCTGTCAGGTTGGAAGGACCACACGAAGTCCACGAGTCCGCCGTCCTGCCGGAGGGCGATGGTTGCCTTCGCGTTGGTGATCGCGGCGTGGATCTTCAAGCGATTGCGGACGATTCCTGCGTCGAGCATCAGACGCTCCACATCGGATTCGGTGAACGCAGCGACACTCTCCGGATGGAAGTCCAGGAACGCCTTCCTGAACGCCTCGCGCTTGCGCAGGATGGTGGCCCACGAAAGGCCTGCCTGGAAAGCCTCCAGGGAGATGCGTTCGTACATGCCCTGCTCGTCCCTTACAGGCATGCCCCACTCGTGATCGTAGTAGGCCTGCATCAATGGATCCGATGCGGCCCACGCCGGGCGTGCCAGGCCGTCGGGTCCGATGATGCTGCCGTTATCCGGGGTCATGCAAGCTCCTCTCAAAGCAACGCGGGGTTACCTAGGTCAATCCCGTGACGCGCATGGTGATGTTGATCCGGCCGTGGTCCAATCCGCAGCCATCAGGAGCAGAGCCCGGGAGCATCTTGGGGATGCCGTGGTAGGCAAACCGGGAAGGACCGCCAAAGACGAAAAGGTCCCCCGAGCGAAGTTCCACGTCCTCGTACGGTTTTGTGCGGGTCTGGGTGTTGCCGAACCGGAAAATGCACGACTCACCAATGCTGATGGAGACCACAGGAGCGTCGGAATGCTCGTCTTTGTCCTGGTGCATGCCCATGGCAGCCCCATCGGCGTAGTAGTTCACCAGAGCAGCGTCCGGGGCGTAATCCTCGGAGAGGCCCAGCAATGACTCGTCAACGCCCACCTCCCGCGAGTAGGCAGCGGAGACCGCCTTTTTCCCCAGACGGACCATCCAGTCCGGAAAATCGAGGACAGCTTGCCCGTTGACGTCCGTAGCTGTCCGCGAGTAACGGTACGGCTGCCAATGCCAGCCGAGGCAAACGGTGCGTACTGACATTCGGTGGCCGCCGGGAAGCGTGGCAGCCCGCAGCGGAACAGGTCCCTGGGACCATTCACCGAAACGGGCTACTATCCAGCGCTGCTGCTCCAAAGTCAGCCAACCCGGGACGTGAACCGCGCCGGGCCGCACCAGGCGAGGACCGGCGTCGTGCGTTTCCGACTGAACCAGCTCACGCGGAAAAAGGGCGTCGTCACTCACGCCGCTGCCTCCAGCGTGAGCAGCGCCCGCTTGGCGTCCGGTCCACCGAGGTAGCCGCCGAAACTGCCATCGGACTTGACCACCCGGTGGCACGGCACGATCACGGGCAGCGGATTGGTGGCGCAAGCGGTCCCCACAGCGCGGACCGCGTTGGGGCTGCCGGCAGCCTGTGCCACCTGTGCATAACTCGCAGTGTTGCCGTAGGGAATCCTGGGCAGGTGGCGGAGGACGTTGAGCCGGAAGCCGCGGGACAACCGGAAATCGAGGAGGAGGTCGAAATCCCGGCGCCGGCCCGCGAAGTACTCTTCGAGTTCCCTTGCGGCGTCGTCCAAGCGGGTGGGGGCTTCCAGGATACGCGGGCTGACAGTGTCGGCCAGCAGCTGCAAAACCGAGTCGTGGTTCTCCAATTCAAAGGCGACCCGGATGATTCCCCGGTCCGTGGCCGCGAGCAGGAGCTTCCCTACGGGCGAATCGATCGTGCGGTATGCGATGTCCATGGCGTGGGTCAGTTGGGCGTCGCGGGCAAGCCGGGCGTGGAGGTTGGCCAGGGCGGGCTGGAGCCCAACATCCAGGGGCTCCAAGAGGGAAACCACCTCGTCATGCGCAAGGCTGGGTTCGAGGGTCATTGGACTTCACCTTTCGACGATGAATGGACCAGCGAAGCAGGAGATTGGATAACTGCGCGGAGTGCTTTCACGCCATCGGCGCCTGCACGGCGCGCCGCTTCCGGTGAACTGCCCAGGAGAACGCCGATCTCCTTGTAAGGGAGGCCGGCGAGGTAGTGGTAGGCCACTGCCTGGCGCTGCTTGGCAGGCAGTTTGGCGACGGCGTCGAGAAGTTCGGTGTCCGTGTCGCCCGGCAGGCCCAGGCGGGTCGGCTGTTCGGGCGGATGGTCCACAGGCAGGGCGCGCCGGGCTCCGGCACGGAGGTGGTCAATGCACTTCCGGTGGGCGATGGTGACCAGCCAGGCTTCGACGTTGGCATCCACGGGCAAATCCGGATAGGCCTGGAGCGCTGCAAGGAAGGTGTCCGACCACGCGTCGTCGGCGTCGTGGACACCCAGGAGCGCGCGGCACACCCGAAGCACGGTTGCACCGCGTTCCTGCACTACTGCCTCGAAGGGTTTCTTGCTGGCCTGTCCGTTCTCCATCAGAAGAGCTTGCCCTCTCTCACGGAGTCCGGTTCTTCGAGCTCCAGGAGGAAGCGCTTGTTCCGAAGCCCGCCCGCATATCCTGTGAGCTGGCCCTTCCGGCCCACCACGCGGTGGCAGGGGATGATGATGCTGATGGGATTGCGTCCGACGGCGGAACCGACTGCCTGGGCAAGGTTGGGGTCCCCCAACTCTGCGGCGAGTTCCCCATAGCTGACGGTTTCCCCAAAGGGAATGTGTTGAAGGCGGGCCCAGACCTTCTCTTGGAAGGGGTTGCCTCGCGCCTCAAAGGGAACGCTGAATTCGGTGCGTTGCCCGTCCAGGTACTCGGACAACTCGCTCCAGGCATGGGCGAAGACCGGGTCCTCAACGGAGACCGGTTCCCCGAAATAGTCGGGCGCGGGCATATGCCAGTGCCCTTCGTAGAAAATGCCCGTCAAAAACTCCCTGCGGGCGGTCAGCGTCAACTGCCCCAGCGGGGAATCCAACGTGGTGTGCCGGTTGCTCATATCCTGTAGACGCCAGCGGAAACCGGAATGTGAGGTCCGGAATTCCTAGGAGCGCCAGCGGGTGGTCATGAGGAACCCAACAATCGCGATGCCGAAGCCCGCAACGATGTTCCAGGAAGCCCAGTCGCGGACCGGGAATTGGCCCTCCGTGATGTAGAAGGTGATGATCCAGAGGAGGCCGAGGATCATGAGGCCGAACATGACGGCCTTGTACCAAACCGGGTTGGGCTTGTATTGCTGTGTGGCCGAGGTCTGCTGGGTCTGGCGGGCAGGCCGCTTGCGGGGCTTGGACTCGGGCACGGATCCTCCTGGACTGCTCGGTTGATACCCGTCGCGCTGGCCTTGATATCCTGCAGGAAGGAAATTTCCAGCGGTTAACGGCCACACGGCGTTCCGGGTTGGTTCTAGCTGTCAAGTCTAGCCGCAACTCGGGATACGCCAGTGACGCCCGCGCCCTATAAGAGGAGACCCTGTGGCGCACCAGCAGACGACGGCGGCATCTGCCGTGCCGTCCGCGAGCCAAGGGGAGGAATTGCGCCCCCGCAACAAGCGCGGCGCCTCAAATGTCATCCGAAAGATCAGCCAGATCCTGGGTGAGCTGCTCATCACGGCGGGCATTGTCCTGCTCCTCTTCGTGGCCTGGGAATTGTGGTGGACCAACGTGGAAGCCGACGCCAAGCAGACCGAGGCCGTCAAGAGCTTCGCCCAGGAATTCACTGGACCGGTGGCCCCCGCAGCACCCACGGGCCCGGTGGACTACGGAACACCCGTCGTCGGCAAGGCTCCGGGCCACGGCGGAACCATCGGCATTATGTATATCCCGCGTTTTGGCCCGGATTACACGCGCCCCATCATCGAAGGCACGAGCTCGGACGTCCTGGATACCTTGGGGCTGGGACACTACGGAAGCACCAGCATGCCCGGGGCGCCGGGCAACTTTGCGGTGGCCGGCCACAGGCAAACCCACGGCGCCGTCCTGGACAACATCCATACGCTGGTTCCCGGCGACAAGATCTACGTCCAAACTGCCGACGGTTACTACACCTACGTTTTCCGCAACAACCAGATCGTTCTGCCCGACCGCACCGACGTCCTGTTGCCCGTGCCCACCCAACCGGGTGCCACTCCTACGGAAAGCTTCCTCACGATGACCAGTTGCAACCCCAGGTTCGGTGCCCAGGAACGCATCATTGCCTACTCCCTGCTGGAGAGTTGGCAACCTGCCTCAGCAGGTCCGCCGTCGGAAATTGCCGCCCAAGTAGCCCGTGCCCACGGAAAGGGGTAGCAGATGTACGCATGGATCTTCCGGAACTTGCCCGGCCCGCTGTGGGTGCGGATCCTCACTTCCCTGGTACTGGTGGGAGTAGCCCTGGTACTGATGGTCGAGTTCCTGTTCCCCTGGTTTTCCCAATTCACCACCTTGACTGACTCAACGATTGGTTTAGTGCAGCAACCATGAGCACAACAAAGATTCTGGTAGTAGATAACTACGACAGCTTCGTCTACACCCTGGTGGGCTACCTCCAGGAACTGGGCGCGGAAACAACGGTCGTCCGGAATGACGACGTCACGCTTGCCGAGGCCACGGAACTGGCCGCAACCCGCGACGGCGTCCTCGTGTCCCCGGGACCAGGAACCCCAGCCGAAGCCGGCGTCTGCATCGAGCTCATCAAATGGTGCGGTGAAGCCTCGAAGCCCATGTTCGGCGTCTGCCTGGGACACCAGGCCCTCGCCGAAGCCTACGGCGGAGTGGTGACCCACGCGCCTGAGCTGATGCACGGCAAGACCTCCCCTGTGCGGCACGAAGGCAAGAGCGTCTTTGCCGGCCTCCCCTCGCCCGTCACGGCGACGCGATACCACTCCCTCGCAGCCGTTCGCGACTCCATTCCTGACATCCTGGAGGTCACCGCGGAGACCACGAACGGCGTAGTGATGGGCCTCCAGCACAAAACCGCTCCCCTCTGCGGCGTCCAGTTCCACCCGGAGTCAGTGCTCACCGAAGGCGGCTACCAGATGCTGGGCAACTGGCTGGAATCCCTCGGCATGACCGGCGCGGCCGAGCGTGCCGCGCAGCTGAGCCCGCTGATCAAGCAGTAGCCGCCCGCCCCGGCCCACGCGCTATTTCTTGGTCGGCGTGGGCTTGGGTGCAGGGGTGTCCGTCGGTGTGGGGGTTGGCGTCGGTGTTGGCGGCGGTGCGGGAGCCTTGGCAACCGTAACGGTGACCAACTTGCCCTGATCCACCTCGGTGTTGAATACCTCGCTCTGTGCCGTGACCTTACCCGGTTCGACTTGCGAGTTCTCCTGCTCCACCACTTGCATCATCAAGCCGTTGGCCTTCAGCGCCGCCTCGGCCTCGGCCAGGGGCAGCCCGATGAGCTGGGGCATCAGTACCTTGCCGGAGGAGATCTGCAGCTCCACCGTGGAGGTGGTGGCAATCGGGGCGCCCGGTGCCGGGGCTGTGCCGATGACCTGGCCCATGGGGACGGTGGCGCTGTGCGTCCGGACACTCTTGATGGTGCCCGTGATGCCCAGCCCCCGGAGGGCGTCTGTGGCATTGGCTTCTGTACGCCCCACGATGTCCGCAGGTATGGTCACCGAGCTGGGACCGCTGGAGACCCTGAGGATCACCTCGCCGTCCTGGGTCACCAATGAACCGGCAGCTGGCGTGGTGTCGATTGCCGTGTCCTTGGCGACAGTATTGCTGGGCTCGCGTACGGACTTCGGCACGAGCTTCAGTGAATACAGCTTCTGGATCGCCTGGGATTCGGTCATATTCGCGACCACCGGCACCTCGATCTTGGCAGGCTCGGCGGGCTTGGCGTTCATGAGGTTGTAGAGCCAGAAACCGCCGCCGGCCAGCACCAGGATCGTGAAGATCACCAGGGTGGCGATCCAGGCACGACGGCGGGACCTCTGGTGTGCGGGCCGCTCACGTTCCGGTGGGAGGCCCAGGGGAAGGGATTCCTCCTGTGCCGGTTCGAGGGGCTCGTCCTTGAATTGGTCCACATCCAGCAAACCCACGGCCGTGGCACTAAGGAGCTGCGTGGAGGGGTTATCGTCTTCCACAAGGTCGTTTGGATCGGTGGGGGCTTCGCTGGCCGCGACGGCTGGCACCGGGATGCCGTTGCTCGCGGCGCGGAGGGCTCGACGGAACGCGGCCGCATCCTGGAAGCGGTCCGTTCGGCTCTTCTGCAGCGCCTTGACCAGCACCGAATCCAGGGCCTCAGTGACATCCGGGTTGTGTGCACTCGCAAGGTCCGGGGTTTCGCGGACGTGCTGGTAGGCCACGGACACGGGGCTGTCGCCCACAAAAGGGGGCCTGCTGGTCAGGAGCTCATAAAGGAGGCAGCCAGCGGAGTAGAGGTCGCTGCGGGCGTCCACGGTTTCGCCCCTGGCCTGCTCCGGCGAGAGGTACTGCGCGGTTCCAACAACAGCCTGGGTTTGAGTCATCGTGGCTGCGGAATCGGCCATGGCCCGGGCGATGCCGAAGTCCATGACTTTCACCTCGCCGGTGTCTGCGCACACCATGACGTTGGCCGGCTTGATGTCCCGGTGCACAATCCCGGCCCGGTGGCTGTACTCCAATGCGGCCAGGACACCCAGCGTGTAGCCGATGGAGTCCTCGACACCCAGTTCCTTCGCCTTGATCATGTCCCTGAGCGTGCGGCCCGAAACGAACTCCATAACGATGTACGGAACACGCACGTCTTCCCCGGGGCCGCCCGGAACGGAATACTCTCCCGTATCAAAGATGGCCACGATGGAGGGGTGGTTGAGCGCCGCGACAGCCTGGGCTTCGCGCTTGAACCGGGCCTGGAACTGGGGATCCCGGGCGAGGTCCGCTCGCAGTACCTTGACGGCGATGGTCCGTCCCAGAAGGGTATCTGTTCCCTTGTAGACGTCGGCCATGCCGCCACGACCGATCAACTCACCGAGTTCGTAGCGTTCATTGAGGATGCGCTGTGAAGACACAGGTGTGCTCTCCTCTCGATGCGCGGGGCCGGGACGGGGCGTGGACATGGCGGTTTAGCGGCCTGTTGGAGACGCGGAGCTGGAAGGGTTGGCTGGTGAGGAACCGGGATTGGTTGGGATGAGCTCCTTGGACAGATAGTAGGTCACAGTGGAACCTGCCGGAACCTCGGTGCCTGCGGCCGGCGACGAACGAACGAACGTGCCGGGCTGCTGGCTGATGGAACCGTTGACGTCCTCACCCTTGACGTACTTCAGGCCCGCGCCCTGCAGGGCACTCTGTACCTGGCTCTCGGGAAGTCCGACGCCGATGCTGGGTACTGCAACCATCTCAGGGCCCTTGGAGTAGGTCACTGCGATGGTGGTGCCCGGGTCAACAAGGCCGGTGGGGTTGAGATCGACGACGGTGCCGGGAGCTGCCTGGTTGAAGACCTGTTGGCCGTCTACGCCCAGGCCAAGGTTGCCGAGGGCCGTTCGTACGGAATCAAAGGGCTGCCCAAGGTACTGTTCCGGGATGATGTTGACCTTCTGCGGAGTTGACTGGGTAGGCGTCGGCTTTTCCGAAGTCTGCGTAGGCGATGGCGACGGGGTGGCCGACGACGACGTGGGGCTGGGCGACCGGCTGGTGCTGGCCGACGTCGACTGGCTGGGCGACGGGCTCGGCGAGAAGAAGCCGGACTGCGAGATCAGGAAACCAATCAGCGCGAACAACACCAGGAGAATCAGCGCGACAAGTGGCCACGTCCACGGGCTGCGCTTTTTGCGCTCCGGTTCCGGATCGTCGAAGCGCTCGTCGTCGCTGTAGATGACCTCTTCATCGTCATTCAGCTGCCGTTCCGCCTCGAGGGCGTTGGCACGGGTCAGCGGGTTGTCAGCGGAAGCCGCAGCGGCTCCCACAGCAGCTCCGGCTGCGCCGGCGCCCAACACCGGAAGTGCGGAGGTCGCCGTCGACGACTGCTCCTTGCCGTAAGGCGAAGCCACGACGCCGGTGGGTGCCGTTGCGGTGTTGACCGGCGCCGTGATGGGGCCGGTGGCGCTTTCGAACAACAGCATTCCGGGTACGGCGGCATGTGCCGTGGCGATGTCGCCGTTGCGGATCGCTTCTGCTGCCTCGGCGAGTTTGATGGCGTTGGCCGGCCGGTTCTTGGGGTCCTTGGCCAGCATGGACATCAAAAGCGCGCGTACTGGGACCGGCAGCGTGTCAGGAAGGGGCGGCGGAGCGTCGTTGACCTGCGCCAGGGCGATGGCGATCTGGGATTCGCCGGAGAACGGACGGTGGCCTGTCAGGCACTCGTAGCCGATGACGCCCAGCGAGTAGATGTCCGAAGAACCCGTAGCGGTCTGGCCCGTGGCCTGCTCCGGCGCCAAATACTGGGCGGTGCCCATGACCTGGCCGGTCTGGGTCAGCGGAACCTGGTCCGCCAGGCGGGCGATGCCGAAGTCAGTGACCTTGACCCGGTTGTCCGGAGTGATCAGAAGGTTGCCGGGCTTGATGTCGCGGTGCACCAAGCCCTGCGCATGGGCGACGGCGAGGGCGCGGGCGGTCTGGGCGATGATGGAGAGCGTCATGTCCGGGGACAGCACCTGCTCACGCTCCAGGATGCCGCTCAGCGGGTGTCCCGGGACGAGCTCCATCACGAGGTAGGCCGAACCGGCTTCCTCACCGTAATCGAAGACGTTGGCGATGCCCACGTGGTTCAGGAGGGCTGTGTGGCGCGCCTCGGCGCGGAAGCGCTGCAGGAAGCCGGGATCCCCCGTGTATTCCTCCTTGAGCACCTTGATGGCCACAATACGGCCAAGGATCTGGTCCTTTGCCTTCCAGACCTCGCCCATGCCGCCAATCGCAATGCGACTGGTCAGCTGGAACCTGCCGCCGAGTGTGATTCCCGAAGTAGGCCTCACTTATTCAACACCGCCTCAAAAATCTTCTTCGCGTTCGGACTGGTTAGCTGGGCACCGCTGAGCACGTCCACACCCTCCATGACGATGGTGACGGCTACTTGCGGGTCGTTTGCCGGGGCGAACCCGGTAAACCAAGAGTTGTTCACACCGGAATCCCCGAGTTCGGCCGTGCCGGTCTTTCCGGCCACCTTGATGCCGGGAACGGCTGCGCCCTTGGCGATGCCGTTGTCCACGGCACTGGTCATCCACTCGGTGATCTGGCTGGCAATCGGCTGGGTGGTGCTGGTCCGCAGTTGTTCAGGCTTGGTTTCGCTGATGACCCGGAGGTCAGGGGCGCGAACCGTCTGAACGAGGTTCGGCTTCATCTGCACACCACCGTTGGCGATGGCGGCCGTCATCATGTTGATCTGCAGCGGCGTGGCTTTGACGTCGCGCTGACCCACCGACGACTGGGCGAGCTGGGCCTGGTCAAGGTCCTTGGGGAAGACACTCTTGGCCTGCTGGAGCTTGAGCTGGTCACCGAAAGTCTCGCCGAAGCCGAACTTCTCGGCCTGCTGGCGGATCGCATCCTGGCCAAGATCCAGCGCGATGCTCGCGAACGGCGTGTTGCAGGACTGCTCCAAAGCAAAAGCGAACGACGCCGTCTCCCGGACGTTGCAGTTACCGCCGGCATAGTTGGGGAGGCTGGCATTCGAACCCGGAAGCGGGAGGCTGCTGGGGTTCGGCAGCTCGCTGTCCTTGTTGTACTTGCCGGAGTTCAGGGCAGCTGCGGTGTCAATGAGTTTGAAGACAGAGCCGGGCGAGAGCAGGTTTCCCGTGGGACCGCTGACGTTCTGGTTCAGGTTGATGCCCGGGACCTGGTTCAGCTTGGCCATGTTCGCCTCCGCAGCGGCGGTGTCATGGGTGGCAATCAGGTTGGGGTCGTACGAAGGCTTGGAGACCATGGCAAGGATGGCCCCGGTCTTCGGGTTGGTGACGACGATTGAGCCGCGCTGACCGTCAGGAATGAGGTCGTAGGCAAGCTTTTGGATGGCAGGATCCAAGGTCAGCTCAACGGAGGCGCCCTTGGGTTCCTTGCCCAGGAACATCTGACTGATGCGGTCAAGGAACAACTGGTCCGAGTTGCCCGCCAGCGTCTCGCCCATGGACTGCTCCAGGCCGGTGGATCCAAAGCCCCTTGAGAAGAAGCCGGTGACGCCCGCGTAAAGCTCAGGCTGCGGGTAAGAGCGCTGGAACGCGCAGGATTCCGTTCCCGGTACGGACTCCGCTACCGGTTTACCGCCCACGATGATCGCACCGCGCTCGTTGCAGAAGGTGGCCAGGATGGCGCGCTGGTTCCACGGGTTGGCGTTGAGGTCATCCGCCCCAATGACCTGGACATAGCTGATGGCGCCGAAGATCAATGCGAACATCGCGACAGCGGCCATCCAGGAGCTGCGAATAGCCTGGTTCATTGATGTTTCACCGCCTCGGTTGGTGCGCTTGGGGTCTGTCCTGTTGACGCTTTGACTGTTCCGTGGGAACTGGTGGTCGGGGACTTGTTAACCATGGGAGTGGTGTCCACGGGCCCGCGGGCCGTGTTGGAGATCATGAGCAGCAACCCCACGATGATCCAGTTGGCCAGCAGCGATGAACCTCCGGCGGCCAGGAACGGGGTGGTCAGGCCGGTCAATGGAATGAGCCGGGTGACGCCGCCGATGACCACGAAGCATTGGAGGGCAATCGCGAACGACAAGCCACAAGCCAGGAGCTTTCCGAAGGCATCGCGCGTTCCCAAGGCTGCACGGAAACCCCGGGTGAAGAGCAGCAGATAAAGCATGACCACGGCGAAAAGGCCGATCAGGCCCAGTTCCTCGCCAATGAGGGCCACGATCATGTCGCTGTTTGCGAACGGAACAAGGTCCGGCCGGCCTTGGCCAAGCCCGGTTCCCACCAGTCCGCCATCTGCCATGCCGAACAAACCTTGGACGATCTGCCCGCTGCCGCCGGGGGACCTGCCGAAAACCTCGGGGGTGAAGGCGTTGAGCCAGCTGTCGATCCTGAAGGCAACGTGGGAGAAGATTTTCGACGCGATGAATCCGCCACCGAGGATCAACGCGAGGCCAATGACCACCCAGGAGATGCGGCTGGTGGCCACGTAGATCATCACGATGAAAAGGCCGAAGAAGAGGACCGAGGAGCCCAGGTCGCGCTGGAAGACCAGGACTCCGATGCTCACCAGCCATGCGGTGATCATCGGTCCCAGATCCTTGAAACGCGGGAACTGCATGGGCCCGATCTTGCGGCCTGCCAGGAGGATGAGGTCCCGGTTGGACGAAAGATAACCGGCGAAGAATATGGCCAGGGTGATCTTGGCGATTTCACCCGGCTGGAAAGTCATAGGCCCGATGCGGATCCATACACTTGCGCCCAGCACCTCGCCGGCGGAGATGCCCGGCACCAGGGGCAGAACCAGCAGCAGCGCACTGACTGCGAGCGAGATATAGGTAAAACGACGCAGAATGCGGTGGTCCTTTAGGAACCAGATCACAGCGATGGACACCGCCATGGCAATGAGCGTCCAGCGGAGCTGGTTATTGCCGGTATCGTCTCCCGGTCCGTCCATGCGGTGTATCAACGCCAGTCCGAGACCGTTCAGGGCGACGACAATCGGAAGTATTACTGGGTCGGCATACTTCGCACGGAGCCGGAGGACCACATGGAACGCGAAAGCGGCAACTGCGAGCAGGCTCGACTGGAACCAGAAGTCGCTGTCCAGACCCTTCCCGGAATTGAGGCTGACCAGGGCGCTGGCGCCGATCCCTACGGCGAGGGCCAGCACGATAAGCAGCAGCTCGACGTTCCGGCGGGGCTTGGGGGCGGTTTCGGTCTGGATCATTTTGCCCCCTCACAGGGAGTCGGTACGGGCGAAGGAGTGGGGCTGGCAACTGCCGCCGTGCTTGGTATTGGCACTGTGGCTGTGGGCGTCGGCGTCGCTGATGGCTTGGGAGAGACTGTGCCGGACGGCGAAGTGCTGGGGCAGTTCACCGAGGCGCTGCCGTACTGCTTCAGGTTCTCCACAATCAGCTGGGCGTCGTGGAGGTCACCGGCAGGTACAGTCTGGCGAACGCTCTGCTGGCCGTACTCGGGCAGTGAATCTACCTTGACATCGGTAACCGCTTCGAGCCGGGACAGCTGGATCGGCCCCAACCTCTGGGAGATTCCGTTGAAGATGGCAACACGCTGGTCGTATTCGCCGACGTAGTAGCGCGTCTGGGTCCAGGCGTAGCCAAGCCACAGGCCAACCACAACGCCAAGGACCACAAACGCTGCGACGGCGGGCATCAGCCAGCGGTTGCGGCGGCGGGGAGGTTCATCGATCTCGGCGCGGTCCTGCTCGGCTTTGTGCGTCAGGACTGTGGCGGCCCGGCGTGCCACAGTGCGGCCGGCAACGGTGGGAATGGATCCGGTTTCCGCCGCTGTGGCGGCGGCGCCCACCAGTTCGTGGGGACGGCTGGCCAGTTCCTCGCGCAGGACTTCGGCAGACAGGTGTTCGCCGAGATGGGGGTCTGTGGTGGCGGGTGGTTCGTCGGAAGATTCGGAATCTTCGGACGATTCTTCCGTCTTTTCCGTGTCCTTCGCCTGATCGGCCTCTACGGAGGACGATTCTGAATCCGCCTTTGCGCCGGGCTTTGTTTTTACTGCTGCTGAAGCTTCAGGGGCCTTATCCGACGGCGTCTCGTCGGCGGACTTGGTGGCAGTGACAGCGTCCGGTTCATCGGCTGCAGCAAGCGCTGCGGCCGGTACGACGTCGACGGCGGCCGTGTTGACGTCGTCGACCGTTTCCTCGGCGATTTCCAGCATGACAACGGTGACGTTGTCCGGGGCGCCGGCCTCGAGCGTCAGGTCAACGAGGATTTCCGCGCATTCGCGCAGGTCCTTGGTCTCGCGGACGACGCGCTCCACGACGTGTCCGGCTACATAGTTCAAGCCATCGGAGCACAGCAGCCAGCGTTCGCCGGCTTCGACGTCGAGAATGTCCAGATCCAGCTCAGGGCTGGCGTCAACATCTCCGAGCACGCGCATCAGGACGTTCTTGTGGGGATGGGTTTCCGCTTCTTCGGGACGTAGCCGGCCCTCGTCAATGAGTCGCTGGACGAAGGTGTGGTCGACACTGATCTGCTCGAATTTTTTGTTGCGCAGGCGGTAGGCGCGGGAGTCGCCAATGTGGGCGAAGTGGAGCTTTCGGTCCTCAAGGAGCAAGGCCGTGACCGTAGTACCCATACCGGACAGCTTGGGATTCTGGTGGACCAGCTCGGAAAGGAGGGAGTTGGCGGTTTGGATCTCGTCCGCCAGGACCGTGTCGGCACCGTCGGGGTAATCGTCGTGATCCAGGTGGATCATATCCAGGACTGTCGAGGCGGAAGCGACATCGCCGCCGGCATGTCCACCCATGCCGTCGGCAACCACTGCCAGATGGCGACCCACGTAAGCGGAGTCATCATTCTTGGAGCGGATCCGGCCGACGTCGGAACGCGCCGCGTAGCGCATGATCAACGGGCGCTCCGTGGGCTTTTCCTTGTCCTTGGGGGTCTCGGGAGAGGCCATGGACTATGGCCTCAATTCGATAACCGTCTTGCCGATTCTCACGGGGACACCGAGCTCCACCGGCAAAGCACGCGTGAGCTGCTGATCGGCGAGGTAGGTGCCGTTGGTTGAGCCAAGGTCCTCGATGAACCACCGGCTGCCCTGCGGGAACAAACGCGCATGCCGTCCGGAGGCGTAGTCGTCCTCCAGGACCAGGGTGGCTTCCTGTGCGCGGCCGAGCAGGATCGGGCTGGCGGCGAGGGGAACCGTGGTGCCCTTGAGGGGACCCTCAGTGACAACCAGCTTGCGGGCATGCTGGATGGCGGGCTGCGGTGAGGCGGCCAGTTCGGGATGCTTGCGGACTTCGCGTGCCGTGGGAACTCCGGTCACGGCCTTGCGTCCGATCTGGAAGTCGCGGCGCATGGTGGACACGATGCTGAAGATCAGAATCCACAGCAGCAGGAGGAACCCAAAGCGAAGCGCTGTAATGGTCAGTTCGCTGACATCGTTCACGCGTTGCCACCAGGGGTCTGGGGGAGGAGGCGGAAAATAATCTTGGTACGTCCCATCGTGATGGTTGAGCCGTCTGTAAGCTCCACGCTGCCGTTTACCTTATGTCCGTTAACATAGCTGCCATTCGTGGAGCCGAGGTCCACGGCCCATGTGCTGCCGTGTTCGGTCCGCACTTCAAGGTGCTTCCTTGAAACGCCGGTGTCATCCACCAGAATGTCAGCTTCCGAGGAGCGGCCAAGCACCACGCTGTGGGCGTTGAGCGAGTACCGCTGGCCGTTGATGTCCAAAACCGGTTGGAGGCGCGTGGGCTGCCTGACAGGGGCGGCGGGAACGTTCGCCTGCGGGGGCTGCGGGGCGGGAGCCGCGTCGCCGGACGACTTCTCGGTCCGGGAAGCAATTTCGAAATGCCCCGCCCGTTCTTCGTCATTACGCCGGAAAGAGATCCTGACAGCTCCCTGCAGCGTGTAGCCCTGGCTGCGGACGTGCTGGATGACGACGTCGCACAATTCCTCAGCGAGCGGTGTTCCCCACTCCTGGGCCCTTGCGAAATCCTCATCGCTGAGCAGGACATCGAAAACATTGGGAGCGAGCGTACGCCCGGCGGAGACAGTGATGGACTGGTTGTCCAGTTCCCGCCTCAGTTTGCTCGCGATCTCCACCGGCTCAACCCGTGCCCGCGACCCTGTGGAGAAGACGTTGCGGACGGCTTTTTCAATACCGCGCTCGACTTTGTCCAGCAAACCCATGTTCCTTCTCCTTTCCTTGCCGCGGCACCTGCTGTGCCTGGTCCGATACTCCTGCCGTTGGTCCGTCAGTGCACACACCAAAGTGAGCGCCCAGCGGCCCTTCCACTTCCCGATACTACTGGGACTGACTGGGAATGACCTTAATCCACAACGCCTCGTGCCCCGGAAAAGTTCGCCCGCGGCCCTTGATGGCGGGGCTCCCGGGGATTGAAAAAACCTTGAAATTCCGCGGTTTTCAGGCCATTTATCCCCTTTTGGCAGCCTCGCATCCGCCCCGATTGGTGTTTTGCTCCGGATGTCCGTTATGCTTGATCTCGCTGCTTTTGAAGGAAGCGAAGCTGGGTGACCAGTGGAAGTCCGGAAAAAGAAGTTGCGCGCGAGTGGCGGAACGGCAGACGCGCTGGCTTCAGGTGCCAGTATCCGAAAGGGTGTGGGGGTTCAAATCCCCCCTCGCGCACGCAATCGAAAGCCCCCGATCTATGGATCGGGGGCTTTTTTGTTGCCCGCCCACCCAACTAGGGGACAGCACGCGTCCTAATCAGGCCTCATTAGGGCATGTGCTGTCCCCTGGTTGGGTACGGGCTACGGGAGGTCAGTCGCGCGCGGAACCCGTGAGCCGGCGTCGAGAGTTGCTGAGGTGGAGGCGCATGGCGGCCGCGGCAGCCACGGGATCGCGCTCCGCGATTGCCGCGTAGATGGAGGAGTGCTCGTGGATCACGTGGTCGAAGCGGTCGCGGCTTTCCTGGTCGTCCCCGGCGACGAGGCGCGGGCGGGGCATGGCGATCATGGTTTGGCCGAGCGCGTTGATGCAGTCCGTATAAAAGGGATTGCCGGTGGCCGCCGCAACGGCACGGTGGAATTCGAAATCCGCCTTCATGGCATGCGCAGGATGGGCGACGTTTGCGGTGAACTGCTCCAAGGCGCCGTGGACTGCTTTCAGTTGCAGCTCGCTGTGGTTCTTGGCCGCAAGGGCCGCCGCCTCGGTTTCGACGCCGATTCGGAAGTCCAGCATCTGAAGCCGTTCTTCCATGCTGGACACCGGCCGTGTTCCCGGCGCTTGTGTCGGGCCTTCGGCGGGGGGAGTCAACGCGAAGCTGCCCCGTCCGCGTTCGGTTTCCACAAGGCCCTCGGCCTGCAACCTGGTCAGGGCGGAGCGGACGACGGTCCTGCTCACCCCGAACTCGCTGATGAGGGTGTTTTCGCTGGGGAGCTTTTCACCTGGCTGGATGACGCCGTCGACGATGCGGTTGCGGAGGTCGGCGGCGAGATCCGCGGTCAGGTTTCGGCTCATGGGTTCCAGATTACGCGCCGAACTCCACGGATTCGGTGGTCCACGCACGGGCCTGATCGCTCAAGGTGACGCCAAGTCCGGGACGGTCCGGGACGATCATGCGGCCATTCTTGGTTTCCAAACGTTCCTCAAAGAGCGGGTCCAACCAGTCGAAGTGCTCCACCCAAGGTTCACGTGGATAGGCAGCCGCCAGGTGCAGGTGGATTTCCATGGCGAAATGCGGCGCCAGGCCAAGGCCTCTCTCATCTGCCAGGGCAGCGAGGCGCAGGAACTGGGTGATGCCGCCGACGCGCGGGGCATCAGGCTGGATGATGTCGCAGCTGTTGGCATTGATGAGGCCCTTGTGTTCGGCGACGGAGGCCAGCATCTCGCCCGTGGCGATGGGGGTGTCCAGGATCTGCGCGAGGTGTGCGTGGCCTTCGAAGTCGTAGGCATCCAGTGGTTCTTCGATCCAGATGAGGTTGAACTCTTCCAACTGGCGGCCCATGCGCAGGGCGGTGGCACGGTCCCACTGCTGGTTGGCGTCCACCATAAGCGGCACGTCCCAGCCGATGTGCTCCCGGATCCCGGCCACGCGGCGAAGGTCTTCCTTGGAATCGGGCAGGCCAACCTTGATTTTGATCCCGCCGATGCCCTCCTCGATGGACTGCGTGGCACGTGCTTTGACCTCCTCCAAGGTGGCGTTGAGGAAGCCGCCGGAGGTGTTGTAGGTCGGGACGGAGTCGCGGTAGGAGCCCAGGAGTTTGGCCAAGGGGAGGCCTGCGCGTTTGGCTTTGAGGTCGTAGAGGGCGATGTCGACGGCGGCCAACGCCTGTGTTGCCACGCCTGACCTTCCGACGGAGGCGCCGGCCCAGAGGAGCTTGGTGTAGATCTTGCCGATGTCGTTGGGGTCCTCGCCGATGATGCCCTCGGCGACTTCCTTGGCGTGGGCGTACTGTGCGGGTCCGCCGGCGCGCTTGGAGTAGCTGAAACCCAGGCCGCTGTGGCCCTGTTCGGTGGTGATCTCGGCGAACAGGAAAACGACCTCGGTCATCGGTTTCTGGCGCCCGGTGAAAACTTTGGCGTCGCTGATGGGTACGGCGAGGGGCAATCTCGCGGTGGACAGTTTGACGTGCCGGATGAAGTCGACGGTGCTCACGAGGTCTCCTAAATTGTTTTACTTAGGATACAAGTTGAGTACTTGTTCTACAAGGGATGATGTTTCCGGAGGAGCCCGCCGGTATGGCCATTGGCCTGCCGGCGGGCTGATCCTTCAGCCGCGTTCCACAGGGAGCCACAGTTCGCAGCTCGCTGTGCTGAAGTCCTCCGCGCGGTCGAGGACTGCCACAATCGCTGGTCCTGGACGGAGCCGCCACGGATTGGAGGGGAACCAATCGGTGGCAGTGGAGGCCCACGTGGACTGAAGAACCTCCGGGTAAGCCCCTTCGGCATGGAACACCGCCCAGATGCCCGCGGGAACCTCGATCGCGTCGAGCTCCTGGGGCGCGGGTGTCGATTCGGTGACGGCGACCCCATGAAGGTAGGTCAGCTCGCTGCCCTCCTTATAGTCCGGGTCTACGTCGGCGCTCACCTGGAGCAGGCCACCGGGGTCGGTGTTGCTCAATTCCTTGAGCCGGGCGTGCTCTGCTATTGGCAGTGAGGCGATGTGTGCCTGGATGTGCGGGTTTGGGCCGTTGTGTATAAGCGGTACACGTGCCGAACGACCGATGAGTTTGAATGCCGGCCGTTCTGCGATGCGAGTGTCCATTGTGGTGTTCCCTTCTACGGTCAGGCGGAACCTGAGCTGCGGTTGTGTGCGAAGGGGGCCGCCGTTCCGCCGCACGTCGCTCGGACCGACGCCGTGTACTGATCGGAATGCCCGGCTAAAAGCCTCCGTTGAGCCGTAGCCATACCGCACAGCGATAGCCAGCAGGTCGCCCGTCCCGAGAACGTCCGTTGCAGCCACCGTCATTCGGCGTCTGCGGACGTACTCGGAGAGCGGCATGCCCGCCAGTGATGAGAACATCCGGCGGAGGTGGTACTCCGTCATGCCGAGCCTGACGGCCAAGTCATCAATATTGATCTCCTCGGTGAGGTGACCATCGATAAAATCGACGAGTTGGTTTAGCGCTGAGATCACGGTTCTCCCTTCACCTGCAAGCCTGCTCGTCCGGTTCACCCCGAACCCTACTATCGCGGTCCGATTCGATCACCGCTCGCAGAGCGCCGGTCCTCAACTAGCTTCCAACGCGTCCCTCTCCGTTCCTCACGCACCAGGCGCCGCCGGCACATCCGTCGTCACCACCGGCTTGGGCGCACGCTTCCCGTCCTGCTGCGCCGCCGTCCCGGCCACCACCACCAGCGCAACCCCAACAAGCTGCATCAGCGTGGGCGACTGCGCCAGCACCAGCAGGCCGATGAGCACGCCGAACGCGGGTTCTATCGACAGCAAAGTGCCAAAAGCGGAGTGGGTCATGCGCCGCAAGGCCAGCATTTCCAAACCAAAAGCGATCACCGGAGTAATCAGGGCGATCCCCGCCGCCATCGGCAGAACCCACCACTCAAGCGAGCCACCCAGTACCTGCGGCAACCCAAAGGGCAGGGTGGCCAAGGCGGCAACCGGGATGGTGAGCGACAACCCGCTGATGCCCGAGAAACGATCACCCACATGCTGCGTCAACACGTTGTACAGGCCCCAGCAAACACCGGCCGCCAAGGCGAATCCCACTCCGGGCAGGTCGATCGCGCCATGCCAGGGTTCAGTCAGCAGAACCACGCCGATGAAGGCCAACAGAGGCCATACCAGCGCCTTTCGGCGGTGACTCATGATGCCGGCTACCGTGAGGGGTCCCAGGAATTCGATCGCGACGGCGGTTCCCAGCGGGATACGCTCGACGGCGGCAAGGAAGAACGTGGTCATGAAACCCGTGACCACTCCGAGGGCTACCAGCGCCGGAAGATCCTTACGGCGCAAAGATCGGATGGCCGGTCGGCTGACCATCCACAGGAAAACGACTCCAAAGCACATGCGCAGCCACGCTGTACCTGCCGGTCCGATCTGACCGATCACGCTAACCGACAGGGCATTGGAAAGTTGAACCGCCATCATGGCGGCAACAGCCATGGACCAAGGCGGAAGTCCGCCAATTGCTCCGGAAAGGCGGTTACGCATTGGGAACCTCCGTCCGGTGTCCGGCTCCTACACCAGGCTCGAAGACTGCCAAAGTAAAGCGCGCAGAAGATATGCCGGGGTTGGCATATGAGTGCGGGACATCGCTGCGGAAAGTGATGGCATCGCCGGTATTGAGCTCGTAGCGCTCCGTCTCGATCTCAATGGTGAGTGCGCCGTCCTGCACCTGCAGGAGCTCGCGGGTTCCGGCTGAGTGCGCCTCGCTCTCGTGAAGCTCCCCGGGTGCCAGCGTCCAGTCCCACAGCTCGACGACGTCGGGAGACTCAGTGCCCGCGACCAGCACGCCGCGGCCACCTGAGGGGCCGGTCCAGAGCAGCGCCCCTTCACCTGAACGGGTGATCCTGGCCGCCCGGGGTGCCGGAGGCTCAACAAGTGCAGGCAAGCCCACTCCAAGGGCGTCACTGATCCGAAGGAGGGTTCCGATGCTCGGATTCACGGCGCCTTGCTCAACGCTGACCAGCATCCTGCGGCTCACGCCGGCGAGTTCGGCCAACTTGTCGAGCGTCCAGTCGCGGCCTTTGCGTTCTTGCTTGACGCGCTCCCCGATAACGCGCGCCAAACTCTCTGCACTGTCTTCCATATAGTGCAGCATACTGCACTACTTTGGTACCTGCGTGCCAATGGCATCTCAGTTGATGATCTCTGCCCGCTCATCAGCCTGGATTGCAGCAAGCCGCTCCCGCCACATCTCAAGTGCTTCGGGGGTAAGTCGGGTCCAATCGGTGATTTCTTCAACCACCCTGAGTGGAGCGCCGCTCCGGTAGGAGCGCGTGGGATTGCCGGGGAACTTCTTGTCCGTCACGTTGGGGTCGTTCTCGTAGGGACCAGTGGGTTCCACGCGATAGACGTGCGGCTCACCGTCGCCGGACGCCAGTTCGACGGCAAGCTCCGCCGCCAGTCCGGCACCGTCGCGCAGGGCAGTGAAGTAGATATGGTTCATGACGACGTCGGGCTTGTAGTTCGAGCGGTAGCCCGGCGAGAGAATGTCGCCCGCCCGGACTTCGGCTTTCGTACCGTGATAAAAAGGGCCCTCATCCAGCGGTTCAGTCATGGACCCAGCCTAGGCAACTTACGCCCGCATCGCTCCAAAACCTGCGATCAACGCTTCAAGTCCCAGGCTGAAGGCTGTATCCGTGGGTCGTTCGTGGCCTGCCAGGGACAGCCGGTCCACGGCGGAGGTGAAGTTCGGGACGTCCTCGGCGAGGTCGCCGGCGTCGAAAATGTCCTCGGGAGCGGTGACGTCGTAAGCGGCGCCGAACACGAAGGCTTCCAGTGCCACAATCGCTGAAATGATGCGGTCCTCGGGGAAGCCGGCGTCGCGGAAGCCCGCCGTGACGGCCTCGTACATGGCGAGCGTCTTCGGTGCGTTGGCTACCGGCAGCACCGCGATGATGGGGATCAGGGGAGTGTGTTCTGAGAACACGTCACGGTAGGACCATGCCCAGCGCCTTACGGCAACGTCCCACGGCTCCACGCCAAATGCCGACACATCCACCATCGCGGCCAGATGGTCCTCCAGCAGCACCAGCACGTCGTCCTTGGAGGAGACGTGGTTGTACAGGGCGGACGGGGCAACCCCCAGGGAACGGGCCAACGCCGCCATGGTGAGTCCGTCGTAACCCTTGCTGCTGATCAAGGTGAGCGCCGCCGTCGTAATGCCGTCCTGGTCCAGGATCGCCGCCGTTGGTCGGCCGGCGCGCCGCCGGGACGTCGCGGAGGGGGCTGGGGTTGGTGCGGGCATCGGGAGCCTTTCTGCTGCCTGTGTCCCCAGCATTATTCCACCGGGTCTTCCTTGTCGCTCATTCAGCCGCTACTATGGATATAAATGAATGCCATTCATTTATTGGTCAGCCACCAACGGACGGCCACGGAGAGGACATCATGCAGAATCTTGATCGCGACGTTGTGATCGTCGGTGCCGGACCGTCAGGGTTGACGGCGGCACGTGAACTGAAGAAGGCCGGACTCAGCGTCGCAGTGCTCGAAGCGCGCGACCGCGTCGGCGGCCGCACCTGGACCGACACCATCGACGGCGCCATGCTGGAGATCGGCGGCCAGTGGGTTTCCCCGGACCAGACGGCCCTCATGGACCTGCTGGACGAGCTCGGCCTGAAAATGTACTCGCGCTACCGCGACGGCGAATCCATCTACATCGGCGCAGACGGCAAGGCCACCCGCTACACCGGCGACACCTTCCCGGTCAATGAGACCACCAAGGCCGAAATGGACAAGCTCGTGGCCATCCTGGATGAGCTCGCTGCGGAGATCGGCCCCACCGAACCCTGGGCACACCCCAAGGCACGCGAGCTGGACACCATCTCCTTCCACCACTGGCTCCGCCAGAACTCGAACGACGAGGAAGCCTGCAACAACATCGGCCTCTTCATCGCCGGCGGCATGCTCACCAAGCCCGCACACGCCTTCTCGGCCCTCCAGGCCATCCTCATGGCGGCGTCGGCCGGATCCTTCACGCACCTGACGGATGAGGACTTCATCCTGGACAAGCGCGTGATCGGCGGCATGCAGCAGGTTTCGCTGCTGCAGGCAGCCGAGCTGGGTTCCGACGTCGTCCTCAACAGCCCGGTCCGCACCATCAGCTGGGAAGACAACAACGTCACCTTAGTTTCCGACGGCGCTACCGTGAACGCACGCTACGTGATCATGGCTGTGCCGCCGAACCTGTACTCCCGCGTTTCGTTCAACCCGCCGCTGCCGCGCCGCCAGCACCAGATGCACCAGCACCAGTCCCTGGGCCTGGTCATCAAGGTCCACGCCGTCTACGAGACGCCGTTCTGGCGCGAAGACGGACTGTCCGGCACCGGCTTCAGCGCCGGTGCACTGGTCCAGGAGGTCTACGACAACACCAACCACGGCGACACCCGCGGCACGTTGGTGGGCTTCGTGTCCGATGAAAAGGCCGACGCCGTGTTCGAGCTCAGCGCCGAAGACCGCAAGCAGGCCATCCTGGAATCCATCGCCGGATTCCTGGGTGACAAGGCACTGACCCCCGAGGTCTACTACGAGTCCGACTGGGGCTCCGAAGAGTGGACCCGCGGCGCCTACGCCTCCAGCTACGACCTCGGCGGCCTGCACCGCTACGGCAAGGACCAGCACGCCAACGTCGGCCCGATCTACTGGTCCTCGTCGGACCTCGCGGCTGAGGGCTACCAGCATGTCGATGGCGCGGTCCGCATGGGCCAGGCCACCGCAGCACGCATCGTCGAAGCCAACAAGCTGGCTTCGGTAGCGGTCTAAGCCCCGCGGAAGAGCGCAAAACCTGCAACCGGCAGTCCGGGGGAAGTGCCGTCCCCGGACTGCCGGCAGCACTGTTTAAGGAGAATCATGCGATACGTCGTCGGCTACACCGCCAACGCCAGGGGTCGCGATGCCGTCCACCTCGCCATTGCGATGGCCCGCGGACAGGACGCCAGCCTGGACCTGGTCCTCGTGGTCCCCGAGGACTCGCCGTACAACGCCGTGTACCCGCCTGAGCCGGGCTACGACTCGATCCTCAACGA
This sequence comes from Paenarthrobacter sp. JL.01a, assembly GCF_025452095.1. NCBI lineage: Bacteria > Bacillati > Actinomycetota > Actinomycetes > Micrococcales > Micrococcaceae > Paenarthrobacter > Paenarthrobacter sp. JL.01a. The sequence goes on from NZ_CP104877.1 coordinate 40,908, forward strand.
GCAAGCCCGGCAGTGGCTCGACGACGGACTCGCCCTGGTTCCGACCGATGTCACCGCCCGCGCGCACATCCGCCGCGGAGACTCGGAAGCGCAGGCACTCATTGATGCGGCTGTGGAGTTCGATGCGGCCGCGCTGGTCATTGGAGCCACCAACAACGGCCTGTTCAAACGGTTCACCATCGGTTCAGTGGCCAGTTCACTGCTGCACTCTTCTCCGGTCCCGGTCGCCTTGGCGCCCCACGGCTTTGATCGGACCGCCGGCATCACCCGGCTCAGCTGCGGTTTCGGCGCCCGGCCCGGTGCCGATGAACTGCTCGACGTCGCCGTTGAATCAGCGCGCGACCGCCACCTTCCGCTGCGGCTCGTCTCCCTGTTGGCGCTCGACGGCGGTAACTCGCCCGGGCTCGCCGACGCCGCCTGGGTGCATGCCGCCGACCGTCTTGCCGCCGTCGGGGATTCAACCCCCGGTTCCGGTCCGGACTCCGGGACCGAGCCCGAAATCGTCGTCGCGCAAGGCCGCACGATCGAGGAGGCCGTGGACCGCCTCGAATGGGAAGACGGCGAAATCCTTCTCATCGGCTCCAGCCGCCTGGCGCAGCACCGCGCCACCTTTCTGGGCACCACCGCAAACCGGATCCTGCGTGCCCTGCCAGTTCCAATGATCGTGGTTCCCCGCGACTACACGCGACAGCGCCCCTAGCCGTCGCCCGAGAGGCAATACCCATGTCAACTGCACCAAAGACGGTCCAGTCGAAAGATTCGGCCCTGAGTGAGAAGGGCCTGAAAGCCGGATCGGTGGGCCTCGTCGGCGCCGTCGTGATCGGCGTTTCCTGCATCGCGCCGGCCTATACGCTGACCGCGGCGCTTGGTCCCACCGTTTCCGAGGTGGGTGTCCACCTTCCCGCGATCTTCCTGGTGGGCTTCATCCCGATGCTGCTGGTGGCGCTTGGCTACCGCGAACTCAACAACGCCATGCCCGACGCCGGAACGTCCTTTACCTGGGCGACGCGCGCCTTCGGTCCGTGGATCGGTTGGATGGGTGGGTGGGGGCTCATCGCGGCGACCATCATCGTGCTGTCCAACCTTGCCGCGGTTGCCGTGGACTTCTTTTACCTGATGCTTGGGCAGGTCTTCAGCGACCCCTCTCTTGCCGATCTCAGCAAGATCCTGCCCCTGAACATCGCCACAACACTGGTGTTCATTGCGGTGGCTTGCTGGATTTCGTACCGCGGCATGGAGACCACCAAGGGCGTGCAGTACGTGCTGGTGGCATTCCAGTTGCTGGTGCTTGGGTGGTTCGCTGTTTCCGCGTTTTCGCACGTAGCCAACGGCACGGCCTTTGACGCCACCGCCATCTCACCCGACTGGTTCAACCCCTTTGCGGTGGACTCCTTCACGACCTTCACCGCCGGCGTGTCCCTCTCGATCTTCATTTACTGGGGCTGGGACGTGACGCTGACCATGAACGAGGAAACCCGCAATCCCGAGAAGACGCCCGGCCGTGCAGCAACCGTGACCGTGCTGGTGATCGTGATCATTTACATGACCGTTGCGCTGGCAACCTTGTCCTTCGCCGGCGTAGGGGACACGGGCCTGGGTACGGGAAACCCGGAGAACCAGTCGAGCATCTTCGCCGTGCTGGCGGGTCCTGTGATGGGTCCATTCGCCATTTTGATGTCGCTGGCAATCCTGAGCAGTTCGGCTGCGTCCCTGCAGTCGACGTTCGTTTCTCCCGCCCGGACGCTGTTGGCTATGGGCCACTACAAGGCCATCTCGCCCAAGTTCGGCCGGATCAGCCCCACTTACAAGTCTCCGAGCACCGCCACAATCGCCGCGGCTATCGCAGCTGCAGGCTTCTACGTCATCACCCGGACCGTCTCCGAGAATGCCCTCTGGGACACCATCACCGCCCTGGGCATGATGATCTGCTTCTACTACGGCATCACCGCGCTGGCCTGCGTTTGGTACTTCCGGGCATCCGCCTTTGCCGGTGTTCGCTCCTTCTTCTTCAAGTTCCTGGCGCCCTTGCTGGGCGGCGTGATCCTGTTGGTCATGTTCGTGAAGACTGCCGTTGACTCCTTGGACCCGGCCTATGGTTCGGGCTCATCGGTGGGCGGCATTGGCTTGGTGTTCATCCTTGGAATGGGCGTGATCCTGCTGGGCGTGGTGGTGATGCTGGTGATGTGCAGGGTACGCCCCGAGTTCTTCAGGAACTTCTCCCGCCGAGTTGGCAATTAATGACAATGTCGCGGGGCGGGATTGTCATCAAGTGTCATGTCGCGGCAGCTGTGGGGACGCCCGCTGCCCGCTCCGCTTCGGTTAACGCTTGGGCGAGGCGTTCGACGGCGGCCCGGTAGTCGGTCCCGGCGGTCACCTTGCAGTACTCGGCCTCCCGCATGGCCCGGGTCAGTGCTGCCGTTTCCTGGGTCCGCACGTCCGTCATGGCAGGAAAATCGATGGTCTGTGCCGGATCCAGTTCGTAACGCCGCCATTGGGCCAGGATGCTTTGGTGGCGCGCCGCGTCGTCGGCAAAACCAGCACGACGCCGGGGCTCGGCAGCGTGCACGCGCTCGACTTTCCGGATGGCACCCAAGGTCCCGGCCGCCGTCGTTCCTGCCAGGGCGACCATCACCAATCCGGCGGGTGGCCACTGAACGCTGGGAAGCAGAATGGCGGGTGCAATCACCGTTAATCCCGCGAACAGATCCCAGAAGACCGTGTCCGGCTCAGGCCCGCGACCGTAGGTGAGTTTTCTGCGCAAGACGTATGTTGTTGCCGCGGTTGCAAGAACCAAGGCAACGCCCCACAGGAGCATCATGGCGGGCATCGGACCACCTCCAGGCGAATTCGCTGCTTTGAAACCAGTATGCGCCGGGGGATGCGTGGAGGCGAGGGTGGTTTGTTTCCCCGGCAAATCAGGTAGTGAACTCTCGGTAGACTCGATGTCAGCAGGCAAGAGTCTGCTGCATCGTTAAAAACAAAAGACCCGAGTGCAATCGGGTCTTTGTTCAGCGCGATGCGCTCTTTGGTGCGATTTCAAGGACATACCCTTGACTCTCACACTTCAAGAGTATGCCCCTTCGCGCACGCTGTGCAAACATGCGCGGTCGCACCCTGTCCTCAGTGAGGGGGTGCACCATGTCTCGACGACGTCAACGTCCCGAGCATTGGGGCCGCCTGAACCTGCTGGTCAATCTGGCGCGCTTTGCGTGGGAGATCGTCCGCACGTTCTGGCGAATCGAACCCTAACGGGTTGGCGGCGGCCGCGGATCCATGACCGCGGCCGCCGTCCCGTGGAGGCGAGGGGTCTTCCTGTCGCACCCGGGGCGTAGCCTTGGCACCATGAGACTGAAAATGTGCAGCATCCACGTCAAGGACCCGGCAATAGCTCACACCTTCTACACGGAAACGTTGGGCTTCGAGACCTTGATGGCGATGCCTGAGTACAACCTCTTCATCATCAAGGATCCCGGCGCCGGTGAGAACGCCACCGGGCTGCTCCTGGAGCCCAGCGACAACCCCATAGGCGCGAATTACATGAACGCCGTTTATGAGGCTGGGATGCCCGCGGTGGTCCTCGGCGTGCCCGACGTCCAGGCCGAATACGAGCGCTTGCTGGCTGCGGGCGTGAAGTTCAAGGGAGAGCCGGCAGAGGATCCGTCGGGCATCAGCGCAGTTTTCGACGACGGTTGCGGCAACTACGTCCAACTGCACCAGGACTAGTTAAACAGCTATGGCCGGGACGCGGGTCCCGGCCATAGCTGGATCAAGCCTTATGCGCGGTCGCGCTTGGTTCCCTTGGGAGCATCGCGTTTTGCTGCGGCGTTCTCCCGGGCTTCCTTCGTCGCGGCCTTTTTGTGGGCCTCGTCCTTGACGCGCTGGGCCTCGGAACGGACAGCAGCGTGGGTGGCGCGTTCGGTGACCAGCCACTGCGGGGGAGTCTGCAGCAACTCGGTGATTTCCGCCGTCGTGAGTGCTTCCTCGACGCCGCCGCGGGCCAGGCCGCTGATGGAGATGTTCAGCTTTTGCGCAACTACCGGGCGCGGGTGCGGGCCGTTGCGGCGCAGCTCGGCCAGCCATTCCGGTGGGTTGGACTGGAGTTCGTTGAATTCCTCGCGGGAGATGGACGAATCCTGGAACTCCTGGGGTGTAGCGGGCAGGTAGATGCCGAGTTTCTTGGCGACTGTTGCCGGCTTCATGGACTGGGAGTTCGAGGACGTCATGCTTCAAGGGTATCTGGCCGGTACTGTGAGTGTGTGCCAGATGCTGAAGAATCCACGGAAACTCCCGAGTCCCACCCCGCGCTTCGCTTTGCGTACGTCGCCGGCGTGACTCCCGGAAAGTGGATCCGCCGCTGGGAAGAGCGGATGCCCGAAGTACCGCTGCACTCCTTCATGTCCGACGACGACGCGCAGCTTTCGGTGTTGCGCGACGGTTCCGCTGACCTCAGTTTTGTTCGGTTGCCCGTGGACCGGGACGGTCTGAACGTCATCCCGTTGTATGAAGAGCAGCCCGTGGTGGTTGCACCCAAGGGCCATGAGATCTCAGTGTTCGAGGAAGTAGCCCTGGAGGACCTGGCCGAGGAGAACTTCCTTGACGTAGAGGAAATGGGTGGCCCGGCCATGGCCCTCCAAGTGGTTGCTTCCGGCGCCGGTCTGGTGATCATGCCCATGTCCGTTGCCAGGCACCTGAACGCCAAAGATACTGTGATGCGACGCCTCAGCGGCGCTCCCGGAACCCAGATCGGTCTGGCCTGGCTTGTCGGAACGGACAGCCCGGTGGTGGAGGAGTTCATTGGGATTGTCCGAGGCCGGACGGCGCAGAGTTCGCGCCAACCGTCTGCCAAGCAGGAGAAGCCCAAGAAGGCGCCGAAGCCGGATCGCAGGGGTTCGGGTGCGAAGAAGCCCGCAGTTGCCCAGCGCTACGCTCCGAATCCGGACAAAGGACGCGGCCGCGGTTCGCGGAAAAAGGGCAAGCGCTGACTATTCGCCGTGGATTGCGGCCTGCTGCTGCTCTGAACGGTTGAGATAGGCAAGAAGCAGGTCGCCCGCGCGTTCCAGTTCGCCGGCCTCCAGCGCTGCGCAGATCTGCTCATTTTCGGCGAGCCAGTCGCTGTAGAAGTGCGCGTTGACGGTGGCTTTGTGGAAGTAAAGCCTCATCTCAGCCAGGATCTGGGCCATGATCGTGTTCAGGCGGTTGCTCTCTGCCAAAGCCACGATTGCCCCGTGGAAATGCTGGTTCGCGCTGCCCAGTCCTTCGTTGTCGTCAGCCGCTGCGGCGCGTTTTCCCTCGTCGACGGCGGCCCTGACGGCGGCTATGCGCTCCGGCGAACCTCCCGCACGGATGGAGCTGACCTCGATGGCGCGACGGACGGTGTAGACGTCGTGGATGTCCCCTGCCTCGAGGGTGGCTACGAACACACCTTTGTTCGGCTGGCGGAGCAGGAGGCGTTCGGCGGCGAGCTCGGCAAAGGCTTCCCTGACGGTGTTCCGGGAAACGCCAAGATCCTCGGCGATGGTGGCCTCGGTGAGTTTGGCGCCGGGTACAAGGAAGCCCTCTGCCAGCTGGTAACGGAGTTCCTCGGCTACCCGTTCGGCCACGGAGGGGACCCTGAGCCGCATGCGGGCGCGGGCACCGTCAAGGCCGGGGTGTTCGTCTGATTCCTGATCTGCTCCGGCCATAACCACAAAATTACACGATCGCCGAAAATAAGGATCGCCGGATTGTTGAACAATCCAACACTTTGGTGCATGCTGGATGTAACGCGCATCACGAGGCAGGGATCACACCATGGCAACAATCGACCTGAACAGCGACGTCGGAGAGTCCTTCGGACGCTGGACGCTCGGCGACGACGCTGCCATGTTCCAGTCCGTCTCCAGTGCCAACGTTGCTTGTGGATTCCACGCCGGCGACCCCAGCGTTATCCGCAGCACCAGCGAGAAGGCGGTCAAGGCCGGCGTCGTCATTGGTGCCCACGTCGGATACCGCGATCTCGCGGGATTCGGCCGTCGCTTCATGGATATTGACCCCGTGGAGTTGGCTGACGACGTGGTGTACCAGATCGGTGCGCTGCAGGCTCTGGCAGCTCTTTCCGGTGGCCGGGTGCAGTACGTGAAACCCCACGGCGGCCTGTACAACGCGATCGTCAAGCACACGGCCCAGGCGCGGGCTGTGGTTGATGCTGTGAAATCGGTGGACCCCAACCTTCCGATCCTCGGCCTGCCCGGCTCTGAAGTCCTGCGTTTGGCTGAGGAAGCGGGCCTCCGCGGAATTTCCGAAGCATTCGCAGATCGCGCTTATACACCGGAAGGGACGCTCGTCCCGCGCTCCCAGCCCGGGGCCGTCCTTCACGATTCCGTCGAAGTGGCCGAACATGTCCTGCGGATGGCCACCGAACAATCCGTCAAGGCAATCGACGGTTCCATCCTCAAAATCAACGCAGAGAGCATCTGCGTCCACGGTGACTCACCCGGCGCAGTTGCAATGGCTGCCGCAGTGAAGTCCGCATTGGGCGATGCCGGTGTAACCATCGGCTCGTTCCTCTAACCCACTCCCACTTGGACTCCGCACCACACCTCATCCCCCCGGAGGGCATCATGACCAGCACCAACAACACAGCGAAGGCAGTGACGAGGAAGCCACCGCCCGGCGCACTTAAGGCCTACATCGCCAGCCTCACCGGCACGTCGCTGGAGTACTACGACTTTGCGATCTACTCGGTGGCCTCGGCACTGGTATTCCCCAAGATCTTCTTCCCCGGCAACGACGAATTCGTGGCGCTGCTGCTGTCCTTCTCGGCGTTTGCCGTGGGCTACCTGGCCCGGCCGATTGGTGGCATCATCTTTGGCCGCCTCGGCGACAAGATCGGCCGCAAATACGTCCTCGTCTTCACCTTGGTGCTGATTGGTGTGGCCACAGTCCTTATTGGTGCGCTGCCGGATTACTCAGTGATTGGCGTCGCGGCACCCACCATCCTGGTGCTTTTGCGGCTCGCCCAAGGAATCGGTGTTGGTGGTGAATGGGGCGGCGCGGTTCTGCTGTCCAGCGAATTCGGCGATCCCAACAAGCGCGGATTCTGGTCATCTGCCGCCCAAATCGGCCCACCCGCAGGTAACCTCATGGCCAACGGTGTGCTTGCCGTTTTGGCCGCATCGCTCAGCAACGAAGCCTTCCTCTCCTGGGGTTGGCGGGTGGCATTCCTTGCCTCGGCACTTCTTGTGGTCTTCGGCCTGGTCATCCGCCTCAAGCTTGAGGAAACGCCCGTCTTCAAGGCCATTCAGGCCCAGGGCGATCGTCCCAAGGCGCCCATCAAGGAAGTCTTCACCCAGCAGCCCAAGGCTCTGGTGGCTGCAGCCCTCTCCCGTGTTTGCCCCGACATCCTCTACGCGCTGTTCACGGTGTTCGTGGCCGTATATGCCACCAAGGAACTGGGCATGACCACCGGAAACGTCCTGTCCGCGATCCTGATCGGTTCAGCGTTCCAACTGGTGTTGATTCCAGCTGCCGGCGCCTTGACCGACCGGTTCAACCGCCGCTGGGTTTACGGCATCGCCGCAGCAGCCACAGCTGCCTACATCCCGCTGTTCTTCCTGATGATCCAGGGCAAGTCAGTCCTGATGCTCACCATCGGCACCGTGATTGGCCTGGCACTGCATGCCTTCATGTATGGGCCCCAGGCAGCCTTCATCACCGAGCAGTTCCCGGCCAGGCTCCGTTACGCCGGCAGTTCGCTGGCTTACACCTTGGCAGGCGTGATCGGTGGAGCAGTGGCACCCATCATCTTCACCGCGCTCTATGGTGCAGCCAACCACGGCTGGTACCTGATTGCCCTCTACCTCCTGGCTGCAGCCATCGTCACCATTGTCGGCATGCTCTTGGGTCGCGATCCCCAGCCGGAAGAAGAAGAGCGTTTGCTGCAGACCGCCAACACCCAGCCAGCGGCTTAGTCAAAGATGGAAACCGCAATGCACACCACCACTGCAAAAAAGGTCCGCTCCGTCAGGCCAGTTGGTACACGGGCTGTCTTGGCCGAGCTGGATGGCCTGCAGGACGTGCTTGCTTTGCAGGACATGCTGTACAAATCCCCGTTGCCGGGGCAGGTGGACGTCCTGGCCGCGGCGGAAACGGTCATGGTGGTCGGCGAGTCGGCGTCCGCAACCCGCGCCATCGGTGCACGGCTCCTGGAACTGGAACTCACCGTTCCGGAAGTCACTGATTCCGGATTGGTGGTCATCGACACTGTGTACGACGGCGAGGACCTCGCCGACGTCGCGGAACTGACCGGACTGAGCATCGATGGTGTGGTTGCGGCGCACACGGGACAGATCTGGACGGTGGCCTTCGCTGGCTTCGCGCCCGGCTTCGGCTACATGGTGGGGGAAAACGAAGCCCTCACCGTGCCCCGCCGCTCGTCACCGCGCACGGCAGTGCCCGCGGGCTCCGTGGCCCTCGGCGGTCAATACTCCGCCGTCTACCCCCGACGCTCGCCCGGTGGATGGCAGTTGATAGGCAGGACAGGGGCCCACATGTGGGACCTGGACCGTCCCCAGCCGGCGCTTGTTCGGCCTGGAGACCGCGTGCAGTACCGGGCGGTCCGTGAGGTCGTGACGGCGGCGGCCCCTGAGTCCGAAGCCGATTCGGACCACCACACCGGTCCTGGTCTTCGGATTCTCAACCCCGGTGCTCAGAGCCTTATCCAGGACCTGGGCCGTCGTGGCTACGGCCCCCTCGGTGTTTCCGCTGCGGGCGCCTTGGACAGGGCTTCGCTGCGCAGGGCCAACCGCTTGGTGGGCAACGCCCCCTCAGCTGCGGCCATTGAGTCCGTCAACGGCGGGCTCACGGTGGAAGCTGTCGGAGACCAAGTACTTGCCGTGACCGGTGCGCCGACAACGCTGACCGTTCAGTCGCCGTCGTGGGTTGAATCCGACGACGACGGCGACGTCCAGCCGGGTCCCCTACGGACCGTCCCGGTGGCCGCACCTTTCGCACTGCTCGACGGCGAAGTCCTTACTGTGGGCGCTCCCGAAGCGGGGTTCCGGAACTATCTGGCAATACGCGGCGGAGTGGATGTGCCCGAGGTTCTTGGAAGCCGATCGGCGGATACGATGTCCGGCATCGGTCCTGCGCCGTTGGTTGTCGGCCAGGAACTCCCGGCAGGGCACTCAACCGAGTCAACCGCCGTCGGCAGCCCTGAGCTGCAACCGGACTTTCCCGGTGACGGCGTTACCGTTCTCGACGTCGTTCCGGGCCCGCGCGCCGACTGGTTCGACCAAACTGCCCTCGAGTCCCTGACGGGCCAGGACTGGCTGGTCACCCCGCAGTCGAACCGCGTGGGGATGCGCTTGGACGGCACTCCGCTCAAGCGCACCCGCGAGGGCGAGTTGCCCAGCGAAGGAACCATGGCCGGCGCCCTCCAGATCCCGCCCGCGGGACTGCCCGTGCTCTTCCTGGCCGACCATCCCATCACAGGTGGTTATCCAGTGATCGGCGTGGTTCGTGACGAACACCTGGACCTGGCGGCGCAAGTGCCCATCGGCGGCCGGATCCGTTTCCGGCTCGTCTCCGACACCCCAGACTTCAGCAAGAACCCAGAGAAGTGAGTATTTGATGCGCAAGGTCCTGATCGCGAACCGCGGCGAAATCGCTGTCCGCGTCGCCCGAGCCTGTGACGACGCCGGTATCGCCTCCGTCGCCGTCTACGCCGATATTGATGCCGATGCCATGCACGTCGGCGCAGCAGCTGAAGCGTACAGCCTGGGCGGAAACAGCCCCGCTGACACCTACCTGAATATCGAAAAGCTGCTCTCCGTTGCTGCCCGTTCCGGTGCGGACGCCGTCCACCCCGGTTACGGTTTTCTCTCCGAGAATGCAGACTTCGCCCAGGCAGTGCTCGACGCCGGACTTGAGTGGATCGGTCCCTCGCCGGAGTCGATCCGCCAGTTGGGCAACAAGATCACCGCCCGGGAAATCGCGGTGCGTGCCGGGGCGCCCCTGGTTGCCGGCAGCGACGGGCCAGTGTCCTCTGCCGCAGAAGCACGCGCTTTCGCCGAGGAGCACGGACTCCCGATCGCCATCAAGGCAGCCTTCGGCGGAGGCGGCCGCGGACTGAAAGTGGTCCGTGAACTGGCAGAAGTCGAAGAAGCCTTTGACTCCGCAGTCCGTGAAGCCGTAGTTGCCTTCGGTCGAGGCGAGTGCTTCGTGGAGCAGTATCTCGACCGCCCGCGGCATGTTGAGGCCCAGATCGTCGCTGACAAGCACAGCAACGTCATTGTGGTGGGAACCCGCGACTGCTCGCTTCAGCGCCGGCACCAGAAGCTCGTTGAGGAAGCTCCGGCACCCTTCCTCAGCGACGAGCAGCGCCAGCGGATCTACGACGGAGCCAAGGCAATCATTCGTGAGGCCGGCTATTACGGCGCAGGGACTGTGGAGTTCCTTGTGTCCGCTGACGGAGCCGTGGCTTTCCTCGAGGTCAACACGCGCCTTCAGGTGGAGCACCCGATCACTGAGGAGACCGCGGGGATCGACCTTGTGCAGGAACAGTTCCGCGTTGCTGCCGGGTTGCCACTGAGCATCACCAAGGATCCCGTTGCGCAGGGGCACTCCTTTGAGTTCCGGATCAATGCTGAGGATGTCGGCCGTGGGTTCCTGCCCTCGCCGGGCACGGTTTCCGGCTTCGAGGTGCCCACGGGGCCCGGGATCCGCGTGGACAGCGGAGTGCGCTCGGGTTCGACAGTTCCGCCGCAATTCGATTCCTTGTTGGCCAAACTGATCGTCTCAGGGGCTGACCGGCAGCAGGCCCTTCGCCGGGCACGCCGTGCCTTGAAGGAATTCAACATCTCTGGCCTGGCCACGGTTTTGCCGTTCCACCGCGCAGTTCTCGAGGCTGACGATTTCACCTCCGTGGTCGGGCTACGCGTGCACACCCGGTGGATCGAGACCGACTTCGCGGACCAGATCCCCGTCGACCCCAACTACAGCGCTGCGGCCCCCCTTGGCGAACGACGCACCATCACCGTGGATGTCGACGGCAAGCGGCTTGCTGTGGGTCTTCCTGCGGATCTGCTGGACGGCTGGGCCCGCTCGGGGCAAGGTCTGCCGGCTGCGGCGGATGTCACAGGGCAGCCTGGTTCTGTCGCCGGTGATGCGCCTGCCGAATCAGCCCTTGTCTCCAGCATGTCCGGCACCGTGGTGAAGTGGCTCGTGGAACCCGGCGCCACCGTGGCTGCCGGGGACCCCTTGGTTGTCCTGGAGGCCATGAAGATGGAAATCCAGGTCCCGGCACACCGCACAGGCACGCTCTCGGAAGTACTTTCCGCGCCCGGGGGAGTCGTGGCGGCCGGCGCAGTGCTGGCCCACATCGAGTAACCCGTTGCCGGCCCGCTGTTGCGTCGTTGGCCAACAACGCAATAGCGGGCACGCGACGCAACAGCGGTTACGCGACGAGCTACGACGACACAGTTACACCGAGCACGCTGTCCAGCAGCCCGTTGCGGAACTTGCCCGTGGGGTCGTTGGCCTGAGCCAGGCCCCGGAAGTCCTCGAACCGTGGGTATAGCGTGGAAAAGTCGTACTGGTCCGGCGTGAACAGCTTGCCCCAGTGCGGGCGTGAACCAAACGGCCGCAATGCTTCCTCCAGCTCGGGAAGGACGGCTTCTACCTCCGGCTGCATCGGCTTCCAGGTGAAGTGCAGGGCCACGCTTTGCTGCTTGTAGAACGGGCTCAACCAGAACTCATCGGCGGCAATCGTGCGGATCTCCGAGATAAACAGCAACGGTGCCAGCTTGTCGGCGAGGCCACGAACGGCGGACAAAGCTGCCGACGCCTGGTCCAGTGGCAGCAGGAATTCGCTTTGGAGTTCTTCCCCGTTACTGGGAGTGAATTCGTGACGGAAGTGCGGCAGGCGATCCAACCATTTGCCGGCGACGTCCAATTGCTCGGTGCAGTTCTCGGCCGACATGTCCGGCAAAGGATGCATGGCCACTGTGGCCGGGGTGGCACCAAAAAGGTCAGGCAAGGCGGCCTCCGTATCAAGTGCTTTGAGCCAGACCTGGGGGATGGTGTCGCCCGTATAGTTCGTGAAGAAACTGACGCTGTAGGCACTGGACGCGATAGCCTGGAAGTTCGCCAGAGCGCCGTCCCACGAGAGATTGGTGAGCACGCGCTGCCGGACCTCGTAGCTCGGACGGACCGCGAGCTCCAGCCCAGTGACGATGCCCAGGGCTCCCACGCCAACCACGCTGGCGAGGAATTCGTCGTCGTCGGCCGTGAGGGTGACCAGGTCGCCTGAGGCGCGCACCAGGTCAATACCCACGACGGCGGCCGCCAGGGACGGGTTGTTGACGCCACTGCCGTGGGTGCCTGTTTGGATGGCACCCGCCACGGAGATGTGCGGAAGGGACGCAAGGTTGTGGATGGCGTAACCCTGCTCCTCCAACGCCCGGCCCAGGGCCCCGTAGCTGATGCTGCCGTTGACCTTGACGGTGCCTTTATCCCTGTTGAGGACAACTTCCTGGGGGAGTGCATCCAAGAGAAGGTGCGTGCCCGGGGTGTCGGCAACGGTGTTGAAGGAATGCCGGGAGCCGAGGGCTTTGATCTGAGTCGCCTTGGCCACGAGCTCCCGCAGCTCTTCCACGGAGGTGGGCCGCTGCACTTCCGCGGACGAATACTCGAGGTTACCTGCCCAGTTCTTCATTGAATGATTCTTCCCTTTTGATCCATGCCGACAGCTTTAATTGTTCATGTTCTTAACTAATTGCGTCAAGGGCAGTCCGGTCCGGGAATGTAGAGTTCAAGGACCGCCGTCTGTCAGGAGCCTCCCGTGAGCAAAGGACCCAAACCCACTATCCGGGATGTCGCAAACGCTGCGGGCGTTTCCTTGACCACTGTCTCGTACGTGCTGTCCGGTCGTCACGGTGGGACCACGCGGATCAGTCAGCCGACCCAGGACCGGGTGTTGTCTGCCGTGAAGGAGCTGGGCTATGTGCCCAACCAGGCCGCACGTGGGATGCGACGGGGCAAAACCGACGTCGTCGCCGTCGCTATCGGAAATCTGGAATGGCCCTGGGACCGGGCGTTGGCTACTACGGCGGCGAACATCCTTCCCGAGCATGGCTATCAGCCGGTGATCCTCTTGGGCGAAGACTGGCGTAAGTTCATGATGTCAGGTGGGGCCGACGGCGTCATTATTGGCTACTTTCCCGAAGCGAAATCGGAGGACGAAACCGTCACCGAACTGGCCCGCCGCGGTGTTGCCCAGGTGGTCATCTCGGGGACCATGAAACCCCATGGTTTCGACGTTCTGGCTCCCGAACCGGAGGTTGGACTGGCTGAGGGGATGGCCTTCCTGACCGCTTCGCACCGACGGATTGCGTGCATCCGCAGGGCCGATCCGGCGGGACGACCTGCGAGCCGGTTCGCTTCCTACGTGCAAGGGCTGGAGGCGGCGGGTATCTCCCTGGATGAGTCCCTTGTCCGGACATCGCAGCACCGCCCTGCCCTGGCGTACCAGGCGGCGCTTGAGTTGCTGCAACTGCCGGACCGCCCCACCGCCATCCTCTGCACCGACGACATGGAGGCACTGCAGGCCATCAGAGCAGCCTTCCGCTTGGGGCTGCGCGTGCCCGAGGATGTCCAGATCGTCGGCGTGGGGAATTCCACCGAGGGGCAGGAATACGATCCCGCTCTGACAACAGTGGGGCCGGAGCCGATTTTCGAGCAAGTGGTGAGGATGCTGCTGGACCGGCTCGAGGGAAGCGCGCCTGCAGAGGGCGTGCGGGTCGCCTCGCCGTGGAAACTGCAGTTACGCGGAACGACGACGGCGGGCGGCTGACGTGTCGTCCGACGACCTGACCCAAGTGCCACGCCTACCGAAAATTATCCGAAGTACGGCGGGGAAAAGGCACGATGGTCGAGCGTCTGGATGGGACGTTCATTGGTCGACGCACGAGCCATGATTGGCCACTTGTCGTGCTTCAGCGATGGGGGCCCGGCAAGCTCCGGGCTAGCTGCCCCTGGTGTGGGCGAACAGTTGCCGAAGGGTGAAGAAGCAACCCAGTGCGCTGAACAGCAAGGCAAGCAGGAAATCGACCGCGTACCCATTTACCAGGTCCCGGTTGGTGGAAAGGTTGTATAGGAGCAGGTCCCAAGTTTCGGCGTCGGCCAGCATCGTTAGCGGAGAACGGCCGCCAATGAATTTTGCTGCGTCCAGCAGCATGCCGCCCCAAAATGAAAGCAGGACGGTCACCAGCGTTATGGCTGCGACCACCCACGCGCCGCGGCGGCTGATTATTGCACCGGTCCCCAAGACATACAGGCGGGCCGCCACAGTCGCGACGATGAAGGCAACAATGGATGCCATCCAACCCGTGTTCCACAGCAGCAGCCAAGAGGCCGCGCCAAGGGGAATAACCGCCAGCGCGAAGAGTGCGCCACGGACCACGTTCTCACCTGCTGCACGAACCGGTACCGGGGCTTGGGACTGGCTGGCCGGGGGAGTCCATCCACCGGGTGCCCGCAGCCCGAACTGGGGTTCTGCTGGAGCGCGGCCGACACGTTCGCCCGCCTCTGGTGCACCGGATTCTGAGCGCTCTGGCATGCTTCCCCCAATATGTGTGATGTGCAAATCCCGCTTATTATCACACGGCTCGACCCGGGTCCTGACACGGATGACAACGAAGCGGGCGGAGCTCGCCTCGTCGTTGCCTTTCTTCGGAATTGTGCTGAAGCGACCTGAACAGCACCTAGTCCTTCAGCGGCCTCCGCGCCAACCACGCTGCAACGATCGCACCGGAGATGTTGTGCCACAGTGAAAACACGGCGGACGGCAACGCAGCCAATGCGCCGAAGTGCGCAGTGGCCAGGGTCGCCGCGAGTCCTGAGTTCTGCATCCCGACCTCGAACGCCAAGGCACGGCGGGCCTTGTCATCCAAACGCCCCAGCTTGCCGGCCAGGTAGCCCAGTCCAAGGCCGAAGCCGTTGTGAAGCACAACAGCCAGGAACACGATGCCGCCTGCGGCAACAATCTTGCTGGCGCTGCCGGCCACAACGATGGCCACGATCAAGGAGATGACGACGGCTGAAGCCCAAGGAAGCACCGGAAGCACCTTCGCCACGAGCTTCGAGAGGAACAACCTCGCAAGGAGGCCCGCGATGACGGGCAGCAGCACTGTCTTGACGATGTCCAAGACCATGGCCCCGGCGTCGATATTCAGGAACGAGCCCGCCAGGAAGAGCGTCAGTGCGGGCGTCACCAGCGGCGCTATCAGCGTGGAGACGGAAGCGACGGCGACGGACAGGGCCACATCGCCCTTGGCCAGGAACGCCATCACGTTGGAGGCCGTGCCGGAGGGCGCGCAACCAACCAGGATCAGGCCGACGGCAAGCTCCGGTGGCAATTGCAGCAATACCGCGATCAACCATCCGGCGCCGGGCATGATGACATAGTGCGCCACGATTCCCAGAGCTACGGCCCAGGGACGCCGGGCCACGGAGGCGAAATCCGGAGGGGTCAGGGTGAGACCCATGCAGAACATGATGATGCCCAGCAAGTAAGGAACCGCAACGCCCATCGGCTTGAACAGATCCGGGATGAGGAACCCCAGGACGCCGGCCAGAACCACCAGGAGTGGGAAAACCGTGACGGCGATCCGGGCAATCCTGGCTTCGGCGGCGAGGGCAGGATTTGCCGGGGCTGCGGTTTCGGACGGGGAATTGGTTGCCTCAAGCATTCATCAATGCTCACACCAGCACTGCGCCTGGAACGACTTCGTTACATCCCACGGAACGTATATGTCAGACATCCGGCGTCCCGTCAGGGGTTGAGCTTGCCCGCGAGCCGCTCCCGCATGCGGACGCTGGCCTCATTCAAGCCGATGAACTCCACTTCGCGACCGTGGTTCCTGTACTTTTCGGTCACTGAATCCAGCACGGAAACCGAGGAAGCGTCCCAAATATGCGAGCCGTGAAGATCGATGATCACGCGATCTATGCCTTCTGAGGAATCTTTCGCGTAGTCGAACTGGGTGTACAGGTCGTTGGAGGAGGCAAAGAAGAGCTCACCATCCACGGTGTATGTCGCCACCGTTTCGCCGTTAAGTTCCAGTTCAGTCCTTTCCACCGTGGCAAAGTGGGCCACT
Source organism: Paenarthrobacter sp. JL.01a (assembly GCF_025452095.1). Taxonomy (NCBI): domain Bacteria; kingdom Bacillati; phylum Actinomycetota; class Actinomycetes; order Micrococcales; family Micrococcaceae; genus Paenarthrobacter; species Paenarthrobacter sp. JL.01a. Next base: position 57,044 of record NZ_CP104877.1, read on the forward strand.
CGACGGGCGAACAGCACGCTCGCGGCCAAAACCCCGACGCCGACCCCCACCGCAAGATTGTGCGTTGCGACCACAGCGGCAACAGTCAGGACCATGACGGCTGTCTCGGATTTGGGCAGGCGCTTCAGGGTTGAGGGACGGACGGAGTGCCAGTCAAAAGTAATCAGCGAAACGAAGATCATCACTGCCACCAGCGCGGCCATGGGGATCATTCCCACAACATCGCCCAGCACCACCACCAGGATCAGCAGGAACACGCCGGCCAGGAACGTTGAAAGCCGGCTTCGGGCGCCGGAGCCCTTCACATTGATCATGGTCTGCCCAATCACCGCGCAACCACCCAGGCCGCCAAGGAATCCAGTGACGATGTTGGCGGCGCCCTGGCCCCAAGAGACCCTGGTCTTGTTGGATCGAGTGTCGGTGATGTCATCCACCAGCTTGGCGGTCATGAGCGACTCCAGCAGTCCCACCAGTGCCATCGACAACGCAAAGGGAGCAATGATCTGGAACGTCTCCAAGTTCAGGGGCACGTTCGGCACGAAAAAGCCGGGCAGGCTGTCCGGCAGCTCGCCCTTGTCGCTGACGGTGGGTACATCGACGCCACCCAGCGCGGTGACCAGCGTGAGGAGCACGATGGCCACCAAGGGGGCCGGAACAGCCGTGGTCACCCGTGGCAGCAGAAAAACGATCGCCAGGCCCACGGCAACAATTGGATAGACCATCCAAGGAACGTTGAAGAGTTCGGGCATCTGGGACATGAACACCAAGATGGCCAGCGCGTTCACGAAACCGATCATCACCGACCGCGGGATGAAGCGCATCAACCGGGTAACCCCCAGGGCGGCGAGAATGATCTGGAAAACGCCCGCGAGGATGATCGTCGCAATCAGGTAGTCGAGCCCGTGCTCCTTCATCACCGGAGCGACCACCAGTGCAACGGCACCCGTTGCTGCCGAAATCATGGCTGGACGTCCGCCCACAAGAGCGGTCACCACGCCCATGGTGAAGGACGCGAACAATCCGATCCGCGGATCCACCCCCGCGATCACGGAGAACGCTATGGCCTCTGGAATCAAGGCCAGCGCCACCACCAACCCTGCGAGGGATTCAGTCAACAGGCGGCGGGGCGAACGGAAGGTCGCCCGCAGCGACATGAGTTGCTCAGGTGTCATGGTTGGCGCGGGTGTCATGGGTCCTTACAGTGCAGTCTGGCGGTAACGCTCAATCTGCTTAAGGCGCCGCTGGAGGCTGTCGCGCCGCGGGTGCGGAACGACGTCGGGCGCCTCAGCGGTGAGATCAATGTGTTCGGTTCCGTACTGCCACAGCAGGAGGTCGTCCAGGAGGCGGTCGGGACCGGGGGAGTAGCGGTGGTCGAGGGCCTTGCGGACTTCGGTTATCCGGTTGGCGCTGAGAAGCCCGGCCAGTTCCACGGTCTTGGTCAGTCCGTGGGCGGCAAGGAGTTCGGCGGCCCACCCCCAGTCGTCATCAACTTTACGGTCAACGTGCGGAAGGAGCGTACGCCAGACGTCACGTACCCGGTTGGGGGTCAACGGTGAGGCGCCTTCACCTTCGAGGTCCCAGTAGCCGCGGACTTGTTCGTACCGTTCGTGGAGATCAGCAAAAGCGCTCTCCACAGTCTCCAACATGGCTGCCGTGGCCGTGAATTGGCGGTCGAAATGCGGCGTCCAGGCGCGGGGATCCTCGGCCTTGAAGCGGATGTCATGCTCGATCTCGCTCCAGGCGTGGGCGAATACGGTGCGGATCTGGCACTCGAAGAAGTAGCTGCCGTTGGCCGGCATGTCCGGGTTGAAGACGTGCTGGTACTCCTTGACCGTTTCATTCTGGATGGTGCGCAGGATGAGGTGCCGGCTGGAGTAGCCGTAGGTCCCGGACTCGATGGAACCAATGTCCTTCTCGCGGTCGCCACGGCAATCGAACAGTTGACGCTGGCGTTTGATGATGTTGGCAACCGCTGCGTTTTCCGCCGGCAGCTTGGTGATGACGCGGATTCCCACCATGTCGTTCAGGGTGCGGAAGGGATCCGGGAACTTGAGCACGCGGGGGCCGCCCGGCTCAATGGGGTCATCTGTGCGGGAAATTTTTTCGCGGAACGACTCAACGGTCTTGGTCCGGCCCGTGACAAACAACGGCGTGACCTCGGCATCGTTCAACATGTCCCGCAGCGTCAGCAGGACATCGCGCGTGACCCGCTTCAACGCAGGGCGGACACGCTCATAGAGGGCCACATTCGCGTCCACTGCATCCCGCTGAGCCTGGTCCAGGCTGTCCCAATTGCTTGCCATGCCCCCAGCTTACGGTGCGGGTGCGACACTGAACCGGGCCAATCGCCGTCGGGGCGCCTCTAGCCAAACCCCGGAACCCTCGCGATAGGCTCAGTACAAAGGAGGGCGCAATGTTGCGGCACAAGTACAGCTACGGCGAACACCCCAGTCAGTGGGGCGAACTCTTCATACCTGAACCGAACAACGGAAACCATCGCGGCGCATCGGCTGTGGCCGGTGGAGTCGCCGTCGTGATCCATGGCGGCTACTGGCGCTCGCAGTATGGCGCTGAGCTCGGCGAGCCCCTGGCGCGGGACCTCGCAGCCCACGGAATTACCGCCTGGAACCTTGAATACCGGAGGGCCGGGAACGGCGGCGGATGGCCGCACACGTTCGAGGACATCCTGGCCGGCATCGACCACCTCTCTGAAATCGCAGGTAACCACGATCTCAAACTCGATAAAGTCGTAGCGCTGGGCCACTCGGCCGGCGGACACTTGGCCGTCTGGGCGGCCGGCCGGCAGCGGCTTTCGGCCATCGGAACGCCCGACGCCGACCGCCAACTCGTGCGGTCGCCCGAGGACAACGCAGTGCACCTGACAGGGGTGGTGAGCCAGTCGGGGCTCCTCAACCTTGCGGCCGCGGAGAAACTGAATCTGAGCAACGGCGCGGTGTGCAACCTCATGGGTGGCGATTCCGCTAGATTCCCCAAACGGCATAAATACGCAGACCCCATGAGCCTGCTGCCGATCGACGTCCCCGTATATGCCGTGCACGCCACAGAAGATGAGGACGTTCCCGCGAGCCAGTCCGAGGCCTTCGTCGCAGCGGCTACGGCAGCGGGAAGTTCGGCCCAGTTGCTGCGGGTCCCGGGCGATCACTTCGACCTCATCGACCCCAAAGCCGTCGCGTACAAGAAGTGCCGGGAACTGGTGCAGCGGCTGCTCTCGTAATTGTTGTGCTGCGGCGGTTGTCCTCTGGCAGAGTGGTCCCATGCTGACAGTCATTGGCGAGGCCCTGGTAGACGTAGTTCAACGCTCCTCTGGAATTGAAGCGCACGTTGGCGGCAGCCCGCTCAATGTTGCCGTCGGTTTGGCCAGGCTGGACCACCCGGTTCAGTTCATCGGCCGCTTCGGCAAGGACGCCTACGGCGACTCGGTCGCTGCGCACCTGCGGTCCAGTTCCGTGATGGTTCCGCTGCCGCCTGACGACAAGCCAACCAGCGTGGCAACCGCACGGATAGACGACGACGGCGCTGCCACTTACGCTTTCGACCTCACCTGGGAACTGCCCGGACTCGCCGGCCGGCTGCCCCTCATGCTGCAGGCTGCCACCTTGCTGCACACCGGCTCCATTGCCACCTTCCTGGAGCCGGGCGCTGCGGAGGTTCTTGCCGCCGTCGAGCATGCCCACCCGAGCAGCACCATCAGCTTTGACCCCAACTGCCGCCCGAGCATCATCACGGACGTTGAGTACGCGCGGACGCAGGCCGAGCGCTTCGTGGCGCTGTCCGACGTCGTTAAGGCGTCCGACGAGGACCTTGAATGGCTGTACCCGGGCGTTGATCCGACGGAATCCGCCCGTCGCTGGTTGACGCTGGGCGGCGAGGGCGGTCCGGCGTTGGTGGTGGTCACGCGTGGTTCGCTCGGCCCGTGGGGCATCACCCGTGCAGGGGAGACCCAGGTCCCGGCTCCTTCAGTGGACGTTGTGGACACCGTGGGCGCGGGGGATTCGTTCATGGCCGGGCTGTTGTCCGCGATCGTGGATCACGGGCTGGATGGCGCACAGAACCGTGAGGAACTGCGCGCCATGCCGGCTGAAACGCTCGCGGCGATCATGGATCACGCCACCCGCGCGGCCGCCATCACCGTGTCGCGCGCCGGAGCCAACCCGCCCACGCGGTCCGAGCTGAACCACGGACTGGCCTAGCCTGCTCCGTGGCCCGGGGCTACTTCTTCGCCTGCCTTGACCGGTCCCGGCGGAGTGCCGTCGCCGAAGGGCCGCCCACCCAGGGATTCGCGTCCGTGAGGCGTCAGCCAGCCCGAAAGATCCGGGCCTGCGGGGACGATCTGCGTGGGATTGATGTCCTCGTGGACGATGTAGTAGTGCTGTTTAATCTGCACGAAGTCGATGGTGTCTCCAAAGCCGGGCGTCTGGAACAGGTCCCGGGCATAGCCCCATAATGCGGGCATTTCGCTGAGTTTGTTGCGGTTGCACTTGAAGTGCCCGTGATAGACGGCGTCGAAGCGGGCCAAGGTGGTGAAAAGCCGAACGTCGGCTTCGGTGATGGAGTCGCCCACCAGGTAGCGCTGCGTTGTAAGCCGTTCCTCCAGCCAATCCAGCGCGTTCCACAGCCGGGTGTAGGCGGCGTCGTAGGCTTCCTGTGATCCTGCGAATTCGCATCTGTAGACGCCGTTGTTGACCTCGGTAAAGACGCGCTTGTTGACTTGGTCGATCTCCTCGCGAAGATGTTCCGGATACAGGTTCGGCGCTCCGGGGCGGTGGAACTCTGTCCATTCCGTGGAGAAGTCGAGGGTGATCTGCGGGAAGTTGTTGGTGACTACTTCTCCGCTGGGGATATCGACGATGGCCGGGACGGTAATGCCGCGCGGATAGTCGGGGAAGCGGCGGAAGAACGCTTCCTGGAGACGCTCGATTCCCAGGACAGGGTCCTTGCCGTCGGGATCGAGGTCAAAGGTCCAGGAGCGGGCGTCGTGGGTGGGTCCGGGCTGACCCAGGCTGATGACGTCTTCCAATCCCAGGAGCCGCCGGACGATCACTGTCCGGTTGGCCCATGGGCAGGCGCGGGCTGCGATCAATCTGTACCGTCCGGGCTCCACAGGCCAGCCGGGTTCTCCGTTTGGCCCGGCGGCACCGTCGCGGGTGATCCGGTCTTCGATGTAGTTGGTGTCCCGGTTGAACTCGCCACCTGTGACGTAGGCACCCCGGGTGCTGTGTTCTTCGACTGTGCTGGTCTTCTCACTCATCAACCCAGCCTATGCGCTTGTTGCAGCCGTAGGGGAGATTGGCCGAGCCCCCGCCCGTTCCCACCAACGTAGACTGGCATGATGCGGCTCGTAGCAAGCGATATTGACGGCACCATCCTCGGTCACGACGGAAAAATCAGTGACCGGACCATCAAGGCGTTCCAGGCGTGCCGCGATGCAGGGGTGGAACTCGTCTTCGTCACGGGCCGTCCGCCGCGCTGGCTCTACCCCCTCCAGGAGCAACTGGGACACAGCGGGATCGTCATCTGTTCCAACGGGGCCGTGGTGTGGGATCTGGAAACAGAGAAGGCCCTGTCCTCGTGCGTTCTGGACGCGGAGTCCGTCTTTGAAGCCCGCCGGATCATCAAGTCCATCAGGCCGGACGCGTTGTTCGCTGTCGAAACCCTGACCGGTTTTCAGCTGGAGCCCGGTTTCATCGAGAACGAAACCAGCGAATTGCTCGCCGAATTCACCCCTAAACCGTTGGCCGAGACGCTCACTGCGGATGACGCCGTCGTGAAGTTCCTGGCCATTACCCGCAAAGGTACGCCGGACGAATTCCTTGCCGAGGTGCAGCCGGCTGTTGCGCACTTGGTGTCCACCACGCACTCAGCTCCGAAGACCGCAATGTTGGAGATGTCGGTCCCGGGCATCAACAAGGCCGTCACGCTCGCCAAGTACGCCGAGTCGCTGGGAATCGACGCGGCGGACGTGGTTGCGTTCGGCGATATGCCCAATGACATCGAGATGCTCCGCTGGGCCGGCCACGGTTACGCCATGGCGAGCGGGCATCCGGAAGCGATCCTCGCCGCCGGGCAGCAGGCCCCGCACTTCGACGACGACGGCGTGGCCCAGGTTCTCGAAGCGAAACTCACCGAACAGCGGGTCTAGTCGGCACCGAGCCGGGGTATCCAGCAGCGGACCCTTTGGCAGTAACGTTCGAACTCGGCGCCGAATCGAAGCCTGAGGTCGGCCTCCTCCAGCGGCCTGACCACGTAATTCCACACGAGTGAGCCTGCCACTGCGTACGCCACCACCAGCCACGAACCCAGCATCAGGCCGACGGCGGCGCCCTGCAGGATGCCGGCAAGGGCCATGGGATTCCGGACCCAGCGGTAGGGTCCGGCAATGACCAGGGTGTTGGGCATTGCCGACGGCAAGGGCGTCCCGTTCCCCTTGGTTGACATGGCTGTGGCCGAGCAGATGCCCAGGGCGCTGGCGAGCAGCAGCAAAACGAGCCCGGGAACAAGCGTGGGCAGCGGGAAGGAGAGGCCCCAGCGATCTTCCAGCGCATGGATGGCCAGAGGGATCACTCCCAGGAACAGGCCCCAAAAAACGACCAGCTGACGGAACGTTGCAGCCACGTGCCCTGACGTTGGCCGCTGGGCTGCCGGCCGGAAGGCGAACGGACCTCGCAGGACCCACTCGGTAGGTATCCGGCCCAGGAGGACCAGGCATAGAGCGGCCACCGAGCAGGCTGCAGCCGCCACCATCGCCAGGACTCCCCATCCCGCCTGCGTGGTGATGGTGGCGAAGACAGCCAGAGCCAGGGTGACCAGCGCGGTCCACGCAGTAGCCACCACGGCTGCGGACCGGAAACCGAAGGCAGCCAGGGCCGAAGCCACAACAAACAAAGGCACATCGAAGATCGCCACAGCCACGGGATCCAGCTGCCCAAGAGTGGCCTCCCGGACAGGCGGCAAGAGAAAAACCCCAAGCCACCAGCCGGCACCCGCCAAGGCCTGCGCGGCAAAATAGGCCCTCCCCCAAAGAGCGGCTTTCATGGGTGGCGGACACCCTCCCCGGCCAGGATCGACCGGTAGCCCTCCTTGTAGCTGGGGAACGTGAACGTGAAGCCGGTGGACCTTAGCCGCCGGTTCGAACAGCGTTTGTCGCCTGCACCGCCGTCGGACGCCGGGCCTGGGGGAGGCTCCGGCAACTGCAGCTCGGCCGCGAGGAAGCGCAGGACGTCGCCGTACTCGGCCGGATCGTCATCGATGCCCAGGTACACGGCCTCGGGCTCTTGCTCCATGGTGGCCAGGTGCACGATCATGGCTGCGGCATCGTCACGGTGGATGCGGTTGGTGTGTTTGGACTGGGCAGGAATCCTGGCCTTGCCGCTGCGCACTTGGTCGATCAGGCGGGTGCGGCCGGGGCCGTAGATGCCGCCCAGGCGCACGGAAATGGCGCGGGTGCCGGCAGTCCTGGCGAACATCAAATCCTCGGCTTCCAGAAGGATCCTTCCGCTGAACCGCGTGGGTTCTGCAGGTGTCGACTCGTCCACAACAGCCCCGCCAGAGTCCCTATATACGGCGGTGGAGGAGACGAACAGGATGCGCCGCGGCCGGATCGACTGCCGCTCCAGGGCATCCAGCACGTTCTTCACGCCGTTCAGGTAGGCCGCACGGTACGCCTCTTCCGTCGAGGCATCCGCCGCGACTGCAATCACCACGATGTCCACGTCGCCAGGCAATTCCGGGACATGCCCGGAGAGGTCCGCCCGGATGCCGTGGATCTCCGGCGGGAGCTTTTCGGGGGAGCGGCGCAAGCCCACCACGTGGTGCCCGGCAGCCGCGAAACGCAGCCCAACTTCGGTTCCGAGGTCGCCGCAGCCGGCAATCAACACAGTCATGCCCCTAGTTTGTCAGTCCCGGAGTGTCACCGAGTTCCCAGCCTCCATACAACCGGCGTTCAACTTGCGCCCGTAGGCTTCCAGCCAAGGCCCGTTCGCACGGCTCATCTGTTCGGTTGAATTTGCAGGGGGAATCATGGCTAAGCGTCGGATCAACGACTTCAACACGGCGCCTTTGCGCCGAGTGGAACCCAATCACCATTGGCGCTCGCTGCGCCAGGGCGACCGCGTCAGTGTCACGCTGACGCCGGGCTACGAATCGGCCGGTGTGGTCGACGCTGTTACCGGCGATGCCACCGCCGTCTGGGTGGAGCTCGACGGCGGCCGCGGCCGGACGTTGGTCCACGTCAGCGACGGCGTGGAAATCGTTCCGCAAACGACGGCGGCAGTCCAGCAGGAGAGCTAACCCCACCTTTGCGATGGGCTACGCTACGGGAGTGACGCTGCCTTATTTCCTCCGCAAAGACGGTTCGGTGGGTCCCTTGGCCTTCGCTCATCGCGGCTTTTCCCGGGAGGGGCTGGAGAATTCCATGGCTGCGTTCAGGGCCGCCGTGGAACTGGGAACCGCACATCTGGAAACCGACGTACACACCACGTCCGACGGCGTTTTGCTGGTCTTCCATGACTCATCCTTGGATCGCGTCACGGACTCGGCGGGGAGGATTTCGGAGCTGACTGCCGCCGAGGTGGCCAGGGCCAGGATCGGCGGAGTAGAACCGGTGCCCACGTTTGATGAGCTGGTGGAGGCTTTTCCGGAAGCCCGGCTGAATCTCGACGTCAAGGACTGGAACTCCGTGGGCCCGCTGGCCGCGGCCATCGAAAAACATGGAATCCATGACCGCGTCCTGGTCACCAGCTTCTCGGACAGGCGTCGTCGGGCTGTCCTGTCCAAGCTCTCGGGCCGCGTAGCGTCCTCGGCCGGCAGCTCATTGACCGCGCTGTTTGTCCTCCTTGGCCCCGTGCTGCCGGTGCGGTTGGCACGCAAGCTGCTTGCCGGCGTCGACGTTTTCCAAGTACCTGTCCGCTACGGCCGCTTGCCGGTGGTGACTGCCGGGTTCATCCGGCGTGCACATCGGCTTGGGAGGCAGGTGCACGTGTGGACCATCAACGAGCCGACGGAGATGGAACGGCTTCTTGACCTGGGCGTGGACGGTATCGTCTCGGACCGGCTGGATCTGCTCAAGGAAGTGCTGGTTCGTCGAGGCGAGTGGGTCTGACTCCGCGGGGGGCTACTCCTGGGATTCGATGGCGGCCTGGCGTTGTTGGACGGCCCGGATCCTTTCGAGGTCCAACTTGTCGCTGCGGTCGAAGTTGAAGATGCCGTTCTTCTCCTGGAAGACGTCCGTCAGCTGCGTGTAGCAGTAGCCGAACATGTCCGGGTTATCCAGCAGCACGGCGCATAGGCCTTCGAACCGCTCGTAGAACTCTTCCTCACTGGCCACCCGCTGGCCGTAGCCCCAGGAGCTTTCGACGTCGGTGCCCGCGGCTTCCGCAGCCTGCCTCGCCTCGGCCTCGTTCCACCAGATCCCGCCGAATTCCGAGACGAAGAAGGGCTGGCCGTTGTAGGGGACGGAGTAGTCCACGCCATCGTGTGCGCGGTTGAGGAACGGTTTGCCTTCGGCGAGGCCTTCCTGTTCCAGCCGGAACTTGTCAGGGTCCTGTTCATAGGAGTGGGAGTCGTAGATGTCGGTGTCCCTGACCCTGTGCGAGTATCCGGACGCATCGATGACCGGCCGCGTGGGGTCGGCCAGTTTGGTGGCAAGGAACATGGCCTGGGTGACGTCGTCCAGGACGGTGATCCTGTCGTGGAGGTGCTGGTGTGTTTCATTGAGCGGGCACCAGCCGATGATGCTGGGGTGGTTGTAGTCGCGCTGGAGGACTTCCAGCCATTGGGCGACGAAGCTGGCGGTGGGCTTCTGGTTATGACCGATAGTGCCGCCGCCGGAGACACCCCAGTCCCCGAACTCGCCCCATACAAGGTAGCCGAGGCGGTCTGCATGGAACAGGAAGCGCTCCTCGAAGACTTTCTGGTGCAGCCGGGCGCCGTTGAAGCCGGCAGCCATGGACAGCTCGATGTCCTTGACCAGGGCGGAGTCGTCCGGGGAAGTCATGAGCGATTCCGGCCAGTAACCCTGGTCGAGGACCAACCGCTGGAAGACGGCTTTGCCGTTGATACGGACCACTTTGCCGTCCAGGGCCACGGAGCGGATCGCGGCGTAGCTGGTGACCTTATCCACAGTGTCCCCGCTGGGGTCTATGATGGCCACGTCCAGGTCGTACAGGAACGGGTCCTCGGGAGACCACGGCCGGAGCTGCTCCGCCGGTATTGCCAAACGGAGTGACGGGGCCAGATCGAGGTCTGCCCGAGCCTCGGCGTGCGCCACTGTGTCTGTGCTGGTCCGAAGGGTCGCTGTCACCGTGTCACCACCGCGGTTGCGGGAAAGCGGCACCTCTACCGTCAGGCTGGAGTCGGCAAAGTTGGGGGTTATCCGGAGGCGCTTGATGTGGATCTCCGGGACTGCCTCCATCCACACCGTCTGCCAGATGCCAGTGGTGCGCGTGTACTGGCAGTGGGTGTTGTTGTACCAAGTGGCCTGCTTGCCCCGCGCCTGCATGTCGTGCCGGGAGTCGCGGGCCCGCACCACAACGACTGCATCCGTTCCGGGTTCGGCGACGTCGCTGAGGTCAGCGGTGAACGGCGTGAAGCCGCCCCGGTGCAGAGCGACTTCGACGCCGTTGACCCACACTGTGGCATCGTGGTCCACTGCTCCGAAATGCAGGAGGACTTTCAGCCCTGCCCAGTCCTGTGGAATGGTCACCGTCCGGCGGTACCAAACGGCTTCCATGAAATCCACGTGCTCGACGCCCGAAAGGGCCGATTCGGGGGCGAACGGAACCAGTATCCGGCTGTTCAGTTCGCGGTTGGTGAGTCCTCGCTCCAAACCGGAGTCCCCGGCGTCGATCTCGAAATCCCAGGTGCCGTTCAGGTTGAGCCAGGTGTCGCGGACAAGTTGCGGGCGGGGGTGTTCGGGCTTGGGGATCGATGAATCGGTCAAGGTGTCTCCTACGGCACGGGAACAGTGTGTTCTTTACAACGTTAGAATCTTTCTCTTCCCGATGCGATAGCTGGGCGGAATTCACTCCGTCAAAGATGCATGACGTGAGAGGCTGGACCTACGCGTCCAGCATGCGAGCTGAGGAGATTCCCGTGACCGAGTACCGTTTGGCCATTCTTGACGATTACCAGCAGGTTTCCAGCGACTATGCGCCCTGGGAGTCACTGCTCGACGGCGGCGTGAAGGTCACCGTCTTCAGTGCACCTTTCGTCTCGGAAGAGCAAGCTGTGGCCGCCTTGGCGCCGTTCGACATCATCGCGGCGATGCGCGAGCGAACCCGGTTTCCACAGAGCGTCCTCGATTCGTTGCCGGACCTGAAGCTGCTGGTGACCACCGGCATGGCCAATGCGGCGATCGACCTCGAGGCGGCCTCGGAGCGGGGAATCGTGGTGTGCGGGACAGGAGGATCGCCGGCCGCGGCGCCGGAACTGACCTGGGCCTTGCTGCTGGCCTTCGCGCGGAATCTGCCTGTGGAGGAGAACTCGCTGCGCGCGGGGGAGTGGCAGACCGGCGTCGGATTCGAACTTGAAGGCAAGACGCTCGGGATCGTGGGCCTTGGCAAGATCGGCAAGCGCATCGCCGGGTATGCCGCGGCGTTCGGCATGGACGTGCTGGCCTGGAGCCAAAACCTCACGGCCGACGCTGCTGAGGCCGCGGGTGCCCGTTTGGTCAGTAAGGAGGAACTGTTCAGCGAGTCGGACATCGTGACGCTGCATCTCCGGCTGTCCGAACGAACCGAGGGAATCGTAGGCTCGGAGGAACTGCGGCTATTGGGCCCCGACGGGCTGCTGGTCAATACAGCCAGGGGTCCCTTGGTTGACGAAGCGGCCCTGATCCGCGCGCTCGAGGAAGGCTGGATCCGCGGTGCGGCCCTGGACGTCTTCGAGGAAGAGCCCCTGCCCGCCGGTCATGCGCTGCTGCACGCTCCGCGGACCGTGCTCACGCCGCACGTCGGATATGTGACGCACGAAAGCTACCGGAAGTTCTACGGCGAGGCTTTCGAGGACGTGAAGGCCTGGCTGGCCGGGGAGCCTGTGCGCGTCCTCGGCGGGTAATACTCGCGCGGATTGTTGCGTGGGCAAGCGCTTTCCAGGGAAAGCTGGCAAGATGGACCCATGCGTATCCTCATCGCCCCGGACAAGTTCAAGGGATCCCTGACCGCCGCCGAAGCCGCGTCAGCCATGGCCGAAGGCGCTCTCCGCGTCTATCCCGACGCCGTGGCCACGCAATTCCCGGTGGCCGACGGCGGCGAGGGCACCCTGGATGCTGCCATTTCCGCCGGTTACGAGGAGCGTAACAACGCCGTGGTCGGGCCCATCCTCAAGCCGGTGGGTGCGTCGTGGGCGATCCGGAAGGACTCCTTCGGCGGAGCGACGGCCGTTATCGAAACGGCCATGGCTTCCGGACTGGCACATATGGAGCCAACCCCGGAGAACGCCCTGCGCGCGCACAGCTACGGTTGCGGCCAGCTCATCGCCGCGGCCCTTGAGGCCGGTGCCACCGAGATCGTGTTGGGCGTAGGCGGCTCCGCAATGTCCGACGGCGGCAGCGGGGCCTTGCGCGCCTTGGGGCTCAAACCCCTTGATGCGGCCGGGAATGTGGTGCCCCTCGGCGGAGGTTCCTTGGCCGACGTCGTGGCTTTGGACGTCTCCGGGCTGGATCCGCGGCTCTCGGCCGTGAAGTTCCGCATCGCCGTCGACGTCCAAAACCCGCTGTACGGCGCTGACGGCGCCGCGCATGTTTTCGGTCCGCAGAAGGGCGCGGATGAGGACGCCGTTGAAAAGCTCGACGCCGGTCTCCGCAACTGGGCATCGCTCCTCCGGGAAGCGAGCGGCCGCGATGTCAACGTTCCAGGCGCGGGAGCGGCGGGCGGGTTCCCGGCGTCGTTCCTTGCCTTCACGGATGCCACGCTGGAAGGCGGATTCGAGCTGGTCGCCGGCCTCACGGGTTTGGCCAAGCACCTTGCTGAGGCCGACTTGGTGATTACCGGCGAGGGGTCCATGGATGAGCAGTCGCTCACCGGGAAGGCTCCCATCGCATTGGCCGACGCCGCGAGCGTGCACGGCATCCCCGTGGTCGCGGTGGCCGGGCGCATCACCGTAACCCCGGAAGAGCTGGCGAAGCACGGGATCGTGGCCGCGGCGCAGTTGCTGGATGTCGCGCAGCGCAAGAATGGCGTCCCGGATGTGGCTGACGCCGTAGCCAACGCCGCCAAGTACCTGGCGTGGGCTACCAGCCAAGTGCTTGAGGGCGCCTAGTAAGTTCCTGCCGGGCTATTGCCTGTAGCCCTCTACTTCGCTGATGGGGCGGGCCTCGGCGTCGTTGGGGTTCTCTCCGACCTTTTTCTTGGCACGCCGTTGGCGCAACAAGTCCCAGCACTGGTCCAGCTGCGCCTCAAGGTGGGCCAGGCGCGCGCGGTTGTCGTCGCTGCTGTCCGCGGAAGTGTCGCGGAGGTGATGCTCCTCCTCCACCAATGACTGGATTCGTTCCAGAAGATCCTGCTCATCCATGATCTGTCTCCTTGGGGTTGGTGTCGGGGCGTTATATGAAACCTAGTCTTGCTGAGCGGGTGCGTCTACTGGTGCATGACGGCATACTTGGGTCATGCAATTTACAACCACCATCGTGGGCGATGGCAATAAGGCCGGCATCGAAGTTCCCTCCGACGTGGTGGATGCGCTCGGGGCCGGGAAAAAGCCGCCTGTGGTGGTGACCATCAACCACCGGAGCTATCGCAGCAGCATCGCGGTGATGGGCGGAAAATACATGGTGGGCATAAGTGCGGCGAACCGCGAGCTCACCGGCGTTGCCGCGGGGGACACTGTGCAGGTGGGTCTCGAGGTTGATACCCAGCCGCGCGTCGTGGAGGTCCCGGCTGATCTTGCCGCGGCCCTGGAAGCTGAACCGGACGCGAAAGCCTTCTACGGGACCCTCAACTACAGTGCCCAGCGACGCTACGTGGAGCCGATCGGCGATGCCAAGACCGAGGAAACCCGCGCGAGACGTATCGCGAAGGTTGTTTCTGACCTGAAGGCCGGGAAAAAGTAGCGTCTCAGGCGGGGCTGTTCGCCCTTGCGATGGCCACGGCCAGGGAAACGTCCCGAAGAAAATGACGTGGACCACGACACGTTCCGGGTGCTCACCCCACTACTAAGTAGTGACAGGTTGCCGAGCGCACTCCGGATGCAGAACAGCAGCCACGGCCTACGAGGTGTTGAGACCCCCTCCTCGGCCGGTCACGGCGCAACAAACCCGGGCGGGTGCTATTAACCGCCTAGGGGTGCGCTCGTCCGCTTGCCCGAGCGGACAGTGTGGCCGGCCCGAAAGCAGACCCCCCCTCGAGCCGGCCACACGCCCTTCCCGGGTCACTCGAACTGCTGCTCATCCTGAACGGCGCGATAACGGCGCCGATCAGGGTTCCAGGGGTGTTGGTGGTGGTGTTGCCCGCCGCCGTTATGGATGCCCAGTCTGCCCGGATAGCTCTCACGCGCTTTGGCCCCTTCTTCCACGCGATTCGGCGAGTACCGCCGTCGTCGTGGCTTTCCGCGCTATCAGCGCGACGCCCGCCGCCGAGGCAACAAAAACTGACCCCAGGATCGCCCAACCCAGCGTGCCACGCTCGACGACGGTTGCGGTCACCACGAGAGGTGCGAGCATGGCCCCCAGGGCGGATCCCATGCCGAACATTCCCTGGTAAGCGCCGGCCTGGAGCGGATTGGCGAGTTCGAAGCTGAGGCCCCACGCCCCCGCTTGCGAAAGGATTTCCGCCAACGAGTGCAGGAGTGCGGCACCGCATAGGACAATGATGGCGGCGACCACCGGCACTCCGCCCGCCAGTGCGTAGAGCGCGCAAGCCGCGGCCATGAGCACCCCGCCGGTCAGCACGATCTTCCCGGCACGGGCAGGATGATCGGTGCCGCGGGAGAGTGGCACCTGCAGCAGGACGACGCACACAGTGTTGATGACCAGGACCACCGATATCAGCACATCCGGCGCGCTGGTGTCCTGGGAAATCCACAGCGGAACACCCATCTCGGCGAGTCCGAACTGCATGCCGAAAATACCGGACAGCACCGTCAACAGAACGTAGCGGCGATCCTTGAAGGGGGAGATGCCCCGCTTCGGCGCAGGGTTGCCGGGATCGTGACGCGGCGCGTCGACGCGGCTGGGAAGGCGGCGGAGGTGCAGTGCGCTGAGAACATAGACGACGCCGGCGCTGATCATCATCACGCGGAACGCGTCGGCCGTCCCGGCCAGCAACGCCAGTCCGGCGATCATGCCACCCGTCGCGATGCCCAGGTTGGTGATGGTGCGGAGGACCGCGCGTGCGTTGACCCGGTTGGGGCCTTCGAAGGCCCGCGCGATGATCGCTGAGCGCGTGGCGTTCGCGGCGCGGTCCACGCCTACCGTAATGCAGGCAATCACGACGGCGGTGCCGAAGTTACCTGCGAACGTATAGCTTGCGATAGCGAGACCTTCGACGGCGACCATCGCCACCAGCAGTCGGCGCGCGGATAGGTGGTCCGCAAGGCGGCCGCCAATGTAGGACGTCGCGACGCCGACCCCGCTGGAAACAGAGAGGATGACGGCGATTTCCACGGCGCTGAGTCCGACGAAGCGGCTGAAGTACAAAACTGTCAGGGTGAGGAAGATGCCTCGACCCACCGTGGAGACCAGAATGGCCGAAGCGAGGATCTTAAGGCTGGGATCAGAAAGGGCGGCGCGGAGGCCGTGCCGGGGAGGGGTAGTGGTGTCTGCCGGAATTTTGGTCACCCCCTAGTTCTGTCACCCGCCGAGGTTGGCCGGTAGTGATGTAGCGTTATGCTTCATGTTGAAGTACGTACTGTCCGGCGCCGACCTGGGCGGGGTGCGCTTCGGCATCTCGCCCATGTGTGAACTGGGGCTCTCCCTGAGGGCCATCCGTGATCCCAGCCAGTATCCTCTTCAGTTGCCGTGGTTGCGCCGCACGGAGGAAGCCCGTTCCCGCCTGGATCTGGATGGTCTGCTGTCGCTGGTTGACCACCGGCTCTGGACGCCGGACTTCCTGAACCCCAGGCCTGATTCCCCTCTCACCAGGATCGACGACGAGTTCGCGGCATTGGAGGGGATTTCAGCAGAGCAGTTCCACGGCGACCTGATCCGGGTGCATGGCGAAGTGCCCGCAGTCTTTGCCGGACCCGTTGGCCCGGCGATCCGGCGCCTCGTGCAGATCCTCCAGGACTTTTGGGCCACGTGCTTCGCACCGCACTGGCTGCGCATGCGCACCATCCTGGAAGCAGACATTGTCTACCGCGGCAGGCAACTCGCCCAGGGCGGGCTGTTCACAATGCTGAACGATTTGTCCGGTGCCGTGGAATTCGACGGCCAAGTCATCTCCGTGCGGTTGAAGAACCCTGCGTCACGGACCGAGAAGACTGATGGCCTGGGGCTGACCCTCGTACCCACCATGTTCACCCGCAGGGCCTCTGCTCCCGTGAACCATGGTGACCCGCCGATGCTGATGTACCCGGCCCGCGGACAAGGAGCCATGTGGGAGGCGGAGCAAGTGAGAAGCCCTGACGCTGTTGTGGCAGTGCTCGGCGAGGTCCGAACTGCCCTACTGACGGCGCTCGCTGCGCCTGCCTCATCCACCGAGCTGGGAGTGCGCTTTGGCGTGACCACGTCCGCGGTCAACCAGCATCTCAGGGTGCTCCGGAATGCCGGGCTCGTGACGTCCACGCGCTACGGCCACAGCGTGCTCTACTTTCGGAGCGAGCTGGGTGACGCGCTGCTCCTGGGATGAGCAATCCGGCGAGTCAGGCGCCTCTGGCGGGACCCGCCGTCCGGCGTTTTCAGTTCTTGCGCAGGCTGTAGGTGCTGACGACGTTGCCCTTGCTGGTGGCGTACTGGTCCTCCAGGGCCAGCCGGTTAAGGGGGTCCCCGTCCTCGAAGAGCCGCCGACCTGTCCCGGCGATCACGGGGTGGGTCATCAGTGTCAGCTCATCCAGGACGCCTGCGAACAGTAGTTGGCGTACCAGGGAGATGCTGCCGCATACGGCGATCTCGCCGCCGTCGCGGTTCTTAAGCTCGGTGACGAAGTCCTCCAACGGACCGTTGATGAGGTGGGAGTTTTGCCACTCCAGCGGCTCGGGCAACGTGCGGGAGGCGACGAACTTCTCCACAGGATTAATGAAGGCGGCAAACTCATCATCCTGGGTTGCGTTCGGCCAGTAGCTGGCCCACTCCTGGTAGCTGACCCGGCCCAGGACGACGGTGTCCACGGTGTTGATCATCTTGGTCAGGCCCTTGCCCAGGTCCTCGTCGAAGCTGTCGAACTGGAACTTGAATGGGTCCTGGACAACGCCATCCACGGAGTGGAACAGGCCGGCGGTTACCTTGCGCATAGCTTCTCCTTCCAGGTCGGTCTCGTTTAGGCCGCAGCCGTTGCCAGGCGACGACGGGACGGCAGTTCAGTGACGTTGCTCGATTCAGTGTTCAGGCGGACGGGAACTTCGTAGAGCTCAGCGTAGACCTGCAATTCGCCCAAGGCGTCGTTATCAACGGTGGCTTCCGAAAGGTCCATTTCGACGTTCAGGCCGCCGCCGAGGCTCTTGGTTCGCTGCACCACCGGGTACAGGCCCTGCACGCTCGCGGTGGTGACGTGACCGGTTGCCGCAATCTGGATCTGTTCGCCGTCAACGTCGACTCGAACAACTACGGAGAGCTTCTCGCTGGTCAATGTGCTGCCTTTCATAAGGTTGCTGCCACGCTGCAGCGCACCCCAGCGTATGTGCCATGTGTGACCTGCGCAACATTGTGGCGAGGGGCGCTGGCCGCCAGTCACTGTTTTCGCAGGCGTCGATGTGACCACCTGGGCCAGAAATCCAACTGTCCCGGAAGTTGTCTTTGTGACAGCTGTTTGCAGGGGATGTTTTGGGACAACAAACATATGGGACTGCAATGTTACGTGGACGCTGAGCGTGGATTTCATCGATCCTCGATTGTGCCTGAATGAGTGCCCACAGCCGTCTGCGCAACAAGCACGTTAGAGGATGCTCCAAGGGTTCGGCGCGGCATCACGCGGCGTTCTGAGTGCCGCCAGCGGCTGAGTCCCCGAGTGGGGAGTGTCCCACCGGGAGTGTCCCAGTTCCAAGGAAGTGGGACAGAAAACTGTGTAGCGTTTAGGGCACCCTCACCGGGCAGTTTTGCGGGCGGGTCTTACGGGAATCCGGGAGTCCTGAAACCGCGGGGACGTTTGGCGCAAGGTAGCGGCGGCCGGTGGGGGACCGGCTTACGGGCACTTTCTAAGTCGACTCCGCGCGACAGGAACGTATGATCCAGCTATGACTCTTGCGGACCTTTCGTTCCTGTCTGACGATCTTCAGAATGGCGCCCGATGCGACCCGAATGGAGAAGTGAGTTGGCCGATATTCCAAGCTTCAGATGCCATCGAAGCCCTTGCAGGCTCCGGTCGTCTTATCTTGGGTCTGGATATTAGGGACTACCAAAGTGACGGCACATTCATCGAGGTACCGTGGTCGACTTACACAGGATCCGACGTGGAAGAAGCCCGCGTCTTTGCCCTGTCCGTTCTCAACCATGAAGATCTTCCTGGCGAGTGGGTCCTGATTACTTGGTAAATGATCCCTCAGTCTAGGTTCAACGGCATCTGTATGAAGGGAGCCGAGGGGCAATACAGTTTCACTCATGGCAACTTGGGACCTGAGCGACGAGCTGAATCATCCGCTTGATTTTCTGTTGATACAGAACGGCTTCATCAATCTGTTTCATCAGCACGCGATTCTCCACGAGGCAACGTTGTGGTTGTGGAACCACCGCTACCAAGTCGTTCAGGTTGATGCTGCTGCCTGGCAGACTCAGGCTGACCTACACCGGGACGTTGCCCTAGCCTTGAATTTCCCGGATTACTACGGCTCGAACTTTGATGCGCTCAACGATTGCCTCCGCGACGTAGCTGTTCAATCCTATGGATGGACGGCCGCGGACACCGGGCTAGTTCTCGTAATTGACGGGTATGAGACCTTCGAAAAGAAGGACGCATCCTCCGCCCATCGCCTGTTAGACATCTTCGCGAGGCAGGCAGCATACGCCTCTCTGTTCGGCCACCGCATGGTGTGTCTGGTCAGAACCGGGGACCCAGAGCTGCGGTTCCCTCCGGTTGGTGGCCTTTCCGTTGCTTGGAATCATCGCGAATTCCTCAGCGCCCGGTAAAGGATCCCTCACCGGACACTAGTACGTGACAGACTTCTAGTGAGTTGGGTTACTTTCCGTGGTTATTGGACCGAAGGAGAAACTTCCTGGTGCCGCATGATCAAAGACGAGAAGCGTTCTATGACCTCATACAGTTGCGTCGCCCATTAGGCGAGTCCTCGGCTCGATTGTCGTCGTTTGAATGGTTCTCTCAAGAGGAATTGGCCACTGCTTTTGCTCAGGATATCGGCCATGCACTTGACGAGTTCTGGGCCGGGAAGATTAGTGCAGATGATCTTCGCGCCTGGGCGGAGCAGCTCCAGGGCCGCGAAGACATTGCACTGAATCCCCAGGACCGCGATTTCCTGGCGGACGCACTCTTCCAGCTTTCTACGCCCGAGGTTTGTGGACCCGCCGATGAGGTGGCCGTTACCCTCGGGTTGCGGCTGAACTAACGGTCGGGCTCTCAAGGGGGACCCCATAATTTCCGTTAGGGGATCGGCTTACGGGCGCAGTCCTAGCAGGGCCTCACCTCATGGGTCCCCTAACCACCACGGGTCGCCGGCTGTGGTAGCGGTCGGTTCTCCTGAAACCGTGAGGCTCGGTGCGTGGAGAAAGTCGATACGCAGGTTTGATCCGGCATCCACCCGGACGTTTGACACGGTACGGTTGTTGATTTCAAGGGCGGACATCATCCACGTGTCGTCCGAATCCGCGTCTCCGGTTGTGTCTCCTATGGTCCAAGAGGCATCTATATAGAGTCTGAACTCCGTCGCCTTGATTCCCCTGTCATCGCAAAAGCCGATGAAGGGCCACGCCTGTCTGGTCCCAACCTCAACAACGAACGTCCCAACCAGATTTGCCGGGTCAGAGGTCATCATTTTCCCTTCAAGATCAGTTCTTATGGCTTATGGGCCAAGGGTTACATGGGTTCGATACCGGACGTACGCTTTCGCGTCCTCACTACCGAATCCGAACGGAGCCTTCACAGGCTTTCCTGTGAGGGGACTTTTGGGGCCGCCCTTCGCGTTAGTGAACGAAGCTCGGCTCGGAGCGCTACCGGACGGATCCATGATCCTCACTTTAGTTTCAGGCCTTGGAGCGCAGGGCGAGTAACTCTTACAGCCAGCGGACGTCCTGCCTGTCCATTCCGATCAGGTGCAGGCCATCGGTGGTTTCTACGCCATGGGCAAACCGTACCAAGACAGAGCCTCCGTTCATGCGCTCGAACTCAGCCTCTATCCAAAGTTCAATCGGGAATGTCGACGTGGCGGTGATGTCGGCCTCAGCGAGAACGGGGACCTTTTCCACGATCCGATGAGTCCGACCCTCCGCGTCAGCAAGGTCAACCTCGATCCATCCCGGGAAGTGCTCGTCTGCCCATCGCATCGCAGTAGCCCGAACGATCACATGTGTCATACCGCGATTGTTCCATTGGATCCAGCTGAGTGTGAGGGGTACAGAGTTGCACGTTGAGGGATCCTTTACCGTGCGCCAATGAGGGGCTTTGAGCTGGTCCGGTTGCCTGCGGCTATGGGTTCCAGTTGAGGGCGTATCTTTGGGCTAGTGCTTGGACGGTACGTATGCCCGCGTCCGTCCAGAAATCCTTATCCACCCATTCGAATGGCCTATCGCCACATTCCTCAAATTCTGTGCTGAAGCGGGAAAGCTGGGAGCAGATGAGGGCTAGCTCGAGATCAGCGTCATTAACTAGCCACCAGTCCGTTTCCTCATCCCAGAGCAAGAGGCGGCCAATGCCGCCGTGGGTGTCCAACACCCAATCGCAAAAGGCGGCGTTGTTTGCGAGGGCAGAATCCGGCACGTGGATGGGACTGGTGGGGACAACGAAGCCATTACTTGGAGGTGGAGTTTCATCTATGCGAAGACTCAGAATGCCTCTTCCCGGGAATGACGCCCACGACTGATCGCTGAGAAGGATGCTGCCCAGGAGTATCCCGGCTTCACACGCAACCACAGTGCTGCCCGGTATGACAATGGGCCAGCCGCGATCAATCTCAAAAGGTACAGACGAAAAATCAATGGGCATACGCAGGACTTTGCCACGGGACCGCGATCTAGTGGATCACCGGCCCCGATAAGCGATCCTTTAGCGTTCATCTGGCCCCAAGCTTTGTGGCGGGTTGGTATGACAGCATTTGGTTATGAGCGCACAGCTTGAAGTTCCTAGGCTTGAAGACCTGAGTGATATCGGAATTATGGTCGAGCCGTCTGATCAGCCTTGGGGGGTCTCTCTGGTCGCGTGGGCGCAGGACGGAAGCACCGTAACTCTTACCTGGGACGAGATCGCTGGGTCAGCGAGGATCCGCTGGACCAGCGGTGACGACGTGCGCCTTGTCATCGAACGAGAGACGCCGGTGAAGATCAGCGTCCGAAACGAGCACGGCGTCATTGAGTTCCACGTTTGGTCCCGATGGGAAGGAATCGGTGGCGAATTGATCGTGCGGGTCGGTGAGCACGTGGCGGTTCACGACACACTTCTGCATACCTAGCAGCCATGTGGACGCCCGGTAAAGGATCGGCTAAAGGACGGAGCGAAAATGAAACCAACGATCTCTAGATTCGTGGCGGACGGCCGGGTTTTTGCACTCGTCCAGACACCGACATCTGACATTAGGCGGACGGAACTGACCATCAGTTTGATCGGGTCCCGTAGTTGGGACTACGTGGTCCCGGGCTGGCGAGATGTATCTGTCGGCATCAGCGGTGAGATCGCCTACGTATGGGCGGCAAGAAGCATAATCGTTCTTCCGTCACATAAGCATGCCGACCCCAAAGTTATCCCCTTTGATGAGGAAGATCTCATTGTCGTTTTTGTTGCTGGCTCATGTTGGTTACTGGTGTGCGAAACCTCCGTCCGGCTGATTGGGCCCGACGGCGAAACTGGTCAGTCTCACTTCAGAGAAGTAGTTGAGGAAGCATCCTTTGATGGCCACATTGTGATTGTCAGAGACGTCGACTCGTTGGAATACCGCTTCGAAGTATCCGGGACCAACTTGGTCGAGATCATCGATTCGTAACGACTACGCGATTGCAGTACGGCAGCTTGCGCTGACTCATTAGCGCACGGAGCCCCCTATGGCGCGGTGCCCGGCAAGGATCCTTTACCGTGCGGGTTTGGTTTGGGCGGAGATGGGTGGTGTTGTTGCCCCATGATGACAGTTAGGGCCGTTAGTCACTTCCGCGATGAAGAGATGGGTTTCGAAGCCCTTGTTCTGGCCGATCAGGATCTTGCCCCGGAATGGCAGGTGGAATTCCAGCGATCGCTTGACCCCGACGAGCAGGATGTGGCCCAAGGAATGGACTCTTACTGCATAACCTTGGCCAACGGAGCCTGCGCTTATGAGTGCCTTTCGTCTGCCCTGGTCGAGGAGGGCAGACTGTGCATGGTCTTCTCGGAGGACGGTGCCCAAAAATTAGGGTTGGAATCATCGCAGCTGACGCTGTCACTCGATCTGGACGCCTATCAAGTAAATGATCTGAAGAGGGGGCTCCGGTCCGTTCTCGGGAGAGACAGCAACCCACCGGCGCTCGATTGAGCGATGGATTCCGTCAGTGTGGCGGTAAGCCGATCCTTCAACGGGCAATACGAGCTCACATCATGGTCGAGGACGATTGGTGTCTTGTTCGATCTAAAGACTCACAGCTCGCCGAAGATTTGTGGATGAACGAAGGACCTCAATGACCGACCATCCAACGAGTTTCACAACCCAAGAATTGCGGGAGGTGTTCGATGCCCTGATGCGACACGACGAGGAACGCCATGGCTCGGCCACTCACCAGTGACGGGCAAGCTAAAGCGTAACTCCGTGCGCTATTACCCGGGCTCAAACCGAGATGGACGGCATGGGCACAGAACAGATGAGCAAGGTGAGTCAACATGCTCCGGTCACCCTAAGCCCTTCCTAGCACGGGCGGCTCGGTCCGTTGGCGCCTATCCCGGCTGCCGAGTTCGACCAGTCTCATAATGCAGAACGCCCTCGTGTTGTAACGCGAACAATCTGTCGGCGATTTCCTGTGACTGGGCCTCGCTGGAAGATACGGCGAAGAACCGCGGAGACATGAGATCAAGAAGGCAGCCGCGCTCGGCGAGCTCAGATCCTAGGGGCTGCCACGCGGTGGGGTGGTCAGATTTCAGCAGGACTCTGAAGGTGAAGTTCCGGGCATCGTGCTCCACCCCGGTGGCAACGAGCGCGTTCTCCGCCGATCGCATGACGCTCACACGATCACCGAAATTAAGGTCATAGAGATATGCGGGGATACCAAGAACAGTCGCTGTGCCGTCCTTCTCCAGCCGACCCCGAAGACCCTCCCACATCTGTTCCGCATCTGGCTCAGGGGACACAGCAAACCATATGGTCTCTTCCGCATCCTGTGCTTCTGGAAGGGGCTGGAGTGAGTCATGGCGCCAGTGCGCCACGACGCTGGGATGTTGCCGGTAGTCAGTCACCAGCTGAGACTATCCAACGAATACAGCCACGACATCGCTTAGGCGGACAGGTTTACTATGTGGTGTCCGGTAGAGGATCCCGGAAGGCGCTGCCCGGGCAGCAAAGGACGTTCCACAAACGAGCAATCGCGCGAGGCAAAATGACCGAAGACAGGCCGTTCACCCGGGCCAAAACCGGGGTCAGCCACGGAAGAAGAGACGATCAGGAGATGACAATCGCCAATGGTCTCATCCGGGCTGTCCTCGGGTACCAACTTGTACAATTCCGCATAGGCTACGGGGTCCACCTTGAATTGGGAAACGACTTCGAGATCACCATCGAGGCGGAATTCACCCTTAAAGCTGGCGAGATGCGGTGGACCGGCGATCCATTGACGACAGAGGCCGCGGGTGCCCTCGCACCCGTCACCTTGAAGACGGTATCGGAAGCCACGATCGGCAAAGATGGCACATTACGTCTCACCCTCGGCCAGGTGATGCTGACGGTTTCGCCGCACCCTCTTTACGAGGCATGGCAAGTCAGAGGACCCCGAGGCTTGCTGATTGTTTGCTCGCCCGGCGGTGATTACGTCGCGTGCTGGGCGCCGACACCTGCCCCCTAGTGCTGCCCCGCTAATGGATCCCTTACCGGACGTAAGCTGGCACCCACGATGGGTAGAAATCTGAATACCGGCTCGCTTGCCGCCGACACATGTTCAGCAGTCACGGCAAATCAGCAGATAGAGCTCGGATCAGGTGCTCCGAGTCGAGTTATCTTCTCCGTTCTACCTGCCTAACGGCCACCCGACCGCTGAAGAAGAAGCCTCCGGGTGGGGTGTTGACTGGAAGTCTCCACCCCATCCTCCTGGCATCCCCCGGACAAAAGACGAAACTTTCAGACGGCCTGGCCCACTTCCTTAGTAGTGGTACGAATGTTGTGTCGGTCGAGACACCCCAAGAAACGTTCCTCCACGTCGATGCTCTAATGAAAGAAGAAGACCTATGAATGAAGCTCATTGGGCCGGCCGGAGGCGACCAGGGCGTACGCAGGTCGCATGAAGTTAACCGACTACCTCGTTCGCCTGCCCAGCGGGGAGTTGGGCCATTACGAAGTTGACGAAAGCATCCCCTTCGCTGTGGCCGTGCTGATCGAGCAAGACGATGAAATACTTTTGACCCGCCAGTACCGTTTCCCTCTAAACGCCTGGATTTTTGACTTACCGGGAGGTGCCGGGGAAGTAGGAGAACTTCCTGAGGTTGCCGCGCGCCGTGAAGTGCAGGAAGAGCTTGGACTAAGAATTGATTCCATAGTGGCCCTTCAACACTTCTTCCCAAATCCTGGCCGGTCTATTTGTTTCTTGCCAAAGTCGCCGAGGAAGGTCTGGCTCCCCTAGACGACCCTTGGGAACGGGTAGCAGGTCGGCGCGTTAGGAAGTCCCATATCGGGGAAATGATCGCGGCGGGCGAGCTTGTTGATCCGTCTCTCCTCATTGCTTGGCAGAGCGCTACGGCGAAGGGCCTTCTCGGTGTTTAGCGACAGATCCCCGACCGCCCAGAGATACAGCTCTCTTCTCTTCGGCGGTCAGGGTTGATGCCGTAGGAGTTGGCTTCTTCCTCCGGATCTCTCGCCTAGTGCTCATTCGACGTATCGGACCTGACTCGGTCGGCTGGGGCCGCGTCGCGGGCTACAGACCAGCAACTCTCCGCAATATCAGCTGACCTTTATCTGGTTGAAGCGTTTCTGATTGGGCCGTTGATTCAGTGGCTAATGCCCTTGTTTACTGTTCCCACCCGCCCGCAAGAACCCATGCCAGCCGCTGCTGTGCTCAGGCAGTAGGCATGCCGGGACGGCAGCGACGTCAAGTCCCGCCGACCCGCGAAACGCAAGTGCCGCCGTCGTACTTCTTGTGAAAGTACGACGGCGGCACTTGCCGTTTGTTCCGGGGCTGAACGCTAGGCGGTCTGGCCTGCGTGCTGGCCCTCGGAGATTTCCTCGACCACCTTGGCGTTGAAGGCGGGGAGGTCGTCCGGGTTTCGGCTGGTGACCAAGCCCTGGTCCACGACGACTTCCTCGTCCGTCCAGTTGGCGCCCACGTTCTTCAGGTCCGTCTGGAGCGTGTGGTACGAGGTGACGTTGCGGCCCTTGATCACGCCGGCCTCGATGAGAATCCACGGCCCGTGGCAGATTGATGCCACTGGCTTGTGCTGCTCAAAGAAAGCGCGCGTGAAGTTCTGGGCGTCCTTGTCCACGCGGAGGTGATCCGCGTTGACGACGCCGCCGGGCAGGACCAGCGCGTCAAAGTCCGAGGCGTCGGCGTCCGCGACTGCGAGGTCGACGTCGAAGGTGTCACCCTTCTCCACGCCGTTGAAGCCCTGGAGCTTGCCCTTTTCGGGAGCGATCAGCGTGGGTTCGCCACCTGCGTCCTTCACGGCCTGCCATGGGCTGGTGAGTTCCACCTGCTCCACGCCGTCCGTCAACAGGAATGCGACCTTCTTGCCGGTGATGTTGTGTTCTGACATTGTTCCTCCTCCGTTGTGCGGCATAGGCCTTCTGGGCACACGCTGCTGCTCTGAGAGTTGTTTGTCTGACTTGATCCAGCATAGGAAAAGTCAAAGTAGTAAGCAAGCTGACTATTTCTTGGGCGGTGCTCCATTGCCGTCCTTCGTTTGCCGGATGCAGCCGGGCGCTGCGAGGCCGAATAAAATAGGCCTATGTCCGGGCGGCGTGCGGGCCTGGGAGCAAGATTATGAATACTTCATCTGCGGAGACTCACCATCAGAAGATCTTTCAGCCGTAAGCAGTGGACATGGCCATCCCGTCCAGTCGGGGCGGAGATTGCGCCGTGACCGCCATTCAAGATGATGGTGCAGGCCGATTGACGCAATACAACGTACCCCACGATCTGACGGCCGAGCAGAAGTTCGATCACTGGCGCGATTGGTATGGAAGTGCAGTGGAAACCCCTATGAGGCTTGAGCGGCGGGGCGGGCAGCCCGGTCCATCCTTCAGCCCCACCGCTACCAGTTTTGGAGTTCCCGATGTCAGCCTTATCGAGGTTCGGAACGAGCCTGCGGCGGGGTTTTGGGGCGGGAATCCAAGCTCGCATGATGTGAGGCTGGTGTATTTCAGGCGCGCCCCCTCAGTGACACTCTGCGCTCCTGACCCCTTGCCGGTCCAGTCGGGCTACGTGGGCTTCCTCGATGTTGCACGCAACGGAGGCTTCGACGCGCCGGCAGGGTTGCATGCGTTCCAGGTCAACATCAACCGGTCACGGCTGGATCTCGATGAACGGTCATACGCTCGCTTGCTGCAGCATCAGGATCTGAGCCGTCATCCACTGGTGAAGGGCTTCGTAGTGCCGTCCCTGATGAACTGGAAACAACCCGGTCTTGCCAGTGAAGCTGAGGGTGTGGCCGACATCTTTACGTCCGTGGTCACGGCCTTGGTCAGTTCCCTGCTTCAGGCGCCGGCTGATGGTTCACTTTTGGAGCCCGGGAGGCGACTGGCGATTAGGCAGTATGTGAAAGCCAATTTTCGGAACCGGGATTTGGACCCCGACGGGATTGCAGTGCATTTCAGGATTTCCCGCCGCACCCTATTCCACCATTTCGAGAATGAGTCCATGTCCTTATTCAGCTATGTCCGGTTGCTGAGGACGGTGATGGCGCTGCAGCTTCTCACTGACCCCGGCTCCAGGAAAATTCCCTTGTCCGACATTGCGAACGCAAGCGGGTTCTCAGGTCTCCAGTCAATGCGCCGGGCGTTGAAGGAGACTACGGGGCTCACCATCAGGGAGGCCCGTCAGCACGAGTCATTGGCGCGCACGAGCATCGTCAAGCTGCGGGAATCATTGTCTCCTTGAACTGGCACCGGCGCGGTGTTTGAGCTTCGCAAGATTGCTGGTGCTGCACTGTTTGATACTTTTGAGGTCCATTCCTGGCGCTTATTGACGCTTTGGCGCTTGGAGGCGTTTCCGGGCCTTCACGGGGAACTCCGGCCGGTGATAGGTTTCAGTCGATTTCCGCCGGCGATGATGGGGTGAGCACACAGCAGGAATCGGTTCCCAGCGGTTTGGGTCCAGCACAACTCAGGCGGACCCGTGTACTAGGAGTCACCATGTGTACTCATGCCAACAGCGAAATCTGCCTACATTCGCCCCAACTGGTCAGGGCCTCCATCTCCAGGTCTGGTCCCGACTGCCTTCTTGAGTTCCAGTACGACGGAGAGCTTCCCTGTATGGGGGCCTTCATCATGGGTATCGAGATGTCAGTGGGGAGCCGCGCGGATATTCGCCACTGCTGTATCGAATTCCATAAGGGGGTACCGACGGGCGCCCTGACCTACGATTTCAACGGGCATTGGCAGGCTGACCACGGACCCGTAGGCTCCATGCACGGAACCAACATTGTGCGGGGACGATTTCCAGCCTGGTCCTTCAGCGGTTGGACGCACAGCAGAGCGGCAACGGCTTTCGCCATCCAGAATGGAGCAACGACCCACTCAGGGGTCCAAGTGACTGAGGGAACGCTCAGCCGATCAGACCAGCTCCACCTCGAGGCCCTTTGAACGCAATGACGTCAGCATCCGGGCGTTGAGGCCGTCATCTGTAATAACAAGGTCCATGTCCGTCAGATCTGCATGTTTGCAGCTGCTGACCTTGCCAAACTTACTGTGGTCGGCAAGCAGAATGCTCCGCCGGGCGCTTGCATGCATGAGTCGTTTGACGGCCGCTTCGGATGCATCGTGGGTGGTGAGACCGCGGTCAAGGGAGACGGCGGTTGTTCCAAGAAATGCAACGTCAACGTTGATTTCGGCCAGCGCCCTGGCCGCCCAATCGTCCACTTCCGCGGAGGTGACCGGGCGGACGCGGCCCCCGAGGGTATAGACGGTCAGCAAAGGGGCGTCCATGAGTGCCACGGCAATGGAGAGGGTATTGGTATAGACCCTCAACGCACGGTCCCGCGGCAGTATTTCGGCCAGCTTCGCGGTGGTGGACCCGCCGTCGATCAGCACTGAGCCATTGCTCGGAAGGTGCCGGAGGGCCGCCCGCGCTATGCGTTCTTTTTCTTCGACGCGGGCCGTTCTCGCTGCTACCGGAGGCTCGTAGGTTATGCGACCCACGGGAATGGCGCCTCCGTGGACCCGGCGGAGGAGGCCAAGCTGCTCGAGCGCCACAAGGTCCTTGCGGACGGTTTCGTTCGTTACACCAAGTTCGAGAGCGATGTCAGCGGCATCCGCGCGGCCGCTGGCCCGGAGCGTGGAAAGGATAAATTCTCTTCTTTGGTCCGCATAGGGAGCGCGCGTGTCCGGGCGCCCGCTTACTTGTCCTGCGGCTGGGGTCACGGTTACCTCCTGCTGAGCGGTTCAGCCGGCCTGCTGATACCTCCCTAACGGTGTCATGAAATCCTAGCCGAGAAGAATTCGGAATAGGGCCAGCCGGTTGGCGCCGGAATGCCTCCGCCAGATTCCCGAGGAATTTGGCGGAGGCATTCACACTGCTTTCGGCAGGTCGGCTTATTCCAGTTCGCCGGATCCGGCGTGGGCAAGGGGGAGCAACTGTTCCCACAGTTCCGCGGGAATGTCCCACTCGGCAAGATCGGCGGTCTGGGCAACCCGGCGAGGCTCGGACATACCTACGATGGTGGATGCCACGCGGGAGTCCCTGATGGAGAACTGGAGCGCCGCAGCAGCCAGCGGCACGTCGTATGCCTTGCACAGCTGTTCCATCTTCCGGACCCTTTCCACGATTGCCTGGCTGGCGGGGCGGTAGCAGTAGTTGGGAACTGCGTCCGTACCCTTGACCAGCATGCCGCCGCCGAATGGTGCGGCATTGACGAATGCAACGCCACGGGCCGCCGCGTCCTGGATCAGGGGTTCAGCGGTTTGGTCGACAAGGGTGTAGCGGTTGTGGCTGATGACCACATCAAAGGCGTCGGTGGCCAGGTACTTCAGTTCGAGGTCAATGGGGCCGCCAGCGACACCCAAGTGCTTAATAACGCCCTGATTCTTCAAATCCACGAGAGCTTCAAGGGGGCCACCGGCCTCTGTTCCTTCCTCGAATGAGATCTTTTCGGGATCGTGAAAATAGACAAGCTGCAGCGTGTCCAATCCCAGGCGTTCAAGACTTTCCTCGACGGACTTGCGTACCCGGTCGCCTGAGAAGTCGGTGGTGCCGACGATCGGGTCCACCTTGGTGGCGAGGACGATGCCCTCAGGCAGGCCGCCAACTTCCTTGATGGCTTCGCCGATCCGGCGCTCGCTGTCTCCGCCGTGGCCGTATTCGTTGGAAGTGTCGATGAAGTTGAACGGTCCTTCGAACACCCTGCGGATGGTCTGTACTGCTGTTTCGTGGCTGACCTCATAGCCGTACTGGGTGGGGTGGCTGCCCAAGGCACTTGTTCCCACGCAAACGGAGGAGACAGAGAGCCCGGTGCGTCCCAGGGTGCGGTTTTGCATGTTGTGTGGTTCCTTTGAATCGGTGTTATCTGGTTGCTTCCAGGCCCTTGAAGGGGCCTGTTGGTCCTGGCTGATGGACGGTGGGGGCATTAATGGCTGGGATGCCAGGGCTGTGACGTGGAGTTGGTTGTCCCTCCGGAGCCAGCTGCTTCATGGATGAGGAGCGAAAGGTAATGATCTTGGCAGGCGTCAGCGAGGGAGTAGCCCAGATGGCGGTTTTCCGGGAGTGTGTTGCTGAGACAGGTGGCTATGGCGATCTCCTCGTCGGAGAGCCGGGCTCCTCGGAAGGGGTTCACGTAAAGGATTTCACCGGCTGTGCTGAGGGTTTCCAGATCGGCGCCTTCAAGGTTTCCGTCAATGCCGGACTGGCGCCGTTCGACGGACGCGCTGACCGGGTCGCCGTCGTCGTTCAACCAAGTCAGCCGGTTGCCCGTGAGTTCGGCGTGACTCCCCCGGAGTTGGAAGTGGCGCCCCCGCAGGGGGTTGAACCACTGGGTGTCGGTGAAGTCGTACAAAGCTGTTTTCGAGCCTGAGCTCAAGAGTGCGAACGTGGCAATAACGTCCTCAAGCTTTGTTCGATCCGGTTTGCCCTGCCGGTCCGGGCCACTCATGAGCGGGACGGGTTGGGACGTCGCCAGAATCTGAACCTGCCCGTGTCCCAGGGCCAGCACAGAGCGCAGCACGGCGATGGCATGGTAGTCGTGGGTCCACGACATTGCCGCCGAGCTGACCTCCCCGAATT
This sequence comes from Paenarthrobacter sp. JL.01a, assembly GCF_025452095.1. Classification (NCBI taxonomy): domain Bacteria; kingdom Bacillati; phylum Actinomycetota; class Actinomycetes; order Micrococcales; family Micrococcaceae; genus Paenarthrobacter; species Paenarthrobacter sp. JL.01a. The sequence goes on from NZ_CP104877.1 coordinate 87,897, forward strand.
TACCGGAGTCAAGGAGGCAGCGAACGGCCTGGAAGACGGGAAGGTATGGGTGCTGCTCTGCGACTTGTACCAACCCGGTGGCGCCGACGTCCTGCCACAGCGCGCGCAGGGACGGGAGATCTGCCGCGGGTGGTGTTTCCGAAAGGACAGGAATGTTCAGTCCAACGAGCGTACGGATAACGTCCGGATTGGCCTCCCGGGGGACGCAAGTGACGGCCAGCTCCGGGTTGAGGTCGTCTACTGCATGCTCAATGGTGCGGTACGTGGGAATGCCCCACTGCTGTTCCATCTCCATCCCGGCTTCTGCCGTGCGGGTGACGGCACCCACGCAGGTGAAGAGGTGAGGAAGGCACCGGGCAATACGAAGGTAGAAATCAGCACGCCAGCCCCTGCCAACGATGATGAAGCGGCGCGGTGCCCGGTCTGTCATGGCGTTCATGCCCCCGGGACCAGTACTGCCCGCCCCTGCAACTGGCCGTTCTTCAGTCTTTGCAGAACCAGGTTGGCCTCGCTGAGGGGGAAGTCTTCGTGGACGGCATGGAGCTTGCCGTCCACTGCCAAGTCGAGTACGTCCGCCATGTCCTGGCGGGTTCCCAGGACCGTTCCCACGATGGTCTTCTCGTCACCGATGTCCATGCCGCCCACTGATTGGGACACCCCGAGGATCACGCGGCCCCCGGGTTTGATGACACGCAGCGCTTCGGCCACGGCCTGGTCCGACGGCGCGAACACGATAGCTGCGTCCTGCGATCCGTCCCGAAGCACCAAACCTCCTTCGCTGCCGGAGGGCACATAGCTTCCATGGGCGCCGAGTTCTTCGGCGAGTGCACGGGCCTTGGGCCTGCGGGATACGGCGTTGACGCGGGCGCCGGTGATGGCAGCCATTTGCAGCGCCAGATGGCCAACTCCGCCGATGCCGAATACAGCCACGTTCCGGCCGGGACGCAAACGTGCCTTTTTCAAGGCGCCGTAGGCCGTGATGCCAGGGCACAGTAATGGCGCTGCTTCGGTATCGGAAAGAGAATCGGGGATCTTGCACGCGAAGTTGGCCTTGGCCAGCATGACTTCGGCGTATCCTCCGTCGCGTGTCTCTCCGGTGATTTGGCGCCGTCGACAACGCTGTTCATGGCCACCGAAGCAGTGTTCACAGCTGCCGCAGGTAGACCAGATGGGCTGGACGCCGATCCGGTCGCCCACCGCGAGGTTGGACACGCCGGGACCCAGGGCCTTCACCCGGCCGATGACTTCGTGGCCGGGGATGATGGGCAGCGCGGCGGGCGTGCCCGGCAACCATTCGCCTTCGATCATGTGCAGGTTGGACCGGCAGACCCCGCATTCGAGCACACTGATCGCAACTTCCCCGGGTCCCGGAACGGGTTCGGGGACCTCGCTGTACTCCAGCGGATGGTTCTCGATGGGGCCGGGGACCCGGAGGAGGGCGGCGTACATGCGTCTACCTTTCGAACTATAAGTCTTCGTGTTGGAGTAGCGGGCGTCCGGCCTGGGCCGGACGCCCGCAGTGTTCTCCCTCTGCAGGGAGTTGTGGCTAGTTGCTCGATGGCGCGGTGAGGAGCCCGCGGTCCATGAGGTTCTGAATGTTCATGCCACGGCGCTTGGCCTCGCGGGCAAGCCAGCCTTCGGCCGGAAGCTCGTTGAGGTATTGGTTCTTCTGGTAAATCGGCTGTTCGTAAATCCCGGCGTACATCTCGGTGCGCAGATCCTTGAACCAGTTGGTGACGCCATTGGCGGCCCGGGAGCGTCGCAGCGCCTCCAGGTCGACTACGGTGCTCACGAAGGAGTCACCGCCGCTGACGCCTTCGTTCTTCACCAGCACCCGGCCCTTGTGGTCAACAATCATCGACTGCCCGCCGAAGAGGTCGAAGAGGCTGCCATCGTCGTTGCGCTGTGGTCCAAGGTTCGGGGCGATCACCACGGCCTGGTTGAACATGGCGTGGGCGCGGTTCTGCAGCTCCCACATACCCATTCCGACCTGCGGTTCGATGAGCGTGCCGCGGATGATGAGTTCGGCTCCGTTCATCGCAAGGCCACGTGAGGTCTCCGGGTAGGCGCCCTCGTGGCAGATGATGTAGCCGATGTTGCCGATTTCGGTCTTGGCGACCGGGAAGAACGCATCCAGAAGGCTGCCGTTGCCGCGCTTCTGAATGAATTCATCCCAGATGTCGTGCGGGTTGGTGGTGCCCAAGGCGCCGCCTTCGTAAGCGTCGGACGTGGACTTGTAACGCTTGTAGATGACGTCGCCGTTGGGGTCGATGATGAAGGCTACGTTGAAGAGGTGGCCGGGGAAGTCGTCGTCGCGGACCAAGTAGAGTTCCGCGGCGATGTAGGTGTTGAGCTGGCGGGCCTTCTGCCCGAGGATCTCTGTTTCCGGGCCCGGGATGGTCATGGCGAAAGCTTCGTGGGCCTCGCGGTTGCCTGCTTTGAAGTCCGGAAGCATGCCCTGGATGGCCATCTCCGGCAGGACAACGAGCTTCACGGGCGCACCATCGGTTGCCGCCACCATAACGGCCGGGTCCATGAAGTCACAGATCCGCTTGGTGTTTTCGATGGCGTCTTCGCGCTTCTTGATGGTGTGTACGGTGTTGGACAATGCCACGACGGCATACGGGTCAACCATTTGTTGTTTCTCTTTCTTTTTCGCGGCGCCGCCTGGGGATCAGGCAGCGGGTGTTCTATCGGTGGTCTTTCGGGTGGTCAGAGATGCCGGTACGGCCGGGTCAGACTTTCTCGAGGATGTGATCGGCGCTGAGATAGGCCAGGGCCTGGAGGGTCTGGGTCGGGTTGTATCCGGACAGGGTGGGGAACTGGCCGCCTCCCACGACGTACAGACCCTTGCATTCGTGGGATTCACCGAAAATGTCGACGACGGAATCCGCGGGATTCTCGCCCATCCGATGTGTTCCCACTTCGTGGGTGGACAGGTGGTAGGCCGGGGGTGTTGGTTCCGACCAGAACTGCGTGGCGCCCATTTCGTCGGCAATGGCACGCTTGACCTTCTCGAAGTACCTCAAGGAGGCCAGATCGTGCTCGGACCAGTCATGCGTAATACGCAGGGCCGGCTGGCCGAACTTGTCCTTCACTACCGGATCAAGGTCGCAGTAGTACTTCTTGGACGGGAAGCTGGGTACTTGGTTGTGGATGCCCATGAGGCGGCGGTAGTTCTCGGAGAACCAATCCTTGAATCCCTGGCCCCAGCGGCGCATGCCGGGCGGAAGGTTGTGGGCAGCCTCAATGGGTTGGAGGTCCCCGGGAATGCTGGTGAGAACCGATCCCCACAGCACACCTTCATCGTTGTCAGGCACTCCGTCGCAGTTCAGGTCGTCCACGACACTGGCGGCAACCAAGGGTGCCATGAAGGGGTTGCTGAACTCCGGCAGGACCACACTGCACCAGCCGAAACTGTGCGTCATGAAGTTCCGGCCCACTTGTCCGTTGGCGTTGATGCCGGAGGCGAGCAGCAGGCGGCTGTTTTCCAGGGCGTAGCACGCCACTACCACCAGATTGGATCGCACTTGGTGGACGTTGCCCTCGGCATCGAAGTAGGAAACTCCGGTAATCCGGCGGCCGGAGGGGTCACGGTCCAGCCTGAAGGCCCGCGAGTTGGAGCGGATTTCCAGGTTGCCTGTCTGCAGCGCGGCCTCGACTGACGTGATGCGGCTCGACTGCTTGGCGTTGACGTGGCACAGGAAGCCGTGGCAGAAACCGCAGTACTCGCAGCCCTTGAGCGACTTGTAGTCGGTGGATGCTACGGCCGCCGGCTGCTGGAAGGGGCGGTACCCGAGGCGCTGGCAGGCCGCCTTGAACCGGTCGTCGGCCGGCGCAGTGCGCAGCGGGGGCATTGGGAAGCCCCGCTCACGGGGGGATTCGTAGGGGTTGCCTTCCGGGTCCGGCGCACCCTTGACGTTGCCTGCCCGGCCCGAGACTCCAAGTTCCCACTCCACGCGGTCGTAGTAGGGTTCGAGGTCCTCGTAGCCGATCGGCCAGTCCACCATGGTGGAGTCCTCATCGAGGGCATCTGGTCCAAACCGTTCCTCGATCAGGGATTTCATCCGGAAGTCCGCATCCCGGTGGCGCCAGGAGGCGCCGCCCCAGTGCAGGGTTCCGCCGCCCGGACCTATGGAAGGCGGCAAGTGGAGTGGTTCGCTGTTACCCCGTACCCCTGCAGCCCAGGGGAGCAGGCGTGCCGTGGACTTCTCGTCCGGCCGCCAAGTGACGGGGTCGGTTGCCAGTTGCGGGACAAGGGAGCCGCGCGAGTAGTACTTGACTTCATCCTGCTTGAAGGTGAATTCCTCGGTTGTGTGCACGGGACCTTTGTCGAGGGCCAGCACCCGGATCCCGGCCTTGGTCAACTGTTCGGCGATAATCCCGCCGGATGCTCCCAGCCCGACGACGATGGCCTCTGCAGTCTCAGTCATCTGCGCGCCTCAACTCTCTGCGTAGATCTTCAAGGGTCTTGATGGGGATGGTCTTGGAGTCGAAACCGGGCCGCATTTGCTCGGCGTCGTAGCCCCACTGGGCTCCCGGGAAGCCGACCAATTGCCATCCCAGGGCCTCATGGTTTCCGCCGTATTGGGGATCGCAGAACATGCCCTGGATGGTGTGCTCCCAGACGAGCGCAAAGAAAGTGGACAAGAGGCCCTCGTCCGGGGAATCCTGCGGGGCCGCCGTGGATTCATTCGCTGTGTTCGCCTCGATGCGTTCCAGCACGTCGTCCTTGCGTTCGTCCGATAGCTCCGCGAACCGTTGCCCATAGAGGTCCAACGTGAGGACATTCAGGGCTTCGACTCCGTCGCGGTAGCAACGGCGAAGGGCTTCGTCCTCGTCAGCTACGGTCCTGTCTATGTAGGTGATGACTTTGGTTTCCCTGGCGCCGGGCTTTCCGTCCCCGCTGGGAAAGATGCGTGCGCAGACCGCGTCAACGGTTTCGGCTTCAGTTTCCGTGAGGAAAACCCAGCGCACTTTCGTGGCTTCGTTAGTGGCGGGCATTCGCGTCCTCCTTCTGGTTTGCGGTTTCAGCGCCGGCCGGCGTTGCTTCGTGTGCGGGCAGGCCTGTGTAGCGCTGCTGGAAGAGAACTTTTCGTAAGGCTCCGGGCAATTTGTTACCCACCCCACTGGTAAACAGGACCGCCAGGAGGATTACAGCGCCCTTGACAATCAGTTGGGGCTGGGCCTGGATGCCCAGCAGGTCCATGATGTTCAGGATCACCGCGATGATCAGGCCTCCCAGGACGGCGCTGATGGGGTCGCCGGTCCCGCCAAAGAGCGAGGCCCCGCCAACTACGACGGCGGCAATTGCGTTGAGCTCGTAGCCCTCACCGATGATGGCGCTTCCCTCGGTGAGCTGTGCGGCGATCATCACGCCGCCCAGACCGGCCAGAAGGGAGGACAGGCAGTAGGCGCCGATGATGTCCCGCTTGATGGGAAGCCCGGACAGCCGGGCCGCTTCTGCGTTCCCACCCAAGGCGAACAGCCTTCGACCGAAGCGTGTCTGGGCCATGACCACCGCGAAGACGATGGTCACAAGAAGGGCGATCATGACCGGTGCGGGCATCGGGCCGAGGTTGGCGGTGAAGGCGGCTAGAAAACCTTGGTCTTCGATGGCTACCTGCCTGCCCGTCTGGAGCATGTAGGCCACGCCCCGGGCGATGCTCATCATGGCAAGCGTCACGATGAATGGCGTGATGCCGCCGTAGACGATCATGAGGCCATTGAATATTCCGATCAGGCCGGCAGTGAGGAGCGCCAGGAGGAGGGCGACTGGCCAAGGTGTGCCCTGTTGAAGGGCCAGCCCGACGATCACCGATGATACTGCGGCAACAGCGCCTACCGAGAGGTCGATGCCACCGGTGACAATGACGAGGTACTGCCCGACGGCAAGGATGGACACCACAGATGCGGTGATCAGGACCGATATGAGGTTCCGTGAGGTCATGAAGTGCTGGGAGAGGGCGCTACCGACCAGAAGGACGATGGCGCCCACGGCCGGCAGGTATCCCTTTGAGCCGAGCGAAGAGACGAAGGTGCGGAGCGAGGTAACGGCGCCCGGCAGACTCCGGAATGGCTTCCGTGCTGTCGGCGGGGGAGTGGTATTGGTAGCCACGGGTTTGAACTCCATTGTTTGGTTTGGGGAAGGTCAGTTGAAGCGGTCGAGGATCGCGGCCTCCCCGCGCTGCTCGATGTCGCTGCGGCTTACGGTGCCGACGGTCCGGCCCCGACTGAGGATGAGCACCCGGTCGCACATCAATGCCTCGTCGATTTCGGACGTGATCAGGATGATGCTGCCGCCCTGGTCGGAGAACGTACGGATGAGTTCGTAGATTTCGAGTTTTGCCCCGACGTCCACGCCCCGGGTGGGTTCGACGATGATCAGTGTGCTGACGCCGCTGACCAGCCATTTCGCAAGTGCGACTTTTTGCTGGTTGCCGCCGCTGAGGTTCCCCACTGCTTCGCCGACGTGTGCGGTCTTGATCGCCAAGGCGTCACGCATGGCTACAGCCGCTTTATGTTCTTTGCTCTTGCTGAGGAAGTATCCCGGTGAGAATCGCGGCAGGGAGGCCATCGTGATGTTGCGGGTGATGGACATGCCCAGGATCAGCCCCTGCGTCTTGCGTTCCTCGGGGAGGAGGCCGATGCCCAGGGCGATCGAATGTGCCGGATCCTGTCTGCGCCGCTCGCGCCCGTTGACCAGGAAGCGCTCGTGCTGGGATTTCTCAGCACCGAACAGGGCGGCGGCAAGCTGGCTTTGGCCGTTACCGGACAGTCCTGCTATGCCGAGCACCTCTCCTTTGTGAAGGTCCAGATCCACACCGTGCAGGTCGTGGCCATCTCGGAGGCCGCGGACTGACAGCGCTACCTCGCTAGCGGTCCGGCCGGTGCCGAGCCTTGGCAGGTCGCCTTGTCCCACCTGAAGTTTGGCTGACCGCTCGGGGCTGATGCCCCCGAGCATGGATTGCAGGATGGCGTCATGCTGTTTTTCGTCGCTGTCATGAAGCGCCACGCGCTCGCCGTCCCGAAAGACGGAGATCCGGTCGCAGATCGCGTACATCTCATCGAAGTGGTGTGAGATGTAGATGATGGCAAGGCCCAGCTTCTTGAGTTGGTTCAGCAGGTCGAACAATTGGTTGACATCATGCCGGGGCAAGGTGGCTGTGGGTTCGTCGAGGATGAGGACCCGGGCATCCCGAGTAAGCGCCTTGGCGATCTCCACGGCCTGCCGGTGGGCGATCGGCAGGGACGCCACGGTGGCCCGGACGTCGATGTCGAACCCGAGACGCAGCAGCTGTTCCCGGGCCTGGTTGCGCACCTTGGACCAGTGGATTGTGCCGACGGTGGTGCGGGGCAGTTCTCCGACGTAGATGTTTTCCGCGACGGAGAGGTGGGGGACGAGGCTGAGTTCCTGGTGGACGGTCATGATCCGCGCCCGCTGGGCCGCCTGCGGGTTATCCAGCGTGACGGCCTCCCCGTCAATCAGGACACGGCCGGAATCAGGCTTCTCGACCCCCGAGAGGATCCGCACGAGGGTGGATTTCCCGGCGCCGTTCTGTCCGGCGATGCCGTGGATTTCTCCAGGCATGACTTCGAGGTCCACGCCGGCCAGGGCCTGGGTTCCCGGGTAGGCCTTGGACACTCCCGATACGGCGATCAGTGGGCGCAACTTGGGCCCAGCGGGTGCAGTCATGATTGGGTCCTGCCTATTCGGCGCCGGCGAAGGCGAGGTCGTCGCTGATGTACTGCCCGGCGTTCTCGGGGGTGACGGCCAAGGCTGGCAGAATCCGGGTAGCGGGGGAGCCCTCACACTTGCCGGTAGGGGCGCCGGTCACGGCGGCGATCGCCTCGTCCACGGCGTAGGCGGCCTGGAGCGCGGGTTGGTTCAGGCCGTCTGCGACCACGGGGGAGGCGGGATCCTTTGCCATCGACTTGATAACGTCCATTCCACCGTCAAACCCGGCGAGGATGACGTCGGTTTTGCCGCTCTGGTCCATGCGGCCTGCGCCCTTGAGAGCTTCGATCACGGCCGGCATCACGACGTCGGTCTGGTTGAACACCACATCGATGTCGGGGTTTCCTGACAGCACGTTTCGCATCGCAGTCAGTGTTTTGTCCGGCAGCGCTTCCCCGTAGTTGTTGGGGATTCGCTTGGTTTTCACCGTCGGGTGCTGCTCCATGTACTTGTTCCAGCCGGCCATGAAGCCGTTTTCGCGGCTTTCTGTAACGAGCTCCTGCGGGAACAGGGCTTGGATGTAGAGGTTGACGGAGGAGTTTTCACCCTTCTTGGCGACGGCGGCCGCCGCGGCCTTCTCGCCTACCAACTCGGCGGTCGCTTCGCCGTCGTCGTGTACGTTGCAGGCCACTTTCTTGGCGAGTTCCTCCGAGACGCGGTCGTTGACCACGATTACGGGGACGCCGGCGGCCTTTGCCGCTTCAATGCCGCTGGCAACGTTGCGGTCGCCTACCGGTTCGATGATGATCGCCTTGGCACCTTTGTTGATGAAGGTCCTCATCTGCTGGATCTGGGTTTGGGCGCTGCCTTGGGCGTCGACGGCTTCCATGGTCCAGCCCTTGGCGGTTCCGGACTTCACGGCGCCGTCGGACATGGTGCTCAACCAGGAGTTTCCGGCGATAAACCGCATGGAAATCCCGATCAGGCCCTTCTCATCGGAGGACGAGCTGGCCGGAGCCGAGCCTCCGCAGGCCGTGAGGCCGATCAGGGTTGCAGCAGAGAGAGATGAGACAAGTGCGAGCCGCGCTGTTCGCTTGGTAATCATGGTTCTCCTTTGAAAATGGGTTGGGTGTAGCCAGGCATGGGCCTCGGAGCGCGAGGCTCAGGTGTGTGACGGGGTGAGGAGAGGCTTAGGCCATGCTCCCCGCCGGAAGGCCTGCTGCGGTGCAGGGTTCCTGGAGGGCTCGGTTCCGGTCGAGATCGTCGCTGATGTCCACTCTTATCTGCGGCCTGCAGCCGCGGTACAGAGTGCCCTCGTTTTGGACGGCGTCCGCCGCCCAGGCCAATCCCTCGTGAAGGGCTTGGCGTCCGTTTGCGCCGCCGGCAAGGAAGCCGGCAAGCAGTGCATCCCCAGCACCGACGGTGCTGACGACGCGGTCAACCCGTGCCTGGCCGAAAAGGCATCCGGAATCGTCGAGGAGGATCGCTCCGTCTGATCCGAGGCTGGCCAGAACGGCCCGGGCTCCCAGTTGTCGAATTTCCTGGGCGGCGTCCACGACGTCACCCAAGGTCTCCAACGCACGTCCAGTGAGTTCCGCGAGCTCGCCGGCATTGGGTTTGACCAGGTCAGGCCCATGCGGAAGGACGCTCCGCAGGGGTTCTCCCGAAGTGTCGACGGCCACCCGGGCGGTCCGTCCGTGGCCCCCCTTCACGAGGTCGATGTACAAACTTTCCACCGCGCCCTCCGGCAGCGTCCCGCAAAGGACGAGCCAGTCATGAGCCTTGATCTGCTCCAGGGCTTTTTCGACAAGGGACGTGGCCTCCGCGGCGTCCAAGGTGGGGCCTACCTCGTTAATCTTGGTGACGGTCGCGTCAGGTTCCACCAAGCTGACATTGCTTCGGATCTCTTCCGCGATCGGCACCGCGATGTGGGGGACACCCAGCTCCGAGAGCATGCCGGTGACCTGCACCCCGGTAAAGCCGCCAGCGGGCAGGACAGTGACGACGTCGATGGCGTTCGCATGCAGCGCGACGGCGACGTTGACCCCTTTGCCGCTGGGTTCGTTGTAACTCCGGGGACTGCGGACAACATCTCCGTGGTCCAGCCGGTCAATTGACATGGTCCGGTCAAGGCTCGGATTCGGTGAAACGGTCACGATCATGCCAGTTCCACCTCCACCCCTGCAGCCTGGATGGCCTTGAGCTCCCGGTCGTCAAGGTCCGAGTCGGTGATGATGAGGTCAATGTCAGCCAGGTCTGCGTGTTTGCAGTTGCTCACGCACCCGAATTTGCTGTGATCGGCCAGGAGGACGCGTCGCCTGGCGCTTTGCAGCATGAGCCTTTTTACCGCGGCTTCGGCGGGATCGGGGGTTGTGAGGCCCCTGTCTACTGAAATGGCGTTCGCTCCGAGGAAGGCAACATCGACGTTTATTTCAGCAAGCGACCGCGATGCCCAGTCATCCACCTCGGCCTCCGTGAGCGGCCGGACCCGGCCACCGAGCGTGTGAACCGTGAGCAACGGTCTGTCCAGAAGGCTGGTGGCAATACTCAGCGTGTTCGTATACACGGTCAACTCCTTGTCATACGGGAACATGGCGGCCAGCCTGGCTGTTGTTGATCCGGCGTCGAGCAGCAGCGAACCTCCGCTGGGCAGGTGGCGCAGTGCTGCCTTGGCGATGCGGGTCTTTTCGTCACGGAAGCCGGTCCGCGTCGATACCGCCGGCTCGTAGGTCAGTCGTCCCACCGGGACGGCTCCGCCATGAACCCGGCGCAAGAGGCCCAGTTGCTCCAGGGCCATTAGGTCCTTGCGCAAGGTTTCGCCGGTGACGCCGAGTTCCTCTGAGATGGCGGCCGCATCGGCGCGGCCTTCTGTGCGGAGACGCTCAAGAATGAGCCCGCGTCGCTGCTCCGGGAAAGGGACGCGGGAATCAGAACGGGCCTGATTGCGGTCCGGGACGTGGTTCACAGCAGGGCCCCTTCTGCTCGATGGGTGGTATGGGCGCGCTGGCTTGTGCCCAACGGAAACTCCTCAACCGATCTGTAGATGCCGGCAGCGAGGCCTCCAAAAAGGGCAGCCCCCCGTGCCCCGGCTTCTTTGGCCGGAGACACGGTCAGCGGGCCGAACACCCTTTCCTTGTTCTCCAAGAGGCCCTTGCTGAGCGACCAGCCGCCCGTGACCACCATCCGGGAGTGGGTACCGGCAGCCTGGGTCATCCGGGAGTGGACATCCAGGGCCTGTTGGGTCACGGCGTCCAGGGCTGCGTGCCAAATGTCTGCCTGGCTGCTTGAATTCGTGGAGCCGTGGAACACGAGTTCCTGCCCGGCATGGATCGTGGCGTACAGGGCACTGGCGCTATGGGAGGCCTCAGCGTCAAGCCGGGCGATGTCCGTGGTGTCGAGGCCAAGCATCTTCAATGCGTTCCGGAGGACCAGCCCGGCCTGGGTTCCGCCCAGGAGTGTCCACTTCTGATCGAGGACGGACCACCCCGCAGTAATTCCGGTGGATGTCAGCTCCAGCAGCGCTGATTCGGAAACGGCCGGGTCGACGATCCGTACCAGGGCTTCGGCGGTTCCGCAGGAGTCAAGGACGTCACCGGGAAGGTGGGCCCCCGCTCCAACGACAGCTGCCTGGTGGTCATGACCCGCCACTGTGATTGCTGCTCCGGTGAGGCGGCTTATGCCCGCTCCGGCGCTCACTGTACCGAGGTTGGTCCCTGCCGTCGCAAGTTCGGGCATCAGCGCCTGAGCGGCCCCTGTCCATTCGAGGGTTTCGCTCCACCAGTTGCGGGTAGTGAGATCCATCCAGCCTGTACGGGACGCGAGCGAGAGCTCGGAAACGGGAGCTCCTCCCAGTGCGAAGGCCATCCACTCCGCGATGTTGAGGCGCAGCATCGCCTTCCGGGTCTCCGGTACGTGGGCCAAGAGCCAGCGGTGCTTGGTCAGGGACCATTGCTCGCGCAGGGGCAGGCCGGTACGGGCGGCAAATAGGTCCTCCTCGATTGCCGTGCGCAGGCTTTCCAGTTCGGCAAGATCCCGCCGGTCATGCCAGGCGATAACCGGTCCCAAAGCTTTGCCGTCCCGGCCGATCAGCACGCCGGATTCGCCCATGCTGGTGATGCCAATGGATGCGGCTGCACCGCTCGGCGCTGCGGACAGTGCGCTGGTCAGCGCCGAGGCCGCAGCCTCGAGAAGCTCGGGAGCTTCCAGCTGGGTCCCTTCGTCCGAGACGGACCAAGGGGTCGCGGACCGTCCCTCGGCGAGGGCAGCGCCGTCCTCGTCGTAGACGACGGCCTTGACCGCCGTCGTTCCGATGTCGAGTCCTACGAGAAGCACCTTTGCGTCCTGACTATTGGTTGATTGGAAGTTATTGGATATTGTTGTTTTTCATTGGGGATGTTGTCAAGCTCACATTCAAAGTCCTTGATTCAAGACGTGGATAGTTCCAACCAAAAGCAACGGGAGGTCAATTTGGCCCTGGCACACACTGGTGAGCTCATGAGCGATGCGGTCGAAAAGGGCGTTGGCCTTGCGGCCTTCAACGTCATCAGCCTTGAGCACGGGGAAGCCATCATTGAGGCCGTCGAAGATACCGGCTTACCGGCGGTGATGCAGATCAGCGAGAACTGCATCAAGTTCCATGGCGGCCGGCTTACGCCACTGCTCAGTGGACTTGCGGCACTGGCAGAGTCCTCCACTGGACGGGTTTCCCTGCACCTGGATCACGTTGAAGATCAGGAGATCCTCACGCAGGCGGCCTCGGGTCCAATCACGTCCGTCATGGTGGACGCCTCCCGGCTGGGGTACGAGGACAACGTTGCAGCCACACGCAAGGCCGCCCGTTGGGCCCAGGCCCGCGGATGGCATGTCGAAGCAGAGCTCGGAGAAATCGGCGGAAAAGAGGGCGCCCACGCGCCGGGGGTACGCACTGATCCCGCCGAGGCAGCCAGCTTCGCCGCAGCGACCGGCGTTGATTCACTCGCCGTCGCTGTCGGCAGTTCCCATGCCATGACGGCGCGGACAGCGCGGCTGGACCACGAACTTATAGCTCGCATCAAGGCAGAAGTGGCGGTGCCGTTGGTGCTGCACGGCTCCTCGGGGGTGCCGGAGGATGAGCTGGCCGTGGCAGTGGAGTCAGGGATGGTGAAGATCAACCTGGGCACCATTCTGAACATCGCCTTTACGGGCGGAGTCCGGTCCGCCCTGACCGGGACGGATGTAGTGGATCCCCGCCGATACCTTGCTCCAGCGCGGCTGGAAACTGCACGAGTCGTAAATCGCTTACTCGGCGTCGTCTCCACGCGTCGGGCCGCTGTCCTATGAGCTCGCATCCCGATTACGGAATTTCATCAGGGGGGTACAGTGCCGTCATCGTGCCGGAGGGGGCTGCCGTTCGCAGGCTCACCCACGAGGGCCGTGACCTGATCGTTCCCTTCGCTTCCGGAGAGCCGATGCCTGATTACCGAGGTGCCATTGTTGCCCCTTGGCCCAACCGCATTCCTGATGGACGTTACAGCTTCGATGGCGTTAAACGGACAGTGCCAATCAACGAACCCTCCAGGGCGGCAGCACTGCATGGTCTGGTGTCACACGTTCCATGGTCCGTCTACCACCATGACGAGAGGAGCATCCGGCTGCGGTGCATCTTGGCTAAGAGCGAGGGATATCCCTTCGAGTTGGTACTCGATGTTGCCTATACCGCGGACCAGGCTGGGTTACATACGGTCGTTACTGCCATCAACACCGGCGAAAACCCGGCACCCTACGGGACTTGCCCGCACCCGTACCTGGTTGCCGGAAGCTCACCCCTGGACGACTGGCACTTGGAGTTGGGTGCGGCAACGTTTCTCGACGTCACACCGGACCGGCTCATCCCGCTCCAGCGCATGTCAGTTGACGGCACGGCATTCGATTACCGCCAACCCCGGCCCTTGGGAAGGACGGCAATAGACCACGCGTTTACTGATCTCATTGCCACTGCTGATGGAGGCCGTCGGATAAGGGTTTGGGATCCGGCCGGCACCGGAGTTGGGATGACGTGGGGAAAGTCCTGCCCATGGGTCCAGGTTCACACCGCGGACCATGTCATTCCGGAACGGCACCGGATCGGTTTGGCAGTGGAGCCGATGACCTGCCCACCAAACGCGTTCAACTCAGGCGAAGATCTTGTGGTGTTGTCCCCGGGGAAGGCCCACACGGCGGAATGGAGCATTCATGCGCTATGAAACAACGGGTTCCTCGTGCGGTGCGCCGCCACAAGCCCCAGCCGAACCACAGACCAATGCCCACCAGCTATCGGGCAAGACGGCCTTCATCACAGGAGCCAGCGGCGGGATTGGTGCGGCCATCGCTGAAGCCCTGTCCAGAGCGGGAGTCGCAGTCTCGATGGTTTCGCGTTCAGGACTGGGACCCGTACTTCCCAACAGCCTGGCTGTGGCAGCCGATGTCCGGGACCGCCGAGCCATGAAGTTTGCCGCAGAGAGAACGGCGGAGCACTTTGGCGGTATTGACATCGTCATAGGCAACGCCGGCGTGGGTTCCTGGGCACCCTTTAGCGAGACCTTGGACAGCGACGTGGAGGAAATGACAGACGTCAACGTGACCGGTCTCTTCAACACGGTGGGCGCTGCCCTTCCGTACCTTAAAGAGCGGGGCGCAGGGGACATCGTCACCGTAGCATCGGAGGCAGGCCGTCGCGGTCTGCCCGACGAATCCGTCTACGTTGCCACAAAGTTCGCCCAGGTCGGATTCACGCGTTCACTGGACCACGAGCTCAGAACCAGCGGTATCCGTTGCACCAACATTTGCCCGGGAGGAGTAGCGAGCAACTTTGGCATGGGACGAGGCCTTAGGCGGCCAGGAATGCCGGAGCTGGAGAACATGATGACCCCCGATGACGTAGCCGAAGTCGTCCTCTTCGCGCTCTCCAGGCCGAGACACCTGAGGATCCTTGAGGTCGCTTTCAGGCACATGTCTGAACAATCCTGGGGATAGTTGCGCCGCCTGCCCCTACTTCTTCTTCCCGCCCCGCTTCGCCGCAGCATTCATCGCCGACTTCACCGCAGGCGGCAGCCCCGCCGTCTCGGTCTCCGGCTCGGCAACTGTTCCGCGCCAACGGGCCAGGCCCTTCATGCCGTGGTAGATCACCAGGGCGGCGGCTGACCCCAGGGCGATACCCGTGAACTTCAGCTCGCCAATGGTCCATGTGTAGTCCGCGATGCCGATGATCAAGGCAACAGCAGCCGTGGTCAGGTTGATGGGGTTGGAGAAGTTGACCTTGTTCTGGACCCAGATCTTCACGCCGAGGACACCGATCATGCCGTACAGCATCGTGGCCGCGCCTCCCAGCACACCGGGCGGGACGGTCGCGATCAGTTCGCCGAACTTCGGCGAGAAGCTCAGTAGGATGGCGAAGATACCGGCCACCCAGTAGGCCGCCGTCGAATAGACCTTGGTGGCAGCCATGACACCGATGTTTTCCGCGTAAGTGGTGGTACCGGAACCGCCGCCGAGCCCGGCAAGTACCGTCGCGGCGCCGTCGGCCATCAGCGCGCGGCCGGAGACGCCGTCGAGGTTTTGGCCGGTCATCGCGGCTACCGACTTCACGTGCCCGACGTTCTCAGCCACCAGCACCAGCACCACCGGAACGAACAGGCCTACGACGCCGAGGTGGAACTCAGGCGTCTGGAAAGTGGGCAGGCCAACCCAGGCCGCGGCGTCCATCTTTTCGTAGGAAACCTCGCCGCGGATCATCGCAACGAGGTACCCCACCACAACGCCCACCAGAATGCTGAGGCGCCCCAGGATTCCGCGGAACAGGACGGATACCAGGATGATCGTGACCAAAGTGATGAGTGCGGTGACGGGGGCGGCGTCGAAGTTGTTCTTCGCCGCCGGCGCCAGGTTCAAGCCGATCAGCGCGACGATCGCGCCGGTAACGATCGGCGGCATCAGCCGGTTGATCCATTCGGCGCCGAACTTCTGGACGATCGCACCTATAAGCGCCAGTACGACGCCGGCAAGCACCACGCCGCCCAAGGCGCCGGCAACGCCGTACTGCTGCTGGGACGCCATGATCGGTGCGATGAAGGCGAAGCTCGATCCCAGGTAGCTGGGTACGCGGCCCTTGGTGATGACCAGGAACAGCAGCGTGCCGATGCCGGAGAAGAACAGGGTGGTGGCCGGCGGCATGCCCGTGATGATGGGGACAAGGAACGTCGCGCCGAACATCGCCACAACGTGCTGCATGCCGATGCCGATGGTCAGTGGCCAGGCAAGCCGCTCATCAGGGGCCACCACGTGGCCTGGGCGGATGGACTTGCCGTTGCCGTGGAGCTTCCATTTGGTGCCGAGCATGCTCATGGCGGGGCCTTCCTCAGAAGAGTAATGGGATTCGGTGCAACATTACCGCCAAACCAGACACAATCGCCGCGCGCAGACTGCGCTACCTCGGAACCAGCCTGAAGAGGAACTTCGTTTTCACCATCACCCAGAGAATCGCGAGCAGTGCGACGTAGACAGCGGTGTTCAGCCAGAGGTTGCCATCCCGGAGGGCCGGGATGTTGGCGATGGCCACGATGAAGAAAACATGCATGATGAACACATACAGCGTGGCTTGCCCGAGTGGCACGAAAAACCAGCCCACAGCGCGTGAGAGCGGCTTCCAGAATGCACTCAGCAGCGCATAGAGGGCGATGGTGATGAGAATGACGTTCAACACGCGTCCTATGCCGAGATAAGTGCGGCTGAAGTGGGTGTCGTAGAGGTACCTGAAGGTGGCGTCGGGGATGAGCGCGAGCCGCACGTCGAGCTGGTTGGTCAGGTAGGGGCCGCTCCAGGAGAAGATCGCGCATGCAGCAGCCAAGAAGATGCACACCCCAAGAAGAATCCGCTGACGCGGGTGCGCGAACCAATCGATGATCCGTTGGCGGTGGAAGCCTGCCGTCATGCCGAGGACAAACAGGACCTGCCACACAAGCAGGGGAAAGGAATCCTCGAACTGCGAGGGGAGCAGCCGGAACCGGAAGACCGACCCGGCGATGTACAGGGCCGCGCTGATGGTGAGCACCAGCCACGTCAGTCCCCGGGAGAGAGCCACCAGGATCAAAGGACTGATCAATAACAAAACCACGTACAGGCCCATGATGTTGAACTGCCACGGGCCAACCTGCAACAACAGCAGGGCGGGAATCAAGCCCTGTGGAACCGGGAATTGCAGCAAGCCCTCCATCCCGGCATACAGGTCGTAGGTCGTACCGGCCGCTGAATGCCCTGCAGCACCCGTTCCTTGATCCGTGAAAGTGGTCACTGCCGCCGCGTTGATGAAGGGGAGCAGACTCAAGACATACACGATCAGGACGACCGCCAACGCGGTGAAGTACAGTTTCGAAGCGCGCTTGGTGGTCCCGTCCACCACATCTCCCAGTTCCGTGGCGATGCGTGGCCCGTAGACCATGCCCAGCACCGCTCCTGAAAGCATGACGAAGAGCTCCGCCCCGGAGACGACGCCAATGGTCTCCTGGCTCAGCAACTGGAAGACAGAGTTGATGCCCACGTGATTCACCACCACAAAGACGATGGCCAAACCACGAAGCATGTCGATCCGGGCGTCACGCTTTCCGGACCCGGTGTAGGACCACCTGTTCGGCGCAGCCCTCGAGGAGAGAAGCCATAACGCGGCCACTGCCACCAGGACAGACCCTGCAGTCGCCCATGCAGCCCACCCCCGGAGAGTTGTTCCGGACTTCGCTTGTGGTGCCTCAAGGCCCGGAACGTCCTTCAAGCCCTTTTCGGTGACAGGACCCACTGCCAGGCCCGAGGTGTCCAGGGAAGACCTGAAGGGAGAAGCCAGGGATGGTTGCGTGGTGGCACGCCAGTCGATGGAAACCTTGCTCTGATCGCGGGCATCGGTAGTTTCGTTCCAGACCACTGCGCGGACGGCACCGTTTTCGGGCTGAGCTACGGAAGCGAAGACCTGGTGCCACCACGTTTGCTTGACTTCAATCTCGGCCGCGCCCCCGGCCCCGGGGGAGTAGAACGCGCCGGTCTCAATCAGGAGCGGCTTGTTCCTGGCCTGGACATAGCTTCCATAAAAGTTGTCCGTTCCTGTGCCGCCACTGGAGGCATGCAGGGCGTCATTGAACTCGCCGGCGTCGGGGACGGTGTTGTTGGCGGCTCCGGCTCCTGTGGTGTCGTGGTAAATCGACAGGCCGATCCAGTCCACAACGTCATCACCGGGGTAGTACGGGTCAAAAGCCGAGTCGTCCATGTCCCAGATCCCGTTGCCGTTGGTGTCCAACGAACCCAGGGGAACTCCCTTGGGCGGGGTGGAAGTAGCCGACCGGAAGGGGTAGTCCTTCTCAGCTGTCGGAGACCACACCATCACGGGATCGGCCAGGCTGCCCCGGAGGGCAACAGCAACCCGGCCGAACGCGGCCCGGTAGGCGTCCGGTTCCTGGCCCCAGCCCACCCAGGGCGTGTTCATGTCCGGACCGAAACGGACGAACACCTTCCCCCTGAAGCCGGCTGCCGCCGTCGTAATTTGACGCGCAAAAGTGGTGGCGACGTCGTCGGTAATGTCCTGCAAGGGGATGCCCGGGCGGACGGTCAGGAGCGCATGTGAGCCTTGGTCGGCCACCTGCGCGAAGTAGCCCTTGAGGTATTCGCGGCCGCCGTCGTCCTCGGGGAGGGCCACGTTCTGCCCGTAGAGGGCCGCGGGGGCTCCCAACCGCTGTGCGTAATCGGCAGCTGAGTCCTTGTTCCAGTCCAGCAATGCGCCGAAGTACCGCTTGTCGGGATCGTCGTCCTGCTGCCCCACCGAGCCCCAGGCATGCGTGGACGGAAGGAGGAACGCCAAGAGCATCAGGATGACAACCATCAGCGCCCGTCGAGGGGCCGCTAGGGGAAAGGTAGGCATCAGGCCCCTTCTGGTGTCGTCATTCCCACGGCTGCGGCGTCCGCACAGTTCCGCGGCAGCCCACAGGCACGATGGTACCGACTTTCCCGCTGTGCCCAATGTCACGCACCGTCATGGGAAGAGGACAGCGGAAGTTGAAGTTGCAACCATGGAAAGCAGAAGTGCCCGGCCGGCTCAGTGTCAGGGCCCAGCGAAAGGTTCACGAATGACGATCGCCCACGAAGAAGCAGTCATTGACGCCGCAGCAGTCGACGCCATTTTTGCCGAAGCCCGTACCGCCAACAGCTTCTCCGGTGAGGTCACCGAAGAGCAGGCACGGGCCATCTACGAACTCACGAAGTTCGGCCCCACCGCCTTCAACTCCCAGCCCCTCCGCGTGACCTACGTCCGCTCGGACGAGGCCCGCGCCAAGCTGGTCGACCACCTGTCCCGCGGCAACCAGGCCAAGACCGCCTCCGCTCCGCTGGTCGCCATCCTCTCTTACGACACCGACTGGCAGGGCCAGTGGAACAAGTTCCTCCCCGCCTACGGCGCCCCCAAGGCCATGTATGACGAGAACGCCGAACTCGCCGCTGCTACGGGCAACAACAACGCCCACCTGCAGGCCGGCTACTTCATCCTGGCCGTGCGCTCCCTCGGATTCGCTGCCGGCCCGATGACCGGCGCCGACTTCGCCGCCATCGACGCCGAGTTCTTCCCGAACGGGGACCAGAAGAGCTTCCTCATCGTCAACATCGGCCAGCCCGGCCCGGACGCCTGGGGCGAAGCCAAGCCGAAGTTCGCTTACGAGGACGTTGTCCGCACGGTCTGACCCTCGCAATCCTCACAACGCTCCTGCACTTGAGTGCAGGAGCGTTGTGGTTTAAGCGGTTGGGATGTGAGAGAGCGTGGGGGGTGTTGCACGCTCTCTCACGTCCCGGGGTTTGAACGGGAACGCTCGATCACATCCCGCGCGGTTAGGCGATGACGCCGTCCACCAGGGCCTTGGCCTCCTGCTGGACCTGTGCCAGGTGGTCCGCGCCCTTGAAGGACTCGGCGTAGATCTTGTAGACGTCCTCGGTGCCTGAGGGGCGTGCCGCGAACCAGGCGTTCTCGGTGACAACCTTGAGCCCGCCAATGGACGCACCGTTGCCGGGAGCCTCGGTGAGCTTGGCGGTGATTTCCTCGCCGGCAAGGGAAGTGGCGGTGACATCCGCTGCAGAGAGCTTGCCCAGCTTGGACTTCTGCTCGCGCGTGGCGGCGGCGTCGATGCGGGCGTACACCGGTGCCCCGAACTGGTCCGTCAGCCCCTTGTACAGCTGCGAGGGAGAAGATCCCGTGACAGCCGTGATCTCCGAAGCAAGGAGGGCCAGCAGGATGCCGTCCTTGTCAGTTGTCCAGACGCTGCCGTCGAGCTTGTTGAACGAGGCACCGGCTGACTCCTCGCCACCGAAAGCACCTTCGCCGGAGAGCAGGCCGGGCACGAACCACTTGAAGCCCACGGGCACCTCAACGAGCTTCCGGCCAAGGCCCGCGGCTACGCGGTCGATGATCGAGGACGAAACCAGCGTCTTGCCCACCACGGACTCCGGGTTCCAGCCGCTGCGGTTCCGGTACAGGTAGTCGATGGCGACGGCGAGGTAATGGTTCGGGTTCATGAGGCCACCGTCGGGCGTCACGATGCCGTGGCGGTCGGCGTCGGCGTCGTTACCGGTGGCGACGTCGTACGCGGCCCCGCCGGAACCACCTGCGGACATGCGCTTGATCAGCGATGCCATGGCCGACGGCGAGGAGCAGTCCATGCGGATCTTCTCGTCCCAGTCGAGGGTCATGAAGGCCCACTGCGGGTCGACGGTGGGGTTTACCACGGTGAGGTTGAGCTGGTGGCGCTCGCCGATCTCGCCCCAGTAGTCCACGGATGCGCCGCCCATGGGGTCGGCGCCAATGCGGACGCCGGCGTCGCGGATGGCGTTGAGGTTCAGCACGGACGGGAGGTCGTCCACGTAGCTGCTGAGGAAGTCGAACTTGCCGGTGGTGTCAGCAGCCAGGGCATCGTTGAGCGGCATGCGCTTGACGCCGCGCAGCCCATTCTCCAGCAGCTGGTTGGCGCGATCGGCAATCCATCCGGTGGCATCCGTGTCGGCCGGCCCGCCGTGCGGGGGGTTGTACTTGAAGCCGCCGTCAGCGGGAGGGTTGTGGCTTGGAGTGACCACGATGCCATCGGCCTGCGGAGTGCCGGGGGCTGCCTCGCGGTTGTACTTGAGGATTGCGTGGCTCAATGCGGGTGTGGGTGTGTAGCCGTGGCGGGCATCAACCAGTACGGTGACGCCGTTGGCGGCCAGCACCTCCAGGGCGGAGTTCTGCGCCGGCTCACTCAGGGCGTGGGTGTCGCGTCCGATGAACAACGGCCCGGTGATGCCCTGACGGCCACGGTATTCAACGATCGCCTGGGTGATCGCGAGGATATGGGCCTCGTTGAAGGAGGCCTTCAAACTGGATCCGCGGTGCCCTGACGTTCCAAACGCCACGCGTTGCGCGGGATCGCCCAAGTCCGGAGCTACGTCGAAATACGCGTCCAGCAGGGCTGTGATGTCAACAAGGTCCTGGGGAAGGGCAACTGTGCCCGCTCGGCTAGCCATGGGGTCCAGCATGCCAGACCAGAGGCCCGGCTGACACGAAATGTCCGTGATCCGGCCCCTGTGACGCCGAATGGCGGACATCCGTGGAGATTTCGCCCAAAGGTTCACTTCGCGTTTACCATCAGTGACCTTAGTGACTCATTGCCTCTGCATTGCTTGTCCACACTCGGCAAGCGCGCTGCCTTATATGCAGGCGCCCACGGCGGTAGTGTTGGGATCAAAGACCACTTTTCAGGGGGATTCCTATGACAGATCAGCCAGCCAAGGGCAACGAGGACAAGCCGGCCGGGTACGAGCCGCCGCAGTACGTTCCGCCGGCCCAGTTCAGCGCTCCCGAGCAGAGCCAGCCGAGCGCTCCCGTTCCGCCGTCGTACGACCAGGGCAATGCCACGCAGCCGATCCCGCCGTACGAGCAGAACTCCTACGGCCAGCAGAGCTCCTATGGCCAGCCGCCCGCGCAGGAGCCGTACACCCCGGGTGACTACAGCCAGCAGCCCGCCTCGCCCTATGGCCAGCCGCCGAGTCCTTACCAGCAGCAGGCTTTCGGTCAGCAGCCCTACGGCCAGCCGCAGTCTCCCTACGGCCAGCCTGCCTACTACGCCATGCCCGCCCAGCCCAAGGGCCTGAGCATTGCGAGCCTGGTCTGCGGAATCGCCATCTACGTCGGCTTCGGCTTCATCATCGTTCCGCAGATCGCGGCAGTAGTACTCGGCCACCTCGCGCTGAAGCGCGAACCCGCGGGCAAGGGCATGGCGATCGCCGGTCTGGTGATGGGCTATCTGGGCATCCTGCTGACCGTGATTTTCGGCATCATCATCATCATCGGCATCGGCGCAGCAAGTACCAGCAGCCGGTACGGCTACTAGAAACGCACGACGGCGCCCCTTGCCTCAGGCCGGATTCCCACCTGACGCAAGGGGCGCTGTCGTCGATTAACGCGGTTCCTAGCGGACGCCGCCCATCAACTTCTTGATCGCCGGAGTAGCTGCAGCCAAGGCAACGGCCAGGACCACTGCGACGCCGCCGATGCCCAGGAAGTACGGGAGCTCGTCGGCCGGGTTGTACAGGCCGGCCAGGATGCCGGCGAGAGTTGTGCCGAGCGAGACCGACAGGAAGAACAGCGCAACCATCTGCGTGTGGAAGGCTTGCGGGGCCAGCTTGGTGCTCACCGACAGGCCGATGGGGGAGAGGCACAGTTCCGCGAGGGTGAACAGGAACAGGATTCCCACGAGTGCCAGCAGCGGCGTCTTGCCTTCACCAGCGAGCGGGATAAACGCCAGGAACGCCAGGCCCATGATGAACAGGCCCATGGCGAACTTGAGGGGCGAACTCGGCTGCTTGGAGCCCAGCTTGGTCCACAGCGCGGCCATGACCCCGGCGAAGATGATGATGAAGACCGGGTTGATGGACTGCACCCACGCGGCAGGCATTTCCCAACCAAACAGGTTGCGGTCCAGCTTTTCCTGCGAGTAGACGGCAATGAACGTGAACTGCTGCTGGAACAGTGCCCAGAACGCCGCCGACGCAATGTACAGCGGGATGAACGCGACAACGCGCTTGCGCTCCACACGGGTGACCAGAGGGCTGCGGAAGATCAGGAACAGGTAGATCACCGAGGCGCCAATGGCCGCGTATGCCATGCTGCGGGCGAGGTTGTTGGCGTTGACGATACCAGTGCCCAGCAGCGCGCCGATGACGATCAGGATGCCCAGGAAAATGAGCCCGTAACGTGTCCGGTCCTTGCCCGGCAGCGGGTTGGGAACGCGGTGTGCTTCCTCGGGCAGCCGTTTGCGGCCCAGCGAGTAGATGACCAGGCCGATTGCCATGCCCACAGCTGCAGCGCCGAAGCCAACGTGGAAGCCGAAGCTGGTCTGCAGGAAACCTGTGACCAGCGGGCCGATGAGACCGCCGATGTTGATGCCCATGTAGAAGATGGAGAAGCCGGCATCGCGGCGCTCGTCTTTTTCGCCGTACAGGCTGCCGACCAAGGCTGTTGCGTTGGCTTTCAGGCCGCCGGAACCGACACCCACCAGAACCAGGCCGGCAATCAGGCCCGGAATGCCCGGGAGCAGGGCCAGTGCGATGTGGCCGGCCATGATCATGATGGCCGAGCCGAAGAGGACCTTCTCGGAACCGAAGAGGCGGTCGGCCAGCCAGGCGCCGAGGATCGTGGACAGGTAGACGCCGCCACCGTAAGCGCCCACCAAACCAGCGGCGAGTCCTTGGTCAATGGCCAGTCCGCCCTGTTCGGCGGTGAAGTACATGTAGTACAGCAGGATGCCCTGCATGCCGTAGAAGGAGAATCGCTCCCACATTTCCACGGAGAAGAGGCTGGCCAACATCTTTGGGTGGCCGAAAAATGACGTATCGCCCGCTGGTTTAACGGGCTCAGCCGTGGTTTGGGGTGTGCTCATTTTCTTAATGCTGGCACTGACTGCGGGCATTGTCACATCGATGAATGCCCCAGGCAAGCACCTTCCATATGCTAGACAGCCTCCGTCGCAGCCTCCAGGGAGCGGGCAATTTGGAGAAGCCGCAGCTCAGAACCAGCTGGCCCGATGAGCTGGATTCCCATGGGCAAGCCCGCTGCGGTGGTGTGGACCGGAATGCTGATGGCGGGCAATCCGCACACGTTCACCATGGAACTCCACGGCGCGTACTGGCATTGACGTTTGTAGTCCTCATCCGCGTCGCCTGCCCACGCGCTCGGCCAAGGATCGCCGCTGTGCCCTCCGCCGGTGAACCATCCGATGGGCCGGGGCGTCTGCGCCAGGGTAGGCATCAGGATCAGGTCCCACTGCGCGTACTGGGCAATGGTGTCGTGCTCGAATTGCCGAAGGAACCCCAGAGCTTCATCCACCTTCAAGACGCTTCGCTGTTGCGCCCTGCGCCTGAATGTCCTGGTGAGGGGCGTCAGCAAGGGCTCGCGCTGGGGTGCTATACGGGCATTTCCGACGCCGGCAGTCCAGGCCGCGGTGAAGGCTTCCGGATAACGGTTGTCGTAGCGGATTTCGGCCTCGCCAACACTGTGACCGGCTTCCGACAACACCTTTATGCCCAGGTCCAAGGCGTCCAGTGCATCTTGCTCGATCCCGAAGGGGTAGACGCGAGCCCATGGGCTGTCCAGGCTTACGCCGATTCTCAGGGGCTCCGGCGCCCGGCCAACGTTGGCGAGGTAGCCGCCGTCGGGCGCTTGATCCCGGGGGACCAGCGCGTCCAACAGCAACGCTGCGTCCGACGCGTTTCGCGCGAGTGGCCCGGCCACCACCAACTTGGCCGCGTCTCCGGCGCTCGCCCCCGCGGGGACCAGCCCCCGTCCCGGCTTCAGCCCCACCAAGCCGCAGGCTCCGGCGGGAATCCGGATGGACCCGCCGCCGTCGGTCCCGGGCGCGAACGGCACGAGCCCCGCAGCCACCGCGGCAGCGCTGCCACCCGAGGACCCGCCGGAGCTTCGAGCCAAGGAATGCGGATTGCGCGACGGCGGTGCGATGCGGTTTTCGCTGTAGGCCGTCAGCCCGAACTCCGGGACCTGGGTCTTGCCCAGCGAGATCACGCCCTGCGCCTTCAGGGTTGATGCCAAAGCCCCGTCTTCGGGTGCTGGTTTGTGTTCCAAGGCCGCGCTGCCGTGGGTGGTCGGGACGCCGGCAACATCGGTGAGGTCCTTGAATGCTGTGGGCAGCCCGTGCAGCAGCGGCAGCTCCTCCAGGCGACCTTCCTTGGACAGCCGGGCATGGCGGGTATCGGCGGTTCGGGCGTCCATGAGGGCCTGATCCGCGGTGACGGTGATGAAGGCGCCGAGCTGAGGGTTTCGTGCCTCTATTGCTGAGATGAAATGCGTTGCGGCCTCCCTGGCCGAGAGCTCGCCGCTGGCCATGGCATCACGGAGCTGGACGGCAGTTTGCTTGGAAAGGTCCTGCATCGATGGATCAGCCAAGGAAACGAGACTCCAACCGTTCCTCCACAGCAACAGCGTCCACGCTCTCGCCGGCTCCGGCCGTCACACGGAAAGCGGCCTTGTTCTTGACCTCGGACACCACCTCTACGAGTTCCGTACCCCGGTAAACCAGCCCCACGCCGTCGTCCGTGCAGTGGGTCTCGCCGAGCGTGCCGTTGGCCACCAGCTTGTGGATGGCGGGTGCGCGGCGGAGCTCCGAATCGTAGTGGACCCCGTTGCCGTAGGGGAGGAAGCCCAGGGAATCCGTGACGGGGCGCAGCTCGGGGCCATAGGAATCGGTCACGCCGCCCTGGTACCAACAGATGGATCCGGCCGAAACTCCGGCCAGCACGACGCCGCCCTCCCAGGCCTTGCGCAGGATCCGGTCCAGCCCGTGGGCACGCCACACAGCCAACAGGTTAACCACGGATCCGCCATTGACCCAGACGACGTCCTGCTCCAGGAGATGGGCTTCGGGATCCTCGATGTTCGGAATGGTGAAGAGGTTGAGGTGGCTGAAGTCGAACCCGGCAATGCGCGCGGCCTGGTCCATTTCCGCAGCCCACCACCGCTGATCGCCGGAGGCCGTGCCAATGTGCGTCACCTTGGGCGCGCGGCCGGTCACTCCGGAGAGTTCCACCGCGTAGTGCACCAGATGGTTGAACTCGATCCGGGTCCTGGCACCCGGCTTGTAGCCGCCGGATGTAGCCAGAATCGTGGGTTGCCCAGCAGCCATGGGTTGCTCCTAGTAGCCGGTCTCGGGGGTGTGCTTGAAACCCAGTCTTAACGCCAAGGCCACTGTGTGCAAGCGAAGACAGCAGCCCCGTGCCTGCGGCAGGTCCATGCGACTAGGCTGGATGCTGACTTCAATCGATGGGAAGGATCCACTATGAGTGACTTCGATACCGTGCCCGTGGGCGACATTCCGGCCGATGCCAGCATCCTGGACGTCCGCGAGGACTACGAGTGGGTGGCCGGCCACGCGGAAGGTGCACGCCACATTCCCATGGACCAATTGCCGGCACGTCTGGATGAACTTGATCCGGACGAGGACTTCTTCGTGATCTGCCGGACGGGTGGCCGGTCGTTCCGTGCAGTGCAGTGGCTGGTGGGCCAGGGTTACTCGGCCGTGAACGTGGCCGGGGGCATGGATATGTGGTTTGAAGCGGGCAAGCCAATGGTTTCGGACAACGGCCTCAAGCCGGTAGTCCTTTAGTCTCCACGTATATAACCAGCAAGGAATACTCGATGTCAGCAGCCACGTACACCTTCCTCGGACCTGAGGGCACGTTCACTGAAGCGGCCCTCCTGCAGGTTCCGGGCGCTGCTGAGGCAACCCGCATTCCGTGCACCAACGTCAATACGGCGCTGGAACGCGTTCGCGTCGGCAAAGCAGACGCAGCCATGGTTCCCATCGAAAACTCGGTGGAGGGTGGCGTCACGGCTACCCTGGATGCGATCGCCACGGGACAGGAACTCCGGATCATCCGGGAGGCCCTGGTTCCCATTACCTTCGTGCTGGTGGCGAGGCCCGGCGTCGAACTTTCCGACATCAAGCGCGTCTCGACGCACGGCCACGCCTGGGCTCAGTGCCGCTTGTGGGTGGACGCGAACCTGCCCGGGGTGGACTACGTGCCGGGTTCGTCGACGGCGGCGGCAGCCATGGGACTCCTGGAGGATGACGCCCACTACGAGGCTGCCATCTGCGGCCCGCTGATCGCCGCCGACCAGCCCGGACTCAACATCCTGGCGACGGACATCGGGGATAACCCGGACGCCGTGACGCGGTTCATCCTGGTCAGCCGGCCCGGTGCGCTGCCGGAAAGGACCGGAGCCGACAAGACCACCGTTGTTGTTCCTCTCCCGGAAGACCACCCAGGTGCGCTCATGGAGATCCTGGACCAGTTCGCCTCCCGCGGCGTGAACCTCAGCCGCATCGAATCAAGGCCTACCGGGCAGTACTTGGGCCACTACTTCTTCAGCATCGACGCCGACGGCCACGCCTCGGATTCGCGGGTGGCCGATGCCTTGGCAGGGCTGCACCGGATCAGCCCAGCGACGCGCTTCCTGGGCTCCTATGCCCGCGCGGACAAGCAGGAGGCTGTGGTGGCTCCGCACACGTCGGACGCCGCGTTCGCCTCGGCACATGCCTGGGTGGACGCGATCCTGAAGGGTTCCTAGCCCTTCTCCACAGGGCGCGGCTGGCCTACTTTCCCCTTGATGGTTCTGTGCGTATGCTTGCCTGATCCATAAACGATGGATGAATGCGTCAACGAAAGGAGCGGTCATGTCTGTCCACCGGGATGACAAAGACGGCCAGGGCATGATCGTCAATCCGAAGCCCTCAGGCGAGAACCAGGACGACTGGAATGGCGATGAGGCCGATCGTGCGGACCGGCTCCGCTTTGAAGAAGAACAAGCAATGATCAAAGAGCAGGCCGAGGCCCGTGCGGCTGCCAAAGCCGCTACTGAAGAAGCCGAAGAAAACGCTGCCGAGCCCGACGTGGGCTCGATCTAGGCGATCTGCACCTTAGGTACCCGTACCAGCAGTGACCCTGGCTCCACCTGGACGGTGACCGTCGTCGCTTCACCCGACGGATCGCCGTCGAGCTGTGTCGCCATGGGTTCCTGGCTGCGGATGACAACCCTCCCGGAGCGGTAGAAGCTCATCATGGGCAGGTTCCTGTTGTGCTTGAACAGGATTTTTGCGTACATCGCGAGCCAGCCGAATGCACTGCGTGGGCTCATCACCACGATGTCCAGCATCCCGTCGTCGATCATGGCCTGGGGGATGAAGTCGATGCCCCCGGGGATCAGGCCGCAGTTGGCGAACAGGACACTGCGAATCTTACGGGCCTGCTCCGGCTCGTCATCCAAGGTGATGGTGACGCGTTTTCGCCTACCGGGAAGGTGCCGGACACCGGCCTCCGTATAGGCCAGCCAGCCGACGCTTTTCTTCAGGTCTTCTTTGGTGTCGCCAACAACCTCGGCGTCCAGGCCCATGCCGGCGATGACCAGGAACGTGTGTTGGCCGGAGACTCCTGTGATGTCGTTTTCGATCCCCATGGTGGCGGTGTCGATGTAGCGCTGATGGCCGAACAGAGCCGTCTGGATGCATTCGGCGAGGTTTGTGACGTCCAGATCCACGTTGCGGGCCAGGAGATTTCCTGTGCCCAGCGGAATCAAGCCCATGGCCACGTTCTTGTGCGCCAGCGACTCAGCCACCACGCGCACGGTACCGTCGCCACCGCACGCAAGAACGACGTCGGCCCCGTACGCCAGTGCCTGGCGCGACTGTCCGTAACCGGGATCTTCCACGGTGGTTTCGAAGAATTTCGGGGCGTCCCAGCCCGCAAGGTCGCAGGCGTCGATGATGGCCTGGCGTGCCACCTCAGCGTTGTTCTTCACGGGATTGAGGATCACGGCGACCTTCTGGTCCCCCGGGCCGGGCTTGTGGGCGTCCTCGCGGACCGCGCTCCTGATATGCCTGGCTTTCAACCGGCGCACACCCCACCAGCTCGAGACGGCAAAAGCCACGCCCCCAGCGAGAATCACATACAGGATCCAGTCGTTCATTGTGCTTCAACACTATTCGATACTCTTGTGTGGTGATCGACGTAAAAGACCTCACCGAAAATCCGGACAAGTTCCGTGCCAGCCAGCGCGCCCGTGGCGCCGACGAGTCTGTTGTGGACGCGATCATTTCCGCTGACTCCGATCGCCGTGCTGCACTGGTTCGCCACGAAACCCTCCGTGCCGAACAGAACGCTTTCGGCAAGAAGGTGGCCCAGGCCAAGGGTGAGGAGAAGCAGGCCCTGCTGGCTGAGGTCAAGGAGCTCGCTAACTCGGTGAAGGCTGCGTCCGCGGAAGCCTCCGCTGCCCAGGCCAAACAGGATGAACTGCTGCGTGTCATTCCGAACCTTGTGGTGGACGGCGTCCCCGAGGGCGGCGAGGACGACTACGTGGTGGTCAAGACCGTTGGCACTCCGCGCGAATTCACGGACTTTGAACCCAAGGACCACCTGGAAATCGGCGAACTTATTGGCGCGATCGACATGGAGCGCGGCGCAAAGGTCTCCGGCTCACGGTTCTACTTCCTCCGTGGCGTCGGTGCCCGCTTGGAAATGGCTCTGCTGCAGATGGCCATGGACCAGGCGATCGAAGCCGGCTTCGTGCCCATGATCACCCCCACTTTGGTGCGCCCCGAGACCATGCAGGGCACCGGTTTCGATGTAAAGCACGACGCCGAGATCTACCGTCTCGCTGAAGACGACCTTTACCTCGTGGGAACCTCGGAGGTGGCCCTCGCCGGGTACCACGCCGACGAGATCCTGGATCTCTCTGCCGGCCCCATCCGTTACGCCGGCCAGAGCTCCTGCTACCGCCGTGAGGCCGGTTCGCACGGCAAGGACACCCGCGGCATCATCCGCGTGCACCAGTTCAACAAGGTGGAGATGTTCATCTACACCACGGTTGAAGACGCTGCTGCCGAGCACGAGCGCCTGCTTGCCTGGGAAGAGGAGATGCTGGCCAAGTGCGAGCTTCCGTACCGCGTTATTGACACTGCTGCCGGCGATCTCGGCATGTCCGCAGCCCGTAAGTTCGACTGCGAAGCCTGGGTTCCCACCCAGAACGCCTACCGCGAGCTCACGTCCACATCCAACTGCACCACCTTCCAGGCCCGCCGCCTGAACATCCGCGAACGCGTGATCAACGACGAAGGTGTAGCCAAGGGAACCCGGGCAGTGGCAACGCTGAATGGCACCCTGGCCACGACCCGTTGGATCGTCGCCATCCTTGAGCACCACCAGAACCCGGATGGTTCCGTCAACGTGCCCAAGGCGCTGCAGAAGTACCTCGGCGGCCTTGAGGTCCTGCCGGTTCTCTAGAAGGGCTTGCGGGCGACGGCGATCAACTCGCCCTGCCCGCTGCCCACGCTTTCGCCGGCCCAGCCGCCGAGGATGCGTTCCACTGTGAAGCCGGCTGCGCCCAGATCCCGGCGCAGTTGCGCCTCCGTGCGGAACGCAAGCACTGAGGTCTCTGTCTCGACGCTGCCTTCGTCATGGACACGGTATTCGGTGAGGGTAACGAGTCCCGCGGCAGGCCGATGGCTGTCCATCCAGGTTTCCACCGCGGTGCCGTCGGGAAGGATGTGCCGGCGCTGCGTCTCCGTCGGAGTCCAGCGCTGCCAAGCCCGGGCTGCGGGGTCGCGGGAATCGAAGGCCAAACGGCCGCCGGGTGCAAGCGCCCGGTGTACGTCGGCAAGCGTGCGGGACCATTCGCCGTCGTCGTAAATCGCTTGGGCGACGTGCGCCGTCATGATGGCGACGTCGAAAACTGTATTTTCAGGGATCCGTGACGATGTGCCCTCGACCCACGTGACACCTTCCGCGCCGGTTTTCCCGCTGGCGGCCTCCAGCGAGCCAGGATTGGGGTCGATGCCCACCACGGTGTGTGCGTGGGCGGCTACCGCCAGGCTGATCCTGCCCGTCCCGCAACCGAGGTCCAGAACACGCCGGTTTGCTTGTTCGTTCACGAATCCCAGGAAGAAGTCGTCGTCCTCTGCCCATTGGTTTTCGGCGTCGTAAAGTGCGGCGAGTTGGGCGGGGCTCAATCCTGGACGCATCCGCCCACCCTACCCCTTGTCCGGAGACTCCCGATCCGACAAACCGGGCACAAAAAAAGGAAGGGAATTATCCCTTCCATACTCAATGTATAACCCACCCCGGGGCTTGCGGCAAGGCCCCCCTGGTGCCGAACAATTGATCCTCGAACCCCATCACCAATGTCAAAAGGGAGTCGTGGGATGCCTGAAAAAAGCCGCTTGGGAACCAGTGTTTTTGACTTGCCGGAGCACTTGGAACGCAAAGCCGATTCGCAGCTGATCGGCGCCGATGAGAGACAGTTCGATGCTATTGCAGCCAGCCTCGAGGAAGCCATCGCTGAGCAGTCCAACCGGCTGGAGGCCACCCGCAAACTGCCCGGCGGCAGGGGACAAGCGGCCTTGGACCGCGATCAGGAGATCCACAGGCTTACGTCGCGGCTGCGGGCACTGCGCCGTTTCGGGATGGATTTGTGCCTCGGGCGCATGGTTGCTGAGGGGAACCCTGAACCCGTGTACGTGGGCAGGCTGGGCCTCACGGACAGCCAGGGGAAGCGGCTCCTGATCGATTGGCGGTCACCAGCGGCCGAGCCATTCTTCGGGGCAACGCACGCCAATCCCATGGGACTGGTGAGCCGGCGCAGGTATCGCTGGACACGCGGCCGCGTAACGGACTACTGGGACGAAGTGTTCACCGCCGAAGGTATGGTGGGAAATTCCGCGCTGGATGACCAGTCCGCCTTCATCGCGAGCCTGGGCAGCAGCCGCTCGCCTCGAATGCGGGATGTCCTGGGAACCATCCAGGCCGACCAGGACCGGATCATCCGCGCCGGCTCGCGTGGGGCATTGGTGGTCGACGGCGGCCCCGGAACCGGTAAGACGGTGGTCGCCCTGCACCGAACGGCCTATCTTCTGTATTCCGATCCCCGGCTCAGCCACCGCAACAACGACAGGCGCAGCGATGTCCTCTTCGTCGGCCCGCACCAGCCCTATTTGGCGTATGTGGCTGATGTCCTTCCAAGCCTTGGGGAGGAAGGTGTTCAGACGTGCACCCTGCGGGACCTCGTCCCGGAAGGTGCCGCGGCCGCCGTCGAACGTGATGCTGAGGTGACGCGGCTCAAATCCTCGGTCGAAATGGTCAAAGCGGTGGAACGCGCCGTGAGGTTCTACGAAGAACCACCAACCGAGGGCATGGAGGTGGAGACGCCCTACGCCGACATCTGGCTGGGCAGCGACGATTGGGCGGAGGCCTTCGACGCCGCCGAGCCCGGAACCCCGCACAATGAAGCCCGTGACGATGTCTGGGATGCGTTGCTTGAAATCCTGGCGGACAAGCTGGGTGAGCACGATGTTCCGGAGACCATGCGGCGCAGGGCGTTGAGCCGGAGTGCGGAGCTGCAGTCGGCCTTCAACAGGGCGTGGCCGCTGCTCGACTACGCGGCGCTGGTAGCCGACTTGTGGCGTGTGCCGGCGTACCTGCGGCTGTGCGCTCCACACCTGCAACCGGCCGAAAGGGATCTGCTTCGCCGCGAAAATCCGGAAGCGTGGACCACTGACGACCTCCCTCTGTTGGATGCGGCGCGGCTGCGCCTGGGCGATCCAGAGGCATCCACACGGCGGCGGCGGCAGGCGGCAGTCCTTGCGGCGGAGCGTGAGCTTATGGACCGGGTGGTGGATGATCTCATTGCAGCTGATGACTCCGAGAACCTGGAAATGTACATGCTGCGCGGCGACGACATGAGGGAGAAGCTGACCGGGCAGGACGTTGTGGAAATGCCCGATCCGGACGTTCTGGCCGGACCTTTCGCGCACATCGTGGTGGATGAGGCCCAGGAACTGACGGACGCGGAGTGGCGAATGCTCCTGCTGCGCTGCCCGTCTCGTAGCTTCACGGTGGTGGGGGACCGGGCGCAGGCCCGGCACGGCTTCACGGAATCGTGGGAAGAACGCCTTCACCGCGTGGGAATGGACAACGTGTCCCTGGCCAGCCTCAGCATCAACTACCGCACACCCGAAGAGGTCATGTTGGAGGCCGAGCCGGTGATCAGGGCCGCCCTCCCGGACGCCAACGTTCCAAGCTCGGTGCGGAGCAGCGGGGTCCCCGTGATCCACGGGGCCAAGCGGGACCTGGCAGCGATCCTGGAGACGTGGCTTAAGGCGCACAGTGAAGGCACAGCCTGCGTCATCAGCCAGCCGGCGCTGGAAGCGGGTTCGCAGCGGGACCGGGTCAGCCTCCTCACTCCGGAGTTGGCCAAGGGCCTTGAGTTCGATCTTGTGGTGCTCCTCGACCCTGACGATTTCGGCGCAGGGATCGAAGGGGCCGTGGACCGGTATGTGGCGATGACGCGGGCAACCCAGCAGCTGGTCATCCTCACGAGTACGCCCTGAGGACAGTATTCATGCGCCGTTAATCCTCCGCTGTGGCGCCGGTCCTAGTTCAGCGTCGGAGGTGTCTGGTCTACTGGAAGCATGACTATTTTGACTGATACTCCAGTTGCTGGCATCGAGGACCAGCCCAATAAGAACAACAAGCTCATGATCGCCCTGGACGTCGATGGCACGTTGGTTGACCACGATGGCCACATGACTCCGGAGGTCCGCTCAGCCGCCCAAGCAGTGGTGGCCAAGGGACACGACGTCATGATCGCCACCGGACGTTCCCTTAACGCCACCTTGCCCATCATCGAAAAAATCGGCATGGAACGTGGGTATGCGGTGTGCTGCAACGGCGGCGTCACCCTCCGGCTGGATCCCACCCTTGAGACCGGCTACGAGATCATCCACAAGGCCACGTTCGATCCCGCTCCAGCGTTGAAAGCGCTGCGGGAGCGGCTGCCCAACGCCAAGTACGCGCTTGAGGACGAGGACGGCAACTTCCTTTCCACGGAGCGCTTCCAGGACGCCAGCTTCGGCGTGGAATCCATCGGCGTCGATTTCCAAACAATGCTGGATTCCGTGGCCGTCCGCGTGGTGGTCTTCAGCAGCGAGAACACATCGGATGAGTTCAACGAGGCCATCAGCCACATCGGGCTCTCCGGGGTCACCTACTCCGTGGGCTGGACGGCGTGGCTGGACATCGCCGCTGAAGGCGTCACCAAGGCCAGCGCCTTGGAGGCCCTCCGCCGTCGGCTCGGCGCGGACCGGGCCAACACAGTGGCCGTGGGCGACGGCCGCAACGACATCGAGATGCTCACGTGGGCCGGCCGCGGCATCGCCATGGGCCAGGCTCCCGATGAGGTGCTCGCCGTTGCGGACGAGGTCACCGCGTCAGTGCTCGACGACGGCGCCGCCTTGGTTCTGCGCGGCCTGCTGTAGGTGCCGCTCGGCACGGCTCTCGCCGGAACTGGCGGGATTGGGCGACCAATGCGCCGCCAGCCGACGAGACGCCTCGGTCGCGGTTGTTTCGGCCCGGCTGCCATGATGCCGTGCCGCCGCTTTCATCCCCTTGCATGGCAGAAGAAATCGTCTCTTGTGGCGACCCGCGATCACTGCCACACTGGGCAGATCGTCACGCCGCTCCCTCGATAGCTTGAGGAGGCCACGAGGCGGGCTCGGTCCGCATCACCTTCGCAGCAATATCGTTCCAAGGAGGCTCGCCATGAACGCCGTCGTGCAGTATGGAATCCGGGAGGCAGAGGGAGCATGATCAAGGTTGCATTGTTGGTGACTCTGAAAGCCAACCCCGGCAAGGAACAGGAAGTCGCCGATTTCCTCCGCAGTGCGCGCTCCATTGTTGAACAGGAAGAAGGAACGCGTGCCTGGTTCGCGCTTCAGTTTGACGACTCGACTTTCGGTGTCTTCGATGTCTTCCCTGATGAGGAAGCCCGCCGGACCCACCTCGAAGGCGGCGTCGGGCAAGCTCTTGCCGCCCAGGGAGCAGAACTGTTCAGCGTAGAACCGAGCATACAAAACGTCGAGGTACTTGCGTTCAAGCTGCCAGGTGAAAGCTGATCTGGAACCGCTGACTGGCGCCAACACACCATGTTGGCGCCACGCAGTTCCAGGTCTACTTAAAGTAGGTCTGAATCTGCCCGCCACCGGCCGACTCAACGATTGCCTGCGCCACCGCCCGGAGCTTGACGTTCCGGTTGCTGGAGGCCTTCTTGATGAGCTCGATGGCGTCTTCCTGCGTGCACCGGTTCTGGGCGATGATGATTCCGGTCGCCACGTCTATGACTGTGCGTGACTCCATGGCGGCCCGGAGATTGGCGGCTGTCTGCATATGTTCGGCGATGCGCACGGCAAGGCGAAGTCCCTTGGACGACTGTTCCACGTAATCGTTGGCGCGCTGAACGGCTGACTGGTCGAACGCGTTCGGGTGTTCTGAGTAGAGGTTGAGTCCGGCGGTTGCGGCGGAGTCTCTCAAGGGGAAGGGGACGGCCAGCACGGACCGTATTCCGTGCTTGGTGACCAGTTCGTTGTACTCCGGCCAAGTGTTGTCTTTGGCGAAATCCGGAATGTGGACCTGCGTTATTTCGCGGCAGGCGCGAAGGCAGGGGCCGTCGTCGAAGTTGTACTGCAGTTCATCGAGCATCCGGGCTCGCTCGCCGCTGCTGGCCACGGTGCCGGCGGAGCGGCGACGCATGAGGGTGATGCCGCAGAAAACCTCGTTGCCGGGCGTGCTGAACATGGCGGCGGAGTGCCTGGCCAGTTCCTCCAGGAACACCTCAACGTCGGGGGTATCGAGCAACAAATCCTGGATGTCGGCCACCACTGTTGTCGGCCCGGCAGTAAGCGGGTCTTCCATGAGGAACTCCGATCCATGGTTATGACTACTCTTCGAGACTAACCCCGGGGACCCGTTGAAAGCTAATAGTAAGTGTGCTTCTCTTTTTAAGGAGTCTTGCCGTGGGCTCACCCTCACCAGCCGGTTAAGGATTGAAGCCCATGCGTCAAACCCGGTCCCTCGCCATCCATTTTGCGCCCACGTGCGCGCCGGAGGGCAGCATCAGACAGAGTTTCCAGGACGGCCTCGTCCTGGACCATCTCAATCTGGCCAAGTCGATTGCGGCCAGATATTCCGCCCACACCCACGATCTCGACGACGTCAGGCAAGTCGCGTACATGGGCCTCATCAAGGCTTCCCGCGGCTTTGACGAGTCACGGGGCGTCAGCTTCCCGGCCTATGCCGCCCCAACCATTGCCGGCGAAGTCAAGCGCTACCTTCGTGATCATTGCTGGGTGGTCCGGCCGCCCAGGACTATCCAGGACGTCCGGCGCCAAGTACTGGCGCGGACGGAGGAACTGACCCAATCGCTGCAACGGACGCCCTCGGCGGAAGAAGTAGCGGAGGATCTGAGCCTGGAACCAGGTCAGGTCCGCGAAGCACTCATGGCAGGCACCAGCAAGCGCCCCGATTCCCTGGACGCTCCGGCGGGGGAAGGCCGTGACGGCCTGCAAGGCTCCTTGTCCGCCTTCGGCTGCCCGACGGACCGGCTTGAAGATGTGCTGGCCCTGCGGAACGCCATCCGAGGGCTGAACGCCGAGGACCGGCACCTGCTGTACCGGCGCTACTACCGGGAAGAGACGCAGTCCACCATCGCCGAGGCCCTGGGTGTCTCCCAGATGCAGGTTTCGCGGAAGCTCTCCAAGATCCTGGTCTCGCTCCAAACCCAGTTGCTGGACGACGAAGCCCATCAACAGGACTGGGCGGTCCACTGACCTAGCAGCCGAGCTGCTCCACGGCCTCCAGGACATCGTGGACGGTAACGGCCATCAGTGCCGGGTCGGGCTCGGCTGAGAACACATCACCGCGGCGGAGTTCGACGGCGGTCAGCACCACGTGCGGTCCGGGCGGCGGTCCCCACTCTTCCGCAGGTGCGGGACCGAACAAGACCACGGATGGGCGCTCATATGCGGAGGCCAGATGCGCCGCGCCCGTATCGGCCGAAATCACCAGGCGGGCTTCGGCGATGGTTGCCGCGAATTCGGCGAGGCTTTGCCGCCCGGCCAGCACGCCGTCGTCGAGGTTTGCTCCCTTGAGTTTCGCCAAGGCGGCTGTCTCCTCCGCCCGGGCGCGCTCCGAGGTGCCCCCGGTGAGGACGATGTCGTGACCGGCAGCCGCGAGCTGGACGGCAACGTCCGCGAACCGTTCCACGGGCCACAGCCTGCTGCCGTAGGCGGCACCCACATGGATCACGGTGGCTCCGGGACGCGGCGGGGAAACCGCCGGGCGGTTGAGGCGGTAGTTCAGGGGATCGGCGTCGATTCCATGCCAATTGAGCAGCCGGGTCCACCGTTCGCGTTCGTTAACGCCCGTGATCCACGAAGGCCCGTCGAGGCCGTCGGAAGCGTGCGCGATCACCCGGTTGGCGCCCAGTTCCTTGATCCGGAGCCGGCTCTCAGGCCCGTTTCCGTGCAGGTTGACCGCCACGTCCACGGCGCCGTGAGGCACCTTCAGGGGGTCATCGAGCCCAGGCGTGGGCAAGTGGCCGATTCCGCCAACCAACTCAAGTGCCTCGGCGATCCACGCCGGCCCAGCGTACACAATCCGGTGCTTCGGAAACGCCCTCCGCAAGCCCCGCAGCGCCGGAACCGCGACCAAAAGATCGCCGAGTTTCAGGGCGCGCAGGGCGAGCAACAGGGGTTGGTCCTGGTGGTCCTGGCTGTTCAATGCTGTGTCCATAGTGGCCTCCCGCTGAGAGTCTAGCGGCATGAAACTTCTCACGGCCGCGTTGTTTAGCGTCCGGAGAACTGGGGAACGTTGCGGGTATGGGAGGAACCGGAACGTTGAAGGCGGTCCTGTTTGACCGCGATGGAACACTCGTTGTTGACGCGCCATACAACGGCGATCCGCAGCTGGTGCGGCCCATGGACGGCGCTGTTGCGGCGCTGCGGAAAGTCCGGAAGGCCGGGTTGGCTACGGGAGTGGTGAGCAACCAGTCGGGCGTGGCTCGTGGGCTGTTGACCCTGGACCAAGTGGCATCCGTGAACCGGCGGGTGGATCAGTTGTTGGGGCCGTTCGATGTGTGGGAAGTCTGCCCGCATGGACCGGCAGACGGCTGCGCATGCCGCAAGCCCGCTCCCGGAATGATCCTGTCCGCCTGCGAAACGTTGGGCATCGCGCCGGAGGAAACTGCTTTCGTGGGCGATATCGGCGCCGACGTTGAGGCTGCGACGGCGGCCGGCTCCCGTGCCGTGCTGGTGCCCACGCCCGTTACCAGGCAAGAGGAAATCGACTCAGCTGACGTAGTGGCTCGGGACCTCAGCCATGCCGTGGAACTCCTGCTCCGAGGCCACATCGCGCCGGAAAAGACCACCGCCGGACAGGAAGCCCCTGCATGAGCCGCGTCCTGGTAGCCCGCTTGGACAGCATGGGAGATGTCCTGCTCTCAGGGCCCGCTGTTCGTGCAGTGGCGAACGGAAACCGGCCCGACGGAAGCCGCTCCAACGACGTCGTTCTCCTGTGCGGCCCCGAAGGTGCAGCCGCGGCGGAGATGCTGCCCGGGGTAACCCAAGTGCACACCTGGGCCTCCCCATGGATAGTGAATCCTGCCCCACAGGTCACGGAGGAAACGACCAACGGACTGGTCAACTTCGTCCGGAGTTCCCGTATCGAGGAGGCCGTGATCCTCACGTCCTTCCACCAATCCCCGCTTCCGCTGGCGCTGCTCCTGCGGCTGGCCGGCGTCCGGAAGATCACCGGGGCATCGACGGATTACGCGGGCTCGCTCCTGGACGTCCGCCTCAAACCGGGCGAGGACTTTCCCGAAGACCAACCGGAAGCGGTGCGTGCCCTCACCATTGCTGAGGCAGGCGGGTACGTCCTGCCCAACGGCGACGACGGAAAACTACGCGTCGCCCCTGGCCAGGACCCTGATGGCCCGGCCGATGAACTTGCCGAAGAGGGACCGTACATCGTGGTCCACCCGGGCGCCGCGGTGCCGGCCAGGGCGTGGCCCGCCCTCCACCACGCAGCGGCTGTGGAGCTGCTGGAAGCCTACGGGCATCGGGTTGTGGTCACAGGGGGGCCCAGCGAAGCGTCCCTCACGGCCACGGTCGCCGGCCCCTCCGCCCGGAACCTCGGCGGTGGCACGGACCTTCGGACGCTGGCAGCGGTACTGGCCGGGGCCGCCGTCGTGGTTACCGGCAATACCGGACCCGCCCACCTCGCGGCAGCGGTAGGCACGCCCGTGGTGTGTCTGTTCGCACCCGTCGTCCCGGCCATCCGCTGGGCTCCGTACGGGGTCCCCCTGGAACTGCTCGGCGATCAGGAAGCGCCCTGCAAAAACTCCCGGGCACGCGTTTGCCCCGTCCCCGGCCATCCCTGCCTCAGTTCGGTAACCCCGGAACAGGTGGTGGAAGCGGTCGAAAGGCTCATCGGAGGCGTTTCCTCCCTGGCAACCCGACGAAAGGTGTGGAAACCATGAGGATTCTGGTGTGGCACGTGCACGGCGGGTGGATGGAGGCCTTCGTCCGCGGCCGGCATGAATACTTGCTCCCGAAAACGCCCGACGGCGGCGCCTGGGGTTTGGGGCGCGGTGGCCGTGACTGGCCTGCCGCGGCGCAGGAAGTGGACCTGGACACCCTGGACCCCGAGAGCGTCGACGCAGTGCTGCTCCAAAGGCCCGAGGAAATCGCGGCAGTTGCCCGGGCTCTGGGACGGCGGCCCGGTGTCGACCTGCCGGCCGTCTACCTCGAACACAACACGCCAAAAGGCGACGTTCCCTTCACGCTGCACCCCATGGCGGACCAAAGCTCCATTCCCGTGGTCCACGTGACCCATTTCAACCAGCTTTTCTGGGACACCGGCTCGGCGGGCACCACGGTCATTGAACACGGCATCCCTGACCCAGGCCGGCTCTACACCGGTGAACACGAAGAGATGGGCGTGGTGGTCAACGAACCCGTTCGGCGTGGCCGGGTCACGGGGACGGACCTGCTGCCCGGATTCGCCGGGGTGGGGCCGTTGCGGGTGTTCGGCATGGGAACGGAAGCGCTGGCGCAAGCCCTGAACCTGAGGGGCCTGGGCCTTAGCGATGAAAGGCTCCGCATCGCCGGTGATGTGCCCGCCCCGCAAATGCACCAGCAATTGGCCCGTTGCCGACTCTACCTCCACCCCCTGAGGTGGACGTCGCTGGGGTTGGCTTTGCTCGAAGCCATGCACCTTGGCATGCCCGTACTGGCCCTGGCCACCACCGAGGCAACCCGCGCCATACCGCACGGCGCCGGCTTGGTGTCCAACGACGTCGACGATCTCCAAAGGTTCGCCAAGCGCCTGCTGGACGATCCCGATGACGCCTTTGCCATGGGCATGGTGGCGCGTGAGGCCGCGCTGGAACGATACGGGCTGGACAAGTTCCTCCGTGCCTGGGACGAACTGCTGGCCGACCTTCCGGCCGCGCGGGTTCCTGCCGGCAATGCTCCAGCAAACCATGACACTGAGAGGGCACACCCATGAAGATCTCCATGGTTTCCGAACACGCCAGTCCGCTGGCTGCATTGGGAGGCGTTGACGCCGGAGGGCAGAACGTCCACGTTGCCGCGCTGTCCTCCGCGCTGGCAGACCGTGGCCACCAGGTCACTGTGTACACGCGGCGCGATGACCCCGACTTGCCGACCAGGGTCAAGGTTGGTCCAGGGCTCACCGTGGTCCACGTGGATGCGGGTCCGGCCCGAAGGGTCCCCAAGGATGAGCTTCTGCCGTACATGGGTGAGCTGGCGGACGGAATCTGCGCGGACTGGGCCGGTCAACTGCCGGACGTGGTCCACGCACACTTCTGGATGTCCGGCCTCGCAGCCATCCAGGCCTCGCGCAGGGCCGGCGCCGCCAACCCCGTGCCAGTGGTCCAGACCTTCCACGCCCTGGGATCGGTCAAGCGCAGGCACCAAGGCGCCGCGGACACCAGCCCGCCTGCCCGCGAGTGGCTGGAACCATGGGTCGGCCGCGCCGCGGACTGGGTCATCGCGACCTGCCCGGATGAGGTCTTCGAACTCAAGGCCCTGGGCATCAGCAGGTCGAAGATCTCCATAGCCCCCTGCGGTGTGGACCTCGACCTCTTCCCGGGAACGGCCGACGCCGAGCCCAAGTCCCGCACGCATCGGATACTCAGCGTCGGGCGCCTCGTGCAACGCAAGGGCGTGGACCTGATCATCCGGGCACTGCCGCTCCTGGCGGAGGCCGGCTTCGACGACGTGGAGCTGCTGATTGTTGGCGGTTCCGGTGACGCGCTCAACCTGGAAGAAGATCCGGAAGCCCAACGGCTCAGGTCCTTGTCCAAGGAGCTCGGCGTTGAGGACAGGGTGACCATGCGTGGACAGGTCCCGCGTGATGCCATGCCCGCGATTTTCCGCAGCGCTGACGCCGTGGTCTGCACGCCTTGGTATGAGCCCTTCGGCATCGTCCCGCTTGAGGCGATGGCGTGCGGTGTGCCCGTGGTGGCGGCGGCGGTAGGTGGACTGCGGGAAACCGTAGTGGACCAGAAGACGGGGCTCCACGTCCCGCCCCGTGACCCGGAAGCCCTTGCCGAAGCGTTGCAGAAACTGCTGGCAGACCCGGAACTCCGCGCGGACATGGGCCGGGCCGGTTCCCGCCGGGCCCGCTCACGGTACTCCTGGGAACGCATCGCAGCTGACACCGAGAAAGCGTACAGGTCCGTTCTTGCCGCCGGATTGTCCCGGCAGGCCGACGAAGGTTTGGAACCATTGGAAGGAACGGCGCTGTGACAATTCAAGGCCGCATGACCACCGAAACCACCCTGCCGGGCCTCATTCCGGATACCCTGCCGGCGCGTTGGGGATCAGGCCCCACCCACAACGACGCCGTCACCACTCATCTGGACAACGTCCTGCCGGCGCTTGATTCCCTGCGCTCGCAATCACACATGTTGTCCGCATGGGGAACCGAGCTCGCCACCAGACTGCTCTCCGGGCAGCGTCTGCTCGCGGCAGGCAACGGCGGCTCGGCTGCCGAGGCGCAGCACCTGACGGCCGAACTCGTAGGCCGTTTTGACGAAGAACGCGCCCCGTTTTCGGCCATCTCATTGCACTCCGAGTCCTCCGCGGTCACAGCGTTGTCCAACGACTACGGCTACGACGAGGTCTTCGCCCGCCAAGTCAGGGCGCATGGCCGGGCTGGCGACGTGCTCATGCTGCTCTCAACCAGCGGGCGCAGCCCCAACCTGCTCAACGCTGTCCGGGCTGCGAAGGAACGCGGCGTCATCACGTGGGCCCTGACAGGCGCCGGTCCCAATCCCCTGTCCGAAGCCTGCGATCAAGCCATAACCGTCGAAGCCATCGCGGCCAACGCCCAGGAAGGCCATTTGATCGCCATTCACGCTGTGTGCCGCGCTTTTGATGCAGAGGTTGCAAGGCGCACCGACAGGGGACCGGGGTTGTTTGGGGGCGGTCAGCCATGAGGATCACGGTAGTTGGCGACCTTCTCCTGGACGTCGACATCAACGGGACCGCCACCCGGCTCAGTCCCGACGCGCCTGTGCCGGTGGTCGACGTCGGTGATGTCCGGCGTCGGGCGGGCGGCGCCGGGCTGGTCGCCACCGTACTGGCGCGGGACGGCCACGACGTCTCGCTGGTCACCGCGGTATCGGACGACGACGGCGCAAGCCACCTCAGGCGCGCACTGGCCGGCGTGTCGGTACTCGCCGGAGCCCCGCTGGCTCACACGCCCACCAAGACCCGTGTTCGGATCGGGACGCATCCGATGGTCCGCTTCGATCAAGGGTGCGCAGCGGCCCCGGTCCCGTCCAGTACGGGGGAGATGCTTGCCGCCATCACATCGGCAGACGCCGTAGTGGTGGCCGATTATGGGCGTGGGATCACCGCCAACACCGACATCCGGGCAGCCCTGACGGATGCCGCCCGGCGCATCCCCGTTGTGTGGGATCCGCACCCTTCCGGTTCCGATCCCGTGGCAGGAGTGTCCGTAGTGACGCCCAACCTCGCCGAAGCCACCGCGTCCGCGAAGGCAGGCGGATCCGGCACCGGGGCTGAAGAAGCCGGCCGCTACCTCCTGGACAAGTGGGGAAGTGCGTCCGTGCTGGTCACCAGGGGCGAGGACGGTGCGCTGCTGTTGTGCTCGGACGGCTCAGCCGAGAGCATCCCCGCGCCCACCACCAACGTGAGCGATCTGTGCGGGGCAGGTGACCGCCTCGCAGGCAGCCTCGCCGTGCACCTTGCCACAGGCTTGGACCTTGCACAGGCCGCTGCCCGGGCTGTGGAGGACGCGTCTGCGTTCCTGGCCGCCGGGGGAGCTGCCGCACTGGCCGGAGCGGACCCGGCGGACCCGTCCGAAGTAGGTTCCGTCGTCGAACTTAGAGGCCTGGAACTGGTGGACACCGCAGACCTTCACCCCGACGGCGTCCGACTTGCCCGCTTCGTCCGCGAGTCCGGAGGGACAGTGGTGGCCACAGGAGGATGTTTCGACCTCCTGCACGCAGGCCACGCACGGACGCTGGCAGCAGCGCGCAGCATGGGCGATTGCCTGATCGTGTGCCTGAACTCGGACCAATCCGTCCGCCGGCTCAAGGGCGCGCATCGACCGATTGTCAGTGTGGAAGACCGCGCAGAGTTGCTGCTCGCCCTCGAATGCGTCGACGCCGTCGTGATTTTTGGCGAGGACACCCCCGAAGCCTGCCTCACCCAAATAAGTCCCGACATCTGGGTCAAGGGCGGCGACTACACCCCCGAAGAATTGCCGGAAGCCCGCCTCCTGGCGGGTTGGGGAGGGCGATGCGTCACTGTGCCCTTCCACCCGGCACGCTCCACCAGCGGCCTGGCAGCAGCATTGGCCAAGGTCAGCTGAACCTTGTTGGAATCAACGAAAGGAACCGCATGAACACGCAAACACCTGGACGCGTCATCGTCACCGGAGGCGGGTCCGGCTTGGGCGCTGCGATCGTGGAGGCCATCCGCG
This sequence comes from Paenarthrobacter sp. JL.01a, assembly GCF_025452095.1. Lineage (NCBI taxonomy): Bacteria > Bacillati > Actinomycetota > Actinomycetes > Micrococcales > Micrococcaceae > Paenarthrobacter > Paenarthrobacter sp. JL.01a. The sequence goes on from NZ_CP104877.1 coordinate 131,512, forward strand.
ACGCCGGTGGCACGCCATTCGTTTTCGACCGGGACGTCAGCAACGTCTCGGGCGCCAAAGCCCTGGAAGTGGATGTCTCCAACCGTGAGGCTGTGGAAGCAGCAGTGAAGGAAGCCGCGGAAAGCCTTGGCGGCCTTGACGGGGTTGTGACGGCCGCGGGCATCGACCGCTGCGGCAAGCTGGGCGACGTCGCCGCCGAGGAATGGGAAAAGGTCATCGGAGTAAACCTCCTGGGCACCGTTTCCACCATCCGTGCGGCACTGCCGTACCTCAAGGGATCCCGTGGCCGGGCCATCACCATCGCCTCCACACTGGGGCTCCGGGCACTCCCTGACGCCACGGCCTACTGCGCCTCCAAGTTCGGAGTCATCGGCTTCAGCCGTGCCCTGGCCGCGGAAACGGGCGGGGTCATTGGCGTCACTACGATCATCCCGGGTGGCATGAAGACCCACTTCTTCGACGACCGCGACGAACAATACAAGCCGCAGGACGACTCCAAGCTCAACGATCCCGCCAATGTGGCGCAGGCCGTGGTGTTCGCCCTCTCACAGCCGTTCGGCAGCGAGGTCCGCGAACTCCTCATCACCCCCGCAGAAGAAGGCTCGTGGCCGTAAGGTCCAGCACGTCCTGAACAACATCGGCCACGGCGATGCCCTTGATGAGGGTGTCGTCGTGGCCGCAGTGCGGAGCGGTCCAGCCAACCTGGGTCACGTCCGCACCGCAGCGCGGGCATCGGGTCAGCCAGGACATGTGGATGCGGTGAAAGCCGCGGCCGCGTGGGCCTGCGTTGAACACGTTTCCCACCCAGAAGATCCCCACAGTGGCAGTTCCCATGGCCTGCGCCAAATGCCGGGGACCGCTGTCGCTGGCCAGCATCACCGTGGCCTCGGCCAGGAGAGCGGCCAGCTCACCGATCTCCAGCTCTCCGGCTACAGACCGTACGGCCTGGCGCTGTCCCTCCGGGAGATGGCGGCCGGCAAGCTCCGCGACCTCCCGTGCTAAGGCCTTTTCCGATCTGTCCCCAACGATCAGCACCTGCGCACCTTCGGCGGCTATGCCCGCCGCAGCTTCGGCAAAGTACGACGCCGGCCACCGCCTCCGCGGATCGGTGGCACCCGGGTGGACAACCACCAGCGACGAGCGGTCAGGGTCCTTCAACCCCTTGATGCCCTGTTGGTGCTCAGGCTTGGGGAGCAGGGGAGGGAAGATGATGGTGGGAGCTCCAGCCAAGCCAGCCACTTCCAGCCAGCGGTCGGGCTCGTTCTGGTAGTAGACGTAGTCCAGATTCCGATCCAACGGCTCGGCGTCCCTGGTGCGGGTTCCTGCCGTGTGCCGTGCCCCCAGCCGGAGCAGGAAAGGGTTGGAGTACCGGCCGCCGCCATGCATTTGGACTGCGATATCGAACTTCCGTGCCCGCATGGCCTCAAAGAAAGCTTCCTGTGCCGCCACGTCTTGCGCATCATCTTCGAAGCGCTCGCCGTTGCGGGGACCGTCATGTACGCCACGCGCCACCGGGAGAAGTTCGACGTCGTCCACCGGACCGTCCGTTGCCGCCACCAGTGCCGCGTGAACCGGCGCGCCGAGCAGCGTCAGACTGGCACCCGGGTAGGCCCTCTTCAGCGCGTTCAAGGCCGGGTAGGTGTAGATCAAATCGCCCAGACCGCCGCCCCTGAGCACCGCGATCCGCTGCACGTCACTGAATTTTCCAAGCACGGGTCCTATGCCGGACGTCAGGTCAACCAGCGGTTTTTCCATGGATACTTTTCCTTCCGGTGCACGCGTGTGAAGCACGATCCGCGGGGTACCTGAGGGGAACAGGAATTGTTGCCCAACCGGAAGGTACCCCATGGCACGCCTATCCAATCAAGAAGGCCTGGCCGACTGGCTGCCTGGCCGCTTGGCCGAGGAACGTCCTGTTGTGACGGTAGTCGGCGATTCAATCCTGGACGGCTGGTGGGATGGAACCATTGACCGTTTCTGTCGCGAAGCCCCGGCGCCCGTAGTCCAGGTCCAGCGCCGGGACTTTGCTCCCGGAGGGGCGGCCAACACAGCGATGAACCTTGCGGCGTTGGGCGCTGACGTCCGCTTCGTCTCGTTGACGGGTGAGGACGAGGCCGCGACAACGTTGAAAGAAGCACTGGAAGCGGCAGGCGTGGACGTCACCCACATGGTCTCCCACCCGGACATGACCACCACCACCAAATTCCGGGTCAGCAGCGGCGGCCAAGTGATGCTGCGTCTGGATGACGCCGCCAACGATGTCCCCGGGGAAGGCCTCTCGGACATGGCCGCGACGCTCTCCGAAGCCCTGCGCGGTTCCGCTGCCGTGGTGCTGTGTGATTACGGCGCAGGGGCATTGGAAGGCCCCGTCCGGAGCGCGATTCTTGACCGTTTGGGCCCAGGCGATGACGGCGCAATGCCTGCGTCCCGCCAGAACATGCTGGTTGTGGTGGACGCCCACCACCCTGGCCGGTGGGCCGGTCTCCAACCGGATCTCGCCACGCCCAACGCCCAGGAAGCAGCGAGACTGCTCGGCACGGACTTCCCGGGCGGTGCTGCCCGATGCCCCTTCGTGGAGGCACACGCGGGCCAGCTCCTTCGCGCCTCGGGTGCGGCCGCCGTCGTCGTGACCTTAGACCGGGAGGGGACGCTGACCATCCGTCCGCAGGGCAGCCCGCCGCAAGCCGCAACCCACAGAACCTGGGCCCGGCCGCAGGCCGAGAAGCAGGCTTCGGGGGCCGGAGACACGTTCGTTGCCGCGCTGACCCTTGCCCGTGCCGCCGGCTTGCCGCTGACCACCAGCGTGGATCTGGCTCAGGCCGCCGCCGACGTCGTAGTCCACAGGCCGGGCACCTCCGTGTGCACCACCGAGGAACTGGCCACGCACCTCCGCGGCTTCGCAGATACGGCACTGACGGACAAGGAGCTGGCCAGGCACATCCAGGAGCATCGCAGTGAAGGGCGCAGGATCGTGCTGACCAACGGGTGCTTCGATGTTCTGCACCGTGGCCATACCCGCTACCTGAATCAGGCCAAGCAACTGGGGGACGTCTTGGTGGTTGCCCTCAACAGCGACTCGTCGGTCCGGCAACTCAAAGGCCCGGACCGCCCGGTGAACCACGAAGCCGACCGCGCCGCCGTCATCGCCGCCCTGAGCTGCGTCGACCACGTGACCATCTTCGACACCCCAACGCCCATACCGCTTATCGAGCTCCTGCAGCCCGATGTCTACGCCAAGGGCGGGGACTACACGCCGGAAATGCTCCAGGAAACCGAAGCGGTCGAGCTGTACGGCGGCACGGTCACCATCCTGGACTACGTTCCGGAGCATTCAACCACCGCGGTACTGGAACGCATCCGTTCAAGCGGCGAGACCCCGCAGGGCTGAGGAGGCACCTTATGCGCGTCGCGATCATTGGAGCCACCGGGCACGGCGGGACTGAACTGCTCAAACGCCTTCAACGGGCGCGTTCGGAAGAGGGCGCGGACCTGGAACTTGTGGGCGTCGTGCGCCGCGAGCCGGACCCGGACGCCGCGCCCTATCACGGCGTTGAGTGGCACACCCTGGACATCGGAGCCGCCACAGACCAGCCCGACCTCGAAGCAGCGCTCGCCGGAGCCGACGCCGTGGTGCATCTGGCGTGGCTCATCCAGCCCAACCACAACCGGGAACTGCTGCACCGGACCAACGTGGAGGGAACAGCGAAGGTCCTGGCCGCAGCACGCAAAGCCGGAGTGCGGCACTTTGTATGTGCGTCCTCGGTTGGCGCCTACTCACCTGCGCCCAAGGACCAGCGGACCAAGGAGGGCTGGCCGACCGGTGGGATCAAGAGATCGCATTACAGTGCGGACAAAGCGGAACAGGAACGGCTCCTGGACCAGTTCGCCAAAGAGAACCCGGACATCGTTGTGGCCCGTCTCCGCCCGGCACTGATGTTCAGTTCAGGGGGCGGAAGCGAGGTGGGACGCTATTTCCTGGGCCGGATCCTGCCCAGGCTGGTACCGCGGAAACCATGGCTTCCGGTGCTGGCCGTTCCCAAGGAGCTGGTGTTCCAGGGCGTGCATACCGCCGACGTCGCGGATGCCTATTGGAAAGTGCTGCAACACAGGGCCGAAGGTGCGTTCAACATTGCAGCGGAGCCGGTCATCGATCCCAACGCGCTCGCCTGGATCTTCAGGGCCAGGCGCTTGCTGCCGTTCCCGCTTCCGGTGCTCCGCGCCGTCGTCGAGGTCTCCTGGCGCTTGCGCCTCCAGGTGACCGACGGCGGTTGGGTGGACATGGCGGCGAACGCACCGATCATGGATTGCGCGCGGGCGCACAGCCTGTTGGGCTGGTCGCCGAAGCACTCTTCGCTGGAGTCCCTGGCGGAAATGCTGGAGGGAATCGGCGCGGGGAAGGGGCGGAGGGGTTCGCCCCCACTCAGGCCACGTTGAGGGCTACTCCGCGGTCATCACCACGGTCAAAATCCGGCGCAGGCTCATGGCCACCGACGCCGGTGCGTTCACCGGGGACTGTTGGGCGGCGGCTTCGGTCACGGCATCGCTGAGCGCGTTGATGCTGTCCTGGGCGTGGGCCAGGCTGTTCGAGAGCTCCCCGGATCCTTCGTCGCGCCAGTGGTCCACCACGGCGGCCACGGACTCCAGTGCGTCGGAAAGCGGCTTGATCGCGGTGTCCGGAATGACCGTCCCGGCGCCTTCTTCCCAGATGGCGCTGGCCAGGACGTCGGTGACGTCCTGGACGTGGAACGTCAGCCGCTCAAGGGTTCGCAAACCTGCAAGGTCCGACGGCAGGCGGGTGGCACGACGCCGGGACCTGGGGTTCGCTTTGGCGCTTAGCTCCGCTTGGTGCACCGCAGTCCGCACGGCCGCCGCGGTCATGGACAGTTCGTCGCTGCGGCTGGCCCAGGCTTCATGGTTCGGCGGCCAGGACTCGTTCATGGCCTGCGCCATGTCCTTGAGCTGGCGGGACAACGCGCCTTGGTGGCCCGCGATGGCCGGGTCGATGTCGTCCAGGTGCAGGGGCGGGAAGATCAGCCAGTTGATCGCGAAACCCACTGTGACTCCCAGGGCCATCTGGAGAACGTAGGCGAAGGAGAACCCTTCTGCATTTGAGTCGCCCAGCACCAGCACGAACAATGCCGCCATGGGGATCCACTCGGACGCACTTCCCAGTCGCGGAAGGCCGCCGATCAGCACGCCCAGGCCCACCACTACGGCCACGGAAAGGACTGTGGGTGCCGCAACTGTGGTGACGGCAAAGGCCATGCCGATCCCCAGGACCAGTCCGGCCAGGCTTTGGAGCCCGTGCTTGGCGGAGTCGGCCACTGTTGGGTGCATGCTGACCAGGGCGCCCAGCGGTGCGTAGTACGGGTACTCGGCGGCAGGGCCGGGCATGAACGGTGCAAGGTACCAGGCCAGTCCTGCCGCCACCGCTGTTTTGGCGGCGAAGAGCAGGCGGTGACGGGTCACGGTTTTACGAAGCGCGGGAATCAGCCGTCGCCTTGTGGGCAGTTGGCTCATGGAATCTACGTTTGCAGGTATCCGGTGTTGTGTCGAGCTGCCGCCGCCGGATTGCGGGGCATCACACTTTTCGAAAAAAGGTGTGATTAGAACCAGGACAACCGGGTACTCACCCATTTGATAGTAACGATACTTACTATCCCGGCTGCTGTCCGCAGCCTGCCAACTGTGGAAAGAGAGCGACAATGACTGAGAGCCAATCGCCGCAGGACGGAAGCTTCGCGGCACCAACCACTGGTGCCCATGCAGGCACCGAACCTTTCGCCGGAAACTACCTCGACTCGGACGTTGATGCCCGGACCGCCGGAACCACTGGAATCGGTGGAACTCCCACTGGCTCGGGAACCGGCTCTGCAGGCTCCGGCAAGGTAGACACCGCCAAGGAAGAAGCTGCGGGTGTTGCCGAAACCGTATCGGACGCCGCCGGTGGTGTTGTTGACACGGCAAAGTCCGAGGCCGGCCACGTGGCCCGTGAAGTGAAGGTGAATGCGCGCCAACTGCTCACCCAGACCAAGGGTGAGTTGGCCGACCAGGCCCAGGTGCAGCAACAGCGCGTCGCCGAGGGCTTGCGGTCCATCTCCGACGAACTGCACACCATGGCAAACTCAAGCCAGGATGGCGGAGTTGCCACGGACCTGGTCCAGCAGGCAGCCCAGCGTTCCTCCGCTGTGGCCCACTGGCTGGAAGGCCGGGATCCGGGTTCTCTCCTTGATGAGGTCAAGGGCTTCGCCCGCCGCAAGCCGGGAACGTTCCTGTTGCTGGCCGCCGGCGCGGGTGTCCTCGCAGGCCGTCTTGGCCGGGGTATGGCGGACAACTCACCTGCTGGTGGAACCACGGGCGGAAGCGACCGGACCACTGCCGAGACACCTCGCGCCGCGTACTACCCGACGCAGGGCTACCCGGCACAGGGCGGCGCAGTGACGCCTCCGCCAGTGGACCTTCCGGGACCGACCACCACCACGGCCGGCTACGGCAGCGCCACCACGGGTTCCGCCGCCGCCGGATACGGCGCAGATACGACCGGATACGACGCCGGGACCACCGGCGGCTACGACGGCTCCAAGCTGCCGTATCCGGAAACCGACGCAGGTGGAGTCAAAGCCCAGGGTGATCCCCTCGCTGGACCCCTTGATCCGGACGACCCCCAGTACGGAGGTCACCGATGAGCAGTCCCGCCGACCTGCCTCCCACAGAGGCTCACGTAAAGGCGGAAACCCTTCCCCTTGGGGAGCTGCTGAGCGACCTGACGCGTGACGTCTCCACGTTGATGCGCCAGGAAGTGGAGCTGGCCAAGGTGGAGCTCAAGGAGTCCGCCACCAAAGCAGGAAAGGGCGCCGGCATGTTGGCTGGCGCCGCGTGGGCCGGCCACATCACCGTGCTGTTCCTGTCCATCGCCCTTTGGTGGGCACTGGGCCAGCTGGTTGGCCTCGGGTGGTCCGCCGTGATCGTCGCGGTCATCTGGGGAATTATCGCGGCAGTCCTGGCGGTCATGGGCCGCAAGGAACTGAACGCCATCAAGGGCTTGCCGCGGACCGCTGAGACTGTCAAGGAAATACCCCCCGCTTTGAAACCGAACACCGAGGAGACACGATGACGCAGAACCCCGACGCCCTGCGCGCCGATATCGAAGAAACCCGCCGGCGGCTTAGCACCAACGTTGATGCCGTGGCCGACAAGGTCACGCCTTCGCACATCGTCAACCGCCGGGTCGACAAGATCAAGGCAGCTGTCTTCGGCGCGCGTGACGAGGCCCAGGACCGCGCCGGCAACGCGGCCCACCAAGCGCACGATGCCGTGTCCGGCGTCGTATCGGACATCGGCGACGCGCCGCAGGTGATCACCCGCAAGGCGCAGGGCAGCCCGATCGCTGCCGGCCTGATCGCCTTCGGCGCGGGCCTGTTGGTTTCGGCTTTGATCCCGCCGTCGGACAAGGAGCGCGAGGCAGCCCAGGCGCTGAAGGAAGCGGCGCAGCCGTTGACCGAAGAGCTGAGCCACGCAGCCCAGGAAGTTGCCGAGCACCTGCGCGAACCCGCGCAGGAAGCTGTGCAGAACGTCAAGGAGACTGCTACTGAAGCTGCCTCCAACGTCAAGGAAGAGGGCCAGGCTGCAGCTGCCGATGTACAGGACCGTGCCAACACGGCCAAGGACAACATCAGCAACCAGTAACGCCCCCTTCTGACCCAACTAGGGGACAGCACTTGTCGCATTGAACCCTCATTGCGACGTTTGCTGTCCCCTAGTTGGGTTTGCTGTGTCCCGGATAGGGTCAGCGAACCTCGAGGATCATTTGCAGCAGCCGGGCAGCGGCCGGGCGCGCTGCGTGCTCCTCCGCCCACTGTGCGCGGGCCAACGCTTTGCTCACTGCCTGCGTGCTGATTCCCAGTTCCTGGGCGACTGCTTTTTGCTGGCCGCGGACGCCAGGGGTGAGAAGGTCGAGCACCCGCCACTCTGCGGCACTGCGGTGCTGGACAATGTGTCCGAGAAGGCGCAGCACGGCTTCTGCCTCGGATGCCAGCACCGCCAAAGGGCCATCCACCGCGACGGGGATCCGGTCGTTGCTGCTGCGCAGCCTGTCCACTGCCCGCCGGGCGTATACCAGGCCGTGGCCCGAGGCGTCCTTCACCAGGTTGGGCAGCGGCTCATTAATAGGTCCGACGCCGATCCCGACATACCACTGGCCGGAACGAAGCGCGATCAAGGCGCTCTCCACGGCCTGATGGCTGGATTCGACGATGCCCTGCACCTCATCCTCGACAGACCGGTCGAAATCCAGGCGCGCCGGAATGTGCCGCAGGTCTTTTAGCAGCTGCGGCACAAGATCGCCGTCGCGCCGGCTGTCGCGTTGGTTGATGGTGAGAGTGAACATCGTGGATCACATGCTACCGGCTGGTAGCGGCTCTGCAAGGGGAAGTTTCGCCTGTTACTCGATACGTAACGGAAGGCGCCGGGGTACCGGTTAAGCGGATCGGTCCAGCCCCGTGGGCCCCGTCAGTACGACGGCGGGAAGCGCACCTGCCGCCTCAAGGGCGGGGCCGGGCAGCCCGGAATCACGCATGGCTCCCTGGATGGCTTTGACCATCGGGGCCGGGTCCTCATCGCCGGCAAATACCCAAAAGGTGTCGCGGGCCTGGAACACCACGGCGTTGTGGCCACCGGCACCAAGAGAGACCTTATGCCGCGCAACCAGCAGCCTGTCGGGGTCCCTGCGGTCATTCGTAGTGACAGCCCTGAGTGTCCCCGGCACTACATCACGCCAGGGAAACTCCAACAGGGTGTGCTTCTGCGAGTACTTGGCCACGATTCCGCCATCAAAAACCAGCAGTTTCCGGTAGCTGCCCAGCAGGGTCGTGGACCACAGCAGCAAACCCGTCAGCGTACTGGCGAGGACGAACAGCCCGGGATCACTGAAATGTCCTGGTTCCCTGGTGGAGCGAAGGGGGCTGACAAACTCGGCGATGGTCCCGAACACGAAGCCCACCACCAGGCACGGGAGAAGTGCCTTCCAAAAGATGCGCCGGGAGCAAGCTACATATCGGAGCCGTCCCAAGCCCGGGCTGAGCCGACGCTCAACCCGACGAACCAGCCAGTTACGGCCGCGCATCCGGGTGCTGGCCATAGAGGTTGGGCAGGTTCTGCTGTTGGGCCGCAGCGGCTTGCTCCGCTGCGACGGCCTTGGGGTCCGGGATGGGCTGCTGGCCCTTGGCGATGCCCGAACGGCGGTCGATGGCCACAAACTTCGGATCCCACGTGTCATCTCCGCCGCCACTGAGGGCCGAGGCAATGACCATGACAACGAAGAACGGGAAGAAGGACCAGCAGATGGCGCGCCAGCCGCCCAGCCAGGCTCCCGCCGTCGTGCCGTTCTTGATCCGTACCGAGCGCATGCCCGCAGCGGCGTCGCCAACACTGCCGGCCGTGCCCCAGATCATGCCGTAGACGTACAGGCCAACAAACCACAGGACACCGTAGAGGACCAGCCAGAACCCGTCGTTGTATCCCAGCTCCGAGCCGCTGTTCATCATGGACTCACGCAGCACCGCCGCAATCGCCGCCAGGATGAAGTAGCCCGCCAGGAACACAATCGCGTCCAGTACACGGCCCCAGAAATGGGCAGCTCCCGAAGCCTTGACGAAGTACGCGCCGGTATCAGGGTGGCGGCGTACGGGGCGGCCGTTGAGGGGGTCGACCAGGCCGGTTGAGGTCTTGGGATTCGAAGTGCTCATGAGGGGCTTTCGGTTCGACGGCGGGTTGCGGCTTGGGTGCGAATGCTTAGGCCTGGCCGGCCGAACCGCCCAACCCGGCCAAGCCACCCAGGACCCGGGCCAGGGAAGGAGCCGAGGTTTCCTTCAACTCGAAGGAAACAGCGCCACCCTGTTCCGGCAGGCCGGCGTCGGACGAACCTTCAACGCGCGGCGTCAGGACGTGCACTCCCGAGGGCCCGGTGTAGACCGTCACGGTGGGGAACTCGTTGGTGTCGGAATTGAAAGCCACCACATTGCTGGCCGCTTGGGTGTCGGCCAGGGCCGTTGCCGCGTGGGCCTCGAACTCCGCTTCGCTGTACACCGTCGGGTCCGTGTCGCGGGCGGCCGACTGCTCGGGGTCCACGAATTCGGCCAGGCGCGGCACCAACTGGTCCCGCGTAATGACGGTAAAACCGTGAAGTCCGCCCTCGTCCACTTCTTCGAGCAGGACGCCTTCGTCGTGAACGTAGCCGTAAAGCCAGCGCCTGCCGGTGGAGACCGTGCGTTCGACGGAGACAACATTCTTGCCGCTGCGGCGCAAGGTCAGGGCGCCGGTGATTTCGTCGGTTGCGTGCAGGCGGGAGGGTTCGGTTTCGCCTTCAAAGATCACCGGGTACACCAGTTCCTTGGCGAGAAGTCCACGCAGGGCGACAGCACACAGGATTTCATTGTTGGTGTCCTGGGTTGAGAGCCAGGGCAGTGCCACCAGCTGTTCGTGCTGGACGCCGTCCAAAGCCACAACTTCTTCGTCGGTCAGCGTGGGCAGAGGCGCTCCAACGGCGCTGGCCGATGCCAGAACCTTGGCTGCAGCCTCAACATCCCGTTGGGTCCATTTCATGGTGCTCGTTGTCATCCGAATATCCCTCCGACAAAGTTTCCGACCGACTTGGCGGCGTTACTGACTCCGTCTGCCACCTTACTGCCTACATCCTTGGCGAAATTGCCCACCTCCTTGGCGCCGTCGGCAATATAACTGCCGGGGTTGCGCGCGAAGTTGGTGATGGAATCCCAGTTGTCTGCCACCAGGTTGCCCAAGGCCCAGGCGCCTGCCACCAGTCCGGCGCCGATGACGATCGGCGCACCGATGGGTCCCAGGAGGGCGGCGCCGCCGGCTGTCATGAGCATGATGCTGCCGACGCCGCCCACCACGGAAAGGCCGCCGGCCACGCGGTCGCCGGTGCCTCGCCAACCGTCGTGTTCCGGGCTGATCATGTCGCCGATGCCGCTGACGATGTTCAGCGGTGCAGCCACGGCACCGGCGATGCGGAGCCCCTTGGAGAACTTGCTCGCCTCCTGGAACGCGGTGCTGTAGGGGATGTTGGCTTTGAGGTCGGTGATTACGTCAGTGACCTTTTCGCCGTTCCGCAGGGCCGTGATGCCGTCGCGGAGCACCGTGCCTCCGGCGCGCCAGTCAGTCAGGATCTCCTTGGTCTGGCCGTAGCGGAGGTGCCGGGGGATGATATTTCCGGCTTCGTCCGCCTTGACCGGCAGGAGGTACTTGAAGGCCGTCCAGAGCGGGGAACCCACGCCCTTGGCCCCCATCGCGGTGTCATAAACGTCCTTGAGCACACCCACCGACGAGCCCGATCCGTCGTTGTGGCTGGCAAACTCCTGCTGGTTTGCGTGCTTCTTCAGCTGGCTGGCGTTCTCCCGCAACATGTTGGCGGCTTTGACCAGGCTTTGCCGGTGCTGGCTGTTCCAGTCGCCCTTGAAAACGGTGGCGTCGCGGCCTTGCCAGGCAGCCGTGGAATTGATCGCGTTGGACAGCTGCGTACTTTGCAGGCTGATGGCGTCGGCGGCCTTGCCCATGACGCCGGCCAGACTGCGAAGCTGCGCGATATCGGCGCCGTAGAACCCAGCCATGTGGAACCCCCTGTGTACAAGCAATGAAAAGTCTCGTCCCAGCCTAGGCGGAGACCTGTGCTGCCGCGATGGGGAGACATGCCCATCAACGCAACGCGGGGTCACTTATGGCCCATGTTCGACTTCCGGATGGGCCATAAGTGACCCCGCGTTGCTTTAAAGCACGACGGCGGTTGGTGGGGTTCCAAGGGAACTCCGCCAACCGCCGTCGTGGTCTGCGTCAGTGGCCTTCTGCCGAGAAACGCTTGATGGAAGCTTCCAGCTCGGCCTCGGCGGCAGCACGGTCGCCCCAGCCCTCAGCCTTGACCCACTTGCCGGGCTCGAGGTCCTTGTAGCGGGTGAAGAAGTGCTCGATTTCCTTGATCAGGAATTCGCTGACGTCGCTGACTTCCTGGATGTGGTCGAAGCGTGCGTCAACCGGGACGCAGAGAACCTTGGCGTCTCCGCCGCCGTCGTCGGTCATGTTGAAGACGCCAATGGGGCGGGACTCAACGATGACGCCCGGGTGGAGGTCGAAGTCCTGCAGGAGCACCAGTGCGTCCAGCGGATCGCCATCTTCACCCAGCGTGTTCTCGAAGAAGCCGTAGTGCGTGGGGTACTGCATGGAGGTGAACAGGACGCGGTCCAGGCGGACACGGCCGGTTTCGTGGTCAACTTCGTACTTGACGCGCGATCCCTTGGGGATCTCAATGGTCACGTCGTGCTTCATGGAATGCTCCTTGACGGGTGGGTGGGGCGTCGCTCCGCAGAAGCGGCCGCCACGGGTGGCAGGCTGCTTGGCCCGGGGCTGGCGGCAGGCAGAAGTACAGCCGGTGCCGCCGACTACTATTGAGGATATAGCGAGAGACCCGGGTTTCTTGAACCGGCGGGGACATTTCAGGACTGACAGGACCAAGCAGCTGCATGAAGGGCGTTAAAAACGGGGGTGCCCGGAAGAGGGGATCCACGGCGTGGGGGCGCTTGACGTGGCCGTTGCTGTTGGCGGTGGTCTTGCTGTGCGTGGCCGCGGTCGTGGCCTCGGGAATGATGCCCGGATTGCTCAGCTTGCCCAAGCCTGCACCGTCAATCCCTTCCTGGCAGCAGGAACCTTCGCAGTTGTCCGGTTCCAGTGCGCTCCTTCCCTTGGATCCGAAGGCGCCCGTCCCCCTGCCTGTTGAAGTGGCGCGGCTCCTTGACGGCAACCTCAAGCCGGACGGGTCAGGCAATATCAGTGGCGTGGTGCTGGATGCCGCCACTGGGCAAGTCCTGTTTGACCGCGACGCGAACTCCAACCGCATCCCGGCTTCGAACATGAAACTGCTGACGGCCGTTGCCTCACTGAAGGCGCTGGGTCCCGAATCGCGTTTCACTACCCGGGTGCTCGGATCCGACAAACCCTCCACCGTGGTCCTGACTGGCGGCGGGGACGTGCTGTTGGGGGCTTCCGGTTCCGACCGTGCCGCCGTTCTTGGGCACGCCGGACTCGCTTCGCTGGCCAAGGACACCGCAGCAGCCTTGGCCTCCAGCGGCGTGCAGGGTCCCGTCACGGTCCAGGTTGACGACTCCCTCTTCACCGGGCCGGCGCTGAACCCGGCCTGGAGCCTCGACGACGTCGCGGCCGGAGAGACCGCCCCCTTGTATTCGCTGGCCATGAACTCCGGCCGTTACTCACCCGGCGTTGAGACAGGCCCCCGGCCGCAGGACTCCGCCATGACCACCGCCAAAGCGTTTGCCGACCAGTTGGCGGCGGCCGGCGTCGCGGTGAGTCCCGGCGCCGAGCGCGGCAAGGGCCTCCCCGCCAAAGTGCTGGCCACCGCGGAGTCGGCCACGGTCAGCGAGCAGGTGGACCTGATGCTGCAGACCTCCGATAACTTCCTGGCGGAGGCTCTCGGGCGGATGACCGCTGCCGCCAGCGGCAAGGAATCCACGTACGACGGCGCCACTTCAGCCGTGCGGCAAAGGCTGGGGGAGTTGGGGATCGCCACGGATTCGATGCTGTTGGCTGACGTATCGGGCCTGGCACTGGAGAACCAGGTCAGCGCCCGGCAGTTCGCCGACGTCGTCCGGGCCATCACCAGCGGCCCGGACCCGGCACTGCGGGCCGCCCTGGACGGTTTCCCCATAGCCGGCCTGAGCGGCACCCTGAACGACAGGTACGTGGATCCGAGCACTGCCGGAGGTGCCGGACTGGTCCGTGCCAAGACCGGAACGCTCAATACAGTCATCGCCCTGAGCGGATATGTGGTGGACGCGGATGGCAGGCTGTTGGTGTTTTCGTTCATTGGCAATGGCCTGGATCCGGGTGCAGCCGGCAACAAAGTGGCCATGGACCGATCCGCGTCCGTGCTGGCCTCATGCGGCTGCCGGGGTTGATGCGGCGCGGCGTGTTCCGCAGAGTGCTCCGCGTGGAGCGAACTTAAGGTTCACTGTCAGTCACGTGTGGTGTGATGGACCGTATGGTGTCATCTGCACGCGAATCGTCAGCAGGGGCCCAGTCCCTGATCAATTGGGATCTGGCCGCCGCTACGGCTGCCCGGCTTGCTCCTCCCGGCCCTGAACTCAGCGCCGGGGAGATCGGCAAGGCGGTGGAGAACCTGCGCTTCAACGCCGATGTCTCCGTTCCGCACGTGCACGACATCACCGGACTGGATGCCGCACGGGACCTGCGTGATTCCCACGTCCTGGTGGTGGACAGGGCCTCGTGGTCCAAGGCCAACACCCAAAGCTTCTCGGTGATGCTGCAACCTGCGCTGGCGAAGATGCTCGAAAGCCGCGGCGGGAGCGCCATGAGCCCGGGGGCGGCTGCGGCAAGCGGCGCCATTACAGGGACCCAGCTGGGCGCCGTCCTTGCTTTCCTGTCCAGCAAGGTCCTTGGCCAGTACGATCCCTTCGCTGCCCTCGCCCCCAACTCCAACGTTCCCCCGGGCGGTCGGCTGCTCCTGGTGGCCCCCAACATCATCTCCGTGGAGCGCGAACTCAACGTCCACCCGGACGACTTCCGCCTCTGGGTCTGCCTGCACGAGCAAACCCACCGCGTGCAGTTCGCGGCTGCGCCGTGGCTGCGGCACCACATGCTCGAGGAAATCGAGAAACTCAGCGGCAACCTGCTGGGCAACATGGACTCGCTGGTTGAGCGGGCCGGCGCGGTGGCCAAGTCCTTGCGTGACCGGAATCCTTCGGAGAAAACCCCGAACCGAGGCGCCATACTGGACCTCCTGCAGAACCCCGAGGAAAAGGCGTCCCTGTCCCACATCACCGCGGTCATGAGCCTCCTTGAGGGCCATGCCAACGTGGTGATGGACGCTGTGGATTCCAGCATTGTTCCGTCCGTGAAGACCATTCGCCAGCGCTTCAACGATCGCGGCAAGGACCGCGGGGTGGTGGAGAAGTTCATCCGCAGTGTTCTCGGTTTGGACGCCAAGATGCGCCAGTACACCGACGGCGCCAAATTCGTCCGCGAAGTTGTTGCTGCGGCCGGTATGGAGGGCTTCAACAGGGTATGGGAATCAGCGGAGTACCTGCCCACGGAGGAAGAAATCCACAACTCCCGGCTGTGGCTTGAGCGGATGGGCCTTTGAGCTTTCCCGCCGGATCCGGTTCTGGTTCAGCAGGCAAGGGACGACGACGGCCAGGCCGCTTGGCGCCTGTCGTCGGCAAGGCGCGGAAACAGTTGCAGAACGCCTTGGCCGCTGCGGGCTACCCATCGAAGGTGCTCGTAGCCTGCAGTGGCGGGCCGGATTCATTGGCGCTTGCTGCCATTGCTGGCTATTTCGGGCGTCGCGGCCACGTGGACGGGCACCCGGTGTCGGTCGCCGGCGTCGTCGTGGACCACCAACTGCAGGCCGGTTCGGCAGAAGTAGCTGCCAGGACGGCGTCGGTGTTGCGTGAGCTGGGGCTTTCTCCAGTGGAGGTGCGAACGGTTGACGTCGCTTCCACGGGTTTCGGCCCGGAAGCTGCCGCCCGGGACGCGCGCCATGCCGCGCTGGAGTCGGCGGCCGATGACCTTGGCTGCGATGCGATCCTCCTCGGCCATACCCTGGATGACCAGGCCGAACAGGTGCTGCTGGGGTTGGCCCGCGGCTCGGGGACCCGTTCCCTTGCTGGTATGAGGCCAGCCCGTGGGCGATTGCTCCGGCCGTTCCTGGGCCTCCGTCGCGAAGAAACGGTGGAGATCTGCGAGGTTGAGGAACTGGAGCCCTGGCATGATCCCAGCAACTCCGATCCCGTCTTTGCCCGGTCCAGGACGCGTGTGGAAGTCATGCCCGTCCTGGAAGAAAAACTGGGCCCCGGGGTGGCTGAATCCCTGGCCCGGACCGCGGCCATCCTGCAGCAGGATGCGGATTTCCTGGAGGATTTGGCCAACGAGACCTATCTCTCATTGGTGCAGCGGGAGGAAGGCGTCACCTGGTTGCCGGAAGGCGCCGTCCGCGAGCTGCCCGCAGCGCTAAGGTTCCGGGTCATCGCGAAGGCTGCGGCCGACGTCGGCGGTCAACAACCCGGCTACGGTCGGCTCCAGGCGGCCGAAGCGCTGCTTCGCCGGCAGGGCTCGGCGGGTCCGGTGCAGCTTCCCGGACATGTCAGCGTTTCCCGCCTGTCCCTAAGCGATTTGGCGCAGGAACGGCCAATTGCGACCGGCGCATCGACTGGTGATTCGGCCAAGGCCGTTCCCCGTGAAGCCGCACGCTGTGGGAAGCTAGTATTCCGGCACCAGAAACCGTCCCAGCAGTAGCCGCACCCGAGCATCAAAACAGGAGCCATTGGTGGATTCAAACGACGTCCAGGCAGATCTCAAGCACGTTCTTTACACCAAAGAGCAGATCCAAACGCGTATCGCGGAACTCGCGGCGCAGATCGACAAGGACTACGAAGGCCGCGACATCCTCATTGTCGGTGTGCTGAAGGGTGCGGTCATGGTCATGGCTGACCTGGCCCGTGCCCTCCACAGCCACGTCAGCATGGACTGGATGGCTGTCTCGTCCTACGGCTCGGGTACCCAGTCCTCCGGTGTTGTCCGGATCCTCAAGGACCTCGACACCGACCTCATGGGCAAGGACGTCCTGATCGTTGAGGACATCATCGATTCCGGCCTCACACTTTCCTGGTTGAAGTCCAACCTGGAGTCCCGTGGCACGGCCAGCGTGGAGATCTGCACGGCCTTCCGCAAGCCGACTGCCGCCAAGGTTGAAATCGACGTCAAGTACGTCGGCTACGACATCCCCAACGAATTCGTTGTCGGCTATGGCCTGGACTACGCCGAGAAGTACCGCAACCTCGACTTCGTGGGCACCCTGGCTCCGCACGTTTACGAGTAAACCGCTTTTCGCTTCGCCGCACCCCTTTCCGCCGTTTGCACCCGTGATCTCTGGTGCGCTTGGCGGGAGGTGGTGCGGCGTTGCTGCTTAACGGGTGCGCCGAGCGTGTGTGGTTGCAACCAAGGGATCGCTGGACCTGCCATCTCTCCATCCGCCGGGGCTAAACTAAGCCATGACCGGTGCTTCTGCCCGTGTTTTGACAAGTCTTGCCGTCATGGCGACTCTGCTCACGGCCTGCACACCCGCCGTCGACCGTCCCGGTACCGACGTCGGTCAACCAGTGGCGACATCTTCCTACGGGCCAACTGCAGGCGGGGTTGCCACGATCCCGGCCACGGGTGGTGCCACACAAACTTCTGCGCAGCCGCAAGCTGTGCCGCCGCCTGTGCCGGCACCCCCCGCCTCGCCCCAGCCATTTGCCCTGAACCTGTACCAAACGGGCGACTTCGTACCTCAGTACACCTTTGATTGGTGCGTGGCAGCGAGCATTCAAATGGCCCATAACCTGATCGATGACACCGGCGGTGCTTCCTGGACTGATCCTGCGCAGCAGGGCCAGCTGTGGGAGATGGCACGGGCGCGGTCCTCGGACTCCTTCAACGGAGCGAATCCTTTCGGTTGGGCGCAGGTGCTGACCGAGTCCGGGATGGGGCCATACGCCGTAGTGAGCGTCGCCAACTATGAGGCCGCATTGCAAACAGCGGCAGGAGCCATGGCCAATACCGGGAGGCCGGTGGGCCTGGTCATGTGGAGCGGCCGCCACGCTTGGGTCATGAGCGGATTTGAGTCCATGGGTGATCCCGGAGTGTTTCCGGAGTTCCAGGTCACGGGCATCCGGGTCATGGATCCGCTCTACCCCTACGGCAGCGGGCAATGGGGACCGTCCCCGGAACCGAACAGCCTGCTCACCCCGGCTCAGCTGGCGACGCAGTTCGTGATCCGGGAACCCCGGCGATGGAGCAGCGGCTTGCCGGCCGGCTACTTGTTGGTGCTCCCTGTTGCTTCGGCCTGAGATAACCGAAGTCTGGCGCGACCCAACCGCAACTTGGTCTGACAGGCGCTGAGCTGCGGTGGGCCGCAGCCCCGAGAATCCTTGTCAGGCAGGACGCAAGGACGTGAGACCGCCGTCGTTCAATATGCGCGCAAACACGCGGGGGTCCATCATCTCTGCCCAGCCCCACCGGATGACGGTCAAGCCCAGAGCCCGCAGACCATTTTCGCGGGCCTTTTCGGCCATGACTGCCTGCTGGATGGTCTGGTTTCCCCGCAGTCTGTTCCTCAGGTACTTGCCGTTGCCGTCAAATTCCCCCACGAGGTCGAGTTCCGGCCACCAGAAGTCGGTTCGTGCTGTTCGTCCGTTCCGCAACGTAAAAGAGCCTTGAAGAGTGGGGACGGGGAAGTTGAGCAAGATCATCCGGGCCCGGCTCATGGATTCCCCTACTGACTCCGACTTGTCTGTGGACAATTCGAGGACCGTGCTGGCCCGACGCCGTCGTGACTGACTCGTGAGCACGGCCATACCGTCAGCAAGTTCGTCAACGCTCGATGGCTGACCCCAGGCCCTTTCCTTGTCCCAATCGTCGACGTCGGGAGCTTTGCCCCGTGCTGATTCCCGTCTGCTGGAGTCCACAACCGCCAATGCCTCGGCAAAATTCAGGGTGGCAGCCAGCTCCGCCGTCGTGCGCACTTTGTCAGTGACCTGGAAGTCGCCGAGCCTGGCGATGGCGACGTCACGGGATCCGAAGCTTCTACGGATCCCGTGTTTTGATCGACCACCTGTGGGATCGTCAGTGACGGTGCACAGGTGCTTTGGAACTCCCACTACGCCGAGCCCCCAGAGGAGTGCCGCCGTCTGCAGGTTGAAAACGGGCGTTAACCTTGCCGTGTTGACCAGTGCCGCTGCGTGGAGCCCGTGCCGCTGACGGCTATTGAGCCCTGCCCAGTAAGCCGCCCGGACATAAGTGCCTCGTCGGACGCGGACAAGCTCGCCTCGTTTGGCACGCTTGGCGAGTTGGCGAGGGTCGTGTCCAATACGAGTCGCATCCGTGGCGAGTATGAGTTCTTGTAAGGCCATGGGTCTTACGCTTCCCCCAGTCGTCCCGGGCCGAAAGCTGCAGCATGGTCTATGTGGAAAAGCGCCACCGCGGCCTTTTCCGCCAATCGCGCCCTTTGTTCACTCTCTCCGCGCCCCTTGCGTCAGTTCGCACCAGTGGTTACGGGTGCGTTTGGCGCGAAGGGGTGCGCGGTCCTGGAAGGCGGTCCGGAGCGCGGCCTGAGTAACGCTCCTGGAAAACGCGCCCAACAACCCTGTCCCGGCAAGCCCGCCGCGAGTATCCTGTGTACGCCCAGAGGGAACTTTTGGACTTTCCAGTGCGTGAATTACTGGGAACGGTGTATAGCTTGAAACCGAAGCAGCACCACTCGCGCGCAGAAGTTGCGCCTTGCAGCACTACCAGGAGGGACGGGGCAAAACCCCGATCAGATGAAAGCTAAGAGTTTCTTCAAGGGCCCGGGCATCTGGATTGTTGTCGTCGTTGGCTTGCTCCTGGTGGCATTCGCAACACTGGCTCCGGGCGGTTCCACACGCATTGACACCAAGGACGGACTTGACCTCCTTTCCCAGAGCGGGAAGGTGGAACAGGCCAAGATTTTCGACGCCGAGAACCGTGTTGACCTGGTGCTCAAGGACAACCTGAACCTCGATGGCCAGGACAAGGGCAAGAACGTCCAGTTCTTCTACGTCACGGACCGCGGTCCGGACGTCGTGAAGGCTGTCACCAACGCCAACCCGGACAAGGGCTTCACTGACCAGCCCGTCGAGAACAACTGGTTCTCCGGCCTGTTCTCGCTCCTCATTCCGGTGCTGCTGCTGGGTGTGCTCTTCTGGTTCCTGCTCTCCCGTATGCAGGGTGGCGGCTCCAAGGTGATGCAGTTCGGCAAGTCCAAGGCCAAGCTGGTCAACAAAGACATGCCCCAGGTGACGTTCGCCGATGTCGCCGGCGCCGACGAGGCTGTGGAAGAACTCCAGGAAATCAAGGAGTTCCTCCAGGAACCGTCCAAGTTCCAGGCCGTTGGCGCAAAGATCCCCAAGGGCGTGCTGCTCTACGGCCCTCCAGGTACCGGTAAGACGTTGCTGGCCCGCGCCGTGGCCGGTGAAGCCGGTGTTCCCTTCTTCTCCATTTCGGGCTCGGACTTCGTTGAAATGTTCGTCGGTGTGGGTGCGTCCCGTGTCCGCGACCTCTTTGAGCAGGCCAAGGCAAGTTCGCCCGCCATCATCTTCGTGGACGAGATCGACGCCGTAGGCCGTCACCGTGGCGCCGGCATCGGTGGCGGTAACGACGAGCGCGAGCAAACCCTGAACCAGCTCCTTGTGGAGATGGACGGCTTTGACGTCAAGACCAACGTCATCCTGATCGCAGCCACCAACCGTCCCGACGTCCTGGAC
The DNA here is from genome assembly GCF_025452095.1 of Paenarthrobacter sp. JL.01a. Classification (NCBI taxonomy): domain Bacteria; kingdom Bacillati; phylum Actinomycetota; class Actinomycetes; order Micrococcales; family Micrococcaceae; genus Paenarthrobacter; species Paenarthrobacter sp. JL.01a. The sequence goes on from NZ_CP104877.1 coordinate 151,872, forward strand.
CCCGCACTGTTGCGCCCGGGCCGTTTTGACCGCCAGATCACCGTGGAAGCTCCGGACATGATCGGCCGCGAACAGATCCTCAATGTCCATGCCAAGGGCAAGCCCATGGCTCCCGGCATCGACCTCAGGGCTGTTGCCAAGAAGACCCCGGGCTACACCGGTGCCGACCTGGCCAACGTCCTGAACGAGGCCGCGCTGCTGACTGCACGTTCAAACGCCAACCTGATCGACGACCGCGCACTGGACGAGGCCATCGACCGCGTCATGGCCGGCCCCCAGAAGCGCAGCCGCGTGATGAAGGAACTCGAGCGCAAGATCACGGCGTACCACGAAGGTGGCCACGCGCTGGTGGCAGCGGCACTGCGGAACTCCGCTCCGGTCACCAAGATCACCATCCTTCCCCGCGGCCGTGCCCTCGGCTACACCATGGTGATCCCCGAGGACGACAAGTACTCGGTCACCCGCAACGAACTGCTGGACCAGATGGCCTATGCCATGGGCGGCCGCGTCGCCGAGGAAATCGTCTTCCACGACCCCTCCACGGGTGCGTCCAACGACATCGAAAAGGCCACCTCCACGGCCCGCAAGATGGTCACCCAGTACGGCATGAGCGAACGCGTTGGTGCCGTGAAACTGGGACAAGGCGGCGGCGAGCCGTTCCTTGGACGTGACGCTGCCCAGGAGCGGAACTTCTCTGACCAGATCGCATATGTCGTGGACGAAGAAGTTCGTCGCCTGATCGACCAGGCCCACGACGAGGCCTATGCCATCCTCACGGAAAACCGGGACATCCTGGACCGTCTGGCGCTGGAACTGCTTGAGCGGGAAACCCTGAACCAGGCCGAGATCGCCGAGATCTTCCACGACATCCGCAAGCGCGACTTCCGCGAGATCTGGCTGTCCAAGGAATCCCGGCCGGTCCAGTCGATTCCGCCGGTGGAAACCCGGGCAGAAAAGGCCGAGCGCGAAGCCCAGGAGGAAGCCAAGAAGGCCCGTTTGGACGAGCCGCTGGACGTCGTAGCTCCGCACGCCCAAGGTGTCAGCAGCCAGGAATCCTTCCAGGCCCCGCAGCCCGACGGCGGCAACGACCACCCGCATCACGGCTAAGCTTTCTGCTGTGACTCATTTCGACGACGACGACCTCGCCGCCGCCCACGGTTCCGCCGCGGGCTCCAAGGCCCACTCCAAAGTGGACCGCCCGCGCATCGAAGCGGCTGTCCGGGAAATCCTTCTGGCCATTGGCGAAGACCCTGACCGTGGCGGCCTCCAGGACACGCCCAAGCGCGTGGCCAAGGCCTACGCGGAGGTCTTCGCCGGGCTCCACCAGCACCCGGCTGATGTCCTGTCCACCACGTTCGACCTCGACCATGAAGAGCTTGTCCTGGTGAAGGACATCCCCTTCTACTCCACGTGCGAACACCACCTGGTGCCGTTCCACGGAGTAGCCCACGTCGGTTACATTCCGTCACATGACGGCAAGGTGACCGGCCTCAGCAAGCTGGCACGGCTGGTGGACATCTACGCACGCCGGCCGCAGGTGCAGGAACGCCTCACCACGCAGATCGTGGAGGCCCTGGTGCAGCACCTCAACCCGCGCGGGGCGATTGTCGTCGTCGAATGTGAACACATGTGCATGTCCATGCGCGGCATCCGCAAGCCGGGCGCCAAGACCGTCACCAGCGCGGTGCGCGGTCAGCTCCATGACCCGGCCACCCGCGCCGAGGCCATGAGCCTCATCATCGGAAGGTAAGCATTATGGACTCCCTCGCTGCAGCACCCGGAACCGGCCCGGCTACGAGCCCGCTGCCGGTTCTCCGTAAGCCGCGGCCGGCGGCCAGGTTCGAGGACCTGCCAACGGACCGCACGCTCGTCATGGGAATCCTCAACGTCACCCCGGATTCCTTCAGCGACGGCGGCAACCACCGCACGCCCGACTCGGCAATAGCGCTGGGCCTGCGGATGTTCTACGCCGGAGCTGACATCATCGACGTCGGCGGCGAGTCGACGCGGTCGGGCGCTGAGCCCGTGGACCCCGAAGAAGAACAACGCCGTGTCCTGCCGGTGGTCCAGGCGCTGGTGAAGGCCGGGGCCCTGGTCAGCATCGACACGATGCACACCTCCACTGCCGCGGCAGCTGTCGAGGCCGGAGCCGCCATCATCAACGATGTGTCCGGCCTGACCATCGAACCCGGCATGCCGGAGCTCGTGGCACGCACCAAGGTCCCGTACATCCTCACGCACCGCCGTGGGGACGCCCGGACCATGGACAGCTTGACGGACTACGAGAACGTAACCGAGGACGTGGTGGCCGAACTCAGCGGCGTCCGCGACAAACTGTATGCCGCAGGCGTTGCTCCGGAGCAGATCATCGTCGATCCCGGCATCGGGTTCTCCAAGAACGAGGACCAGAACTGGGAGCTGCTGAAGAACCTGGACCAGCTCTTCACGCTTGGCCACAAGGTGATGGTGGCCGCTTCCCGCAAGCGCTTCCTGGGTTCGCTTCTTACCGTGGCCGGCAAGTCGGCTGCTCCCTTGGAACGCGACGCCGCTACCGCCGCCATCACCGCTTTGAGCGCAGCCAAGGGCGCCTGGGCTGTCCGCGTCCACGACGTCGGTCCCAGCCTTGACGCCGTCAAGGTTGCCGCCCGTATCGCCCGTTGATTGGATAAAGCTGTGGACAGGATCACGCTGACCGGCGTCACCGCCGTCGGTTATCACGGAGTGTTCGATTTCGAGCGCCGGGACGGGCAGCCCTTTGTGGTGGATGCCGTGCTGCACACGGATTTCACCCGGGCTGCCGAGACTGATGATCTGCAGTACACAGCGCATTACGGCCAGGTCGCGGAGCTGATCACCAAGCACATCGAGGGCGAGCCCTTGAACCTGATTGAAGGCTTGGCCGTGAGGATCGCCGAGGGCATCCTCGAGAACTACAACGTGGCCGCCGTCGACGTCACTGTCCACAAGCCCAAGGCGCCGATTGAGGTGCCGTTCGGCGATGTGACTGTCAGCGTCCACCGGGAGCGGTCATGACCTCTGGCTATACCAAGGCCATTTTGGCGTTGGGCAGCAACCTGGGGGAGCGCAACGACACCCTGTCCACTGCTGTCGCGGATCTGGTTGACCCGCCGGAGGTCCGCCTCCTGGGGGTTTCGCCGGTGGTTCAGACCAAGCCCGTCGGTGGGCCGGAGGGCCAGCCTGATTTTTTGAACATGGTCATGGCGGTGGAAACCACGCTTACGCCGCTGGAGCTCCTCAAGCACTGCAACGAGGTGGAAGAAAAGCATCACCGTACGCGTGAAGTGCGCTGGGGTCCACGGACGCTGGACGTGGACATCATCGTGTTCGGAGACGTTGTGAGCGACGACCCCGTCCTTACCCTTCCGCACCCCAGGGCAGCAGAGCGGGCGTTCGTGTTGTACCCGTGGTCGCTGCTTGAACCGCACGCACAGCTGAACGGCCGGGGCGTGGCTGAACTGGCTGCCGTCGCGGCTGACATGCCTGACATCCGCAGGTTTGACGGATACGGCGATGTCGCCGGCATCCCGGCGACGGGGGCGGTGGAGCAGCCGTGAAAGCCATGCGCCCAGTGGTTTTGGTGCTCATCGCGGTCATTGCTGCCGTTGTTGGTTGGTTGGCGACGTTGAGCACCAACCGCTTCAGCATGCCCACCCCGGTCCTGCCGACGTCGGCCCTGGTCACCATGGGCGTCATTGCCGGACTCACGCTTGTCATGGGCGTACGGGTCCTGCGCTGGCGGAACGGCAAGAAGAAGAACCTGCTGAATCCGATCCTTGCTGCCCGGACGCTGATCCTTGCCCAGGCGTGCGCCTACGCGGGAACACTCCTCCTTGGCTGGCATGCCGGAATTGCTGTGGACCTCCTGCGGATCGGCACCCTTCGCAGCGGTGAAGGCATTTTGTGGAACGCGCTCCTCATGGGCGGAGGCGGCGTAGTGATGATTGTTGTCGGCCTGGTGGTGGAGCGTTTTTGCCGCATTCCGCCGGAGGACATCGAGGGCGGCACTTCCGGTCCGGAAACCCGCCGCGGAGAGACCAAAGGCGAAGGCGAGTATGCATACCGAGGCGATTGACCCTCCCGGCGTCCAGTGGCTGCGGGTTTCCCCGAAGTACGTCACTGTCCGCTTGGTGGAGTGGGCCATCGGCAACCTGGTGATGCTGGCCGCGCTTAGCCTGCCGCTTGTGTTCGTGCTTTTGGGCTGGTGGCGTTGGCCGCCGCTCTGGCTGGCCATCGCCGTGCCCGCGGTGATGTTGGTGTTGGCGCTGTGGCGCTTGGTGCTGATTCCGCGGCAAGTACGGGCCATCGGTTACGCAGAACGCGACGATGATCTGCTCATCCGCCGTGGCATCTTCTTCCAGCGCACCATGGTGGTTCCTTACGGCCGGATGCAATACGTCGATGTTGCCGTCGGGCCTGTTGAGCGCAGCCTGGGGCTGTGCACCCTGAAGCTGCACACCGCTTCGACAGGAACAAACGCCCATCTCCCCGGTCTTCCGGCACAGGAAGGCGCCCGCCTGCGTGAGCAGCTTTCGGCCCGCGGAGAAGCCAGGCTGGCCGGGCTGTGAGCCCTGGAGAGCCTGTGATGGTGTTGCCGGACCAGGCCGTCGACGGCGGGTGGAAGCGCGTCCATCCTGCCTCACCTTTCGTGCGCGGCTGGGTGGCCCTGGCCGCCGTCGGCTTCTTCTTTGGGCGCGATGCCTTCGAGCGCCTGCTGCAGGGGCGGGACTTTGTTGACCCGGCGTTGAGCGGCAGGGCCCCTTGGCTGCTTGCTGGAGGCGGTGTTGTGCTGCTGCTGACGGTGGGTGGCTTCATCCTCAGCTGGTACTTCACGCGATACCAGGTGGCCGAGGGCTTCGTCCGCGTGAACACCGGCTTCCTGTTCAAGCAGCAGCGGCAGGCCCGCCTGGACCGCGTGCAGGCCATCGACATCGTGCAGCCCCTTTTGGCGCGGATTTTCGGTCTCGCTGAACTCAAGTTCGAAGTGGCCGACGCCGGTGAGTCGGCGGTGCGGCTGGCTTACCTTCCGGTGGAGCAGGCCAAGCAGTTGCGCGCCACCATACTGGCCCGTGCGGCCGGTGTGGTCAGCGAACCCGGCTCGCCCCAGGAAGTCCCGGAAGCGCCCGAACATGTGGTGTTATCGGTCCCGCCCGGACGCCTGCTCGGTTCGCTGTTGCTGAGCGAACAGACCGTGGGCATCCTCCTCGGAGCCGCAGCTGTGGTGTCCACGTCTGTCCTGCTGGATAACACCGCGATTTTCCTGGCCCTCATTCCTGCCATTCTGGGCATTGGCGCCTCATATTGGAATGCGTTCAACAAGGGCTACAACTTCACCGCCGCCATCTCCCCGGACGGCATCCGGCTCCGCTACGGTCTGCTGGATACGCAGGCGCAGACGTTGCCTCCCGGCCGTATCCAGGCCGTGATGGTGAGGCAGCCACCCATCTGGAGGATTTTCGGCTGGTACCGCATGCACGTGAACGTGGCCGGTTACGGTGCGGCGGGCACCGGCGAGGGCGCAGCGCGGACCATGTTGCTCCCTGTGGGCTTGAAGTCCGACGCCCTGCGGATGCTGTCGTTGGTTTTGCCGGATCCCGGCATTGATAACCCCGAGGAAGTGTTTGTCACCGGATTGGAGGGTCTCGCGCCGGCCTCTGGCAGCGCTTCCGGTACCGACGGATTCGTCACTACGCCGCGTCGCGCCTGGCTGCTGGCTCCGCTGGGGTGGCGCCGGAACGGCTTCCTCGCCACAGGTACGGCGCTGCTGATCCGGTCCGGCCGGTGGTGGCGCACCCTGGTGGTGGTTCCGCATCAGCGCACCCAATCCATGGCCTTGCAACAAGGTCCCCTGGCCCGCCATTTCGGCGTGGCCGATCTTGTCCTGCACACCACGGCGGGTCCAGTCATGCCAAGGGTGTTCCAAGCGGGAGTGCCGCAGGCAGTGGAACTTTTCGACCAGCAGGCGGCCCGTGCCCGGGAGGCACGCAAGCGGCAGACCAGTGAGCAGTGGCTGGCGCAGGTAGCGCCGCAGGCTCCCGAAGTTGCGGCGGCAGCCCGACCCCAACACACCAACCAGGAGGACCGACAGGATGGCTAAGCCAGGACGACTCGGAGTCGGAATCGTCGGCGCCGGCAAGGTGGGCGCCGTCTTGGGCGCGGCTTTGCGCGCGGCCGAGCACGCCGTCGTCGGGGTTTCCGCCGTGTCCGAAGCGAGCCGCGAGCGGGCCGAAAACCTGCTACCCGGCGTCCCGATCCTCGAGATCCAGGACATCGTGGAACGTTCGGAGCTGGTGCTGTTGGCCGTGCCGGATGACGCACTCGGTGAACTCGTGACGGGGTTGGCCACCTTGGGCGCCTGGCAACCGGGGCAACTCGTGGCGCACACGTCGGGCCGGTATGGCGTCGGCATTCTCAATCCCGTGCGGGCCGCAGGAGCGATTCCGCTGGCCCTGCACCCGGCCATGACCTTCACCGGCATGAGCCTTGACCTGAGCCGCCTCATGGATTGCACTTTCGGCGTCACCGCGGACGCAGCCATGCTTCCGATCGCGCAGGCACTCGTGGTGGAAATGGGCGCCGAGCCCGTCGCCATCGCCGAAGCCGATCGCACCCTGTACCACGCAGCCTTGGCGCACAGCTCCAACCACATGGTCACCCTGGTGGCCCAGGCGTCACAGCTGCTGCGGGAGATCGGCGTCGAAAGTCCTGAGTCGATGCTGGGTCCGCTGTTGCGGGCGACGCTTGAAAACGCCCTTGCATCGGGCGAATCCGCGCTGACCGGGCCGGTGGCCCGCGGAGATGTGGGTACTGTTACTGCGCACGCCCAGGCGTTGAAAGAGTACGACGCCGGCGCGGGCGGCGACGTCCTTGCCGCCTACCAGGCGATGGCGCGGGCAACAGCGCGCAGGGCCGGAAACCGCGGCCTCCTGCGCCCCGAACAACTGACGGATATTGACGCGGCTTTGGATGCCGAACCCAAAGCGACGGAAGGAAACTGAACCACATGGCCATCAAACTCGTGACCACCGCGGCGGAGTTGCGCGCCGAAAGCGCCCGGCTGCTTGCTGAAAAGCGCGGGAGTTCCCAGGGCCTCGTCCCCACGATGGGCGCCCTGCACCAGGGCCATGCTGCCTTGGCCAGGACGGCGGTAGCTGAGAACGACGTTGTGGTCGCAACCATCTTCGTGAACCCGCTGCAGTTCGGCGACGCCGTGGATCTGGACCGGTACCCCCGCACCTTGGATGCCGATATGGCACTGCTGGATGCCGAAGGCGTGGACCTCGTCTTTGCCCCGTCGGTGGACGAGGTCTATCCGGGCGGGCAGCCGCTGGTTCGCGTCACGTCCGGGCCGCTGGGCGAAAAGTGGGAAGGAGCGTCACGCCCCGGGCATTTCGACGGCGCCCTCACCGTGGTGGCCAAGCTGCTGCATTACGGCCTGCCTGGAGGTGCTGCAGCGGACGGCACGACGGCGGCCTACCGGGCCTACTTTGGCCAGAAGGACGCGCAGCAGTTGGCCCTTGTGAAGCGGATGGTCTCGGACCTGAACTTCCCTGTGGAGATTGTTCCCGTGCCGATCGTCCGCAGTGAGGACGGATTGGCCCTTTCAAGCCGGAACCGTTTTCTGTCAGCCGAGGAGCACGAGGCCGCCCTCGTATTGTCGCGGGCCCTGCGCCTTATCGAGACCCGCGCAAAGGCGCACGAGCCGCTCGACTTGGAGTCCGCCGTCGCGCTTGTTGAGTCCCAGCCGCTGGTAGAACTGGACTATTTCGACGTCGTCGATCCCGCCACGCTGGAACCGCTCGCCGAGAACTGCAAGGAAACTCCGTTCCGGGGCGAAGGGCTGGCGATCATCGCTGCGAAGGTGGGTCCTGTGCGGCTCATCGACAACGCGCCATTGTTTTCCTAAGGTTTGATTTTTTTCCGGTGACGGGAATTGGCCTGGCGTCTAGACTGTTCTAGTCTTCACCGGCACTGACCGCCGGACATCACAGCCAAACCACCTTGGGGAACCTTCATGTCTACCGACGTCACGTCCGACGCAAACGGCAAGCCCGGCTCCGGAGCGCCCGCCTCGGCAGGGACAACGTCCACGCAGGCGGCGGCCTCTGAGGCGCGGGGCTCTGACAAGATGTCCCGCGAGTCCGTGACGGTCATCGTCACGCTGCTGGTGGCGACCTTTGTGGTGATCCTCAACGAAACCATCATGAACGTTGCGCTGCAGCGGTTGATGACGGACCTTCAGGTGAGTGCCTCCACGGTGCAGTGGCTGGCTACCGGCTTTATGCTCACCATGGCTGTGGTCATTCCCACCACTGGCTTCATCCTGCAGCGCATGAGTACCCGCGGGGCCTTCATGCTGGCCATGGGACTCTTCAGCGGTGGCACCCTGCTGGCAGCGCTTGCACCGGGATTCCTGGTCCTGCTGCTCGCCCGTATCGTTCAGGCCGGCGGCACGGCGATCATGCTTCCGTTGTTGATGACCACCATCCTGACCCTGGTTCCCTTGTCCAGGCGCGGAGCGGTGATGGGCAACGTGAGCATCGCCATTTCAGTGGCACCGGCGATGGGCCCGACTGTCTCGGGCATCATCCTTGACCACTTTTCCTGGCGTTTCATGTTCGTATTCGTGCTGCCCGTTGCCTTGGCCGCTTTCGCGATTGGTGCCAAGTACCTGACCAACGTGGGTGAGCGGGAAAAGACCACTCTTGACCTGACCTCCGTGATCCTCACTGTCCCTGCGTTCGGTGGCCTGGTCTATGGGCTCAGCCAGATCGGTGGCTCCAACGCAGGTGTTGTTCCGGTGATCGCGCTGGTGGTCGGACTCCTGTGCCTGGCCTTGTTTGTCTTCCGGCAGCTCAAGCTCCAGAAGTCGGACGCTCCGCTGCTGGATCTGCGTGCCTTCAAGTTCCGTATGTTCACCGTGTCCACGCTGTTGATGGTGGTAGCGATGATGGCCCTCTTCGGCGGAGTGATCCTGCTGCCGCTGTACCTGCAGAACACCCTGCACCTGCAGCCACTGGAGACCGGCCTGGCATTGTTGCCCGGTGGATTGGCCATGGGTCTGCTGGGCCCTGTCATCGGCAGGATCTTCGACAAGGTTGGCCCCCTGCCCCTGACCCTGTCCGGCTCCATCCTGATGGTCCTGACGCTATGGCAGTTCTCCCGGCTCGACGAGGGAAGTGCGCTCGGTTGGGTGATTGCCCTCCACGTAGCCTTGAGCTTTGGCTTGGCGCTGCTGTTCACGCCCGCGTTCACCACCGGACTGAACCCGCTGCCGCCGCATCTCTATTCGCATGGTTCGGCGATCATCAGCACGGCCCAGCAGGTTTCGGGCGCAGCCGGCACCGCACTGCTGGTGTCCATTTACGCCGTGGTCTCTGCATCGTCCGGACTTGTTGCCGGCATGCAGGCAGCGTTCCTGGCCGCCACGGTGATCGCAGTAATCGCCGTGGTGCTCAGCGCCATGATGCGGAAGACCGAAGGCGCCGGAGCCCACGGAGGCCACTGACGTCCTTGCGCGTCTGCAACCCTCTCTCACATCCCTCCCGTTTGGCCCGGCCCCTCGCTCACATCCCATGGGTTGGGTCCGGTCGCTCGCTCACATAACAACCGTTTCACCTCAACGCTCTCTCACCTTGTCGGTGGGGGAGCGTTGTTGCTTTCGGGGTTGCTCCAAGTCCCAGGCCGGATACCGATGCTCGCTCACATCCCCGGGGGTTTGGTGGGGTCGCTCGCTCACGTTCCCGGGGTTTGGTGGGTTCGCTCGCTCGGTTGGGTGTTCGACGGCGGGTGGTTGGGGTGTGTGATGGGCTTCACTTGGGTGGTTTGTGGGTGTTTTGGGGGGTTTGGTTGGTTGTTTTGGCGGGTTTTCCTTGTGTTTGCGGGGTTTTTGGGTGGGGTTGGGGTGGATTTGGTGTGGGGGTGGGGCGCGTGTAAAGTTATTCGAGTCGCCGCCGCTGATGCGGGATGATGGCGACCGACTCCCTTCAAATTACCGGTTCCGGTGGTGCTTTTGTGTGCTTCTGGTTGGTGGGGGAGGCCCGGGGTTTGGTTTGCTTTGAGCGGCCGGTTCGGGTAAGTTTGAAAAGTTGCTTCGGAGCGATCCAGTGGCCCTGTGGGGTTGGTGGTGGTGCCGGTAGTGTCTGTTGTTTGAGAACTCAATAGTGTGCCAAGTTTGTTGATACCGATTGTTTTTTGATTGGTTGAAATTTATGCCAGTACTGTCGCGCACCCCCGTGTGTGGTGGTCTGGTTTTCAGCTGGTTTCGAATTTTGTGCAGCCGCGTTCTTGCCGTTATTTCCGGTGGGTGTGGTTGTGTCTGTTTGATTTGTTTTACTTCAACGGAGAGTTTGATCCTGGCTCAGGATGAACGCTGGCGGCGTGCTTAACACATGCAAGTCGAACGATGATCCCAGCTTGCTGGGGGATTAGTGGCGAACGGGTGAGTAACACGTGAGTAACCTGCCCTTGACTCTGGGATAAGCCTGGGAAACTGGGTCTAATACCGGATATGACTCCTCATCGCATGGTGGGGGTGGAAAGCTTTTGTGGTTTTGGATGGACTCGCGGCCTATCAGCTTGTTGGTGGGGTAATGGCCTACCAAGGCGACGACGGGTAGCCGGCCTGAGAGGGTGACCGGCCACACTGGGACTGAGACACGGCCCAGACTCCTACGGGAGGCAGCAGTGGGGAATATTGCACAATGGGCGAAAGCCTGATGCAGCGACGCCGCGTGAGGGATGACGGCCTTCGGGTTGTAAACCTCTTTCAGTAGGGAAGAAGCGTAAGTGACGGTACCTGCAGAAGAAGCGCCGGCTAACTACGTGCCAGCAGCCGCGGTAATACGTAGGGCGCAAGCGTTATCCGGAATTATTGGGCGTAAAGAGCTCGTAGGCGGTTTGTCGCGTCTGCTGTGAAAGACCGGGGCTCAACTCCGGTTCTGCAGTGGGTACGGGCAGACTAGAGTGCAGTAGGGGAGACTGGAATTCCTGGTGTAGCGGTGAAATGCGCAGATATCAGGAGGAACACCGATGGCGAAGGCAGGTCTCTGGGCTGTAACTGACGCTGAGGAGCGAAAGCATGGGGAGCGAACAGGATTAGATACCCTGGTAGTCCATGCCGTAAACGTTGGGCACTAGGTGTGGGGGACATTCCACGTTTTCCGCGCCGTAGCTAACGCATTAAGTGCCCCGCCTGGGGAGTACGGCCGCAAGGCTAAAACTCAAAGGAATTGACGGGGGCCCGCACAAGCGGCGGAGCATGCGGATTAATTCGATGCAACGCGAAGAACCTTACCAAGGCTTGACATGAACCGGTAATACCTGGAAACAGGTGCCCCGCTTGCGGTCGGTTTACAGGTGGTGCATGGTTGTCGTCAGCTCGTGTCGTGAGATGTTGGGTTAAGTCCCGCAACGAGCGCAACCCTCGTTCTATGTTGCCAGCGGTTCGGCCGGGGACTCATAGGAGACTGCCGGGGTCAACTCGGAGGAAGGTGGGGACGACGTCAAATCATCATGCCCCTTATGTCTTGGGCTTCACGCATGCTACAATGGCCGGTACAAAGGGTTGCGATACTGTGAGGTGGAGCTAATCCCAAAAAGCCGGTCTCAGTTCGGATTGGGGTCTGCAACTCGACCCCATGAAGTCGGAGTCGCTAGTAATCGCAGATCAGCAACGCTGCGGTGAATACGTTCCCGGGCCTTGTACACACCGCCCGTCAAGTCACGAAAGTTGGTAACACCCGAAGCCGGTGGCCTAACCCTTGTGGGGGAGCCGTCGAAGGTGGGACCGGCGATTGGGACTAAGTCGTAACAAGGTAGCCGTACCGGAAGGTGCGGCTGGATCACCTCCTTTCTAAGGAGCTGCTTACAATCTGTTGTCCCTGCCTGCATGGGTGGGGGTGTGGTTGTCAGTGTTGCCCATTGCGCAGGCGTTTGTTCTGCGGTGGGTGCTCATGGGTGGAATATCAACGAATCATTTTTTTGGCATGGCCTTTGCGGTGGTGTCCTGGTGCTAGTACGGCGGTCCTTCGGGGTTGTTGGGAACGTGTCCGGGGTGTTGGTTGTGGGGGTTGTGTTTGGCGCACTGTTGGGTCCTGAGGCAACAGGACCTTTTTGCAGCAATGCATTGGAGACTGGTGTTTCTTTTGTTCCTGCTTCCGGTACTGCCGTGTTCCCTTGTTGGGGGTGTGGTGGTCTGGTTGATGGGGTTGTTGTTTGAGAACTACATAGTGGACGCGAGCATCTGAGACACACGCACTTGTGTGTGTGTTTCTACAGCAATTTCTTTTTGATGAACCTGGCCTTTTGTGGTCGTGGTTCTCTCGAGTAGTTGATGCATCATGATCGGGCGTTTTGTTCGATGTGTGTGGTCAAGTTTTTTAAGGGCACACGGTGGATGCCTTGGCATTAGGAGCCGAAGAAGGACGTAGGAATCTGCGATAAGCCTGGGGGAGTTGATAACCGAGCGTTGATCCCAGGATGTCCGAATGGGGAAACCCCGCACAACGCTGCAAGGTGATTGTGTGACCCGCATCTGAACACATAGGGTGCGTGGGGGGAACGCGGGGAAGTGAAACATCTCAGTACCCGCAGGAAGAGAAAACAAGAGTGATTCCGTTAGTAGTGGCGAGCGAACGCGGATCAGGCTAAACCGTTTCCATGTGTGATAGCCGGCGGGCGTTGCATGGGCGGGGTTGTGGGACTTTCCGTTCTGGTTCTGCCGGGCCAGTGAGGTGAGAGTGCGTGCATAGGTGAACGGTCTTGAAAGGCCGGCCAGAGAGGGTGTGAGCCCCGTAACCGTAATGTTGTGTGCCGCCTGGAGAGTATCCCAAGTAGCACGGGGCCCGAGAAATCCCGTGCGAATCTGTCAGGACCACCTGATAAGCCTAAATACTTCCTAATGACCGATAGCGGACCAGTACCGTGAGGGAAAGGTGAAAAGTACCCCGGGAGGGGAGTGAAACAGTACCTGAAACCGTGTGCTTACAATCCGTCGGAGCAGCCTTTGTAGTTGTGACGGCGTGCCTTTTGAAGAATGAGCCTGCGAGTTAGTGTTACGTCGCGAGGTTAACCCGTGTGGGGTAGCCGTAGCGAAAGCGAGTCTGAACAGGGCGAGTGTAGTGGCGTGATCTAGACCCGAAGCGGAGTGATCTACCCATGGCCAGGTTGAAGCGACGGTAAGACGTCGTGGAGGACCGAACCCACTTCAGTTGAAAATGGAGGGGATGAGCTGTGGGTAGGGGTGAAAGGCCAATCAAACTCCGTGATAGCTGGTTCTCCCCGAAATGCATTTAGGTGCAGCGTTGCGTGTTTCTTGCCGGAGGTAGAGCTACTGGATGGCCGATGGGCCCTACAAGGTTACTGACGTCAGCCAAACTCCGAATGCCGGTAAGTCAGAGCGCAGCAGTGAGACTGTGGGGGATAAGCTTCATAGTCGAGAGGGAAACAGCCCAGACCACCAACTAAGGCCCCTAAGCGTGTGCTAAGTGGGAAAGGATGTGGAGTTGCGAAGACAACCAGGAGGTTGGCTTAGAAGCAGCCATCCTTGAAAGAGTGCGTAATAGCTCACTGGTCAAGTGATTCCGCGCCGACAATGTAGCGGGGCTCAAGTACACCGCCGAAGTTGTGGATTTCACACAGTACCCTAGCCTTCGTGGTTCAGGGGTGTGGAGTGGTAGGGGAGCGTCGTGTGGGCAGTGAAGTCGCGGTGGAAACCAGCGGTGGAGCCTACACGAGTGAGAATGCAGGCATGAGTAGCGAAAGACGGGTGAGAAACCCGTCCGCCGAATGATCAAGGGTTCCAGGGTCAAGCTAATCTGCCCTGGGTAAGTCGGGACCTAAGGCGAGGCCGACAGGCGTAGTCGATGGACAACGGGTTGATATTCCCGTACCGGCGAAAAACCGCCCATGCCAAGCGGGGGATACTAACCGCCCGGAGCCTGCCCGCTCACCCTTGTGGTGTTGTGGGTTTTGGCCGAGCGCGGGACCTGATCCCGGGAGGTAAGCGTATTAACAGGTGTGACGCAGGAAGGTAGCCGGGCCGGGCGATGGTTGCCCCGGTCTAAGGATGTAGGGTCAGGGATAGGCAAATCCGTTCCTGTGTGTTTCGAGCACGATCCTGAGATCTGATGGGACCCCCGTTCGGGGGGATCCGGTGATCCTATGCTGCCTAGAAAAGCATCGACGCGAGGTTTTAGCCGCCCGTACCCCAAACCGACACAGGTGATCAGGTAGAGAATACCAAGGCGATCGAGAGAATTATGGTTAAGGAACTCGGCAAAATGCCCCCGTAACTTCGGGAGAAGGGGGGCCTGCCCCGTGATGGAGACTTGCTCTCCGTGAGCGGGTGTGGGCCGCAGAGACCAGGGGGAAGCGACTGTTTACTAAAAACACAGGTCCGTGCGAAGTCGCAAGACGATGTATACGGACTGACTCCTGCCCGGTGCTGGAAGGTTAAGAGGACCGGTTAGCTCTTCGGAGCGAAGCTGAGAATTTAAGCCCCAGTAAACGGCGGTGGTAACTATAACCATCCTAAGGTAGCGAAATTCCTTGTCGGGTAAGTTCCGACCTGCACGAATGGAGTAACGACTTCCCCGCTGTCTCAACCATAAACTCGGCGAAATTGCAGTACGAGTAAAGATGCTCGTTACGCGCAGCAGGACGGAAAGACCCCGAGACCTTTACTATAGTTTGGTATTGGTGTTCGGAGTGGCTTGTGTAGGATAGGTGGGAGACGTTGAAGCCCGGACGCCAGTTCGGGTGGAGTCATCGTTGAAATACCACTCTGGTCACTTTGGACATCTAACTTCGGCCCGTGATCCGGGTCAGGGACAGTGCCTGATGGGTAGTTTAACTGGGGCGGTTGCCTCCTAAAAAGTAACGGAGGCGCCCAAAGGTTCCCTCAGCCTGGTTGGCAATCAGGTGTCGAGTGTAAGTGCACAAGGGAGCTTGACTGTGAGAGAGACATCTCGAGCAGGGACGAAAGTCGGGACTAGTGATCCGGCGGTACATTGTGGAATGGCCGTCGCTCAACGGATAAAAGGTACCTCGGGGATAACAGGCTGATCTTGCCCAAGAGTCCATATCGACGGCATGGTTTGGCACCTCGATGTCGGCTCGTCGCATCCTGGGGCTGGAGTAGGTCCCAAGGGTTGGGCTGTTCGCCCATTAAAGCGGTACGCGAGCTGGGTTTAGAACGTCGTGAGACAGTTCGGTCCCTATCCGCTGCGCGCGCAGGAAATTTGAGAAGGGCTGTCCTTAGTACGAGAGGACCGGGACGGACGAACCTCTGGTGTGTCAGTTGTACTGCCAAGTGCACCGCTGATTAGCTACGTTCGGATGGGATAACCGCTGAAAGCATCTAAGCGGGAAGCTCGCTTCAAGATGAGATTTCCATACACACAATTTGTGTGAGAGGCCCCCAGCCAGACCACTGGGTTGATAGGCCGGATGTGGAAGCGAGGACTAACGACTCGTGAAGCTGACCGGTACTAATAGGCCAACAACTTACACCACACACAACACACTGCACGCGTCCACTATGTGGTTCCCAACCAACAACCCACCAGTTGAAACAGGAACCAACAACTAAATAACAACACCACAGTTGTAACCAACAGTCTTCCCACCCCCACCACACAAGAGCGGGGGAACGGGTAACAAGGTTACGGCGGTCATAGCGTGGGGGAAACGCCCGGTCCCATTCCGAACCCGGAAGCTAAGACCCACAGCGCCGATGGTACTGCACCCGGGAGGGTGTGGGAGAGTAGGACACCGCCGGACAACCATTAGGTCGAGACCCCCCAACCCACGGTTGGGGGGTCTCCCACATAAAAGACCACAAACACGCACAAGGCCCCCCACCACACCGGTCAGGGGCCACACGCATTTAACGACCCCATACACACGTAGGGCCCCAACCAGGCAGGTAGGGGCCTCACGCATTTAAGGCTCTCCCGGCTGAAGGCCTCGCTGCATCTGCCGTGAACGGTGCTGCAAGGCTCCCGCTCCGGCGTCGAGGCAAGGCCTGAAGAGAAGCTGTTACTGAGGGCCGGCCGAAGCCTGATCAGGAGGCCGGGGCCTTTGCCGCTTTGGCGGCTGCCTTTGCTGCCTGCTTGCTGGCACGCACCTTGGCCAGGGACCCCGGGTCCACGATGTCGGCTACGGACAGGTAGGAACCTTCCTCACCGTAGTGGCCGGCGGCTTCTTGCCATCCCGCAGCTCTGAGGCCGCACTGCTTGCCCAGCAGCGCCAGGAAGATCTTGGCCTTCTGCTCGCCATAGCCTGGCAGGGACCGGAGCCGGCGCAGCACTTCCGGGCCGTCGGGGTTCCCCCTCGTCCAGATCGCGGACGCATCTCCGCCCCAGTCGCTGTCCACCGCGGCCGCGAGGGCCTGGACCCTTCCTGCCATCGAGCCGGGGAATCGATGCACTGCCGGCCTCTCCTTGAACAGTTCAACAAAGCCGGCCGGATCCTGCTCTGCGACAACGCGCGGTTCCAGGGTCCCGAGCCGGGTGCGGATCTTTTCCGGACCGGCAAACGCGGACTCCATGGTGACCTGTTGATCCAGCAGCATGCCCGTCAGCAGGGCAAACGAGTCTTCACTGAGCAGTTGATCCGCGGCGGCATCGCCGGTGATGTGCAGTTCCATGCGTCCCATCCTCCCACCGGTGGGCAGCCCAGTCACGGCAGTGTTGGGGTGGTGTTCGACGGCGGTGTGGTGGGGTTTTGGGGGTGGGTGTGTGGGTGTTGGGTGGTGGATTTGCGTTGGGGTTGTGGGGCGTGTATTGTTTTCTGAGTCGCCGGGTGCGAAACGGAAAGCCGGAAGGTGTGTACGGTTCGGTAGGCGGCCAAAAATAACTCTTCTTTTCCAATGGCCCTGTTGTGGTGCGCTGCTTTGTGTGGTGTTCCGGTCGGGGTGATGTTTTGGGGGGTCTGTTGTTTGAGAACTCAATAGTGTGCCAAGTTTGTTGATACCGATTGTTTTTTGATTGGTTGAAATTTATGCCAGTACTGTCGCGCACCCCCGTGTGTGGTGGTCTGGTTTTCAGCTGGTTTCGAATTTTGTGCAGCCATGTTCTTGCCGTTATTTCCGGTGGGTGTGGTTGTGTCTGTTTGATTTGTTTTACTTCAACGGAGAGTTTGATCCTGGCTCAGGATGAACGCTGGCGGCGTGCTTAACACATGCAAGTCGAACGATGATCCCAGCTTGCTGGGGGATTAGTGGCGAACGGGTGAGTAACACGTGAGTAACCTGCCCTTGACTCTGGGATAAGCCTGGGAAACTGGGTCTAATACCGGATATGACTCCTCATCGCATGGTGGGGGTGGAAAGCTTTTGTGGTTTTGGATGGACTCGCGGCCTATCAGCTTGTTGGTGGGGTAATGGCCTACCAAGCGCGCGACGACGGGTAGCCGGCCTGAGAGGGTGACCGGCCACACTGGGACTGAGACACGGCCCAGACTCCTACGGGAGGCAGCAGTGGGGAATATTGCACAATGGGCGAAAGCCTGATGCAGCGACGCCGCGTGAGGGATGACGGCCTTCGGGTTGTAAACCTCTTTCAGTAGGGAAGAAGCGTAAGTGACGGTACCTGCAGAAGAAGCGCCGGCTAACTACGTGCCAGCAGCCGCGGTAATACGTAGGGCGCAAGCGTTATCCGGAATTATTGGGCGTAAAGAGCTCGTAGGCGGTTTGTCGCGTCTGCTGTGAAAGACCGGGGCTCAACTCCGGTTCTGCAGTGGGTACGGGCAGACTAGAGTGCAGTAGGGGAGACTGGAATTCCTGGTGTAGCGGTGAAATGCGCAGATATCAGGAGGAACACCGATGGCGAAGGCAGGTCTCTGGGCTGTAACTGACGCTGAGGAGCGAAAGCATGGGGAGCGAACAGGATTAGATACCCTGGTAGTCCATGCCGTAAACGTTGGGCACTAGGTGTGGGGGACATTCCACGTTTTCCGCGCCGTAGCTAACGCATTAAGTGCCCCGCCTGGGGAGTACGGCCGCAAGGCTAAAACTCAAAGGAATTGACGGGGGCCCGCACAAGCGGCGGAGCATGCGGATTAATTCGATGCAACGCGAAGAACCTTACCAAGGCTTGACATGAACCGGTAATACCTGGAAACAGGTGCCCCGCTTGCGGTCGGTTTACAGGTGGTGCATGGTTGTCGTCAGCTCGTGTCGTGAGATGTTGGGTTAAGTCCCGCAACGAGCGCAACCCTCGTTCTATGTTGCCAGCGGTTCGGCCGGGGACTCATAGGAGACTGCCGGGGTCAACTCGGAGGAAGGTGGGGACGACGTCAAATCATCATGCCCCTTATGTCTTGGGCTTCACGCATGCTACAATGGCCGGTACAAAGGGTTGCGATACTGTGAGGTGGAGCTAATCCCAAAAAGCCGGTCTCAGTTCGGATTGGGGTCTGCAACTCGACCCCATGAAGTCGGAGTCGCTAGTAATCGCAGATCAGCAACGCTGCGGTGAATACGTTCCCGGGCCTTGTACACACCGCCCGTCAAGTCACGAAAGTTGGTAACACCCGAAGCCGGTGGCCTAACCCTTGTGGGGGAGCCGTCGAAGGTGGGACCGGCGATTGGGACTAAGTCGTAACAAGGTAGCCGTACCGGAAGGTGCGGCTGGATCACCTCCTTTCTAAGGAGCTGCTTACAATCTGTTGTCCCTGCCTGCATGGGTGGGGGTGTGGTTGTCAGTGTTGCCCATTGCGCAGGCGTTTGTTCTGCGGTGGGTGCTCATGGGTGGAATATCAACGAATCATTTTTTTGGCATGGCCTTTGCGGTGGTGTCCTGGTGCTAGTACGGCGGTCCTTCGGGGTTGTTGGGAACGTGTCCGGGGTGTTGGTTGTGGGGGTTGTGTTTGGCGCACTGTTGGGTCCTGAGGCAACAGGACCTTTTTGCAGCAATGCATTGGAGACTGGTGTTTCTTTTGTTCCTGCTTCCGGTACTGCCGTGTTCCCTTGTTGGGGGTGTGGTGGTCTGGTTGATGGGGTTGTTGTTTGAGAACTACATAGTGGACGCGAGCATCTGAGACACACGCACTTGTGTGTGTGTTTCTACAGCAATTTCTTTTTGATGAACCTGGCCTTTTGTGGTCGTGGTTCTCTCGAGTAGTTGATGCATCATGATCGGGCGTTTTGTTCGATGTGTGTGGTCAAGTTTTTTAAGGGCACACGGTGGATGCCTTGGCATTAGGAGCCGAAGAAGGACGTAGGAATCTGCGATAAGCCTGGGGGAGTTGATAACCGAGCGTTGATCCCAGGATGTCCGAATGGGGAAACCCCGCACAACGCTGCAAGGTGATTGTGTGACCCGCATCTGAACACATAGGGTGCGTGGGGGGAACGCGGGGAAGTGAAACATCTCAGTACCCGCAGGAAGAGAAAACAAGAGTGATTCCGTTAGTAGTGGCGAGCGAACGCGGATCAGGCTAAACCGTTTCCATGTGTGATAGCCGGCGGGCGTTGCATGGGCGGGGTTGTGGGACTTTCCGTTCTGGTTCTGCCGGGCCAGTGAGGTGAGAGTGCGTGCATAGGTGAACGGTCTTGAAAGGCCGGCCAGAGAGGGTGTGAGCCCCGTAACCGTAATGTTGTGTGCCGCCTGGAGAGTATCCCAAGTAGCACGGGGCCCGAGAAATCCCGTGCGAATCTGTCAGGACCACCTGATAAGCCTAAATACTTCCTAATGACCGATAGCGGACCAGTACCGTGAGGGAAAGGTGAAAAGTACCCCGGGAGGGGAGTGAAACAGTACCTGAAACCGTGTGCTTACAATCCGTCGGAGCAGCCTTTGTAGTTGTGACGGCGTGCCTTTTGAAGAATGAGCCTGCGAGTTAGTGTTACGTCGCGAGGTTAACCCGTGTGGGGTAGCCGTAGCGAAAGCGAGTCTGAACAGGGCGAGTGTAGTGGCGTGATCTAGACCCGAAGCGGAGTGATCTACCCATGGCCAGGTTGAAGCGACGGTAAGACGTCGTGGAGGACCGAACCCACTTCAGTTGAAAATGGAGGGGATGAGCTGTGGGTAGGGGTGAAAGGCCAATCAAACTCCGTGATAGCTGGTTCTCCCCGAAATGCATTTAGGTGCAGCGTTGCGTGTTTCTTGCCGGAGGTAGAGCTACTGGATGGCCGATGGGCCCTACAAGGTTACTGACGTCAGCCAAACTCCGAATGCCGGTAAGTCAGAGCGCAGCAGTGAGACTGTGGGGGATAAGCTTCATAGTCGAGAGGGAAACAGCCCAGACCACCAACTAAGGCCCCTAAGCGTGTGCTAAGTGGGAAAGGATGTGGAGTTGCGAAGACAACCAGGAGGTTGGCTTAGAAGCAGCCATCCTTGAAAGAGTGCGTAATAGCTCACTGGTCAAGTGATTCCGCGCCGACAATGTAGCGGGGCTCAAGTACACCGCCGAAGTTGTGGATTTCACACAGTACCCTAGCCTTCGTGGTTCAGGGGTGTGGAGTGGTAGGGGAGCGTCGTGTGGGCAGTGAAGTCGCGGTGGAAACCAGCGGTGGAGCCTACACGAGTGAGAATGCAGGCATGAGTAGCGAAAGACGGGTGAGAAACCCGTCCGCCGAATGATCAAGGGTTCCAGGGTCAAGCTAATCTGCCCTGGGTAAGTCGGGACCTAAGGCGAGGCCGACAGGCGTAGTCGATGGACAACGGGTTGATATTCCCGTACCGGCGAAAAACCGCCCATGCCAAGCGGGGGATACTAACCGCCCGGAGCCTGCCCGCTCACCCTTGTGGTGTTGTGGGTTTTGGCCGAGCGCGGGACCTGATCCCGGGAGGTAAGCGTATTAACAGGTGTGACGCAGGAAGGTAGCCGGGCCGGGCGATGGTTGCCCCGGTCTAAGGATGTAGGGTCAGGGATAGGCAAATCCGTTCCTGTGTGTTTCGAGCGAGCACGATCCTGAGATCTGATGGGACCCCCGTTCGGGGGGATCCGGTGATCCTATGCTGCCTAGAAAAGCATCGACGCGAGGTTTTAGCCGCCCGTACCCCAAACCGACACAGGTGATCAGGTAGAGAATACCAAGGCGATCGAGAGAATTATGGTTAAGGAACTCGGCAAAATGCCCCCGTAACTTCGGGAGAAGGGGGCCTGCCCCGTGATGGAGACTTGCTCTCCGTGAGCGGGTGTGGGCCGCAGAGACCAGGGGGAAGCGACTGTTTACTAAAAACACAGGTCCGTGCGAAGTCGCAAGACGATGTATACGGACTGACTCCTGCCCGGTGCTGGAAGGTTAAGAGGACCGGTTAGCTCTTCGGAGCGAAGCTGAGAATTTAAGCCCCAGTAAACGGCGGTGGTAACTATAACCATCCTAAGGTAGCGAAATTCCTTGTCGGGTAAGTTCCGACCTGCACGAATGGAGTAACGACTTCCCCGCTGTCTCAACCATAAACTCGGCGAAATTGCAGTACGAGTAAAGATGCTCGTTACGCGCAGCAGGACGGAAAGACCCCGAGACCTTTACTATAGTTTGGTATTGGTGTTCGGAGTGGCTTGTGTAGGATAGGTGGGAGACGTTGAAGCCCGGACGCCAGTTCGGGTGGAGTCATCGTTGAAATACCACTCTGGTCACTTTGGACATCTAACTTCGGCCCGTGATCCGGGTCAGGGACAGTGCCTGATGGGTAGTTTAACTGGGGCGGTTGCCTCCTAAAAAGTAACGGAGGCGCCCAAAGGTTCCCTCAGCCTGGTTGGCAATCAGGTGTCGAGTGTAAGTGCACAAGGGAGCTTGACTGTGAGAGAGACATCTCGAGCAGGGACGAAAGTCGGGACTAGTGATCCGGCGGTACATTGTGGAATGGCCGTCGCTCAACGGATAAAAGGTACCTCGGGGATAACAGGCTGATCTTGCCCAAGAGTCCATATCGACGGCATGGTTTGGCACCTCGATGTCGGCTCGTCGCATCCTGGGGCTGGAGTAGGTCCCAAGGGTTGGGCTGTTCGCCCATTAAAGCGGTACGCGAGCTGGGTTTAGAACGTCGTGAGACAGTTCGGTCCCTATCCGCTGCGCGCGCAGGAAATTTGAGAAGGGCTGTCCTTAGTACGAGAGGACCGGGACGGACGAACCTCTGGTGTGTCAGTTGTACTGCCAAGTGCACCGCTGATTAGCTACGTTCGGATGGGATAACCGCTGAAAGCATCTAAGCGGGAAGCTCGCTTCAAGATGAGATTTCCATACACAATTTGTGTGAGAGGCCCCCAGCCAGACCACTGGGTTGATAGGCCGGATGTGGAAGCGAGGACTAACGACTCGTGAAGCTGACCGGTACTAATAGGCCAACAACTTACACCACACACAACACACTGCACGCGTCCACTATGTGGTTCCCAACCAACAACCCACCAGTTGTCAGGAACACACAACTAAATAACAACACCACAGTTGTAACCAACAGTCTTCCCACCCCCACCACACAAGAGCGGGGGAACGGGTAACAAGGTTACGGCGGTCATAGCGTGGGGGAAACGCCCGGTCCCATTCCGAACCCGGAAGCTAAGACCCACAGCGCCGATGGTACTGCACCCGGGAGGGTGTGGGAGAGTAGGACACCGCCGGACAACCATTAGGTCGAGACCCCCCAACCCACGGTTGGGGGGTCTCCCACATAAAAGACCACAAACACGCACAAGGCCCCCCACCACACCGGTCAGGGGCCTTCAGCCGTTAAAGCGCCGCTAGCCCGAGAAGAACTCCGACAATTCCGAGATCAGCTTGTCCGGCGCTTTGTTCGGGCCATCATGGCCGAAGCCGGGCAGAATGGTGTAGCTGGATCCGGAGAGGACGTCGTGGATCTGTCCGCAGGCCACACCGAAGTATGCAGGGCTCTTTTCCCCAACCACGATCAACGTCTCAAGGGGGAGTGCCAGGAACGGCTCGGCAGGCATGTCAGCGGCGATGACCGCCTTGATTTCACGGACACCACAGGTCATAAGCTCCCGCAGCTGCTTGCCCAGGGGAGTTCCCGCTGCGAGCTTGTTGGCCAGTGTCAGCATGGACAGCGGCATCCTCGCGAAGGCGCCGCCCGTCTCTACTCCCTTGATAAGAACGGCGAGGGCGCGATCGTAGTCTCCTGCCGCCGTCGCGCGTTCATAGTCGTCCGTCCACTCGGCCTTGACGCTGTGGTTGACCGAAACCGCGGGGTCGTAGACCGCGAGGCGCTCTACGGGAAGCGTGCGCGCTG
The DNA here is from genome assembly GCF_025452095.1 of Paenarthrobacter sp. JL.01a. Taxonomy (NCBI): domain Bacteria; kingdom Bacillati; phylum Actinomycetota; class Actinomycetes; order Micrococcales; family Micrococcaceae; genus Paenarthrobacter; species Paenarthrobacter sp. JL.01a. Next base: position 175,091 of record NZ_CP104877.1, read on the forward strand.
CGTGCAAGGCCACTGCGCCGCCGAAACTGTGCCCGAACACGTCCGTGCTGGACGTGTGCTCCATAACGGTCTGGAGATCCCGGATATCGGCTTCCAAGGTGTAGTCCTCGGCCTGGGGCGATGAATCGCCGCGTCCGCGCCTGTTGAACGTGTGGACTGGCCGGCCGAGGGCGTCGCTGAGCTTCTGGGCGAAGCGCGTGTAGTCCGAAGCCGTGACCATCGAGGCAGGAACCACCACGACACCAGAGCCTTTCGATGCCTGCCCACCGCCTGTGGTGAATACTTCGAGGTGTCCGCCGTCGTGGGTCATGATGATGTCGCGCGTCATGTCATGAGCCTAGCCGAGCCACCTGACAGCACGCCGCATACCGGTCCCGTATGTGAATAAACCGTGGATGCGGGTAAGAGTCAGCCTTTGAAGTAGTCCGATATGTCCGTCACGAGTTCGTTGACTGCCGCGGGGACCGAGCCGTGGAAACCCTTGGGTGAGACTTCCAGGGTGCTCCCCGGAACCGCCCTGTTCAGCCGCGCCGCGGCGACTTTGTAGAACTGCGGGCTCTTTTTGCCCACCATGAAGTGGGTGTTCGAGGGCAGCACGGAAAAGTCCTGGGGCGTGTCGGCGTCCTCGAACGCGGCCTTCAGTTCGCCCACTCCGGAGGGCAGCAGCTGCCGGAACAACTTGTTCACCTTGGTCCGGGAAACCACGGCCATGAGACCAGCCAGGATGGGCTCGGGCACCCGCGCCAGCGCAGTACCGGGTTCCATGCCACGCCGCATCCGGGCCATCGCCCTGTTGAAATCGCCCTTGTCCACGGCATCGGCAAAACCATCCACCCAGCCGGTATCCATGCTTCCGTCGATGTTCACCGCGGCATCGTAGACAGCGAGCTTGCCGGGCTCATGACTGGTGCCGGCGAAGGCCTGGGCGGCATTAAGGGCAACGGAACCGCCGAGGCTGTGGCCAAGGATGTTGCGGGCGCCGGTGGCGTCCATAATGGTGCGGACGTCCTCTATTTCCGTTGCCATGGAGTAATCGTCCGGCTGGTCTGTGGAATTTCCCCGGCCACGACGGTCGTACACGTCCACGGCCCAGCCGTCGCCCAGACCCTTCGCCAGGGCCACGGAGAACGGCCTGTAGATAAGGGCCGTGAGAAACGCGCCGCCGATCAGCACCACCCTGCGCTCACCGGGTGCGTTGTCGGCGCCGTAACTGTACAAGGCGAGGCTGCCGCCGTCGTGCGTCTTGATTCCACGTTCCTTCACCGGAACATCTTAGGTGGCGTCCGCCCGCTCTTCCGGGAGGTGGTTCGTTGAAAGGAAGCGCGCGATCCGCGCCGCCAGGCGCCGTCCAGGCCGCAGCGGACCTTCGTGGAATTGCCGCGGCACCACCGCGAACTCGATGGCGGGAACGGCGCCAGCCAGCGCCCGCCCCGTCTCCCCGAAGTACGACGGACTCCATCCGCCGCTGAGCATGAGGGTGGGCGTGGACAACTTCATGAAGTCGTGCAGGTGCGCATCAGCGTTGAGGACTGCCCGCATTTCCACGACGGCGGTGGGCAGCAGGGAGCGCATCTCCAGTCCCAGCCTGGTTTGGGCCGACAGCACGCTCAAGGTACGCAGGGCGCGCAGCGGAAGGTAGGAAATCGGGCCGGCAGTTCCCAGGCCCTGCACCAGATGCGCCCATGCGTGGTCCAGCTGGCCCGCGGTGACTGCCTCCTCCAGCTCCGGTCGCCACCGGCTGCTCAAGTTGCCGGACAAGGACACCGCGGCGTCATAGGTCACCAGGCGGTTGATCACGGTCTCCCGCGCAGCCTGAAGCGCCACAAACCCGCCATAGCTGTGGGCAACGACGTCGGTGGAGCCGCTTTTCTCCATGACCGCCTGGAGGTCCGAGATCTCGGTGTCGACGGAGTATCCGGCGGGTTGCGGGGCGGAATTGCCGCGGCCGCGCCGGTTGTAACTGTGGACCGGTCGCCCCAGCAGGACGCTCAAGGTCCGCGCGAAGGACCAGTACAGGGAATCGGTCACCAGAGTGCCATGGACAAGCACGACGCCGGCCGGTTCCGCAGGCGCTTGGGCGCCGGGAAGCGAGGCGGCCGCCGCCGGCCTGAAGCTGTGCACCTCAAGCTGCCCGCCGCCGTCGTACGTTTCAACCATCCATGTCTCCACTGTCCGAGTCTATGCTTTGGCCCGCTGGCAAAGTCCGGAAGTGGAGGCCCGTAATCAACGGTAAACTTAAGGACTGTGACTTCCGCAAACACCCCAGCCCCGAACACCCCCGCAGAACCCATCGACGCCAGCGAGCAGATGCGCATCCGCATGGACAAGCGCGCGAAGCTGATCGAGCGCGGCACGGAGGCCTATCCCGTGGGCGTGGAACGGACCCACTCCCTCAGCGAAATCCGCGAAAAGTACGCGCACCTCGAGGCCGATGAGACGACGGGCGACGTCGTTGGCGTCACCGGACGCGTGGTGTTTGTCCGCAACACCGGCAAGCTCTGCTTCGCCACCCTCCAGGAGGGCGGCGTGGACGGCAAGGGTGTGCGCCTGCAGGCGATGCTGAGCCTGGCGAACGTCGGCGAGGAAGCCCTGGCCGACTGGAAGGCCCTTGTGGACCTCGGCGACCACGTCTTCATTAAGGGCGAGGTAATTTCCTCCCGCCGCGGCGAACTGTCCGTGATGGCCGATTCCTGGTCCATGGCGTCCAAGGCACTGCGTCCGCTCCCCGTCCTGCACGCGGAGCTCAACGAGGAAACCCGCGTCCGCCAGCGCTATGTGGATCTCATGGTCCGCGACGAAGCCCGCGAGATGGTTTACAAGCGCGCTGCCATTACCCGTTCGGTCCGCGATACCCTTGACCGTCACGGTTATGTCGAGGTGGAAACGCCCATCCTGCAGCTGGTCCACGGCGGTGCAACGGCCCGTCCTTTCGAAACGCACATGAATGCTTTCGACCAGAAAATGACGCTCCGCATTGCCACCGAGCTTTTCCTTAAGCGCGCAGTCGTCGGTGGAATTGACCGTGTCTACGACATGGGCAGGGTGTTCCGCAACGAAGGTGTGGACTCCACCCACAGCCCCGAATTCACCACGCTTGAATGCTACGAGGCGTGGGCCGACCAGTTCGTCATGGCGGAGCGCATGAAGGAAATCATCCTGAATGTGGCCGACGTTGTGGGTACACGCACCATCCAAACGGAAGCCGGTGAGATTAATCTCGACGGCGAATGGGCCTGGCTCGCCGTGTACCCCGGTATTTCAGAAGCAGTGGGCGTGGAAATTACCCCGGACACCACTGTGGAGGAGTTGTTGGCGATCGCCGCCAAGCACGACGTCAAGGTGGATCCGAAATGGGACGCCGAGAAGATTGTGGTTGAACTCTTCGGTGAAATCGTGGAGCCCACGCTCCTCAACCCCACTTTTGTGTACGACTACCCGCCGTCGGCGCAGCCATTGGCCCGCCCGCACCGCGAGGATGGCCGTTTGATCGAGGCGTGGGACCTCATTATTGGCGGCATGGAGCGCGGAACGGCATTCTCCGAGTTGATTGACCCTGTTATTCAGCGCGAACGCCTCACGGAGCAATCCCGCAGGTCCGCTGCCGGTGATGAAGAAGCCATGCAGCTGGATGAGGACTTCCTTCGCGCTCTCGAATACGGTGCGCCGCCCATGGGCGGAATCGGACTCGGAATCGACCGCTTGGTCATGTTGTTTACCGGTGCCGGTATCCGCGAAACCATTCTTTTCCCCCTGTTGAAGCCTGAAGGGCACTGATCATGGAGTACATCGCAGTCCTGGCGCCATCAGTGGTGGTTGGTTTGATTTTCTGGTTTGCCATGAAGTCCATCTTCAATGCGGACAAATCCGAGCGCCAGGCAGAAGCCCGCGCCCAGGAGGAGGCCAATATGAGAAATCAGGGTCCCACTCCGGAAGGTCCGGCCACTAAATAGGCCCGGAATTGGGTGCCCCTAAGCAGGGCAATCCAATTGTGCTTTGACGCGCGTGCTTGCCGTGACAGATAATCAAGAAAGAAACCCGGGGAATTTCTGATTATCCAAACCCTCCGAATGAGAGGCAACTCATGGCACAGAAAGTAAAAATCATCCTCGTCGATGACCTGGATGAAGGGTCTGCGGACGAAACTGTCCGTTTTGGCCTCGATGGCGTGAGCTACGAGATGGACCTGTCCACGGCTAACGCAGCTTCCCTCCGGAAAGCCCTGGAACCGTACGTCGCCAAAGCCCGCAAGACCTCCGGTCGCGCAACCCGTGGCCGTGCTGCTGCAGTCCGCAACCAGGATTCTGCACAGATCCGCCAGTGGGCCCGCGATAACGGCTACACGGTCAACAGCCGCGGCCGTATTCAGGCCGAAATTCAGGAAGCTTATCAAAAGGCAAATTCCTGATTCATCACTTCAATGCCCCGGCAGTCGCTGCCGGGGCATTCGTTGTTTAAGCAACCCTTTTTGGTCGCTGCGCATCCATGCTGGGAATTTTCTGTGAATCCGCGGCACTGGAAAGTGACCTGGGCTTCATTTTGATCCCGTGAATCCCCGCCGGAGCATCCGCCCACGGCGGGGTCGGCGGGAGCCCTGGAGGACCGCCGGCCGGCAGAGGGGAGGATGTCACCGCCGTCGTTCCCGGTCAAGGGTTCCAAACGGATTTATTCCGCAACAGCGTCATGTTTCCCCTGTGGCGAACACGCTCCAAAAGTCTTCTCCGGGCACGTAGCATCAAAGTACGTCGTAGCTAGGAGTGTGGCGAAATGTTTGAGAGATTTACGGACCGTGCCCGTCGCGTGGTCGTCCTTGCCCAAGAAGAGGCAAGGATGCTCAACCACAATTACATCGGTACCGAGCACATCCTCTTGGGTCTGATCCACGAGGGTGAAGGCGTTGCAGCCAAGGCGCTCGAGTCCCTGAGCATTTCGCTCGATGGCGTCCGCGAGCAAGTGCAGGAGATCATCGGCCAGGGCCAGCAAGCCCCGTCCGGTCACATCCCCTTCACGCCGCGCGCCAAGAAGGTGCTTGAGCTTTCGCTCCGCGAAGCACTGCAGCTCGGCCACAACTACATCGGTACCGAGCACATCCTGCTCGGCCTCATTCGCGAAGGCGAAGGCGTGGCCGCCCAGGTGCTGGTCAAGCTTGGTGCGGACCTGAACCGGGTCCGGCAGCAGGTTATCCAGCTGCTCTCCGGCTACCAGGGCAAGGAAACCGCCGGAAGCGGTTCCGGCCAGGGCCAGCCCGAAGGTACCCCTGCCGGCTCGGTGGTCCTGGACCAGTTCGGCCGCAACCTCACCCAGGCTGCCCGCGAAAACAAGCTCGATCCCGTGATCGGCCGCGAGCAGGAGATGGAACGCGTCATGCAGGTCCTCTCCCGCCGTACCAAGAACAACCCCGTGCTGATCGGCGAGCCCGGCGTCGGCAAGACCGCCGTCGTCGAAGGCCTCGCCCAGGCGATCGTCCGCGGCGATGTCCCGGAAACCATCAAGGACAAGCAGCTTTACACGCTGGACCTTGGTTCCCTGGTTGCCGGTTCCCGTTACCGTGGTGACTTCGAAGAGCGCCTGAAGAAGGTCCTCAAGGAGATCCGCACCCGTGGCGACATCATCCTGTTCATTGACGAGATCCACACCCTCGTCGGTGCAGGTGCCGCAGAAGGTGCCATCGATGCTGCGTCCATCCTGAAGCCGATGCTCGCCCGTGGCGAACTCCAGACCATTGGTGCCACCACCCTGGACGAGTACCGCAAGCACATCGAGAAGGATGCCGCCCTCGAGCGCCGCTTCCAGCCAATCCAGGTCAAGGAACCCTCTGTTGCACACGCGATCGAGATCCTCAAGGGCCTGCGGGACCGTTACGAGGCACACCACCGCGTCACGATCACCGACGGCGCACTGGCCTCCGCCGCGCAGCTCGCCGAACGGTACATCTCGGACCGCTTCCTGCCGGACAAGGCCATCGACCTCATCGATGAAGCCGGCGCACGCCTGCGCATCCGGCGCATGACCGCCCCGCCGGAGCTCAAGGCCATGGACGAGCGCATTGCCGACGTCAAGATGGAGAAGGAATCCGCCATCGACGCCCAAGACTTCGAGGGTGCTGCCTCGCTGCGCGACAAGGAGCAGAAGCTCATTGCCGAACGCGCGGAGAAGGAGCGCACCTGGAAGTCCGGCGGCATGGACGACATCTCCGAGGTTGACGAAGACCTGATTGCGGAGGTTCTCGCGAACTCCACCGGCATCCCGGTCTTCAAGCTCACCGAGGAAGAGTCGTCGCGGCTCCTCAAGATGGAAGACGAACTGCACAAGCGTGTCGTCGGCCAGGACGAGGCCATCAAGGCCCTGTCGCAGGCTATCCGCCGTACCCGTGCAGGCCTGAAGGACCCCAAGCGTCCGGGTGGTTCGTTCATCTTCGCCGGCCCCACCGGCGTCGGAAAGACCGAGCTCGCCAAGGCGCTGGCCGAGTTCCTGTTCGGTGAAGAGGACGCCCTCATCACGCTGGACATGTCCGAGTACTCCGAGAAGCACACGGTTTCGCGTCTCTTCGGTGCACCTCCGGGCTACGTCGGCTACGAAGAGGGCGGCCAGCTGACCGAGAAGGTCCGTCGTCGTCCGTTCTCCGTGGTGCTGTTCGACGAAGTTGAGAAGGCACACGCCGATCTCTTCAACTCGCTGCTGCAGATTCTGGAAGACGGCCGCCTGACCGACTCCCAGGGCCGCGTGGTGGACTTCAAGAACACCGTGATCATCATGACCACCAACCTGGGTACCCGCGACATCTCCAAGAGCGTCGCGACCGGCTTCCAGTCCGGCACGGACACCCAGACCGGCTACAACCGGATGCGTGCACGGGTCACGGAAGAGCTCAAGCAGCACTTCCGCCCCGAGTTCCTCAACCGCGTTGACGACGTCGTGGTGTTCCCTCAGCTGACGCAGGACGAGATCATCGAGATCGTGGACCTGTTCGTCACCCGCCTGGAGCGTCGCCTCAAGGACAAGGACATGGGCATCGAGCTCACCAAGGCCGCCAAGGTCCTGCTCGCTACCCGCGGTTACGACCCCGCAATGGGTGCCCGGCCGCTGCGCCGCACCATCCAGCGCGAGATCGAGGACCAACTGTCCGAGAAGATCCTGTTCGGCGACATCCACACCGGCGACATCGTTGTGGTGGACGTCGAGGGTGAAGGTGATGACGCCAAGTTCACGTTCGAAGGCAACGCCAAGCCGCGCATCCCGGAGATTGCTCCTACCGCGTAAGTTATCTGGCCTGGCCCAACGAAAGCCCCGTTCATTCCGAAAGGAGTGGGCGGGGCTTTCCCGTGCCCCCGACCGCCCGTGCTCTGCCGCCCGTGGAGTTTTTGTACAGCTAATGACGTTATCGTGGCCTTATAAGGGCAGCATCTGTACAAAAACTCCAGTGGGGGAGGGAAGCATGCGCGTTTTGATGGTGGCTCCCGGTACCAGGGGTGACGTTGCGCCCATGGCGGGCCTCGGATCCCGCCTGCAGCACTTGGGCTATGAGGTCGCTATTGCCGCCAACCCTGCGTACGCTGCACTGGTTTTCGAGTCCGGCTGTGAATTCAGGCCACTACAGGGGGACTTGGCCCGGCTCATCAGGCGGCCGGCTCCAGGGGCGAAGCCGGAACCGGGCAACCTCGTGGAGTTCTGGCGCCAGCTGGGGCAGTACATGGAGAATGCCGCGATCGGCACGCTGGCCGCAGCCGAAGCCGGAGCCGACGTCATTCTGGCGAACTCGGTAGCGCCCTACGCGTACGACGTTGCTGAAGCCTTCGGCATCCCAGCCATCGGGGCCCATCTGCAACCCACGGAACCCAGCTCTGCCTACCCGCCGGTGATCATGAACTCGGCGCGAAGCCTTGGCCCTTGGGGCAACAAGCTTATTGGCGAGCGTGCTGCAGCAGGGCCGGCCCCCTATGACGGACCCAGCAGGCGGCTTCGCAAGGCCCTGGGCCTGACCAAAGAAAGCAGGGCCGCGGGCGAGAGGCGTAGAAGGAAGGCCCGGGCAACCACGCTCCACGGCATCAGCCCCACGGTGCTTCCGCGTCCTTCAGATTGGCACGACGGACTGGTCATGGCCGGATACTGGTGGCCTGCAAGCAGGCAGGACTGGGAGCCCACGAGGGATCTGGTGGACTTCCTCGGGGACGGACCACCGCCGGTCTTCGTTGGCTTTGGCAGCAGTGCCCACATTGACCCCGACTTCATCCTCGAGGCTACTCGGCGGGCCGGCACCAGGGCTGTGGTGCAAGGGGCGGAGGGAGTCCTGGGCGATGACGCAATCGGCGTCGGGGATGTTCCCCATGAGTGGCTGTTTCCGCGGATGGCCGCGGTGGTGCATCACGCGGGGGCTGGAACGACGGCGGCCGGCTTCCGGGCCGGTGTCCCTGCGGTAGCCGTACCGGTGTACACCGACCAACCACTGTGGGCCTCAAGGATTGCCGCGCTCGGGGTTGGTCCCCGCCCACTTCCGCACAAGACGCTGACTCCGGAGCGCCTCGGCGAGGCTATTGCGAAAGCCGCCCACACGCCGTCGTACAGTCTGCGGGCGAAGGAAATCGCGGCAGCCGTCGCCGAAGAAGACGGGACCACCCCGGTCGTTGACGCACTGCGGCGGATCGAAGCTGGAAGGAATATCTGAAAGTAGTGTTTCACTCTAAGTGAACCTGACTGTGATGACGAACACATTCGGTGTTGAATCGGAGCATGGACTCTGCTGATACCTCGGGCGCGCAGCCCGAAACCCCCTTTCGCGACCTGGACCACTACCTCGCAATCCCGCGGGTAGGAGGCCTGGCGCTCAGCCCGGATGGCAGTCGCCTGGTCACCACCGTGACGACGTTGAACTCCAAAGGAACCGCGTTTACTACCGCCCTGTGGGAGCTGGACCCAGCAGGCGAAAGCCGTGCGCGCCGGATCACCCGCAGTTCCAAGGGCGAAACCGGTGCTGCCTTCGCGGCCAACGGCGACCTCTACTTCACTTCGGCCCGCCCGGACCCTGAAAGCCCCGACGCTGACCCCGTCAACGCGCTGTGGCTGCTCCCGTCCGACGGCGGTGAAGCGCGCGTGGTTCACTCGCGTCCCGGGGGCATCAGTTCGGTCATGACGGCCAAGAGCGCCGACGCAACGTTCATCAACGCAGAGGTCCTTGCCGGCTCAACCGACGAGGAAAACGATGAAGAACGCAGGAAGGCCCGCAAGGACAACAAGGTCTCGGCCATCCTGCACAGCGGCTACCCCGTCCGCTATTGGGATGCCGACCTCGGGCCTGCGGAGCCGCGGATCTTTGCGGTGGAGCCTGGTGAAGAGAAGGAACCCGGCAAACCCTCGACGGTGGACGCCACCGCGCCGCTGAAGCTGCGGAACCTGACATCCGGCGTCGGAAGTTCGCTTCGGGAAGCAAAAACGGTGGTGAGCCCTGATGGCAAAACCATCTACACCAGCATGGCCAAGGCGCTGGCCAAAGCCGACAGCCGCCAGGTCCTGGCCGCCATAGACGTGGCTACCGGTGCCGTCAAGGTGCTGCTCGACCACGCAGGAATGAGCTACTTCCCGGGTCCCGTCAGCCCGGATAACCGGACGCTGGTGGTGGAGAGCGAGAGTGACACAACGCCCACCCAGGCGCCCCAGGTGAAGCTGCACCTGCTGAACGTCGCCGGCGGTGAAACCACTGACCTGCAACCCCTGGCTCATGAGTGGGATCGATGGGCTACCGCACTGGCGTGGCTCCCGGACGGAACTGCCATCCTGGCGAAGGCGGACGACGACGGCGCGTCGCCGGTTTTCCGGATCGACGTCGCTGACGGTGGGGTCACGCAGGTGACGAGGGACGGCGCGGCCTATACCGACGTCGAGGTTTCTCCCGACGGAAGCGTGGCCTATGCGCTGCGCAGCTCCTATGAATTCCCCGCCGAAGCAGTGCGGATCGACCTCGCCACGGGAGAAGTGGTCCGCCTGCAGGCTCCGGCGGATCGCCCCGTGTACAAGGGCCGGCTTGAACGCGTGGAGGCAACAGCCGACGACGGCGCGCGGGTCCCTGCGTACCTCGCCCTCCCGGATGATGCCTCGGCCGACAATCCCGCGCCGCTCCTGCTGTGGATCCATGGAGGGCCCCTGGGCTCGTGGAATGCCTGGACTTGGCGCTGGAACCCGTGGCTGTTGGTAGCCAAGGGCTACGCCGTCCTGCTGCCCGATCCAGCCCTGTCCACCGGCTACGGGCAGGACTTCATCCAGCGCGGATGGGGCGAATGGGGAAAGAAGCCCTTTACGGACCTTATGGCCATCACCGATGCCGCGGTGGCGCGACCCGATATTGACGAATCGCGGACCGCCGCGATGGGTGGCTCGTTCGGTGGCTACATGGCGAACTGGGTGGCCGGGCAAACGGACCGTTTCAAGGCCATCGTCACGCATGCCAGCCTGTGGGCGCTGGACCAGTTCGGGCCTACCACGGATGCTGCCCAGTACTGGCTGAAGGAAATGACCGCTGAGATGGCCATGGAGAATTCGCCGCACCTGAACGTGGGCGACATCAAGACGCCCATGCTGGTGATCCACGGTGACAAGGACTACCGGGTGCCGATCGGCGAGGGCTTGCGGCTTTGGTACGAGCTCCTGTCCTCTTCCCAGCTGCCGGCTGACGACAACGGCCAGAGCCCGCACCGCTTCCTGTACTTCCCGGATGAGAACCACTGGATCCTGCAACCGCAGCACGCCAAGGTTTGGTACGGCGTCGTGGAGCACTTCCTGGCCAAGCAGGTTCTGGGCAAGGATGTGGCGCTGCCCGAAGAGTTGGGAGTGTAGGTGTGTCCGGAGGCTGGCGGATCAGCCTCCGGACATCCGTCGGATCGTCGCCCACCTGCCTTCACGAAGCTGCCCCTTCCGCCCATCTCGCTAGGATGGGGGAGTGACTTCCTACTTCACCCTTCGCCCTGCCCGCACCAGCGACGTGGCGGCCATTAAAAGGCTGGTTGCTCCACTGGCGGAGGAGCGGATTCTCATGGCGAAGGAGACGGTGGCCTACTACGAGAGCCTCCAGGAATTCCGGATCGCCGAATCCGACGCCGGCGAGGTTATCGGCTGCGGCGCACTGCATGTGATGTGGGAAGACCTGGCCGAAATCCGCACGCTGGCGGCGGCAGACTCCTGGCGCGGACGCGGCGTCGGGCACACCCTGGTGGAAGATCTCCTGGAAGAAGCACGTGCCCTGGGTGTGAGCCGGGTCTTCTGCCTGACCTTCGAGGTGGACTTCTTCAAGCGCCACGGATTCGAGGTCATGGCGGACCAGTCCGCGGTGGATCCGCAGGTGTACTCGGAGTTGCTGCGCTCGCATGACGAGGGTGTGGCGGAGTTCCTGGACCTTGCCCGGGTCAAGCCCAACACCTTGGGCAACACCCGCATGATCAAGCAGCTCTAGGCCTTGACAACCGCCGCCCGATTATGGGTGATTTAAAACCTCTTCTCTTATATCCAGTTGATGGATAAACTGATCACGGCTTGCTGGGGAAGCTTCCACTACTCGGTCAATGTGAGAGAAGATCATGCAGTCCCACGCGTCCATTTCAGATGTTTCAGAACTCCAACTCAGCGTGCGCGGGCCAGTGTTCACGCCTGCCAATCCCGGCTTCGCCGCAGAAGTAGCGGCTTTCAATCTATCCACCCGGCACCAGCCGGACCTTGCCTTCGGCGCCCTCGATGCGGAGGACGTCACGGCGGCGGTCCGTTGGGCTGCGGAACGTCGGATGCCTGTTTCCGTGCAATCCACGGGTCACGGTGCCACCAACGCCATTGAAGGTGGCCTGCTCATCAGTACGCGCCGCATGCTGGAGCTCAGTATCGATCCCGTCGAGAAGACCGCCCGTGTCGGAGCGGGTGTCCGGTGGAGGGCAGTGGTGGACCACGCGGCCACCTTCGGTTTGATGGGCCTCTGCGGCTCAACTACCGACGTCGGCGTGGTGGGCTACACGCTTGGCGGCGGTTTGCCCATACTTGGCCGCAAGTACGGCTTCGCCTCGGACCATGTAATCGCCTTTGAACTCGTCACCGCCGACGGCACCCAGCGCCGGGTGAGCAAAGACGAGAACTCCGAATTGTTCTACCTCTTGCGGGGCGGAAAGGGGAACCTCGGCATCGTCACGGCCATGGAATTCCACCTGTTTCCCAGCTCGGACCTCTTCGCCGGCGGCCTCTACTACGACGGCGAGCACGCCCCGGCCGTGCTCCAGCAGTTCAGCGAATGGGTGCCGGAGCTGCCCAAGGAGGCATCGGCGTCGTTGGCCTTCCTTCGCCTGCCGGACATGGACATCGTCCCCGAACCGCTGCGCGGAAGATTCGTAGTGCACCTGCGGTATGCCTACCAGGGCGACGCCGCGGTGGCCACCCAGCTGCTGGAGCCGATGCGCCGGAGTGCTCCCTTCATGATGGACGGAACCGGTCCCTTGGATTCCACCCAAATGGATATGGTGCATCAGGACCCTGATCAGCCCGTCCCCGTGCGGGAGCGGGGTTTCCTGCTGGATCGTCTGGACCAGGGGGCCAAGGACGCCATCCTTCGGCACTTCGGCCCTGGTGTCCCAAGCCCCGTGCTCATGGCGGAAATCCGGCTCCTTGGCGGGGCCCTGGCCACCTGCGCGGATGGCGAGGACATGGTGGGAGCGCGCGATGCTGCGTTCAGCTTCTTTATGGCCGGCATGGCCGTCCCGCCTGTGGCGGAGCTGCTTCCGGGGGTGTTCGACGCCGTTCGTGAGGACCTGCGCCCGGCCTCCAGCGGCGGAACTTTCGTCAACCTGCACGGACATTTTGTGGACGCCGAGGACAGGGAACGGCCGTGGGGGCCAAGCGTCCGTGAACGGCTCCGCAAGGCGAAGGCCGAAGTGGATCCGCAGAATATGTTCAGTTTTGGGCACGTCGTAGGGCTGCCGGTCATCGATCAGACCGTCCTGCTCGAAGACGTTGCCACCGCTGGCGGCGACGCCGTGCTGAACAGCTGAAGGGGATGCGGACAATGGACCATAGGGTCACATTTCCCGATTTCTCGGCGTTCCAGATCGACCTCCCCAACGGGCCGTGGCCGCATGATGCTTCCTGGTCCGGCGACCGGCACAGCGACCCGGATCTCTACTCGGCTTTCTGGCCGGAGTTCCCGGTGCGGCAGGAGGCCAGTGAGGTGACGGAACCGTCCGGCGAGGAGTAGCCCGCAAGGCCTACCGGGGCCACGGCCCCGGTAGTAGGGTCAGAGCACCAGCCACACCACGCCAGGAGCATCCAATGAAAAAGCTCATCAATGATCCGCGTGCCGTGGTGGACGAGTCCGTCGAAGGGTTCGGCATGGCGCATGCCGACATCGTGGACGTCCACCCCGAGCCGAAGTTCGTCGTCCGGAAAGGTGCACCGGTAAAGGGCAAGGTCGCCCTAGTTTCCGGCGGAGGCAGCGGCCACGAGCCCCTGCACGCGGGCTTCGTCGGGCTCGGCATGCTCGACGCCGCTGTCCCGGGTGCCGTCTTCACCTCGCCCACCCCTGACCAGATCATTCCGGCCACCGTCGCGGTCGACTCAGGCGCCGGCGTCGTCCATATCGTGAAGAACTACACCGGCGACGTCCTGAACTTCGAGACCGCGGCCGAGATGGCGCAGGCCGAGGGCGTTCACGTGCGTTCGGTCCTGGTCAACGACGACGTCGCCGTGGAGGACTCGCTGTACACGGCCGGGCGCCGTGGTGTTGGCGGAACCGTCTTGGTGGAGAAGATCGCAGGTGCTGCGGCGGAGCGCGGAGACGATCTTGACGCCGTCACGGCCATCGCCGAAAGGGTGGTGGCCAACGTGCGGACAATGGGCGTGGCCCTGTCCGGGTGCACCGTGCCGCACGCGGGAACACCGAGTTTCGAGCTCGCCGACGACGAAATTGAGATCGGCATCGGAATCCACGGCGAGCCGGGCCGCCACAGGATCGCCATGGAAGGAGCCGACGCCATCACCGACCGGCTCCTGGAACCAGTGCTGGAGGACCTTGGCCTGAGTTCCAAGGTGCTGCTGTTCGTCAACGGAATGGGAGGGACTCCGCAGAGCGAGCTGTACATCGTGTACCGGCACGCCGCGCAGGTTCTTGCTGAACGTGGCGTCACGGTGGAGCGCTCCCTGGTGGGGAACTATGTGACGTCCCTGGAGATGCAGGGGTGCTCCGTGTCCGTGCTGCGCCTGGACGACGAGATGACAGGGCTCTGGGACGCTCCCGTCCACACTGCCGCGCTGCGATGGGGAGCCTGAGCATGGGGCTGGACGTCAAGTGGGCGCAGGATTGGCTGAGGCTGTCCGCCAAAGCGATGGCTGAGCACAGGGTCGAGCTGATTGAGCTGGACCGGGCCATCGGGGATTCCGACCACGGAGAGAACATGGACCGCGGTTTCCAGGCGGTGCTGCAGAAGCTTGATGAAAGCCCGCCTGAAACCCCTGGTGCCGCGTTGAAGGCCGCCGCCATGGCGCTCATGTCCAAAGTGGGTGGAGCAGCCGGGCCGCTTTACGGAACGGCCTACCTGCGCGCGGCCACCTCGCTGGGCGACACGGTCGACGTCGACCCGGAGGCGCTCGCAGCGGCCCTCGCTGCAGCGCTGGACGGGGTTGTGGCGCGTGGAAAGGCCGAGCCTGGGGACAAGACAATGGTCGATGCGTGGACGCCGGCAGTCGAGGCTGCTGCGAAGGCGGCGGCCGACGGCGCAGAACCGTCGGCCGTGCTGGAAGCGGCCGCCAAGGCAGCGGAGGAAGGTGCCGGGGCGACGGATCCACTGGTGGCACGAAAGGGCCGGGCCAGCTACCTTGGCGACCGCAGCGCCGGCCACCGGGACCCCGGAGCGGCATCAACCGCGCTCCTGCTGCGGGCAGCTGCCGAGGCAGCCGCCGCATCCGGCAGTACGGGAGCGACCGGATGACGGTTGGGATTGTGGTGGTGTCGCACAGCAGCAAGATCGCTGAAGGAGCCGTTGAACTCGCCGCCCAGATGGCGCCCGACGTCGGATTGGTCGCCGCCGGGGGCACTGACGACGGCCGGATCGGGACCAGCCTGGAGAAGGTGCTGGCCGCCGTCGAGCAGTCCCTGGTGGATTCCGGTGGCGACGGCGTTGTTGTGCTGACCGACCTTGGCTCGGCAGTAATGACGGCTGAATCCGCGATGGAATTCGCCAGCAATCCGGACGCCGTGCGACTGGCCGACGCGCCATTGGTGGAGGGGCTCGTCGCGGCGGCTGTGTCCGCGCAAGGGGGAGCCGGCGTCGAGGATGTCCGCAAGGCGGCCGAGGCGGCCGGCTCAACCAAGGACTCCGAATCGGCCAAGCGTACTGACCTGCCCGATCCGTATGGACAGGATGAGCCGGACGCGAGCGGAGACTTCGAACTCATCAACCCCATGGGGATGCACGCACGGCCAGCGGCAAAGATCGCCGGTGGCCTGTCCGGGCTGGACGCTGAGGTGACGGTGAACGGCGTCGACGGCATGTCCATCATGGCGCTCATGGCGCTCGCCGCCGGGCAGGGCTCCAGCCTCCATGTCGAAGCCCGGGGCAAGGACGCGTCCAAGGCCGTTGAGTACGTGGGCCGCTTGGTCAAGGAGGGTTTCGGTGAGCTTTAGTTCCAGCGGATTTTGGCCGAAATATTGCTAAGTACACTGATTAGTGATGTTGTAGAGGTACAAGGTTCCTACGACGAAAGAGGTGCGACATGGGTGCTGACGACAAGTTGGAGAACACCGGCGAGAAGCTTGGCGGCAAGGCCAAGGAAGCTGCAGGCAAGCTGACGGACGACAAGGGCCTCGAAGCCGAAGGCAAAGGCGACCAGGTCAAGGCTGACCTGAAGAACGCCGGCGAAAAGGTGAAGGACGCCTTCAAGAAGGATTAGGAATGTGGACAGGGCCGCTGCGCTTGCAGCGGCCCTGTCGCGTTGTATGAACTTCTTGTGCGAAGCGCCGCTCCAGCGGTGCGCTGATTGATGGAGGATCGTCGTGAACATAGTGGTAAAGCTGTTTGGACTCGCCGTGAGCCTGGGTGCCGGTGCGCTCGCCAACAAAACGCTGGAGGGGCTCTGGGAGAAGAAAACCGGCAAGCCCGCACCCAAGGACGGCACGGACCTCGATGACTCCCTGCCAGGTGTCCTGGTGTTCGCCGTCGTGTCCGCAGCTGTCGGCGCAGTGGTTCACGTACTCACCCAGCGGGGCACCAAGAGTGCCCTGGCCCGCATGCAAAAGACGGCTGACGAGGTCTGAACCATGGCTATAGCCAAATTCCCCAACGTTGTTCTTGATTGCCCCGACGCGGCCGCATTGGCCGCCTTCTACGGCGAGCTTTTCGGCTGGGAAGTCAAAGGCAAGGAAGACTGGTACGAGATCCGCCCCAGTGACGGCAGCAACTGCATCTCCTTCCAGCAGGTGGAGGTTTACCAGGCTCCTGTATGGCCCGGGCAGACCATCCCGCAGCAAATGCACCTGGACATGGTGGTGGAGGACCTGGACAAGGGCGAGGAGCCTGTGCTGGCCCTTGGCGCGACCAAGGCGGACCACCAGCCGGGCGAAACATTCCGGGTTTTCCTTGACCCGGCCGGCCACCCCTTCTGCCTCTGCCTCAGCTAGCCGCTTGGGCCGGCCGGCCCGCTTGGGCCGGTCAGCCCTGCTGGGCTGCCCACTCTTCCACCCGGCGGTTGCTTTCTTCCTCGGAAAGGTCTTCAACCCGGGTCATGATGGACCAGCGAACGCCGAAGGGATCGCGGATGCTGGCGTAGCGGTCACCTGAAACAAAGGTGGTCAGCGGCTCGCGGACAGTGGCGCCGGCTTGCTCCGCCTTTCGGACCAGACCATCCGCGTCCGCGCAGTACAGGCCCATGGTGTAGCAGTCGTCCTCACCGTCCGGTGCCGGTACCAGGTGATACTCCGGGTTCGGCTCGCCGAGCTGGAGGTGGCCGTTTCCGAAGTCCAGTTCCGCGTGCACCACCACTCCGCCCATGTCGGTCTGGCCCACCACGCGGGCTCCGAAGACGTCGCGGTAGAACGCAATGGCTTCCCGGGCGTTGGGCACGGCCAGGAAGGGCGTGAGGCTGGTCAGCCCGTTGGGGACGCCGCGGGTGGTGTACTGCCCATCGGCTGCCGTGGTTGATTCTGTGCTTGTAGTATCGGTCATGGCTACGACGCTACGCTCCGGCCGCGCAGGGGCGCTTGCAGATTCGCGACAGGTTTGGAGGTCCGTTGGAGAGCTCCTTCAAGGGCATCCTGTATCCGGCGCGGCTGCCCACTTTCCATCGGCTGCCCGCCCCGGACGCCGTCGCGGAGCTCGTGGAATGGTTCTGGATTCCCGAATGGGACATCGAGCCTGGCCGCTCTTCCCGGCAACATGTGATCGCCTACCCTGCCTCCAACCTGGTGGTCCAAGGTGGTGGCGTCGCGTTTTCCGGCCCAACCACCCGTGCCGGTTTCCGCGACCTCAGCGGCAAAGGTTGGGCCGTGGGCGCCCTGCTCCGGCCCGCCGCGGTGCCCCTGTTCACGGATGACCCCGAGGCCTTGCGCGACCAGGAAGTCGCCTTACCGCTGGATGGCCTTCACGCCGCGGTTGCTGCCGCCATGGACCTGCTTCCCGACGCGGCAACGCCCGTCGGCGGCGCCCGCCGGGAGCGTGCAGTGGCCGCCTTTGCTGCGTGGCTGGCTTCCAGGGATGTTGTTCCCACAGAAGAGGCGCTGCTCGCCAACCGCATGGTGGATGTGATCGCTTCCGACCCCGACGTACTCCTGCTTGAGGATGCCGCACGGCGCTTGGCGGTATCGCCCAGGACCCTGCAACGGATTGCGAAGAAGTACGTCGGGCTCAGCCCTTCTGCCCTCATCCGGCGTCGAAGGCTGCAGGACGCCGCCGAGCGCGCAAGGTCCGATCCAACAGCGGACCTTGCGGCGATCGCCGTCGAACTTGGCTACGCGGACCACGCGCACCTGACGAACGACTTCCGGAAGTACCTGGGCTTTACGCCGAGTACGTATCGGAGGATTGTTGATGGCTAGCGGATCTCTTCGGGTTCGCCGGAGTCGGGTTCGCTGAAGTGCCTGCCGAAGGCGGTGTCTGACGCCGGTGTCCTTCGGATCGTTACGCTGCGCCTGTCCGAACGACTGAAGGAATGCCTTGCACGCTCCATAGATTGCCTGGAGCGGCGCAGGAGTGCGGGCAATGACTGACGAGGTTAACAGGATCCGGCCTGCATTCCGCGCCACCATGTCCCTGGCGACACACTTGGCGATGCTGATCGTGGACGCGACGTTAAGGATCAATGATCCACAGTTCCTGCGCCAGGTCCGTCTCGATGAACGGGCCACCCACTCCAATGTCCGACCATGACGGTATCGAAGCCGTTGCTAAGGAATTGCCGGGCCAACTCGTAGCCGATGCCGGAGGAGGCGCCGGTGACGAGGGCGACAGGGTGGCTGTTGGATGCCGCGACCAACAGCTGACTTACTATGTACCTCCAGGGGCAGAACGGTCTTGAAACTCGACCGCCAAAATCGCCCGGGACAGAGTGACCGCACGGTCCGCCAACACCTCAAGTTCGGTGTCGGTGCAATCAGTGGGAGCCCAGCGCGTAGCTCCCTCGAGGAGCGTGACCACCACCCTCACATGCTCCGCCGGCTCCGGGCACCCCATGTCACGCGCGGCTGCCTCATACATTTGCTCGTGTAGTGCCACCCAATCGTCCACCTGTGCCCGTAGATCCTTGGGCAGCACCTCTGCCATCCTGTCTGTGGCGACGAGCAAATCCCAGAGGTTGCTTTCGGGAAGCCGCACCTGGCGTGTGAAGTGAAGCCTGACCATCGCATCCCAGAACTCTTCCGCATTGCGCGCCGGTGCAACGGCTTCGAGCAGGGCGACGCCGAACCTGTGGAAGTGCCAGCGCAGGGATTCGGCGACGATTTCGTCCCGGCCATCGGGGAAGTGGGAGTAGAGGCTGGGAGGCTTGATATTTACGGCATTCGCAATGGTCCGCATCGAGACGGAGTTGAAACCGTTGGCAATGGCGAGCTGCAGGAAGGCCTCAAGGATGTTCTGGCGGCCAGCCTTCTGGCCTGTCCAATTCCATTCCTCCAGCCGCGATTCGAAGGCCTGGGTGGCAGCTTCATAGGACGTCACGCTCATAATCGGTCATCCTAACAGTCGTTAGGTAAATGGAAGCCGAAGTCTTCCCTAACGTCTGTTAGTTAGGTATTCTGAATGTGGCACGGAGCACATGCACCGGCCATCCGAATGGTTTGAGCGGAAGAGCACGCAATGGTCACCCAAAACACGAGCGTGGGGGCCGCTCGGAACAACAACGTCATCCTCGGAAGCGGTCTTTCGGGAATGGTCGCCGCGTATATCGCCGCACGGGCGCTGGAGGACGACGCTTCACACGATAAGAACTGGAGTGCGGAACGGGCGTTCCGTCCCAAGCTGCCGAGGTGGCGGCCACGAAGGACCACGCCTGAAGGACCTGGCCCGGCATTGGCGTCCTGAACCGAATACCCAGAGAGAACCTCCCATGTCAGCAGAAGTATTGTCATCGTGGCCCTACGAGACACCACGCGAAACCAACCGCCTCCGGGAGATCTTCCTGATGCAACCCCATGCCGACCTCAGTGGTATCCGTCCGATGGTGGCCCGCTCGTGGTACCGGAGCCGGGCAGCGGGCGTCGACGCGTTTGCCGACCGCGGGTTCTACGACGAAGGGCGGGTTGACGAGTACACCATCGCGGCGGCCGGCACGCACCTGCGGAAACTGGATGAGGTGGCCGCCGACCTGGGCGGTTATGTGAACATCACCGCCCCCAACGGTGTGCTTGTCAAAGCCAGTTTCCTCCGGGACGACGGATTCCCCGCCGGCTACTCCCTGCTGGAGGAGAGCTGCGGCAGCAACGGCGAAGGTCTGGCGCTCGAAGAAGGGCGTGGTGTGTGGCTGGCCCCGGAAGAACATTTCCGTGAGGACATGAGGGGCAATTGGTGCTTTGCGTCCTTGGTACGCGACCCGTTCCATAACCGGGTGAGGGCCGTGATCGGATTGACGCTCCCGGCAAACAGGGTCAGCACACTGGAACCGTCATCAACACTGCTCATGCTGGAAGGTGTTGCTTCGCGGATTGAGCGGGACATCGAGGTCCGTACCTCCTCGAAAGAGCGGGCATTGCTCAGTGAGTACCTCAGGGTCTCCCGCCGAAGGGGCAACCGGGCGGTCATCGCCGTCGACGGTAAAAACGCGCTTCAGAACGCCTCGGCGACGGCGACGCTGGTGGACAGCGATTTTTCGGTTGTTTGCGGCTACGCCAAGGCGGTCATGTCCTCCGGCCGTGACATGAACTGCGAAGTCATGCTGCAAGGGCCAGGGCTTTCGACCTTGGAGATAGCGCCTGTGTCGCTTTCATCGGCCAACGTGGGAGCAATCGTGGTGGTCCGGCCGCACGCACCCGCCAAAGAGCGGTCGAATGCTGCCTCAGGTGCTGCCATAGCGCTGGAGTCAGCACCAAAGGGGACCGCGGAGCGGTTGTTGAAGCACGTGGATGGCACCAGCACTGAGTTCAAGCGCACCCTCAACCTGGCCCAGAAAGCCGTGGACCAGGACAGGTCCGTGGTGATGTTCGGTGAAGTCGGCAGCGGAAAGTTGCGGTTGGCCGGTGCCATCGCCGCCCTGCGGGGTGGGCAGATGGTGGTGGACGCCCGCAACGGAGACCTCAGGAACACCTCGCTCCGGGACATCCTGCACAGGGTGGCCACCGAGCTTCCCTCAACATTGATCGTGGAGCACGCCGATGAGCTCTCCCAGAACGAAGCCAGCGAGATCGCCCGCAACCTTCAGGGCATCGCCGCCACCAGGCTGATTTTCACCATCACGCGCCCCACGGAGGCCACCCTCCTGCTTTCCGAAGCCTTCGATGTCCTGGAGATTTCCGTGGCGCCCTTGCGCAACAGGCGCGAGGATATCCCCCAACTGGCCAACGCCATCGCGAAAGAGCTGGGGGAGCGGAAGCTGTCCCGGCGGCTCATCACCACCCTGACCCACGCTGATTGGCCCCGAAACATCGACCAGCTGCGCGCGGTGGTTTCCAACGCCGTCGAACGTGCAGAAGGTGCGGAGGTCACCCTGGACGACCTGCCGCAGGGTTTCCACCGCGTGCTGACCAAGGGCAGACTGTCCCGCCTGGAGGACGCGGAACTCAGCGAACTGCGTACGGCGCTCCAGGAAGCGGGCGGCAACCGCAGCCTTGCTGCCGAAACCCTGCAGATCGGCCGTTCCACACTGTACCGGCGCATGGACTACTTCCGCAGCCGGGGCTTCGACCTCTGATTCAACGCAGCAGCAGCCGACCTCCCAAGGGGTCGGCTGCTGTGCGCTGCCCACCAACTGAAGAGGCCCGACGGCGGGTGGCCGCTTTGCGCGTCCGGGGCCCAGACACCCAGGCGCTGGGACAGTGTCCCACCGAGGTGTCTCGATCTGGCACGGATGGCCGCCCCGATATCGCGTTGTACTGGAAATCACCCGACACCGGCACCCGTCCCAAGGAGTGTCCGGCAGGACCGAGGGTACCAACACGAACAGGACGACTGACTATGACCCGCGATGCCCAGGGAACCATTCTTGTGGCCCCTCACCATTTCCCGGACCTGGACCGTGAGCACGCGCTCGCGGAGGAGTTCGGTTACACACTCAACCCCGCGGCGGACACTGACGCCTTCCGCGACGGGCTGGCCGAAGCCGATATTGTGATGATCACTCCCTACGCCAAGCTCACTGCGGCGGACTTCCCGCTGATGGCCAAGTGCCGTGCAGTCATCCGGTACGGGATCGGCTACGACAACATCGACGTCGCCGCGGCCACCGAGGCGGGCATCCCGGTCTCGATCGTTCCCGGCACGGCGTCGGAGGAAGTTGCCTCCCACGCCTTCGCGATGGGCCTGGCGCTGGCCCGCCGCCTGCCCGCCGGCAACGCAGCGATCAACAACCTCGGCTGGGCCGGAACCATCGGCTACGACACCCCTGTCCTCTCCGAGCTGGAGGTAGGCGTCCTGGGCATGGGACGCATCGGCCAGCACGTAGCCCGCATGTACTCGGCCGTCGGCGCCCGGGTCCGCGCCTACGATCCCTTCGTGACGGACAGCTTCGTGGAGATGGCCGGGCTGGAACACATCCTGGAGAATTCCGACGTCGTTTCCCTCCACCTGCCGCTGAACGACGAGACGGCGAACCTCATTTCCACCGGAGTCCTCGCCAGGATGCGCAAAGGTACCGTGATCGTCAACGTATCCCGCGGCGGACTCATCGACGAGGCCGCGCTCGCCGAGGCCCTGACCTCGGATCACATCGCAGGCGCCGGCATCGACACCTTCGCCCAGGAACCGCTCGCCGCTGACCACCCCCTGCGCACGGCGCCCAACGCCATCCTCACCCCGCACATTGCCTGGCGTTCCAACCGGTCGACGGGCGCCCTGCAGGACGGCGCTGTGGAGCGGGTCCGCCTCGCGCTGACCGGCCAGCCACTCATCGACCTCGTGAACTGAAACGACCTGTGAACTGAAGAGACTGGAGAAACCCGACTTGGCAACCACCAATCATCTTGAAGACCTCGCTGCTTTACAGAACCCTGTAGAAGATCCGCACCTGCGCCGTGGACCGCGTGGTTTCCCGCTGCTTCCCGGCGGCTACGGCCGCTCAACGTACTACACCGGCGCTCCGAGCCCCTACGCCATCAAGGGTGAGGGCTACCGGGTGTGGGACGACCGCGGGCGTGAACTGATCGACGCGAACAACAACTTCACCTCGCTGATCCACGGCAACGCCCACCCGGAAATCACCGAGGCCGCCACCAAGGCCCTTACCACCGGGGCGAGCTGGGGCATCCCGAACCTAAACGAATGGGAACTTGCCGAACTCCTGCTCGGCCGCCTTCCGGAGTTGGACCAGGTCCGCTTCGCGAATTCCGGCACCGAGGCCGTCATGTCCGCGATCCGCATCGCCCGTGCGTCGACGGGGCGCGAGCGCGTTATCGTCACCAAAGGTGGTTACCACGGAACGTCCGAGGTTGCCCTGGTCCCGGGCGGGCCGTCCTACCAGCGCGGCGTGACCCGCGGCGTGATCGACGACGTCACTGCGGTGCCGCTGAACGACGTCGAATTCCTGCGCCAGGCGGTTGAAGCCGCTCCGGACGCCTATGCCGCCATCATCCTGGACCTGCTGCCCAACCGTGCCGGCCTGCTCACCATCAACGAGGAATTCGTCCGGACCGCCCGGGAGCTGGCTACCCGCTACGGCATTGTGCTGATCATCGACGAGGTCATCAGCCTCCGACTTGGCTACAGCGGCTTCAGCGGTGAGTACGGGGTTTCCCCGGATTTGCTGACCACTGGAAAGCTCATCGGCGGCGGATTCCCCGTCGGTGCGGTCTGCGGCAGGGCCGAGCTCATGGCTGAAGTGGACCCCACCCGTCCGGGCAGCCTGCCCCACGGCGGAACGTTCTCCGGCAACCCGGTCAGCATGGCCGCCGGTTCCGTTGCCCTGCGCCTCTACACCGAGGACGAGGTCAAGCGACTGAATCATCTGGGCGACACCGCCCGCGAAACGGTCAACGCCAGGATTGCCGACGCCGGCTGGGAGATCCGTGGCCACGGCTCGCTCCTCCGCGCGGTTCCTGCCGGTGCGGAGAAAGTGGACGAGCACACCCAGCACAAGCTGTGGTGGGCCTCCTACGAGCGCGGACTGCTCGGCTCCCCGGCCAACCTGCTCTCCCTGTCCACGCCCATGGACGAAAAGGTGGTGGCCGACATTACCGACCGCTTGGCCGACGCTGTCCTGGCAGTCGCCTCGGAGGCTCCCACTACGGAAGGTGCCAAGTAACCATGAAGATCGTTTCCTACGAACACGAATCCGGTATCCGCGGCGGCGTCCTGATCGAAGACACCGTCTATGACCTGGAACTGCTCCTGCAGGGTTCCCGCCAGGCAGTGCACGGAGCCACCACGTCCGTCCGGGAATTCCTGGAACTTTACGGCGACCGGCTGGAGGCCATCTCCGCCGAGGTCAGCGTCTTGGCCGGACAGGATCCGGAAGCACACGTTGGTGCCCGGGCCGATGTCCGCCTGGCCACTCCGGTGCCCAATCCCTCCAAGGTGCTCTGCATTGGCCTGAACTACAAGGACCATGTTGCCGAGACCGGCCGCGCGTTCCCGGATTACCCTGACGTCTTCGCCAAGTTCGCCTCCACCATGGTTGGGCCCGAGGACGAAATCGGCGGTGCAAAGGTCAGCGAAAACCTCGACTTCGAGGGAGAACTGGCAGTAGTCATCGGGCGCAAGGCCAGTGAAGTCACGGAAGAAGAAGCGCTGAACTATGTGGCCGCACTTGCCCCGCTGAACGATGTCACGGCCCGCGACCTGCAGTACCGCGGCACCCAGTGGTTGGCAGGCAAAGCCGTGGACGGGTCAACCCCGTGGGGTCCTGCCCTGGTCACCCTGGACGAAGTGGGCGATCCCCAGAACCTGGACCTCGCAACCCGCGTGAACGGCATCGAAGTGCAGCGCTCCAACACGAGCTACCAGATCTTCCCGATCGCGCGGATCATCTCCTACCTCTCAAGCTTCCTCACCCTGGAACCCGGCGACGTCATTGCCACAGGAACCCCGCAGGGCATCGGTGCCAAGCGGAACCCGCCTGTCTGGCTGGAACCGGGAGACACCGTGGAAATCGAAATCGACAAGGTAGGTCTGCTCCGCAACACCGTGGGCAAGCCCCAGCTCTAACCCCCTGCAAGCTCTACGAAAGTAATGAAGACCATGAGTGATGTACAAACACAACCAGGCGAGGCACGGTACCGCATCGCCGTCGACACCGGCGGTACCTTTACCGACGTCGTGGTCGGTTCCAACAGCGGCGACATGGCAGTCGGCAAGGCGCTGACCACCTACGACCGCGTGTTCACCGGCTTCGAAGCCTCGGTCCGCCGCGCGGCCGAGTCCGTTGGCTGGAGCGGCGACGATGTTCTCCGCAATGCCGACGTCATCGTCTACGGCACCACCCACGCCACCAACGCAGTGCTCACCGGCAAAGTTGCCAAGACGGCGCTGCTGACCACGGACGGTTTCGCCGACACGCTGCTGCTCCGCGAAGGTGGCCGCCGTGACGCCTTCGATTCCAAGGCTGCCTACCCACCGCCTTACATTCCCCGTCACCTGACTTTTGAAATCACCGAGCGCATCTCTGCCGAGGGTGACGTCCTGGTGGAGCTGGACGAAGAGCAGGTCCGCGAAGTCCTCGGTTCCTTTAAGGAACAGGGCATCGAAGCCGTTGCGGTCTCCTTCCTTTGGTCCATCATCAACGACGCCCACGAGAAGCGGGTTGCCGAGCTGATCCAGGAGATCCTTCCCGGCGTTCCGTACACGCTCTCCAACGCGGCCAACCCCACCATCCGCGAATACCGACGCTCCTCGGCAGCCTCGATCGACGCTTCCCTGAAGCCGCTCATGGCAGACCACCTGGGTAAGCTGCGCTCGGACCTGCAGGAATACGGCTTCGCCGGCGACCTCCTGGTAGTGACCTCCGAAGGTGCCGTGCTCGACGTCGCCGATGTCCTTGACCGTCCCGTCCTGCTGCTGAACTCCGGCCCGTCCATGGCACCGCTGGTGGGTGCGGCGGCAGCCCCGGACCACGACACCGTGGTTGTCTGCGACATGGGCGGCACCACCTTCGATGTGTCGCTGGTGGAGAACGGCGTGGTCCGCCACACCCGCGAAGCCTGGCTGGGGGAGCCGTTCGTCGGGCACCTCACCGGCTTGTCTTCCGTTGCGGTTTCCAGCATCGGCGCCGGTGGCGGCAGCATCGCCTGGATCGACGGCGGTGGCCTCCTTCGCGTGGGCCCGCAGAGTGCGCGCAGCACTCCCGGTCCCGCAGCGTACGGCCGCGGCGGCGAAGAACCAACCGTCACCGACGCCTGCGTGGCGCTTGGCTACCTCGACACGGAGGGCTTCGAAGGCGGGTTTACCTTGAACCGCGAGGCCGCCGTCAAGGCCATCGATACCCGCATCGCCGGGCCTTTGAAGATGGACACCCTGCAGGCCGCCCAGGCCATCCTGGATGTCTCCGCCAACCACATGGCTACCGCCATCCGGCAGTCTGCCCTGGAACAGGGCGTTGACCCCCGGGGTGCGCTTATCGTTGCCGGCGGCGGCGCAGGCGCCATGGTCGCAGCGATCATTGGCAGGCTCCTGGAAGCGGACACCGTCCTGATCCCGGCGACCGCCGGCGTCCTGGCCGCCTACGGCGCCCACCGCGCCCCAATCGCCACCGAGTTCCTCTCCCCGCTGCACAACGACACCCGCAGTTTCGACGCCGGTTCGGCCTCCCGCGCCGTGGAGGACCTGACAGCCAAGGCTGAGCTCTTCGTGAAGCGCTTCGACGGCGTAGGCGAAGCGCCCAAGGTCACCTACTTCGTCGATGCCCGCTACCCCGGCCAGGCCTGGGACCTCCGCGTCTACCTCGACGCCGCCCCGGACACCTCCGGTGACGCGGCAGGCATCATCGAACGCGCCTTCCACGAAGAGCACGACCGCCGCAACGGCACCCACGATCCGGACAGCCGCGTGGAGATCATCACCTGGGGCGTCCGCGTGGAAATCCCGCGTCCGGAGCACACCAGGTCCGAAGGCGAACTCAGCCGCACCGCGGAAATCCACCGCACTGACAGCATTGTCTTTGGCGGCGAACCCTTCAGCACCCAGCGCTACCGCGGCGTGACGCTCGCTCCGCGCGACAAGATCGTGGGACCGGCCGTCATCGACCAGCCCACCACCACCATCGTCGTACCACCGGAATGGGACGCGACGCTCGATGAACGATCCAACATCTACCTCACCCGTAAGGAGGCGTAACCGTGACCCGCGAATTCGATCCCGTAAAGCTCTCGGTCCTTGCCAACGCATTCGACGGCATTGTCCGCGAGATGACCAGCGGACTGCTCCGCTCCGCCCGCTCTTCCGTGATCAACACGGCCCGCGACTTCTCCTGCGCCGTGCTGACCGCGGACAACCAGTTGCTTGCCGCGGCTGAAGGTGTTCCCGTGCACGTCTTCGGTGCCGGCCCGCTGGGCGAGGACATGGTGGAACTCCACAAGGACATCCGCGAAGGCGACGCGTTCCTGCACAACGACCCCTACATGGGTAACTCACACGCAGCAGACCACGTGATCCTGGTGCCCATCTTCATCCAGGGCCGCCACCTCTTCACCGCCGTGACCAAGGCCCACCAGGCCGACTGCGGCAACTCCCTTCCCACCACATTCTTCGCCACCGCGCGGGACGTGTACGAGGAAGGCGCATTGATCTTCCCCTGCGTGCGGATCCAGCGCGACTACACGGACATCGACGACATCATCCGCATGTGCCGGTCCCGCATCCGTGTTCCAGACCAGTGGTACGGCGACTACCTGGCCTCCGTCGGCGCCTCGCGCATCGCCGAGCGCCGCATCCACGAACTCGCTGAAAAGTTCGGCGTCGATGACCTGGTGGACTTCGTGGACGCCTGGTTCGACTACTCCGAGCGCCTCACCGCCAGCGCGATCGAGAAGCTGCCCGAATACGTCCTGCACGGCACCTCCGCCCACGATCCGTTCCCCGGAACCGGCCCGGAGGGCGTGCAGCTGCAGGCAACCCTCGAGGTGAAGCCCAAGCAGGGCAAGGTGGTGATCGACCTGCGCGACAACCCGGACAACCTGCCCAACGGCCTGAACCTCACCAAGGCAACTGCCACCGGCGCCGCCCTGGCCGGCATCCTTTCCGGCATCCCGGAGAACCTGCCGAGCAATGCGGGAACCTTCCGTCGCGTCGAGGTGCTGCTGCGGGACGGCTGCGCCGTCGGTGTTCCCAAGCACCCGTACTCTTGCTCCTCCGGCACCACGAACCTCGCTGACCGCGTGGTCAACATCGTCCAGGCCGCTTTCTCCCAGATCGACGACGGCTACGGCACCGCCGAGGGCGCGGCCGGCCAGGCACCCGCCAAGTCGGTCATCTCAGGAACGGACGAACGAAACGGCAATCCCTACGTCAACCAGATCCTGGTAGGTGGCGTCGGCGGTCCGGCAACACCGTACGTAGACGGCTGGCCCACCTACCAGCGTCCCGTGTGCGGCGCCCTGTTGTACCACGACAGCGTGGAAGTGGACGAGCAGCGGTACCCGATCCTGGTCCACGAGCGCACCTTGGTTGCCGACTCCGGCGGAGCCGGCCGCCAGCGCGGCGGACTCGCCACACGCGTCACCATGGAGCCCCGCGGCGACAGCGTCACCCTTACCTATGGCATCGAAGGCAAGATCAACCCCCCGAAGGGTGTCCGCGGTGGCCACGACGGAGCGGAACCGTCCGCGTGGGTGGAGGACCTCAAGACCGGCGAACGCCGCGAAATTCCCGTGGTGGGCCGCTACGACCTGCAGTCGGGTGAGAAGGTCGTTTCCATCACTCCCGGCGGTGGCGGCTACGGCGACCCGCTGGAACGCGACGTCCTGGCTGTACTCGACGACTACCGCGAGTCCCGCGTGACCCTCGAAGCCGCGGCCGCACACTACGGCGTGGTCATCACCGACGGTGCCATCGACGAGGCAGCCACGGCGAAGACCCGCGAGGAACGCCTGGCCGGCTAAACCGCAGCTATCGCAACCCATCCCGGGGCGGGGTATAGTCCTCGCCCCGGGATGTTCCAACAATCATTAAACGGAGATTCACATGGAACCCATTCGAGTCGGCATTATCGGCGTCGGAAACGTCCTCAACCAATACCTGGACAAGATCGGCGTCCACCCTGACGTCGACATCGTGGCGCTTGCGGATGTGAACCCGGAGGCCGTGCGGAAGCGCGCCGCCGAGTATGACGTTCCCAAAGCACTCACCCCGGACGAGTTGCTGGCGGACGAGGACGTGGAGCTGGTCCTGAACCTCACACCGCCCAAGCTGCACGCGCCGGTCACCCTCCAGGCGATCGCGGCCGGCAAACACGTCCTTTCGGAGAAGCCCTTTGCCACGTCCCTTGAGGAAGCGAAGCAGATCCTGGACGCGGCACGGGAAGCCGGTGTCAAAGTGGGCTCCGCGCCCACCACCTTCCTGGGTTCCGGCATGCAGACCAGCCGCAAGCTCATCGACGACGGCTGGATCGGTGAGCCCGTTGCAGCTTTCGCTTCCTTCGCGTGCAGGGGCTACGAACACTGGCACCCGAACGTTGACCCGTTCTACAGCCCCGGCGCGGGCCCCATGCTGGACATCGGACCATACCTCATCACCAACCTGGTGAACTTCTTCGGCCCCGTTTCCCGTGTCTCCGCAACCACGCCGCGTTCGTCCGAGACCCGTCCCCGCCCCGGCAAGGACGGCGAAGTCATCCAGATCCAGACCCCCACGCATGTCACGGGCACACTCGACTTCGAGTCCGGCGCCTCTGCCACCGTGATCGTCAGCTGGGACATCTGGAACCACAACCTGCCGCACCTGGAGATCTACGGCACCGGTGGTTCCTTGGCAGCACCGAACCCGGACCACTTCTCCGGCGCTCCCGTGCTGCGGCGCGGTGAGCCGGGCGACCTCGCGCTGGACATGACGCCTCCGGGCGGCGGCGACTGGCGCGAAACGCCCATCACCCACCGCGACGATGCCTACCGCGGCATCGGCTTGGCCGAGTTCGGCTACGCCATCCGCAACGGCGTGGAACCCCGGACGGGCGGCGACTTCGCCTACCACGTGCTGGAAGTCCTCCTCGCCTTCGAGGCCTCCTCGGAGCAGGGCAAGCACATCGCGATCGAAAGCACCTGCGAGCGGCCCCGGCCGCTGCCCTCCGTGGGACCGCAGGAGCCTTACCGCTTCGACTAAGACAAGCGAAAACAAACAGCAGCCGACGGCGGTACGCACTTACCGCCGTCGGCTGCTGTTTGCGTGTCCGGGCACGTGGCCCGCGTCCCAAACTGGGACACAACTTTGCTTCCCCGCGGTGAAAACCTGATGTTCGGGCGAATCGGTTTGCAAATGCCGACGCACCTACGAATTTAGGAGAACGCATGACTAGCACAGCCGCTGCTGATATCGGCACCGAGGTCAATATCGCAGCCGATAAAAAGGCCGTCCGCCGCCGCACTGTCGCACAAGCGATCGTCGAGTATTTGCAGGTCCAGTACAGCGAACTCGACGGCGAAGAACGCCGCCTGATCGCCGGCATGTACGGCATCTTCGGGCACGGCAACTCCGTGGGCCTGGCCCAGGGCATCGACGAGTACGGTGTGGACTTCCCGCACTTCCAGGGCAAGAACGAACAGTCCATGGTCCACGCGGCCATCGGCTTCGCCAAGGCCTCCAACCGTGCCGCCACCCTGGCCTGCACCGCTTCCGCCGGTCCGGGATCCACCAACATGGTTTCCGGTGCCGCCACAGCCACCACCAACCGCCTGCCCGTGCTGCTTTTCCCCGCGGACATCATCAACAACCGCTTCGGCGATCCCGTGCTGCAGCAGATCGAGCACCCGGTGGAACGCGACGTGTCCGCCAACGACTGCTTCCGTCCTGTCAGCCGCTACTTCGACCGCATCACGCACCCCGCCCAGTTGCTGTCCACGCTCCCGGAGGCAATGCGCGTCCTCACCGATCCCGTGGAAACCGGTGCCGTGGTGGTTTGCCTGCCGCAGGACATCCAGGGCGCGGAGTTCGACTTCCCGGAGTCCTTCTTCACCCCGCGCGTCTGGCACATCCGCCGTCGTCCGGCTGTTGAGGACGAGCTTCGTGACGCCGCGGAAATCATCCGCAACGCCAAGCGTCCGCTGCTGATCGCCGGTGGCGGCGTCCGCTACTCCAAGGCACAGGAAGAACTGGCGCGCTTCAGCTCCGAGTTCGGCATCCCGGTCTCCGAGACCTACGCGGGCAAGGGAAGCGGACCCATCACCGACCTCAACCTCGGTGCGCTGGGCGTGACCGGAACCGTGGGTGCCAATGAGATCGCCGACGGCGCGGACTGCGTCATTACCGTTGGCTCGCGCCTGCAGGACTTCATCACCGCCTCGCATTCGCTGTTCCAGAACCCGGACGTGAAGTTCGTGAACCTCAACGTGGGTTCGTTCGACGCCCACAAGATGGGCTCGTTCCCCGTCATCGGCGATGCCAGGCTCAACCTGGCCGGCCTGCGTGAGCGGCTCACCGCCGTCGGGTACTCGACGTCGGACGAGTTCCGCAGCGACATCGCGGACGCACGCAAGGCCACGCTGGAAGTGCGCAAGCACGACCTCCAGGCCTTCCCGGGCGAACTGATGAGCCAGGCCCAGGTGATCGACGTGCTCAACAAGCGCACCACCAGCCAGGACGCCCTGATCCTGGGTTCCGGCGGCGTGGTTGAAGGTATCCACAAGGCCTGGGACCCGTCCAACGGCACCGAAATCCACTTCGAGTACGCCAACTCCTGCATGGGCCACGAGATCCCCGCAGGCCTGGGTTACCGGATTGCCCGCGATGACGCGCCGGGCGAGGTGTACGTCCTGATCGGTGACGGCACCTACTTCATGCAGCCCACGGAACTGGTCACGGCCGTCCAGGAACACAAGAAGATCATCACGATCGTGATCGACAACCGCGGCCACCAGTGCATCTGGCCGCTGCAGGTTGCCAAGGGCGGTCCGGACCGCGAATTCGGCACCCAGTACCGGGAACGCAGCATGGAGTCCGGCCGTTTGGACGGGGCAGTACTCGAGTTCGACATCGCCGCCAACGCGGCCAGCATGGGCTGTGCGGCATGGTCGACGACGACGGTCGAGGAGTTCTCTGCCGCCCTCACCGAGGCGCAGGAAGCCGAGGGTCCAGCAGTGATCGTCGCCCGGGTGGAGCCGTGGCGCTACCTTTCCGGCAACGGCGCCTTCTGGGACGTTGGAGCTCCGATGACCTCGGAGCGGCCCGCCACCCTGGAGGGTGCTGCCAAGCACCTCAAGGGCCGTGAGCGGCAGCGCTTCTACGCTGCCACCACCGCACCTGACGCACGCTAGGCGCACCGGGCGGGACCGCTCCATCCAGCGGTCCCGCCCGTTTCTTTTACGGGATTTACTGACCAAGGAGCAATCATTATGAGCACATTTGCCGTTACTGATCCGGCTACCGGAACCATCCACGCCGAGTACCCCGCCGCCACTGACGCAGAGGTGGAAGCCGGGCTCAGCGCCGCCCAGCAGACCTACCAGGAGTGGTCCCGCACCACCACAGTCGCCGAGCGCGCTGCCCTGGCTAAACGCCTCGCGGATCTGTTTGTTGAGCGGAAGGATAAGCTGGCCGCCATCATCAACCGCGAGATGGGCAAGCCGCTGCAGCAGGCCGCCGGCGAGGCCGAGTTCTCCGGCTCCATTGCCGCTGCCTTTGCTGAGCACGCCGAAGAATGGCTCGCCGATGAGCAACTGGAGGTAGCCGACGGGCTGCGGAGCTTCTTCCGCTACCAGGGCCTCGGCGTGATCCTGGGCATCATGCCGTGGAACTACCCGTATTACCAGGTGGCACGGTTCGCGATTCCCAACATCATCCTGGGCAACACGGTCATTGTCCGGCATGCCAGCCAGTGTCCGGAGTCGGCGTTGGCATTGGAGGAACTCTTCCGCGATGCAGGT
This sequence comes from Paenarthrobacter sp. JL.01a, assembly GCF_025452095.1. Classification (NCBI taxonomy): domain Bacteria; kingdom Bacillati; phylum Actinomycetota; class Actinomycetes; order Micrococcales; family Micrococcaceae; genus Paenarthrobacter; species Paenarthrobacter sp. JL.01a. The sequence continues at coordinate 207,738 of NZ_CP104877.1, forward strand.
TTCCCGGAGGGTGCCTACGTCAACCTGTTCGCCACCCACCAGCAGATCTCCACCATGATCGCGGACGACCGGGTGCAGGGTGTCTCGCTCACCGGCTCCGAGCAGGTGGGAGCGATCGTGGCTGAACAGGCCGGACGTGCGCTGAAGAAGTGCGTGCTGGAGCTCGGCGGCGCCGATGTGTTCCTGGTCCTGGACACGGACAACGTGGACCTCGCCGTGAAGAAGGCCGTCATGGGCCGCATGGGCAACACGGGCCAGTCCTGCAACGGTTCCAAGAGGATCGTGGTGCTGGACAAGTACTTCGACGAGTTCTCCGGGAAGTTCAAGGCAGCCATCGCCGGACAGTCCTACGAGAACGGCGATTTCGGACCGATGTCCTCCGATTCGGCCACAAAGTTCCTGGCTTCCCAGGTGCAGGGCGCCCTGGACCAAGGCGCAGAGATCCTGGTGGGCAACAATGAGCCCCAGGGCAACGTGTTCACCCCCACAGTGATCACGAACATCACGCCGGCCATGGACGTCTACAGCGAGGAACTCTTTGGCCCTGTTGCGCAGCTGTACAAGGTCAGCAGCGACGAGGAAGCCATCAAGCTGGCCAATTCCTCGCCGTACGGCCTCGGTTCGGTAGTGATTTGCGACGACGTTGAGCGCGCCGAGCGCGTCGGAAACCAGCTCGACGTCGGCATGGTCTTCGTGGGTGCCTACGACCTCAGCGGTGCGGACGTGCCCTTCGGCGGCGTCAAGAAGTCCGGCTACGGCCGCGAACTGGGCAAGGTGGGCATGCTGGAATTCGCCAACAAGAAGCTGTTCCGCTTCGCGAAGTAGGTTTCAGCGACTAAGTTGCAGCGCAGCAAAAGGAGGCCGGATCACGCGATCCGGCCTCCATCTTTGTCGCAGGAGCCTAGGCTCCGTACGTGGTGTTCCCTGTGACTTCCGGGACCTCCACCCAGGCGGAAGACTCTGCGCTGCGCAGGGAGGCATCCACCAGTTCCGATGCCGACCAACCGTCGGCCACAGAAGGTCCAAGCTGCTTGCCTTCGGCCACCGAACGCAAAAACAGCGCGGCCTCGATGGTCTTGAGGTCGTTGAAGCCGATACCGGGACCGGCGTTGGGCTGGAAGCGCCCAAATTCGCCGAAGGAGGGCGGGGTCATGACGGTCCGGTATCCACTGCGGTCCGTTGCGACTTCCAGCTGGTTCATGCGCTCGAAGTTCCAGCGGATGGATCCTTCGGTGCCGTAAACCTCCACGATGTATTCAGCGTGCGGGCCGATCGCGACGCGGGTTGTCTCGAACATGCCCACTGCACCGCCCTCGAAGCGGGCGAGCATGGCCGTGTAGTCCTCGTTCTCCACCTCCCGGGTCACATCCGAGGCCTCACCCTTGTTGAAGGAATTCGACGACGTTCCGGCTGGCAGCGGACGTTCCTTGATGAACGTTTCCGTCACCGCGTTGACCGAGGTGATGCGGCCTACCAGGAACTGGGCCAGGTCGAAACCGTGGCTCAGGATGTCGCCCAAAACGCCGGACCCTGCGCGCGCTTGCTCGTACCGCCAGGTGAACACCTGCGTCGGGTCCGAGGCGTAGCTGGTCAGCAGGCGGATCTGCACGTTGGTCACCTTGCCCAGCGCCCCGGAACGGATCAACCGTCGTGCCTCAGCGATGGCCGGTGCATGCCGGTAATTGAAGCCCACCGACGTGATAAGTCCGGCGCCCTCAGCGCCCTGGGCAATCTCGCGGGATTCCTGGGCGCTGCGGCCCATCGGCTTCTCGATCCAAAAGTGCTTGCCGGCCTCGATGGTGGCCAAAGCGATTTCGTGATGCAGGAAGTTGGGGGAGCAGATCGAGACGACATCGACGTCCGGGTTCTCCAGTACTTTGCGGTAGTCGGTAGCCGTTTCCCTGTAACCGAGCGCGTCCTCGGCATGGTGACGGCCGGCGTCGTCCGGGTCTGCGGCGATGACAAGCTCGGGGTGGCGCGGCAGTTCGGGGAAGAACTGTTTGGTGGCGAGGTAGGCGCGGGAATGCAGGCGCCCCATCCACCCCACCGAGATGAGGCCAACGCCAATGCGGTTCTGGTCTTCCAAAGTGGACTCCTTAGTTTGTGCCGCTCTTCGGCGGTGCTGTGCCGCGCAGAAAGACGGCATCTGCGGATCAGCCTATGAACGCAAGGAGTGTGCGCTGTGTCTCAATCTGAGACATCCTGCGAAGGCCTCCGGCTGTTTAGGTAGAACGTACTAGTCCAGTAACGCCAAGAAAGAGGAGCCCGTCGACGATGATGGACCGCAGCACGTGGAATCGGACGGAACCCTTGCGGGTACTCGTCACAGGCGCGACGTCCGGCGTCGGCGAAGCGACCGCAAAGCTGTTCGCAGCGCGGGGTGCGCGGGTGGCCCTTTTGGGACGACGCGCCGGAGAGCTGCAGCGCGTCGTGAAGGAGATCGACGGCGGTGCTCACCAAGTGTTTACGGACGTCGCTGACGTCGAATCGGTCCGAAATGGGGTCCGGGGTGCCATCCACGCCCTCGGTGGACTCGACGTGGCAGTCAACGCCGCGGGGGTTGCCGGCTACGCGGCACTGGAGGACCTGAATGATCGCCGCTGGCGTGAAGTGCTGGACACCAACCTCTCCGGCACCTTCTACGTCGCCCGGGAAGCGGGGCTGCACATGCGCAGGTCCGGGAAAGGGGCCATCGTCAACGTCGCCTCGGACCTTGCCACCATGGGCGTCGCCGGGCTGGCACACTACTGCGCGGCCAAAGCTGGCGTCGTCGGTCTCACCAAAGCCCTTGCCGTTGAATTAGCACCCCATGTCCGGGTCAACGCCGTGTGTCCGGGCCCCATCGACACCCCCATGTTGCGGTCAGGTCTGGAATCCGAAGTGGACCCCGTCCTGGCCCTGCAGCAGAAGGAAAGCACCGTGCCGCTGAACCGCCTCGCTGATCCGGAAGAAGTAGCGGCAGCCATCTACTTCCTGGCGGTGGACGGCACCTTCGCCACTGGCACCAGCATGGCGTTCGACGGCGGCACGTCAGCCGCGTAGCAGCCTCACCCAAGACTTCACAACACGAACAAACCAAGGAGTTCCGAAAGATATGCCTGAGTCGAACTACAACGATCTCCGCAGTGCGCACTGGTTCGCGCCGCACGACCTCACGGGATTCGTGCACCGTACTGCCATCCAGGCCGAAGGCTTCTCGCGCTTCGCCATCAAGAACCGGCCGGTCATTGGCATCGCAAACTCCTGGTCGGAGCTGGTCAACTGCAACATCCACTTTAAGCTGCTTGCCGAGGCCGTGAAGCGCGGCGTCCTGATGGCCGGCGGTTTGCCGCTGGAGTTCCCCACCATCTCCTTGGGCGAAAGCCTGATGAAGCCCTCGGCCATGCAGTTCCGCAACCTGATGGCCATGGACGTTGAGGAGTCCATCCGCGCGTACCCGCTGGATGCGATCGTGCTGCTGGGTGGTTGTGACAAGACGGTTCCAGCACAGCTCATGGGAGCGGCCAGCGCGGACATTCCCACCATCATGCTGACGGGCGGCCCGCAGGAACCGGCGTACTTCCGGGGCAAGCAGCTGGGCGTTGGCACGGACACGTGGAAGTACGCGGACGAACTGCGCGCGGGCAAGATCACCGAGGCGGACTTCGATGAACTTGAGTCCTCTGCCAAGCCCTCCGCCGGCCACTGCAGCGAAATGGGCACGGCCTCCACCATGACATCGCTCGTTGAAGCGCTGGGTATGTGCCTTCCCGGCACTGCGTCCATTCCCGCCGTCGATTCACGCCGCGGGCAGGCGGCGGAAGCCACAGGCCGCCGGGCAGTGGAAATGGCCTTGTCGGGCCCGAAGCCCAGCGAGATCCTGACCAAGGAGGCGTTCGACAACGCCATCACCTTGCTCATGGCTGTGGGTGGCTCGACCAACGCAGTGGTTCATCTTTTGGCTCTGGCCCGCAGGGTCGGCTACGAACTGCAGTTGGACCGCTTCCACGAGATTTCCCAGCGCACCCCACGGATCGTGAATGTCCGGCCATCCGGCGAGTATCTGGTGCAGCAGCTCTTTCAGGTGGGCGGCATCTCCACCGTTCTCAAGGAACTGACGCCACTGTTGAACAAGGATGCAATCACGGTCACCGGTGAGTCCCTCGAAAAGGGCTACCGTAACGCACCCGAGCCCGACGGCGTCGTCGTCAGTAAGCTCGAGACGCCCTTTGACGCCTCAGGAGGCATCGCCGTCGTGCGTGGTTCCCTGGCCCCCAACGGTGCCGTGATCAAGCGCAGCGCCGCCTCCAAGGACCTGCTGCAGCACAAGGGCTCGGCGATTGTCTTTGACGACATTTACGATCTCGGACGGCGGATCGACGATCCTGACCTGGACATCACTGAGGACTCGGTCCTGGTGCTGCGCAACAGCGGTCCCGTCGGCGCTCCCGGCATGCCGGAGTGGGGCATGCTGCCCATCCCGCAGAAGCTGCTGCGCCGCGGCATCCGCGACATTGTGCGCATCTCCGACGCCCGCATGAGCGGCACCGCATTTGGCACAACCGTGCTACATGTCTCGCCCGAAGCTGCGGTGGGTGGTCCGCTGGCGATCGTCCGCGACGGCGATCCGATCGTGCTGGATGTCGAGAACCAGCGGCTGGACCTGGACCTCCCCGAGGAAGAGATCGAAGCCAGGCTTGCGGAACTCAAACTGCCCGAGCCAAAGTACCGCCGCGGCTACGGGCGCCTGTTCATCGACCACGTGAACCAGGCGCATGAAGGTTGCGACTTCGACTTCCTCAAGGGCCTGCCGGATGAGGAGCCCCAGCGGTTGCCGTACGGCCTGATGAGTGGATGGCAGGGCGGCTGGTAGGAGGCCGCTGGCACCCCATACAGACATCAAGGGCCGCTCCCGTGGGAGCGGCCCTTCAAAAAAGGAGAAGATATGCCACGACCCAAAGTGATTGTTATTGTCCAGGAGGGCCGTCCGGTGCCTCCCGTGGAGCGGTTGAAGGACGAAGCCGACGTGGTGGTGGTCCGGACGGGCGAAGAGTTCCGGGCTGCACTGCCTGGGACGGAGATCCTGTTCCTCAACGATTTCCGGACCAAGCTGCTGCGCGAAGTGGGCCCGGGTGCCCTCCGTTGGATCCACACGTCCAGCATCGGCGTGGACAGCCTGATGACCGAGGAGATCATCAACAGCGACATCGTGGTCAGCAACTCCCGGGGTGTCTGCGAACGCCCCATCGCGGAGTGGGTCCTGGGTGTGCTGTTGATGTTCACCAAGGACCTGCGCCGTACCATCGAGCTGCAGCAGGCGCGGACGTGGCAGCACCGGGAGACCGAGCCGCTGCTGGGCCGCAAGGTGCTGGTGGTTGGGCCAGGTCCGGTGGGACGGGAGTCCGTGCTGTTGCTCCGCGCAGCGGGCATGGATGTATCAGTGGTGGGCCGAACCGCACGTGAGGATGCTGAGTTGGGCGCCATTGCCTCCTTCGACAATCTGGACGCGCTCCTTGGAGAGGCCCAGGACGTGGTGCTCACGGTTCCGCTCACCGAGGAGACCCGAGGGCTGTTCAACGCGGCCCGCTTCGACAAGATGCGTCCGGGCGCCCGCTTGGTCAACGTGGGCCGTGGGGCCGTGGTGGTGGAGCAGGACCTCCTCGATGCGATCGACGCGGGTCATTTGGGAGCTGCGGCTTTGGACGTCTTTGAGAACGAGCCCCTGGCTGCCGAAAACCCGCTGTGGAGCCGCAACAACATCCTGGTCTCACCCCATGCTTCCGGTGACCTGATCGGCTGGCGCGGGAAGGTTGTGGACTGCTTCGTGAAGAACCTCCAGCAGTGGAAATCGGGCCAGCCCCTCAACGATGTGGTTGACCTGAAAAAGCTGGGCGGAACCGCTCCAAATACGGTGTCCCAAGCTGGTACAGTGCTCCCACAATCCGCGTCGGTAGTGTGATTCAGCACTCTAAATTTCGTGACGAGGATTACATGTCTAGCTCAACAAAAGGGAAGCCGATAACGCCTACCCAGACCCAGGAACACAAGCTCAGCGGCAACATGGGGGTGGGTGAGCTCGTGATGAACGTGCTCGCCTTTTCCTCCCCGCTGACCACCGTTGCGGGCACCTTGCCCGTGATGCTCCTCTTCAGCGGCCACACCGCTCCCGGAATCTACCTCCTGGTGACGTTGATGCTGCTGATCTTCTCGGTAGGTTTCGTCAAGATGAGCCGTAGCGTTGAGGCGCCGGGCGGCTTCTACTCCTTCGTCACAGCGGGTCTTGGAAAGCCGGCTGGCCTCGGCGGGGCGCTCTTGGCCCTGGTTGGGTATATCTTCATCGGCTTCTTTGCGCCCTCCCTGTTCGCCCTCACGCTGCAGAGCTTCGTGGTGAATACCCTGGGCGGCCCGGACATCCCGTGGTACTGGTACGGCCTGGGCATCATTGCCATCACAACACTCCTGGCCTACAACCGGATCGATCTGTCCGCGAAGGTGCTTACGGTGGTCATGCTGCTGGAGTCCGCCGTGGTCATCATTTTCGACGTCGCGGCGTTCGCCTCCGGTGACGTGTCCCAGGGCGTCGGCTTCTCCATGCCGTGGATTACCGACGCCGGTTTGGGCCTCGCGCTGTTGTTTGCCGTCGGCAATTTCTTCGGCTTCGAAGCGACGGTCATCTACCGCGACGAGGTCAAGAATCCGGACCGGACCATTCCCCGCGCAACTTACTTGGCAGTAGTGGGAATCGGCTTGTTCTACGCAGTTGCTGCCTGGGCGTACACGGCCTTCCTGGGAGCGGACAACGTCCAGGAAGAAGCCAAGGCCAACACTGTGAACCTGTTCAACGACGGCGCCATTGCGTTGGTGGGCAAGATCTTTGCAGACATCGGGGTGGTCCTGCTTATCACCTCCATCCTGGCCTCCATGCTGTCCATCCAGAACATCGCTGCACGGTACAGCTTCTCTCTGGCTGCCGACGGTGCGCTTCCGAAGGCCCTGGGCCGGGTGCATCCCCGGCACAAGTCACCGTACGTTTCAGCCGTGGGCGTTGGTTTGCTCTGGGCCGTGGCCACCGTGGTGTTCACCTTGGCAGGGGTGGCTCCTGAAGCCCTTTACCCGATCGCGAGCGGCAGCGGCACGTTCTCTGTCCTGCTCCTGATGTTCATTACGAGCTTTGCCGTGCTGGTGTACTTTGTCCGCCGCCGCAGTTTCGCTCCGGAATCCGTATGGAAGACCATTGTGGCGCCGATAGTCAGTGTGATCTTCCTTGGCCTGATCACCTACCTGGCAATCGCGAATTACCCTGAGCTGATCGGCGGCTCCATGGTCATGACGGCTATTTTCATGACCTTCACTTTCGCCTTGTTCGTTGGCGGAATAATCTACGCCTATTTCCTGCGCTCGAAGCGTCCGGATGTTTATGCGCGCCTGGGCCGGCAAAAGATCGAGCAATAAACCACCTTAATATCTGGAGACCTGCAATGACGCAACAGATCAGGGTTGGCCTGTTCGGGACCGGCAGGATCGGTCAAGTGCACGCCATGAGCCTTGCAACGCTCGAAGAAGCAATGTTGGCCTGGGTGTGCGACCCCTTCATTGAGGGCGCCAAGAACACGGCCGCTGAATTCGGAGGCCGCGTAAGCGACGATCCGGAGGAAGTGTTTGCCTCCGGGGAAGTCGATGCCGTTATTGTCGCCTCGCCAACGGCCACCCACGTGGACTTGATCGAACAATCGATCGACGCCGGCATCCCGGTGCTGTGCGAGAAGCCCATCGACCTGGAGATCGGGCGGGTGGATGCCCTCCGGGCCAAGGCGGCTGCTACGGATGTACCGATCGCCTTGGGTTTCAACAAACGCTTCGACAGGCACTTCGTGGAGCTCAGGCGGCGTGTGGGTGCTGGTGAAATCGGTGCCCTGGAGCAATTAATCATCACCAGTCGGGATCCAGGGGAGCCCCCGGCGGCCTACTTGCCCCAGTCCGGCGGAATCTTCCGGGATATGACCATCCATGACCTGGATATGGCACGCTACTTCATCCCGGACATCGTGGAGGTCTCGGCCCGGGGTGCCAATGTCTTCAGCGACGGCATCCGGCAGGCGGGCGACTTCGATTCCACCGTGGTTACCCTCAGGGGTTCCGAGGATGAACTCGTGACCATCTTCAATTCCAGGCATTCCGCGTATGGCTACGACCAGCGCATTGAGGCCTTTGGGTCCACCGGCTTGCTCCAGGTGGCCAACAAGAACGACAGCCTGGTGCGGCACTGGGGTACCCGGTCCGTCGAGGGCGTGGGCCCCTACCAGAACTTCTTCCTGGAGCGCTATGCGGAGGCGTACCGGCTTGAAGTCGCCGAGTTCCTCCGCGCCGTCCGCGGCCTTCCTTCCCGGAGTCCCGGCTTCGAGGACGGCCGTGCTGCCTTGATCCTGGCCGACGCGGCGGAGAAGTCCGCCCGGACAGGCTCTGCCATAGCCGTGGAGCTGTCAGCGTAGCCCCATGACTGCCCGGTTCGGGCACGGATTCTTTCGCAACAATCCGTGCCTGGGCTGGGCTTTGTCCTTTTAAAGACTCAACCGCCAAGAATTGTTTCCTGCAGCAACAATTCCGGCGGGTCCGTGTTCCAAAGTGGCACACATACCGGGATATCCAATCCGTCAAAGTTCAAGTAAGTGAAACAGTGTGGCGAAGGTCACGCAGTTATGGGGCTTTCTTGAATTACCCCGGAATCTGCAAAGTCGAACAGCGTTGTTTGATGGTCCATCGCCAAAGGTGTTTCACCGGTTCATTTGCATGGCCCTATCAAACGAGGATGAGATGACCGACGCACCACCGGCGACAACTCCACTGGTCGCCCTAAAGGACATACACAAGACATTCGGGGCGGTGTCCGCACTGCGCGGCGTCAGCATCGATGTCATGCCCGGCGAAACCTTCGCTCTTCTTGGAGACAACGCCGCCGGCAAATCAACACTCATGAAAGTGCTGACGGGTGTCTACCAGCCCGATCGCGGCTCGATCGAACTGGACGGGAAGGCCACCGCTTTCCCCACCCCGTCGGCGTCCCGGGACCAGGGCGTCGAGATGGTCTACCAGGACTTCGCCCTGGCCGACAATCTCGATGTCCGGACCAACATCTTCCTGGGCCGCGAGCCCCAGAAAAACATCCTGGGTCCGCTGTTGCGGATCATCGACAGGAAGAAGATGGAATCCGAGACCAAGCGCGTGCTGGAGCGCCTGGACATTCCCATCAACCCGCGGCTCAAGGTGAAGCGACTCTCCGGCGGCCAGCGGCAGGCTGTGGCGATTGGACGCGCCCTGGCCTTCGACGCCCGCCTGATCATCATGGACGAGCCCACCGCGAACCTTTCGGTGGCCAAGGTGGACAAGCTCATTGAAGTCACCCAGCGGCTCAAGGACCTGGGCATCGCGGTCATCATCATCACACACCGCCTCGACGAAGCCTTCGCAGTGGCGGACCGCTTCGCCGTCATGCGCCAGGGCCAGGTAGTGGGACGCTTCCGCGTGGGCGAGGTTTCCGAGGCCCAGGTGGCCCACCTGATCTCCCACGGCACACTGGACGACTACGTCGACACCGGGAGCGGCATTCCCGAGGACCGCCGCAAGATCGGAAGCACTTCATCCATGGAAACCGTTGATGCCTTCTCCGCACGCGGTACCACCAACGGGAGCGACTCATGACCATCACCATGGACAACCTCAAGACCAAGCTGGGCCCCGCCGACCTCAAGGAAGGCCTCACCGCCACCAAGGTCAAGCGGTTCATTGGGGACTACGGAATCATCATCCTTTTCGTGGTGATCCTCGTCTTCCTAGCCGCAGCGGCCCCGAACTTCCTCACGCTGAACAACATCGTGAACGTGGTCAGGCAGTCCTCCATCATCGGGCTGATCGCGCTGGGAATGACCTTCATCATGATCACGGCAGGAATCGACCTGTCCGTGGGGTCGGTGGTGGGCCTGGCCGGCATGACCTTCGCCCTGCTAGCCCCCGCCAGTGGTGGCGCCTTCTGGCTGCCGCTGATCGCCGGCCTGGGCGTCGGCCTCCTGGTCGGCTTCCTCAGTGCAGCGATGGTGGTTTGGGGAGCCATCCTTCCCTTCCTGGCAACGTTGGCCACCATGGCCATAGCCCGCACGGCGGCGCTCGTGATCACCGACGGCCAGGTCGTCTCGGGTCTCAGCGGACCGGCTGAGTGGCTCGGATCCGGCTTCCTGGGCCCCATCCCGGTTCCCGTGATCATCTTCCTGGTGGCTGCCATCATCTGCGAGTTCGTGCTGAGCCGCACCAAGTTCGGTTCCCACGTCTACGCCGTGGGCGGCAATGAGGAATCGGCCAAGAAGGTCGGCATCTCAACAGGCCGGGTGCTCTTCATGGTCTACCTCATCGGCGGCGTCACTGCCGCACTCGGTGGCCTGGTCCTCACTGCCCGTCTCGACGGCGCCGCACCGGTGGCAGGTACCGGTTACGAGCTCCAGGTGATTGCCGCCGTCGTTATTGGCGGAACGAGTCTCTTCGGCGGCGTCGGCACCATCCGCGGAACCGTCATCGGCGTGCTCCTCCTGGGCGTGGTGATGAACGGCATGAACCTGATGGGCGTTTCCTCCTACTTCCAGCAAGGCGTCCAGGGCGTGATCCTGGTGCTCGCCGTCCTGCTGAACCGCTGGAAGTCCGACTGACCCGGCGAAGCACTACAACAATCTCCCAACGCACAGACAAAACCACTGAAAGGAACAACCATGGGTATGCGACGTAAGATCGCCGCGGCGGTCGCCATGATGGCAGCGGGGGCACTCATCCTTACCGGCTGCGCGGGAAGCAGCAACGCGACCAGCAGCGGCGGGGCGGCCAAGACCTACAACATCGGCGTTGTGGTCCTTGACCTGCAGGACCCGGACCTGGCCCACATGACCGACGCCATGAAGAAGACGGCCGATGAAAAGGGCGTCAAGCTCAACATCACCGACTCCAAGAAGGACGTTGGCAGCGAACTGAACCAGGTTGAGGACCTCCTCACCCGCCAAGTGGATGCCGTGATCATGCAGCCCCTGGATGGCGATGCCAGCCAGAACGCGGCCAAGCGGGTCATTGCGGCCAATATCCCCCTGTTCATCCTGTCCACAGAGTTCGCTGAGGGCTCGGATGTTGGCTACAAGAGCTACATCGGCGTGGATGACACGGTGGCCGGCCAGATGCAGGCCGATTACCTCAACAAACTGATGCCCAACGGCGGAAACCTCGTGTTCGCAGCCGGCATCTACGGCGCCTCGTGGACCGATCGCCGTAAGAACGGCTTCGACAAGACCATCAATAAGAACTTCAAGATCGTGGCCGAATTCCAGGCCAAGGGCAGCCGCGATGACGCCAAGCGCAACATGGAGGACACCCTGCAGCGCTTCCCGTCCGGCCAGATCGACGCGGTCGTTGCCAACAACGATGAGATGGCCATCGGTGCCGCCTCCGCCATTGCCGACGCCGGCCGCACTGCCGAGTTCAAGGCCGTGGTAGGCGTCGACGGCACCGAGCCGGCGCTGCAGGACATCAAGGGTGGCACCATGTCCGCTACCGTCCGCCAGGACTCAGCGGGCCAGGGCGTCAAAGCTGTTGAGGTGGTCACCGACTTCCTGAACGGCGGAAACGTGGACAACCGCTACACCCTGCCGTTCACGCTCATCACCAAAGACAACCTGTCCGAGTTCCTGAAGTAATCTCGTCCGGACAAAGAACGGGCACAGCGGATCCCTCCGCTGTGCCCGTTCTGTTTTGGCACATTCCAGCAGGGTGCGGGCCTGCCTAAACTTCCAGCGGACCACTACGAATTGGAGACGGCCAACATGCCCCATGGTGACGACGGAAACACGAAAGTAGAGCAGTTGCTTTCCGCCCTGCGCGGGCAAGGCATCGAGGTGGATGACTCCCCGCGACGGCTCTCCGAGTACTCCTACGATGCTTCCAACTACCGTGTCCGGCCCGCCGCCGTCGTCTTCCCCGCGAGCGTCAAGGACGTCAGGAAGGTGTTGCACGCTTGTTCCACGCTAGGCGTCCCGGTTACCGCGCGTGGCGGCGGGACGTCCATGGCAGGCAACGCAATCGGCCAGTCCTTGGTGATCGACCTTTCGCGCCGCTTGACCTCCGTGGGAGAGCTCGACGGCGGCGCGGCGGCGGTCTGGGCGGACGCCGGCGTCGTCCTCGGCGAACTGCGCTCCTACGTCGAGAAGGCGAGCGGCGGGGAGCTGACCTTCGCCCCGGACCCTTCGTCCATGACCCGGGCCACCATTGGCGGCTCCATCGGCAATGACGCCTGCGGAAACCACTCGGTGGCCTACGGACGAATGACCCAGCACGTGCAGGAAATACAACTGGTGACGGCGGACGGAGCCCACCTGCATGCGGGACGCGACTTCCTCCGGGCCGTGGACGCGGGTGACCAGCACTCAGTTGCCCGGGCCGCGGAACTGTTGGCGGCCCTGAAGGAGTTGGCCCAAGCCAACCTGGCCCCGCTCCGGGTTGAGCTGGGAAACATTCCCCGGCAGGTCTCCGGCTACCACCTGGGACACCTCCTGCCCGAGAACGGCCTGGATGTGGCGGCCGCCCTGGCAGGAAGCGAAGGCACGTGCGCGCTGGTGGTCCGGGCCAAGGTGGGATTGGTGCCGAAGCCCCGGACCACGGCACTCCTGTGCCTCGGCTACGCGAACACCATCGATTCGGCCCGTGATGTGATGACCATCCTTGCGGCCAAGCCAAGCGCCATCGAAGGCCTGGATGCCTCGATTGTGGACATCATGCGCCACCGCCGGGGTGCCGCCAGCGTGGACTCCCTTCCGCAGGGCAAGGCGTTCCTGATGGTCGAGTTCCCGGCGGACACCATGGAACAAGCCGCCGCTGACTGCGACCGGCTGCTGGAGAAACTCAAAGCTGACGACCGCGTGGTGGACCACGCGATCGTCACCGAGCCGGGAGAGCGGGCCAAGCTGTGGCGGGTCCGCGAAGACGGCGCCGGGCTTTCCTCACGCAGGATCGACGGTGTCCAGACCTGGCCCGGCTGGGAGGATTCCGCCGTCGCTCCCGAGCGCTTGGCGGACTACCTCGCGGAACTGCTGCCCCTCGTGGAGAAGTACGGCTACACCGCCTTCATGTACGGGCATTTTGGTGCGGGCTGCGTGCACATGCGCCTGGACTATGACCTCCGAAGCGATGCTGGCCGGGAGTCCTTTGAGAACTTCACCCGCGAAGCAGCGGCCCTCGTGGTAGCTCACGGCGGCTCCCTTTCCGGGGAACACGGGGACGGCCGGGCACGCAGCGAACTGCTGGACGTGATGTATTCGCCCGCCATGGTGGGCATCTTCAGGGCGTTCAAACACCTCTGGGATCCTGCCGGAATCCTGAATCCGGGAATCATCGTGGATCCCGAGCGCTTCGCTGCCTCCCTGGCCCTTGAGGACGTGCCCCTGCCGGGCCCCGCCCACGGCGAGGCGGCCGCGGTGCCGAGTACCGCCGTCGTGCCTTCTTCCGGAAACCGGAGCCTGCTCCCGGTGGCGAGCCCGTTCGTTGGGAATACCCACGCGTGCATCGGTGTGGGCCGCTGCCGGGCGACCACCGGTGGTTTCATGTGTCCCAGCTACCGTGCCACGAAGGACGAGAAGGACTCGACGCGGGGCAGGGCGAGGATCCTGCAGGAACTTACCCGGACCAAAGGCACGAGCCACGGCGGCTGGTCCAGCCCCGAGGTGCGGGAAGCCCTGGATCTGTGCCTATCCTGCAAGGCCTGCTCGGCTGACTGCCCCACGGGGGTGGATATCGCGGAGGCCAAGTCGGAATTGGTGGATGAGCACTACCGCGGCAAGATCCGGCCCTTCACCCATTATTCGATCGGTTGGCTGCCGCGGTGGCTGCCGCTGTTGACGCGCATCGCACCCCTCGCCAACGCGGGGACCGGCTTCCGTCCGCTCCGTTGGGTGGGCGAAAAGCTGGGCGTCAGCGCACGACGACGGCTCCCGGATTTCGCGCTGGCGACTCGCATACGGCGGCGGGTCCGGGAAGCCCAATTCGCGGACAACGCGGATATTCTCCTGTTCATTGACAGCTTCACCCGCGCGTTCCGGCCCGAGGTGGTCCCCGCCGCAGCCCGGGTGCTGCGCGACTCTGGTCGTTCTGTAGGGTGCACGCCGGACGCCTGCTGCGGACTGACGTGGATTTCCACCGGTCAGCGCGACGGTGCCCGACGGCGGCTGGCCAGGCTGATCAGCAGGCTCGACGACGGCACGGACCGGGACATTGTGGTGTTGGAGCCCAGTTGCGCGGCGGCCATCCGCGACGAAGGTCCAAAAATGGTGGGCGGTGCAGCTGCCGCGCGCGTCGCCGCCCGGGTCCGCTCGTTTTCCGTGGCCATCGACGAAGCGATCAAGCGTGGCTGGAAGCCGTCAGCGGTTCCGCCCGAAACCGCTGTCCTGCAAACGCACTGCCACGAACACGCCGTGTTTGGTTCGGGTGCCCAGAAACGGGTCCTGGAGGCGTGGGGAGTGCCGAACGTCGTGGAATCGTCGTCGTGCTGTGGAGTGGCTGGAAACTTTGGCTTTGAGGCGGAGCACTTCGACATGTCCATGAAGGTAGCCGAGCATTCCATTGTGCCGGCGCTGGACAGGTGTGACGGGCTCGTGCTCACCGACGGGTTCAGCTGTGCCATGCAGGTTTCGCAGATTGACCCCGATCGCTCCAGCAAACACCTGGCGATTGCCTTGGACTCGCTGAATGCCCGATGGACGGAGGACTAAGTGGTGTACGTCGGCATTTTCTTCATCCTCGTGGCGGCCGGGTTGCGCTTGGCGGGCGGGCATTTCGCTGGATCGTCCCGTGAAGCCCGGGCCGCGGCCAGCTTTCGGGGCGTCCATGCGGTTCCCGTGGGAGCCGCCGCCTTCCTGGTTGCTGCGAGCGGTGTTTTCATCGTCGCTGCGGGCATCAGCATTGGCTGATTTCGGCCGATGCAGACCGCGTCCGGAGGGTGTCCCAACCGTGTCCCAAACTGACACGGTTAGGCCGCGGCGCCGGGACGGATGCTGGAAGTAGCCCAATAACCCACCTATTTGAGAGTTGATCTCGATGATGAACAAGAAGCTCGCACACGGACGGCACGTCGAGTGGCTTCGGGCATCGGCACACTTCAACGAAACCGATCTCGGCGAACGGACCGACCTTCAACTGAAGCGCTCGGGGAAACTCGTTCACCGTCTCCTTCAGGACATGGCAGAAGGCCGCGATACCAGCGATGCCTCGCCCTGGCCAACGCCTGGCTCCTGACACCCATAGTCTGCGGTCCGTAGCGCTTGTTCCCTGGCACTGTGTTCAGGCGCTGCGGCCGCTTCCTTCGTTCCAGGAGGCAGAGTTGGACAGTCGTGAATCCGGAGGGATGGCAACCGCGTCCCCGGTAGGGCCAGCACCGGGGGACCCGCCCTCAACCCTCATCATTCCGGTCGACTTCGGCGGTTCCGCGGGGCCGGACCTAGCGACGGCGTGCCTGCTTCTGGACATGCCGCCGCGGACGTTGATCAGGCGCCTGTGCCGGACCAAGCACACGGTCAGGTCATTCGCGGCGCCTGCAGCCTCTGCCCTGATCGAGGTGCCGTGGGGGAGTCACTGGCATCAGATGGGCTACGCAGGGAGGCGCGTTAAGACCGTGCCCCAGGGTTCCCTCATACTCTCTGCCCTTGGCGTCACTCTCACAAGCTGCGACGGCTACACGGACGACCTCGTAATAGGCCGGGTAGGGGAGCGTTTTGCCGATTGCCTCATTGGGCGAGGCGATTCGGTGTGGCTCCGGTGTTCTCAAGCTAACGACTGTTAGTTAGACTCATTCCATTACCGCCCTTTGAGGATGAAATGAGTCCATCTCCGCGTGAGCAGGCGAACGCTGCTGTCCTGGAATTCCTGTCGAAACGCGACTGGTCCGCCCAGACGCACGCCCGGAAGAGGATCCTCCTGGCTTTCCTTCGGTTGGCTGCCACCAACGGTTACAACTCGGTGAGCATGCGTACGCTCGGCCGCGAGTTGGGACTAAAGGCGCCGAGCCTCTACTCCAGTTTTCCCCAGGGCAAGGACCAGATTGTGGCCGAGTCGCTCCTTTGGTTTACCCATGGATTCGCCCGCGAGCTTCTGGAAGCCGTTCAGCATATTCCCTGCGCGGGTGACTCGTGGGCGGCCCTTGTCCGCTTCCATGTGATCCAGCAGGTGAGCAGGCCCGAGGCGGAGCTCTGGAACCTGCTGGTTGCCTCGGACAGGGTGGCTGGTTTCCTGGGGGAAGGCCTGCGTCATGAGTTGTCCCTTTGGCAGCGCCTGCACGAGCAGATGTATGCGGCCGCAGCGGAGGAGATGGGGCTGGCGGTATCCCACCAAACCATCCAGGCCATTTTTACGCTGCTCGACGGCGCTCCCCATTGGTCCGGCTGGGACGGCGCGGCTGCCCAGTTGGAAAGCCTGGCGGACCACGGGGTGGCCCTGTCCCGTTCCTTGCTCGAAGTCAGTGCCGGAAGCCGCGTCGGTACGTAGTCGGCACTGTCCCAACATGGCACAACGCCCCTCCTTAACCCGTCGCTACTGTGATATGGAACTCAATATTCAGTGATGAGGATTACATGAATAACACCACCCTTGACGCACCAGAGGTGTCGCGTCACACCCAGGAGAACCGGCTCAGCGGCAATATGGGAGTGGGCGAGCTTGTGATGAACGTGCTCGCCTTCTCTTCGCCCTTGGCCACGGTAGCGGGCACCCTTCCGGTCCTGCTGATGTTCAGCGGGCAGACAGCGCCGGCCATCTACCTGCTGGTCACGCTCATGCTCCTGATCTTCTCCGTCGGTTTTGTGAAGATGAGCCGCAGCGTCCAAGGCCCTGGTGGCTTCTACTCCTTTGTCACCGCAGGGCTCGGCAAGCCCGCAGGCCTGGGAGGTGCCTTCCTTGCGCTGTTCGGCTACATTTTCATCGGCTTCTTCGCGCCGTCCTTCTTTGGCGTGACGCTCCAGGGCTTCGTGGTCAACACCCTGGGCGGGCCTGACATCCCCTGGTATTGGTACGCGCTGGCCATTACCGCTGTCACTACGCTGCTGGCCTACAACCGAATTGATCTATCGGCCAAGCTGCTGACCCTTGTCATGCTGCTGGAAGTGGCGGTGATCGTTGTGTTCGATGTGGTGTCCTTCTCCACAAACGGACTGGAAGCAGTGCAGGGCGCAGGACTTGCCCTCCCGTCGATCACCGACGCAACCCTGGGACTGGCACTCCTTTTCGCAGTGGGCAACTTCTTCGGATTCGAGGCAACCGTGATCTACCGGGACGAGGTCAAGAACCCGGACAAGACCATCTCCCGGGCCACCTATCTTGCCGTCGTGGGCATCGGCATCTTCTACGCAGTGGCAGCGTGGGCCTACATCGCATTCTTTGGTGCGGACAAGATCCAGGCCGAGGCTTCGAGCAACACGGTGAACCTCTTCAATGACGCGCTCGTGGGCCTCGTGGGACGAATTTTCGCGGACGTCGCCGTCATCCTGCTCATCACGTCCGTCCTGGCCTGCATGCTGTCCATCCAGAACATCGCTGCCAGGTACAGTTTTGCCCTTGCCTCGGATCACGCTCTTCCCAGGTTCCTGGGCAGGGTCCACCCGAAGCACAAGTCGCCGTACGTCTCGGCGTTGGCTGTGGGCATCATTTGGGCTGCGGCGACCGTACTCTTTACGGTCCTGGGCGTTGCACCGGAGGCGCTGTATCCCATCGCCAGCGGAAGTGGCACCTTTGCCGTGCTGCTCCTGATGTTCATCACGAGCTTCGCCGTCCTGGTCTACTTCATCCGCCGCCGTGGCTTCGCGCCGGAATCGGTGTGGAAGACCATCGTCGCACCCATCATCAGTGTTTTGTTCCTTGGAGCCATCACGTACCTGGCCATCGCCAACTACCCGGAACTGATCGGCGGTTCGGCGGTCCTGACCCTGATCTTCATGACCTTCACGTTCGCGCTCTTCTTCGGCGGCATCGTCTATGCCTTCTTCCTGCGGACCAAGCGCCCCGACATCTACGCCCGCCTGGGCCGCCAGCGGATCGACTGAGCCGGAACGGGCGGCCATGGGGCACAGGGCCGCCCGTTCCCACATTCATCAGGAGACGGCAACTGCTGCGGGGACGGGCGAGGCCGCAACTTTGCCCTCGAAGGCTGCAAGCATCGCCTCCCGGTCGAACTGGCCTTCCCATTTCGCCACCACAAACGTGGCTACACAGTTGCCGAGCAGGTTCACCACGACGCGCATGGAGTCCATGAGCCGGTCCGCTCCGAGGAGCAGTGCAACCCCGGCGACAGGGAAGATGCCCAGCGCTCCTGCCGTGGCGGACAGGGCGAGGAAGGCGGAGCCTGGCACGCCGGCCATGCCTTTGGACGTCAGCATCAGCACTCCGAGTGCGGCCAATTGCTGCCCGAGGTCCAGGTTGTGGCCGAAGGCCTGGGCGAGGAAAAGCAGGGAGATGGAGAGGTAGAGCGCCGCGCCGTCGAGGTTGAAGGAGTATCCGGTGGGAACCACCAGGCCTGTGGTCGCCCTGGAGCAGCCGGCGTTGGTCAGTTTGGTCATGATCCGTGGCAGTACGGATTCGGTGGAGGCCGTGCCCAGGGCCAACAGGAACTCTTCGCGTGAGTACTTGATGAACTGCCACAGCGGGACGCGCGGGTAGACCCAGGCGACGACGAACAGCAGTCCGATGAAGACCAGGGCGGAGCCGTAGCATGCGGCGATCAGGAGTGCGTAGGTGCTGAGCGAGCTGAGACCGTACTGGCCGATGATGAAGGCCATGGCGCCGAAGGCACCCACCGGGGCAACCCGCATCACCCAGGCCATGATCTTGAAGAAGAGCTCGAGGGTGGTCTCCATGACGTCGATAACCGGCTTGCACTTTTCCCGGCCCACCACCACGATTGCAGCCCCGAAGAAGACCGCGAAACACAGGACCTGAAGCAAGGAGTTGGAGGCGAATGCGCCCACCACGCTGGCAGGGATGATGCCCAGCAGGAACTGTCCCGCATCCTTGGGTGGGGCGGTGGTGGTCTTGGCATTCACTGCATCCGCGGACAACGTGGCGGGATCGATGTTCAGGCCAGCGCCCGGCTGCACGATGTTGGCCACTACCAGTCCGAAAGCCAGGGCGAAGAGCGTGGCGGCGGTGAAGTAGATCAAGGCTTTCGCGCCCACCCGGCCCACAGCTTTGACGTCTCCCAATGCGGAGATCCCTGTGACGATGACCAGGAAGATCAGTGGGGCGATGACCATCTTGATGAGCTGGATGAAGCCGTCGCCCAAGGGGCGAAGCGCGGAACCAAGGTCGGGCCAGAGGTAGCCGATGCTGATCCCCAGCACCACGGCCACCAGGATCTGGAAGAACAGGGATTTGTACAGGGGCTTCTTGGCCGCCGGGCTCATGGCGGAGGCGGGTGCAGGGATCTTCAAAGTGGCGCCTATCTGTGCGATGGCCGTGCAGGGTCACGGTCCGGGATCACCTAAGACGCTATGGAAGGGTTGTTTCCGGGATGCTAATTCCAAGGGCTTGCTGTGTTTAATATCGGAATCAAGTTTCCATAATGCGAAATCTAAGGGCTTGGCCGTAAACCATCCGCAGCCAGCACCACACCGGCGGAAATGAACCTGCCGCACTGTTCGCCGTACGGGTAAGCGCCGCGGGGTGTAAAGCTCACCGTCCGCACGGGCAGTGCCACACCGGCCTTGGACGTGCCGGTGACCGTCACTTCCATCGGAGACTCCGAGAGAGTGGGCAATTCCACGAAGCCCTGCAGGGTACCGTCGGGAGACGAGGTTGCCGAGCACACGCCATCCGGTGTGCACCTCTCATC
The DNA here is from genome assembly GCF_025452095.1 of Paenarthrobacter sp. JL.01a. Classification (NCBI taxonomy): domain Bacteria; kingdom Bacillati; phylum Actinomycetota; class Actinomycetes; order Micrococcales; family Micrococcaceae; genus Paenarthrobacter; species Paenarthrobacter sp. JL.01a. Next base: position 227,602 of record NZ_CP104877.1, read on the forward strand.
CGAGGTCACGGCACCCGGGTTCAGCATGAGGTCCTTCTCGGTGCAGGCTCCGTCCTGGCAGGCCTTCAACCGCAGCGAGCCCACTTGGTCCGCGTAGTCGGCGGTGACGGTCAACGAGACGGCCGCTATATGCCCGATCGCGGGGCAAGCAACCGGCACGTCTGCGCAAGCGGATAGCAGCGCCGTCCCGGCAAGGGTCAAAGCCAGCCCGATTCTCCCCATGACTCAGGGTAGGACGGCAACCCCTTCGCCGCTACGCCGGAAGCCGCAACCCGTCGTCGTGCATTTCGGCCAGTCCGTCGGCGAGCAGGCCGTCCAAGGCCCGCTCGAGCTGCTCCGGTGCGGAGTTGAGCCGGTGCAGGGCGGCCAAGGGAATGCCGATACCCGACGCCTCGAAGCCGAGGTCGGCGGGCGCGCGCTCGAACATGTCGCGCGGGACGGGGTGTGCGGCCTCGCGCAGGACAGCCATCACGGCACCGCGGACCTGGCGATCGGTGCCGTGCCAGGACTGGCCCTTGGGGGTGTACGACGGCGGCGGCTCACCGGCCGCGAGCCAGGCGCAGCTGTCGCGGACAGGACACTCCGCGCACTTGGGACTTCGGGCCGTGCAGACCATGGCTCCCAATTCCATGACCGAGGCGTTCCATCGCACGGAAAGGGCGTGGTCCTCCGGCAGCAGGGCGTCCGCAAGCCGCATTTCGGCAGCAGTGAGCGCCGGAGCCGGCAAGGCATTCCCGGAGACAAGCCGTGCATGGACGCGCCGGATGTTGGTGTCCACCACTGTTTCCCGGCGGCCGTAAGCAAAAGCTGCGACGGCGGCCGCGGTGTAGCTGCCGACACCCGGCAATCCAAGAAGCTCGGGAAAGGTGTCGGGAACCTTGCCGTCGTGCTCTTCGCAAATGGCGACGGCGGCGGCGTGCAGCCGGAGGGCGCGGCGCGGATACCCCAACCGTCCCCAGTGACGTACGGCCGCGCCGGACGGTTCCGCGGCCAAGTGGGCGGGCGCCGGCCACCGCTCCATCCAGTCGAGCCACACCGGGAGCACCCTCACCACGGGGGTCTGTTGGAGCATGATTTCGCTGACCAGGATGCCCCACGCGGTGCAGTCCGGCCGGCGCCAGGGCAGGTCCCTGGCAGCCCCGGCGAACCAGCGGTCCAGGGCGTCGTGCAGCCGGGCAAGCTCATCGGAATCGGGGAGTGTCATACTGCCATCAACTGTAGTGGAACCAAGCTACAGGCCGGCTCATGGCCGACGTCACACAGGCCCGGATTGCTGCCCTGCGGCGTGGAGGTTAGGTGCTCCGTCGGCCACGAGCCTAGCCTAGATGCATGGCCACCAACGGTAAGCAGCACTCGAGCGCGCGCCCCGCCGCGCCGGCAAAGAGCGCTGCACGGGGCTCCTCCAGCACCCCGGCGAACAGGCGGCGGCCCAGCCCTGCCGTGTACCGCCGTCGTCGTCAGGTCGTTTTCGGAGGGCTGCTGCTGGTGATCGCCCTGGTCGTGGTGGGTGTGCTGGCACTGACTGGCCTGTTCGCCGGTTCTCCTGAGCCCCAAGCTGTCAACACCACGGCGCCAACATCAGCGCCCACACAGGGGAGCGCGCCGTCCGTGGCGGCGTCGCCGTCGGCCTCGCCCACTCCGGTGTGCGACTTCAACCTCATGACCGTCGCAGCGAAAACGGACAAACCATCCTACGGTCCCGACGAAAAGCCGCTGCTGACCATGACCATCACCAACGGCAATGCGGCCCCTTGCGAGGTCAACGTAGGCACATCCCAGATGGAATACGTGGTCATGAGTGGCTCGGACCGCATTTTCTCGTCCAAGGACTGCCAGACCGGCGGAGTGGACCTGGTCAAGACCATCCAGCCCGGCAAGAGCGAAACCGCCAACTTTCCGTGGCAACGCAACAGGTCGCTTGAAGGCTGCGGCGTGATCAACGCCAAACCGGGCGGGGGCGGCGCCTACTACACGTTCGAGGCGCGGCTGGGGAACAAAGCCAGCCCCAAGGCTGTCTTCCAGCTGAACTGACCGCCCGGCCGTGGCCGGTTTGGGCGGCAACGCCCCGACGGCGGCGGCCGGCTTTAGAGGAAACGGTCCAGCAGGCTGGCCTCGGCCATGCGGCTCAGGCCTTCGCGGACCGTGCGGGCACGCTGATCGCCAATGCCGTCCACGGTCATGAGGTCGTCGATCGTGGCCGCCATCAGGTTCTGCAGCCCACCGAAGTAGTCCACCAAGCGGTCGGCGACAGCCTTCGGTACGGACTTCAGGCCGGACAACAGGCGGTAACCGCGCGGCTGGACTACGGCGTCCAACTGCTCGACTCCACCGGCGAAGCCGATGATGTGGGCAATGCGGCTGAGGTCGATCAATTCCGTAGGCCCGAGGTTCAGCAGCGCCTGGACGGCTTCCTCGATGTCCTCGGGGGTTGCGTTGGGGTCGGAGTAATCGCGGATGATCACTTCGCTGCCCGGACCACGCCCCACGGTGAGTTCCTCCACCTGGAGGGACAGCAAGCGGCCGTCCTCGCCGAGTTCAAGAACGTATTGGGCAATTTCCTCGGAGATCCGGCGGACCATTTCCTGGCGTTGCAGCGTGACGGCCACGTCCCGCACCGTCACCAAGGCCTCGATCTCCAGCGCAGAAAGGGAACTGGTGACCTGGTCCAGCCTGGCGCTGTAGCGCTCCAGGGTTGCCAAGGCCTGGTTGGCGCGGGCCAGGACTTTCTCGGAGCCCTCCAGGACGTGGCGCAGGCCGTTCACGTACAGCGCGATGATCTGCATCGACTGGCTGACGGAGATTACCGGGACGCCCGTCTGGATGGCGACGCGTTCAGCCGTGCGGTGCCGGGTGCCTGATTCCTGGGTTTCAATACTGGCATCCGGGACGAGTTGGACGGCCGCTTTGATGATGTTGCTGGCATCCTTGTCGCAAACGATGGCCCCATCCATTTTGGCCAATTCACGGAGCCGTGTGGGGGAGAAGTCGATGCCGATGTCGAAGCCGCCCGAACAGATGGAATCAATGGTGCGGTCGTGTCCCAACACAATCAGTGCGCCGGTGCGCCCGCGGAGGATGCGCTCAAGGCCGTCGCGCAATGGAGTTCCGGGTGCGACTCTGGCAAGAGTCGCCTTAAGCGATTCTTCCGGGCTCCGGGCCATAGGGTTTCCCTTCGAAGGTGCAAGCCATGGCTCGCAAACATGCTGAATCCGGCGTCAGCGGGCGCATCCAAAAATGGCCTTGTGACGACAAGCTCAATGATAGGGCTTCATTGCACCGTTAACCGCACCAGCAAGCCCCAAAGTGGGCCATTTCGTTATGTTCGGAGGTGCTTCAAAGTGGCTAGTAGTCGACCTGCCGCTTGAGCCTGTTCCCCAGCCAGAGCATCGCCAGGCTGACCACGAGGAACCCGACGGAGATGGCCAGCGCGAACATCACCACTCCGCCCCAGCCGCCTGCGCGATCGGGGTTGATGAACCAGTACGGATACCAATTGACGATGGATCCGCGGATGAGGCTGTAGACCAGGTAGGCGATGGGATAGATCAGCCAGTACCAGATGTGCCGGAGCTCAAGCGTGGCCCGCGGGGGTTGGAACAGCCAGTCCGCCACCATCACAACCGGCATCAGGTAGTGCACCACGAAGTTCACCCAAGGAACCATGGATCCCAGGTCCTCGCCGGCAAGCAGGGCACCGAAGACCAGCCCCACCACTGCCATGGCGATGGTGGCCGTACCGCGCGTGACATCGTCCGCCTCACTGGGGCGTTTGCGGATCAGCACCCTGTAGCCGCTGATGAGCAGCACGATGGCAGCAAAGATATTGGACAGGTTGGTGAAGTAGCTGAAGAAGTTTCCGACGTCGTAGCCGAGCCCGATGTGGACCGCCAGCTGAGTCGCCACCGCCACCAACGTCAAAAGCCCAAAGAAGAAGCGTCCCCCGATAAGCACATTCCGTTTGGTCATGGGCCAATCTTCGCCGAAGCAGAGCCAGGGTGCCGACGGACACCCCGAAAGAGTTAAGTGATGAGCAGTTCCAGTGCCTCAGCCAAATGTCCCACTTCGCGCACTGAGAAGCCGTCGGGGATGACTCCCGCTCCGGCCGGACTGGCGGGAACGATCGCATGCGTGAACCCGAGGCGGTGGGCTTCCTGGATGCGTTGGTTGATCCCGGGCACGGGTCGGACCTCGCCTGCGAGGCCCACTTCACCAAAGGCAATCAAACGCTGGGGGAGTGCTTTACGGGACTTGGCAGAGGCAACAGCTAGTGCAACGGCGAGGTCCGTAGCCGGTTCCGTAAGCTTCACCCCGCCCACGGTCGCCACGTACGAGTCATCCTTGTGCAGCATGCAGCCGGCGCGCTGTTGGAGAACTGCCAGCAGCATGGCCACACGGGAGCTCTCCAGGCCGCTTGTGGCCCGCCGCGGCTGGGAGTTGGGGCTCTCGGCGAGAAGTGATTGGACCTCGGCCAGCAGGGGACGGCGGCCTTCCATGGTTACCGTGATGCACGTTCCCGAAACCGGCTCCCGGGTCCGTGAAACGAACAGCCCGCTGGGATCGGCCAGTCCTTCGATGCCGGCCTCGTTGAGGTCGAAGCACCCCACATCATCCGTGGCGCCGTAACGGTTCTTGACCGCCCTCAGCAGACGGAGCCGGGAGTGGCGCTCGCCCTCGAACTGGCACACGACATCCACCAGGTGCTCCAGCAAGCGCGGGCCCGCGATGGTGCCTTCCTTGGTGACATGGCCTACCAGCAGCGTGGTCATGTTGCGCCTCTTGGCTGCGGCAATGATGGAGGCAGCAACCTCGCGCACTTGGGAAACACCACCGGCACTGCCCTCGACATCCGCACTGCTCAGCGTCTGCACGGAGTCCACAATCAGGAGTTTCGGCTCGAGCTTCTCCACTTGGCCAAGGGCCTGGCCAAGGTCTGTCTCCGCGGAAAGGTAAAGGGTATGGGCGACGGCGTCGATCCGTTCGGCGCGCAGCTTCACCTGCGCGGCGGATTCCTCGCCCGTGATGTACAGGACGTCCTGCCCGGTGCGGGCGAACTTCGCGGCGACGTCCAGCAGCAGCGTGGACTTTCCGACGCCGGGTTCCCCCGCGAGCAGGATGACGGCACCCGGAACCAGTCCTCCTCCGAGGACGCGGTCGAGCTCGTCCACTCCCGTGGGCAGGAAGGCAGCGGTGGTCCCGTCCACCTCGGCGATCCGCCGGGCCGGCTCCAGAACTGTAGCGGCCGCCGTCGTACGCGCAACAGTGGCGCCGTACTCCTCAACGGTTCCCCACGCCTGGCATTCGCCGCATCGGCCCACCCACTTGATGGCCGTCCAGCCACATTCGGAACACTTGTAGGCGGGTGTCTTGGATGCGCGGGAAGTCTTTGAGGCCATGCGTTCCAGATTAGTCGGGGGGACCGACAGGATTGGCCCGCCCGTACCGCACCGCATCGACGAACACCGCCAGGCCGAACACTCCCAACGCCACCCCCATCGATGCCACCACGTCAGTGAGCCAGTGGTAGCCCAGGTAGAGCCGGCTGTAGGCGACCAGCAACGTGAGCAAGGCAGCGCCGGCGTAGGCGAGGACCGCCGTCGTGCGTGTCCCGGAACGCGAGACCAGCAGGTAAGCCAGGACGGAAACGAAGACTGCGGCACCGAGGGTATGGCCGGAGGGGAAAGACAGGGCATCGTCGGGGCCAAGGAGGAAGTCCGACGACGGCGGCCGGGATCTGGAAACCTCCAGCTTGATGACAGCAGCCAGAACGACGGAGAGCACCATGGCACCCATGAGAATGGCCGGTCGCCAGAGTTCCCTCTTCCACGCGGCCCACACCACCGCCACCAGTCCGCCGGCAACCGACATGACAGTCGGCGAGGTAACCGCCGAGACGCCGGCCAGGAAGCCGGTAGCAGGATCGCTGCGGGAGTCGACGACGAACGAGTGAACTGCGCCGTCCAGGGTAGCCAGGCCACTCGTGGACAGAACGGCGGCGAACATCAACCAGAAGACCGCGTCCCCGGCCACAAACAACGCGCCTGCCCAGAGGAACAAAACCCGCTGAGGCAGGCGAAGGGCAGGGGCCGGCCGGGGGCGCACAGACAGCCGTGGTGAAGATGCAGAAAGCATCGGCCCATTATCCACAGCGGGAATGGGACTTCGCTGGGAACATCCTGAATGCTCCCTAGAGGGCCGGAAGCACTGCCCGGGCCTCCTCCGGCTCCATCCCGCTGGCCTCCAACAGGTCGACCATGAGTGGCCGGAAGAGCATCACCACGGTTTCACCCTCGAGCCTTTGCACGTCGAGCATCTTGGGGTGCAGCCGGGCCGCGATGTCGGAAAGGTGGTTCCTGGCGCGCCGCAAATGGACCCTCCGGGTGCCTTCGCTTTGCTCGGAGAGGCCTATGGTCAACTCGTCGATGGCCGCAGCAGTCTCCTGCAGGACCTCCGAGATACTGTCGATCGCTTGGTCGGACAGCGCGGCGTGGTTGATGGCGCTGGTGAGGCGCCGGGCAAACACCCGGCTGTTACGGAGTGCGAGGTCGATGTATTCCAGGGAGTGCTCCAGGCTGGCGAGCTCCTCGCGGTGCCTGCGATGGGCGGGTGCCAGGGTGGCAACCTCCCCGGATGCCCGCAGCGTCTGCCGCATACGGTCAACCAGCGGCTGGCAGTTGCGGCCGCGGATCAAAGCGTGCCAGGCAGCTGTCGAGTCGCTCTCGATCATCGCAGTGGCACACTCCCGCAGTACCTCGGCGAGTTCGTGCAGGATCTTCTGGACGTCCTTGCGGGGTTCCCTGCGCGGATCCTTCGGCACCAGGATCGTCACCAACAGCGCACAAATACCGCCCACCACTGCGTCCAGGCTGCGCGTGAACGGCCCGCCGGCCGGCGCAGGAAGCAGCACCACCAGCAACGACTGCAGTCCCAGCTGCGTGGTGAAGATGGTTCCGCTGTCCAGGAACCTGGCCAGCAGGATGGAGAAAAGAAGGACGACGGCGGCCTGCCAGATTCCAGCGCCGAGCCAGTGGAGCAGGAGGTCGCCGACCACGATGCCGAGGGTGCAGCCCAGCCCTACCTCAATGACCCGGCGAAGGCGTGGATCGCGCGAGAAGCCAAGGGCAATCAGTGAGGACGTGGCCGCGAACAGGGGCCCTTGATGGCCCAGAACGTATTCGGCGAAAGCGTAGGCACCCACTGCGCACACCGTCATTTGGATGGCCGGGGTCAACGAGTTCCGGCTTCGGACCAGGCCGGTCCGTACCCTGGCCCGCAGAAACCTCTTGCTTGCAGTGAGTCCCTTAGCGGCAGCCATGCCTTTCAGTCTATTTGCCCGGCCACGTTCCACCGAGGAACGACGAGCGTAACGGGGGAACCACTCAAGGTGGCACGCGACACATAACCCAATGGTCCGCCGTCGTTCACCTTCCGTTCACCTGCCACCGCAGATCCCGTTACCTGCGCTCCTTACCTTCAGTAAAGGAACAAAACGGTCCACAGCTCGCGCACGCCGAAAACTCCGTTCGGAACGCATCTGAGAAATCCCTGGAAGGGGCACATCCAAGTGAAGGCAACTCGCTTCGGCCGCAACGCGGCACTCGCGGTCATCGCAGCAGGCGCACTCGCGCTCACGGCTTGCGGTTCTGACAACGCAACCGGCACCACTGGCGGATCCCAGTCCGCAGCAGCCGGCACCAAGGTGACGGGCACCCTGACCGGCATTGGCGCCTCCTCCACCGGCGCAGCCATGGACGCCTGGAAGGCCGGTTTCGCCTCCGCAAACCAGGGCGCCACGGTCCAGTACTCCCCGGACGGCTCCGGCGCAGGCCGCAAGGCCATCATCGACGGTTCGGCACAGTTCGCCGGTTCCGACGCCTACCTGAAGGACGACGAGCTTGCCGCCTCCAAGGCCAAGTGCGGCCCTGAAGGTGCCATCAACATCCCGGTCTACATCTCCCCGATCGCCGTCGCCTTCAACATCCCCGACGTCAAGGAACTGAAGCTCGACGCCACCACGGTTGCCAAGATCTTCCGCGGTGAAATCGCCAACTGGAACGATCCCGCCATCGCTGCCCTGAACTCCGGCGTCACCTTGCCGGACCTCAAGGTCACCCCGGTGAACCGCTCTGACGACTCCGGCACCACCTCGAACTTCACGGACTACCTCGCATCCGCTGCTCCCGAGGTCTGGACCGACAAGGCTGCCGGCGTTTGGCCCGCCTCCCTGAAGGGCGAGAACGCAAAGGGCACCTCCGGCGTCGTCAAGACCGTCACCGACACCCCCGGTGCCGTGACTTACGCCGATGACTCCGCTGTTTCCGGCAAGCTGGGCACCGCTTCCATCAAGGTCGGCGACGAGTTTGTGAAGATCTCCGCCGACGCTGCCGCCAAGGCTGTTGAAGCCGGCAAGCCCGTTGACGGCCGCGCCAGCAACGACGTCGCCATCAAGCTGGACCGCAAGACCACCGCATCGGGCGCCTACCCGGTAGTGCTCGTCTCGTACCACGTTGTCTGCACCACGTACGAGACCAAGGCTGTTGCCGACCTGGTCAAGGCCTTCGAGACCTACGTCGTTTCCGACGAGGGCCAGAAGACCGCTGCCGACGCCGCGAAGTCCGCACCGCTCTCCAAGACGCTGCAGGACAAGGCCAAGGCCGCCATCGAAACCATCAAGGCCAAGTCCTAAGGGCTTTCGCCAAGAGCACGGCTGAACACTGAAGTTCCCTGTCCCGCTCGCCGGTGGCCGCAACGCCACCGGGGCGGGGCAGGGAATTTAGCCGTGTAAGACCAGTTCACTCCAGACTGAAGGATCGTGAAGTGACCACCAACTCCCTGACAACCTCCCGAGGCGCAGGACGCGCCGGGGACAAGGTTTTCTCCGGGGCCGCCATGGCCGCAGGGTGCCTTATTCTCGCGGTCCTCTTCGGAGTCGCGTTGTTCCTCGTAGTGCAGGCCATCCCGGCCCTCACCGCCGCGCCCGCCGACATCCAAGGCGGACACGGCTTCTTCGCCTACATTGCTCCGATCGTGGTGGGCACCCTGATCGCCGCCGTGATCGCACTGGTTATCGCAACGCCAGTGGCCATCGGCGTGGCCCTGTTCATCTCGCACTACGCACCGCGCCGGCTCGCCGCCGGACTCGGTTACGTGGTGGACCTCCTGGCCGCCATCCCCTCCGTTGTCTACGGTGCGTGGGGTGCGGCTTTCCTGGCCAAGGAAATTTCCCCGGCCTACGACTGGCTGGCCAACAACCTCGGATGGATCCCGATCTTCCAGGGGCCGGCCTCCGCCACCGGAAAGACCATCCTCACTGCGGGCATCGTCCTGTCAGTCATGGTCCTGCCCATCATCACCTCCCTGTCCCGCGAAATCTTCCTGCAGACCCCCAAGCTGCACGAAGAAGCCGCGCTGGCACTGGGAGCCACCCGTTGGGAAATGATCAAAATGGCAGTGCTGCCCTTTGGCCGTCCCGGCATCATCAGCGCCGTCATGCTTGGCCTGGGCCGCGCGCTCGGAGAAACCATGGCCGTGGCCCTGGTGCTGTCCTCCGGCGTCCTCACCGCCAGCCTGATCCAGTCCGGCAACCAGACCATTGCCGCGGAAATCGCCCTGAACTTCCCTGAAGCCAGTGGCCTGAAGGTGAACACTCTGATCGCCGCCGGCCTGGTGCTGTTCGTCATCACCCTTGGCGTGAACATGATCGCCCGCTGGATCATCACCAAGCACAAAGAATTCTCGGGAGCCAACTAAATGACCGCCACCGCAGTCCGCAAGCGCTCCGCGCTCACCAAGGGCCAACTGCCGAAGTTCGCGCCCTACATCGTCCTGGCTGTCGCGCTCATCGTCGGCGCGGCCATCCTGGCATTGATCGGCTTCAACGCCTTCGGCTGGGGCATCGTTTCGGCGATCCTCTTCGCCGTCGGCCTGGTTTCCTGGAGCGGCGTTGTAGAGGGTTCCCGCAAAGCCAAGGACAAGCTGGCTACCTGCCTCGTTGTGGGTGCGTTCCTGATCGCTTTGCTGCCTTTGATCTCGGTGATCGTCACGGTGCTGATCAACGGCATCCCCGGACTCATCACCCCCGGATTCCTTGGCACCTCCATGAACGGCGTCACCGGCGCGTTCGACAACAAGGCAGCCGAAGAGGGCGGGAAGGTCCTCGGCGGCATCTACCACGCACTGATCGGCACCATCCAGATCACCCTCCTTGCAACCGTCATCTCGGTGCCCGTTGGCCTGCTCACCTCGATCTACCTGGTGGAATACGGCAACGACCGTCCGCTGGCCCGCGCCATCACCTTCTTCGTCGATGTCATGACCGGCATCCCGTCGATCGTGGCCGGCCTCTTCGCGGCAGCGTTCTTCTTCGCCGTCGTGGGCCCCGGCACCAAGACCGGTGCGGTGGCCGCCGTCGCGCTCTCCGTCCTGATGATCCCGGTGGTGGTCCGCTCCAGCGAGGAAATGCTGAAGATCGTCCCGAACGAGCTCCGCGAGGCCTCCTACGCGCTGGGCGTACGCAAATGGCGCACCATCACCAAAGTGGTTATTCCGACGGCGATCTCCGGTATCGCTTCCGGTGTCACCTTGGCGATCGCGCGCGTGATCGGTGAGACCGCGCCCATCCTGGTGACCGCCGGTTTCGCCACCACCATCAACAACAACGTGTTCAGCGGCTGGATGGCTTCGCTGCCCACGTTCATCTACACGCAGATCCTCAACCCGACGTCGCCGTCCAACCCTGGTCCGTCCGACCAGCGTGCCTGGGGCGCTGCACTGGTGCTGATCATCCTGGTGATGCTCCTGAACCTCGGAGCACGCCTCATCGCCCGCATCTTCGCTCCCAAGACGGGCCGTTAGCCGGCCGCCGGCTCTAAACTTCCAGAACCCCCAAGGAACAAAGGAACACCATGTCCAAGCGCATCGACGTCAAAGACCTGAATGTCTACTACGGCAATTTCCTGGCCGTCGAGGACGTCAACATCAACATCCAGGCCAAGTCCGTAACGGCATTCATTGGCCCGTCCGGCTGCGGCAAGTCCACCTTCCTCCGCACCCTTAACCGCATGCACGAGGTCCTCCCGGGCGCCCGCGTCGAAGGCGAAGTACTGCTCGACGGCGACAACCTGTACGGTCCCGGCGTGGACCCCGTAACCGTTCGCACGCAGGTGGGCATGGTCTTCCAGCGCCCCAACCCGTTCCCCACCATGTCCATCCGCGACAACGTGCTGGCCGGCGTTAAGCTGAACAACAAGAAGATCTCCAAGGGCGCAGCTGATGCCCTGGTGGAGAAGTCCCTCGTGGGCGCCAACCTGTGGAACGAGGTCAAGGACCGCCTGGACAAGCCGGGATCCGGCCTCTCCGGTGGCCAGCAGCAGCGGCTCTGCATCGCCCGCGCCATCGCCGTTGAACCCCAGGTGATCCTCATGGACGAGCCGTGCTCCGCTCTGGACCCCATCTCCACGCTGGCCGTCGAAGACCTCATCAACGAGCTCAAGGACCAGTACACCGTGGTGATCGTTACCCACAACATGCAGCAGGCTGCCCGCGTGTCCGACAAGACCGCGTTCTTCAACATCGCAGGCACCGGCAAGCCGGGCAAGCTCATCGAATTCGCTGACACCGCGTCCATTTTCAACAACCCGTCCCAGAAGGCCACGGAAGACTACGTCTCAGGCCGCTTCGGATAAGGGTTCCGCGGGTTCCGGCTTCCATGGGGGAGCCGGCACATAACGACGGCGGCCGTCGCCTTGGGGGTACGGCCGCCGTCGTTCTTTGTTACCCAACTGGGGGACAGGTGAGGGTCCACTGAACGCTCAGTGGGCCCGTATCTGTCCCCCAGTTGGGTTTATAGGCGGGTGAGGGGGGAGAACGCGAGTTCCAGGATGAACGCCGCGGCCGCAGTGATCAGCGGGGTGGCTACCCAGAACATCAGGATCCTCCGAACGAGGCGCCGGTTCACGGTGTGGAACCGCTGGTTGATGCCCCCGCCCAGTACGGACGCTGTGAGCGTGTGCGTAGTGGAGAGCGGCAGCTGGAAACCAATTGCACCCACAAACAGCATGACGGACGTCAGGGTCTGGGCCACGAATCCCCGTAACGGATCCACCCGGATCAGTTTGTGCCCCAGGGTGTGGGAGATTCTCCAGCCACCCAGCAATGTTCCCGCCGTGAGCATGGCGGCCGTGAGCAGCAGAATCCATAGGGGTAGCTCGTCACCGCCTGACAACCCGGCGGCCACAACGGCCAGGAAAATGACCGCTGCTGTGCGCTGGCCGTCCTGCAGGCCATGACCGAACGCGACAGCCGCACTGGACACGGCCTGGGCCCGCCGGAAGCGCCTGTTCACCACATTCGGCTGGGTGTAGCGGGCGGCCCACGTCACTGGCCACACCAGCAAATACGCCGCGCCGAAAGCTATCAACGGGGAAAGCACCAGCGGCAGCACCACCTGGGTGAGAACGATGCCGTCCACGCCACCGAGGGAGTTTCCACCCACCAGGATGCTGGCGCCGCCCGCACCTATGAGCCCACCCACCAACGAGTTCGTGGAGGACAAGGGAATGCCCCGCCACCACGCATAAACTCCCCACAGTATGGAAGCCGCCAAGGCTGAGGCGAGCATGGTGAGGCCCCCGGTGCCCTGGGGCAGTGTGATCCAGGATTGCGTGAAGGCCAGGACGAACGTCCCGCTGAGCATGGCGCCCACAAAGTTGAAGACAGCAGCCAGGAGCACGGCGACCGATGGCGTGAGGGCTCGGGTTCGCGTTGAAAGCGCGACGGCGTTGGAGACATCCCGGAAGCCGTTCAGGAATGCAAAACCCGAGGCCAAAGCAACTACCAGGACCAGGACGGCGATGGTCACGTCATGATTCCTTGACGATGATGCTGCCTACCTGCGTGGCGACCTTCCGCATGTCCTTGGTTACTTCCACCAACTGGTTGGCGATGTCCCGGTGCCGTGCGTACTGTGTCGACTTCATGTCCTTGAGCATCTCCGCTACCCAGATCCGGTGGGTGCGCTCGGCACGCTTCGCCAGGCGGAGTATCTCGATCCAGTAGTCCTCCAGCTCGTCGAGGTCTTCGAGTTTCCGCATGGCGTCCACCGTCAGCTCGGCCTGGCGGCTGATGATCTCCAGCTGGTCGGCCGCACGTTTGGGGAGCCGGTCCAGCTTGTAGATCGCCACGAGGTCACCGGCGGCATCCAGCTTCTCCATGGCCTCGTTGAGGTGCCGGGAGAGGGTGTACATGTCCTCGCGGGGGAGGGGGTTCACGAAACTGGTGCGCATATGCGTCAGGAGGGCGAAGTGCAGGTCCAGCGACTTGGACTCGTGCTCGTGGAGCTCTTCTGCGAGCCGTTCGTGCTCGCTGGCAGGGGCGCCAAGAATTTCGGAGAGCGTTCCGGTGGCGGCCACTATGACGCCGGCCATCTGTGCCAGCAGTACGAGCCCGGCAGGTTCCTGGGGGAAAAGGCGCAGCTTCATGTCGCTTCCGGGCTGGGGACGGGTGGGCGCGGGCCGCTTGACTTGACGCGTCCCGTTTCGCTCCCAACTTTACCGGTCAGCAGGAGTGCTGCGGGAACTTGTCCCCATCGCAAGCCGCCTCACATGCATGCAACACTTGGGACGTCTGCTAATTAATCCAATCAATGGGGGATCCATGCGTCTCAATAACCTTATGAAGATCAGCGGCCTGGCCGCCGCGGGGCTTCTTGCCCTGAGTGCCTGCGCTCCGGCCGCGACGGGCCCGACGGCGGGCGGTTCCGAATCGCCGTCGTCGTCCTCGTCCTCCTCGCCGTCGTCGTCTGCCTCATCCGCAGCATCATCGGCTGCCTCCGAGGGCACCTCCTCGGGTTCCTACAAGGTGGCGTCATGGGCGCTCCCCATCTCCGACGAGGGGGAGAAGCTGGGCAGCATGAAGGGTGACAGCTTCTCCGTCGACGTCTTCCAGGTGGCCACGGATGTCGCTTCCAAGGACAGCATGTTCGTGGACAAGGAAACCAAGGAGAACCTGCTGAAGAAGGGCGCTCCGATCGTCTACGTGAACTACGTGGTCACCAACACGTCATCGGCCGACATCCCCCTGAGTCACTCGCTGGTGACGCCCAACGCCAAGTACACGGACTGGAAGTACCTTGGCGGCATGCCGTCCGACTCCAGCAGTGACGGGTTCAAGAAATATGGCCTCACCAGCTCAGGCATCAAGCTGAAGGAGAAGGACCCGTTCGTGCTGAAGCCGGGCGAGTCGTTCAACATCGCTGAGAACTTCGCCTATACCGCTGGCAAGGAGACGGAGATCAAGGCGACGATGACGCCCCAGGATGCCTCCGGCGACCTCGATCACGACAAGAAGGAAACCGCCGAAACCACGGTCACGCTGAAGTAGTTCCTTTGCCACGTTTGCCCGGGCCGTCTCAGGACGAGCCCGGGCAAACTGCGTTCGGGCATAAAAATGGTGCCGAACCGGATACGCCTCTCGGCGGTAGGCCGCTCGAAGCGGCTATAAGTTGAAGCCCGGGGGTTTCGCGGTTCGACACCAGTTTTAGTTTTCACCGTCTGGCTGGCTAAGTCAACATTGACAGTCCGGGCCGGACGTGGGTACGTTTCGCCCGTTTTGCGCGTTAGTCCAGCTCGCCCAGCCGCCACGCGTTAGCCGCGTGCTCGAGGTCTTCGGCGGTCTTCACCAGCTGGTGGGAGTTGCGGGTGAGCTTGCTGGCGTGGCCCTCGTTGGTGTGCTCGGCGCCGTCGGCAATCGTTGCCTGGCCGAGCGCCACCACGCGGCAGAATGCAGCCGAACGTTCCAGCGCGACGTCGAACTCGCCGTCGAAAGCACCAGACAAAATAGCGTCCGCCATCGTCTTCATTTCTTCGGCTCCAGGCGGCTCGGCCGCCCCTGCCACCACGTTGGAAACCTGTGCCGTGTCCCGGCCGGCCCTGAAGTACACCGAGATGCGCTCCGGGTTCTGGATGGTGGCGGCGCGAAGGGCGTACAGCCGCCAGAGCGCGCCGGGCAGGCTGCGGGCGGGGCTCTCGGCCCACATCTCGGCGATCGCATCCAGGCCCTGCTCGTCGGCTAGCTTCACCAATCTGCGCGTGACTTTGGGGTCGTCGCTGTCGCGGCCACGCTTCACCAAGGCCTGGGCGGCGAGGTGGGCGGCCTCGGAAACTCTTGCGGGATCGGCCCCGCCGGCGAACGGTTCGAAATCGATGGGAGCGAAGGGCTTGGGCTTGTGGTGCCTGTTTGCTCCGCCGTACGCACGTGATCCTGGCTGTTCGCTCATGAGTTCACCGTACTCCTGTGCTCTGGCGGGGTCGAGTAACGCTTGTTTCGGGCGCTTGGGGCCGAGGGGCGTGCCTCCACGACCCACTTTGCCGCCGCCGGTGGGCCGACACGCCGCCCTCAGCGGCGCGTCGCCGTCGTGCTTCCGCCCAAAGAAGGTCACGACGGCGCACCCCACCCCGGGTTCCTTACCTGCCTTGACCTTGGGGTACAGTATTTATGGCTGTTTCAACAGCTGGAGGGCCTTTAGCTCAGTTGGTAGAGCATCGGACTTTTAATCCGTGGGTCGTGGGTTCGATCCCCACAGGGCCCACCCTCCAGATCCCCCGGAACTTCACGGTTCCGGGGGATTTTTTGTCTCAGGGCGGCGCGGATTTTGCCACCTTTGGATGGCGCCCGGAATCTTCGATGGGCGGCTCTTGCGAGGGCTGCCTTCGATTGCTACGGTTGTGAACGTAGGACGCGGAAACGTCTCCCACATAGACCGAAACCCCGATGCAGAAGCGCGGGGTTTCGCGTTTTAATCAGCAGTCCTACTGGTCGGGCCAAACAAGGCTGAACCGGGTAGCTTTCTCGAGATTGCTTCTGATTTCCCGCATCGCTTTTTTCGCTGCGGGATGGCCTTCCGTAATTGTGAGGAAGCGGTTAGTCAGGAAAGTGGCCATGTCTGCGGCTTGAAGCAGCCGGCTGTGGTTCGACGGGCCGAAATAGATCGTGTCTATAAGGTCGCTCAAGGGAATGGTTGTATAACCCCACTGCGCGGCGGCGCGCATCCCTCGAAATCGCGTTCTGCTGTCCGGCGCGGCGTGGTGCTCGTCGGCGAGAACCAGAACGCTTTCGTTTGTGTGATCAAGGTTCAGGACGCGCTGGACGGACTCGAGAACGTGAGAGAGTGCGAGCCTATGAGCCGGAAGGGGAGCCGCATAGTTGCCGTTGAGTTTCTCGATGTCAATGCCTCGAAAGACAAAGACAGCCCCGGACTCCCGTATGGCCTCGGCGGCTTGCTTGCAGACGCTGACCGACAGCCAGACCGGCACACCTTCCCATGCTCCCTTTTGGTGGAAAACTTCATAGCCATGGAGCTCAGTTGCGGGATCGAACCCAGGTACGTCCTGCGTGACCGTTGCGACAATTGCATCGAGACTCTTTTCCAGCGCGCGTGCTTCCACTGCTCCCACCATCAGTGCACCCATGTAGTAGAGCTTGCCGCCTCGCGCCGATGCAAGGATCATTCGGTGATTTTAGTTGAAAATCCATCAAAGTTACTAAACCGTTGAAGCGCATCGGGGCCTCCGGAAAGTCTTACCGACGTGCTGCCACGACCGCCGCATGGGGGCGGACTCCGGGATCCGTCCGCGAGTCCGCGCTGACCAGGGCGAAACCTGCACGCTCCAACCGGGCGGACATCTCCTCCGCAGGCCAAAAGTAGGCGGGCATTACGGCGTGCGGGAATTTCCTCCACCGCGTCGGCTTCGAAGAAACCGAGCAGCAGACTCCCTCCTGGCCTGAGGCGTCGGGCGAATTCGGTAAACACCGCACCCAGATCCTCCGGCGGCGTGTGGATCACCGAGTACCACGCGAGAATTCCTGCCAGCGAGCCGTACGGCGTCGACAGCTGTTCCAGGGAACCCAAGGAGAAATGTATGTCCGGGTAGTTCTCCCGGGCGGTGGCGATGAACTCCGGAACCAGGTCCACCCCCTCGACGTCAGTGCCCAGCGAGTGAAGGAAGCTAGCCCACTGCCCCGGGCCGCAGCCGGCATCGATGACCTTTCCATCGAGTTCGCCGGCCCATTCCCGGACCAGTGCCCTGTCGGAAGGATGCATGCTGCTGATGGACCCGAAAAGGCGCGTGTACTCGGCAGCCCGGGCAGCGTAGGCGGCACGAACGGTGTGCGATCGCATGAACCCAGCGTAGAGCCGCGCGAAAAAATCTCTTGACTCCCACCCCATCCACCGACAGCATGGTTTCTATAACGTTGTAAATTGACTCGTACGCCCCGCACACCAGCAGACAAGGACCCACGCTTTGGGAGCCCAGAACAACACCGCCAAGATCACCATCGACCCCGCGTTCGTCATCGGCCCCGTGAGGAGGAAGACCTTCGGGGCTTTCGTCGAGCACCTCGGCCGCTGTGTCTACACCGGCATTTTCGAGCCGGAGCATCCCAAGGCTGATGAGGACGGATTCCGTACAGACGTCCTGGAGCTGACCAAGGAACTCGGCGTCTCCACGGTCCGCTATCCCGGCGGCAACTTCGTTTCCGGCTACCGCTGGGAGGACGGGGTGGGCCCGAAGGAAAACCGTCCCACGCGTCTTGACCTCGCCTGGCACTCGAGCGACCCCAACCTGGTGGGCGTGGATGAGTTCGCCAAGTGGTCCGTGAATGCCGGGGTGGAGCCCATGATGGCCGTGAACCTCGGCACCCGTGGAACCCAGGAAGCACTGGACCTGCTGGAGTACTCCAACATCAAGGGCGGCACGGCGTTGTCCGAGCAGCGCAAGGCCAACGGTGCCGTGGAACCCCACAACATCACCATGTGGTGCCTCGGCAACGAGATGGACGGCTTCTGGCAGATCGGCCACAAGACGGCCACGGAGTACGGACGCCTGGCCGCGGAAACCGCCCGGGCGATGCGCATGGTCAACCCGGATCTGGAACTCGTTGCCTGTGGAAGTTCCGGGCCCAACATACCCACGTTCGGCGAATGGGAACGCGTGGTCCTCAACGAAACCTATGAGCTGGTGGACCTGATCTCGGCGCACCAGTACTTCGAGGACTTCGGCGACCTGCAGGAACACCTGTCCGCAGGCCACAGGATGGAAGCATTCATCAAGGACATTGTTTCCCACATCGATCATGTGAAGTCGGCTACCAAGTCCGGGAAGCAGGTCAACATCTCCTTTGATGAGTGGAATGTCTGGCACATGACACGCGACGAGTCCAAGACGCCAACGGGTGACGACTGGCCGGTTGCGCCGGTTCTGCTGGAGGACCGTTACACGGTGGCGGACGCAGTGGTGGTGGGCGATCTCCTGATCACGCTGCTGCGCCACACCGATCGCGTTCATTCAGCGAGCCTTGCCCAGCTGGTCAACGTCATCGCGCCGATCATGACCGAGCCCGGCGGCCGCGCGTGGAAGCAGACAACCTTCCACCCGTTCGCCCTCACGTCCCAGCATGCCTCGGGCGCAGTACTCAATCTCGCCGTCGAGTCACCGCAGTTGGACAGCGAAAAGACAGCCGGCTTCAGCGCCCTGTCGGCCGTGGCGACCTACGACGCCGATGCCAACCAGGCCGTCGTATTCGCCGTGAACCGTTCGGCGACGGACGCGCTGACCCTGGAGGCCGCCGTCGGAAGCTTGAACGCCGGCAAGGTTATCGAGGCCGTGACCTACGCGAACAAGGACCCGTACTGGCAGGCGACAGCCGACGATTCGACGTCGGTCCTGCCGTCCGAGAACGTCAGTGTGAAGCTCGACGGCGGCAACCTCACCGCGGAGCTTCCGGCCGTGAGCTGGACCATGATCAGGCTGTCCCTGGATTCGGGCAACGACAGCTAAGCGATCTGCTGCGTTCCGTCGTGGAACGTCGGGTAGGCGGAGATGGGAGTGACGGTGGCGGGGGCCGGTTTTGGTGGGTGCGATGCAGCTTCCGGAGCCGGGCCGTCAACGGTCACGATCTCCATGGATTCCATGTCCAGCAGGCGCCGGGTCCCTGTCTGGTCGTTGAGCCAGAACAGGTCGGTGCCCGCCACGGTCTTGACCACGGTGCCCTGGTGGTAGAGGCGGCCGTTGTGCCACGCCTCAATGTAATCGCCCTGTTTCAGGGGGTGCTGTTCCTCCTGGCTGCCGGGTACTGCGCCGAATGCTTGGGCCAAGGTGGCCTGTGTCTTCAGCGCCTGGAACAGGTCCCTGTTTGCAATGCCCATGGTTGCCTCCTCAGCTGGCTCCGCCATCTACTTGGATCCAGCTTTGCGCAACTATGTTGCGGGCGCGTTGCAGGGGTATGAGCGACGTGTGACGGCTTAAGGAGTCTGTGTGGGGCCCTTAGTCTTCAAAGGATGCAGGAAGATGCCGGTCTCCCGCGATATGGGCGACGACGGCCTCCGCCACCGCGCGCAGCTTGATGTTGCGATGACTGGAAGCATCCGCCAGGACCTGGAAGGCAGCATCGCGGCCACATCTGTTTTGCGCCATGACGATGCCCACGGCGGTGTCGATGGTGGTGCGGGAATCCAGTGCCGCTGCCAAGTTCGCGCGTGCGTCCTGCAGCTGGGTCATCTTCAGGGCCAGCTGCAGTGCCTTCGCTCCAGTGGTGGTCACCCGCTGGGCTGCACGAACGTCCTCCTCGCCGAAGCTGTGTGGATTTGCCGAGTACAGATTGACGACGGCGGCAGAGGTGCTGTTCAAGTCCAGGGGCAGCGCCAGGATGGCACCAATATCCGTGTCCTCCACGGCTTGCATGTAGTCCGGCCAACGGCTTTCATGCCGTATGTCGGGGACATGGGTCATGGTCCGTGTCCGGAGGGCGCTGAGGCAGGGGCCGTCGCCCAGGTCATTTTGAATCTTGTCCAGGCGGCGGGCCAGCGGGTCACTGTCCGCTACGGCAACCGGCTTTTTCTGCCGCATGACCGTCATTCCGCAGGACACCGCGTTGGCCGACGTTGTGAGTTCGTCCGCGGTCAATTCCACAAGGTCGCCGAGAAAGCCGGGAATGTCCGCGTTTTCCACCAGCAGATCCTGGATGCGCTCCAGAAAATTGGTCAGGTCTGGCCCGGATCCTGCGGATGGAACGTTTTCAGAAAGATGATTTTGCTTTTTTGCAGAATATTTCGCTTTTTGGTTCCGGGCCATTGTGGCCTCGATTCAGCGTGGCCGGACCGCACGAATTTCCGGCTGGGCGGTTGGGCACTCGTATTCGCGCACAACCCGGATAAATCAGTTCCGGAGCATCACCATCCGGTATCTCATACTTCGACACTACGCTTAGGACGTGCAACAAGATACAGCCGTCAGTGCGCATCTTTAATTGCACCGATGTATTTCACCAGCACTGAAGGAGTGCCCGCATGGCCGTCACCATGAACGACGTCGCGAAAGCCGCAGGGGTTTCGTTGAAGACAGTTTCCAATGTCATCAACAACTACGAATTCATCCGGCCAACCACGCGGCAACGTGTCCTGGACGCCATCGAGGAGCTTGGCTATGAGACCAACCTCACGGCCCGCAGTCTCCGGTCCGGGAAGACCAACATGCTGGGCCTCGTCCTGGCCGACCTTTCCATCCCCTATTACGCGGAGCTGGCGTCCGACATCATGAAAGCAGCCTGGCGTCGCGGCTACCGGGTCCTCGTGGAACAGTCCGGCAACGAGGCAGGACACGAGAAGGCAGCAATCCAGGGCCAATTCCGCAGCCTCACCGACGGCCTTCTTTTCATTCCCCTGGCCCTTGGTGCCGAGGAGATTATCCAGGCGGCGGGCACCAAGCCGTTGGTCCTCCTGGGGGAATATGTGCAGGACCCGCGCTTGGACATGGTCCTCATCCAGAACCAGGAAGCCGCCGCCGCCATCACCACCCACCTGCTGGCGGGTGGCCGCCGTCGTATAGCTGTCCTGGGGGCGGCCGACGGCGACACAACAGGCAGCGCCGGCCTGCGGCTCAGCGGGTACAAGGCTGCGCTCGCGGACGCCGGCGTTGAGTACGACCCCACCTTGCTGGTGCGGTGTGAGTGGCGACGAGATGGGGGAGCAGGGGCCATCGCCAGGCTGTTGGACAGTGGCGCAGAGTTTGACGCCGTGTTCGGCCTCAACGACGCCTTGGCCCTGGGAGCTCTTCACGAGCTCCTGGTCCGTGGAAAGAAGGTGCCGCAGGAGATCGCCGTGGCCGGTTTCGACGACATTGAGGAGGCGCGGTTCGCGTCGCCGTCGCTGACCACCGTGGCGCCGGGGCGGGCGGAAATTGCCGAGCGCGCCGTCGAACTCCTGATCGAGAGGATCGAAAGCGACCAGGAAACCTCCGGGGTCCGCCAGCCGGAAGCCGCCTTCGAGGTGAGGGTCCGGGATTCCGCGCCTTAGAGGTTGGTGCCGGGCCGGTTAGTCTTTGAGGAATGAACGTAATTCCAGCCGCCCTCCGTACCCCCGCCGTCATGATCGACGTCGATATCCTTGACCGCAACATCCAGCGGATGGCTGACAGCATGCAGGGCCGTGGGCTGAATCTGCGCCCGCACGTCAAGACGCACAAGACCTTGGAGATTGCGCGCAAGCAGCTGGCCGCAGGGGCAGTCGGTATCACGGTTGCCACTATCGGCGAGGCTGAGGTTTTTTCGGCTGACGGCGTGAAGGACATCTTCATCGCGTACCCGCTGTGGGTCGAAGCTGAGAACGCTGAGCGGCTCCGGGCCCTGGCCGCGGTTTCCCGCCTGGCTGTCGGCGTGGATTCAGCGGAAGGCGCGACGGCGATGGGTCACCAATTGGGGCCGGACGCCGGTTCCGTGGAGGTTCTGATCGAGGTGGACAGCGGCCACCACCGCAGTGGTGTCCTTCCGGACGAGGCAGTGGACGTGGCCCGTGCTGCGGCCGCCGCAGGACTCAGGGTGGCCGGCGTCTTCACCTTCCCCGGCCACAGTTACAAACCCGGGATGCCAACGGGTGCGGCCGGCAACGAAAACGAGGCCCTGGGGCAGGCGGCTGCGGCCCTCGGTTCGGCTGGTTTCGAGGCACGGACCATCAGCGGTGGGTCCACTCCCACGGCACTCCTCGACGGGCCGACGGCTGCAACTGAGCTGCGCCCCGGCGTCTACGTCTTTGGCGACGCCCAGCAACTGGAGCTTGAACGGTGCACCTGGGACGACATCGCCCTTACGGTGGCCGCTACGGTGGTCAGCCGCCACGAAGCACGCGGCGGCAACGTCCGGCGCGTGGTGGTGGATGCCGGCAGCAAGGTCCTGGGCGGCGATCGTCCCGACTGGGCCACGGGTTACGCCCGGCTGCCTGAGTTCCCGGAGGCCCGGGTGACGGCGCTGTCGGAGCACCACGCCACGGTAGTCTGGCCGGATTCGGAGGAGCTTCCGGCCTTGGGCACCCGGCTCAGGGTGATCCCCAACCACGTCTGCCTCACCATGAACCTGGTGGATGAGGTTTCAGTGGTGCGCAATGGTGCCGTGGTGGACACGTGGGCCGTGGCGGCGCGGGGCAGGAACAGCTAAGCCGGCACGCTCTCAAGCAGGGTGTGGAACGCCCGGTCGTGGTACACCAGCGGGGCTGAGTCGCCATCTGCTGCCCGGATGTCCTCAACCGTGGCCGCGAGCAGCACCGAGCCTCCCAGCGGCGCGCGGTGAATGATGGTGCACCGCAGCGCCCACTGGGCCTCCGGGAGAAGGGGTTCGCCGGTGGGCAGCCACTGCCAATCCATGTCTTCCGTGAAGCGGGGAGCTGTGGGGTCCGCAAAGGTACGGGCCAGTCCGAGCTGCCCCGCCCCGACGAGATGCACCACGATCGACTCCGCCGCTGCAACGACCGACGCCGAACGGCCGCCTGTTACTGAGAACGCAAGGGTTGGTGGATCCACGGCCACCGAGGCCACCGAGGAAGCAGTGAGTCCCACCGGTCCCTCCGGTCCTGAGGCAGTGACGATCGCGACTCCCGCCGGGTGTGCACGGAAGGCGGCCCTGAAGAGCTCGCCGACGGCCGGGGAAGGCAGGGGATTGTGGTGGGTCATCGCTATACCTTTGATGGGAATTGCTCGAAGATGGCGCCGCTGGGCGCACAGTAAACGATGCTAGAACCTCAACATTAGTTGAGGTCAATTCGGGCCCATCCGGACGCCGCCTGAGACAGATCGGAAACGTGTTTGAAACTTCCGCTCCTTACTCTGGGGACATCAGGCCCAGCTGTGCCCACCGTTAAGGAGATGTCGTGCACTTATTGCCGCGTGAGCAGGAGAAACTCATGATCGTGGTGGCCGCGGACCTCGCACGGCGCCGCCAGGGCCGCGGGCTCAAGTTGAACTACCCCGAAGCCGTAGCCATCATCAGCTACGAGCTCATCGAGGGTGCCCGCGACGGCAAGACCGTGGCGGAACTTATGAGTTACGGAACCACGCTGCTCAGCCGCGAAGACGTGATGGAGGGCGTTCCGGAGATGATCCACGATGTCCAGATCGAGGCCACGTTCCCTGACGGCACCAAGCTCGTCACCGTCCACAACCCCATCCGTTAGGAGCCCCCATGATCCCCGGTGAATACAGGCTCCGGCCAGGTTCCATCACCTGCAACAGCGGACGCGAGGCGATCGCCGTCGAGGTCGTAAACCGCGGCGACCGTCCCGTGCAGATCGGCTCGCACTACCACTTCGCCGAAGCGAACCGTGCCCTGGAGTTCGACCGTGAAGCCGCCTACGGCCGCCGCCTGGACATCCCGGCGGGCACAGCCGCGCGCTTTGAACCAGGGGACAGGAAGACGGTCCAACTGATTGAGCTTGCGGGGTCCCGCGAAGTCTTCGGCCTCAGCAATGCTGTCAACGGAAAGCTCGACGGCGGCACCGGCCTTGGCGGTTCTGCCCAGGAAGGGGACGCGCAATGAGCTTTGACATCCCACGCAGGCAATACTCCGAGCTCTACGGGCCGACTACCGGTGACGCCATCCGCCTGGCGGACACAGAGCTGTTCCTTGAGATCGAGAAGGACTACACGGTCCACGGCGAGGAAGTGGTCTTCGGCGGGGGCAAAGTCATCCGCGACGGCATGGGCCAGAACGGCCAGCTGACCCGCGCGGAGGACATCCCGGATACGGTCATCACCAACGTTGTGGTCCTGGACTACACCGGGATCTACAAGGCCGACATTGCCCTGAAAGACGGGCACATCTTCAAGATCGGCAAGGCCGGAAATCCGCAGATCGCCGATGGCGTGGACATAATCATCGGCACCAGCACCGAGATCATCGCCGGTGAACGGAAGATCCTCACAGCCGGGGGCATCGACACCCACATCCACTTCATTTCCCCCGAGCAGGTGCCGGCCGCATTGTGCAACGGTGTCACCACCATGGTGGGCGGCGGCACCGGACCTGCCGAGGGCACCAAGGCCACCACCATCACGCCCGGCGCGTGGCACATCTCCAGGATGCTGCTCGCTGCTGAGGGACTGCCCGTGAACATCGGCCTGTTCGGAAAGGGCCATGCGTCCGCCGTCGAGCCCCTCGCTGAGCAGATCCGCGCTGGTGCGGTAGGGCTGAAAGTCCATGAGGACTGGGGCTCAACCACATCCTCGATTGACATGTCCCTACGCGTGGCGGACGAATACGACGTCCAGGTGGCCATCCACACAGACACCCTCAATGAGTGCGGCTTCGTGGAGGACACCATCCGGGCCATCGACGGCCGGGTCATCCACACCTTCCACACCGAAGGTGCCGGCGGCGGCCACGCCCCGGACATCATCGAGATCGCCGGCCTGCCGAACGTCCTCCCTGCCTCCACCAACCCCACGCTGCCCTACACGAAGAACACCATTGAAGAGCACCTGGACATGCTCATGGTGTGCCACCACCTCAACCCGGACATCCCGGAAGACGTGGCATTCGCCGATTCCCGGATCCGTGCCGAAACCATCGCCGCCGAAGACGTCCTGCACGACCTCGGTATCTTCGCCATCACGTCCTCGGACTCCCAGGCCATGGGGCGGGTAGGCGAAGTCGTGACCCGGACCTGGCAGGTAGCCGACGCCATGAAACGCCAGCGTGGCGTGTTGCAGGACCCCTCGGGAGCGGAGCATGGCTCGCCGGACTCGGACAACTTCCGGCTCAAGCGGTACGTGGCCAAATACACCATCAACCCTGCCATCGCCCAAGGTATGGCTGACGTGATCGGCTCCGTGGAAGAAGGCAAATTCGCGGACCTCGTGTTGTGGGATCCCGCGTTTTTCGGCGTGAAACCCGAACTCGTCATCAAGGGTGGACAGATCGCCTACGCCCTGATGGGGGACTCCAACGCTTCCATCCCCACGCCGCAACCGCGCACCATGCGGCCCATGTTCGCCACCTACGGGAAGGCGCTCCAGCAGACGTCCATCACCTTCCTCTCCAAGGCAGCCATCGACGCCGGTGTTCCAGCCGAGCTCGGCCTCGAACGCGTGATCAAACCTGTAGCCGGCATCCGCGACCTCACCAAAGCGGACCTCAAATTCAACGGTGAGACGCCGGACATCGCCGTCGACCCCGAAACCTACAAGGTGACGGTCGACGGCGAAGAAGTCACCTCCCAGCCGTCCGACGTGTTGCCCATGGCGCAGCGCTACTTCCTGTTTTAGGAGCCTGCATGATCATCGAAAAAATCCTGGGCAACCTGCACGAGCAACCCGGGGACTTCACCGGCCACCACAAGGAAAAAGTGGTGCTTCCCAGTGCGCTGCTGGTCAAGCGGATCCAGCGCGTCACCACGGACCACGGCAAGGAACTCGGCATCCGCCTCCCCAGTGGTTCCGGGGACCTTCGCGACGGCGACATCCTGGCCGCGGACGAGCACAACGTCATCGTCATCTCCGTGCTGCCCACCGACGTCTTGGTGATCGCGCCGCGAAGCATCCACGAAATGGGCGTCGTGGCGCATTCACTCGGCAACCGTCATCTGCAGGCGCAATTCTTCGGCTCCGATTCCGAGTACGGGGCCCAGGTCATGGTGTGCCAGTACGATCACACGGTCGAGGACTACCTGAAGAGCGTCGGCGTCCCCTACGACAGGCAAGAACGGGTCATGCCGGTGCCGTTCCGCCATGCTGAGCACTCGCACTAAAGTCAAGCGCCGCGTCAGGTTGGGTGCGCGCGCTTGCGCTTCGCTGGGAAGGGGGCCGTGCCCGCTTCGCGATGCCCGCCACGCCGCGGCCCCCTTCCCAGCTCCACTCCAGCGCGCAGCCGTCACCTTGGGCGGTACTCCTTGAGCGCCGGATATCAGCTTGCTCTTCAACAGTTGACTGATTCGGCTTTGCCTACGGGGGCGTTTGCTCATTCTTTGGGGTTTGAGGGCTATATCGAGCGTGGGCTTGTTCGGGATGAGGGGTCGTTTGGGGTTTGGCTGTCCGCTTTTGTGGGGCAGCAATTGACGTATTCCGATGGGTTGGCTCTGCGCTTTCTTTATGACGGGGTGGATGTTGGGTTGTTGGATTCTGTTCTTTCGGGGCAGCTGTTGGCCCGGGAGGTGCGGGAGGCTTCCGTGAAGATGGGCGGACGACTGCTTGAAATTGGTGGGGAGGTGTTCCCGTCGATGGAGTTGGATGGCTACCGGGGGTTGGTTCGTGAGGGGGTGGCTTCCGGGCATCAACCCTTGGCTTTCGGGGTCATTGCGCGGTCGCTCGGGGTTCCCTTCGAGGAGGCACTTGGCGCCTATCTGTTCGCCACGGTTACTTCGCTGACGCAGAATGCCGTTCGCGCCATACCGCTGGGGCAGAACGCGGGGCAGCGGGTACTACGCCAGGCGCACGACGCCGTTGCTGCCGCCATCCAGGATGTAGCACAGCTGTGCTGGGACGACTTCGGGGCGGTCAGCCCTGGACTGGAAATTTCACAAATGCGGCACGAGAGGCAACGCGCCCGCATGTTCATGAGCTAAAGCAGGAGGACACATGTCTGAACCCATCAAAATCGGCATCGGCGGACCCGTTGGAGCAGGAAAGACCCAGCTCGTGGAGCGGATCACCCGGCACATGAGCCGTGACATCTCAATGGCCGCCATCACTAACGACATCTACACCATCGAAGACGCAAAAATCCTCGCCGCCAACGGCATCCTGCCCGAGGACCGGATCATCGGCGTCGAAACGGGCGGCTGCCCCCACACTGCCATCCGCGAAGACACCTCCATGAACACTGCGGCCATCGAAGAGTTGAAAGCCCGGCATCCCGATCTGCAGGTCATCTTCGTTGAATCCGGTGGCGACAATCTTTCAGCCACTTTCAGCCCGGAACTGGTGGACTTCTCCATCTACATCATCGACGTCGCCCAAGGGGAAAAGATCCCCCGCAAGGCCGGGCAGGGCATGATCAAGTCCGACCTCTTCATCATCAACAAGACCGACCTGGCGCCCCACGTCGGTGCGGACCTGTCCATCATGGAACGGGACTCCAAGGAGTTCCGCGGTGATAAGCCGTTCTGCTTCACCAACCTCAAGACGGACGAGGGGTTGGAAGACGTCCTCAACTGGATCCGGCGGGATGTCCTGATGCTCGACTTGGCCTCGTGAGTCTGGTTGCGACGGCGGCGAGGGGTGAACTCCGGTTGCGTATCGCCCAAAGATCCGGAAGGTCTGTGGCTTCGCGGCAGTTTCATGAGGGGGCCTTGCGGGTATTGAGGCCGCACTATCTCGATGACTCCGGGCAGGTTTGTTATGTCATGGTCAATCCGGGTGGGGCGTATCTGGGGGCGGATTTGTTCCTCATCGATGTGGAGGTTGAGGACGGGGCCGACCTGCTCCTCACTACACAGTCGGCCACCAAGGTGTATCGGACGCCCGGGTCCTTTGCCGAGCAGCGGATGAGCCTGCGGCTGGGGGAGGGCTCCAGGTTGGAGTTGGTGCCCGACCAGTTGATCGCCTACAGGGAGGCGAGCTACCGGCAGAATTCTCACATCAGTCTCCACCCGACGTCGTGCTTCGTGATGGCCGAAGTCATCACGCCCGGCTGGTCGCCCGACGGTGCGGCGTTCCGCTTTGAGGAAGTGCGGCTCAGGAACGAGATCCGGGTCGAGGACGAAAACGTCACGCAGCTGCTGGCGCTGGACAACCTCCTGATCCGGCCTCCCCTCAACGATGTGACGGGGCTGGGGTTCATGGAGGGCTTCAGCCATCTGGGGTCGCTGGTGGTGGTGGATCCACGGGTGGACCAAGGGCTCGCTGACCAGTTGCATGAACTGACCCGCGGATTTGAGGCGTACACCGGAGTTTCTTTGACCGCGACTATTGCCGGAACCACCGGGCTTGTGCTGCGATCGTTGTCGAACAGCACCGAAGAACTCAACACACTGCTGGGTGCCTGCACCAACTTCCTTCGCGGACGCTGGTACGGGCAGGAGCCCCTGAACCTGAGGAAATACTGATGACTGCGTTGACCGAGTTCGCCACGATGTACCGCGAACGGGACGCTCTGTCCCTCCGGACGCGCATGCTGTTCACCTTCGGTGCCGTCGCCGCATTGCATCTTGCCGCCGTCGTGCTTTTGCTTGCGGGAGGCGCGGGAGGCGCTCAACCGCTGGCGCTCGGGCTGGTGGTCACCGCTTACGTTGCGGGCATCAAGCACAGCTACGACTGGGACCACATCGCGGCCATCGACAACTCGACGCGCAAGTTCGTAGCCCAGCGGAAGGACCCGGTGAGCGTTGGGTTCGCATTCAGCCTGGGGCACAGTTCCGTGGTGATCCTGGCTGGTCTGCTGGTGGTTGCCGGTGCCACGCTGATTGGGCAGTTCATGGAGGACGGCACCACCGGCAATATGGTGCTGGGCCTGATCGGCAGTGGGGTGTCCGGGCTCTTCCTGTTGGCGATGGGCCTGTTCAACGGCTCGGCGTTCATCCGTGCCACGCAGGTTTACCGGAAGGTGCAGGCCGGCGGTGAGTTGCGCCCCGAGGATCTGGAGGCCAAAGGTTTCGTGGCGCGGCTGCTGGCGAAACCCCTGTCCAAAGTGGAGCGGCCCAGGAACATCTACGTGATCGGTTTCCTGTTCGGCCTGGGGTTCGATACCGCCACCACCATCGGGCTGCTGGTCATCACCACGACGGCGTCACTCGCCGGCGTTTCGCCGCTCGCCCTGATGGCCCTGCCGCTGGCGTTCACGGCAGCCATGACCCTGTGCGACTCCATCAACGGGGTTGCGATGATGAAAATGTACAAATCCGCCATTCACAATCCCCGACGGAAACTCGGCTTCAACGCCGTCATTACAGGCATCTCGGCAGTTTCGGCACTGTTTATTTCCGTGATTACGCTGGGTGGCTTCCTCAACGCCGCTTTCGGACTGAATGATCCTCTGACAACCTGGCTCGGCGGAATCGACTTGGGCGATGCCGGTTTGATCCTCGTGGCATTGTTCGTGATCGTGTGGGGTGTGTCTGCCTGGCGCGGACGGGCGCTGCGGCGATCCGCGTAGCCCACGGCACACAAATATTTTCCGCTCCCTGTAACCGGCGGGCCCGAGCCGGAAACTAGACAAGTATCCTGCAGGTCCGGGCTCTATATTTCAGGGGGAAAATCGTGCTTTCCGAGCGCGAATTGGCGTTCATCGCCATTCATAAAGACAGCTATCCGTCCGTCTTCAAGTTTGTTCGCCGACGCGTGGAATCGGCGGATATAGCCGAGGAGATCGCCGCGGACGTTTTCCGCGTCGTCTGGCAGAAGTGGACGGACGAGTCCACCCCGGAACTTCCATACCTTCTGACAGTCGCCCGCAACCTGGTGGGGAACGCGTACCGGAGCCGCGACAGGCGACTCGCCCTGCAGGAAAAGCTCCGGACGACGGCGGTCCAGCGCTTTGGGGATGACTCCGAGAACGTCGTGGTTCAGGACGCTTTGATGCGGATGCGCGAACAGGACCGCGAAATCCTGCAGCTCGCCTATTGGGACGGTTTGGGCACGGCCGAAATTTCCGGAGTCCTCCAGTGCAGCGAATCAGCGGCGAAAGTCCGCTTGCACCGCGCACGTACGGCCTTCCGCAAACAGATGCCGGCGGCCGAATTTACTACACAGAAGTTGGGGGCCTGAAGATCATGGATCCTATCAAGAACCAGATTTCAGCAATTGACCCGTGGGATATGAATGACGCTCCGGAACCCAAGGGTGAGGAAGCGCTCCATAGGATCCTGTCCGGGACAACTGTATTCAGCGACGCGAATACTCTCTCGAACGTGGCTTCCCTTGAAAAGCGCCGGGCAAGGAAGTTCCAGATTGCCGGTGGATTGTTCCTCGGCGCTGCAGCGGTAACGGCTGGCGTTCTGGTGGCCGCCAACTTCGGGCCGGTCGGTGCCACCCCGGCCCCGGCGGCGACGTTCACTTCAGCCGAAGCCACGGCCGCGCCGTCGGCGTCCGCCACGCCGTCGACAACGGCCACGCCAACGCCTGCTCCGACAGCGACACCCACAGCAGTTGCAACGCCCCAGCCCACTTCCACGCCTGTCGCTACTGTCCCGGTGGTGGCGCCAACGCCCGTTTCGACAACGACGCTGCCGCATGCTGGCCAAGTCCAGAGCTACACGTTCCCCGACGGACACCTCTCCTTCAGCTACCCAGTCGGATGGAGCGTCAAGACGGAGCAAGGTCCATACCTGTCAGAGGAAACGAAAGCGGCTTCGCAGGGTGCCACCGTCATGGACAGTGCCGGCTCGCCCGTTGCCTACATCTACAGCGGATTCTACGGCGACGGTACGGCCGGGTTGGTGGACCGGACAGTCCTTGACCGGGCCGTGGTCCCCGGAGTGAGGGACGTGAACGGCAGCCAGGTGGAATTCGGTTTCTCGTCGATCCAGCCCCAGTACATCCCCTACGAGGGGCCGCCCTACGAGGGAATGCCCTCACCCCAATCGGGACCTGTCGAAGGCCCTCCGACGTACATCATGGATGTCCGGCTCACTTCGGAGCTCAAGGCCGGCATCAGCTCTTCGGGCACCAACCAGATCACAATGCCCAACGGTGTCATGAGTGCCTACGTGCTCTTTGACCCGGCGAAGCGGCCTACCTTTGCCACCCCGGCAGCTGCCACGGCCTGGATGGGCACTACCCAGTATGCCCAGCTGAAGTCCATGTTGCTCAGCCTCAACTACATCTAGGCCCGTCCAAGGGATCAGTAAACGTCGCTCCGGCAGCCCGGAGCGACGTTTCCTGTACCCAAGTTGGGCGACGGGTAAGCGGTCACTGTGCCTTTGCATACCGCGGTGGATAAACGCTGTGCAACTGCCCATAACGAAGCGTCCGCGGCTTACATAGGGTTGGAGAGATCTACTTCACACAGTGCCCCGATCTACCCCAAGGATGAGTTTCAACGATGAAGAGCATCGCCCTCCTGCGCGAACGAGCCACCCGCGTCATGCCCACTGGTTCCCACTGCCCGGCGTCGGGTCTGTGGAGCCCGGACTGCGAACCGGATACCGTCCAGGTTTTCGCTGAGGGCCACGTGCTGCCGGCCTACAACGGTGTCCCGACTCTGTGGAGGCGGCGCACTTCCGCCGAAGTATCGGCATGACCAGCTCCATCCTGAACCGCCCGGCCGACTACCGCCATGTGCCTGCTTCCGAGTGGGCAGACCTCAGCGCCGGCGATCCTGTGTGGATTTACGACGTCGCGTGGGGCGCCGGCAAGGGCCGCGTGGACGATGTCTCCAAGCACCAGGAACTGCTCTGGGTGGTCCTCGAACCGACCGGCCGGAAACTCATCTGCGGCACGGATGACGTCGAGGTCTGGTCCGCCTGAAAAGCTCGCCGAGATGGCACATAATGACAATGTCTGAGCGGATCATTGTCATTAGATGCCATCTCGGTGTCATTTAACCGGCGACGAGCAACATGCTGGGCGCACCTGTTTCCACGCGGCCCACGGGTCCGTCGGGGAGTCCGGTCTCCGGGTCCAGGCGGAGGCTTACGACGTCGTCCGAGCCTTCGTTGGCGACGTACAGCCAGCCCTCGCGGACCAGGTGGTGGCGCGGCCACTCGCCGCCGCAGGGCACGTCGCCAACGGGTTCGAGACCGGAGCCGTCGGGGGAAACTTCCAGAACGCAAATACGGTTGGTACCCCGCACGCCCACATAGGCGAAGCGACCGTCCGGGGACAGCGCGATCTCCGCACCGGCGTCGCCATCTTTTGCACCGGCGCTGCTCGCGGGCACCACCGAGGCCAGTTCGTACGTGCCGTCAGGTTCCATCCGCACCGCTGCAACTTCCACGGAGTACTCGGTGTCCACGAAGACCGTTCCGCTGTTGTGCCGGGCCATATGCCGTGGCCCCGAACCCATCGGCAGGACCAGCTGGTGATCTGCCTGCAAACCCTCACCGGGCACGTACTGCCACACCCGCACCAGGTCATTGCCCAAGTCCGTCGTCATCACCCGGCCGTCAGGAAGCATCAGGCTCGAATGCGCCCGGCTGGGCCTGGCGTCCGGAGATGTCCCGGCATGGGGGTCGACGGCGGCTGCCGCACTCGCGCGCGAGGTGATGGCGCCGTCGTCGTCCAGTTCAAAAAGGATGACCTGGCCGTCGCCCCAACAGGTGGCTACGAGAAAGCGGCCCTGGGGATCCGCCGCGACATGGCAGGTCGCTTCTCCGGTGGGCCATGGCTCGCCAAAGGCTTCCAGCTCGGCGTCGCCCGTCCGGCGGTACGCCTGTACTTGGCCCGCTTCTTCTGCCACCGCGTACAGCACCGGAAGTGTTGGGTGCGCCGCGAGGAACGACGGCGAGTCGGCGGCAATGGCCAGTCCGAGTGAAGTGAGGTTTCCTTCTGAGTCGGCGGAGAGGGCAGCGATTCCCTCACCCTTCGCGTTCCGGTCAGCGGTGTAGGAACCGGTCCAGATAAGAGTTTCCATGGCAGTCTCCCTAGTGTCCCTGAACATCCGAGTCGACGCCTGCGTCAGGGCCGGCGTCGAGGGTTTGCAGTTTGCTGAGGTCGTCCTGGTCCAGGTCGAAGTCGAAGACGTCCAGGTTCTCCTTCATGCGCTGGGGATTCGCAGTTTTGGGAATGGCGACAAGTCCCTGCTGCACGTGCCAGCGGAGCACCACTTGGCCCGGAGTTTTTCCGTACTTTTCCCCAATGGAAGCCAGCACCGGGGCGTTCAGCAAGTCGCTGCTGGCCCCCAACGGACTGTAGGACTCGGTGACAATGCCGTGCCGCTCGTTGTAAGCCCGTGCAGCGGGACGGGGGATCGAAGGGCTGACCTGGATTTGGTTGACAGCGGGAACAACATTGGTTTCGTGGAACAACTGGTCCAAGTGAGCCGGTTTGAAGTTGGACACTCCAATGGAGCGCACCTTGCCCGATGCCTGGAGCTCCTCAAAGGTTTTCCACGTGGAGATGAACTCACCCCGGCGGGGCAGGGGCCAGTGGATGAGGAGCAAGTTAACGTATTCCAGGCCCAGGCGCTCCAACGAACCGTCCAAGCCTTCCACCGCCCTGCCTGCACCTTGGAATTCGCCGTCGAGCTTGGTGGTGATGAAGAGCTCCGAACGGTCCACTGCGGCCGCCCTGATCCCGTTGCCCACGCCCTTTTCGTTGCCGTACTTCACCGCGGTATCAATGTGCCGGTAGCCGCAGGAAACAGCTTCCGCGACGGCATCGGCAACTTCCGCATCATTCAGTGGCCAGGTCCCAAGGCCGATTTGCGGGATCTTGTGGTGATCGTTGAGTTCGATAAGCGGGGCAAGTTCCATGGGCTGGTCTCCTCTGGGTTTCTACGTTTCTACGCTGGCCGCTTGCTGCTTGGCAACAGCTACCGCCGTGACCAATCAAAGAGCCTGTCGCTCAGCTCCATATAGTCCCCGCCCACCACCTGCAGTTCGGGATGCCGGTCATGCCACTCAACGATTTCCCTGGCCCCATCCGCGAACGGGATCGTGGCCTGGTAATCGGGAACGAGGGCTTTGATCTTGGAGTTGTCGAACACCACCGAATGCGAACGGTCGCCCAGCAGGTTTGGACCGAGCTCCGGGCTATGCCGGGCGATGGTGTCCGAGGAAACGTGGAACAGTTCCGGCTCCTCCACGCCGGCCGCCCGGGCGAACAGCCGGTAGATCTGGTTCCACGGCAGGAACTCGTCCGAGGTAATGGTGTAGCTCTCGCCCACGGCCTGAGGGCGGCCAAGAAGTCCAACAAAGGCCTTAGCGAAATCACGGCTGTGCGTCAGGGTCCAAAGAGAGGTCCCGTCTCCGTGCACCATGACCGGCATCCCGGCGCGCATCCTGTGGATATCAGTCCACCCGCCCACCATGGCAATCTTGGTCCGGTCATAGGTGTGGGAAGGCCGCACCACCGTCAACGGAAAATCCACTTCACGGTAGGCCTCGAACAGCAGTTCCTCGCAGGCGATCTTGTCCTGCGAGTACTTCCAGAAGGGGTTCTTCAGCGGTGTGGACTCACGGATGGGAAGGGTGGTGGGCGGCTTTTGGTACGCCGAAGCGGAACTGATGAAGACGTACTGACCTGTCCGGCCGCGGAACATTTCCAACCCGGCCCGGGCGTGAGCCGGGGTGAACGAGATGAAGTCCGCTACGGCGTCGTACTCCCTTCCCTGAAGTACCTCACGCACGGCCTGGGGATCGCGGATGTCCGCGTGCAGGACTTCGGCTCCCTCGGGCACCGGCCGCCCGGCTGACCGTCCCCTGTTGAGGATGGTCAGCCGGTGTCCCAGAGCGACGGCGCGTTCGGCCGCCGCCGCGCTGATGACCCCGGTCCCGCCGATGAACAGGATGTTCCGCGGCGAAACGGTGTCCGCCGCTTTGCCGAGGCTGTCCGGGAGAAGGCTGCTCACCAGGCGTAGTCTTCGGGTGCCGGGCGGTGACCCGGGAAGATGTCATCCAGCCGCTTGAGGGCGTCCTCATTCAGGGAGACGTCCAGCGCGCGGATGGCCGCGTCCAGTTGCTCCTGCGTGCGCGGGCCAACAATCGGTGCGGTCACCGCGGGCTGGTGCAGCAGCCAGGCCAGCGCAACGTCGCCGGGCTTCTGTCCCAGCTCGTCAGCGAAATCCTCGTACTGGCGGATCTGGTCCTCTTGCTTCTTGAGGGTCTCCAGGGCGCGGCCCTCAGTGCGCCGGACACCCTGCTCCTCCTTCTTGAGCACGCCGCCCAACAGGCCGCCCTGCAGCGGTGACCACGGGATCAAGCCCAGGCCGTACTGCTGCGCGGCCGGGATGACTTCAAGCTCCAGCTCACGCTTGAAGAGGTTGTAGATGGACTGCTCGCTCACCAGGCCGGTGTAGTTCCGCCGACGTGCTGCTTCCTGCGCCTGGGCGATGTGCCAGCCCGCGAAGTTGCTGCTGCCGGAGTAGAGGATCTTCCCCTGCTGGACGGCCACCTCAATGGCCTGCCAAATCTCGTCCCACGGAGTATCGCGGTCGATGTGGTGGAACTGGTAGATATCGATGTAGTCCGTTTGCAGCCGCTTGAGGCTCGCATCCAGGGCGCGGCGGATGTTCAGGGCGGACAGCTTGGATTCATTGGGACGGTCCGTCATGGTGCCATAAAGCTTGGTGGCAAGCACGGTCCGCTCACGGCGCTCGCCGCCCTTGGCGAACCAGCGGCCGATGATTTCCTCGGTCCAGCCGCGGTGCTCCACCCCGCCATAGACATTGGCGGTGTCGAAGAAGTTGATGCCCGAGTCCAACGCCGAATCCATGATGGAGTGCGCGGTTGCCTCGTCGGTCTGCGGGCCAAAGTTCATGGTTCCAAGGCAGAGACGTGAAACCTTCAGGCCGGAACGGCCCAGATGCGTGTACTGCATATTTGTTGGGTCCTTTTGTCTGGTCTTAGAGCTGGGTGAAAGCGGCGACGGCGGGATCGGAACCGATGCGGGCACCGGCCTCCAGAGCGGTGATGGCCGCGAGTTCGGATTCCGTGAGGGTGAGGTCGGCTGCGCCGAAGTTCTCCCGCATCCGGGCCGAGTCGGCGGATTTGGGGATCACGATGGTTCCCTGAGCCAAGTGCCAGGCAAGGATCACCTGCGCAGGAGTAGTATCGTGTGCCGCTGCGATGAGGGCCACCTGCTCCGCGTTGAGGTCCTTGCCTTGTCCCAGCGGGCTGTACGCCTCAACGGCAATCGTGAGGTCGCGGCACTTGTTGGCGAGGTCGCCCTGCTGGAACGTGGGGTGCAGCTCGATCTGGTTCACGGCAGGAACCACTTCGGCTTCCCGCAGCAACGTGTCCACATGCTCGGCGAGGAAGTTGGAGACACCGATCGCCCGGATCTGCTTGTCCTGGTAGAGCTTCTCCATCTCCTTCCAGGCCTGCGTGTAAAGCCCCTGCGAGGGGACCGGCCAGTGGATGAGGTACAGGTCGATCACTTCCAGGTCCAAGGC
Source organism: Paenarthrobacter sp. JL.01a (assembly GCF_025452095.1). Taxonomy (NCBI): domain Bacteria; kingdom Bacillati; phylum Actinomycetota; class Actinomycetes; order Micrococcales; family Micrococcaceae; genus Paenarthrobacter; species Paenarthrobacter sp. JL.01a. The sequence goes on from NZ_CP104877.1 coordinate 263,902, forward strand.
ATCGCGGCTGCGCTGGAAAGCGTCATAGGCCTCTCCCTGCTCGCCGTTGCGAAGCTTGGTGGTGATGAAGAGGTCTTCCCGGGCAATCCCCGATGCCTTGATCGCGGCGCCAACCCCGGCTTCGTTCCGGTAGGCGGCTGCGGTGTCTATGTGGCGGTACCCGGTTTCCAAGGCATCTTCCACCACCTTCTGCGTTTCGTCCGCGGGCACTTGGAAGACACCAAATCCCAGCTGCGGGATGGTGACGCCGTTGTTCAGTGTCAGCTCTGGCATGACGGTCTCCTTCGACGGGATGGTTATGGCCGTGGCGCTCCGGTGTTGCGCCTGTGCCTGGCTGGGGCATCAGAAAGCGTTTTCGGAGGCTCAGTATTGAGCCTATGCAGTTTTGGGGGCAGAGTCAGCACCAAAGCCTGATCCTGTTTTTCCTAGGTCTGGTAGTCCTACCCACAACGGTGGCCTTACACACATCCTGAACGGCAGAATGGACGAATGGGTCAAAGCGCCGAGTTCGGTAAATTCCTCAAAGTCATGCGTGCCCGCCTCCAGCCCGAGGACGCCGGAGCGCAGGAGTCCAGCGGTTCACGAAGGGTTCCGGGGCTTCGACGCGAAGAGGTGGCGCGCCTCTCCGGCGTGAGTACGGACTACTACACCCGCTTGGAACAAGGCCGCAATATCCACCCCTCCAGGGCTGTCCTGGACTCCGTGGCACGGGCACTTCGCCTGGACCCAGGGGAACAGGCGCACATGATGGATCTCCTGGAACACTGCGCCAGTTCCGCCGGTAACCCAGGTCCCGTTCAGAAGGTCCGGCCTGCGTTGAGGCAGCTGCTGGACGCGGTGGGTGATGTTCCTGCCATGGTCCTCGGCCGACGCGCCGATGTCCTGGCCGGAAACCGCATGGCGCACCTGCTGTTCGCGGACTTCTCCTTGTTACCGGCGGCTGAACGCAACCTCACCCGCTGGCTGATCCTGGACCCCGCAGCCGGTACATTGTTCCGTGACTGGAAGACTGTTGCCGCCGAGGCCGTGGGCGCGCTGCGCATGGACGTCGGCCGGCACCCCAACGACCCCGAAACGAACCAGTTGGTAGGCGAGCTCGCAGTCCACAGCGAACAATTCCGCCAATGGTGGGCGGGGCACAGGGTTGCCACGCGCGCCGCAGGCACTGTCAGGCTGCATCACCCGGTGGTGGGGGACCTGGAACTGAACTTCGAGACACTGAGTCTCCCGGACGATCCCGACCAGCACCTTCGGGTCTATTCGGCGAAGGCCGGTTCGCCGTCGTCGGACGCTTTGATGCTGCTCAGCTTGGGCGCGGTGGAAGCGGTGGCTCCCCAACCCGAACCGGCCCGCCGGGATGACAGTTAATGCCAATGTTCGCCTGAAACATTGGCATTAACTGTCAACTCGCGTAAGGGGAGTCAGCGCTCCAGCCGGAAGCCAAGCTTGATGGTGACCTGCCAGTCGGCAACCGCGCCGTCCTCCAGGTGCCCGCGGATTTCCTTGACCTCAAACCAGTCGAGGTTCCGCAGTGTTTGGGACGCGGTGGCTATGCCGTTCTTGATTGCGTCGTCAACGCCCTCTGTGGAAGTTCCTACAATTTCGGAAACGCTATATGTGTGGCCAGCCATGGTGCTCCTCATCAACGTCATACGAATCTCTGGAAAATCCGGCCCGCAGGCAGGCCGTTCATGCAGACTAGCCCACGGATCACCGCGCGGCCAGAGGTGGTGCGGCTTAGCTTTCGCGCCACTCGTTGCTGGTGATATGCGAGCCGGCCTGGGGTCCCATTTGCAGCATTCCGCCGTCCACGGGCCAGGAAGCTCCGTTGACGTAGCTGGCAGCCGGGGATGCCAGGAAAGCGATGACGGCGGCTATTTCCCGGGCATCTCCAGGGCGACCCAACGGCACGCCCGGACGGTCTTTGGTGGTGGGGTCCTCGTCCTCCTGGCCGGTCATCGGGGTGGCGATCTCGCCGGGAGCCACGTTGTTGGCGGTGATGCCGTGTTCAGCGAGTTCCAGGGCCATCGTCTTGATGAGTCCGCCGAGGCCGTGTTTGGAGGCGTCGTAGGCCGAGGCGCCAACCCGCGGCTGGAATTCGTGGACGCTGGTGACGGCGATGATGCGCCCGCCGCGGCCCGCTTTGACCATGCGCTTCGCAGCGGTTTGCATGGCGACGAAGGCGCCGTTGAGGTTGGTGTTCAACGTGGACATCCATGTCCCGTAGTCGAGATCCAGGAACTTGGTGCCGTCGCCCGTTCCGGAGTTGTTCACGAAGACGTCCACGCCGCCAAGCTCTTCGGCGAGCTTGTCCACCGCGGCTGCGGTTCCGGGAGCGTCAGTGGTATCCAGCTGCTGGACAACTGCCTTCCGGCCCAAGGAACGGACCTCCTCCGCCGTCTTTTCGGCGCCCTGCTGGTCCGAGTACCAGGTGATCCCTACATCCATGCCTGCCTGGGCCAACGCCACCGCCGTGGCACGCCCGATCCCTGAATCCGAGCCTGTGACGATGGCGGTCTGCGGGGCAAATGGTGCGTCGCTCATGGTCCTGCCTTTCAGTGACGTGATGGTTCCGATGATCTATCCCTACCCTCACGTCGCCGCGGCAAACACTCCCGGCGCAAAAGGGTCATCCCCGTGGATGGCTATGGAGTGTAGATTTCTTGCAGCACCACCCAGCGAATCCCACAACCAGGAGTACTCATGTCAGAAGTTATTGTCGTCGGCGTTGACAACAGTGAAACTGCCAAGCGGGCAGCCGTTGCCGCTGCGAAGCTTGCCACCGCCCTCGGCGCCGAACTGCACGTCATCAGTGGCTTCTCAGATGACCGGATCGAGGAATTTGGCAGCGGCAGCGACCGCATCACGGTCTCTTCGGCCGACTCCGCGGAATACGTGGCCCGCAAGGTCTCCGAAGAACTCGACGTCCCGGCAGACAAGCTTAAGTACTTCGCTGCCCGCGGCAACCCGGCCAACGCCCTGATCAACTACGCGGAGACCAACAACGCCTCCCTGATCGTCGTGGGCAACAAGCGCATGAAGGGCCTGGGCCGTGTACTGGGCAGCATCGCCAACAGCGTGGCACACGGCGCCCCGTGCGATGTTTACATCGTGAACACCGAAGTAGACGCGTAGAACCCAACTGGGGGACAGCACATGTCGCAGTGCGTGCTCGTAGCGACACGTGCTGTCCCCTAGTGGGGGGCCCGGCACTTAGTGGCCCTGGAACGCCTCAGCCAGCCACCACGAACCGCCGTCGGAGGCGATTTTTGCGTCAATGACCAAGGGGCGGTCCTGGGTTCCGGCGTCGTAGGCCTCGAGCCAAGGTTTGATGGCGGCGAGGTCGGTCGCGGAACGCACAGTCACTCCATCGGCCCCGAATCCCCGGGCGACCGCCGCGATGTCGGTATCCGGGAAGACGACGCTCGCGAGGTCCTGCCCGGCGAAGTGGTGCACTTCGGCTCCGTAGGCGGCGTCGTTGTAGACAATGCACACCAGGGGCAGCTTCATCCGGACGGCGGTTTCGAGCTCGCTGATGCCCATGAGGAACCCGCCATCACCCGCACCCAGCACCGGCAACCGGCCCGGTTGTGCAACAGCGGCGCCGATCGCCGTGTACAACCCCAGCCCGATTGCCTGGAAAGCCTGCGTGAAGCAGAAACCGAATTCGTCCGGCACGGCAAGATACTGGCTGGGGTAACCCATGAAGTTCCCGGAATCGACGGACACGATCCGCTCGGCCGGCAGCAGGGTATCCAGTTCACGGGTCAGCACGCGCGGATCAATGGACCCCGCCGTGGACAGGTCGGGCGTTTCGACGTCCCGCCACCGCGAGCCTCCCTTGATGGCGAGGGCGTTGGCTTCCGTGCGGTACTTCTCCGCGGGCTCAGGCTGTGAACCGCGCAGAACAGCCAAAGCGTCGACGGCGGTCAGCCCCGCATCGCCCAGCACACCCAGCGCAATAGGCCGGTTGGCACCGAGCGAGGAGTCCTCCACATCCACCTGGACCACTGTTGTGCCAGCGGAAATGAGTCGCCCCTGCCGCATGGTCCACATGTTCAGCGTGCACCCCCATCCCACGATCAAGTCCGCGCCGCTGATCAGTTCAGCGGTCAGCGGGGACGAGAAACCACCCGAAATTCCGAGGTTGTGCGGGTCTCCGTTGAACAGCCCACTCGCCACAGCGGAGGTGGCGACCAACGCCCCGGCATGATCGGCCAGGGCGAGGATTTCCTCCCGCGCGCCGCGGCCACCGCGTCCAGCGACGAACACGGGCCTCTCCGCTGCGGCCAGCAGTGCCACCAGTTTTTCAACCGCTGCGGTATCAGGCCTCGTCACCGACGGTTGAGGCACGACGACGGCCCCCACCTCGTCTGCGGCGGTGGCACCTTGGATGTCCAACGGCAGGCTAAGCACCACCGTGCGCCGCTCGTTCACCGCCGTCCGGAATGCACGGACGGTGTCGGCGATGGCTGTCGCGGGCGAGTGGATCCGTTCTGCGACTGCCCCCACGCTGCGGGCCAAGGCGTCCTGGTCAATCTTGAAGTTGGACCTGGTGGCGGCTGCCTGGGTGTCGGCGGTCAGCACGATCATGGGCGTCCGGCTTTTCGCTGCTTCGCCAACTCCGGTGATGGCGTTGGTGAGTCCGCAGCCCTGGTGCGTGGTGACCACGCCGACCCTGCCGGACATCCGACCGTAGGCATCGGCCATGGTTGCTGCGCCGCCCTCGTGCCGGGCCGCGGTGAAGGGAATGCCTTCTGACATGAGAGTGCCGGTGACATCGAAATTACCCGATCCCACCACACCAAAGACATGCCCGACGCCGAGCTTCGCCAACGTCCTGCCGACCAGGGTGGAAACGCGCACTTCCCCACTCATGAACCCTCCACCGCGTCCTTTTCCACCAGTGCATATACGCGGCTTGGACTGCCCGTGCCGCCCACGATGGGAAGGGGAGCCACCACCAGCGTGGCACCCGTAACGGGGAGCCGGTCCACGTTCCGCAGCGATGTCACGCCATACTTGTCCGCTCCCAGCAGGAACGAATGAACAGGAAACATGGGATCCAGTGATCCAGCCTGTCCTGCGTCGATGCCCACGGTTTCGACGCCGAAACCGCTGATCGAGGCGTTTCCGGCAAGCCACTTGGCACCTGCCGCAGAGACCCCGGGAGTGTGGGGACCGGCGTCGTCCGCGTTGACGAAAGCCGCAGCGTCCGCGCCGCGGGCCGCCCAACCAGTCCGGAATATGACCCAACAGTTCTCAGGAAAGGCGCCATGCTCTTCCTGCCACTGCTCAAAGTGATCAGGCTCCAACAGGAAGTCGGGGTTCCCGGCGGCTTCGGTTGTCTTGTCGATGACCACCAACGGCCCCACCAGACGGTGTGGCTCGATCTGGTCCACTGACTTACCATCCTTGCCGGTAATCCAGTGCACGGGGGCATCCAGGTGCGTCCCGGCGTGTTCGCCCACGGTGACGTCGTTCCACGCCCAGGCCGGGCCGGCGTCGTCGAAGTTGCTCACGGGAGAGACGGAGAGCCCAACGGTGTTCGCGAACGGCTGCGGCAGGTTCAGGATTGGTGTCTCGGAGCTGAGGGGAGTGGTGAGGTCGATGATTTCCACCGAACCATTCGAAAGGGCTGCGGTGAGCCCGGCCAGAACAGACATTGTTCTCCTATCGCTTGCGTGGTGTCAGTGCTGCTTGAATACGGGAAAAACGTGAAGGCGGTGCTGTGAGCCTCTGCGCCACTAGATGCCCTGAACCGCCGGAAAGTCCGGGGCCCGGGTGGGTTGAAGCTCCAATGTGCCAGAGCCCTTGGATGGCCGTTTGATGACCGGCGGCCTCCGGGAAGGGCCGCCACAGCAGATTCTGGAAGAGCTCGGCAGAGCCTCCGTAGGGATCGCCGTTCACAGCATTGGGATTGATTGAAGCCAGGTCGCTCGGAGCGATGATGTCAGAGGCCAGGACACTCGCGCGGGTCCCGGGAGCGAACTGCTCCAGCCGGGCCAGGACCCGTTTCAGATAGCCCTTTTTCAGTGCCTCATCCCAGCCGTTGGCCACGTCCAGTTCTCCGGCGGCGTCGCCCACTGGCGTGAACGGCGCCTCCTGGAGCTGCAGCCATAGGGTGGCTTTGCCCTCCGGAGCTCGGGAAGGATCCAGCACGTATTGTTGCCCCACTACTACCGTTGGCTCGGCCGGCAGCAACCCGGCCTCTGCCTGGGCGCAGGCGATGCCCGTGCTGTCCGAGCCGTTGCTGATGTGGATCAGCGGGACCTGGTCCAAGCGGGAATCCGACCACGCCACGGGCTTGTCCAAAGCGAGGTGGATCTGCATTGCCCCGCGGCCGTTCTGGTACCTGCGGGCTGCCTCGGCGAGAGGTGCGGGAGCGTCCGGGAGCAGCCTGGTATAGAGGGCTTGGGGTGAAACGTTGGCCAAGACGGTGGCCGCTGAAACAACGCCCCCGGAGGTCCGGACACCCGTCACGGAACCGGACGCCGAGAGGATTTCCTGTGCCTCGGTGCCCAACATGATCCGGGCGCCGTTGTCTTCCAGCAGGGATTGGAATGCCTCAACAAAGCGTGAGGCACCACCCTTCACTACGGGCAGCCCAAATCCGTGCATGCTCATTGCCATCACGGGCAGCATCACGCCACCTGTCGCCTGGTCAGGGCCCAACCCCGCATGCAGGAGCCACGCAGACCACAGCTGGTCCGTTTCCCAACCCTCAAAGCGGCTGCGAAGGTAGTTGCGGCCGCTCATGAGTGAGTCCCGGACGAAGGCTTCATTGGCCTTGATCTTGCCGGTTCGCAGGGCGACGGCAGCGAGCTTTGCAAGGTCCGGGAACGAACGCAGCTCTGCTCCGAAGGCTCCGAACACAGTTACCGAATGCTTGCCCAGGTCGTCCAGCATGGCGAGGTACGCGGCCCGGTCACGGGGCGCAGTGAATGCTGCCGCCGTCTCCGCCGGATCCCGGTGGGCAATGGCCACACGCTGTTCTCCGGTGGCCGGGTCCAGCGACACCGCAGCGGTTACAGGGCCCGAGGTATTGCAGTATTCCAAGCCCCTCGCGTGCAGTTCCTTGCCCAACACCCCGTAGGCGCCCCCGGATACAAACAATGGGTGCCATGAAGAGAAGGTGTCGTGGATGAAGCCCGGCAGGGTCCGCTCCGAGGATTCGATGAAGCCACCCAAACGGTCTGCACGCTCAATGAGGCACACCCGCTTTCCCTTCAGGGCGAGCTCGGCTGCTGCGACCAGCGAGTTGATGCCCGAGCCGATGATTGCGACGTCAACGGAGTCCATGCGGTGCTGTTCCTTTCAGAAGTCGGGGTGGCTGGCAGTGGCGTGGTACTTGCCGCCGTGGAACACCAGGGGAGCACCGCCGTCGTGCTTGTAGCTTTCCACCTCACCCACGTAGATGACGTGATCCCCGGCGTCATGTCGCGAGACGGTCCGGCACTGGAAGGTCGCGACCGCGCCGTCCAACAGCGGAATACCGGCGATGCCTTCGGTGGTGTCGGCGCCGGCGAATTTGTCCGTTGCCGGTGTGGCGAACTGCCGGGACAGGACGTGCTGGTCGCTCGCGAGGATGTTGATGGCGAAGTGCGTGGCGTCCTCGAAGTCACCCAGGCTTGGTGCGCGTTTGCTGGGGCACCACAGCACCAGGGGCGGTTCCATGGACACCGAGGTGAAGGAGTTCGCCGTCATTCCCACCTTCCTGCCGTCTGCCGAGACAGTGGTGACCACGGTGACTCCGGTGGCGAACTGACCCAGGGCACTCCTGAAATCACGGACGTCAAAGGAGGAGGTGTCTTCTTCCTTCCGGGCCTGCATGAAGTCGGCGGCTGCGGTGGAGTCGAACCACCAAGGGTACGAGGTTCGCGGGTCGTCGAACCCGTTCACGATGCTTGCCGCCAATGCGGGATGTTCGACGGCTTCGCTGAGGAGCGTCTTCTGGTGGTCCCGAGGCGGCTTGAGCAAGTCGTTGGTCCACTCAACTGCCCATTGCCCCCATCCGCGCCAGAACTCGTCGAAGGTGCGCTCCATCCATTGGCGGTCGAACGGTTGCTGGCCGCGGCGGACAATCGAGTCAAGGTAGTACTTGGCTGCGAGGGTTGCGTTGTTGGAGCCCTGCCCCGTGAGCGGATCGTTGAGGACCACGGCATCGCCCAGGCCGAACACCAGTTTTCCGTTGCCAAGCTCCCCGACGGCGGACCTCACCGTTGGCGTGATGCGCCCCAGGAGCGTGGCGCCGTCGTCGGTCAGTTCCGCCCCCGCGAAGTTCTCCGCCTCGTGCGGGAAATGCTCGCGCAGAATTTCCAAGGAACGCTCGAGCTGCTCCTGCGGACTTCCGACGTCGGTCCAACGGTCCATGGGGCCGCGCACCACGCCCTCGAACACCATCATGCGGCAGGGGCCGGACACAGTCAGTCCGGGGAAGGTAAAGAATTCGCCGACGCCGGGGGCCATGGACATGCGGATGGCGTCACCGGCAGTGCCGTCCGCGCCGGTGCCGGCGGCAGCAGCGGCGTCGGGCTTTACGTAGTTCAGGGCCAGGACGCGTTGGGGGCGGTCGAACGGCGACTTGGCCTTGTCCCGCGGGAAGATCTGGCCGATTTCGCCCTTACCGGTGCTCACGATGACAAGTTCGTAGTCCCGGGCGAGTTCCTCAAGCATGCGCGCAGTGACCTTCTCGATGCGGAAGTCGCCCCCGGCCGCAACGAAGGTCTCGATCCACAAGGCGCTCTTGATCCGTTGGTCGATGGAGCGGGCGGGGCCATCGAGTGGTGCTTCCCACTCAATGGGCTGTTCGGCCTGCACCCGAAGCCGGATGGAGCCAATGGCCGGTACCGATCCGGATTCGTAGTATTCCGTGAGTGCTGTGCCCAGCTGGGCCTCGGCATCCAGTGCCGTGGAGAACATGCACTGGCTGGACATGACCTTCCCGGAGCGGATTTGGGCGGCGGAACGGTCGGACAGCAGCGTTACCGCGTACCCTTCCCTGTGCAGGCCCAAAGCCAGCTGGGCGCCGGATTCGCCGGCTCCGATGATTGCTATTTTTCGCATGATGGGTCCTTTTAGCAGGGCTGTGCTAGGAAACCTTGGCCGCAGCCAGGTCCGCCAGATAGTTGGCAGCTTTGTCCGGGTACATGAACCAGTCCTGGAACTCCGGTGGGTGGTTGAAACCGTTGGCGAAGCGGTGGGCGATGTCCGGCTCGCTTCCGGCAGCGCCCAGGAGTTCGAGGACGTGGGGCGGTGGCGGTGCGAGCAGGGCGTTCGTCCAGTGGGCAACGTGCTGCGCGTAGTCCCAATAGCGCTCAAAGGTGGCCTGCATGAACTCTGCGTCGTAGGTGCGGTCGCCCTGCTGGATGATGCTGTCCAGGTACGACGCCGCGCATTTGCTTGCGTTGTTCGAGCCCTGACCGGTGATGGGGTCGTTCAACACAACGACGTCGGCCAGGCCAAGTACGCGGGCACCGCTCGGCAGCGTGGCGATGGGGTGGCGGACCGTGGGGGCGAACCGGCCCTGGAGAACGCCGTTGGGGTCGGTGAGCTCAACGTCTGTGGCGCGTTCTGCTTCCCATGGCAGGAAGGTCTTGAGGATGTTTTTGGAGTTCTCCAGGTGTTCCTCGGGGGAGAGCCCCTTCCAGGAATCCATGGGGCCGCCGGGCACGCCCTCGAAGACCATGATCTCGCAGGGGCCGGTGGTGGTCAGGGCGGGGAAGACGAAGTACTCGCCTACGCCGGGGATGAGGTTGAAGGAGACCGCCGAGTATTCTTCGCGCGGCGTGAGGCCCTTTACATACGTCAGCGCCAGGGCGCGCTGGGGAGCGTCATAGGTGCTGCGTTCGGCGTCGCGAGTAAAGAGCTGCGCAATTTCACCCTTGCCGGCGGCAACGATGACGAGGTCTGAGTTGCGGGCGTATTTCTCCAGCTCCTCGACGCCCGCGTCCTCGAACACCAACTCGCCTCCACGGGCGGTGAACTCTTCCATGAACCGGGGAAACTTCACCCGCTGGTCGATGGACTTGGCGTGGTGGTCCAGGCGTGATGCCCAGCTGATGGCTTTCTCGCCAGGAAGTTCGGGATGGGGGATGGTGAAGGAAATGCCATCCACGGTGGGTGCGTCCGGCCAGAAGTCCAGCCCCAGCGCCCTTTCATGTTCCAACGCGTTGTGGAAGATGCATTGGCTGGAGGCGACTTTGCCCCCGGCAATTTCCTCCGGCGTCCGGTTGGAGATGGTGGTGACCTGGTAGCCCGCGTCGAGCAGGCCGATTCCCAGCTGGAGGCCGGATTGCCCGGCGCCCACGATCGTGATGTGGCGTTGCGTCATGGTGGTCTCTTTCCTTTTCGGGTTGCGTTGCGGTCAGTTGGCGGCGAGCAGGGGGATGGTTTCTTCGGCGCGCTCCGGGCCCAAGGCGGAATAGCCGCCGTCGACCGCCCAATCGGCGCCCGTCACGAAACTCGCCTGGTCGCTGGCGAGGAAGGCGACGACGTCACCCACCTCGTGCGGGCGGCCGACGCGTCCCAAAGCATGGAAGGGAGCCGCGACGGAGTCCGTTTTGTCCAGGTTTCCGTTGCTGAGGGAGTCCATGATGTTGCTCCAGACCCAGCCCGGGCTGACCGAATTGACCCGGATGCCGTCGGCAGCGAAGTCCACGGCCATGCTCCGGGTGACCTGGACCAGGGCGGCCTTGCTGGCGGGGTAGAGCCAGCGTCCCGTTTGGGCTACAGAGCTGGAGATCGAGGTGAAGTTGATGATGGTGCCGTGGCCGGACTTTGCCAGGTACGGGCGGGCCGCGTTGCTGGCCATGACTGCGCTAACCAGGTTGACGTTGAGGGCCTCCAGCCAGTCGGCCCGGGGTGATGCTGCGCCTTCATCCTTGTAGGTGCAGGCCAGGTTGACCAGGATGTCCAGGCCGCCGTGTTCCTCCACGGTACGGGTCATCAGCGCGTTGACTGCGTCGTCATCGGTAATGTCAGTGTGGGAGAACGTGACGCGATCGCCCAGCCCGGCGGTGACGGAACCGCCGTCGGGGTCTATGTCGGCAACAACGACGGCGGCACCCGCGTCGCGCAGCGCTGTCACCACGCCCTGGCCGACCTTGGTGACGCCGCCTGTGACGATTGCTGTCCTGCCGTGAAGTCCTGACATGGTCAAACCTTCCTTTCGTGGGGGTGTGTTACGTAAATATGACGTGCGTCATATTTACTCTGGAAGCGACTCTAGGGATTCCAGGCCATCCGGAATATCCACTTGGCGCAGCGCCTATCCGTTGTGCGCAGAGTCCTCGTCCTCCTGGTGCCAGCCGGCCCACGGCGAATGAGTCACCGGAGTGTCCTTCATCTGCAGTTCTGCCGCCCACAGTTCGAAGTGGTTCCGGTCCCATTCGTCCTGGCGGTCGTGCACGAGCTTGATGTTCTTCACTTGTCCCCACCTCCCTTCGCGTTGTTTCGGCGGTGTGAGCTGCGTCATACTGGTCCTGAAAGCGACTCTAGACAGCCGCTGCACTCCGGAATATCCAGTTGGCGCGGGGAACATCCGAAAGGCGAAAAGCTGCGAAAACCCAGGTAAAGCAGGTGGTTGATAATGCGGATTCTTCCCCGGGATGTCCTGCGGGGTCGCCCAACTACGGCCACAACCGACGTGGATGAAGCCCATGCCCGGATCGCTGAATTGTTTTGCGGGCATGAGTTGGCTCCCCGCAGTCGCACCTCAACCGTGAACATGAAGCTCCGGTCGATGCACCGCGGGGACGTGGGCATCGAATTCCTGGATTACGGCGGGGACGTCAGGATCAATCCGGAGGGTTTGCAGGACTTCCACCTGGTCCAAATTCCGTTGGCCGGCCATGCTTCCATGCAGGTGGGATCCACCACGGTGGAGTCCACCCCGACGCTTGCCAGTGTGCCGCCGATCGACCGGCCGTTTTCCATGAGCTGGGACATCGGCAGCCCGCACTTGATTGTCTACGTCCGCAGGAAGGCGCTTGAGCGTGTCGCCTACCAGCTCAACGGAACCGCTCCAGGTGAGTTGGGCTACGGCATGAACCTTTCAACCGTGGCCGGCCGCGCATTCCTGAGGTCCGTCGTCGAACTTCATGACGACCTCATCAGCCAGCCGCAGTTCGAATCCCCGGCTTTCGTTCAGGGTTTGCTGGCGGACAGCATGATGTCGCGGCTCCTGATGGCACTTGAACCCGCCTCTGAGGTGGTGCCGGATGGGGACAAGGAAAGCCGCCTGGTCCGGGAGTGCCGCGAGCTCCTGGAACGGCACGCCTCCGAAGAACTGACGGTGCCGGATATCGCGGAACGGCTCGGCGTCTCGGTCCGCACCCTGCAAACCGCGCTTCGGGCCGAAACCGGAGCGACGCCGTCGGACCTGCTCAGGAGCATCCGCCTGGACCGGGCACGGGAAATGCTGCTCGAAGCAAATCCCCGCGAGCAAAGCGTGACGGCGGTCGCCGAGTTATGCGGCTTCACGCACCAAGGGCGGTTCTCGGCCCTGTACCTGAAGACTTTCGGGGAGCTGCCGTCGGAGAGCTTGCGGCGGTGAGGGGCGCTGTGGAGGTGCACTATTGTGCGTTTGAATGCACAACAATGCTCCTGGACGACCCGCAGTTCATATTGAGTCGCGAAGGATGCGAGGCAAGAATCCCAGCTGATCCAATTCACGCACCAAGAGCGGTGTAAGTTCGCTGGGTGCGAGCCGGAGCCGATATGACCTCTTTCCCTCCGCCACGGGTTCAATCACGCCGCGGTCCAAGAGTTTGCGGATATCCTGGCTGCGCGTCGCGACTGAACCCGTGAATGCTGAACTGAGGTCTGCGGCCTTCACTTCAACTTTCCGGGCAATGATTTTCAATGCAAGGGCTTCTTCGCTCGTGAAGCGTGATGACGCGAGCCCTCTTTCGATTGCGGGGATTAGGAGACCCTCCGTGACGAAATCCCTGTTGCCGAGCTTCACCAACCTTCTGAGGTCTGTCAGCAGTCCTTCCAGGACATACGTCGACCAGCGGATCAGGGAATCGGTTTTGAGGGAGTCGGCGTCTTCAAGTCGTTCGTAGTACAGATCGCGATTCTCGCCAAAAACCGCCGTTGGGTTCAGGGCCCGGTATCCGCCGACATCGGAGAACCCTTGCCGTCGCATCGCCGCGTATGTCAGTAGTCTGCCAACGCGACCGTTGCCATTCCCGAAAGGATGAATCCACACGAACCGATGGTGGGCGAGCGCAATCTTGAGGAGCTCGTAGTTCTGATCGACATCTGCATTGATGAAGTCGAGGAGAGCTGTCATGTCACCATGCACGCTCCCTGGCGGCGGAGGTCGATGAGACGAGCCGCTGATAGTCACATCGGCGAGTCTGTATGCACCAGGAGTGCGGTCCGAGCGCTCATGATAGTTGACAGCAACTGAAACAGCGTGCGGAGCTGCGCAAAGACCTCCGGAGGGGTGGTTCCCTCTCCCAAATCTGCACGAATCCGTTCAAGTTGGATGATGGCTTTTGCAAGCGGAGAGCTAAATGGGAACTCTGGGAACTCAAGTGTTCTCATGAGCAGAATTTCGGAGACAGTGGGTAACAATTAAGTGCATGGGCTGATTCTGCCCTAAAAATCAGCACTTTAGTCCGTTCGCCCCCGAGCAGGATTTAAATCCGCTGCCCCCAACAATTAAGTGACTCGGAACGGCTACGCCTCCAGCACGTACGTTTTCAGGTCGTCCAGCGTCTGCTGCATGTGCGCGTCCATTGCCAGCCGTGCTTCGTTGGCGTTCCGGGACTCAAGGGCCGCAGCGATCTTCCGGTGGTGCCCGATGGCGTGCGCCTGGATCTCCGGGAACGCGGAGGTCTCCGCCCGGCGCGCTTCGAGCACCCGGTGCAGCGGCTCAAAGAGGACCGCCACGAAGACATTGCCGGACGCGTGGAGAATCACGTCATGGAAGGCAAGGTCCGCTTCCACGAAGCCCGCGAGGTCGTTGACTTCATGCGAGGACTGCATCTTGTCCACGTGCTCGTTGAGCGTGCGGAGTTCGTCGTCCGAGATGCGTTCCGCGGCCAGTTCGCACGCGCCGGTCTCGAGCATCCGGCGAAGCTCGATCAACTGGACCGCCGCGGCGGCGTCCTTGGTGCCCTCCGATGCTGCGCGAAGCACCGCTTCAAGCGACGCCCACTGGTTCAGCGGGTTCACAAACGTTCCACGGCCACGCTCGACACTGAGGATCCGCTGCGCTTCCAGGGTTTTCATGGCTTCACGCACCGTCATCCGGCTCACCTCGTGCCTGGCGCTGAGCTCCAGTTCTCCAGGTACAACTGTGCCGGGCGGAAATTCACCCGCGATGATCCGGTCCAGCAACTCATCAGCTACGACGCCGACCAGCGACTTGCGTGCCATGTATCCCCACTCCTGTATTCCCGCCCATCATGTGCCCGCGTAGCCCGGGGCGGGATGGATGTCAGACATCTTACGCTGGCAATGGCCGGTTGGTTCTCCAAAACTCCAGTAACGCTTCGGCGCATTGTTGGGCTTGCTCCCAGTGGACACTGTGCCCGGCGTTCGCAATCGCCCTGAGGGTCCGCCCCGGGGCGGCGTCCACAAAGGCGGACATTTGGTCCATCGACCGTACGCGGTCTTCCGTTCCAGCCAGCACCAGCAGCGGCGCGTGGACGCGCCCGGGCGTTGAAGGGTCGACGCCGGCCATGGCAGCCTCGCCGCTGGGGCCCAGAACCTCAAACGGCACGTCGAAGCCGCGGCCCAGCAGCTTCTTGTCGCGTTCGGACAGGGTGCCGTACCAAGCCTTCATACAGCGGTCCTTGGTTTCGGAATCAATAAAGCCCTGTTTCCATTGCGACTCCAGCATGGCCCGGAAGCCTTCGTAGGGCGGCGCCGGGACCATGCCTACCAGTGTCACCGTTGCCGCCAGCTCCGGATGATTGGCAGCCAGCGTCAGGGCTACGCTGCCGCCCAACGAGTGTCCCACCAGATGGACGGGGCCGCTGCGTTTAACTTCGAGGGTCGCTGCCAGGGATGCGGCCGCTGAATCCAGGCTCCATCGAAACTCCGGCGGCAGAATCTCCCCCGGGTGGTACCCGGGCAGGTCCGGGATCCATACCGGCGACCCGGCGTCGAGCAGCTTTTCCGCCAGAGGTTCCCAATATGCGGAGGTGGAGGCCCAGCCATGGATGAGGAGCGCCGGGAGCGACCCTGCGGAAACACGTGGCTCGCGAATGTCCACGAACAATCGCGGAACCGTGCCCTCAACCATGCCTCCAGCCTAGTGACCGGGGTCTCCTTGCGCGGCCTGCATAGCGTGTGTCACACTGATTCAAATGTTAGATGTCTGACATCTTACATTCACAAACCCGCAGCAGAGATTTTCACAATGGAGTGCACAGTGATCCTTGAAGCCGACGTACTGGCCGCCTTCCCGGCGGAAGTCCGGATTCCCGCCCAGCTCGTGGCCGACGCCGTTGCCGCCTCCTCGGCGAGCAGCCCCCGCATCCTGGTGGTCCTCGACGACGACCCCACGGGCACCCAGTCCGTTGCCGATCTCGCTGTCCTGACCAGTTGGGATGTCGCCGACTTCGCGTGGGCCTTCACCTACATCCGGGACAACAAAACCGACCCCGCAGTATACGTACTGACCAACACGCGCAGCCTTGACCCCGCGGAGGCTGCAGCGCGGAACGAGGAAATCGTCCGCAACGCGCTCGCTGCCGCCGCGGCTTCCGCGGATGGCCTGCGCCTGGGTTTCGTCAGCCGGAGCGATTCCACCCTCCGCGGCCACTACCCCCTGGAACCGGACACGATTGCCGCCACCGTGGCCGCTGAAACCGGCGAAAGCACCGACGGCGTCGTGATCGTTCCGGCGTTCCCCGACGCCGGCCGCGTCACCATCGGCGGCGTGCACTACATGCGTGGCGACGCCGGCACGCTCACCCCAGTGGCCGAAACCGAATTCGCCAAGGATGCCAGCTTCGGCTTCGCCAACTCCGAGTTGGCTCTGTACGTGGAAGAAAAGTCGCAGGGACGCTTCCCAGCAAGCGACGTCATCGTCCTGGACCTCAACATCATTCGGGCCGGCGCCGCAGCAGGCGACCCCGCCATCTCCGCCAAGGCAATCGCCGACGCCATCGAATCCGCCACCGACTCCACTCCGATCGTGGCCGACATCGTCACGGAAAACGACTTCCGGGCCCTTGCCCTCGGCTTGGAAGAGGCAGAACGCCGCGGCAAGAAGCTCCTGTACCGCGTGGGTCCGCCCTTCGTCCGGGGCCGCATCGGCCAAGACATCCGCGAGGCCCTGACGGGAGAGGAAGCCTTTGCAGGCAACACGCCGTCCTCAGGCGGCGGCTTGATCGTGGTCGGCTCCCACGTTGGCGTGACCACCCGCCAGCTCAACGACCTCACCTCCCAGCACGGCTCGGCCCGGACCATCGAAATCGACGTCGAGAAGCTCCTGGCCGGCGAGACGGAAGCCGAGGCCTACATCGGAACTGTTGTGTCCGACGTCGTCGACGCCCTCCGCGAGGGTGACGTCATCGTCCACACCAGCCGCCTCCTCATCAAGACCGACGACGCCGCAGCGAGCCTGAAGATCGCCCGCAGCGTCTCCGCCGCCGTCGTCGCTGTCGTGAACCGTACGCTCAAGACCTTCCCGCCACGGTTCGTCATTGCCAAGGGCGGCATCACGTCCTCGGACGTAGCAGCGCACGGCCTGGAAATCCGGCACGGGATTGTCCGCGGACCCATGCTGCCGGGCATCGTCTCGCTGTGGGAGCCGGTCGACGGGCCCGCAAAGGGCATTCCCTACATCGTCTTTGCCGGCAACGTCGGCGACGACCAATCACTGACCCAGGTCACCCGCAAACTCAGCGCCACTTTCTAGATTCAACGGAGAACACCATGACCACCAGCAGCAACTACACCGTCACCGTCCTGGGCCTGGGCGCCATGGGACTGCCCATGGCCACGCGGCTCGCGTCCGAAGTCACCGTCCACGGCTTCGATATCGCCGAGGCGCGCCTCGATCTCGCCTCCGCAGCCGGCATCAAGACGTTCGCGTCGGCCCGCGAGGCCTCCCAGGATGCGGACGCACTGCTTCTGGCCGTCCGCAACGGCGAGCAGCTCAATGACGTCCTCTTCGGTGAGAACGGCGTGGCCCCGGTCCTGAAGCCGGGCGCCGTCGTGATTCTCGGAAGCACCGTGGGTACGGAAGCCATCCCGGCTACGGTCGCCAAACTGGCCGAGTATGGCGTTTCACTCGTTGACGCTCCGCTGTCCGGCGGCCCCAAGCGCGCGGGTGAAGGCGACCTTCTGATCGTCGTGGGCGCCGAGCCGGAGGCCCTGGAAAAAGCCCGTCCCGCCCTTGAACTGCTGGCCTCCACCCTGACCATCGTTGGGGACAAGCCCGGTGACGGCCAAGCCCTCAAGACCGTCAACCAGCTGCTGTGCGGCGTCCACATCGCCGCTGCCGCTGAAGCCCTGGCGCTCGCTGACGCCCTCGGACTGGACCAGGCCAAGACCCTGGCCGCCCTCGAAGCCGGAGCCGCCGGATCCTTTATGCTCTCAAACCGCGGTCCTCGTATCCTTGAGGCCTACGACGAGGAAGGTGCAGAAGTCCTCAGCCGCCTGGATATCTTCGTCAAGGACATGGGAATCGTGGGCAAGGCAACCCGCGCGGCCGGACTCGCCGCACCCGTTGCCGCTGCCGCAGAACAGCTTTACCTCCTCGGGCAGGCCCAAGGCCTCGCCGCCGCTGACGACTCCGCCGTCATCAAGGTAGTAGCGCCCGCCAAGCGCACCGCCTAACCCCTTGGAGTTTTCGTACAGATAACGCCCTTATGAGGCGCTCTTAAGGGCATTAGCTGTACAAAAACTCCACCCACCCCAGAATGCGCGACGACGGCGATCCCCCCTTCGCCGTCGCCGCCACCTCCCGCCGGTCTGCTCAGTGGACCGGTCTGTCAAAGGAGACACCGCCCCAATGAATCCCCTCGTCAACCCGCTTCTGGTGGGGGCCGCCGATGCCCCCGCCATCAAGCCCGCAGTGGAGCTGGGTACTCCGCTGCTCCTGACCATCGCGGCTGCAGGCATCGCCTTGTTGCTGGTGTTGATCATCCGCTTCAAAATCCAGGCATTTGTTGCCTTGCTTGCCGTCAGTATCCTGGTGGGTGTTGCCGCGCAGATCCCGCTCAAGGACATCTTCACCGTGGTCACCAACGGCGTCGGCAGCACCATGGGCAAAGTGGCCTTGCTCATCGCCCTTGGCGCCATCCTGGGCCGCATGATTGAGGTCTCCGGTGGCGTGCAGTCGCTGGCGACCCACTTCACCGAGAAGCTCGGTGCCAAGCGGGTAGCTGTGGCCCTCACCGCCGTCGGCTTCCTCGTTGCGATCCCGGTGTTCTTCGAGGTCGGGGTCATCGTCCTGGTCCCGATCGTTTACGCCTTCGCCAAGATTGCCAAGGTCCACCCGATCAAGTTCGGCCTGCCCATGGCCGGCATCATGCTCTCGATCCACGTCGCAGTCCCGCCGCATCCTGGCATCGTCGCAGGCGCCGGCGTATTCGGCGCCGACATCGGACTCATCACGCTCATCTCGCTGATCATCTGTGTGCCCCTCGGTTTCCTGTCCTACTGGGTTGCCAGCATCATGAACCGCAAGGATTACGAACTGCTCCCCGGCGTCAAGGCCCAAGTTGAGGAGTTCGGCTCCGATTCCCTGGTGCACGTTGGCCACGACGGCCCCGGTGCCCGCGCCGTTGCTCCGCCGCGTCCGGGCCTGATCATGTTCCTGATCGCCGCTCCGATTGTCCAAATTCTCCTCGGAACGGTGGGTACGCTCACCATTGCCAAGGACAATTACTGGTACGGCGTTGCCTCTTTCATTGGAAACCCGTTCTTCGCGCTGCTCGTTGCTGTAGCCCTGTCCTTCTTCCTGTTGGCTGTCCGCCGGCACTGGTCGCTGAAGGAAACCGGCGAGATCTTCGAAGGCGCCCTCCCGCCCATCGCTTCCATCCTGATGGTGGTCGCGGCCGGTGGTGTGTTTGGTGAGGTCCTCCGCACGTCCGGGATCGGTGCGGCGCTGTCGCACACCTTGGACAGCCTTGGCCTTCCGGTGATCGTGCTCGGCTTCATCATTTCTCTCGCCCTGCGCGCTGCCCAGGGTTCCGCCACTGTCGCCATCGTCACGACGACGGGCCTGCTCACCTCTGCCGTCATGGAAGGCGGCTACTCGCCCGCCCAGATCGCCGTCATCGTGATCGCCATCGGCTTTGGCGCACTGGGCCTGTCCCACGTCACCGACGCCGGGTTCTGGACCGTGATCCGCTACTACGGCCTCACCGTGTCCGACGGCCTCAAGACCTGGACCGTCCTCACCACCATCCTGGGCCTGGCAGGCTTCGTCCTCACCTATGTCGCCTGGATCCTGGTGGGAGGCCTGGCCCACTGATGCGAGCTTCCTTGGACCAGCTGGTCACCTCCGCCCTTGCTTCCGGATCGGCCGTACCGGCGTTCACTTGTTACGACTTCACGACAGCTCTGGCCGTCGTGTCCGCAGCGGAGGAAGCCGGGCATGGCGTGATCGTGCTTGTGGCTCCGAAGACTGCTTCCACTTCCAACGGGCTGCGACTCATTTCTGCCCTCCGTGGTTTGGCTGACTCCGCCGCCGTTCCGGTATCAGTCCAGTTGGACCACGCTTCGGACGTGTCCGTGATTCTTTCTTCCGTGGATGCCGGCGCCGATGCCGTGCTGGCGGATGGTTCCTCGCTTGCCTACGCGGACAACATCGCCCTGGTCCGTGAAGTCCGAGCCGCGCTGGACGCGGCCGGCCATGCCGACGTCGTAATTGAAGCGGAACTTGGTGGCCTTGCGGGCGATGAGGACAAAGCGTTCGGCACCTCCGCGGAAGAGCCCGACGCCGGTCCCGCCGTTGCGGGGCTGACGGACCCTGCACAGGTGGCTGATTTCGTTGAACGCACCGGCGCGCAGTTGCTCGCCGTCGCCGTGGGGAACGTGCACGGGAAGTACAAGGGCGAGCCCAACATCCGCTGGGACGTGCTGCAGGAGATCGCCGCACGGACGGAGGTTCCGCTGGTGCTCCACGGTGCCTCAGGCATCCCTGCCGCGGAGTTGGCCAAGTCGCCTTCCCTGAACGTTGGCAAAGTGAACTTCAACACTGAGCTGAGGACCGGGATCCTGTCCACGCTGGAATCCGAAACGGCAACCTTCCGTGCGGACGGCGAGAATCTGCAAGGATTGCTGGCCCGCTGGAACGGTTCCGCTGCGGGCTTCGCAGGCGCCACGCTGGAGCTGCTCAGGGCCTGACGCGCATACCGGGAATACGGGGAGGCTAGGATCAAAACATGATCCTGGCCTCCCTGATTTTTGCCCTGATTGCGGCCCTGCTGCACGTTTACATTTTCACAATGGAGTCCATCACCTGGACCCAGCCAAAGACATGGAAGACGTTCAGCATCACCTCCCAGGCTGACGCCGAAACTACCAAGCCGCTTGCCTATAACCAAGGCTTCTACAACCTGTTCCTCGCCATAGGAGCCCTGGTTGGCATCATCGCGGTGTGGGCAGGCTCCCCGCAGGTGGGCTGGACCCTCGTCTTCAGTTCATGCGGGTCCATGCTCCTTGCCGCACTGGTCCTGGCGGCCAGTGGCAAAAAGTACCTCCGCGCAGCGGCCATCCAGGGCACAACGCCGCTGCTCGCCGTCGTGCTTGGAATCCTCGCCGTCCTTTAGAAGCGTAGTCCTCAGTGCTCCGGCGGGCCTGCCTGGGCTGCGGCCTCGTCCATCCACAGCACTTCCCAATGGTGGCCGTCGAGATCCCTGAACGCACGGCTGTACATGAAGCCAAGATCCTGGGCTTCGTAGGTTTCCGAGCCTCCCGCTTCGAGGGCCTTGTTGGCCAGCTCGTCTACCGCTTCCCGGCTGTCGGCTGAGATGGCGACGATGGCCGCCGTCGAGTTTTTGGTGTCCGCGATCGGCTGCTTGGTGAACTGGCTGAATTTGTCGTGGGTCAGCAGCATGGCGTAGATCGTGTCGCTGAAGACCACGCAAGCCGCGGTTTCGTCGGTGAAGTTCGGGTTGATGGCGTAACCGAGCGCTGTATAGAAAGCCTTCGACGCCTCGAGGTCGCTCACGGGCAGATTCACGAAAATGGACGTAGTCATGCGTCTGATCCTGCCGGTGTTTGTGCGTTCCGTCCAGAGTTCCGCGCGCGTCTGTGGATGAAGCAGGACACGGCCGGCCTTCTGGTCCGATCCGTCCGCCTGGGCGGACAATGGAGTCAGCATGTGGGAGTCAACACCCGGGGGAGCCTGCCCGCGGGTGCCTGCCTGGTAGGGAGAGCCATGAAGCAGGAGGCGTTTCCTGTAGCCGGCCCAACGGCTGCGCAGAGGGATCCGGCGATCGACCTTGTCCGCTTCACCTGCCTGCTCCTGGTGGTGGTTGCCCATTGCATGATGGTGAGTCCTGTCCTCCACAAGGACGGCACGGTGGAGACGCGCAACGTGCTGATGGAGCAGGCGTGGTTCACCCCGGTGCTGTGGGTGTTGATGATCGTTCCCCTGTTCTTTGTCCTGGGCGGGGTCACCGGCCTGCAGTCGTGGCGGCGCTTGAAGTCTGCCGGTGGGACCGGGTTCGATTTCGCGCAGCTGCGGCTTCTCCGGCTGGTACGCCCCGCCATGGCCTTGCTGGCCGTCATGTGGGGAGGCTTGTGGATCGCGTTGCTGCTTGGTGTCCACCCGCAAGTTATCCAGCTGATGACTACCGGCGCCGCGATGCCCTTGTGGTTCCTGGCCGCGTACCTCACGGCCCAGCTCAGCATCCCGCTCATGGCCAGGTTCCATGAACGTTCGCCGCTGCTGACGTTCCTGTCACTGCTGGTTGCGGTCATCACCATCGATTCCCTCCGTGGCACCGTCCCGGTGCTGGCGTTCATCAACCTGATCTTTGTGTGGTGCGCCGTCCAGGAGCTGGGATTCATGAAAGCCGACGGCTTTTTCGAGGACCGCAGCCTGACATGGCTGGTGGGTACCATCCTTTCCAGCAATCTCGTGTTGGGGCTTGTCACAGGCGTTGGCGTGTATGCGGGGAACATGGTGGTGAACATCAATCCGCCCAATCTGTGCCTGGTCCTGCTGGGCATCTCCCAGACCGCCACGCTGCAACTCCTGGCCCCGGGCGTGCGGTGGCTCGGCGAAGTCCGGTGGATCCGCGCGGTGATCGCCGTGGCAGGGCGTCGCTCAATGACTGTCTATTTGTGGCACCTTCCCGTGCTGGTTGGTATGTCCGGGCTGCTGCTGCTCACCGATGTGCCGAAGCCTCCGGCCGAATCAGCTGACTGGTGGTGGGCGCGCATACCCGTTTTCTTCGCCGTCGTTGCGCTGCTCGTGCCTGTGGTGCTGCTCTTCGGCCGGCTTGAGGACCGTCCCATGGCAGCCAGCCACGCGCGCGGCCCGGCCCGGGCGGCAGTGGTGACGGCCGCCGTCGTGGTCTTTGTGCCGGTGACGGACGCAGCCCTGAACGGGCTGACGCTTGCCTTGCTGGGTGGGGGAGCGGCCTGCTTCGCGCTGTCCGTTCTGCTGCTGGGCCGGGTCCCGACGCCGGTGCTGTCGCCGGCGGAAGCGGCACCGGCCGAGGTGCGGGGCCGTACGTTGCCAGCGCACGATTTACGTGCAAACCTCGAGTCATGACCGAGAATACCGATTCACTGGCCGAGTCGTTCCGCCCTGGTGTTACCACCCTCCGGAACGACAAATTTCACCGCTACGAGCTTCATGTGGACGGGGAATTGGCGGTGATTTCTCAGTTCATGGACAAGCCCGGGCACATCGATTTCATCCACACTGAGACAAAGCCCCAGTTCAAAGGACAGGGCTTGGCCAACGTTCTGGCCCACTTTGCCCTGGATGACGTCGTGGCATCCGGAAAACGCATCATTCCGCACTGCCCCTTCATCGCCGGCTACCTGAAAAGGCATGAGGGCTACGAGCAGGATGTTGATTGGCCCAAGGAGAAGCCCCCGGTCGAATCAGAATCGGGCAACAACTAGCCGCCTTGAATCAATCCCCGCGAACGCCCGGGGAAGATGGTTTCCGGCGCGGCGAAACCGACGTGACGATCGTGGAGCTCCAGAAGCCCAGCCCTGGGCGTGTCGGAGGTATTGGCAAGGTGGGACGTGCGCCGGAAAGCGCCACCATGGCGTCGTGTTCGTCGAGAACTTCCTGGCCCAGGCACCATGCCCTGACCTGCATCGCACTCACGAGGCTTCCCCCGTGGACGTGGTCGGCCTCTGTGACTCGATACGAGAAACTGCGCATCACGCCTTCGCCGGGAGCCAACGAGCCGACAGACAGGTGGCGGCGGTCCGGGCTGGAGGTGTAGGCGAGGGTTTCCATGGCCTCATTGGTGAAGGACCGCGGAACAAGTCGAATGTTACGAAGATGACAGGTGGACTCATTCATGATCCAGGCCGTGAAGATCACCGTCTCTCCGGGTACGGCTGTGGGCTTGTCCGCACCGTGGACCAATGTGATGCATTTCGACTGGCCGCCGATGGATCTGCACCCGTAAAGACGGGCGCCTGGAACAGCCGTTGCCGCACTTCGTGAACGGGTTGCCGCCCCTGTCCGCATCGAACGGACTCCTCTGGCCACAGAAGACCTTCCCCTAAAACGCGTGACTGCCCGGGCCCTGCCCGGGGTGTAAAACTTCATGCTTCTTTAGTGCGCTCACGGACAGTTTTATGTCGCGAATTGGACGAAACTTTTCGCCCCTTATAGTCCTAAGTAACCTGTGATTCAAGTCAAGTCGCAATCCGATGTCACACTACTGTTTATGGATCAACTATTAGTGGCTGGGGCCGGTGGGGCGAGCCCAAAATCGGCGGCCGGCAGCGAGAGCGATCCCCACCTCCTCAACCTGGTCCGCCAAGGCGTCACGGAAGCTTTCGACACTCTTTACCTGAGGCATGCGCAGATCGCCCAGTACGTTGCCCGCGCGCAGTCGGACAACCCCAGCGACGCCGATGACGTCGTCGCCGAGGCCTTCGCTTCCATTTTCCAGTCGTTGAAGGACGGCAAGGGCCCGCGGGAGTTTTTCCGTTCGTACCTTCTGACTGTTGTGCGCCGCACCGCGCACGAGCGCAACAGGAAAGCCAGGCTCACGCAGACGGCCGCGGACGACGCCGTACTGGACGCCGTGGTCCATGATGACGACCACGTGGTGGGTGACCTTGAGTCGAGCATCATGGCTCAAGCCTTCAAGTCCCTGCCCGAACGATGGCAGGCCGTCTTGTTCCATTTGGATATCGAAGGATTGAAGCCTGCCGCGGTCGCGCCGTTGGTTGGCCTTACCCCTAACGGCGTGTCATCCCTGGCCATCCGTGCCAGGGAGGGCCTCCGCCAGGCGTACCTGCAGCACCACATCAGCCGAAGCGTTGATGAAGCCTGTGACGAGTTCGCCAGCCAGCTCGGCAAATACGTGCGCGATGCCCTCAAACGCACGTCGCGGGAAAAAGTGGACGCACATCTGGCGGGCTGTGCCAAGTGCACGGCCTTGTTGATGGAACTGAACGATGTCCAGGGCGGTATGCGCGCCGTCCTCTTCCCCTTGGTTGCGGGCGTCGTCTTTACCCCGGCGGCAGCCGCGTCTGCGGGGTGGTCCGGGGCTGGAGCCGCAGCCGGAGCCACAGCGGCTTCAGGCAAAGCCGCAGCCGTCGGTTTCCACGGAATCAGCCAAGCCTGGAAGATCACGGCAGCCTTGGTGGTTGGCTCCGGCACTCTTGCCGGGGTGCTCACGTTGCTCCCGCAGCCGAACAACGGTTCCAGTGTCGCCGTCGCCGAAGCTCCGGCCAGTGTCCCGCCGGTCAAGACGCCGGCGCCGCTGCCGGTTCCAAGCATCACACTCGAACCAGTACCAAGTGTCGCCGCGGTGCCGCCGCCCGCGCCCGAGAGCCAGCCTCCCGCCGTCGTGATTCCGCCCGAAGAACCGCTGCGAAGGAGCGCTGTCGTGGTGGATCCGGGTGTTGTCTCTTCGACGACGGCGCCACAGACTGGCGCTGCGGCGGCACCTCTGACGCGCACGGTGGAGGCGACGTTCTCGGCCGGCAAGGGTTCGGAACCCCTTGAGCGGGAGCTGCAAATCCAGTTTTCCCTTGATGGCGACGGTTCCCTGACGTCCGGCGAAGCCGTTTTCACGTTGCCCGATGGTGTCACGTTCGTTGGTGGCCAAACGGTGGCGCCGGAGGGCTGGGACTGCAGTGCGTCAGCGCAGCAGCTACGTTGTGCCTCTGATGCGCTGGACCCAAACCAGCTGACTTTTGTCCTGACAGTGACCCTGCCTGACAACGCTGGGAGTGGAACCTTGGACTACCAGTTCGGCGGCCAGGGGATTGTCCCCAAGTCGTTCATCAGCACGTTCCACTAAGCACTCTCTTCCTGAAGCACAAAAGTTTTTCTCAATTTCGCGTCACGAACCGGCGAGTTCCCGTACTAGATGGTTGGGCCGCTTTGTGCCTTGTCTGATCCACGAAGAATTTCGAAATATTTCGTCATGAATTGCTGTGGAGATGCACAGGTCTATTGCAGCAGCCGTTTGCATCCACAGCATCACGCGAGGAACTCCGTGCTTCGACCGGGTCCCGGGGTGATCCACACAGGCAAGAGAACATATGAAATATTCACGTCCACGAAAGCTGTTAGCGGGTGTGCTCGCTACAGCAATAATCACCTTGGGGGTGGGTGGCGCCTTGGCGCCGCCGTCCCTGGCCACAGTCCCTGGGACACCGGGGGTGACGCAGCCCGGAACCGTCGTTTTCAATGAGGATTTCGAAAACGGGACCGACAACACCGCCCTCGGCGCCCAGTCCTACTCGGCGCCGGGTTCCACGACGTACGTCGGGGCCACTGGGCAGACCTACACGGGGTCGCCGTACTGGATCAACGGAATCCGGTGCAACGGCGTCATCCTTAGCTACGACAACACGGATACGCCGCCCTGGGCCGTCTCCGGCCCCGCTGGATCGGGTGCAGAGAATCGCTGCGCGGACGTCGGCACACGTCGCAGCTACCAATTCCTTCGCATGTTGGCCAAAGCCATGGGGCAGCAGTTCACTCCAAGTTCGCCCGACACGAACCACGTCACCAGCTCCTACACGGAGTGCCTGTCCACGAACACCGCGGGTGGCTTCTGCGCCATTATTCCTGCCGGCCCTGCTAACGGCGTCATGTTTAAGACTGCCACTCCCTTGGCAACTACGGCGGGCCACTACTACACCTTCGGTGTGGACACGGCCTACATGAACTGCTTCGGCGTAGCGGCTAATCCGTCCTACCAATTCGCCCGCATTGATGCGGACGGAACAGTCACGCCCATTGGTGATCCGCTTAACGGCTGCCAGGGTACGTCCGATCCCAACGTCCAGGCCTACCAGCAGCAGGTCACCAGCGACGCCGGCGGTTCCTTCGGCACCGTCACCAAGACGATCAACATCAACTCCATGCTGACCAACCAGGCCTTCCAGTCAACTGGCGGCTCTTTGGGACTTGAGATGTGGAACAACAACGGCACCTCCAACGGCAACGATGGCGCTTTCGACAACGTGCGACTGGTGGATGTCACGCCCCAGTTGGACAAGTCGTTCTCGCCGTCGCTGGTTGGCCCGGGCCAGGCATCCAGGTTGACGCTGACCGTAACGAACACCAGCGAACTCAATGCCAAGGACGACTGGTCCATCACTGACACCCTGCCCGCCGGACTCAAAGTAGCCGGTGCGCCGAACATTGGCGGCACGTGTGTCCAATCGGCCGGCAACCCGTTGGTCACCACCGCGGCCGCGGGCAGTAATGTCATCGCCGTTACCGGTGGAGACCTGGCCAAGGGCATGGCATCCTGCACCATCACCGTGGACGTCACCGCCGATACCGAGGGCACCTACGTCAACGGTCCTGCGAACATCGAAACCAACCTCAACCCGCCGGCAGATGCCACCCTGGTGGTAAAGGCTCCGCGCATTGAGTTGAGCAAGGCCCTGAACTCTCCCCGCCTGGTTGATTCCGATCAGTTCACCACGGCGATCCACTCCGGTTCGGCTACCGGGCCGGTGGTCAACAGCACGGCCAACTCAACCACTACGGGAACGGGCTCTACGGTTACCGCGGGGACCGGTGTTACGGGCAAGTATGTTGCCGACACCGCCACCACGTACTACCTGACGGAGTCTGCCGCCAATGTGGATGACTACGACAAATCGATCACCTGCACGGACGCCAATGGCCTCCAGCAGGGGCTTCCCTCCGGAGCCGCTTTCGACCAGTCCTTCGCGTTGAAACCGGTTGCGGGTGCGGACATCAGCTGCGTGCTGACCAACACGGCCTTGCCTGTTTCGAGGATGGATTTCACCAAGTCCGCGGATGCCTCCGCAGTCCAGTCACCGGCACAGGTGGGTGACATCATCACCTACACGTTCTCGGCAAAGAACACCGGAAACGTCACCCTCACGGGTGTCGTCATCAACGACCCCCTGGCAGGTCTTTCCCCGCTGGCGTACACCTGGCCCGGTACCCCGGGCACATTGCTTCCGGGCGAGACTGTCACGGCGATGGCAACGTATGCTGTCACCCAGGCGGATATCGACGCCGGTCACGTAGCCAACGTGGCCACCACCTCGGGTAATCCTCCGACCGGCCCACCGGTCACTCCTCCGCCCGGTACTACTGACACTCCGTTGACCCCTGGCCCGGCCATGGAATTCAGCAAGTCGGCGGATGCGTCAGGTATCAAGAGCCCGTCTGCTGTTGGCGACGTCATCACCTACACGTTCACGGCCAAGAACACCGGCAACGTGAAGCTGACCAACGTTTCCATCAACGATCCTTTGGCAGGCCTCTCGGCCTTGAGCTACGTCTGGCCGGGTGCCGCAGGTGAACTGCTTCCGGGCCAGACTGTGACCGCTACGGCAACGTATGCGGTAACGCAGGCTGACATCAATGCCGGTCATGTTGCCAACTCGGCGACCACCACGGGAACTCCTCCCACTGGTCCTGCCGTGACGCCGCCTCCGGGAACCACGGATACTCCGTTGACTCCCGGCCCGGCCATGGAATTCAGCAAGTCAGCCGATGCCTCGGCCGTGGGGAACCCCTCCAAGGTTGGTGACGTGATCACGTACACGTTCACGGCCAAGAACACGGGCAACGTCACGCTGAGCAACGTTTCCATCACGGATCCGCTGGCTGGCCTCTCGGCTTTGACCTACAACTGGCCGGGCGCTGCAGGAACCCTCCTGCCCGGACAGACAGTTACTGCCACTGCCACCTACGCAGTCACCCAGGCGGATATCGACGCCGGTCACGTCGCCAACTCGGCGACCACCACGGGCACTCCGCCTACGGGTCCAGCTGTGACGCCTCCTCCGGGAACCACGGATACTCCGTTGACCCCGGCTCCGGCAATGACGTTCACCAAGACTGCAGATGCTTCCGGTATCCAGAACCCGTCAGTTGTCGGTGACCGCATCACCTACACCTTCACGGCGAAGAACACCGGTAACGTCACGCTGAAGAACGTTTCCATCACCGATCCGCTGGCCGGCCTCTCGGCCCTGGCTTACGCCTGGCCCGGTACTGCAGGGGAGCTGCTTCCCGGCCAGACTGTCACGGCTACGGCGACATACGCCATTACGCAGGCGGATATCGACGCCGGCCATGTTGCCAACAGCGCGACCACCACGGGAGCTCCTCCTACTGGTCCTGCCGTGACGCCTCCTCCGGGAACGACGGATACTCCGTTGACTCCTGGCCCGGCGATGGTATTCAGCAAGTCCGCCGACTCGTCGGCAATCCACGACCCGTCCGTCGTTGGTGACATCATCACCTACACCTTCACGGCCAAGAACACGGGCAACGTCACGCTGAAGAACGTTTCCATCACCGACCCGCTGGCCGGACTGTCTGCCTTGGCATACACCTGGCCGGGCACTGCGGGCGAGCTGCTTCCGGGACAGACCGTGACCGCCACGGCAACGTACGCCATCACGCAGGCCGACATCAACGCCGGCCATGTTGCCAACTCGGCCACCACCACGGGAATTCCGCCCACTGGTCCGGCCGTGACGCCTCCTCCGGGAACGACGGACACCCCGTTGACCCCGACTCCGGCAATGCAGTTCACCAAGACGGCCGACGCGTCTGCCATCAAGGATCCTTCGACGGTGGGTGACGTCATCACGTACACCTTCACGGCGAAGAACACCGGCAACGTGGACCTGACCAACGTGTCCATCACCGATCCGCTGGCCGGTTTGTCTGCCTTGAGCTACACCTGGCCGGGAACCCCGGGCACGCTGCTTCCGGGACAGACCGTGACCGCCACGGCGACATACGCCATCACGCAGGCGGATATCGACGCCGGTCACGTGGCCAACAGCGCGACCACCACGGGCACTCCGCCCACGGGTCCTGCCGTGACGCCTCCTCCGGGAACGACGGACACTCCGTTGACCCCCAAGCCGGCCATGGAGTTCACCAAGACAGCTGATGCCTCGGCTGTTCAGAACCCCACCAAGGTGGGCGACGTGATCACGTACGCGTTCTCCGCAAAGAACACGGGCAACCTCACGCTGACCAACGTTTCCATCACGGATCCGCTGGCTGGCCTGTCTGCCCTGGCGTACACCTGGCCGGGCACAGCAGGAGTGCTGCTTCCGGGCCAGACCGTGACCGCCACGGCCACGTATGCGGATACCCAGGCGGATATCGAGTCCGGCCATGTCGCCAACTCGGCAACCACCACAGGCACTCCGCCTACTGGTCCTGCGGTAACGCCGCCTCCGGGAACAACGGATACTCCGTTGACCCCGGCTCCGGCGATGGAGTTCACCAAGACGGCTGATGCTGCGGCGGTTCAGAACCCCACCAAGGTGGGCGACATCATCACGTACACGTTCACGGCCAAGAACACCGGAAACGTGTCGCTGAAGAACGTATCCATCACCGATCCGTTGGCTGGCCTCTCGGCATTGAGCTACGTCTGGCCCGGCGCTGCAGGAACCCTGCTGCCCGGACAAACAGTCACTGCTACGGCAACGTATGCAGTGACCCAGGCAGATATCGACGCCGGCCATGTTGCCAACTCGGCGACCACCACGGGAACTCCGCCCGCGGGTCCTGCCGTGACGCCTCCTCCGGGAACGACGGACACTCCGCTGACCCCGGCTCCGGCCATGACGTTCACCAAGACGGCGGATGCTTCTGCCATCAAGAACCCCACCATGTCCGGCGACAAGATCACGTACACGTTCACGGCCAAGAACACCGGCAACGTCACGCTGAAGAATGTCACCATCACGGATCCCTTGGCTGGCCTCTCGGCCCTGACGTACACCTGGCCGGGCACCCCCGGCGAGCTGCTTCCGGGCCAGACCGTTACTGCTACGGCAACGTATGCAGTGACCCAGGCGGACATCGACGCCGGCCACGTGGCCAACAGTGCGACCACCACAGGCACGCCGCCCACTGGTCCTGCTGTGACGCCTCCTCCGGGAACGACGGACACCCCGTTGACCCCGGCTCCGGCGATGACGTTCACCAAGTCGGCAGATGCCTCGGCACTCCAGGATCCGTCAAAGGCAGGCGACAAGATCACCTACACGTTGACGGCCAAGAACACCGGCAATGTCACGTTGAAGAACGTCGTCATTGACGATCCCCTGGCGGGCCTCTCGGCTTTGACCTACGTCTGGCCTGGTGCTGCAGGAACCCTGCTGCCCGGTGAGACCGTAACGGCTACGGCAACTTACGCCATCACCCAGGCGGATATCGACGCCGGTCACGTTGCCAACTCGGCTACGACTACGGGTACGCCGCCCACTGGTCCTGCGGTGACGCCTTCTCCGGGTGAAACGGACACTCCGTTGACTCCGGCTCCAGGCATGGAGTTCACCAAGACAGCTGACGCCTCCGCTGTTCACTCGCCGTCCAAGGTAGGCGACCAGATCACCTACACGTTGACGGCCAAGAACACCGGAAACGTCACGCTGAGCAACGTCACCATCGACGACCCACTGGCTGGCCTGTCCGCACTGAGCTACACCTGGCCCGGTGCCGCGGGAACCCTGTTGCCCGGCCAGACGGTGACGGCTACGGCAACGTACGCCATCACCCAGGCGGACATCGACGCCGGCCACGTGGCCAACTCGGCGACCACCACGGGAACTCCTCCCACTGGCCCTACGGTCACACCGCCTCCGGGAACGACGGATACCCCGTTGACCCCTGCCGCTGGACTGGAGTTCACCAAGAAGGCTGATGCTTCAGCAATCGGTGATCCCGCCCATGTGGGCGACCTGATCACCTACAACTTCACGGTAAAGAACACCGGGAATGTGGCGCTGAAGGACGTTGAGGTCAACGATCGTATGCCTGGCCTGTCGGCTCTGGTCTACAACTGGCCAGGAGCCCCAGGGACCCTGCAGCCCGGCCAGACGGTGACGGCTACGGCAACGTACGCCATCACCCAGGCCGACATCAACGCCGGCAAGGTCGCCAACTCGGCCATTGCCACAGGTACTCCGCCGAAGGGGCCGTCGGTGAATACGCCGCCTGCCACCGCTGTGGTGACCCTCCCGCCGGCTGGGCCGTCGGATCCGGGCAACTCCGGAGGATCCCATGACAACAACCAGGGAGGTTCCCAGAGCAATACCGGAGGGTCGCTGGCCAGCACTGGTGTTGTCCTCACCGTCCTGCCCATCAGCTTACTGGTGGTTGGTGCGGGTGTCTTCCTGTTCCTCGTCGGACGCCGCAAGCGTTCTGAGGTCTAGGTAGCAGAATGCGCGGTAACCGGGTTCAACCGCCCGGTTACCGCGCATTTGTCCGTTCATGTCCACATCACGAAAGATCCAGGGAGCCATCACATGAAGAAACCAGTCGTGTGCATTGTTGGCGTGCTGGTGGCAGCTTCAGCGCTCTCCGCTTGCTCATCGCCGGAGAGCAACCAAGCGGGGAACCCGCCGTCGACGACCACAACCCAGCCAGCCACCACAGGCGAGGCAAAACCGGCCAACCCGGGCACGGGCATCATCCAGGCCACCACCATGACCTCCTGCGACACCGCACCTGGAAAGGTCACCGCCAAGGGTACGGTGACTCCTCCAGCGGGCACCAAGGGCGCAGTGAAGATCACCGTCAGTTGGGTGGATCCCGGCACTTCTGCCGTTCTTGCCCGCGGGGAACAAACCTTCAACGACGCCCAGCCCGGCAAGGCGCTGGACTGGGTAGCCAACGCTGAGGTGACCAAACCGGCCAAGGACATCAAATGCGTTCTTGGGGCGGCTGTGCTCTAGCTACATAACGTAAGGCACGCCCGCACGCACAACGGAGAAGCGGCCAACCAGGTATTTACGGCCTGGCTGACCGCTTCTTTTGCCATTGGTACGCATGCCAGAACAAGAGCCCCGCAGTGATGAGGATGCCGGCCAGGAGGGCATAGGGTGCGTTCGAGAGCATCATGTAGGTAAATTGCGCCGACTGGGCAGACTGGTAGGGCTGCGGGCCCATCATGCCGGCCGCCGCAGTCGATACGGCCCAGAATCCCAGCCAGAGCAGCCCGGTGTCCAAGACCCAGAGGGCAATGATGAAAGGGTTCACGGCCAGGCGTGTCCGTGGCGGATCCGTCTCAGGTACATGGGGACTGACCGCCTGCACGGCATTCCCATCCTGGTCGATTTCGCGGAAGCCGATCCGCTCGTGAACGTGGTCTTTCAAGGGGCCCCCAACCGTTGACGGGATAGTCCTTGCACTCTACTCCCACGCTTGCGCGGTCATGGCAGGAAGCCAGCGCCGGACAGTCCGTGGCCAAAATGGGGCGGAATTGTGCACCCAAACCCGCCAGAGAGGAAGTCAATGACGCACGAACCGGCGCCAGAGAGCCAAGAATCCGCCTTCCACGCGAAATAGGTCACAAAAGTTTGACGGAAAGGGTTACCTAAGTAAGGCTTGCCTTGCTAACAAGCGCCCCAACGCAAACGGAAGGAAGCTGTCGTGACGTCACCCAGTGTCGAAGAACGGATTGCTCAGGAGCCGGATTTCGGTTCCAAAGTTGAGCTGGCCCTCGCTGCCACCAACCAGCTGTTCAACGCCCGCAATTCGCCCAGCTACGTGGCTCAAGTGCTTCAAGGAGTCAATGCCGTCTCCACCAAGGTCCAGCGGACCGCCCAGCCCTTTACCGGCGTCGGTCATGCAGAGCTCAAGGCGAAAGTGGGTGCAGTGGACCTCGACCGCCCGCTTCCGGACACCGCCGCTGCCTTGGAAGAGCTTGATGAGCTGTACCTCAAGGACGCCGTCTACTTCCACGATTCCCGTTACGCCGCGCACCTGAACTGCCCGGTGGTCATCCCCGCGCTGGTGGGCGAAGCCGTGCTCTCCGCCGTGAACTCCTCCATGGACACCTGGGACCAAAGCGCCGGTGCCACCATGATCGAACGCCGGCTCATCGACTGGACCGCCGAGCGCATCGGCTTCACAGCAGAAGCCGACGGCGTCTTCACCTCGGGCGGCAGCCAGTCCAACTTCCAGGCGCTGCTGATCGCCCGCAACCACGCAGTCGCCAAGCTGCGTAAGGGGAGCGGCGACGCCCGGCTGCCGCAGCTGCTGGACCGGCTCCGTATTTTCACCTCCGTGGACAGCCACTTCAGCATCCAAAAATCCGCCTCCATGCTGGGCCTTGGCTTCGACGCCGTGATCGCCGTCCCCACCGCCGAAGACCACCGCATGGACCCCACCGCGCTCGCGGCTGCTTTGGCTGAAGCGCACGACGCCGGGCTGGTCCCCATGGCGGTTGTGGCAACTGCCGGGACCACCGACTTCGGCTCGGTGGATCCGCTGTCCGAGCTTGCAGCGCTGGTCCGCGCCTACGATTCCTGGCTTCACGTGGACGCAGCCTACGGCGGAGGCCTGTTGGTATCCGGCCGGTACAGCCACCTCCTGGACGGCATCCAGCTGGCGGATTCCGTGACCGTGGACTTCCACAAGACGTTCTTCCAGCCCGTCAGCTCGAGCGCAGTGTTGGTCAGCAACGGGTCCATGCTCGACCATGTCACTTATTACGCCGACTATCTGAACCCGGAAAGCGCAGCCAAAGCGGAGATCCCCAACCAAGTGGACAAGAGCATCCAGACCACCCGCCGTTTCGACGCGCTGAAGCTCTGGCTTACCCTTCGCATCATGGGTGCCGATGCCATTGGTGCGCTCTTCGACGAGGCCATTGACCTGACGGTCCGTGTGGGCTCGCTGCTTGCCGACGATGCAGAGTTCGAGCTCGCGGCTGCGCCGCAATTGAGCACCCTGGTGTTCCGCTACCGGCCTTTGGTGGACGGTACAAAGCTCGACGAAGACACAGCCGATGCCCTCAACCCTGCCATCCGCTCCGCCATCTTCGCCTCCGGCGAAGCCGTAGTGGCCGGTACCAAGGTGGCCGGACGGCACTACCTCAAGTTCACCCTCCTCAACGCCGAGGCCTCCCTAAGGGACATTCAGGAAATCATCGAACTCATCCGCAGGACCGGCGAAAGCCTCCTCGCAAACACCACGGAGGCGGCAGCATGAGCACCCCCAACAACACCCGGATCTACGACGTCGCGGGTATCGGCGTCGGGCCTTTCAACCTCGGGCTGGCAGCCTTGAGCGAGCCGGTGGAAAACCTGGACTGCGTGTTCCTTGACCGCCGCGAATCCTTCGATTGGCACCCCGGCATGATGCTTGAGCCGGCGCACTTGCAGGTTCCTTTCATGGCGGACCTCGTGACGCTGGCAGATCCGACGTCGCCCTTCTCGTTCCTGAACTTCCTGAAGCAGACCGGCCGCTTGTACCGCTTCTATATCCGCGAGAACTTCTACCCGCTGCGCGCCGAGTACAACCAGTACTGCCAGTGGGTGGCGGGGCAACTGGAATCGGTTCGTTTTAGCACGGATGTGCTGGATGTGAGCTACGACGACGGTGTGTACAGCCTTTCGGTGCAAGGTCCGGAGGGCGCCGAGGTGCTTCGTGCCCGCCGCCTGGTCCTGGGCACCGGCACCTCTCCCTATGTTCCGGACTCCTGTGCAGGGATAGTCGAAGCCGGGGGACTGGTCCTCCACAACGCCGACTACCTGTCCAGGAAGAGCGAGCTGCAGTCCAAGCGCAGCATCACCATCGTGGGCAGCGGACAGAGTGCCGCGGAGCTCTACTACGAGCTTCTCCAGGAGATCGACGTCTACGGGTACCAGCTCAACTGGGTTACGCGTTCCGGGCGCTTCTTCCCCCTGGAGTACACCAAGCTCACGCTGGAGATGACGTCGCCGGAGTACGTCGACTACTTCCACTCGCTCCCGGGCGAGCAGCGCGATTCCTTGATCAAGAGCCAGAAGAACCTGTACAAGGGCATCAACTCGGACCTGATCGACGACATCTACGATCTCCTCTACACTAAGAGCCTCCCCGGCATGGTGGACACGCAGCTGCACACCCACTCATCGCTGACGGCTGCCGAGTGGGACCCTGCCACGGGCACCCACACCCTGCAACTGCACCATGAAGAGCACGGCCGCGATTACAGCCTGCAGTCCGAAGCCGTGGTGCTGGCGACCGGTTACAGCTACAAAGAGCCAGCCTTCCTGGGAGGCATCCAGGATCGCATCCGCCGCGACGCCAAGGGCCGCTTCGACGTCGAACGCAACTATGGAACCGGCGTCGAACGCGGGGAAATCTTCGTCCAGAACGCCGAACTGCACACCCACGGTTTCGTCACCCCGGACCTCGGCATGGCCGCCTACCGGAACTCCGTGATCCTGCGCGAAATCACCGGCCGCGAGGTCTACCCGATCGAGCGCAGCATCGCCTTCCAGCAGTTCGGGGCGCCCGCCGCCGTGGCAGTCGAAACCGCAGGAGCAGCAGTATGAGCTTCACCTTCCGACCCGTAGATCCAGTGGCCGACACACCAGTCCTCCACAGCTGGGTAAGCCAGGAGTACGCGCGCTTTTGGGGCATGGTTTCCTCCACGGAGCAGGACGTTGTTGAGGAATACTCAAACATCGCGGCCTCTGGTCACCACCAGGCTTTCCTGGGTCTCGACGACGGCGTCCCCACCTTCCTGATGGAGCGGTACCTTCCGGAATCGTCGCCGTTGGCGGACGTTTACGAGGTCCGGCCGGGCGACGTCGGCATGCACCTCCTGGTGTCCCCACCCGGCGGCGACCCGCAACCGGGCTACACCACCGCCGTCATGCAGGAAGTCATGACCGAACTGTTCGCCGACCCCGCAACCCGGCGGGTCGTCGTCGAGCCTGACGCCCGGAACCACAAGATCCATGTGCTCAACGAAAAGGTGGGTTTCCGGCCGCATGGCGTGGTGACACTTCCCGCCGTCGATCCTGCCGAAGACCACAAGAAGGCCCTCCTGAGCTTCTGCACCAGAGCAGATTTCCTGGCCACCCTGACCCCAATTCTCGCCGCGCCCGCCGCGGCGACCAGAGGAGAACTCCTGTGACCACAAGCATTGAAACACCCGTCCATGAAGCGGCGGCACCCGTAGCCCACCTGACCCCGGAACGTTGGGCTAATGCCAACCGGCACCTGGTGCGAAAGGCGATCGCCGAGTTCTCGCACGAGCGCATTCTGGTCCCCGAATTGGTTCGGGACGAGGATGGCGTGGGCCTGTACAAGATCGTCAGCGACGACGACACCGTGGAGTACCGTTTCCGTGCCCGCGTGCTGCAACTTGAGCATTGGTCGGTCTCGGCAGAGTCCATTGCGCGCCTGCGGGACGGCGAGGAAATGCCGGTTGATGCCTTGGATTTCATGGCGGAATTCCAGGAGGCCCTCGGCATCAAACAGGAGATGCTGCCCGTTTATCTCGAGGAAATCAGCAGCACCCTGGCCAGCCACGCCTACAAGCAGGCCAAGCCCTTCAGCTCTGCCGAATTGGTGGCAGGGGTGACCAAAGGGGAGGACCGCGCGGCGGACTTCCAAGCGATCGAGCACAGCATGACCGAAGGCCACCCGTGCTTTGTAGCCAACAATGGCCGGCTTGGCTTTGGCATCGCGGATTACCACGCGTTCGCGCCGGAAACGGGGGCAACGGTGAAGTTGCAGTGGGTCGCGGTGCACCGCTCGAAAGCCGTCTTTACCTCCAGCGCAGGGCTGGATTACCGCACCCACTTTGAGGCCGAACTGGGCCCGGCAACTTTGGCGTGGTTCCACGCGGAGCTCTCCGCGTCAGGGCTGGACCCGGAGGACTACCTCCTGATGCCAGTCCATCCCTGGCAGTGGGACAACAAGCTCACAGTGACGTTCGCCGCAGAGATCGCCCAACGCCACATCGTCCATTTGGGTACAGGAGAGGACGATTACCAGGCGCAGCAGTCCATCCGTACGTTCTTCAATACCATCTCGCCCGAGAAGGCCTACGTGAAGACGGCGATGTCGGTGCTGAACATGGGTTTCATGCGGGGACTCTCGCCCCAGTACATGAAAGCAACGCCGGCCATCAACGATTGGCTGCAGGAACTGATCGGAAATGACCAGGAGCTCCAGAACCGGGGCCTGGTCATGATCCGTGAAACTGCGGCCATCGGCTACCACAACCACTACTACGAGGCAGCGTCCGCGAAGGGCTCTCCGTACCGGAAGATGCTCTCTGCCTTGTGGAGGGAAAGTCCGCTGCCCTTGCTCAAGGACGGGCAACAGTTGGCCACCATGGCGTCGCTGCTGCACGTCGACCAGTCCGGGGCCTCCGTTGTCTCCGCATTGATCGCCCGCTCCGGACTCAAGCCCACCGAGTGGCTGCGCCGCTACTTCGAGGCTTACCTCGTTCCCCTGGTCCATTGCCTCTACGAGTACGAGCTCGCCTTCATGCCACATGGCGAGAACGTCATCCTGATCCTTGAGGACGGTGTTCCTGTCCGGGCCATCATGAAGGACATCGCCGAGGAAATCGTCGTGATGGGGGACAGGCTTGAGCTCCCGGAGGACGTCTCCCGGATCAAGGCCGAGATCCCGGCCGAAGAAATGGTCCTGGCCATCTTCACCGACGTGTTCGACTGCATCTTCCGATTCCTGTCAGCGATCCTCGTTGAGGACGGAACACTGCACGAAGACGAGTTCTGGGGAACAGCTGCATCGGTACTGCGGGAGTACCAGAAGCGCCACCCGGAGCTTGCGGACCAGTTCGCCATGCACGATCTCTTCGCTGCGGACTTTGAGTTGTCCTGCCTCAACCGGCTGCAGCTCCGGAACAACCAACAGATGCTGGACATTTCGGATCCTTCGGGAGGTCTCCAAATGGCCGGCCGCCTCGCCAACCCCTTGGCCAAGTTCGCCTAGCATCCACCTGGCGAGGGGGTGCGGGGGGTGCGTGGCGAGAGGGGGAGGGGGTTAGTCTAGGCGCATGACCACTCGAGCCAATGAACTGACTGCCCTGGTAACGGGAGCAACTGCCGGGCTTGGTGCCGAGTTCGCCCGTCAACTGGCCGAATCCGGGCACCACCTGGTCCTGGTGGCCCGCGACGGGCAGCGACTTAAGGACAAAGCCGAGGAACTTGAACGCGACTTCAGTATCTCGGCGGAGGTGCTGTCCGCGGACCTGACCACCGACGTCGGGGTCTCAGCGGTCGCCGACCGTCTCAGGGACGCAGGCCGACCCGTCGACGTGCTGGTCAACAACGCGGGCATCGGACTCTTGAAGTCCTTCGAGAACAACGATCTGGACGAGGAACGCCGCCACTTGCGCCTCCACGTCCAGACGCCCATGGAGTTGTCCCACGCTGCGCTGGAAGTGATGCTGGCCCGCGGAAAAGGCCGGATCATCAGCGTGGCCAGCGTGGCCGCGTTTGCGAACCGGGGGACCTATTCGGCGGCGAAAGCGTGGCAGGTAACCTTCAGCCGTTGGGCCAACATCACGTTCGCGAAGTCGGGGGTCCAGGTCACCGCCGTTTGCCCGGGCTTCACCCACACCGAGTTCCACGACCGCATGGGCATGGACAAGACCGTGGCCCCGCGTTTCCTGTGGTTGACTGCCGAACGGGTGGTCCGCGAGGGCCTGGAGGACAACGCCAAGGGCAAGGGCGTGTCCATCCCCACCAAACGCTACAAAGTGGTTAGCTTATTCGCACGGGTCTTACCGGCCAAGCTGACGTCGGGACCTCCGCGCCGACCCCTGGAGCCCTAACTCCCACACGCGAAGGCTTCAACAAGCCGCGCGAGTGGCTCCGGCGCCTGCCCCGCGGGCACAGCGGACACCAGCAGGGGTGCGTAGCGGATCTTGTTGCCGCTGCGGCCACCGAAGAAGCGGCGCAGCTGTGCAGGAACCGGATGCCCACGCTGGGAGGGCTGGCGTTGGAGGAGCCGGAACGACGCGAGCTCGCCCTGGGCTTCGATTACACCCAGCACGGCCTCGATGCCCAGGCTGCGGATCAGTTCGTCCTCCAGATCGGCCCGGCAAACGTAGAAGCCGAGTTCGTCCAAGGGTCCCGAACCTACTCCGGCGCGGGCCAGCGCACGGGCAATACCGCGGGACTCGCCCTCGTCGCAAAGCCCAAGGAGCCTGTGATTCGCGCCGGCCGGGCCATAGTGCGCCAGAAAACGGACGATGCTGGTAGCACCTCCCATGGGCACCACCGTTACCCGCTCGGCGTGCAGGTCATGGCCGCATTGACGGGCGAGCACCTCGACCGCCAGGCGGTCGCTTTCGCCTTCGACAAGGACAGTCGTCGCCTGCATTGAACCAGTATGGCCCAGGTGTCCGGGTTTCAGGCGCTCAACGGCGCCGCTGAACCACCATGGCCACCGCAATCCCCACCACGGCACCCACAAAGGTCTCGATGGCACGCTCCATCACCAGCACACCCGGATCCATCGGGGCGGCAAGCTGGGCGATCAGCAGGACCACCGGAGTGAAGAACACCATCGCCCACCCGTAGTGCCGGGCCATGAACAACTCCGTGGGGAACTGGCACAGCATCACCACCACCGCAAGGACCACGGCGCCGTTGCCCGGAAAGTACTGCAGCGGAGACAACGGAGAGGGGAAAAGCACGACGGCGACCACCACCAACCCGAGGAACGTCCCCACGATGCGGTGGATACCGCGGTGGACCCGGCTTGGGAGGTCTGCCCCGGCGAGCGGGACGGCTGCTGCAGCCATGGCCCAGTGCGGGTGTCCGCTTCCGCTGAGCACGCCAATGGCGCCAGCCAAACCCACCGCAAGGGAGTAACGGGCTGCATGGACAAGGGCGGCTGTTCGAAGCGGACCCCGGAGGGCAGGAAGATCCCTGCCAGCTCCGGGTACCCAGATGCGGCGCCGGAACCAGCCGACAAAACCAACCAGCATCGAAAAGGCGGCCGACGCCGCTCCGACGAGTACCGCCGTCGTGAACGGGACGCTGGTGGGGACCGAAGCGCAGGCGCCCAAGGCCAGGATGCCGAAGAATGGCCCGATCGGTTTCAGGCGCACCCGGTCCGAATACAAGGACCCCGCACCGGCGAACAGGGTGGCAACCAGCACCAACCACCACGAGTGGATGTGGTTGACCGAAAGGAACACGCCAATGGTCAGGCCGCCAACCAGTATCAGCGCGGCCTGGGCCTGGTGCTTGAGCCGGAGTTGGTGGCTTTCGTTGCGGCCGTACATCCCCGTCAGGGCGCCAAAGACGGCATACAGCATGAGCTCGGGGCGGCCGAGAAGAATCAGGAAAAGCCCCGGCAGCGCAACGCTCAGCGCGACGCGGACGGCTGACAGGCGGTCGTTGTTTGCCGGACCAAGCCTGTGGAGTTCGCGGGCATGCCTCAGGAGTGCGGGCACGGGCGGACACCACCAATCGTTCAGGGTTTGTTTTTCGAAGTTATCAGGGCAGCCAGCCGCGCCGCCATAAGCCCGGTCACAACCCGTAGTGAGTCCGGAAACCCTGAAATGGGGCAGGTCTGGGAAAATCGAGGTATGCCCGTTGTTTTTGTCTGCCGTACCCGTTCCAGCATGCCGCCGCAGGAGCTGTTCGACCTGTCGAGGAACATCGATGCCCACGTCGGTTCGATGACCAAGAGCCGTGAAAAGGCCATCGCCGGGACCACCACGGGCCTCATCTCGGAAGGTGAAACTGTCACCTGGCAGGCCTGGCACCTGGGCGTCCGATTCCGCATGACCAGCAGGATCGTGCGGATGGAGGCTCCGGCGTCGTTCACAGATGAGCAGGTGAAGGGCCCTTTCAAGTACCTCCGCCATACCCATGAGTTCCGGCCCGATGGCACCGGGACGCTCATGGTGGACACTGTGGAATTTGCCGCTCCCTTTGGTCCGCTGGGCCGCCTCGTGGAGAAGCTGGTCCTGGGCCGCTACCTTCAGAACCTGATCGAAAAGCGCAATGAATTCCTGGTGGCCCAAGCGCCACCGACGTTGGACGCACGGCCATGATCAGGCTCGCGTACGCTGACGATCTGGTGATCCTGCAGGAGATCGAACGCGCCGCTGGCGAGGCATTCCGGACGTTGGGGATGGATTCGGTCGCCGACGACGAGCCGCTGTCCGTCGAGGAGCTGAACAGCTACGCCGCCGCCGGCCGGGCCTGGGTGTCCGTGGACGGGCTGGATTATCCGGTGGCGTACTTGTTGGCCGACGTCGTCGATGGGCAAGGCCACGTGGAGCAGGTCAGCGTCCACCCGGACCATGCGCATCAAGGGCTGGGCCGTGAGATGCTGCACGCCGCGCGGGTTTGGGCCCGGGGGCACGGGATGCATCGCCAGACCCTCAGTACCTTCCGGGACGTGCCGTGGAATGCCCCGTACTACCGCCGCCTTGGGTTCGAAGTACTCGACGCCGGCAGCTGGGGTCCGGAGCTGGCCCGCCTGATGGAACACGAGGCTGAGCTCGGGCTGACCCGTTGGCCGAGGGTGGCCATGTGGCGTCCGGCTGTTCCCCCGACCTAGCAGTTTGGCCGCGCCCGCTAGTCAGCTACCAGTTCAACCTCGTAGCTGTCAGTGTTCAGCAGGTACGCGGCGTAGTGGTCCGGTCCGCCTGCGTGCGGGTACTTCGACTCGAACATCTCGTACCAGCCCGCATCCGCGCCGAGCGCCCGGATCCTGTCCACGTCCTCGCGGGTGCCTGCATGGAACGCCACGTGGTTGACGCCGGGATCGGTCCGCCGATGGGCCGTGCCTGTGATGGCATCGGTTTGCTCCACCACCACGTACATTCCATCGAGCTTCCAGCTGCACCCCGTGGGCCACTCCTGGAACGGTTCGTAGCCGAGCTGCCCCAGGAGCCAACCCCACTCCTCCTTGGCGCGCTCAAGGATGGGCACCCAGATCTCCAAGTGGTGGATGGATCCCGTGGGGCCACGGGTTTCGGCAGCTTCGTCACGCATGCGCCGAGTCTACGAGGTCCGGGCGCCTTCCACATCCGCTGCGCTCGCAGGCTTACCTGCAGCGCGGAGTCCGGCGATGACGCCATCGACGTCGGCCGAGGTGCGGTTCTGGCTGAGTTTCGTCTTGGCCTCCACCCGGGTAATCACAAGTTCGACGCCGACAATCGCCCTCAGCTGGCCGGCGATGAACCGCCCGGGTGCTTCATCGACGGACCACGGCTGGTCCATGCCGGACTCGTGCTGATCCGAGAGGCGACGGACGTGCCTGCCCAGCCAGTCGGCGTCGTCGTGGACAACAAGCTCGCCGTAGACGTGCGCCGTGGAGTAGTTCCAGGTTGGCACCACCCGGCCGTGTTCTGCCTTGGAGGCGTACCACGACGGCGAAATGTAGGCGTCCTCCCCCTGGACGATCATCAGTGCCTCACCTGAAACGGGGGAGGACCACTGGGTATTGTTGCGGGCCATGTGTGCTTGCAGGGCGCCGTGCCCACCCACTGACGGTTCGTAGACGAACGGCAGAAGGGTGGCGAGCAAGCCGTCTGGAGACATGGTGACCAGGTTGGCGGCGCCGCTGTGGGTAAGAAGGCCTGTGAGGGCTTCGTCAGAGGCGGCGAAATGCGCTGGGGTGTACATTGCTCTCTTCCTTTCAGGTTTCGCTTCAGGACTTCGACGGCGGGTTGAGCCGGACGCGGACTGCGGCGCCTGCGCAGAGGATCACGGCCAGCCCGCCCACGACAGTGGTCCAGGTCATCGGCTCGCCCAGCAGGAGGCCGGCCCAGGCGATGGTCATGACGGGCTGGACCAGTTGGATTTGGCTGACCTGCGCCATGGGTCCGATCGCAAGTCCGTGATACCAGGCAAAGAATCCCAGGAACATGCTCACCGCTCCGAGGTAAGCGAAGGACAACCATTGGACGGGGGATGCCTGGGGCAGCCCGGAAGCAAGCGCTGCCAGCGTCAGGACAATCATCAGGGGTGAGGCGACGATCAACGCCCAGGAGATGGTCTGCCAGGC
This sequence comes from Paenarthrobacter sp. JL.01a, assembly GCF_025452095.1. NCBI lineage: Bacteria > Bacillati > Actinomycetota > Actinomycetes > Micrococcales > Micrococcaceae > Paenarthrobacter > Paenarthrobacter sp. JL.01a. The sequence continues at coordinate 307,313 of NZ_CP104877.1, forward strand.
GCCCAGCTCACGGGCCAGCAAGCCGCCCTCCGCGTAGCCGATGGCAGCTGCGAGTACGGCTCCGAGCAGCAGCAGATCAGCCCAGTGGAGCGAACCGAAACCGCCTGATTGGACCAAGGCGAAGATCAATGCGGCCGCAACTCCCACGGCGGTGAGAATCCAGAACAAGGGCCGTGGGCGTTCCCTTCCACGGATCACCGCTATCGTCGCGGTGGCCGCAGGCAGTAGCGCGATCACGACGGCGCCATGGCTGGCGGACGTGCTGGTCAGGGCGAAGGTGGTCAGCAAGGGGAATCCAGCAACGATACCGCCCGCCACGACGGCCAGCCTGAACCACTGGACGCCGCGGGGAAAGCGCTGACGCGTCAACCCCAAGGCCAGGGCCGCGAGCACGGCAGCAGCCACTGCCCGACCCGCGCCAATGAACAGGGGCGACATACCCTCCACAGCCACGCGCGTGAGCGGGACAGTGAAGGAGAAGGCAACGACACCGAGGAGGCCCCACCAAACGCCGCTGGAGGTACGAGCAGATACCACTGGCTGTGAAATTAGAGTAGCGCTACTATTGTGACTCATGAACAACGATAGCAGTTCCCGGATCGTCCTGCGAGTAAAAGAATGGATCGCGGGCGCTGCTCCGGGAGCGAAGCTGCCATCCACCCGGCAACTCGTGGCCGAATACCAGGCAAGTCCTGTCACGGTCCAAAAGGCGCTGCGGACCCTGACGGCTCAAGGCCTGATCGAGAGCCGTCCAGGCGTGGGGACCTTTGTCCGCGCCTACCGCACCGCACGGCCCTCCGACTACGGCTGGCAGACTGCGGCCCTTCGTTCGGCCCAGGCTGCCAGGCCCCTGAACTCCGCCGCCATGCGCAGTGCATCCAATGACGTCATCGCCTTTCATTCCGGTTATCCGGACCGCGAGCTCCTCCCGGAAAGGTTGGTCCGCGCAGCACTGACCCGGGCAGCACGGGGTGACGCCGCCTTATCTCGGCCGCCGGCGCGGGGCATTCCGGAACTGCAATCCTGGTTCGCGCACGAGCTCAGTACCTCGACGCCGGTGGGCGTCACGCCGCCCCAGCCGAGCGACGTCGTCGTACTTCCCGGGAGCCAAAGCGGACTCAGCTCCATCTTCCGCGGCTTGGTGGGGCACGGCCAGCCGTTGCTCGTGGAGTCGCCAAGCTATTGGGGTGCGCTGCTGGCAGCTGGGCAGGCGGGCGTGAACGTGATCCCGGTTCCCAGCGGACCGGAGGGCCCCGATCCGGACGAACTGGACAGGGCATTCGAGGAATCGGGCGCCCGGCTGTTCTACGCCCAGCCCAACTTCGCGAATCCCACCGGAGCCCAATGGTCAGCGGAGCGCGGTGAGGAGGTGCTGCGGATCGTCCAGCGGCACGGCGCCTTTCTTGTGGAGGACGACTGGGCGCACGATTTCGGCATCACCTCGCCGTCGGTTCCGCTTGCCGCCAAGGACGACTCGGGGCACGTGGTCTACATCCGCTCCTTGACCAAGAGTGTCTCGCCCTCCATCCGCATCGCCGCGATCATCGCGCGCGGTCCTGCGCGTGAACGGATCATGGGTGCCCAGGCGGCGGAGTCGATGTACGTCAGCGGCCTGCTGCAGGCGGCGGCGCTCGACGTCGTCACGCAGCCCGGGTGGCAAACGCACCTCCGCGGACTCAGCCACCAGTTGCAGTCGCGACGCGACCTGCTCGTCACCAGCCTCCAGGAGTTCGTCCCGCAGGCGCACCTCAGCCACCTGCCCAAGGGCGGCTTGAACCTGTGGTTGCGGATGCCGGACGGGTTCGACGTCGACCGGCTCACCAAGGATTGCGAGGCTGCCGGCGTGCTGATCGCCGCCGGATCCGAGTGGTTTCCCGCGGAACCGGAAGGGCCCTACATCAGGCTCAACTACGCCGGGCCGAACCCGGGCCGCTTCCCCGATGGCGCGCGGATCATCGGTGAGGCTGTCGCGGCCCAGCTGCGGTCTTAACGCCCGTAGCCACCAACACCAAGGAGAGCGCCTTGGGGCTGGTGGCTACAGTGGGCGGCGGACTGCCGCGAACTATCCGTGTCGCTTGGGTAAGCGTCGCTGCGCAGAAGTTGCAGGCAAACGGTTCCTACGCGGGAGTCATGTCCTTCTTGCCTGAGCCGAACACGGCGTCATCGATGGGCTGGCCGTCGAACGGCATCTCTTCCAGATTGATGAGCGGGTTGGTGTCCTGCGTTTCCACGAGTTCGCGGGCTTCGGCCGGTGTATCCACGCTGGGCATGGAGCCCGGCAGTGGGCGCTGGGCCGATTCGCGCAGGAAATAGATGGCGATGGCGCCCACGATTGACGTTGCCATCAGGTAGTACGCGGGCATCATGTCGTTGCCTGTAGCCTCGATCAGGCCCTGGACGATGAACGGCGTGGTTCCACCGAAGATCGCCACGGAGAAGTTGTAGGCGATGCCCATTCCGCCGTAGCGGCTGGACGTCGGGAACAGCGCGGGCAGGGCCGACGCGAGGTTCGCAACGTAGAACGTCACCGGGAACGCCACCAGGGCCAGGCCTGCCAGCGTGGACCAAATCTCGCCGATGCCGATGAGCATGAAGGCCGGGACTGCGAACAGGACAGTGCTGCCTGCGCCGATCCACAGGACCGGACGACGGCCGATACGGTCCGAGAGCTTGCCTGTCAGCGGGATGCACACGGCCATGATCACCAGGACCGGGATGGTCAGCAGGGTGCCGTGTACGGGGTCGTAACCCTTGGAATCCGTGAGATACGTCGGCATGTAGGAGGTCAGTGCGTAGCCGACAGTGTTGGCAGCAGCAGCCAGGATCATGGCCAGCACAATCTGGCGCCAGTAAGCCTTGATGATGCCGACAGGACCCTTGGCGACAGCGGCATCGTGGGACGCTGCGTCCTTGGCGCTTGCTTCCTGCGCGTCCAGGGCGGCCTGGAATTGGGGGGATTCCTCGATCTTGCTACGGAAGTACACAGCGATCAGGCCCAGGGGACCGGCGATCAGGAACGGAAGCCTCCAGCCCCACTCCTCCATGGCAGCCTGTCCAAGGGTGAGCTGCAGGATCGATACCAGGGCAGCACCCAGGGCGAAGCCAATGTAGCTGCCCATATCAAGGAAGCTCGCGAAGTAGCCACGGCGCTTGTCCGGCGCGTACTCGCTCACGAACGTTGTGGCACCGGCGTACTCACCTCCGGTGGAGAAGCCCTGGACGAGCTTCAGGATCACCAGCAATGCGGCGGCCCAGATGCCGATCTGCGCATAGCCGGGAAGAAGGCCGACGGCGAACGTACTTGCCGCCATCAGCATCAGTGTTGCGGCGAGCACCTTCTGGCGGCCCACCTTATCGCCGAGCCAACCGAACACGACGCCGCCGAGGGGGCGTGCGATGAAGGTCGCGGCGAAAGTGCCCAGGAGGAAGAGTGTCTGGACCGACTTGTCCGCCTCGGGCAGGAAGACAGGACCCATGGTGGTGATGAGGTAGCCGAAGACACCGACGTCGTACCATTCCATGGTGTTGCCGACGATGGTTCCGCCGAGTGCTTTGCGCAGCATCGGCTTGTCCACCACGTTGACGTCCGATTCTTTCAACCGGCGCTTCGGGCGGAGCTTCGCTTTCTTCGCTGCGTTCTTTGATGCGTTGGTGGCGGCCGGGGTGTGGCCTGCCGATACTGTGTTTCCGGAGGCGTTCCTTGCGCCATCCGGAGAGACGGTGTTGCTTTGGTCTGTGGGCATTTGGGCTTCTCCTAGGGAGGTCATTTGCTTGCGACTTCTGCTGCCCCGCTCTGGGCAGGGTTTCAATTTTACGCGGTTTGGGCCTGAAACCCGAGTTGAGATCCGATTTTTGGCCCTCCCAGGGGTGCAAATTGCCTAGGTGTGTTGCATCTCATTACCGGCTTTTGCCCTGCAAGTACGCGGATGTCCTGCAGTTTTTGCCCCGCGAAGCACGTTGTTACCAAATTGTTTAGCTATGCCCACGTAACGGGCCCAACCCCGGCCCTGAAAGTGACGAATCCAGTACGGCCCTCAGTGACCGCCTACCACCAGTGTGGCATCCAGATCCGGGTCCGTCACCACGTCCGCAGTCAGCCCGGCCCGTGCCAGGAGCCCCGCCGTCGCGGTGGCCTGTTGCCGGGAGGTTTCCATCAGAAGCAGCCCACCCGGCGACAACCACGGAGGTGCCCCCAGCGCAACGCGACGCTGGACACCCAAACCGTCAGTGCCGCCGTCGAGCGCTGCCACCGGCTCGTAGACCCGCGCTTCCGGCGGCATCAGGCTGATGGAATCCGTGGGGACGTACGGTGCATTGACCAGGAGCACGTCGACCCGTCCCAGCAGCCGGCGGGGGAGCGGCGTGAAGAGATCGCCCAGGTACGCAGTGCCCCCACGAGGCCCCAGGTTCCGTTGCGCGCACGCAACCGCGGCGGGGTCGATGTCGGCCGCGTGGAGTTCGCAACCGCCCAGAAGATCGTAAAGTGCGGCACCTATGGCGCCGGAGCCGCAGCAGAGGTCGACGACGACGGCACCCGTTTTGGCGGTTAACGCCGCCTGTCGCACCAAGAACTCCGTGCGACGCCGCGGCACGAAGACGCCCGGGGCAACAGCCATGCGTGTCCCGCAGAAGTCCACCCAGCCGAGGATGTGTTCCAGCGGCAGACCGCCCACCCTCAGGGCTACCATGCGGTCCAGTTCGTCCGGATGGGCGGCAGCGTCGATCAGGAGCCGGGCCTCGTCCTCGGCGAAAACACAGCCGGCATCGCGAAGGGCGGCGACGATCAACCTGCTCGGGCTCACGAGAGCCATGCTAATCGAGGGGTTCACAAATGTGCAGGATGATGGTTAGGGTATGACGCATGGGAACACTGATTTTTGAGTAGACCAGCCGTGCTCGTACCTTGAGCATGCAGCTGCGTTTCAGATGACAAAAATCCACGCCTGTTGAGGCTTGCCTCCACGCCGTTCCCGTTGTCGACGCCTTTTTTTGAAACAAGTGTCACGGGATACGTGTCTCATCAGGACTCACACATTTTTAGGAGTCCATATGACTGCCAACCCTTCAGATGACAACAAGCTGTCCGCCTCCGGCGGCATCAAGTCCAAGCTCACTGACGCCCAACGGGCAATGCTCGCCAGGAAGTCGGGCGGCGGCGCTCCGGCCGGCTGGCAAAGCACCGGCAAGGGGCACAAGCCCACCGCTGCCAGCGGCAAGATGGCCAAGACCGAGAAGAAGGTCCGTTGGTAACTCCGGCGGACAGGCCCATAGGAAAACAGGCGCACTGGAAAGGAAGAACCATGACTGCGAATCACAACGCTGAGGGCATCGATCCTGAGGTTGCAAGCCACTTGGTGGAGTCCATGGACATGGCACCGATGCCCGAGACAACAGGCATGCCCCTGGCTTTGGGAGCGGACCAAGGCAATCAATGGCCGGACGGCAACGGCAAACGCCGGCACCCGAAGGACCGCGACCAAGCCCACGGCCGCATGGGCCAGGGTGCGGCGGTAACGGCAATCCACCGGACCAGCCGTCCGCAGATGCCGCACTCGTCCTAACCCGTCACCGCACCCAACCGACACCCCGCCAGCCCAACTGGGGGACAGCAAACGCACTACTGAGGCCTCGTAGGAGCGTTAGCTGTCCCCTAGTTGGGCTGGGTGACGTCGGAAGGGGACTTGTCCGGGCGCCAACCCCGCCACACGGGATGACGCAGTCTGCCAGGACCAGTCCAGTTACCGAAAGTCACCTCGGCCACCAGCTCAGGTCTGACCCAGCGCGCACCGGCGGCGTCCTCCCTCGGAATGTCCTTAAAAGGCGAAGCGTCCACCGCCAGCGGTTCCAGCCGGTCCATGATCTCCCGCAGCTGCCAGTCCTTAAACCCCGTGCCCACCCTGCCTACATAGTGCAAGGCATCGCCGTCGGGAATGCCCAGGAGCAAAGCCCCGAAAGTCCCGCTCCGGGCCCCGGCTCCCGGGCGCCAACCGCCCACCACCACTTCCTGGCTTTGCTCCAGCTTGAGCTTGATCCACGACCCGCTGCGACGACCAACGGTGTAACGGCTGTCGGCCTTCTTGGCCATGACCCCCTCCAAGCCCAGATCGGCCGCGCTGGTCATGAGGTCCTCGACGTCGTGGTCCAGCACCGCTGACACATGGAGCGGGCATCCACCGGGCAAGCGCTCCACGAACGCATCCAGCTTCTTGCGCCGCTCAAGCAGAGGCAGCCCGCTCAAATCCGTGCCGGCGTCGTACAGCAGATCAAAGAGCATCAGCTGTACCGGAACCGAGGCCCGTGCCCGCTCGATGTCGGCGGCCTTGACCAGGTTCATGCGCAATTGCAGCCGGCCAAAGTCCGGCCGGGAGCCCTTGCCCAAGGCGACGATTTCGCCGTCGGCCACAAAATCGCCATCGGGCCAGCAGACGCGGTCGGTGAGCTCGGGGTAGGTGGCCGTGAGGTCGTTCCCGTTGCGGCTCATCAGCCGGATCCTCCCCTCGGTTCCGGTGATGATGGCCCGGATGCCATCCCATTTGAGTTCATAGAGCCAGTTGCCGCCGCGGAGATCGGCGGTTGTTCCGGAGGTAGCCAGCATGGGGGCGTAATCGCGCATGGGTTGCGGCTCCGGTTCACGCGGCGTGGCAGCAGGCTTGGCAGCAGGCGTTGCTTTGACGCTCCGCTTGCCGCCCGGCTGCTCCTTCATCAGGTGGATCAGCCATCGGTCACCCGTATTGATCAGGGCCAACCGCTTAGTCCCGCCGAGACCACCGCCGGGCTCGCCCGTGAGCGTCGCGATGACCTCCTTGTCATCGCGCCACTTCTCGCACGTGAACTCGCCGCGGTCCCAAATGGTCATGGTCCCGGCCCCGTACTCACCCTTCGGAATCACTCCAGCGAAGGTTGCGTACTCCATCGGGTGGTCCTCCGTATGGACGGCCAGGTTGTTCCGGTCCGGCGTTTCCGGGACTCCGCGCGGGAGAGCCCAAGAAGCCAGTACGCCGTTGTGTTCCAGCCGCAGGTCCAGGTGGTACCGGCGTGCATGATGCTCCTGGATCACGAAGATGCCACCGGGCGGTGCCGGGTCGCCGGGTTTGGGCTGCCCGGCTGACGTTCCGTTGGACACCGGTGTCGAAGCAGCCGACGACGACGGGAACGGCTCCGGGGTTTTCTCCGGATCGCGCATCCCGACGTACTTGGCGAGACGGTTCTCGACCGTCACCGCGCGCTCGCGGGCGCCGGCCGACCTGCCGGGAGTACCGCCGTCGTCGTTCCCGTCCTCGGTGTGGGGCGGCAGGTGCCGTTCCGAAATGGGGGCGAAGTGGTCCTCGCCCGTGCTGACCCGCTCCATCACTTCCGTGTAGTCAAGGTGGTCCAGGTCAGGGTCCCCAAGTTCCTGCCACGTGCGCGGCGCGGCAACGGTTGGAAAGGCGCGGCCGCGCAGCGAGTACGGGACGATGGTGGTCTTGTTCCCGCTGTTCTGGCTCCAGTCCACCAGGACCTTGCCCTTGCGCAGGGACTTCTTCATGTCGCTGACCACGAGATCGGGGTGGTCCGTTTCCAGCGCCCGCGCGAGCTCGTGGGCGAAAGCGGAGACTTGCTCGGACTTCAGGGTGCCGTCCAGCCCCGTATACAGATGGATGCCTTTGCTCCCGCTGGTAACAGGGACGGGCTCCATCCCCATGTCCTGCAGGATGGAGCGTGCCAGCATGGCAACTTCCACGCACTCCGGCAGGCCCGCGCCGGGGCCTGGATCGAGGTCCAACACAAAGCGGTCGGGCCGCAGTGGCTTCCCGGAAGCATCCACCTGCCACTGCGGGACGTGGATCTCCAGGGACGCAATCTGCGCCATCCACGTGAGGGTCGCCAGGTTGTTCACCATGGGATAGACGTTGATGTGGTCCGAATGCTGGATGGCGGCCCGGGGAATCCAGCGTGGTGCGGAGTCCTCCAGGTTCTTCTGGAAGAACACCTCACCGGGATGTTCGGCCGTGCCCACGCCGTTGACCCAGCGTTTGCGCGTCACCGGCCTGTTGGCCGCAGCGGGGATGAGGAAAGGGGCCACGGTGGCGTAGTACTCAAGGACCTCAGCCTTGGTGGTCCCGGTTTCCGGGTAGATGATTTTGCCCAGGTTGGTGAGGGTGAGTTCGTGGCCTTCCACGTTCACCCGCTCCTGCTGCTTGCCTGCCACCTCTTCTCCTCCGCTGTGTTGTGCTGTTGACTGGGTGCATGAGGGCTATATGGAAGGGATCTATCGCGTTCGGTCTGGTCAACGTACCAGTGAAGCTATACAGTGCCACGGAGGATCACGATATTGGCCTGCACCAAGTCCACAATAAGGACGGCGGGCGCATTCGGTACCAGCGCAAATGCGAAATTTGCAGTGAAGTTGTTGCTTACGAGGATATTGACAAGGCCTACGAGGAAGAAGGCCGCACGGTGGTCCTCACCGCCGCCGAGTTGAAGTCCCTGCCTGAGGAAAACAGCCGCGAAATCGAGGTGGTGGAGTTCATTCCCGCCGAGCAGCTGGACCCGATCATGTACGAGCGCAGCTACTTCCTGGAACCGGATTCCAAGTCTCCCAAGGCCTACATGCTGCTGCGGCAAACGCTGGAGGACACGGACAGGATCGCGATCGTCCAGTACGCGCTCCGCCAGAAAACCAGACTGGGTGCCCTGCGCGTGCGCGGTGACGTGCTGCTGCTGCAGGCCCTCCTGTGGGGTGATGAGGTGCGCGAAGCCAAGTTCCCGTCCCTGGAAACGGACATCAAGATCTCCGACAAGGAACTGGAAATGTCGTCCGCCCTGGTGGAATCCATGGCCCATGATTTCGATCCCGATGAATACACGGACGACTACCAGGCCCAGCTGAAGACGCTCATCGAAGCCAAGCTGGAAAAGGGCGAGGCGCTCGATACCGAGGCCACCTTCGGCAACGTCGAAGGCGAAGGCGAGGGCGGCGACGTCATCGACCTCATGGAGGCACTCAAGCGAAGCCTGGACAAGAAGCGCGGCAAGGAAAAAGCGTCCGACGACGACGCTGCCGCCAGCAAAGCCGACAGCAAGCCAAAGGCGCGGGCCAAGAAAAAGGCGTGAACCGCCGTCGGGCGCCTTGAGGGGCGCCCGACGGTCGGCGCTCGCGTCAGCCCTTTACTGAACCCGCGGTCAGTCCCTGGACAATGAACTTGCTGGCAAAAGCGAAGATCACCAGCGTCGGTACCACCGTCAACACCGCGGCAGCGGACATGGAACCCCAATCGATGTTGAAGCTGGAGATAAAGCCGGCCAACGCCGTCGGGATGGTTTTGTTGCTGTCGCTGTTCATCAAGGTCACCGACAAGAACAGCTCGTTCCAGCAGTTGACGAAGTTGAACACAAAACTCGCCGCGATACCGGGCATCATCACCGGAACGATCACCCTGAAAAGCGCGCCCAGCCTGGAACAGCCATCGATCATGGCGGCCTCTTCCAACGCGTCGGGGACGTTCTCGAAGAAGCCGCGCAGCATGATGGTGCAGAACGGGATGCAGATGGCGATGTAGATCAGGATCAGGCCTGTCTTCGAATCCACCAAGCCGAAATCGGTCATCATCAGGTACAGCGGACCCAGGGCGATGAACCCCGGGATCATTTGTGTAATGAGGAACGCGCCCAGAACTGCGCCTCGCCCGGAGAACTGGAACCGGGCCAGGACATACGCGGAGAGCAGTGAGATGAGCGTCGCCACCGACGCCGCAACCAGCGCCACCACCAGGCTGTTGAGCATGTATTGGCCGAAGTCGGACTTCGTGAAAAGCCCGACATAGTTGTCCAGGGACAACTGCCGTGGCCAGTAATCCAGGGGCAGCGAGTAGATGGCGCCCGGTTCCTTGAGGGACGTCACCACGATCCAGTACAGCGGAAAGACAGTGACGATCAGGCAAAGGCTGAGGAAAACCACTTTTGAAATGCGGCCCGTGAGCGTCGGAGTGTTGATCATCGGTCTGCCTTTCGAAAACGGACGGCCATGAGGTAGAAGGCTGCGAAAAGCATGAGGGTGACCATGACGATCAATCCCAGGGCGGACGCCTTGCCGTAGTCGCCTTCCTGGGTAATTTTGATCATGTACGTGGTGATGATGTGCGTTTGGTCGGCCGGACCTCCGCCGGTCATCGCGAAAATGATGTCCGGGAAGTTGAAGATCCAAATCACCCGCAACAGGATGGTCAACGCCAGCGTGGTGGAGATGCTCGGCAGCGTGATGCTGAAGAACGTCCGAACCTTGCCTGCACCATCCAAAGCGGCGGCCTCGTACATCTCGTCCGACACCGACTGCAGGGCGGCAAGGATCATGATGGCGAAGAACGTCACGCCGTACCAGATGTTGGCGATGATGATCGCGGTCATGGCGAAGCCGGGATCCGACAACCACGGAATGGGCGAACTGATCAGCCCGGCCTTCATCAGGAGGTCATTGACAACGCCGAATTCCGCGTTGAACATCCACCGAAACAGCATGCCGATGAGAAAGCCGGAGACCGCCCAGGGGAAGAAGATCATGGCCTGGTACGCCCCGCGCATCCGGAACCGCCGCTTCAGGAACAGTGCCACGGCGAACCCGATGACTACCTGCGGGACCAGCGAGCCGATAACCCACACCACGGTATTGCGGACGATCGTTCCGAACTCCGGAGCATCGAACAGGCTCTGGAAGTTCCCGAAGCCAATCCACGAGGTATCGGAAAGATCATTCAGGTTCCAGTTCCGGAACGCCATCTGGCTGCCGGCGATCATGGGGTAGTACGTGAAGATCCCCACGAACACCGCGGCCGGAGCCAGGAAGGCCAGCAAGGTCATTGCTGTCCGGCCGTTGAAGCGTCTCTTGGACGAGCTGCCCCTGCCCGGCTCCGGCCGCGCGGCTTTCCGCCCCGATGGGGGCGGTGCGGCCTTCTTGACGTCGAGAGTCACCGGAGGTTATCCCTTCATCTTTTCTGTCCAGTAGCTGTCCCAGCTGGACAGCAGCTCGGTGGTGGACATCTGCCCTGTCAGGACCCGCTGAAGTTCGCCGTCGGACTTCTTGATCCACTCCGTCCACCAGGAAACGCTGCGCGGCTGGATCGCGGAAACGTATTTGTCCGGGTTCTCCGTCATCTTTACGTAGGCAGCCCAGGGGCCGGTGCTGTAGAAGGGATCCTGGGCTGCGGACTTGAGTGTGGGGACCAGGCTGTTGTCCTTGCTGAACGTGGTGGCAGCGTCGCCCTGCGCCAAGTACTTGATGAGCTTGACGGCCTGGGGCTTGGCCTTTGAGGATTCCGCGATGCCCCAGCCAGCCGAAGCGACAGGCTGGATGGCCTTGCCGCCCGGACCCACCAGCAGGGGCGCGACGTTCCACTGGTCCTGCTTGATGGACTGTGACTCCTTGACGGTGGCGATGACCTCGGGGTCCTGCAGCAGGAAGGCCGTGGAGCCGTTGCTGAAGCCTTGCACCATCTCGGGGTAGCCCCACGCCACGGACGATGGCGGGGATCCCTTCTTGAAGAGGTCAATGTAGAGATCCATGGCCTGCTGGGCCTTGGGGGAGGAGAAGATCGTCTTGCCGTTGGTCAGCTTGAAGGCGTTCTCGCGGTCGATCTCGTCCGCAACGTAGGCCTCGATGATCGCTACGGCATTGGAGTTGGCATTGGTACCTCCACGGAACGCGTAGCCGAACTTGTTTTCGGACGGCTTGTTGAGGGCTTCGGCTTGCTTTGCCATCTCCTCCCAGCTGCTGGGAGGACCGTCGAAGCCGGCCTGCTTGACCAGGTCCGAACGATAGAAGAGGGAAAGGCCGTAGAAACCGTAGGGGATGTAGTAGGTCTTGCCGTTCTGCTTGGAATACTTGACCGCGTTTTCGGTCAGGTTGTTCCATCCGTCCCAGCCATCAAGGTCCTTGGTCATGTCGTAGAGCCAGTTGTTCGCACCGAAGGAGCCAACTGTGATGTCGCGTGCCTCCACCACATCCACGCCCTTGCCGGACTGGAGCATCTGCTGGATTTTCTGGTCCGCCTGGTCGGTGGGCGGTGAAATCAGCTCCACCTTGATGTCCGGGTTGGCCTGCTCAAAGCCTGAAATGAGTTTCTTCAGAGTCTCCGTGCGGGTGGGGTTGGTGAGGCTTTCCACCATCTTCAAGGTGACTTTGCCATCTGCCGCCTGCTGCTGGCCGCCTCCACACCCGGCAAGTGCAAGAACTGCCGCCAGGCCTGCTGCCGCAGACGCCATAATTCTGGATTTCACGTGGGTCCTCCGTTGATCGGTTGAGTGTGTTTGCACCGGCTGAGCAGGTGCGGGTGGGGTCTAGAGGGATCGGGCGAGCCGGACCAGTTCCGGAACCGCCTTCTCCGCGAATATTTCGTAGTCCTTGGGGGAGTTGTAAAGGTGCGCGGAAAGCCGCAGGTAGCCCTGCCCGTTGAAAGTGGTGATGGCTGTCTCGATGTCCAGGTGCTCCGATATGTAGCCGCGGACTGCGTGGGAATCCTCGTGGGTGGTGGCCAGCCCGTCCGGCAGGCGGATGAGGCGCAACGGCCCTACAGGCATGCCGACGTCGACCGCCGGGTTCTGGCCTGTGGCGCTGGTGAAGGCCTCGCCGATCAGTGATTGGCCGTAGTCGCAGAGTTCCTTGGCGTAGGTTCGGAAGGTGTCCCAACCGTATCGCTCTTCGATGGTGTCGAAGGCTGTTCCGGCTGCCATCCAGGAGGTCACATCCTGGGTTCCGACGTGGTCGAAGTTTTCCGGAAACCTGTAGGGGAAGCCCCAGGAATCGATCAGTGGTTCCAACGACTCTGCCTGTGGTCCCCGTGCAACCAACGCAGCGGTTCCCCTCGGGGCGCAGGCAAACTTGTGGAGATTGCCCACCCAGAAACCCTCAAAATCGGGAACCGGAAACTCCAGCACGCCTGGGGCATGGGCTGCGTCCACCAGCACAGGCACGCCCAGGAGGGAAGCTTCGCGGGCGATGTCTTCGACAGGGAATGCCCGGGCAGTTGCCGAAGTGATCTGGTCCACCACGATCAGGGCCGTCCGGGGAGTCACCTCGGCCATCACCAAGGCACGAACAGTCTCCGCGTCGGCCTCGAGGGGGATTTCCGCGATCCGAACGCGGCCGCCGGATCTGCGGGCTACCCGTTCTGCCCCCTGGAGTACCGCTCCGTACGCATGGTTGGTGGTCACGATCTCCGCACCGGGAGCAAAATCCATCGAGTTGTAGACAGTGCTCACCCCGGCGCTCGCGTTGTGGACCAGGGCAAGTTGTTGGGGATCAACAGCGAGGAAGCCTGCGACCTCCTTTCGCGCCGTGGCCACCAGCTCAAACTGGCTCATGAACCACGGGCAGGGGTTCAGGTCCATCTGTTCCTTGAGTCTTAACTGTTGCGCCTGGGCGGCCCGGGGGACGGAGCCATAGGAGCCGTGGTTGAGGTGGACCTTGGACGGGGTGAGGCTCCAGTCAGCCATGGCGGGTTGGCCCTCGGGGGTCAACATCGGGCGGGGGACTGTGAGGGGTGCTGGGATCACGGCGTCCTTCGTCAAGAGAAATGGGGCAACGCTCTGTAAGTTACATCACAGGTACTGCCGAGACAACGGACAATCCAAAATAGTCATAAGATGACTTTTGCGCTTTATGCCTGCTCTTGCACCTAACAGGCGCTTCCGTGGGGCAAGAGATACGATGTCTTGATGCGAAGGCATGACAATGTTTCCGCTCCGGGAGCTGTCCGGTCCGGTGCGGTAGCGTGATACCGGGATGTGAAGGAGGGGACATATGGGTGCTGTTGAGACGGCAATGCAGGGCCTGAGGAACAAGATTGCCTCGGGTGAACTCGCGGCTGGCCAGAAGTGTCCTCCCGAGGCTGAGCTGTCAGCGCAGCTGGGTGTCTCAAGGAGCTCCTTGCGGGAAGCTGTGCGGGCCATGTCCGCGCTGGGCGTCATGGAGTCCAGGCATGGTTCGGGAACCTACATCTCGTCCCTGGAGCCGACGGTGATCCTCCAGAATTTCGCCCTGCTGGTCGATCTGCTGCCACTGGACGGGTTGCTGGAACTCTTCGAAATCCGCAGGCTTATGGAATCCCATGCAGCTGCTGCTGCGGCAGCCAATGCCACGCCGGAAGTCCTCGCGAAATTGACGGCGCTCGTGGAGGGCATGGAGGCCACTGACAGCCCGAGTGAGTACTCGGAGCTCGACTCGCAGTTCCACGAGGAGATCTGCCGGGCGAGCGGGAATTCGACGCTCAACGCACTGGTCAGGCTTTTCCGCTCGCGCGGTGGACACTTCCATATTTTCGACGGCGAGGACGGTGCGGCCGTGCGCGAGGACAGCACTGCCGGCCACAGCGCAATCGTGGCCGCGATCGCGCGGCGGGATCCAACCATGGCGGCTACGGCGACGGCCGCCCACATTGCCCAGACCGAGATCTGGCTCAAAAAGCTCAGGCCGGAGCCCCGGCTCTAAAGCCATGCACTGCCCTTACGAGCCCGTCTCATAATGTGGTTCGGCTACGGGCTTGGTTTCCGGTGAACCGCGCTCCCGCAGATAGACGGATGCTCCCACCAGCACTCCAGCGGCCAGGAATTCGCTCTGCCAGTTCTGGAAGGGCTCAAACCAGAACTGGCTGGAAGCCATGTACTCCCGTCGTTTCACGGTTTTGGACAGGTCCTGGCATGTTCACTCCTCCTTCGTGTTTCCGTTGCCGTTCATGCCGCGGTGGAAGAGCCACAGAGGCATTCCAACCACCAACAGCAGCAGCATCAGGACTATGAACCCGCCGGCCAGGATGCCTGCGGTCCGTCCGGCCGTAAAGTCGAAGACCAGGGTCGCGGAGCCCACGATCAACAACGCGACACCACCCAGCGCCCATTTGGTGACGACGTCGGCACTGGAAACCAAGGTGGCCTTTAGTCCGCGGCGGAAGAGCCGCCGGTGCACGCTGACGGGGATGACGATGAGCGCCGTAGTGAGGGCTGCCACCATGACGTTGAACAGGTACAGGCCGCGCTGCCAATCGTCCAATTCCCTGAAGCGCGATTGGAAGGGAAGCGTCAGCAGGAATCCGCCCAGAATTTGGACGCCGGTTTGGAGAACCCTCAGTTCCTGGATGAGTTCCATCCAGTTGCGGTCCATGCGTTCTTCCGTGGACTCGTTCCTGCCGATCCTTGGAACTTGTTCCTGTTCTGCCATTCGTATGCCTCCGCAGCAATTGGTGGACGCCGTGGGTGTGCCGGGCTACGGTCGGACTGTCAGCATCCCTCGAACTTTTTTCGGGGCCTCAGCGGATTCCAAGGAGGAAAAATGAGTCACGACGAGCACCGGGTCGACCCGGACAGCGAACCCGGCGGGTACGGTACGCCGACTCCCGAACAGGAACTGCCTGGTAGCGGCAGGGGAAGTGAAACTCCTGAGCGTCCCGCCGAAGGCGTTCCCGAAGTGCCGGGCGACGACTTTCCAACACCGCAGGATCCGGACGCGGCTCCGCCTGCCGCGGCGACAGGACAAGAGTCCGGCGAAGGGTAGGTGTGCCGGAGGGCCGTCCCCGCGTCCAGCTCATGAACGCAGGGAACAGCCCTCGAAGACCTGTTGGACAGTCCGCGGCCGCGCTCTATACCGTATGACCCCGGCGGTTGGACATGAAGCTCAGCAGCCAACCAATGGCCGCGATGACGAGGAGGACAACGCCTACCCACAGCAACCAGCTCAGGGCCTGCGAGAAACCGCCCACAAGAAGGAGAACAATTGCTACTACACCAGCAATGATCAGAAGTGTATTCATGGTCAGCACATTCCTTTCCGGGGAATCTTTGGTGAATCCGGGATTCCCGATTATGCATTCCGGTTTACTTCGATGTGGTTATGCCGGTACCAAGAGGCGTTTCCGCAGCCTCGAAGTGCCTTTGTATCGTTACCAGCCGGTGGGCTTCGTCAGGATATGAAGTTCGCCAGCTGTGAACAGCAACACTCCTCATTGTACTACTAAGCACCCTTATGAAAGGCTTATCGCAGTCGTCACCTGATGATTGGGCAGTTGCCGCAGACGTTTTGCGGCACGTTTTTGGCTCACATGAACGTCCATGAGAGGAACACATGAAAGCGTCACAGCAGCTTGCAGACAACCTTCAAATCGTCCTGACCGACCTCATCGAGCTGCAGCTCCAGGGGAAGCAGGCGCACTGGAACATCGTGGGACCGAACTTCCGCGATCTCCACCTCCAGCTGGACGAGCTCGTCCTGGCAACGCGGCAGTTCGCTGATGACACCGCCGAGCGCATGCGTGCCCTCCACGCCCTGCCGGACGGACGCAGCGCAACCATCGCCAAGGGAACCCGTCTTGAGGAATTCCCGGCCGGCCTGGTGAGCACCAAGAACGCCGTCAAGCTGGTCACCGACCGCGTGGAGCGTGCGGTCCAGACGATGCGCGACGTTCACGACGAGGTTGATGAGGAAGATCCGACGACGGCGGACCTGCTGCACGCGTTCATCGCCCGCCTTGAGCAGCTGGTGTGGATGATCAACGCCGAAATCATGAATGCCGGCGCTGCTGTGACGGACCCGGACGACGCCTGAGCAAGAACCGCATCGGCTCACCAAAGACAAGGCCCAGACTGTGCCACGGCTGAAGAGAAGTGACCTTTCCAAGCCCGGCATTGTCCGCCGGAAGGTTGGAACGGGGTTCAGCTACCGCCATCCCGACGGGAGTTTGGTCAGCAAGGAGGATCGCCAGCGCATCAATGCGCTGGCGATCCCGCCTGCATGGACCGACGTGTGGATCAGCCCCTACGAGCACGGGCACATCCTTGCCACGGGGGTAGATGCCGCCGGGCGGAGCCAATACATCTACCATCCCGGGTGGCGGGAACGTAAAGACACCGAAAAGTTCATCCGCGCGGCCAAACTTGGCCTTGTTCTGCCATCGGTCCGCCGCAACGTAACAGTCCATCTCCAGGATGACGCGGACCCTAGACAGCAGACACTCGCAGCAGCAGTGCGGTTCATGGATCTTGGCGCGCTGCGCGTGGGTTCCGAGGTCTACATGAAGCAAAACGGATCGTATGGACTCACCACCCTCCGCTGCCGCCATGCGCGGGTTGAGGGGCCGGATGTGTTCCTTAAATTCCCCGGCAAGAGCGGCCAGCTCTGGGACACCTCCATCCATGACCCCGCCTTGGCCGCCTTCTTGGAGCCGCTGGCGAACCGTCCCGGCAAGGAGCGGCTACTGGCCTACCAAGCGAACGGGACCTGGGTGTCGGTGGATGCGTCCATGATCAATGAGTATCTCCGCGGCATCGCCGGGGAGGCCTATACCTCCAAGGATTTCCGGACCTGGAAAGGCACTGCTGCCGCCGCCCTCTGCCTTATCAAGTCCGGGCACAAGGGAACCCCCAGGCAGGCAATCGTGCGGGCCATCAGGGAAGCCTCGGAACTCCTTGGAAACACTCCGTCAGTGGCCCGGTCTTCCTATGTGGATCCAAGGATCATCGAGGCGTACCTCTCGGAAGAGCTGAAGGACGTCAAGCCTACGGAAGCCTCAATTGCTGCCTATCTGAACGGTGAAACCTGACACCTGGCCGGGGGCCTTCAAACGCCGCCATCGTTTTATGAGTACACTCGTACTAATAAAATCGATGGAATGGTGTGGGGGCCGTAAATGATTCTGCTGGCAATTGTGCTGTGTGAGGTTGCGTTCTGGGTGGCCATCGTCGCCGGGCTCACTGCGCGATATCTACTGCGCAGCCCCCGGCTTGGCGGGACTCTCCTTATTCTTGCTCCGGTCATCGATGCCGTCCTGCTTGCGTTGGTCGCCGTCGATCTTCTCGGCGGCGGTACGGCGTCCTGGCATCACGGACTTGCCGCGATCTATATCGGCGTCTCCATCGCGTACGGCAAGCGCATGGTGGCCTGGGCCGATGCGCACTTCCAGCACCGGTTTGCCGGCGGACCCGCGCCGGAGCGGCTCACAGGAAGCCGCTACACCATCAAATGCTGGCGGGATGTACTTCTTACAGCACTTGCGGTGGGGATCGCCGCCGGGACCCTGGGGGCGATCATCCTGCTGGTCAACGATGCAGAACGAACCGCTGCCCTTTCGGACTTCTTTCGAATTCTGTCAATCATCTTCGCCATCGACTTCCTGTGGGCCGTGAGCTATACGATCTGGCCGAAAAAGGCCCCTCGCGCCTTACCCGCTGCTACCGGACGGCGCTGATCCATGCCCAGGAGAATCGACGCAGAGGCGCGCACCGCAGCAATAGCGGAAGCTTCCTTGCGGGTGTTGCAACGTGAGGGTCTTTCGGGGCTTTCCGTGCGGGGGGTGGCAGCGGAAGCCGGCATCGCAGCGGCTTCGCTACGGCGTGCGTTTGCCACGCAACATGCCCTGCGGGAGTTCTGCCTGCAACTCATTGAGGACCGGGTGACCGCACGTGTTGCTGCGATCGACCTTTCGGGCAGGGCACTTGTTGATGCGCTGCTTGCACAGTTGCTCCCGCTGGACAAAGAACGACGCTTGGAGCTGGTTGCCCAAGTCCAGCTCGGCGTCCTTTCACTCACTGACAGTGAGCTTCGTCCCGCCGCCGCCAGGCTCAGCGATGGAGTCGACCGCGCATGCAACGCCGCCATCCAAATCCTGATTGAAGCGGACCAGTTCCACCGTGGGCGCGACGCCGCGTACGAAGCCCAGCGACTTCGGGCACTCCTGGACGGAATCGCGATGCACGGATTGTGGGGCGGTGAACTGACGGAGCAAGGGTCCATGCTCAGGATGCTCGGGCGCCATCTCGACGAACTCAGCGGCCCTTAGCAATACGCAAAAAGAGCCTGGCGACACCCATATCCGGGTGTCGCCAGGCACTTTTCGTGTCGCTGGAGGGTTTGCGTCCCTACTCGGCGTCGTGGTCCGTTTCGAGGATCTTCACCAGGCTGTCCAGTGCTTCGTCCGCACCGTCGCCTTCTGCACGAAGAACCACCACGTCACCGTGGGAAGCGCCCAGGCTCATGAGGGACAGGATGCTGGCCGCGTCCATGGCGTCGTCGGCCGGCTCTCCCTGACGGGCGATGGTGACGTCGATATCCAGGTCTCCGGCGGCCTCGGCGAAGATGGCTGCCGGGCGGGCGTGGAGGCCTACACGGCTTGCGATGGTGGCTGTACGTTCGGGCATTGGTGCTCCTTTGGTGGTGGTGGGTGGCTTTGTGGGAAGTCTAGACGCTGACGGTTGCCGGGGTGGCTTCTGCTTCGACAGGCTTCTTCACTGCCCAACGCTTGAGGGCGATGACCAGCAGTGCGGTGATGACCACGCCGACGGCGATCGAGAGGAAGAACAGCAGGAAGTTGTCGATCGCGAAGAAGACGAACAGGCCGCCGTGGGGTGCCTTGGACGTGACGCCGAAAGCCATGGACAGTGCACCGGTTACGGCGCCGCCCACCATGCTGGCAGGGATGACGCGCAGCGGGTCGGCGGCAGCGAAGGGAATGGCGCCTTCGGAGATGAACGAAGCACCCAGGAGCCAAGCCGCCTTGCCGTTTTCACGCTCGGCGAGGGAGAACAGCTTCTTGTCCAGGACGGTGGCGAGTGCCATGGCCAGCGGCGGAACCATGCCTGCCGCCATGACGGCTGCCATGATCTGCCACGGAGCTTGGTTGGAGACGCTCGCGGCGCCAAGACCGGCAACAGCGAATGCGTAGGCGACCTTGTTGACCGGGCCGCCGAGGTCGAAGCACATCATGAGGCCCAGGATGATGCCGAGGACTATTGCGCCGGCGCCGGTGAGGCTGGAGAGCCCCGCGTTGAGGGCGTTGGTGAGTGCCACGATCGGGGCGCCCAGGATCAGGAACATCAAGCCCGAAGCCACCAAGGACGCGACCAATGGAATGATGACCACGGGCATCAGGCCGCGAAGCCAACGAGGAACGTCGAGCTTGCCAATCTGGTAGGCCACGTAGCCGGCCAGAAGACCGCCGACGATACCGCCGAGGAAGCCTGCACCCATGAAGCCCGACACGGCACCGGCCACGAAGCCGGGGGCGATGCCCGGACGGTCCGCAATGGCGTAGGCGATGTAACCAGCCAGTGCCGGCACGAGGAATCCGAGGGAGAGGGCACCGATCTTGAACAGCACGGCGCCGATGTACGCACCCAAGGGACCCCAGGCGTTGTCCGGGAACTCGGTGGGCAGGTTGAAGATGCTGTTCTCGACAACGATCTTGTCCGCAAAGCTGGTGATCAGGTAGCCGCCCATCAGGAAGCCAAGGGCAATCAACAGACCGCCACCGGCCACGAACGGAATCATGTAGCTGACACCGGTGAGGAGGGCGCGCTTGAGCTTCTGGCCGATGTGCTCGCCCTTTTCCTCTTCGGCGCGTTCTGCCTGCTCCTCGGCACCGAAGTGCGGGACGCGGCGTGCGTGCGGGTCCTCGGCGGCCGCGAGGGCTTCCTGGACCATCTTGGTGGGCTCGTCGATGCCACGCTTGACCGGCGCGTTAATCACCGGCTTGCCGGCAAACCGCTCCTTGCCGCGAACGTCCACGTCGACGGCGAAAATCACCGCGTCCGCAGCAGCAATCACGGCCGGGTCCAGCGGCTTGGCCCCGGAGGAGCCCTGCGTCTCGACCTGAAGGTCAACACCCAACTCCTGGGCTGCGGCAACCAGTGAGTCTGCTGCCATGTAGGTGTGCGCGATGCCGGTGGGGCAAGCGGTCACTGCCACGATGCGCTTGGGTGCGGCAGCCGCCGTCGTGCTCGCTGCGGGAGCCGCTTCAGGGGCAGGTGCCGCGTGCGCAGCGGGCTTGTCTGCCAGTGCACCGTCAACCAACTCCACGATTTCCTGCTCGGAGGATGCTGCGCGCAGCGCTGCCGTGAAGTCCTTTTTAATGAGGGATCGGGCCAGCTTGGAGAGCAGCTTCAGGTGTTCCTGGTCCGCGCCGTCCGGGGCTGCGATGAAGAAGATCAGGTCCGCCGGGCCGTCCTTGGCGCCGAAATCCACCTTGTGGGACAAGCGTGCCATGGCCAGTGCGGGTTCAGAGACTGCGGCGGAGCGGCAGTGCGGGATGGCGATGCCGCCGGGGACGCCGGTGGCGGTCTTCTGCTCGCGGGCGAAGGCGTCGGCGAACAGGCCTTCGACCTCGGTGGCACGGCCAGCGGCGGCAACTTTGCCGGCCAGGACGCGGATGACGTCGGCAGGGGAGTCGCCCAGGTTCTGGTCGAGGGTGACCAATTGGGGTGTGATCAGCTGGGTCACTGTTAGTCCTTCTGGAGGGCCGTGATGGTTACGGCGGCGGGGGTTGTCTGGTGGACTGCCGGGACAGTGGAGCCCGGCAGCGAAGCGGCAGCGGCACCATGTGCCACGGCTTGACGGAGGCAGTCCTGTGCGGAGCCGCCCTGGGTTGCGGCCAGCAGGTAGCCGGCCAAGGATGAATCCCCGGCGCCTACCGTGCTGACTGCCTTGATTGGCGGATGCGTGGCAAGCCACGCTCCGTCTGCGGTCACCAGGACTGCGCCCTTGGACCCCAGTGTTGCGAGAACGGCACCCACACCGCTGGCGACGACGGCGGCAGCAGCTTCGGCGGCTTTGGCCGGGTCTGCTTCCAGTTGCTCAGCTGTGGAGACGTTCGTGAAACCGGCAGCGGCGGCAAGCTCTGCGAGCTCTTCCGCGTTCGGCTTGAGGAGGTCCGGCTTTCCCAGGGCATCGCCCTCCAGGGCCGCCGCCAGCGGGGCTCCGGAGGAGTCGATGGCGATGCCGGGAGCGGCCGTTCCATCCGCGGCCGACCGGAGCCGGCGTGCGATTGTGGCGTAGAAGTCCGCAGGTACTCCTGGTGGGAGTGAGCCTGCGAGAACAACCCAGCTCGCGCCACGGGAGCGATCCAGCAGCAGCCCGATCAGGGCCTCCTGCTGTTCACCGCTCAGCTCCGGGCCGGGTTCGTTGATCTTGGTGGTGACGCCGTCCGGTTCGGTGAGCGTGACATTGCTGCGCAGCGCCTGACCGATGGGCAGGGCCGCAAACGGAACGCCGCCGTCGTGCAGTCCGGAAAGGACGGGATCGGCATCCGCGCCCGGAAGGACCGCCAGCGTTTCGAGGCCGGAGGCCACCAGGGCACGGGAAACGTTGACGCCCTTTCCGCCGGATTCCTGGTGGACGGCGACGGCGCGCTGAACCTCGCCGCGGGCCAGGGCGCCGGGGAGTTCGACGGTGCGGTCCAGGCTGGGGTTGGCCGTGAGGGTGACGATCATGCGACCACCACGTCTACGCCGGCGTCGGCCAAAGCTGCCGCGAGTTCAGCCGAGGGCTGCTGGTCAGTAATCAAGGTGTCAACATCCTTCAAGGTGGCGAACTGGACCAAGGTTTCGGCATCCAGCTTGGACGAGTCGGCCAGGGCCACAACGCGGCGGGCTGACTTTACGAAGGCCGCTTTCACGGCGGCTTCTTCGGGGTCGGGGGTGCTCAGCCCGAAGACGGCGTGAATCCCGTTGGTGCCCACGAACGCGATGTCCGGCCGGAGCCGGTAAGCGGCTTCGACTGTGGACTGCCCGACGGCGGCCTGCGTCAGTCCTCGGACGCGACCGCCGAGAATCTGGAGCGCGACGCCCTGCGTTGAGGAGAGCTTGCCGGCAATGGGGATGGCGTGGGTGATGACCACCAGTTCTTCATTGCTGTTGGTGGGAAGGGTCCGCTGGGCGAGAAGGTCGGCGAGGGTCTCGGTGGTGGAGCCCGCATCCAGAAGGATGCTGCCGGTGGTGGGCTCGGGAATCAGGGCGAGGGCGGCTTTCGCGATGCGGAGTTTTTCGTCCTGGCGCTGCACTGCACGCTCGACGATGCTTTCCTCGCGGGTGCTGAGGCGGTCCGAGGGGACGGCCCCGCCATGGACCCTGCGGAGGTTTCCGGAAACTTCAAGGGCTGCGAGATCGCGGCGGATGGTCTCAGTGGTGATGCTGAAGCGGTCGGCGAGGTCGGTGACGCTCACCCGTCCGCGCTCTGCGACGAGTGCGGAGATCAGTTGTTGGCGTTCTTCGGCGAACACTTACCCTCCATTGCGGTAAAGCCGGATTTTCGATGCAGCCACTTGCGTGATTGCTGTCACAACGATGTGGAATTGATTGACTCTATCTTTGTTTGTGTTGGTAAGTCAATAGAAACCAACATAAACACAGATTGGGCTTCGTTGAGGGGTTGCTTGCGGGCACGAAAAAAGGGCATGTCGCGCTCCCTGTAGCGCGACATGCCCCCGTATCGGATCCAGACTGGGGGATTTCTGCCGGGATCCGGTCTGTGGGTGCGAACCGTCCCAGGTGGACGGGCTGTTACCTGGTCCCTGGGTTTCCTGGCCCGGCGGGCGGTGGGACCTCCGGGTCAGGGGTGGGGTCCGGGACCGGGGGTGGGCCGGGTTCGGGCAAAGGAACGGGCTCGGGCGTCGGTCCGGGCTCCCGGGGCGGGGCCGGTTGAGCCGGGTCTGGAAAGCCGCTCTCCATCAAGCGCTCTTCCTCCGGGGCAAGCGCGCGGGCCGGAGGCTTTCCGGGGCGCTGGAGGGGTACCGGCCGGAGTCCCATCCGGAGCTCCTGTAGTCGATGGGCAGGTTGTCCGGATCCGGAGGATCGGGCAGCTTGTGCCGGCCGGACTGTCCATGCTGGCCAAGGCTCCGCGCCTTGCTCGATGACTCCCTCTTGTGTGATTCGGCGTGCATGCTATCCCTTTCGGTAGCTCCAGAATTACTGCTGCTTCTCCGCGGCCGCTCCGTTGCGGTCAGTCAGGAATTTCCATCCGGAAGCCGCAATGGCATCCAAGGATGCGTGTGTTGATGAGAACCTCGTACATCCGCAGCTGGCCCCCTGGCGTCAACACCAAAGGCGTCTGTATCCTCCGAAGCTCGCAACTGCTAGTCTTCATGGGTTCGCCGCAGTGAAGATACTGACCGCCGAACTGAAGTACGCCTTGGGAGGTGCCGGGCCGGTTGAGTACTGCAGCCACTCGTTGGACCGAGGCGGTCTGCTGGTAGGAGTACCTGCAGGCGTGGCATTCATACGCCACATCCACCATGTTGGGCGCCGGTGGATAGTGGGATTGGATCGAATTCACCAGGAGATGCTTGTCCGTATTGCACCGGGTGCACCACAGGGGCTCGTCAGGCGGTTGGTGGGCTTCGTCCGGAACTCTGGACGCTGGCTGGGCCGGCATGGGTCTGTACCTCGGCATCAAAAATGCGGGTCGCCCGTCTGCATGAGCTGTAAAGCCTGTCCTGGGAATGCGGGACTGTAGCTAGATTGTGCACATAGGTGCACGGCATATGCAAGGATTCTGGTGTCATTCCCTGAAGGGGTGACAGGGAGCTTCCCCCCGATCGTAAACTAAGGCATGGACGAAATGAACGTTGAATTGGCGCTGCCTGATGCCGCCTCGGCGCCCGACGATGTTTCGGTGCCTGAACGGCTTCAGGACCTTGTAATTGACAGCGAAGACGTCGGTGGATTCCTCGGAGATCTCGCTGTATTTTCGGCTGAGGCGGTGTCTGCGGCTGTCGGCATGAACGTGCATTGCGGCATCACCCTGAGCCGGCGGAGGCGTACTGCCACGGTGGCTGGCAGTACCCATGAAGCCAGGCTGATCGATGAAGTCCAGCAGGCCTACGGGGATGGTCCCTGCTTGGAGGCAATGCGGACACATAACACCGTGCATGTGCCCGATACCGCCGCAGAGGAGCGTTGGCCGGAATACTGCAAAGTCATTGCGGACCGCGGACATCTTTCAGCCCTCTGCGTTCCCCTGGAGCTGGACGAAGGTGCCACGGCCGCCCTGAACTTCTTTGCTCCGCAGGCCGGAGCCTTCAGCGATTCCACCATCAAGGACTGCGAGCTCTACGCCAGCCAGGCGGAACGCTCGCTTCGCCTGGCAGTCCGGATCGGCGTGAAGCAGCAGCACGCGGACGATCTCAAGGACGCGATGCAGTCGCGGACCGTTATCGACCTTGCCTGCGGCATCATCATGGGGCAAAACCGCTGCACCCAGGACGAAGCGTTCCAGATCCTCAAGAAGGCTTCCAGTACCCGGAACCAGAAGCTGCGTGACGTTGCGGAGGGGCTGGTCAAGAACGTGGCGAAGGAATCGCCCGTCTCGCATTTTGAGCCCTGACCGGGCGGTGGCCGCGGGCCCGTGGCCATCCTGTGACTTGTGACCCACGCCACTGGTGAACTACATTTTAGGTGGGTTAAGCAGATAGCCTTTGGAGCCTCATGACGTGGTGCCATCCCGGATGGCCCAAAAACTGCACTCTGGCCGCGGTCACTATCGACCGGCCCGCAGCATCAACGCATGTCCGCTCCTGGTTGTAGCAAAGGAGAACAGCAATGACGCTTGGATCCCTTCCTGTCCCTAAACCTTCCCAAGAGTCCATGACTGCGCCCGCTGTTCCGGAAGCGCGGCCATGGTGCACGGTATGTGCAACAGATTCCCACATTTTCGTGGAGACGGTGGTTGAAGCAGAACCACACCAATCGGAAGTGGTCGACGTCAGCTACACCTGCGGTGAATGCGATACGTTCTACGCCCACCCCGTCCGCCTGGCGACGCTGGTTCCGGAAATCCAACAGGAATTCCTTTCCACCGCCGCGGCAGGCCTGTGGTTCAGCTGCACCCATTGCGGCGATCCGATGACACTTGGCCGGCCCGCGGAACGGGTGATCGAGGCTCCCCGGAGCACCGAAGACCCGGAAAGCTCGAACCTCCTTGAGGTGTACCTGCAGACCCAGGTGCTGCACTGTCGCTGCGGTTTCCAAATGGAGGTTCCACGCCACGTTGGATAGCAGCCGCTTCTCAATAGTCCATGGTGGGAGGGGTGGCTATGCGTACGTTTGGAGTGGAAGAGGAACTGCTGATCGCCGATCCTTCGGACGGCACGCCGTTGGCCCTCGCGGCCGACATCCTGGACGTGGCTGCGCAGGGCGTGGATGCCACGGACGATGCTGCCTCGCTGAAGTCCGAATTCAAGCAGGAGCAAATCGAAGTCAACTCCAGCCCGTGCCGTACGGCGGCCGAACTCAGGGCTGAGATCCGTGCTGGCCGATCCTTGTCCGACAAGGCAGCAAGGACGCTGGGTGCCAGGGTGGCGGCCTTGGCCACCCCGCCGGTTTTTCACGCGACACCCACTGCCGGAAATCAGCGCTACACGGCCATGGGCGCGGAATTCGGCCTGATTTCACGCGAACAACTCACCTGCGGCTTCCACGTGCATGTATCCATCGAGTCACCTGAAGAGGGTGTCGCGGTCCTGGACAGAATGCGTCACTGGCTGCCCGTCCTACTGGCATTGAGCGCCAATTCGCCCTTTTGGATGGGCACAGACACCGGCTTTGCGAGCTACCGCACGCAGATCTGGAACCGCTGGCCCACGGCAGGTCCGATGGACGTCTTCGGCTCGGCCGACGGGTACCGGAACGTGTTGGAGGCGCTGCTAGGCACCGGTGTGCCCATGGATGAGGGCATGATCTATTTCGATGCCCGCTTGTCCCGGGGCCATCCCACCGTTGAACTCAGGATCGCGGACGTGTGCCTTTACGCCGAGGATGCGCTCACCCTGGCCGTGATCGCGCGAGCGCTGGTGGAGACTTCGGCGGCTGAATGGCGCCGCGGCGAACCGCCGTCGAGCGCCATGACCCAGGTGATCCGCATGGCCAACTGGAAAGCCAGCCGCTTCGGCATCAACCGCGAACTCCTGCACCCGCTGGAGCAGACCCCCGTTGCCGCCCCAGAGGTTGCCGGCGCGTTGCTGCGCCACATCAGGCCGGCACTGGCCAAAGCCGGGGACCTGGCTGCCGCCCGGGCTGGCGTGGCCGCCATCCTCCGCCGTGGTTCAGGCGAGCGGCTGCAGCGCCAGGCCTATGCGCGCCGCAAGCGGTTGTCCGACGTCGTGTCCGCCGCGATCGCGTCCACGCACCAGGATGGCGAACTTTCCGACGCCGGTTTGCTGACCTTCTGACATCGAAAGGTTTGACGGCGGCGGACCGGTGCGCCGCCGTCGTCGAACCTTATGTGCGGGACCGGGGCGGTCAGCCCTGGTTGATGCGGATCATGTTGCCGGAGGGGTCGCGGAACGCGCAGTCGCGCGGTCCCCACGGCTGGTCGATGGGCTCTTGGAGGACCTCGGCGCCCGATGCGCGGAGCTTCTCGAAAGTGGCGTCGAGGTCGTCCGTGCTGAACACGAGCATGGGCATGACGCCCTTGGTGAGGAGTTCCTGGATGGCGTCGCCGTCGGCCTGGGAGCGGCCGGCATGCGGTGGGGAGAGAACGAGCTCAAGGTCCGGCTGGGCGTCGCTGCCCAGGGTCACCCAGCGCTGGCCGTCGGAGCCGACGTCGTTGCGGACCTCCAGGCCAAGGGCGTCGCGATAGAAGGCAAGCGACTC
Organism: Paenarthrobacter sp. JL.01a; assembly: GCF_025452095.1. Lineage (NCBI taxonomy): Bacteria > Bacillati > Actinomycetota > Actinomycetes > Micrococcales > Micrococcaceae > Paenarthrobacter > Paenarthrobacter sp. JL.01a. The sequence continues at coordinate 334,688 of NZ_CP104877.1, forward strand.
ATCGACGTCGTTGACGGTAACGTGTGCGTACTTCAATGAAATGTTCATGAATCACACGCTATTGCAGCTGTGACGTGGCCGCTTCTTCGATCCTGCTCAGGTTGTTGCTGCCTTTTCTGTCCGGGCGCGTGTGCTGTTTGGCGATGCAGTTCGGCATGGCCTTGACCGCTTGGTGCTCCCGGGATCGGTACTCGCTGGGCGTGATTCCCACGATTTCGGTGAAGCGGCTGCTGAAGGAACCCAGGGACGTACAGCCGACCTCCATGCAGGCGTCGGTAACGCTGGTTCCTGCGCGCAGGAGGGCCATGGCCCGCTCGATCCGCCGCGTCATCAGATAGTTGTAGGGTGATTCCCCATAGGCGGCCTTGAACTGGCGGGAGAAGTGCGCCGGGGACATGAGGGCGCCGGCGGCCATGGTGGGCACATCCAAAGGACGCGCGTACTCGCGGTCTATGAAATCGCGGGCGCGCCGCAGATGGGCCAGGTTGGCCAGTTCCTGCGGAGTCATGCCGTCAGTCTACTAGGCTCGTGCCCATGGATTCAGTGGTCTGGTCAAAGCCCGAAAACCAGCGGAAAGGCACCCCGCTGCTGGTGATGCTTCACGGATACGGCACCAGTGAGCAGCGCATGGTTGACCTCTTTGACCATCTGCCTCCGGCCTTCACATGCGCCGCGTTGCGCGGACCAAAAGTCATTGGCGACCACTATGGCTGGTTCCTGCTGGACTACTTCCTCACCAACGACTTTGCGGACGTGATCACGTCCACCAACGCGGTGTTCGACTGGATCAATTCCGTTAAGGGCAACCACAGCAGCGTCAGCTTGCTGGGCTATTCGCAGGGCATGGCCATGGCCAGTACGTTGCTGCGGTTACGGCCCGAGGCCTTCAAGGCAACCGTGGGACTGTCCGGTTTCGTCCTGGACAACGATCTCCTGGCCCTGAGTGAGTCGTTCGACAGTCCGCCCCCGTTCTTCTGGGGGAGGGACAAAGCGGACCCTGTCATCAATGAGGACGCAATCGCCCACACGGAAGAGTGGTTGAACGCGAATACGGCCCTGACGGCGCGGACCTACCCGGGGATGGGACACAGGATCGAGCCGGCCGAACTGGTCGATGTCAGTGCATTCCTCAAGTTCTACGTGCTCGGTTAGCCGTGGATTAGACGGCATTCCCGCCGCGCAATCAAACCCGTGGTGAGATTCGCGTCACATTTTCGCATTCAACCGCACTCTATTGAATGACAAAATTGTAAGCGCTTACACTTTTGGCTGTTGTCCCCTCCGGGACATGCGCCAAGGCGTCAGGCGGGAATGGAAAGGGTTGAGGCCGTGTTGCATGGTTAGGTCTGACGGGGTGACGATCCAGGACGTGGCCGTCCTGTCCGGATTATCGATTTGCACCGTGTCCCGGGCACTCAGGAAACTCCCCAACGTTTCCGAAAAGGCCCAGTTGAGAGTGGCTGAGGCCGCAAGCAAGCTCGGTTACAAGGCCTCGGCGGCTGCCTCCAGGTTGGCCGGCGGAAATACAGGGTCCGTTGCCATCGTCGCCCCCACCGCTACGTCGTGGTTCTTCGCGCAGGCTGTCGAAGCGGCGGAGGAAGTCCTCGGTGACAGCGGCTACGACACAGTCCTGATCAGCCTCCGGAACAAAGCCACTGTTCGCAGGCAATTTTTTGAGAACCTCGAAAGCCTCGCCCACCGGGTCGACGGGCTGTTGCTGCTCAATATTGACCCCGACCCCGAAGAGCTGGAAGCGTTGGAAGCCTGCGGACTGGCAGTGGCCAGCGTAGGCATGCAAAATGTTCCGTGGGACAATGTAGGTATCGATGACGAACACGCGGCCTGGCAGGCAACCCAACACCTGCTGGACCTGGGCCATTGGGATCTGGCGGTTCTCTCGAGTGCTGAACCCGTTCTGAGTGACATCCCCAGATACCGTGGCTTCTGCCGTGCGCTGGATGAACACCACCTCACCGTCCACCCGGACCTTGTGGTCTCCTGTGATCCCAGCATCGACGACGGGCGACGCGCCATGGCTGAGCTCATCACGCGTGGCGCCCGGCCAACGGCGGTGTTCGCCCATTGCGACGAGGCTGCATTCGGCGCCATGACCGCGCTGCGCGAGTACGGTCTGTCCGTGCCGAAAAATGTGTCCGTGATCGGAATAGACGACCACCCCATGAGCGGGTTCCTCGGCCTCAGCACCGTGGCGCAACCGGTGGCTGATCAAGGCGCCTTCGCAGCGAACCTGCTGTGTGAACGACTCCTGAATAGCGAACCATCCCATCAACCCTCAAACCACTTGCTCGATACCAAGCTCATCGAACGCAAAACCACGCGCCACAAGCGCTGAACGGAACCATGCACATGACTGATCTTCGTAATGCCTGGACAGGCGCCTCGGCTCTTTTGTTCGACCTTGACGGCGTGCTGACGCCCACTGCAGTGGTGCACGAGCGAGCGTGGCAGGAACTGTTCGACGGATACCTGGCCGGAATCGGAAACCAGGATGGCTATCAGGAAAGCGACTACTTCGACCACATCGATGGCAAGCCACGCTTCGATGGGGTCCGGGACTTCCTGGCCTCCCGTGGCATCACGCTGCCCGAAGGTCCAACCGACGACGCCCCCACCAACCAGACCGTCCAAGGCCTCGGCAACCGCAAGAACGCCATCTTCAACGAGATCGTGGACACCCGCGGCGTCGAGCCGTATGAAGGATCAGTCAAATTCATCAACGCGGCCCTGGAACGGGGACTCAAAGTGGCCGTCGTTTCCTCCTCCCGGAATGCCCCGGCTGTGCTGAAAGCCGCGGGACTTGACCACCACTTCGAGGTGGTAGTCGACGGCCAGGTGGCCGCCGCCGTCGGACTTCCCGGCAAACCGGACCCGGCAACGTATGTGTACGCAGCAGGTCTCCTGGAGCTGCCCGTGGAGGAATGCATCGTGGTGGAAGACGCCGTGTCCGGCGTGCAGGCCGGCGCGGGGGCTCCGTTTCATGCCGTGATCGGCGTTGACCGCGGGGCAGGTCGGCAAACACTGCTGGACGCAGGCGCCACGCTCGTGGTCGATGACCTCTACGAACTTCTCTGACCCTACTTTTTCGAAGGATTTCAACCGCCCATGGCACTCATCAGCTCCGATCGGCTGCGTTTCCCCTGCGAGCCCTGGAAGCTTGTGGAAAACATCCACGTTCCCGGTGACGAGGGGACTCTGGAAACGCTGTTTGCGCTTGGCAACGGCCATCTTGGCATCCGTGGTTCGCATTCCACGGCCGGTGACGGGGAACTTCCCGGTACGTTCATCAATGGCTTCCATGAGATCTGGGACATCAAGCACGCCGAGAACGCCTACGGCTTTGCCCGGACGGGCCAGCGGATCGTCTACGTTCCGGATGCCAACAACTTCACGGTTTCCATCGACGGCGAAGCCCTGAGCCTGGCTGAGTCCACGGTGCTGGACTACCACCGCAGCGTGGACTTTTCCACGGGCGTTTACGAGGAACGCATCGTGTGGTCCTGCCGCTCGGGGGCTACGGTCACCACCGTTGAGCGCCGCGCTGTTGGGTTCGATTCCCGCGGATGTATTGGCCTGGAACTGTCCTTGTCGGCGGACCGTGACGTGTCCGCCGACATCACCTCCGGCGTCGTCAACCGCCAGGACCAGCCTGTGGAGGACCACTCGGTCCACGACCCCCGGCGTTCGGGCCGGCACGCAGGCCGGGTGCTTCTCCCACTTCACCTGCACGGCGCCGATGGTTCGCTGCGCCTTGCTTGGGAAACCTCAGAGTCCCGCCAGCGCGTAGCCATGGCTGTCGACCACTGGATTTCCGCCGAGGGCCAGCCGTTCGAGACGTTGGTGGCCGAGGACGAATCATCCGTCCGTTATGTCTTGGCCATCCACGACGGCGACACTTTCCGTCTTGAGAAGTCGGTCAGTTACGTAGTTGCCGGCTCTTCTGACACGGAAGACCGGGGCGAAAGCCTGGCCGCGGACGCAGAAGCCACCTTGGTGCCGTTCCCGGAGATCCTTGCGCAGAGCAAGGCGCATTACGACGAGTACTGGACCACGGCCGATGTCTCGATCGGTGGTCAGCCGGAGATGCAGCAGGCAGTTCGATGGAGCCTCTTCCAACTCGCGCAGGCCACCGCCCGTGCCGGAGTGGCCGGCATTCCCGCAAAGGGCGTGAGCGGTTCGGGCTATGAAGGCCACTATTTCTGGGATCAGGAGGTCTACCTCCTGCCTTACCTGACGTACACCAACCCGTGTGGTGCCAGGAAGGTCCTCGAATCACGGCATGCGATGCTTCCGGATGCCAGGGTGCGTGCCAAGGAACTCAGTGTGGACGGCGCGTTGTTCCCGTGGCGCACCATCAACGGTCTGGAAGCCAGCGCCTACTACGCGGCCGGCACAGCACAGTTCCACATTGCCGCGGCCATCGCCTTTGCTGCCAACCGCTACCAGTGGGCAAGCGGCGATGAGACGTTCAGTGCGGAGCTCGGTGCCGACCTGTTGATCGAGACAGCACGCATGTGGGCTTCCCTGGGCTTCTTCGGCAAAGACGGCATGTTCCACATCCACGGCGTCACCGGGCCGGACGAGTACACGGCAGTGGTCAACGACAACCTCTACACCAACGTCATGGCGCGCTTTAACCTCCGGGCAGCGGCCGCACTGGAACATGAGGGCATCGCGGAAACAGAGCGCATGGTCTGGAGGCAGGCCGCCGAACGGATGTCGCTTCCCTACGATCCCCACCTCCAGGTGTTCAGCCAGGACAACGACTTCATGACGCTGGAACCGTGGGACTGGAACACTCCCAAGTCCAAGTACCCGCTGCTGTTGAACTTCCACCCGCTGGTGATCTACCGGCACCAGGTCCTCAAGCAGGCCGACACCGTGCTGGCCATGTTCCTTCAGTGGCAGGACTTCACCGCGGAGGAAAAGCAGCGCGCCTTCGACTTCTACGATCCCATCACCACAGGTGACTCCACCCTGTCCGCGTGCGTCCAGGGAATCATGGCGGCCGAGGTGGGCTACGGCGATATCGCACTGAAGCACTTCACCGAAGCATTGTTCATCGACCTGGACAACTCCCACGGCAACACCATTGACGGCGTCCACATTGCTTCCACTGGCGGCATTTGGAGTTCCTTGGTGTGCGGCTTCGCCGGGATGCGCGACCAAGGCGCTGTCCTGCGTTTCGACCCCCGGCTGCCTGCTGAATGGGAGGGGCTGTCCTTCAGGCTTAAGGTGCAGGGACGACTGCTCGCCGTTGATCTGGCACAGGGGTCCATCGCGCTTACCCTCGTGGACGGTCCCGGTTACAGTGACCAGCCGCTGCAGGTGAAGGTGCGGGACCACGACGTCACCGTCGGTGCCGAGACCGTAACGGTCGCGCTGGACGATGTTCCTGTTCCGCCGCCGTCGATCTTCCCCAGCGTCTTCCCGACGGCGGGACTTCCGATCATCCGCTAGCCGCCTCAGAAGGCCCGTGACGTGTGGTCCTCAATCAGTCCGCTCGCCGCAATCTCCCGCAGCGAGTAGATGGCCTTGGCTGCCGACTTCCTGTCCCGGAAGCAGACGGAGAGGGCAAGTTCCGTCCCGTCATCATCGACGAGTCGAACACGGCAGTCTCCGTCTGCTTCCTCGAACAATTCAAATTACCCGGCCACCTAAGCAGCCCCCTTGCGGGAAGACGCTTCTGCTGCCGCACGCTGCCCGCGGTTTTCCGGGGTTCGACGCCGGTCCAACTCGCTGGTTATCAGTTCCAGGAGAGCTTGGGCCGGCTCGGAAAGGTGGTGGGTGTCAGGGGAGCCCAGCTGGTCGCAATGCAGGAGCACGTGGCGGATCCGCTCGAGTTCCCGGGACGGCACCAGGGGCCAGCGGTGAAACAGCTGCCTCACTGCTATGGCGCCCGGGAGTGCGTCGGGTTTGTTGGCTGCGGTGTGGGTTCCGTGGGGAACTGCTGCTCTTCGTCGAGCTACAGAAGCTGCGGAAGCTGCTGCCCCGTGGGTTTGCAAGGTGGTGGCTTTGAGGGAATTGGGGGCCATCTGGACCTCCCTGTGTGAAGCGAAGGAAGCCGGCTGCGTGACTTGAATGTAGCTTACAGAATGTGAGTTATGTCATGTCAATCGTTACGCCAGGCTACCGGCATTGTGGATTATCCTGCAGCGCGGGTCCTGTCACAGTGGCACCATGACCGACCAACAGGAGTTGTGGGACGAAGAAACCGCCGAGCGGTACGACACCCCGGGGGAGGGCATGTTCTCCCCGGCAGTTCTGGGTCCTACAGTGCAGGTCCTGTCAGAACTTGCCGGTGACGGTGCCGCCATCGAATTCGCCATCGGTACCGGCAGGGTGGCCGTGCCTGTCGCCGCAGCGGGCGTCCCGGTGAGCGGCATCGAACTACCCCACGCCATGATCCGCCGCCTGCGGACGAAAGTGGACCCCGAAACCATTCCCGTGGTCCAAGGTGACATGTCAGAAACACACATCCCGGGCGAATTTACGCTGGCGTATCTGGTGCTCAACACCATTGCGAACCTGTTGCCCCAGGACGAGCAGGTCCGTTGCTTCCAGAACGCTGCCCGGCATCTGGCACCCGGCGGCTGTTTCGTCATTGAGCTTTGGGTGCCACAATTGCGCTCGCTGCTGCCGGGACACGGGGTGACTGTGGAAGTGAGTCAGCCCGGGTACCTGTTGGGTGGATACCTATGACGTTCTTCGTCAGCACGTTATCTCCCACCACGTGCAGTTTGAGGAGGAGCTCTCCAACCGGGAAGCGCGGATAGGCCGGACACCGCACCGCTATATCTGGCCCAGCGAGCTGGACCTCATGGCCCGGTTGGCCGGATTCCAGTTGGAAGCCCGTTGGGCGGACTGGGATCGCAGCGAATTCACGGCGGAGTCGCGCAGCCACGGTTCCGTGTACCGGCTCGATGGCTGAAGCCTGGACAAACCTGCACTCGCGCCCGGGTGTCTCCACCCGGCTCCTGGCCTCTTAGACGCGTGTAAGGTCCCGGGAATCTACGGGATGCGGGTCCGGAGGCGATGCGGGCATAACTGTGCCTGGGGCGGCAGCCTCGGTACTGGCTTCGACCGGTCCTTCGGACGGCGCTGGTTCGATTCGGTGACCCGCATCGAGTTCGAGTCCTGGAAGGGGTGGGGCGGTGGAAAGGTAGCTGTGTCCGCTGGGTGTTTGGAGTGTGAGCGTGTGGCGGGTATCGGGGGCTGGTTCGGCCCGCTGGCCGGCGGTGCTTGTCCAGCCGGGCTGTTCTTTGCTGTGGTTGCAGGCTTCGCAGAGCCCGGCGCCGTTATCCAGGGTGGTGGGCCCGCCCTGGTGCCAGGGGATGATGTGGTCGGTGTGGCGGATGGGCGCGTCGCAGTAAGGGGTCCGGCAGGTGTGGTCGCGGGTTTCGATGAAGCGTCTGAGCCTCGGTGGGAAGAGCCTGGCTTTGGAGTCGGTGCTGATCAGGTCCCCGGTGGCCGGTGCGGTGTAGAGCCGGCGAAGCCACAGGCTGTACTCAGAGTCCACTGCGGGCTTTTCCCCTCCCGCCGTCGCCTGGGCGGGGTTTGTCAGTTCCCTTGCCCACTGGGCCGGGACGATGCCATAGCCCTGGAGTCGGGCCGGTTCACTGTCGCCTTGGAACAACGTACGGTCGGTCATGACGAGCTGAAGCTCAACCCCGTTGATTCCGCCGGCTTTGCCGGTCAGACGCTCAACGAGAGTGTCGGCCATGGCCTGGCCACGGGAACGTTCCACGGCACCGGGCCGCGACCGGGCCGTGTCCGCAGCCTTGGACAAGGCCGCAAACACCGCCACGCCTTGCGCCACCGGAAGCAGCGCGGTCAGGACGGTCATGGTGTCCGGGGCGGGCCGCAGGCTTACCGTCCGGTCCGACACGGCACGGCCCGCGCGTTGAGCGACAGTCCGCGGGTCCCGCCGGTACGCGGCGGCCCTCGCGGCGGCGACAATGACCTTATCCCCGGCTCCTTCGAACGTCCCGGTGTCAGCTGCAAGTTCGGCATCGACGCCGGCACGGTCCTCGACCGAAAGACACGCTGTCTCGCGCGCCAGCAACGTGGCCCGCCACTCACTCAACTGACCCGACTCGAGGGCAGCCATGGTGTGCGGCATCTCCGCCACCAACGCCTTGGCCAACCCGAACAGCCGGGCACCGCGGTTCGGGGACTCCCGGCGCGCCAACGCCACCTCCGCCCCGACGCCCCGGCCCTGCTCCGCCGCGGGAACACCCCGCGCGGCCTCGCTGGCGCGCTGGGCCGTATCAAAAGCAACAGCCACCCTTGCCTGCAACCCACAGATCGCAGACTTTAAAGCCTCCAACTCTCGAAGCTGGGCTATCAGCTCCCCGGTATCGGCGCTCAAGGGAAACGAACCGATGGCAACGATGCAATCAGCTACATCAGACAGGGGCGCGCCAGTTCTTTTCGTCTCCCCGAGGTGTATCTGCTCCATGCCCCAACTCTTCCAACCAACAACAGCACCCAAAAGGCACCAACCGCCCTATGTGGAAAAGCCAGCCAATCCCTAGGCCGCAGCCGCCACCACCCGCGCCCGCACCGTGATCGCAGCACCCAGGACCAAGGCGGCAGCGACGGCAGCCGCGATCGCCGTGGGGAATGACTCGGGGGCGTCGGAGCTGCGGCCAACGGTGATCCACACCAGACCCCATGCGATGGCAGCGGCCAATGCGAGCCGGCCATGGCCCTTGACGGCCAAGGCAACACCAACCACCGCAACCACTACAAGTACGGCAACCGACCACACCTCGGGCCGCAGGCCCAGGCCGGAGAAACCGCTGGCCTTCAACGCCGCCGCAATGTTGGCGCACACGGCGACGCTGGTCCAGCCGAGGTAGAGCCCCAGGGTTCCGTCCACCACCACAGCCTCAACCCAGGAGGCGGCGCGGGTGCGGCTGTAGCGCAGAAAAGCCAGGACCAAGGTGACCAGCAGCGCCAGAATCACCAGAACGCTGATGTAAAGCCAGCCCGCCTGGACGGACAGAATCCAGGTGGCATTGAGGACCATGGACGCAGCAACGGTCCAACCTAAGGCTCGTTGCCGGGGGTTTGAGCGCTGCGATGGCAGCCATTGCCACACGGTGTAGCCCACAAGCCCGGCGTAGACCACGGACCAGATGGAGAACGCAGGCGTGGCTGGTGCCAGGAGGGTTGAGTCGGCGGCTAACGCACCGCCGGCCGCCTGGGCGATGGGTGTCCCGCCGAAGACACCGACGCCGATCATCGAGCCAACGATGCAGACAACCAGGCTTGCCGTTACAGTGATTTGCCGCCTGAAATCTGTGCTCCCGGTTGCCATGTGATGAGCCTCTTTCCTTACGGGTTGTGCGGTTTCATGCATTCACGGGGTCCGTGACTTACTATCAAATTGCTAGTGAAGCGAGCTTTACGCTTATCGAAGGAACATCGGATGGATACGGAAGGCCACGCAAGGGGCTATTGGTACGGAAAAGACCCTGGACAGAAGGCCATCGCCATCGATGTCCTGAACGCACTGAGGGACTATCGGGCCTCCGAGCAAGCGATGCGCCGCCGGACACGTTCCGCCATGGGGATGGGCGAGAAAGACTTGCTGGCACTGCGATATCTGTTTGAGGCCGAAGCTGCCGGCAAGTTGATGAAGCCGAAGGATCTGGGCGACAAGCTCGGGATAACGTCGGCATCCATGACAACGTTGATCGACCGGCTGGTGGAGTCAGGCCATATTCGTCGTGAGCCCCACCCCACGGACCGCCGCGCACTGATCCTGAAGGCGACGCCGGGTTCGGACCAGGAAGTGCGCCACACCTTGGGCGGGATGCACCAACGGATGCTCGAAGCTGCATCTGCCCTGAGCCCCGACGAGTCCCGCGTAGTGGTGGACTTCCTCCTGCACATGCGCGAGGCGATGGACACCATCGATGAGGACCCCGGGGAGCCGGCCGGCTCATGACGTGAGGCTCCAGTGCAGGATGAAGATGAGTGTCACCAAAAATCCTGAGCCGTAGTTGAGCCAGATGAACCGCCGCCATGCCGTGTTGGTGCGTGCCGCCGTCGTGTCCGTCACGTTCCAGTACGGCGCGCAGTTGACGATGTAAGGGACGGCGATGATCGCCGCGAGCGGACCGGGCCACGGCGTTGCCAGCATGGCCAGGCCGGCTACCAGCCACAGCACGACGGCGAGGCGCACCGTCCGGCGGGCACCGATGACTGTCGCTATGGAGCCGATGCCGGCCTGCCGGTCCGGTTCGATGTCCTGGACGGCGCCAAAGGCATGCGCGGCCATTCCCCACAGGAAGAACGCGGCCAGCAGGATGATCAGTCCGGGCGTCACGTCGGCGCCGGCGATCGCAAGGCCGACGACGGCGGGACTCACGAAGTGCGTACTGGACGTTATCGAGTCCAAGACCGGGCGTTCCTTGAAGCGGAGTCCTGCGGCGGAGTAAGCCACCACCGCGAACGTGCTCACCAGCAAGGGCAGCCACGATGCCGGACCTCCTGCGAGCGCGAGTACCAGCAGGAACGGAATGTTGGTGATGGCGGCGAGCCAAAGCATGGGCCGGTGGAGCCTTGGTTGGAGCAGGGCGCCTTCGATGCCGCCTTTGCGTGGGTTCTTCAGGTCCGATTCGTAGTCGAAGACGTCGTTGATGCCGTACATGGCCAAGTTGTACGGGATCAGGAAGTAGAACGTTCCCACCACCAGCACCCAGTCGATCTGGCGGGTGGTCAGCAGCATTGCCGCGGCGAACGGATAGGCCGTATTGATCCAGCTGACGGGGCGTGATGCCAGCAGTGCCTGGGGGATGAGGCCCTTGAGCCGGGACGTCTCTCCCCGCGTTGCGTCGCCGTCGCGCTCGTGTCGTCGGGTCAGCCACATCCATAGGCCAGGGAGTGCCACCACGCCGGCCAGCGGATAGGCGAAGTCTTCAATAGGTGCCAGGCCGACCGTGACACCCAGGAGGTGGGAGGTGTCGTAGTGGAAGAGCTCCATGCCGATCATGACGGAGTCGAACACTGCAGTCAGGACAGCGAGTGCCGCGAAAGCCAGGCCCACGGCTTGCCAATGTCGCCGGGATTCACCGCGGGGCGACGCCTGAGCGGCAAAAGCCACCCCGGCCACTACTGCCGCGGCCACGAAGAGGAGTGCGAGCCAAAGGTAGGTCATGCGTTTTCACGCTCCCTCTCGAGACGCTTCCCCGGCGCAGGGGACAGGAGCCGCCGGGTACCGGTGTACAGCACCATGGTGCACAGGGTCAGGAAAAGCAGAAAAACGGGTTCCTCGATGGGTAGCTCCGGAGCAAGCAGGATACCAGTGGCGATATTCCCTTCTCCGCGGAGGAAGATCCCCAGCCCGATGCCGGCCGCGTCCCAGGAGAGGAAGAACAACAGCCCGACGGCGGTTACGGTCGCCGCTGCTTTTGCGTCGTGCCAGAAAAACAGCCGGAATCTGTGGTCGAGCAGCAGCATGCAGGTGATGCCAAGCAACAACGAAACCAGGTAAAGGACACCCATCAGCCAATCCTGCTGGCTACGGGCCTCACGCTGACTGGGCCGGTGCTGTGGTCTCCGCGGATTCTTTTCAGGACCAGCTCGGCACTGATGAGGCACATGGGTACGCCAACGCCCGGAGCGGTTGTGGCTCCCGCATAGTAGAGGCCTTGAACCCTTTTGGAGGCGTTCTGGGCCCGGAACATGGCGCTTTGTCCCAGGGTGTGTGCCGGTCCCAGCATGCCGCCGCGCCAGGAGTTGTAGTCCCGGGCAAAGTCGGCTGGACCGATCGTGTGACGGACCACGATCCGCTCGCGAAGGTCGGAAATGTTGGCCCACTCGGCGATCTGGTCGATGGCGGCGTCGGCTGTTCGTTCTATGAGGATGTCGCCGGTTCCGTCCGGTCCCCCGGAACCCAGGGACGGATCAGCCGGGACAGGGACCAGGACAAAAAGGTTTTCATGATCAGCGGGAGCCACCGCCGAATCCGTGGCGCTGGGTTTGCACACGTAAATCGACGCGGGATCGGGGATTCCGGTTTCCGCCCCGAAGATGGAAGCGAAGTTCGCTTCCCAGTCCCGGGTGAAGAACAACGAATGGTGGGGCAGCTCCGGGAGTTTGCCTTTGACTCCCAGCATCACCAGGACGGCGCCGGGCCCGCTGGTGCGCCGCCGCCACCAGGAATTGGGGTAGCTGCGGTCCCGTACGCCGAGCAGTTGGGTTTCGGTATGGTGCAGGTCGGCGCCGGAGACCACCAGGTCGGCCACGCTGTAGTGCTCGGTCCCCGAGGTATCGCGCCATCTCACCCCGGTGACTTCACGGTGGTCCTTGCCGGAGAAAGCCGCGGGAAGCCTTACGCCGTCAAAACGGCCCACTTTTTTGGTCCGTGTGGCTTCGCGTGTGGTGATCTTGAGTGCCTCCGCACCCGTGTGGATCCTTACGCCTGCTTGGAGGGCCAGGGCTTCGAGCCGGACCACGAGCTCCCGGAAGCCACCCATCGGGTATTGCACCCCGTCGCCCAGGTCCAGGGCGCTCATCAGGTGGTACATCGCCGGCGCGTCGGAGGGGCTGGTGCCCAGGAACACGGCCGGGTAGCCCAGTACTTGCCGCAGGACCGGATGCTCGAAGCGATGGGCCACGTACTTGTCCAAGGGAGTCAGGAGAAGTTGCGCCAGTTTGGGCAGGCTCCGCAGCACCTCGGGCTGGAGCAGGGCCTGGAGCTTGGTGAAGGGGTTGTAGAGGAAATAGCGTTCGGCCATCTCTGTGGTGTGCCGTGCCGATGCCAGGTAGGTGGCCAACTCCTTGGCGCTTCCGGGCTCCACTTTTTCGAACGTCTCCAGAACCTGTTCGCTGCCCAAGGGGACGGTCAACGGCTCCAGCCGGCCGCCGTCATCCGGTTCGCTGAAGACGCGGTAGGCGGGATTGAGGCTGTGCAGGTCCAGCTGTTCGGCGGTGCTGGTCCCCAGGAGCTCGAAGAAATGGTCGAAAACGCCGGGCATGAGGTACCAGGAGGGGCCGGTATCGAAGCGGAAGCCGTTCCGTTCCAGGCTGCCGGCCCGGCCGCCCACTTCGCTGCGCTGTTCGAGGAGCTGGACCTCGTGGCCTTCGTGGGCGAGCAATGCGGCGGTGGCAAGCCCAGCGATGCCACCGCCGATCACGACGGTCCGTTTCATCGGTGCATCTCCATCCAGGTTGAGGCGACGGCGCGCGCGGCGAGTCCGGCTTTTACCGCGTCGGGGACACGGACCCGTGAACGGTAGAGCTCGTCCACGGTCGTCTGTTCAATCTTGTCGGTCAGGGCTGTGAACAGCGAAAGGGCGCTCCGGACGGCTGCCCGGGCATCACGTGGCAGGAGGGGGATGACGGCATTGGCATCGGCCAGCTGGGCCCTGATGGTGCGCACCCATTCCATGCGGTCCCGGTCTTCGAGATGCTCCGAGGTGCCCAGGTAGCTGCGGCCCAGGCGTGTGGTGTCATCGGCGAGGTCGCGCAGGAAGTTGATGTTCTGGAAAGCGGCCCCCAAGCGGCTGGCGCCGTGCTGCAGCGCCGCGGCGTCGCCGTCGTCGATGTTCTCATCCCGCATGAAGACGCGTAGGCACATCAGGCCCACCACCTCGGCGGAACCGTGGACGTAACCCTGGTGGGCGTCGGCGTCGAAGCGCAGGGGAGCGGCGGGGGCCGAAATGCGCCCGCCGAGGTCGGTGCGCATCGATTCGAAGAACGGATCGATCAGGGAATCGTCGATCCGGGCTGCCCGGGCGGTCTGCGCGAACGAGTGGATGATGAGGTCGCTACTGTAGCCAAGTTTCACGGCGCGGTGGGTTTCATCAATGAAGTGCGAGAGGGCATCGCACTGCTCCTGGTAGCTGAGCCCCGCCTCGGCGGTGACACCGTCCACGAGTTCGTCCGCGACCCGCACCAGGGCGTAAATGTTGCGCACATGCTGGCGGTGCCGCGGGCCCAGCAGTTTGCAGGCCAGGCCGAACGACGTGGAGTAGGCGGCGATGACCTGGTTGGCCGCCCGCTCGGCGGTCCGGGTGAAATGGCTGAAAGAGGTGTCCATGGTGACGCTCATGACTGCCGTCCTTCCAGTTGCCCGGCAAGATCCAGCAAGACCCGGCACACGCCCGGCGGAATGGTGCTGTCCAGGAGGTCGGTAAAGGCCTGCATCTGTTCCCGGATGAGTCCGTTGACGAAGGTCTCGGCCCCGCAGTCGGCCAGTTGGCGGCGGACACGCTCGCACTCGGCGCCATTGAGTTCGGGCCTGCCGAAGAATGGCTCAATCTCCACCCACGAAGCAGTGGTGCGGGCATGGGCGATGATCGCGGTTTCCTTGCCCTCGCGCAGATCAGAAAAGGGATCCTTGCCGTGCCGGCGGGGATCCCCGAACGTGGACAGGAGGTCGTCCTGGAGCTGGAACGCCAGGCCCAGATGGCGGCCGGCGGTGGCGAGCGCATTTTCGACGGCGAAGTCGGCACCTGCCAGCGCTGCGGCGGCCCGCAAGGGAAGCTCGAAGGTGTAGGTGGCCGTCTTGTAGCCGCACATGACGAGGATGGTTTCGAGCTGGGGGTCGATGATGCCGTCACCCAGGCCGACGTCCAGCTGCTCACCGGCCACGGTTTCGTTGATGGTGTGTTCCAGGAGGTCCAGTAGGCGCAACCTGAGCGTGTGGGGGAGGTCTGCCCTGGCGAAGGCTTGGTGGGTGGCCGCGAGGAGCATGTCCCCCATGAGGATGCCGCCGGTTTGGGCCCAGTGGAGGTCGCTGCCTTCACGGGTTCCCTCGACGCTGTTTCGGGGAAGAGCCTGGGCTTCTGCGAGGAGGGAGCCGATGAGGTTGGGGTGTCCGCGCCGGACGAGGTCGCCGTCGATCACGTCGTCGTGCAGCAGGAAGGAGTAGTGGAGGAGTTCGATCGCGGCCGCAATGCTGATCGCGGTTTCGCGGTGGTTCGTTCCGGGTTGGTGGAGTGCTTCGTAGCTTTCCATCAGCAGCAGGGGGCGGACGAACTTTCCGCCCAGGACGTTGTGGCCGGCGAGCTCCCACAGCCTGGTGAAGTGGGGACCATAGGCGGTTGCTGCGCTGGCCCGTTTTCCAATGAGGCCGCTCAGTTCATTCTCGATCGCGGTGCAGAGGTCGGTGCGGCTGCGTAAGGCGCCGGAGGTCACGGTCATGCTTTGGCTCCAGTTTCGGATTCGAGCACCCTTGCCTCGAGGAGTTGCGGGAATTGAAGGCCCAGCCAGGGACTGAAGACGGCGGGGCTGCGCTCCAGGGACTTGGCCAGCATTGCCGGGGACATCCAGGCCCAGTCGGCCACCTCGGCGGGGTTGGGGTTAACCTCGCCGCCGATCCTGGCGATGTAGACCGGGCAGATTTCGTTCTCCACGATGCCCGTGGGGTCGACGGCCCTGTAGCGGAAGTGGGGGAGGGCGGGTTTGATCCTGTTGGCGTCCACTCCCAGTTCGAAGCGTGCACGGCGCGTCACCGCGTCCAGGGGATCTTCGCCTGGGCCGGGGTGGCCGCAGAAGCTGTTGGTCCAGATTCCGGGCCAGGTCTTCTTTTCCGGCGAACGGCGGGTCAGGAGGATTTCGCCGTCGTCGTTGAGGAGGTAGCAGGAGAAGGCGAGGTGGAGCGGCGTCTGCCGCGTGTGCACCCGGGCCTTGGGTGCCTCGCCGATGGGCCTGCCGGCGTCGTCAAGGAGGACCACCATCTCTGTCACGTTCATTGTGCGCCTTCCTCCCACAGTTGATATTGCTAGACAAGCTAGAAGAAAGGCTACCATGTAAGAAGTTAGGTGTAACATACTCAGCATGTCCAGACCTGAAGAAATACCGGAGGAACCCGGCTTGCCGGCACAGGACGGTATTTATCACCTGGATGCAAACGATCCCCATCAGGAATTGGTCGACCGTTCCTGCCTTTCGGACGCCGATATCCAGCAAATCAGCGGGCTCATGGCCGCGCTCGGAAGGCTCCGCGACGCCGAACAGCGCCTCGCCGACGCCTCCCTCCGCTATATGAAGCTCAACCAATCGGACATGCGCGCACTGCACTACCTGATTGTCTGCGCCAACCAGGGCATCATCGCCACGCCCGGGGCGATAGCGTCCCAGCTGAATATTTCGACGGCGTCCACCACCAAGCTGCTCGACCGGCTGGAACGCGCCGGCCATGTGACAAGGCGTGCGCACCCTTCCGACCGAAGGGCCCTCGCTATCGCCATCACGCCGGAGACCCACGACGCCGCCATGCGCACTGTGGGCAAGCAACAGGCCGGGCGTTTCCTGGCGGCGGCCCGGCTGAGCCCTGAGGAGCGGGGCGTCGTGATGCGGTTCCTGGATGACATGGCCCGGGAAATCGACGTCAACGGCGGGGCCTGGCCCGCGGCTTCCAGCGGAAGGATCCCGTGATTCGGACCATAAGTGTGAGCCGGATGACACTTTTCTCTGTAAGATGCGAGGCAGGGCCCTCATGAGGCGGGCCAGCAGTTGTCTGGCCTGGCCAGCGGGGGACACACAAAGGAATATTTGATGGCTCAAGAAGCGGGCTCTCTTTCACCGGATAACCACGCGCAAAGCAGCAACCAGGATGGCACTGGGGAGACGCCGTTCGCTGACGAAGTGACAATGAGGGCGCAGGTCCTCGACATCATCGAGTCCATTCTTGAGGACGCCGAACCACGCAGCGAGGGAGCCAGGGCCAGGCTCCGCGAGCTGCTTGACGAGAGTCCGGACGATCCCGAGGGCGCCCTGCTGCAGCACTTGCTCCTCACCCGCAAGACAACACAGCCGGCGGCCAACGTTCCTGTCCAGCTTGAACACTCCAGCCTGCACCTGGAATCCTCGGATGCCTCTCGGAGCGTCCTCGTGCCCGTGAGTCACGATGTCCGTGCCGGCATTCAATCCGTCCTGGCCGACAAGCTCCTCCTGACCGCTTTCCAGCCAGTCCATTCGGTCCCCAAGGGCGAGCCGATCGGCGTCGAAGCCCTGACGAGGTTCATTGGCGAGGACGGGGCGGGTGCCGATGTCTGGTTCAGCGAAGCCGCTGCGGCCGGACTGGGGACTGAGCTTGAAATCGCTGCGCTGCATTGCGCGCTGATGGCTGCCCACGATGTCCCCGAAAACATGTTCGTCGCGCTGAACCTTACGCCTGCTACGTCCCACGATCCCCGGGTGCGGAACCTGCTGGCCGCTGCGGCCTTGGCGCCGGAGAGAATCATTGTTGAACTGACCGGTGGCCTCGAATCGATCGTGGCCCAATCGGACGGTGAAGGTCTCGAACGGCTTCGTGCCTTGGGGCTGCGGGTATCGATCAGTGCCTCGGGAGCTGCCTTGGTTTCCTTGGACAGCATTGAGCAGCTGCGTCCCGACATCATCAAACTGGACCGCCACCTGATCGAAGGAATCGCCGCCAACGAAGGCCAGAAGCTCCGGGCCCGCGCCATTGTGGAGCTGGCCCGCGAAATCGGTGCTGAGGTCCACGCGCAGGGCATCGAAACGGCCGAGGAACTCCAGGAAGTCACGGCCCTGAACGTCACCGCGGCGCAGGGTTACCTGCTGGGACGCCCTTCTGTCCATCCACTCGATTGGTCTGCCTGGAGCGTCCGCGCTCAGTCGGAACCGCAGCGCGCGGGCTGACTATCGCCTGAACGACGACGCCGGCCCGCACCCGGGCGCGGGCCCTGACCAACCTCACGGACTTTTTTGAGCTTGTGTTGGGTACGGTATCCCTATGGCCGCCTCCCGGGAACGATCGGACTCCAGCTCCACCTTGCTGACCGTCATCATTGCCTTCGCGGCGAATACGTTGGTTGCCGCTGCCAAGTCGGTGGCAGCGGCACTGACGGGATCTGCATCCATGACTGCCGAGGCCGCGCACTCCTGGGCGGACACCGGAAACCAGGTGTTCCTCTTCATGGCCGAACGCCGTTCCCAGCGGCCGCGGGATAAGGGCCACCCCATGGGTTACGGCCGGGAAGCCTATGTCTGGTCCATGTTCGCCGCTTTCGGGCTGTTCACGGCCGGGGCCGTGGTCTCGATCATGCACGGGATCCAGCAGCTCATTGAGCCGGAACCCGCCTCGGACTTCCTGATTGCCTACCTGGTGCTGGCCGTAGCCTTCGTCCTGGAGGGCTTTTCCTTCGTCCAGGCCTTCCGCCAGACCCGGAAGGCAGCCAGGGAGCTGGAACGGCGGACCCTGGAGCAGGTTCTTGTCAGCTCGGATCCCACTCTGCGTGCGGTTTTCGCCGAGGATGCCGCGGCGCTGGTTGGCCTGCTGATTGCCTTTGCCGGGGTGTTCCTCCATCAGGTCACGGGGTCCCCGGTGCCTGACGCTGTGGGCTCGATCGTGGTTGGCGTCTTGTTGGCGGGTGTTGCTGTGGTGCTGATCGACCGCAACCGACGGTTCCTGGTGGGGCAAGGCGTCACTCCGGACATCGAACGTTCAATGGGGCGGCAGCTGCTGGAGCACAAGGACATCGCACGGCTTACCTACCTTCATCTTGAATTCGTCGGCCCCCGCAAGCTGTACCTCGTGGCAGCGGTGGATCTGCAAGGCGACCATCCCGAACATGAGGTTGCGGTGGTGCTGCGAAGGATCGAGAGGGAACTGGAGAACCATGAAACAGTGGAGGAAGCGGTGTTGACCCTGGCCACCCCTGACGAGGCGTCGCTGACGTTATAGCGCGGTTCAGCAACCCTTAAGGTGCCGTCTCCATCAGCCGCTGCATCTGTCCGCCGGCGTCACTCCCGGGTGCCGGCGTATAGACCACGATATGCAGGTCCGGCCGGTCCGACGGCGAAACCTGGTGGTGCTCAAGCTGCAGCACTCCCACTGCCGGGTGGTGGAACAGCCGCTCGCGGGACTCGAAGCCAAGGATGTCGTAGCGGTCCCAACTCTCCTGGAACTCCGGACTGGCTTCCTTGAGCCGTTCCACTTGGTAGGCAACATCAGGATCGCCCAGGCGTTGACCTGTTTCGGCCCGGAATTCGGCGAGGAACCTTTTGCTGGTGACATCCCAGTCCGGAAGCAGGTCCCGGACATACGGGTCGGTGAAGACGAGCCACAAAAGGTTCCTGTCGGCGGCGTCGAACGTTCCGATGTTTGGATACAGCGCCTCATAGGCGCGGTTCCACCCTGCCACGCCCCAATCGGGGGAAAGCGCGTACGAAGGGTTGGGGTCGAGCGCATCCAGCAGCCGCTGCACGTGGGCGGGCGCATCAGCGGCCACAGGCCCCTTGGGCAGGGCGGAGGAGTACCCGCCCAACGAGAGGACGTAGCCCAGCCCTGTGTCGGAAAGGTGCAGGGCGCGTGCCACGGACTCCAGCACCTGCCTGGACGGACTGATGTCGCGGCCTTGTTCCAGCCAGGTGTACCAGGTGACGCTGACGCCGGAGAGAAAAGCCACCTCCTCCCGTCGGAGCCCGCGCTCGCGGGAGCGCCCTACCGGCGGGAGTCCGTAGTCCGATCGCAGCGCCTGGTTCCGGCGGGTCCTCAGGTACAGCCCGAGCTCTTTGCGCCTCTCATCCTTCACTCGGATAACACTATTACTCTGGTACTTTCAGTACTAGTAGTGACACCGTCTTCCGGCAGTCCCTGAAGACCAGCAGGATGGTACACATGCCTGCACTTCGCTCTAAAACAGTTACCCACGGCCGCAACATGGCCGGCGCCCGCGCACTGCTGCGCGCTTCCGGCGTCGCCAACTCCGACATCGGCAAGCCGATCATCGCCGTCGCCAACTCCTTCACCGAGTTCGTCCCCGGCCACACGCACCTCGCACCCGTGGGCAGGATCGTCTCCGACGCGATCCTTGCTGCCGGTGCCGTGCCGCGTGAGTTCAACACCATTGCCGTCGACGACGGCATCGCCATGGGCCACTCAGGCATGCTCTATTCGCTGCCCTCCCGCGACCTGATCGCAGACTCTGTTGAGTACATGGTCAACGCACACTGCGCCGACGCACTGGTCTGCATCTCCAATTGCGACAAGATCACCCCCGGCATGCTCATGGCCGCGCTGCGCCTGAACATCCCGGTGGTCTTCGTTTCCGGTGGCCCCATGGAGGCCGGCCGCGTGACCCTGACTGACGGTTCCGTGCGCTCCTTGGACCTGGTGAACGCGATTGCCGACGCAGTGGACGAGTCCATCTCCGATGAAGACATCAACCTCATCGAAGAGAACGCCTGCCCCACCTGTGGATCCTGCTCCGGCATGTTTACGGCCAACTCCATGAACTGCCTTGCCGAGGCCATCGGCCTGGCCCTGCCGGGCAACGGCTCCGTGCTCGCCACCCACACCGCGCGCAAGGCGCTCTATGAGAAGGCCGGCGCCACGATCGTCGACCTCGTCAAGCGCTATTACGACGGCGACGACGACTCCGTACTGCCGCGCAACATCGCCACTGCCGAGGCCTTCGACAACGCCATGGCGCTGGACATCTCCATGGGTGGCTCCACCAACACCATCCTGCACCTGTTGGCTGCTGCGCAGGAGGCAGGCGTGGATTACGGCCTCGCCGAGATGGACGCCAAGTCCCGCCAGGTCCCCTGCCTGGCCAAGGTCGCTCCGAACGTCGCCGGAAACAAGACGTATTACATGGAGGACGTGCACCGCGCCGGCGGCATCCCCGCCCTGCTCGGCGAGCTGAACCGCGGCGGCCTCCTGCACAAGAACGTCCACTCCGTCCACTCGACCGACCTCGACGGTTGGTTGGACGACTGGGATATCCGTGGCGGCAAGGCCACCGAGGAAGCGCAGGCCTTGTGGCACGCCGCTCCCGGTGGTGTCCGTTCCTCCACGGCTTTCTCGCAGTCTAACGTGTGGACCTCCCTGGACACCGACGCCGAGGGTGGCTGCATCCGCTCCTTGGAGCACGCCTTCTCCAAGGACGGCGGCCTTGCCGTGCTGCGCGGCAACATCGCCGTGGACGGCGCCGTGGTGAAGACCGCAGGCGTGGACGAGTCCATCTGGAAATTCGAAGGCCCCGCCATCGTGTGCGAGTCGCAGGACGAGGCCGTGGAGATGATCCTGAACAAGACCGTCAAGGAAGGCGACGTAGTGGTCATCCGCTACGAAGGCCCCCGTGGTGGTCCGGGCATGCAGGAAATGCTCTACCCGACGTCGTTCCTCAAGGGCCGCGGCCTGGGCAAGAAGTGCGCCCTGATTACGGACGGCCGCTTCTCCGGCGGTACTTCCGGCCTGTCGATCGGCCACATCTCGCCGGAGGCTGCCTCCGGTGGCGAGATCGCCCTGGTGGAGAACGGCGACATCATCAGCATCGACATCACCCAGCGTTCGCTGGAGTTGAAGGTCTCCGAGGAAATCCTGGCCGAGCGCCGCGAGAAGCTCCTGGTGAACGGCGGTTACAAGCCGAAGAACCGCGACCGCCAGGTGTCCCCGGCGCTGCGTGCCTACGCTGCCATGGCGTTGTCCGCTGACAAGGGCGCCGTCCGCGACGTCTCCCTGGTGGAGAACCTCTAGCCGGAAAACCCCTAACCCCGGAGTTTCGACTCACCTGCGGCGTAGCTGTCCAACAGCTTGCGTGCATGCTCGCCGTCGGGACCCTCCTGGGACAGGGCGGACCTCATGCCCTCAAGCTTCTCTTCTCCTGCCGGGAAGGGGGGAAGCAGAGGGATGTTGGGGTCCGTCCTGACCTCCAGGATCACGGGCCGGTCAGCAGTAAGCGCGAAGTCCCAGGCCTCGCCAAGTTTGCTGGGGTCCTCCACGCGCACCCCGGCCAAGCCCAGCAACTCGCCATAGGCGGCGAAGGGGAAGTCCGGGAGCTCCTGGCTTGCTGGGAAGCGCGGTTCGGCCTCGGTTTCGCGCTGCTCCCAGGAGACCTCGGCCAAGGCACGGTTGTTGAAGACGCACACCACAAACCGTGGATCCGCCCAGCTCCGCCAGCGGTGCGCCACGGTGATCAGCTCGGCCACGCCCAGCATCTGCATTCCGCCGTCCCCTGCCAATGCCACGATTGGTCGGTCGGGGTGCGCGAGCTTGGCCGCCAGCCCGTACGGAATCGCGCAGCCCATGCTTGCCAGTGTGCCGCTGAGGTGGGCGGGGACTCCCGGCGGGAGGATCAATTGGCGCGCGTACCAGTAAACGCAACTGCCGACGTCGATACTCAGCTGGGCATTATCGGGGAGCCTTCCGCTGAGCTCGCGGACCACCAACTCCGGGTTTACCGGCTCGGCAGGAAGGTTGGCGCGTTCCTCTGAAAGGTGCCGCCACGCGCTCACCTGGGTTTCGACGTCGGAACGCCACTGGGCGCGCTGGCTTTCCTTCTCCTGTTGCTTGGCGTCGAGACGGACCGAGAGCTGCCGGAGGGTTTCCGCAGCGTCGCCCACCAAGCCCAGCTCCACCGGGTAGCGGTTGGCGATTTTGCGGCCATCGATGTCGATCTGGACCGCCCTGGCCCGTCCCGGCTTTGGGTAGAACTCGGTCCAGGGGTCATTGGAGCCGATGATCAGCAGGGTGTCGCAGTTCTCCAGGAGGTAGGCGCTGGCGGTTGTGCCGAGGTGGCCCATGGTTCCTGTGGCGAAGGGGAGGGTTTCGTCGACGTAGGGTTTGCCGAGCAGGCTGGTGGTAACGCCCGCTTTGAGCTTTTCTGCCAGCTGAACCACTTCGTCGCGGGCTTTCCGGGCGCCCTGGCCAACGAAGAAGGCAATCCGCTCACCTTGGGACAGGATCTCCGTGGCGGCGTCGAGTTCTTCGTCGCGGGGCATCACGCGGGAGGGGTGCCAGACTGGCGCCGTAACCACTATGCCGTGTTCGGGCTCGAGCTCCGGTGCCTCGGCGGTCTGCAGGTCGTGCGGGACGATGACCACGCAAGGCGTGCGGGTTTCGAGGGCAGTGCGGAAGGCCCGGTCGATCAGCATGGGAACCTGCTCAGGGGAACTGGCCAGTTGCGCGAACTGGGCGGCAACATCCTTGAACAGCGTGAGCAGGTCGATTTCCTGCATATAGGCCGAACCCAGCACAGTCCGGCTCTGTTGTCCGATGATCGCGACTACTGGAACGCCGTCCATTTTCGCGTCGTAGAGTCCGTTGAGCAGGTGGACCGCGCCAGGGCCCTGGGTGGAAGTGACCACGCCAACGCCGCCGGTGTACTTCCCGTGGCCCACGGCCATGAATGCTGCAGCTTCCTCGTGCCGGGCTTGGACGAACTCCACCTCGCCTTCGGCGCGGGGCAGGGCTCCCATGAAGCCGTTGATCCCATCGCCGCTGTAGCCGAACACCCTCTTAACGCCCCAAGCCTTGAGCCGTTCCACGATCAGATCCGAAACCGTTCGCTGAGTCATGCGCCTATAGTAAGCATACTGATTGATTCTGCGGCGGGCGGGAGAGGACGGTCAGGCGTAGACGAACTCCAGGAGCTGCACGATCGAGGCGCACTCCCGCGGGGGATCCTTCGTCAGCCAGGCCGCGTATACGGGGAGTGTTGGCGCGTCCCTGACCGGGCGATAAACGACTCCGCGTCGGCGGTATTGGTGGGCCGTGGACTCTGCCGTGATCCCGCGGGCGGAACCGCTGCCGATGATGGTCAACCAATCGTCGATGTCACCAATGGGAATGACTTGCTGCGGTCGCATCTCCGCAGGCCACAGCTCCAGGGTGGTGCTTCCGGTCCGCAAGTCCATGGCCACGGGACCCGCGGCGATTTGTGCCAGGCTGACACTTCGCCGGGAAGCCAGAGGATCGTCGGCGGACAAGGCGCAGTAGCGCTTTTCCGTACCGATCCGGACATGTTCGACGCCGGTCGCTGCCGGAAGGCGACGAAGGATGGCAAGGTCTGTGGTCCCGTCCAGCAGCCCACCGCTGGGTGTATTGGACCGGACAAGCTGCAACTCGGTTGTGGGGAAGCGCTCCCTCCAATGGCGCTGGAACGCGGTGGTGTGCTCGCCCAGCGCTGACCAGGCATAGCCGATCCGCACCAGTCCGGCGTCGCCGCGGGCTTCGCGTTCAAGCTCTGACAACAGCGCCAGGATCCGCCGGGCCTTCGCTGTGGCACGCTCTCCGGCAGGGCTCAGCCTGACCATGCGCGTAGTCCGCTCCAGCAGCGTTGCCCCCAGGGCCTGCTCGAGGGCTGCGATATTGCGGGAAACAGCTGCCTGCGACATTCCCAGGGCAATTGCGGCATCCGTAAACGTCCCCTCGTCAACTACTGCAGCCAAGCACCGCAGCTGCCGAAACTCCACGTCCATGAGGCCCATCCTATTCATGCATCCGCCGCATAAATAGTGTCATTCATGCATTTAGCGGATGAGTCCTTCCAGCGCACACTCTCACCATGAACAGAAGTGCAGCGGCGGGCGGAACCGCCACCCTGGTAGCCAGTGCGCTCTCCAACCAGCTCGGAGCGGCGACGGCGTCCCTGGCCTTCCCCGTGATGGGTCCCGTGGGCGTTGTGGCGGTACGCCAGCTCGTGGCCGCGGCCGTCCTGCTTCCCACCGTGCGTCCCAAGCTGCGGGAGCTAAGCTGGCAGCAGTGGTGGCCGGTTCTCCTGTTGGCACTCTCCTTCGGAACCATGAACCTTGGACTGTACGCCTCGATCCAGCGGATCGGACTGGGCCTCGCCGTGACCCTGGAATTCCTGGGCCCGTTGGCCGTGGCTTTGATCAGCTCGAGGCAAAAAGCGGGTGCCGTCTGTGCCATCGCCGCCGCTGCCGGCGTAGTGCTCATTACGCGCCCCGAAGCCTCCACCGACTTCGTGGGCATTGGCTTCGGCATGATGGCAGCATGCAGTTGGGCCGCTTACATCCTCCTCAACCGGGTGGTGGGCCGTCGGATCCAGGGCATTCAGGGCACGGCTGCCGCTTCGGGAGTGTCGGCGACGCTCTTCCTGCCTGTCGCCGTCGTCGTTTTCCTGAGCCGGCCAGTGGATGGCTTGGCGGTCCTGTGCGCCGTCGTCGCGGGAGTCCTGGCATCGGTTCTGCCCTACGTTGCGGACCTGATCGCCCTGCGGCGGGTTCCGGCCAGCCTGTTCGGCATCCTGATGAGCATCAATCCCGTGTTCGCGGCGGTCATTGGCGCCCTGGTGCTGGGGCAGGAGTTGGAGCTGGTGCAGTGGGCGGGAATTGCTTTGATCGTGGCCGCCAACGCCGGGGTGTTGCTGTTGGGTCGGCGGTAGGGGCTCGGCCATGAAGAGGCGTGGCCAGGAAGGGAGTGTGGCTACGAGGGCGCGTCACCCGAGGATCCCCGAACCTGCAGTTGCGTGGGCACTTGGTGAACCCTTCCGGGCAAGTCCGGTGCGGCAAGGCGCTCCAGGATGAACTTTCCGGCCTCGACGCCCACAGCCAGGTTGCCGTTGTCCACGGAGGTCAGGGAGAGGTGCCGGATCTTGGCCAGGTAGGTGTTGTCGTAGCCCACGAGTGAGAGGTCTTCGGGCACGGACAGGCCAGTGTCGTCGGCCGCGGACAGTGCGCCGATGCAGGCGATGTCGTTGTAGGCAAAGATCGCGGTTGGCCTGTCTTTTCCGGACAAGAGCCGGCTGGCGGCGGCGTAGGCGCTTTCCTCGCTCACGCCGCCGGACACCACAATCGGCTCGAGTCCGGCGTCGCGCATGGTCCGTTCGAACGATTCCCGCCGGATTCTGCCTACCTCGGCAGGGCCTTGCAGGTGTGCGATCCTCCGGTGCCCGAGTGCAAGGAGGTGTTCGGTGGCCTGGCGCGCACCGGCGTCGTCATCATTGACGACAATATCGACGCCGCGCAGCACCGGTTCCCGGGTTCCGGCCAGGACCACCGGGATGCTCTGGGCGGCCTTCTCAATCGCGGCAGACTCCGTGGTAGTTCCGACCACCACGAGTCCGTCAATCCGCTGCTCCAGCAGGGTCTCCACGGAACTGCGGCCTACCCGGTTGTCGGTGTAGGAGTCTGCCAGGACCGGTGAAACCCCCGCTGCATGCAGTGATGCCGTGAGCCCCTCCAGCAACTCCACGAACCAGGGGTTGCGGATGTCGTTGAGCATCACCCCGATGGTTCCGCTTCTCGGGCCGGACAGGCGCTGGGCCAGCCTGTTGGGTCGGTAGCCCAATTGCTCCATGGCTTCCAGGACGGCCCGACGGCGGCTCTCACTCACGTTCGGCGAGCCCTGAAGGACCAGTGAGACCAGGGATTTGGAGACCCCCGCAGCGCTCGCGACGTCGCGGATGGTGGGCTTGGTGGGCTGCGCTTTCGGCACGTCGGTCACTGTGCTGCTTTCCTCTTTGGCGTCCATGAGCCACCTTCCTGAGGCGCGCTGACCGGATCAATCTCCACGAAGCGGCAGAGGGCTACCACCTTCTTATCCAATTGGTGGGCTATTACCTGTGTCCCGGGTGAAAGTAGGTGAAACTGGTGAAACCTCCAACATTCTAGCAATGCCTCCGGGCCTAGGCTTCCAGCGAAAGGATTGACGTCACGGGTCTTCTGCATCCATTATGGACCGGTCCAAGTAAATTCCAAAGAGTCAATGAGGATCCTTCAATGAGTGAACCTAATTCGCGGCAATTAGTCGCAGGAATGGTTGGTGGCGGTCCGGGCGCCGACATCGGCAAGACCCACCGGTACGCCATGCGGCTGGATGGCCACTACGATCTCCGGGCCGGAATCTTCGGGCGCGATGAGAGCAATTCCCGCGCCACCGCCGTCGAACTCGGCGTTGAGCCGGACCGCAACTACGGCGACCTCCACACGATGGCCGAGGCCGAAGCCACCCGTGAGGACGGCGTGGACGTCGTGGTTGTGGCCACCCCCAACGACAGCCACTACGAGATCGCCAGGACATTCCTGCAAAGGGGAATCTCCGTGGTGTGCGAGAAGCCCCTGACCCGGGACTCCGCAACTGCGACCGAGCTGGTCCGGGTTGCGGAGGAGAACAACGCCGTCCTCGCTGTCCCGCACTGCTATTCGGCCTACGCCATGGTGCGGCAAGCTGCGCGGATGGTCCGCGACGGCGAGCTGGGCGCCATCCGTTTTGTCGACGTCGAACATGCTTCCGGCTGGGCAGCCACACCCCTCGAGAACGAAGGCCACAAGCAGGCCAGCTGGCGCACCAACCCAGACATTGCCGGGTTCCCAAGCGTCGTGGGCGACCTCGGCACCCACGCCTTCCACCTGCTGCGCTACATCACCGGGCTCGAAGCCGAACGCCTGTCCGGTCGTCTGCAGACCTTTGTCCCTGGGCGTCGCGTTTTCGATAACGCCACCGTGGAACTCGAACTGACCGGCTCAGTTCCAGCGCGGCTGTGGGCCAGCATGGCGGCTACCGGTCATAACCACGGGCTCCGCATCCGGATCTACGGCGAGAACGGCAGCCTCGAATGGCAGCATGAGGACCCGCACCACCTCAAGGTCCAGGACCTCGCCGGCGCCACCACCACCCTCACGCACGGGCTCAGCACCCTGCACGAGGACGCGTCCCGGCTTACGCGCGTCGGCCTCGGCCACCCGGAGGGCTTCCTTGAGGCCTTCGCCAACTTCTACTCGGACCTGGCTGAGGTGCTGCGCGCCCGCCGCGACGGGACCGCCGTGCCTCAGCGCGAGCTGTCCTTCCCCACAGGAGTTGACGGCTTGATCGGCGTCCAGTTCGTCGAAGCCGTCGCGGCATCGCATCACGATGACTCCGCGTGGAAAGTCCCCGCCTCTGCCCTGAAGAAATTTGACCTGGAGAAAGCAGCACTCTGACATGCCCCGTTTCGCCCTCCTCGGAGCCGGTTTCATCGGTTCCGTCCATGCCGCAAACCTCGCCGCGCACCCCGGGATCGACTTCCGGTTGGTGTACGACGTCGACCAACAGCGGGCCGAGTCCCTCGCCGCTGCGCACGGCGCCTCGGCTGCCGCCTCGCTGGAGGAGGTCTTCGACCCCCGGGCGATCGACGCCGTCTTCATCGCCTCCTCCACCGATACGCATGCCGAGCACCTCCGCCGGGCCGCCGCCGTCGGAATTGCAGCCCTGTGCGAGAAGCCGATCGACTTGGACCTGGACCGGGCACGTGAGACCGCCGCCTTTGCGCACGAGAGCGGCGTGCCCGTCATGGTTGACTTCAACCGCCGCTTCGACCGCGACTACGCCGAGCTCAAGCGCGTGGTGGACTCGGGGGAGATCGGCACAGTGGAGCTCATCCAGCTCACTTCGCGCGGCCCGTCCATGCCGCCGTTGTCCTACATCGCCGTATCCGGCGGCCAGATGCGCGACCAGACCGTCCACTTCTTCGACCTCGCGCGCTGGCTTTCAGGCCTGGACCCGGTGGAGGTTTTCGCCACGGGTTCGGCCCTGGCGGAGCCCGGCATTGCAGCGTACGACGACGTCGACACCTCCGCGGTCACATTGCGGCTCCCCGGCGGGGCGTTGGTCCAAATCGACTCCGTGCGCCACACCGGCTACGGCTACGACGAAAGGATCGAGATCATGGGCTCAAAAGGGATGGTGGAAGCCCGCCGGCACCGGAACGGGGCGGTGTCCCGGTATTCGGGCACATCCGTGGTGGACGACGGGCTACACCCGGGCTGGTTCGAGCGTGTGCAGCCGACGTATGCCGCGGCACTCGCAGCGTTCGTGTCTTCCCTGGACGGAGGCGCCGCCCCGACGCCTTCCCTTGAGGACGGGCTGAAAGCCCAGGCCATTGCCGAAGCTGCCGTGCTTTCCCTCCGTTCCGGACGACTGGAACCCATCAAGTACTGAACCCAAGTAGGGGACAGCACATGTCGCACTGGGTGCTCGTAGCGACGTTTGCTGTCCCCTAGTTGGGGGAGAAGGCGGCGCGGAAGGCGGCCAAGGCTGCATCTCCCGCTTCGACGCTCTCCCCGCCCACGGCTGCGGCTTCCATGCCGATCACGCCCGTATATCCAGCCTCACGGAGTGCCTTGGCGATGATCGGGTAATTGATCTCCCCGGTCCCAGGCTCGAAGCGTCCGGGTACGTCGGCAACCTGGATCTCGCCCGTGAACGGTTGGGCCGCCCGGACCAGCTCGATCAGGTTCCCTTCGCCCATCTGTGCGTGGTACAGGTCCAGCATCATCTTCACGTTCGGATGATCCACTGCCCGGACCAGGGCAAGTGTGTCCTTCGCCCGGGCAAGCGGAATGCCGGGATGGTCGAGGATCGTGTTGAGGTTCTCGAGCGCGAACGTGATGCCGTGCTTTTCGCCTAAAGCGCCGAGCCTCTCCAGTGTGCGGAGTCCGGTCAGCCACATTTCTCCCGTGGAGCGTTGGGTTGGCCGGACCGCGCGCCCGCCTTCGCCAAGCTCGGACGGGTGGACCACCATCCGCTCCACCCCCAGCTCCAAGGCGGTGGGGATCAGCTTTTCCGCGGAAGCCAGGACTTCATGCGCGGTCAAGGGGTCGATCACGCTGCCGCCGAAGTAGCCGCTCATTGATGAAAACCTGGCGCCGGTTGCAGCCAGCGCGCCAATGTCCCGACCCCGGGTGTCCCACAGCTCTACCTCGAACCCGTGGTCGTGAATGCGCCGCACGCGATCGATCAGCGGCAATTCCCCGTAGACCATCTCTGCGCAGACGGCCAGGCGGAAGCTCATGCCCGGGCCGCCTGAAGTGCGCGGGCCGTCTGAAGCTCCAGGGCCGGTTCTGCCGCCTGCAGCTCTGCGATCTCCGAAACCGCCACTGGCAGCCCGGTTTCGGCGGATCTGAACGCAGCCAAAGCAACGGCCAGTGCATTCCGCGCGTCCACTCCACCCGGCGCTGCCACGGTGGGAGCTGCCACAGCGGCAGGCGAGGAGGCCGCCGTCGTGCCTTCCGGCGCGTATCCACGGCGGACCGCAACGTCGTCCGCAAAGGCGGCGAGCTCTGCCGTGTAGGCGTCATGGAAGAGGTGGATGTTCAGGCGGGACGTCCCTGAGGTGATGCCGGCGGCGGTGTAGCTGGTGGCATTCGTGGCTTGGGGAGTGCCGGCGGTGACCATGCCGGCCGAACCAAAGACCTCGCCGCGGACGTCGTAGCCGTACAGTGCGTTGAAGTTCGCTTCGGCCACCGCGATGGCGCCATTGCTGTAAGTGACGGTCACGACGGCGGTATCCAGCAGGCCGCCGGCCTTCGCCTCGGGTGCCACCAGGGCATCGGCGACGGCATGGACCGTGACCGGGACGGCGCCGGGGTTGAGCCAGTTGAGGGTGTCGAAGTCGTGGATGAGGGTTTCCAGGAAGATGGTGCCCGGTGCGATGCGCTCCGGGTTGCTGAGTCCGGCCTTGGTGCCGGGATCGCGGGTCAGGGAGCGGAGCAGCTGCGGTGTGCCCACGGCGCCGTCGTCGATCAGCTTGCGTGCCGCCGCAAAGTCGGCGGAGTAGCGGCGGTTGAAGCCAAAGCGGAGTACGACGCCGGCGCTCGCCGCCGCGTCGATGGCCGCGTTCAGTTCGGCGATGGTCCGTCCGCCCGGCTTTTCGCAGAAGACGTCCTTGCCCGCGTGGGCAGCGGCAGTAATGAGTTCCGCATGGAAGCGCATGGGCGAGGCGATGAGCACGGCGTCAACGTCAGGATCCGCCAGAACATCGGCCACGTCTGTACTGATCTTGGTTGTGCCAAGTGTGGTGGCGAGCTCCTGAATGGCAGGAAGGACGGGGTCGGCGATGGCTTCCAAGCGGGCATGGGGGACGCGGCGTGCGATGGATTCGGCGTGGAATTTGCCGATCCAGCCTGCCCCTAGCAGGCCGATGCGGACGGGGCGGTCTTCGGCCACCGGATGCTGGAGGTACGTCATTGGGGCTCCTCTTCGAATTTCTAGATCGTTCTAGCTCATCTCATGGTTGCATGATCATGCCCCAAGTGTCTAGATCGTTCTAGTCCTGATTCTCTGCCGGAAACTCCTCGGCCAGAAAATTTTCTTCGGATCTCCGCGTCATGTTTTCGGGTATCGGAGTACATATCCATTGCCCATGTCATTGACCCGCGTACAGCGCCGTTGCCCTTTTCGGCTGCGTCGCGTGTCATCGGCACAGTTGGCAGCGATGGGTGTGGCGGGTTCTGGGGCCCGCCCGGGGCGCCATCGCTGCGTGAACGGGCTAGTGCGGTCGGTCGTCTGAGTCGCGACCGACCGCACGACTCGATAAAGGGCCCGCCGCACTTCACCGGAATAGATCGTTCTATAGACTGGCTCCCGAACAGAGGAGAGCCATGACGGGCAAACGGCCTACCCTGATGGACGTAGCGGAGGCGGCTGGGGTTTCCCGAGCGCTGGTTTCCATCGTGATGCGGGATGCTCCCGGCGCGTCGGATGCCACCCGGCTCAAAGTGCGTGAAGCAGCCCGCGCACTCGGCTACAGACCCGACAGCCGTGCCCGCCTTCTCCGAAGCAGCCGCACGAGGCTCCTGGGGGTCAGCTTCTCCACAGCGCAGGCCTTCCACGCCGAAATCGTGGATGCCGCCTATGCCGGTGCCACCCTCCGGGGCTACGACATCGCCCTCAGCGCGGTGGCCAACGGACGCTCCGAAGAACGGGCAGTGGAATCGCTGCTGGATCTCGGCTGCGAAGCCCTCATCATGATTTCCCCGACCCTCGCAGAGCAGGAACTTGCCGCTTACGCTGCCCGGTTGCCCGTAGTCAGCCTCCTCCGGGACGACGTCGGCGATTCCTTGGACTCCGTGAGCAGCGACGACCACGCCGGCATCCGCCTGGCGATCGAGCATCTCACTTCGC
Source organism: Paenarthrobacter sp. JL.01a (assembly GCF_025452095.1). Classification (NCBI taxonomy): domain Bacteria; kingdom Bacillati; phylum Actinomycetota; class Actinomycetes; order Micrococcales; family Micrococcaceae; genus Paenarthrobacter; species Paenarthrobacter sp. JL.01a. The sequence continues at coordinate 366,321 of NZ_CP104877.1, forward strand.
TGGGTCATCGGCGCATCGCCCACGTGGACGGCGGCGAGACCGTCTCGGGGCCGCAGCGCAGAGAGGCCTTCGAGGATGAGATGACGCGCCGGGGACTGCCCGCCCGCATCGTCCCGGGCGGCCCCACCGAAGAAGACGGTCTGCGCGCCGGGCGTGAGCTGCAGCAGGACTTGCCCACCGCCGTCGTGGCTTTCAACGATCGCTGCGCGCTGGGCGTCTGGGAGAGTTTCCGGGCGGCCGGACTTCGGGTTCCGGAGGACGTGTCGGTCCTGGGCTATGACGACAGCCAGTTCGCCCGCCTCAGCTATGTCCAGTTGTCCTCCATCAGCCAGGACGCGCCGCTGCTGGCCCACGCTGCGGTGGACCGCGCCGTCGACCGCCTGGAAGGCACGACGCCGGCCACCCACTTGGTGCGGACACCGCACCTGGTGACCCGCCGAACCACAGGACCCGCGCCCGTTTAGGGCGGCAGTACCCTGCTACACGGCGTCGGGCTGGGTGTCCGTCGCTTCGGACGTTGCGGGCGTCAGTGGATTTTCGATCTCGTCCGTCATCATGCGTGCCGCGAAGACAGCCACGAATGCCATGAACGGGCACACCAAGCCGGCCACCAGGAAAATCAGCCAGATCGGAACCACCTCGGCTACGGGCCCGGCGAGCGCCATCGAGACGGGCATCAAGGCCAGGGAAACAAAGAAATCCAGGCTCGAAATCCGTCCCAACAGATGCCTTGGGACGCGGCGTTGCAGGAGCGTGCCCCAGATGACGGTTCCCATGCCTTCCGTTACCCCGAAGATAAGCATGGCCGCTCCAAGCAGCCACACACTGTCCATGAACCCAATGGCGGCAACGGGCAGGCTGCCCAGCCCCCACGTCACCACCATGACCGTCAGGTAGCGGCGGGGGAGGGGGAAGGATGCGGTTGCCAGTGCGGCCACAGCACTGCCGACGCCCATGACCGCGAGCAGGAAACCGAACATCCTGGAGTCGCCACCGATCTGGTCGCGGACCACGAACGGCAGCAGGACCTCGATGGGCCCGATAAGGAACAGCACGGACAGGCAGGCCCATACCAGCGTCCAGAGCAGCCAGGGGGTGCGGACGGTGTAGCTGAACCCTTCGCGGAGGTCGCGGAGGAAGGACCTTGATGCGTTGTGATCCGGGGATGTTTCGGGGACGCCGGTATTCTGCCGGCCCAGGAAATTCAGGATCGCGAACGCCAGGAAATGGCACGCGGCCACCCCTGCGATTGAATGCGCAGGAGAGAAGGCCGCCACCAGGATGCCGGCGATCGCGGGCCCGGCGGCCTGTTGGAGAATGGGGCGGACGGTGCCTTCCATGCCGTTGGCTGCCAGGAGGTCCTCCGCCGGCAGTATGCGGGGAAGGAGTGCCGAGTAGGCGGGGAAGAAGAAGGCCTGGCCAACGCCAAGGACGAAAGCGCCGATGGCCAAGTGCCAGAGTTGAAGGACATTGAGCATGGCCAGCAGCGTGACCGTGGCTATCACGGCCAGGTTGGCGCCTTCAACGGCGATGATCAGGAGCCGTTGCGGGAACCGGTCTGCGGCGATGCCACCTGCCAGCACGAATCCGACCAGCCCCACACTCGCGGCCGTGGCCACCAACGACAACTCCAGCGGGCCGCCGCCCAGGTGGATGACCTCATACACCATTGCCACGGCCCACATGCCGGATCCGAAAATGGAAATGGACAGCGCAGAGATCAACACCCGGAATTCCCGGTGCCTGAAGGGGCGCAGCGCTCTCAGGGCGGCCATTTCACCAGCCTAGACCTGGGCTGGGACGCTGCGGAAGGCGGTCCCGCGCCTTGCGCGGGACGTCAGGTCAAGAAGCGCCCGACGGCGGCGCGTCGCCGTCGTCAATGTCCGGACCTTCGGCAGGGTCCTGGCTGTGCAGGCCGGTGTCGTGCGGCTCCCAGCCTTCAGTTTCGCCCTCTGCCGGGGCGTCGGCGTGGTGCCGGATAACGGGTTCGTTCTTGTCCGGGGCGTTCATGACGGATACTCCCTGTCCTTGCTGGACTGCTTCCGTAAGTGCCCCAGTCTACGCCGGGAAGGTCGAATGTGGGGTCCGCTCTGCGCGGAATACTGTCCACAGGGGCCGCAGAACGGGCCTCGCAAAGCAGGAGTGTGGCATAGGCTAAAACCATCAGTTCCCTGAATAATCAGAGCTGCCAAGGAGAGGTGAACATGCCCAAGCGCCCCAACCCGGCGGTGAAAATCGCCCAAGAGACGGCACACAACGCAGTCTTCGATGCCGAAGGCAACACCAAGCCGGGAGTGCACAACGTGCTCCTGAAGGCAGTGGAAGTCCAGCGCCCGCTGGTCCTGGCGAATCTTCGCAGGCTGCAGCGCCGCTACCCCAACGATTCGCCGGCGCAGCTGGCCGCCAAACTGGAGCGCCACTACCTGACCGCAGTGGCAGGCGGGGGAGCCGGGGTAGGTGCCATGGCCGTCGTGCCTGGCCTGGGTACCGCAGCATCGCTGGGTCTCTCCGCCCTGGCCACTGTTGGGTTCCTGGAGACCACCGCGCTGTACGCGTCCTCGCTGGCAGAGCTCCACGGCATTCGGCTGACCGACCCCGAGCGCGCACGCACCATGGTCATGGCCATCATGCTTGGCGAGGAAGGAACCTCCCTGCTGGGCGCCCTGAGCGGCCAGTCGCTCGGCCGGGGCAAGGGCGTAACCAACGCCTGGGGCAAGACGCTGACCAGGAAGATTCCGGGCAGTGGCTTCGGCGTCGTCCGGGACGCCATCCAGCGGGCCTTCCTGAAGAACCTCATAAAGAAGCAGGGCACGGCCTTCCTGGGCCGCGCACTGCCGTTCGGCGTAGGTGCAGTGGTGGGCGGTGCCGGCAATATGATGATGGGCCGTGCTGTTGTGGCCACAGCCAAGGAAGCGTTCGGCCCCCTGCCGGACACCATTCCAGGCGAGCTGCTGCCCAACGCAGGCAAAAATGTTCTTGAGAACCCGACCTTGGAAGGGGACAACAGTGGATTTGAACGCTGATCTGGGGGAGTCTTTCGGCTCCTGGACACTGGGCGACGACGCTTCCATGTTCCGCAACGTGAGCAGCGCTAACGTGGCCTGCGGATTCCACGCCGGCGACCCCCTCACCATGCTGGACAGCTGCCGTGCCGCCTTCGAGCTCGATGTCCGGGTGGGCGCCCACGTCGGGTACCGGGACTTGGCCGGTTTTGGCCGGCGTTCTTTGGACATGACCTTCGATGAGCTGTTTGGCGACGTCCTCTACCAGCTCGGAGCCCTGGACGGGATGGCCCACGCGGTGGGGGCCTCGGTGGACTACGTGAAGCCGCACGGCGCCCTTTACAACAGGATCGTGCGCGACGCGGAGCAAGCCGAAGCAGTGGTCGCTGCCGTCCACGCCTACGATCCCGGTCTTCCCGTGCTTGGCCTTCCGGGCTCGGCCTGGATCACGCTGGCCGACGAAGCAGGGCACCCGGTCTTCCGGGAAGCATTCGTGGACCGGGCCTACCTTCCGGACGGGACACTGGTTCCCCGTACACAGGAAGGCGCCGTGCTGCACGATACCGCCGCTGTGGTGGCGCAGGCCGTGCGGCTGGCCACGCGCAAGGAAGTTGTGGCCATCGACGGTTCGGTTGTACCCGTCCAGGCCGATTCCCTGTGTATCCACGGCGACACCCCCGGCGCGGTCAACATGGCAGCAGCCGTTCGCGAAGGCCTTGAGCAGGCGGGCGTGAATATTGAGGCGTTTGCCTGATCTCGAGGGGACGGCAGAATTCGTGAGGAGGGAAGTCGCATGGGTGCAGTAGTGGTGGATCCCGGGCCCTCAAGCCTGGTCCTTGACCCTGAGCACGTCCTGGACCGTGCGTCCATGAACCTGGCCAACGCCCTGCTGGGCAACTCCGCCACGGCGCCGGGACTTGAGGTCCTGGTGGGTGGCCTGAAGCTGCGCTTCGTCACGGGTTCCGCCATCGCCGTCACCGGTGCCGAGGGCGTTGTGACCCTCAACGGCGAGGAACTTGCGCTGAACAAACCGATCCGTGTGGCTCCCGGAGCCGTGCTGGTGTTTGGTCCCGCCAGATTCGGGATCCGCTATTACGTTGCAGTGCACGGCGGATTCACAGGGCGCGGAGCGATTCAAGCCGGCGGGACCGTCGCCTTTGGCAAGGCCCAAGGCCAGGGATTCCCGAGCATCCACCAGCCGGCCCGGCGCGCACTCGACCCCGAACGGCCGGTGGTCGCCCGGATTACCCGCGGACCGCGGGTGCCAAATTACGACGCCGGATTGTGGCTTCGCTTTACCACGGAACCTTGGACTCTCTCACCCGAGTCCGACCGCGTCGGTGCGCGGCTGGCGGGCCGGCCGCTTGAGGTGGCCTCGGCTCCAGCACCCCAGGCCCAACCGTTGGCGGCAGGCTCTGTGGTTTTGCCGGCGTCGGGCCTTCCCGTCATCGCCCTCGCAGACCGACCGGCTACCGCGAAGTCGCCCGTGATTGCGCTGGTCCGCGACGACGACCTCGACTTGATCGGGCAGGCCAGGCCGGGGCAGATGGTGCATTTGCTGGGCTAAAGCGGTGCCGTTACTCCTGCAGCTTCTGCGCCAGCATGACCAGGATGCCGCTGGGACCGCGAAGGTACGTCAGCTTGTAGATGTCCTGATAGTTGGCCACGCCGCGCAACGGGGTACATCCGTGTTGGGCGGCGATCTCCAGGGCTGCGTCGATGTCGTCAACGGAGAAAGCCACGCGGTGCATGCCGATCTCGTTGGGAAGGGTTGGGCTCGTTTCGATCGCATCGGGGTGGAGATACTCGAAGAGCTCCAGTTGGCCCTGGCCGTCGGGGGTTTCGAGCACGGCGATCTTCGCGTGGTTTCCGTCGAGTCCCACGGCGGTGTCGGCCCAGTCACCGCTGACAGTGTCCCGGCCCAGTACCGTCAGGCCCAGGTCGGTGAAGAAGGCGATGGTTTCTTCGAGGTCCCGGACAGCTATTCCGACGTTCTCAAGCTTGATAGGCATGCGTTGACGGTACCAAGACCCATCCGGCAGCTCCAGGTTGCCGGACTTAGCCGAAAACCAGATGGGCCACGGTGAAGATCGCCAAACCGGCCAACGCGCCCACCACGGTTCCGTTAATGCGGATGTACTGGAGGTCCTTGCCCACCTGCAGCTCGATCTTCTGCGACGTCTCCTCGGCATCCCAACGCGCCACCGTGTCAGAGATGACACCGGCAATATCCGAGCGGTAGGTGTTCACCAAATACCCGGCGGCATCACCGATCCAGGTGTTGACCTTGCCGGCCAGTTCCTCGTCGTTGACCAGGCGCGTACCAAAGTCGCGCACGGCGCTCTTGAAGCGCTGGCTCAGTTCGCTGTCGGGATCGTCGACGGCGTTGAGCAGCGCGGTCTTGACCGTTTCCCAGGTGCGGGAGGCCAGTTCGCGGACCTCCGGATCGCCGAGGATCTGCGCCTTGATCCCCTCAGCCCGCTCGATCATCGCCGGATCATGCTGGAGGTCTTGTGCAAGATCGGTGAGGTAGGCGTCAATCGATTGCCGGACCTGGTGGTTGGGGTCGGCCTGGACCGCGCGGACGAACTTGGAGAGCTCCACGTGCACGCGGTCACCCACCAGTCCATCGACGAACGTCGGCACCCACAGCGGAGACCGGTCCGACACCAGCCGGTTCACCGTTGCGTGGTTGGCATCCACCCAGTCGGCGGCGCGGTCCACCAGCAGGTCCACCAGCCTGTGATGATGACCGTCGGCGAAGATCCGTTCGGCCATCCGGCCTACGGGCGGCCCCCACGGAGGTGTGAGGAGGTGCTTGCGGACCATGCCTTCGATGACTGCCTGCACGTCGTCGTCGTTGAGGACCGTGAACACGCCACGGATCGCAGCGCCACCCTCCTTGGCCACACGTTCGGCACCGCCGGGTCCCGATAGCCAGTGCCCGGCCTTGCGGGCGATGTCGATGCTGGCCAACTTCTCCTGCACAACCTCCTGCGAGAGGAAGTTGCTCTCCACGAACTCGCTGAGCGACTCACCGATCTGGTCTTTGCGCCGCGGAATGATGGCGGTGTGCGGAATCCGCAGTCCCATCGGGTACTTGAACAGGGCCGTCACGGCGAACCAGTCAGCCAAAGCACCCACCATGCCGCCCTCGGCCGCGGCGCGAACATACTCCAACCACGGGTACTGCTTCTGCAGTGCAAAGGCCACCGTGAAAATCACCGCCATGGCAATCAGCAGGGCCAGCGCCAGACGCTTCATGCGCAGGAGCGCAGCCGCTTTTTCCCTCTCACCGGCGGAAAGATCGACGACGGCGGAACGGCCCCGCGCGTCCGCGTCACCCCGCCGCGTGGGGTCCGGCTCCGGCGTGGTGACATCTTCAGTTGGGATTCGCTCAGAGTTCACCTGCATTAGCCCAGCGTAGTCCCCGTTTGTACAGCGGTGTGGGCTACCGTGTCTGCATGACCACCGACGACTTCACCCCGCTCCGCCCCAAGGTTTACGCCCATCGTGGTGCCAGTGCCGCGTTCGCCGAGCACACACGGGCGGCGTATCTGAAGGCGATCGCTGACGGTGCGGACGGTGTTGAGTGCGACGTCCACCTGACCCGCGACCAGCACGTGGTCCTGCTGCATGACCCCAACCTGGACCGTACTTCCACTGGCACGGGACCTGTATCCGAGCACACCCTTGAGCAGCTCAGGTCCTTGGATTTCTCGTCGTGGAAAGGCGCCCGCATTCCCGATGCCTACGGGGGAGTGGCGGACCAATTCCTGACGCTGCCTGAATTGTTGGACATCCTGCGTGGAGCCGGCCGCGATATTGGGCTGGCGATCGAACTAAAACACCCAAGCCCTTATGGACTCAAACTCGAGGAACGGGTCCTGGCGCTCCTGGAGGAAGAAGGATGGTCGCCCGAAGAATCCCGGCTGCAGAATATACAGATCTCCTTCATGAGCTTTGACTCGGACTCCGTCCAGAAGTTGCTTGAGTCAGTCCCCGGGCAGCACATCTGCCAGTTGGTGGATGACTTCACTGTCCAGGAAATCCGCCAGGAGCTTGGCCTCGGATTCCTCACCGGCGGTGCCGTTGCGAATGTCATGAAGGCCGCCCAGGAAGACGCGGAACGTGTGCTCGACGAAGGGCAGGTAGGCATTGCTGGTCCCGGCATTGACTACGTACGCGAACATGCCCGGAACGTGCAGCGCTGGTTGGAAGCCGGGCGTATATTCCGGGTGTGGACTGTGGATTCCGAGAAGGACGTTGCGCTGTGCCAGGGGTTGGGCATCCACGAGATCACCACCAACAGGCCGGCGCAGGTGCTCGCACAACTGATGGTCTCCAACTAGCACGCAGCTTTGGGGGCCACCCCGCTTGTGATTGAGTGGTCTCATGTCTTTTCGCTGGTCAGTCCAAGCACGCCGCACCACCTCCGCAGTTGCCCTGAGCGCTTTGCTCCTGGCCAGCGCTGCGAAGCACTTCCGCACGCCGTCCTTCTACAACCCGGTGGTGCCGGACTATCTATGCCGCAATGACGAGCCGGGCGCCCGTCCCAGCAGTCCCTTGGCAGTTATGTCCCGCGAGGAATGGATTGCGTCCTCGGGCCTGCTGGAGGCGGCCGCCGCCGTCGGACTCCTGATCCCGGCCACGCGTAAGGCGGCCGCCGACGCAACCACCGCGATGTTCACTGCATTCCTTGCGGGACATATTGATGCCCTCAGGCGTGCCTACGGACCGGATGGCACCGAAAAAGAGCGACGCATCCACACCGTGCGCTTGCCTTTGCAGCTACCCCTCATCCTGTGGTCCTGGAGCCTCCGGAAATGAGCGGCGGTTCCGCTCCCATGAAGCTGCGGGAATCGCCGGCCTTCAAGATTGCGCTGTCCCTGAGCATTGCAACAGGCTTGTATGGCGTCTCTTTCGGGGCATTGTCCGTGGCCTCCGGATTCGATTTCTGGCAGACAATGGCGCTGAGTCTCCTGCTGTTCAGTGGGGGATCGCAATTCGCGTTCATCGGCGTCGTGGCAGGCGGCGGTTCAGGTGTCGCGGCCATGACGGCCAGTGCCCTGCTGGGTATGCGCAACGGCATCTACGGGATGCAGATCAATGCCATGCTTCGCCCAATGGGCTGGAAGCGTTATGTTTCCGCCCACGTCACCATTGACGAGTCAACAGCCACCGCCTCCGGCCAATCCGATCCCGGTGAGCAGAGCCGAGGCTTCTGGACTGCCGGCATTGGAATATTCATTTTGTGGAATATCTTTACGGCTGTCGGAGCCTTGGCGGGGGACGCGATGGGAGACCCCAAACAGTGGGGGCTGGACGGAGCTGCTGTGGCCGCGTTCCTGGCTCTGCTGTGGCCACGCCTGAAAGGCCGCGAACCATGGGCGATAGCTGCAGCCTGTGCGTTGGCCACGATCCTGGCCGTACCTTTCGTGCCGTCAGGCGTCCCCATCCTGGTGGCCGCAGTGGTTGCCGGAGTCATCGGCTGGTTCAGCCACGCACGAATGGACGAAGGCTTGGAGCCGGACGTGGATCCCTATGCGGAGAAGCACCGGCAGGGGAATGAGGGCAGGAAATGAATCTCTGGCTGTGGATCCTCATCGCCTGCGCGCTGGCCTACCTCACCAAACTCGTGGGCTACTTTGTCCCGGCGAAGCTGTTGGACAATCCCCGCATCATGCACGTGGCCGGGACCATGACCATCGGGCTGCTCGCGTCCCTGACAGTGGTGAACGCTGTGGCGTCCGGGCAGGGGCTGGTTCTCGATGCCCGGATCGGCGCTTTGGTGGCTGCCGCCGTCGCACTGTTGCTTCGCGCGCCGTTCCTGGTGGTCGTCATTGCGGGCGCGGCAGCCGCAGCATTGCTGCGGCTGCTCGGTTGGGGCTGACGACAGAACTGAACGCCAACTGCGGCGGGTTCAGGCGCTTTCGCTAAGGGTCACTCCAGGGATGCCCGACTGCTCAGGAAGGGGACGCGAGGGCCGTTCGGTCCGGATGGCGTCCTCGATCAGGGCCACCGGGCGCTTCCAGGCCTCGGAGCCCGGTTCCATGGTGTCAACGGAGCCAATCAGCATTGCAACCAGCCGGACCATGTCCTCGATGGTGATATCGCGGCGCAGGGTTCCCTGGCCCTGCCCACGTTCCAGAAGGGTGGCCATGGCTCCGATGAGACCACCGGTGATTCCCATGAGAAGCCCGCGGCGGCCGGCAACGGCATCCAGCAGGTTGGCGTCTTCGCTGGCAACCCGCATCACGGCGTCGATGACATTAATGAGTCCTTCGGCGGCATCCATGCCGTCGGTTGCCGCAGCTGCCACAGGGTCCACGTGCTGGCGCAGTTGCCGCGACAGTGCGGCGAGGACCAGCTGTTCCTTGTCGGAGAAGTTGCGGAACAACGTTGCGGGGCCAACTCCAGCGGTGGCGGCGATGGTCTGCAAGGGTACGTCCGGTCCGAATTCGCGGAAGCACTGCCGGGCGGCGGTAATGATCTTGTCCACATTGCGTGCGGCGTCTGCCCTGAGGGGCTTGCGTTCAGAGGGCTGTTCCATGTTTGTCAGAGTAGCAACGCAGGCGTTCCGGCCTGTTGTTACGCGGGAGTACGTTCTTATATGACAAACCAGCACATGAAACACTGGATTCATGTTGCTTGCATTCTCAGTCGCCCCTTCAGGCCAGCCCGCATCCGCCACCAACGGGGGACCAGCCCCTGACGCTTCCGTGCACGATGCTGTTGCCGCCGCCGTCAAGATCGTCCGTGAGTCGGGGCTGCCCAACCAGACCGACTCGATGTTCACCACCATTGAGGGCGAATGGGACGAAGTTTTCGACGTCGTCAAGCGCGCCACCGAGGCGGTCGGGCGCTACGGCAGCCGCGTCTCACTGGTGATCAAGGCAGACATCCGGCCCGGCTACAGCGGCGAGCTGACCGGCAAGGTCGAACGCTTGGAAGATGCGATCTCCGCCTCGGAGTAGGTGCTTTCCCCAGCCGGTCGCGAGTGCCAGACTGGGGGCCATGATTGAACACGTGGCAGAACCAGGTTGGGTTGACGTCGAGCGTTACCTGACCGACGTCGTCGTGCGTCCCGAACTTGCCCACCGACGCGCGGTGGAGTCCGCCGTGGAGGCGGGCATGCCGGCCATCGAAGTAGCACCCAACGCGGGCAAGCTGCTTCGGATGCTCGTGCAGCTGGCCGGCGCCAGGCGTGTCCTGGAAATCGGGACCCTGGCTGGCTTCAGCAGCATCTGGATGGCTCAAGGACTGCCCGACGACGGCAGGATCGTCACGTGCGAATACCTCCAGAAGCACGCCGATGTGGCACGCGCAAACCTCGATGCTGCCGGTGTGGGGCACAAAGTGGACATCCGGGTGGGTGCTGCCTTGGACACGCTGCCCACGCTGGCCGGCCAGGAGTCGTTCGACTTCGTCTTCATCGACGCAGACAAGGAAAACGACGCCAATTACCTCGACTGGGCCATCAGGCTCGGCCACCCAGGGACGGTGATTGTGATGGACAACGTGATCTGGGACGGGGCCATCCTGGAGCCCGGGCGGGATGAAACCAACGCGCCGGGGATCGTCAAGGCTTTGGAAATGATGGGCCAGGATTCGCGGCTGGATGCCACGGCCATCCAGACGGTTGGCAGCAAGGGCTGGGACGGCTTCGCGATCGCGCGGGTGCGGTAGATGGATTTCACGCTAAGACCTGCAACGGTGGATGACGCCGGGGCCATGGCCGCCATGCATCTGCAGTCCTGGCGGGAAAGTTACGGGCACCTGCTGCCAGGGGAGTTCTTCGACAGGCAGGAAGCGGGGCTGGCCCAACGCGCCGACAAATACCGGGAGTCCATTGCGGCAGGTCACACGCGGATGCTGGCCTTCGGGCCGGATGGTGATCTGGTGGGACTTGGCGCTGCCGGTGAAGGCAGGGATGAGGACCGCCCCTGCGCCGTTGAGCTGTTCATGCTCTACACCCTGGAACGTATCCACGGCCGCGGAGTCGGGCAGGCTTTGGTCGATGCCTTGATCGGGGACGGCCCGGCATATCTGTGGGTACTCGACGACAATCCGCGGGCGCAGGCCTTCTACCGCCGCAACGGTTTCGTCCCTGACGGCACACGCCAACTGTGCGACCCGTCCTGGTACTCGCTGCCCGAACACCGGATGGTGCGCCCCGGCGTCGTGTCCTGACTCAACGTTCGCTGTCCTCCGGTTGCGCCTCCGCATCAAGGGGCGCCTCCGGAGGCGGAGGCGCGTCAAGAACCGGCGGCGCGTCGAGGAGGCTGGGCGGTTTGGGCACCCGCGTCAGCAGCAGGCAGACCACCGTGAGCCACGCGAATGCGGCAGTCAGCACCTCCGCCCACACCGATGCTCCGATATCCATGATGCGATCATATGGCTCAACCCACCCAAACGGTAAGTATCCTTACTAGTTCTGTGACCCAATCGGGTAATACGGCATTCCACTAGGCTGGGATTATGAATCAGGCGGGGCGGAAATAGTGGCAAAACGCGGAAAGAGGTCGACGGCGGGAGTCGTCGAGGTGCCTTCCGGCACCCGCCCCGGAGGTCGGGCTGAAGGCGTCTACTACATCGACACCGGCGACTGCGAGCTGCTTCAGGACCAGGACAACTCCAATGGATGGCTCCTGAAGATCAACGGCGTCATGAGTTCGCATATTGACCTCGCGGATCCCCTTTTCCTGGACTTTGAGTACATGCGATGGATCGCGGCCCTGGTGGAATCGCGATGGCCGCGGGAGCACAAACCGAAGCTGCGCGCACTCCATCTGGGTGGGGGAGCGTGTTCGATGGCAAGGTACTTCCACTCGGCGTATCCGGAAGCCCGGCAGGTCGTCGTCGAACTCGACGGCAAGCTGGCCGACTACGTCCGCGGCTGGTTCGACCTGCCCAAGGCGCCCTTGCTGCGGATCCGCGTGGGCGAAGCCCGGGCGGTCACCGAATCCCTCACGCCCGATACCCGCGACCTCATCATCCGTGATGTCTTCGCCGGTGCCTTCACGCCGCGTGCCCTGACTACGCGTGAATTTACGGCCCACGCCGATGCTGTGTTGGCCGCCGACGGGCTGTACGTGGTCAATTCCGGAGACGCGCCCGACCTGAAAAATGCGCGGGCCGATGCCGCCACCATCGCCGACACCTTCGAACACACCATGATCATCGCCGACCCCGCCATGCTCAAGGGGCGTCGTTACGGCAACATGATCATGGCCGGAAGCCACGTCCCGTTCGGCGATGATCCAACCCTGGCGCGGAGGCTTCTGGGCGGGGGCGTGCCCGCCCATATCTGGGACGACAGCAAGGTCCGGGCCTTCGCAGCCGGCACCCCCGTCCGCCACGATCCGCCCACCGACTGACCCACCCCCCTTTGGAGTTTTTGTACACATAACGCCCTTATAAACGGCTTTTAAGGCCATTAGCTGTACAAAAACTCCCGAGTTAGGGGGCGCCGAGAAGTTCCTTCCGGCAGCTCTCCGTCTCCTCGCGCAAAGCCTGCACGACGGCGGCTACCGCGGGGCGGCGCATGGAGTCGGGGCGGAGGACCATCCAATAGGGCAGTAGTTCCGCGAAATCCTCGGGGAGGAGCCTCACGAGGTCCCGGTGCCGGTCCGCCATGAAGCACGGCAGGAAGCCAGCGCCCGCCCCGGCCCTTGTCGCCTCCACATGCACGAACACGTTGGTTGAGCTCAGGCCGTCGCGCATGGTGGGAACCAGCCTGCGGGGCGCATCGAGATCGTCCACCTGCAGCATCGAATCCACAAAGTAGACCAGTTGGTGCCGTGTGAGCTCCTCGATGCTGGAGGGAGTCCCGTGGTCCGCCAGATAGGCGCGGGAGGCGTACATTCCCAGCCGATACTCGCCCAGCCGGAGCGCCTCGGCCCGGTGAACCTGCGGCGTCCCCACCACCACCTCGATGTCCAGTCCGGACCTCTGCTGCAGCGCCCGCCTCGTCACGGTCACGATTTCCACGCTCAGTCCGGGATGCTCCCGCCGAAGCCGGGCAACAGCCGGTGCCGCGATATAGGCGCTGAAGCCATCGGTCGCGGTCATGCGTACGACGCCGGTAATCGGGTCGGGTGCGCGGTCGCTGGGTCCCAGGGCGCTCACCGCAGCTTCGATGCGTTCGGCGACCAGCACGGCTTCGGCGCCGAGGTCCGTCACCTCCCAACCACCGGCCGCACGCGCGAGGACCCGCCCGCCCAGCGCCTTCTCCAGCGCCGCTATCCTGCGCGAAACGGTGGTGTGGTTCAGTCCCAAGGCTTGGGCCGCCGTCGTGAATTTACCTGAACGTGAGACGGCGAGGAAGATGAGGAGGTCGTCGGGGTTGGGATTCATATCTGCAATTCTGCACACCTCGGGTGCCTTATTGGTCATTGAGGCATAACGAATCTGCGGCAATACTCAGTGGAGCATTTCGTGTTGTGGTTCACATCACGTTCAAAAGGGTCAAAGAGGACACTGAGGAGATGGATATGAGCGTAGAGCAGCGCTCCGCATCAAGGGCCGGGAAAGACGCCGGCAAGGGCTCCGGCCTGAAGAAGATCGTCGCGGCCTCGATGGTGGGCACCGTGGTGGAGTGGTACGAGTTCTTCCTGTACGCCACCGCCGCCACGCTGGTTTTCGGCAAGTACTTCTTCCCGAGTACCGGTAATGAACTGGACGGCATCATCCAGGCCTTCATCACGTATGCCGTAGGTTTCGTGGCCCGGCCGCTGGGCGGAATTGTGTTCGGCCAGATCGGCGACAAGCTCGGCCGCAAGCCCACGCTGCAGCTGACGATCGTGATCGTGGGTGTCTCCACGTTCCTGATGGGCTGCCTCCCCGGCTTCGTGGACATTGGATACTGGGCGCCGGCCATGCTGGTGGCTCTTCGCTTCATCCAGGGCTTCGCGCTCGGCGGCGAGTGGGGCGGCGCGGTCCTGCTGGTGGCTGAGCACAGCCCCAACAAGTCGCGCGGTTTCTGGTCCTCCTGGCCGCAGGCAGCCGTGCCTGTTGGCAACTTGCTGGCCACGCTGGTGCTGTTCGTCATGTCCACCACGCTCAGCAGCGAAGCGTTCCTTGGCTGGGGCTGGCGCGTAGCGTTCTGGCTCTCCGCAGTGATCGTGTTCGTTGGCTACTACATCCGCACCCATGTCACCGAAGCCCCGATCTTCCTCGAAGCCAAGGCGCAGGTCGAGGAATCCAAGGCCATCAGCTACGGCGTCGGCGAAGTCATCCGCAAGTACCCCAAGGGCATCCTCCAGGCCATGGGACTCCGTTTCGCCGAGAACATCATGTACTACCTGGTGGTCAGCTTCGCGATTGTGTACCTCAAGAGCGTCCACAAGTACGACACCTCCTCGCTCCTGCTGGCACTCCTGATCGCCCACGTGATCCACTTCCTGGTGATTCCGCAGGTCGGCCGCCTGGTTGACTCCTGGGGGCGCAAGCCCGTCTACCTGATCGGTGCCATTACCGGTGCGGTCTGGCCGTTCTTCGCCTTCCCCATGTTCGACACCAAGAACGCGGTGATCATCGTGCTCGCAGTGACCATCGGCCTCTGCCTGCACGCCTTCATGTACGCCGGACAGCCGGCCATCATGTCCGAGCTCTTCCCCACCCGCATGCGCTACTCCGGCGTTTCGTTGGGCTCCCAGGTGACGTCCATCTTCGCCGGGTCACTCGCACCGCTGCTGGCCACCCAGTGGCTCAAGGACACCGGATCCTGGGTTCCCACCGCGATCTACCTCGTGGTCGCCTGCGCGATTACCGCCGTCGCCGTCATTTCCTTGAAGGAAACCAAGGGCATTGCGCTTGAGTCCGTGGACGAAGCCGACGCAGAGCGTCACGGACTGACAACCACCGCGAAAGGCTAATGAAATGGACAACTCCTTGAACGGACGCAAAGCGCTGGTGACCGGAGGCGCGAGTGGAATCGGGGCCGCCTGTGCCCGCGCGCTCGCCGCCCGCGGGGCGAAAGTAGCAGTGGCCGACGTCGATGCCTCCGGAGCGGCGGCCCTCGCTGATGAGCTGGGCGGCACGGCCTGGACCGTGGATCTGTTGGATGTTGATGCTTTGGCGGCGCTGAGCCTCGACTGCGACATCCTGGTCAACAACGCGGGCATTCAGAAAGTCGCACCGATCGAGGAGTTCGATCCCAGCGAGTTCCGTCGGATCCTGGCCCTGATGTTGGAGGCCCCGTTCCTCCTCATCAGGGCTGCCCTCCCGCACATGTACGCCAACGGGTTCGGCCGCATCATCAATGTCTCGTCAGTGCACGGGATTCGGGCCTCGGCCTACAAGAGCGCGTACGTTTCGGCGAAGCATGGGCTTGAGGGGCTCAGCAAGGTGACAGCCCTGGAGGGTGGCGAGCACGGGGTCACGTCCAACTGCATCAACCCCGGCTATGTCCGCACGCCGCTGGTGGAGAAGCAGATCGCCGATCAGGCCCGGCTCCACGGCATCCCCGAGGCCGAGGTGCTCGCCAAGGTGATGCTGACGGAGTCGGCGGTGAAGCGGCTGGTGGAGCCTTCCGAGGTTGCGTCCCTGGCTGCCTGGCTGGCCTCCGACGAGGCCGGCATGGTCACCGGCGCGAGCTACACCATGGACGGTGGGTGGTCGGCGAGGTAGTCCCGCACCGAATACCTTTGGCGCACCCGTTCACGCCCCGCGCACCCAGTGCTACGGGTGCGTCAGGCGGAAACGGGTGCGGCAGCCGTGCCGAAGGGGTGCGTCAGGCGGAAACGGGTGCGGCAGCCGCTGCCCTGAGCGCCTTCTACGGCACCTTCACCACGGGAATCGACGCCGTTTCGTCCACCAACTCGGCGCGGCGAAGGCCCTCACCGCGGACCCACAGCTTGTAGGCCACAAACAGCAGCACCAGCCACGCCCCGCCCACGTACAGGGCGATGCGGGTGTCCTCGAAAACGCCGAGGATCACAATCACCATCGCCATGAACGCCATGGTGAGGATGGACGCCGTCGGCCACAGCGGTGAACCGAATTCCGACGCCGGCAGGCCCTTGCGCTTGATTTCGCGCTTCATGGCAACGTGCGAAGCGAGGATCATCACCCATACCCACACGGTGGCGAAGGTGGCGATCGAGGCGATGACCACGAAGACGTCTTCGGGGATCACGGCGTTCAGCACGACGCCCACCAGCAAAATGCCGCCCATCATCACCACGGTCATCCACGGGACGCCATGGCGGGAGATCTTGCCAAAGCTCTTTGGCGCGTGCCCCTGCTGCGCCAGGCCAAACAGGATGCGGCCGGCCCCGAAGATGTCGCTGTTGATGGCGGACAACGCTGCCGTGATCACCACTGCGTTGAGAATGTGCGGTGCGGCGGGGATACCCAGGCCATCGAAAATCTGCACGAACGGACTGCCGTTGCTGCCGATTTCATTCCACGGGAAGATGCTCATCAGCACGCCCAGCGTCAGCACGTAGAACAGCAGCACACGAACCGGCACAGTATTAACAGCCTGCGGAATGACCTTCTTGGGATCGGCAGCTTCGCCCGCGGTGATGCCAATCGTTTCGATCCCGCCAAAGGCAAACATCACGACGGCGAAAGCGGCTAGGAGCCCCTCGAAACCGTTTGGGAACAAACCGCCGTGGTTCACAAGGTTCCCCAGCCCCGGCGCCACGCCACCGCCGTCGGCCGTTTGGAAACCGAACACGACGATTGCTGCGCCGCCGACGATCATGGCGATAATCGCCACCACTTTGATCAGCGAGAACCAGAACTCAAGCTCGCCGAACACCTTCACGCTGAGCAGGTTCATGGCCCCCAGGAACAGGATGATCGCGAGCACCCAGATCCATCTATCCACCTGCGGGAACCAGAAGCCCATGTAGATGCTGAAAGCAGTGACGTCGGCGATTGCCACGATTGCCATCTCGAAGACATACGTCCACCCGGTCACAAAACCGGCGAAAGGGCCGAGATAACGGCTGGCGTACTGCCCGAAGGAGCCGGAAACGGGGTGCCGCACTGCCATTTCGCCGAGTGCGCGCATCACCATGAAGACGGCGGCGCCGCCGATGATGTAGGCGAGGAGAACGGCCGGGCCGGCTTTTTGGATGGCCGACGCGGAGCCGTAGAAGAGGCCCGTGCCGATCGCTGATCCGAGTGCCATGAAGCGGATGTGTCGGACGTTGAGGCCCCGGCTAAGTGCCGTACCTGCGGCTTGGAGGACAGAGCTCTCCTCAGCCAGCTTGGTTTGTTGCATGGTAAAACCTTCTCGTCTTTGGGAGGGGATCGCTATCCAGCAGATCACTTTTGGCGGCTCTGTGATCGGACTCACGGGTGTTTGGTGTCTTTGATCGCAGACACTCCGGAGCGCTGCCAGTTACACGGTGGTAAAAGTCATAGTTCCCGGTCGGATAGGATGACCGCGGACAGGACTTCAACACGGTCAGGCATCCCTCGCACCCGCGTCGCCCCCAATTGAACTCTGTGCTGACTCGCATCTGTTATCTGGGGGACTCATGATTTCCGTAATCCGCGCTACCCGACGCCGTTGGGCCGCTGCCGTTGTTGCCGTCGTGGCCGGGGCTTCCTTGCTCTTTGCCGCTCCTGCCCAGGCCTATGAAATACCGACATTCGAGGTCCCGAACGCGTCCCAGGCGCCCGTGCCGTTTGTGGAGCGGGTGAGTGACGCTGCCGGTGTCGTTGAACTGTGGAAGACCGGTGGTCCCGCAACCCGCACCGCCGCTGCTGCAGCCCTCGTGGGTGGCGCTGACGCCGTCCAGGCATTTCTCGACGGCGGACAGGATGTCGCGCTCGCCGCGGACCGGAAGCAGCTGGTCACCGAGCTGACGACACGGGGGAGTGAGCACGTACGGGAGAGCGCGGTCCGGGTACTGGCCACTAACGACCCCAGCGTGATCACGAGCTTCCTGTCAAAGGGCTGGGCCGGCGCCTGGGATCTCGATCTGCGCATCACTGCTACCAGATTCCTTAACTACTCAGGTCCCATCCGGACGGGTGCATCCAACAGCCTGGATCAGGGCAGTGAAGCCGTGGAAAAGTTCGTACTTGAGGGCTGGAGAAAAACTGCTCAGGGCCAGGACCGTGAGGCAGTAACCTACCTGACGAATTCGCCCATTGCCGGCGTCACTCGCGGAGCGCAGGCTGCACTGGACACCTACGACCCTGAAGTCCTTGCTACATACCTGCGCTACGGCCAATTCGTTGCTGCGGCGCAGGACCAAAAATTGACTACGGTCACCAGCTCACTCGACGCTGTTAGGGCAGATATCGCAGCCAACCCTGCTGGCACGGCAGCCGTGGCCGATCGCGCGAAGACTGCTCTGGAGAACGCGCGAAACGCCGTTGATGGCCCCAAGAAGACCGACCTGAGGCGCTTGCTTGAAGAGCGGGACTTTCGCTTCTCGCAGGCTTGGCCCAAGCAGGCCATAGACAAAGCGCGGCTCACATCCCAGGAGCCCGCCAAGGCTGCATTCAAAGATGCCGCCGCCGAGCTTCCGGCTTTGCTGTCGACGCTAACTGCTCCTGGATCCTATCTTGATCATTTGATCATGGAAGCCCGCCAGGCCACGCTGGATCTCGCATTGGTGGGTACGCCTGAAGTGCGGAAGGCTGCTGAGGCTGCTCTGCTGGGTGGGGACTCTGCCGTCAAGGACTTCATTGCCCATGGTCACGATCTCGCGAGCGAACAGGACAGTGCAGCCTTTGTTAACGACAGGCAGCGTGCTTTCCAGTACATGGGCGCGGGCGGCGTGCACGTGGTCCAGGCTGCTAAGGACGCTGCTAAGTCCACCAACCATGCAGATGTCCGGTACTTCCTCGAGTACGGACACTCCGACGCGCAGTACCTGGATAACTCGGAATTGGCCGACCGTCTCATAAGGCTCGATTCTCCGGAATTGCAGACTGCAGCTGGCGTGGCGATGGCCGGTGGGCGAGCGGAACTCCAGGCTTTTGCGTCAGCCGAGCAATTCACTGCTGCCGAAATAGACGCGGCAAATGCCAAGCATGCTGCCGCCGTCAATACTGCTCTCACAGAGCTGTCGCGGCTCACGGATCAGGCAATCCTCGACGCTGCGAAGTCCGCTCAAGCCGCGGAAGCTGCCCGTCAGGCCGAGGCCGCCCGCCAAGCCGAAGCAGCGCGACAGGCTACCGGAGCGGGGAACTCCCCGTTTGCAGCCGGAAACGTCGACGCATCGCAGGGATTTGCAACCGGAGCAGCCCCGATCGTCGTTCCGTGGCCGCGCGACTCTTCCGCCGCCGTCGTACTGGGTGAAACGGGAGCCGCACCCGCGGCCGCCTCAACGCCGTCGGCAGCCCCGAGCATTTCCGTGCCCCCCGCAGCATCTGCCGCGGAGGGTTCCACGTCGGTGGATTCACAGTCACAGGAAGCGGCTGCTCCCTTGGCTGCGTCCTCTCCGGGCATGAATTGGTGGACCATCGGGCTGATTGTGGTGCTGGTCCTGGCAGCGGCCGGAGCCATCACCTTCCTGCTGAGGCGTAAGGGCGCGGCTTCCGCTTAAGGGCAGAGCGGCCTGGGCGGCAGTATGCTCAACAGAGGTTTTCTTCATCTTGCACGGTTTTGGGGGTCGATGCATGCGGTTCAGCGCGGGCTTAGTTGGGGCTATCGCCGGAGGAATATTGATGGTTGGTGCTTGCCCAGCCATGGCGTCCGGGGACGTGGTTGACGTTGGAGGAACGCCTCTCAAGGTGGTCATTGACGCCGAGGGCACTGCTTACGTTGGGAACTATCTGCCTGGCGGTGGGGTAAGCATCGTTCCTTCAGGAGCGAGCAAACCGTCCAGCACGCTCATGACGGGGGTCTCCCCTGCGGGAATGGCCCTCTCGGCAGATGGGACTCTGTTCGTCGAGGGCTGGGACTTCGACCAGCAGCAGGAGAAGCTGGTTGTGTTTCCCAAGGGCTCCTCAGAGGTAGCACGAACGATTCCGCTCGCTCCGGGTGCCCACCTCATCGCCGCAGCGCATGACGGGACAGTCTTTGTTCCCAACCCAACCCTGGGCACAGTTTCGGTTATTCCGCCGGGGGCCGACGCCCCGGCCCGCGAGGTGGCCGTGGGCGGCAATCCGAAAGAAGTAGCCGTGGCCGAGGACGGCACGGCCTACGTGACCAACCAGAACGACGGCAGTATCTCGGTCATCGCCCCGGGGGCCGGCACGGTTTCACACACTATTGATGTCAGGAAAACGCCCGGCAAGTCCGGTGATCCGCACGGAATAGCCGTAGGCCCCGACGGCGCGGTCTACGTCACCAATATCACCTCAGATGATGTCGCCGTGATCAAGCCCGGCGACTCCACGGTCTCCTACCGTGTGCCGGTTCCTGGCGGACCGAAGGAAGTCGTGGTCGGTCCGGACGGGACTGCTTACGTCCTCTACCAGGCCAACGGACTCTCCGTCATCGCACCAGGTGAAACAAACGTCCGTCGCGGCCAGCCCACGCTCCCGGCTCCGGGACATCTGGCCATCGCTCCCAACGGGTCCGTTCTGGTGACCAACACCGCTGGTGGATCCGTGACAGTTTTCCCTTCCCAGGACCTGGCAATTCCCTCATTGTCGGAAGTCACCACAGCAGCGGCTCCGACGAAGGTTGCAGAAGCAAGCCCTGCGGCCCAGGCCGTCCCAGACAATGCCGATACCGGCCTCCTGTCAGGCCTACCGCTCATTGTCGAAGCAGTTGCCTCGGCCATCCTGGTCGGTGCTGCGGCGTTGATCCTGGCCGCCGCGAGGCGCAAACGCTCAGAGGCGGCCGCAATCCCCAACTCGGCAGGGCATCGCGAAAGTCTTGAAGTCCACAGCCACCACTGAGCGCAGCGCCGTTCGTACGGGATCCCAGACACCGATCCCCGCCAACCCGCTGGTGTTCCCTCCCTAAAAGGTGCACGCTTGAGTACGGGATACCGGACAGCTCCTGCGGTAGCCCTTAAGGACCACAGCAGCGAGGACAAATGACCACCACGCCAACCGCGCCCGGCAAAGCCACGTCCAAAGTCCCGGCTGCCGAAAACACCCTGCGCATCCTGAAGCTGTTGGCTTCGCGGAGAGGGCCCATGGCGGCGTCGAACATAGCCACGGCGTTGGGCCTGCCGAGATCAAGCGTCTACCATCTGCTCGGCGTGATGGAGGCGAACGGCTTCGTCCTGCATCTGCACGAGGAACAGCGTTACGGCTTGGGCATCAGCGCCTTCGAGCTCAGTTCCGCGTACTCGCGCCAGGAGCCGCTGTCCCGTTTGGGCCGGCCCATGCTGGCTTCGCTCGTGGACGTGATCGGCGAGAGCGCACACCTGGCGGTTCTCCACGGCCGGGACGTCCTCTACATCGTGGAGGAACGCGCCAAGAACCGCCCAAGCCTGGTGACCGACGTCGGCGTCCGCCTTCCCAGCCACCTCACCGCCAGCGGCCGCGCGATCCTCGCCGCCCTGCCCAAGTCACAGGTCCGTGCGCTGTACCCCAACGCTGCCGCCTTCACCTCGCGCAACGAGGTCGAATTTCCCATCATGAAGTACTCGGCCCTGTCGTCCCATCTCGATCAGGTCCGGCAGCGCGGTTACGCCACCGAAAACGGCGAAATCACGCCGGGATTCGGCTCCATCGCCGTGCCCGTGACGGACCACGTTGGATGGCCGACGGCGGCAGTCGCCGTTACGTTTCTGGAGGACAAAGTGCCTGCTGAGCAATGGCCGGTACTGGCCGCGCGCATCAGGAAAGCTGCGGACGAACTTTCCGTCCGGATCCACGGACGTCCGACGGCGGGCTGACGCGCCTTTGCGGCTCGGGCGCGCCCTGCGTGCTGTCCGCTAACGGCCCTCGGCCTGCGGGCCGCCCGCTCCGGGCGAGTCGCGCTCAACCATGGCGCGGAACGTTTCGAGCTCACCCCGAAAGCTGCCCCGGTAGGACCCCATGGCAAAGACCCGGCCGACCACCGAGGCGACCAAGCCACGGGTCTCGAACACCTGCTGGATGCGTGTCCCAGCACCCTCCGGCGTGAAGGTGACGTCCGATTCGCCCTTGAGGATTGCGTTGCCGAACGTGGAACGGATGTGCCGTGGCCGTTCCGCTTCGATGACCTCCGTGGGGCTCGCCATGAGGCCAAACCACACCGTATAGCTGCTCCCGGCTTGGCCCGCGGAGCCGACACGGCCGGTCACCCGGGTGACGCCGCCGATCCACTCAATAAAGCGGTCCGGGTCCGTCCAGGCTTCGAAAACCCGCTCCGGGGGCGCTGCGACGAACGTGGACACTCGATACGTTGCCATGGGTCCAGCATGCGCGTATCAGCGGCCGAAAGCGAGACCCTGCGCATGTCTGTAATACCGGACAGCACCCGTCCAAAAGGCATTCCAGCCAACTGTCGAACAGGCTCTACTGGATACAGAAGATCTTTCACCCAGACACTTTTCGAGAGATGAAGGAGCCATCATGGCACCCGCCGATTTCACTACTGGAGCCCGCCCGGTCAAGGCTGCCCGGGGTACGGAGCTCACCGCCAAGTCGTGGCAGACCGAGGCGCCGCTGCGCATGTTGATGAACAATTTGGATCCTGAGGTTGCTGAGCGTCCCGATGACCTGGTGGTGTACGGCGGCACCGGCCGTGCGGTGCGTTCGTGGGCTGCGTTTGATGCGATTACCCGGACGCTGGAAACCATGGAGAAGGACGAGACCCTGCTGGTCCAGTCGGGTAAGCCGGTGGGTGTGTTCCGCACGAACGAGTGGGCACCCCGGGTGTTGCTGGCGAACTCGAACCTGGTGGGGGACTGGGCAACGTGGCCGGAGTTCCGTCGCCTGGAGGCTGAGGGCCTGACCATGTATGGGCAGATGACTGCGGGGTCGTGGATTTATATCGGTACCCAGGGCATCCTGCAGGGCACGTATGAGACGTTCGCCGCGGTGGGGAACAAGCTCGCCGCTGAGGGCCGTCACCCGGCCCCCGCCGCGGAGGGCTCCACCGAGGGTCCGCTTGCCGGGACCCTGACCCTGACGGGTGGCTGTGGTGGCATGGGCGGGGCCCAGCCGCTGGCCGTGACCCTGAACGACGGCGCGTGCCTGATCATCGACGTCGATGAGACCCGCCTGCGCCGCCGCGCCGGCAAGCGGTACCTGGACGAGGTCGAAACGGACCTGGACACCGCGATCGCGAAGGTCAATGCGGCCAAGGCTGAGCGCCGTGGCTGGTCCGTGGGCTACGTCGGTAACGCAGCCGAGGTGTTCCCGGAACTGCTGGCCCGCCACAAGGCAGGAGAGCTGACCATCGACGTCGTCACCGACCAGACCAGCGCGCATGACCCCCTGTCCTATTTGCCGGAGGGCATCACGGTTCAGGAGTGGCACACCGAAGCCGCGGCTGACCCGGAAGGGTTCACGAAGAAGGCCCAGGCCTCGATGGCCCGGCATGTGCAGGCGATGGTGGAGTTCCAGGACGCCGGTGCCGAGGTCTTCGATTACGGCAACTCGATCCGGGATGAGGCCCGCAAGGGCGGCTATGACCGGGCGTTTGAGTTCCCCGGGTTCGTTCCGGCGTATATCCGTCCCCTGTTCTGCGAGGGTCTGGGCCCGTTCCGCTGGGTCGCGCTCTCGGGGGACCCGGAGGATATCCGGGTGACGGATGAGGCGATCAAGGAGTTGTTCCCGGAGAACAAGCACCTGCACAAGTGGTTGGATGCCGCCGCGGAGCGGGTCGAGTTCGAGGGCCTGCCGGCCCGGATTTGCTGGCTCGGGTACGGCGAACGCCACAAGGCCGGCCTGTTGTTCAACAAGCTGGTGGCTGAGGGTAAGGTCAAGGCTCCGATCGTGATCGGCCGTGACCACCTGGATTCGGGTTCGGTGGCGTCCCCGTACCGGGAGACTGAGTCGATGAAGGACGGTTCGGACGCGATCGCTGACTGGCCGCTGCTGAACGCGCTCACGGCTGCGTCTTCGGGTGCCACGTGGGTTTCGATCCACCACGGCGGCGGGGTCGGGATCGGCCGGTCGATCCACACCGGCCAGGTTTCCGTCGCTGACGGTACCGAGTTGGCCGCGGCGAAACTGACCGCGCTGCTGACCAACGACCCCGGCATGGGCGTCATCCGCCACGCCGACGCCGGCTACGAACGCGCCATCGACGTCGCCCACGAACGCGGCGTCCGCATCCCCATGAATGAAGGCAAGTAAATGACTCTGACAACACACGAACCGCTGACCGTCACCCTCGGCTCCAGCGGCGTGACCCCGGAAGACGTCGTCGCCGTCGCCCGCCACGACGCCAAGGTGACCATCTCCCAGGAAGCCCTGGACACCGTCGCCAAGGTCCGCACCCACATCGACGGCCTCGCTACCAGCGAGGTTCCGGCCTACGGCATCTCCACGGGCTTCGGTGCGCTGGCCAACCGCCACATCCCGAACGAACTCCGCACGCAGCTGCAGAAGTCCCTGATCCGCAGCCACGCTGCCGGTATGGGTCCGGCCGTGGAACGCGAAGTCATCCGCGGCATCATGTTCCTCCGTGCAAAGACCCTGGCCTCCGGCCGCACGGGCGTCCGCCCGGTGGTCCTGCAGACCATGGTGGACGTCCTCAACGCCGGCATCACTCCCGTGGTCCGCGAGTTCGGCTCGCTTGGTTGCTCCGGTGACCTCGCGCCGCTGTCCCACTGCGCCCTGGTTCTCATGGGCGAAGGCGAAGCGACGGGTCCCGACGGCGAACTGTACGGCGTCCCGGGCAAGGCGCCGGTTGCTGAGCTGCTCGCGCAGCACGGCATCGAGCCTGTGACCCTGGCCGAGAAGGAAGGCCTGGCGCTGGTCAACGGCACCGAGGGCATGCTCGGTATGCTCCTTATGGCCATCGCGGATCTGCGCATGCTTCTTGCGACGGCGGATGTCACCGCAGCGCTCAGCGTCGAGGCCCTCCTTGGCACGGATCAGGTGTTCCTGCCTGAGCTGCACGCAGCACTGCGTCCCCACCCGGGCCAGGCTGCCAGCGCCGACAACATGCTGCGCGTGCTGTCCAACTCGCCGATCGTTGCTTCGCACCGGATCAACGACACCAAGGTCCAGGACGCCTACTCCCTGCGCTGTGCACCCCAGGTTGCCGGCGCGGTCCGCGACACCGTTGACCACGCGGCCCTCGTCGCTTCCCGCGAACTCGCCGCAGCCATCGACAACCCGGTGGTCCTGCCCGACGGCCGCGTGACCTCCAACGGCAACTTCCACGGCGCACCCGTCGCCTACGTGCTGGACTTCCTGGCCATCGCGGTCGCCGACCTCAGCTCCATTGCCGAGCGCCGCACGGACCGCATGCTGGATCCTGCCCGCTCGCACGGACTTCCGGCGTTCCTGGCTGCCGATCCGGGGGTGGACTCCGGCCTCATGATCGCCCAGTACACCCAGGCCGGCCTGGTCTCTGACAACAAGCGCCTTGCGGTTCCGGCGTCCGTGGACTCGATCCCGAGCTCCGCCATGCAGGAAGACCACGTGTCCATGGGCTGGCATGCGGCCCGGAAGCTGCGCAAGGCCGTTGAGAACCTGCGGCGCGTGCTCGCCGTCGAGCTTGTCACCAGCGCCCGTGCGATCGACATGCGCACGCAGCTGTCCGACGGCGAACTCACCCCGGGTCCTGCCGGCGCCGCGGTACTTGAGGTGCTTCGTGAAGTGGTCCAGGGGCCGGGTACGGACCGGTTCCTGTCGCCTGAACTCGAAGCGGCTGACCGCTTGGTCGGCTCCGGTGCGGTCCGTGCGGCCGCCGAATCCGCCGTCGGGATTTTGGCCTGACGTCGAATAAATGCCTCATTTGAGGCCCGGATTTGTCACGCCCCGGTCTTTGTACGCAACGCAGGCACCGGGGCGTGGCAAATGTAGTAGAACTTATGGTGTACGTCACGTCCACGCCGAAGATGTCGTGGGCTTGACGGTCAACCGTCCACAACTCAATACACAACAGAGAACATCCACAAAGGGGTAGAAGTTCAATGAAGGCACGCGGAGCAGTCCTGTCCAGGCGAAACGCTCACTCGGCAACGGTTTCGGATTGGAAGATGCTGAAAGTCGGCGACACGGTGGAAGTGGTCAAGTACGCCCACGTCATCGCAGCCGGCCGGGTCGAGGAAGTCTCCGGCAGCGGGAACGTGGTGTGGCTTGAACACTCCGGTCCAGGGGTGACCGAAGAGGGCAAGGAACTGTTCATGAAGTCAGACGGCGTGGTCCTCCGCCGCGCCTAAGCAATGCCTAAACAGAAACCGGGGCCCGTTCCCTTCCGCAGGTAGTAGTGGCGGAAGGGGACGGGCCCCGGTTTTTTCGCTGCCGTGATCAGGCAGCGAGTGCTTCGTGGGTCTGACCGAAGGGAACGGATTCGTCCAGCGCCACGGTGTAGGTGCCGGGCTCGTGCCGGGTCACCAGAATGCCGCAGTTGGCGTCTGCCGCTGCGTTCTTGATCAATGCATCCACGGCTTGCTCGAGTCCGTCGTGGATTTCGTCAGCCCGGGAAAAGGACAGACGGATTTCGCGTTCTGCAGTCATTGCAGGGGTCATTTGGGGGCCTCCTATTACTTGCCGCATGCGAGGGCGACCCATCAATCATAGTCGCTGGAGGCCTAATATTTGTAAGATGACTGGCAAGGGCGTGATCTGAGTCTCAGCCACGCGAGTTGGCATTTAATGCCAATGTTTGGACAAAACACTGTCATTAAGTGCCAACTCGGCGGTGACCGAGGCCGGGAGACACGGCGGTGAGCGACGCGACCCCAATGGACGTGGTGGCGGGATTCGAACCCGCGTACGCTGCTTTGCAGGCAGCTCCCTGGCCTCTCGGGCACACCACGTGCAAACGACACTAGGCGCCCGGCAGCGGCAGGTTCAACGTTGGTTTCCCGAGCTTTCGCCGCGCTACGCGGTGTTGCTTTTGGTTGCGGCTGGTGACGCCCGCCGGGACATCGTCGCGCGCCGGGACGAGGCAGCCCTCCGGGCCACCCTTGCGACGCCGGCCGCCGCCACGAGGGTCAGGATGGCTGCCGCCATGTGCGTGTAGAGCATGATGTGTGGCGAACCACCGATGGAGGCTGCCACCGCCGTCGCGTCGCCCAGAGCCTGCCCGGCACCATGGAGATGCTCAAACCATCCATTGCCGGGGAAATAGCCGCCGAATGCGGCAAAGCCAAAGTGCAACAGCTGCTGGGCCACGCCGGAGATGAGCAGCAGGATCAAGGGCCCATGAACCCAGCGCGCCAGGAGCTGCGCCGCCAGGCAGCACAGCGCGGCGAGTCCGAGGAGGACAGGGAAGGCCGGCGAACTGCCACCAGCCAGCATGTGGGCTGCCAGGCCCAGGCCAACGGCGATCAGCCCGGATACCCAGGCCCACTTGTCCTGCACAGGAACTGCGCCCATCGCCATCCTTCCCTCCACACAGGCTAAGCGGAGGATGGCGCCAAAAACAGGCCTACGTGAGCAACGTGTTGACCAGCCGGGCCGCAACTTTGGCGGTACGGGAATCAATGTCGAATGACGGGTTCAGCTCAGCCACGTCCAGGTGCAGCAGCTTTCCGCTGGCTGCAACCTGGCGGCACACTGCACTGATCACGGGCAGCGGCACGCCATACGCCGCAGGCGCGCTGACTCCCGGGGCCACCGAAGCCGGCATCACATCAAGGTCAATCGTCAGGTAGAGCACATCGATGCCAGCCAGGAAGTCGGCAACGAAAACCTCCACGGCTTCGGGGGAGCAGTCCTCATCCAGCAGGTACTTCACACCCAGGCGGTGCGCGGTGTCGAACAGCGTGGGCGTGTTGTTCGGCTGCGAGATTCCGACGACGGCGTACTGCAGTCCGCGCCCGGCGGCAGCTTCCGCGTGGGCCATCTGGAGGAACGGTGTGCCCGAGCTAGGTATCGGCTCGTCCCTCAGGTCAAAGTGGGCATCCAGGTTCAAAACGCCGAGCCGCTTGCCGCTCCGCACCGCTTCCGACCCGGCAACGCCCAAGTAGCTGGCAAACGCGGTCTCGTGGCCGCCGCCCAGCACCACGGTGAGGTTACCGGCGTCGAGCAATTCCGAAATGGCGCGGCCGGCGCGCTCCTGGCCCGCTTCCAGTGAGTCGTCCTCCACAACCACATCACCGGCGTCGAACATGTCGCGGTCGAGGTGGTACGCAAGGGGACCCAGCGCCGAACGGATGGCGGCCGGAGCTGCGGCGGCACCCACGCGTCCCTTGTTGCGGAGGACGCCGGCGTCGCTGCGGAAACCAAGCACGACGGCGGGACGCGAGGCTGCGTCGCCAGCTTCGGGCGTGTGCGGGGTGATGGCCTGCCACCAGCGGCGGTGTTCCGGGCCGTCGCCATCGAAACGGCCGGTCCACGGAGTGGGGCTGACATCTACGGTGATGTGGCTGGTTTGCATGCTTAAAGCACACCGGACCCGGACTGCTTAAAACAGCAGTTCCGGGTCCGGAGTGTCTGAAATACCGGAATGCCAACCCGGCGCAGCACTACTTGACGCCCAACAGCTCCTCCACGGTTCCAATGCCGAAGAACAGCAGGAACGCCGCGGCCACAGCCCACATCAGGGGGTGGACTTCGCGGGCTCGGCCCTGGAACGTGCGGATGAGGACGAAGGAAATGAAGCCGGCACCCAGGCCGTTGGCGATGGAGTAAGTGAACGGCATCAGGGCGATGGTCAGGAACGCGGGAATGCCGACACCCCAGTCCTGCCAATCGATCTTGCCCACTTGGGACACCATCATGAAGCCCACAACCACCAGGGCGGGAGCGACAGCCTCGAAGGGCACCAGGTTGATCAGCGGCGTGAAGAACATGGCAATGAGGAAGAGAACGCCGGTGACGATCGAGGCGAGCCCGGTGCGTGCACCTTCGCCGATGCCAGCGCCGGACTCCACGAAGATCTGGTTGGAGGAAACCGATGCGCCACCGCCCACAATCGCGCCGAGGGCGTCCACCTGGAGCACGCGGTCCACATTGGGGATGTTGCCGTCCTTGTCGACGGTGCCTGCCTCGTTTGCCAGGCCCACCATGGTGCCCATGGCATCGAAGAAGATGCTGAGCAGGATCACGAATGCCAGGAGCGCAGCTGCGATGAATCCGAGGTGTTGGAAGGCGCCGAACGGGTTTGCCTTGCCGATCAGGGAAAGATCCGGGGCGCCCCATTCGGACAGGGTGGGGGCCACTAGCGACCAGCCGCGGGGGTTGACGTTCTTGCCGTCGAAGCTGGGGCCGATGTGAAGGGTGAACTCGAGGATGGCGGCCAACGCCGTGGAAACCACGATGCCGATCAGGATCGCGCCACGGACCTTGCGGACCACCAGCGCGATGGTCAGGATCAGGCCGACGGCGAACACCAGCGTGGGCCAGCCCATGAGCTTGCCGTCAACGCCGAGGCCCAGCGGAACGGTGGTGCCCGCGGCGTCCGGGATGCGGCGGACGAAGCCCGCGTTCACCAGGCCGATCAGGGCGATGAACAGGCCGATGCCCACCACGATCGCGGTCTTGAGGGCTTCGGGCACGGCCTTGAACACAGCCGTGCGGAAGCCTGTGAGGACCAGGATCAGCATGGTGACGCCGGACAGGACCACCAGGCCCATCATGTCCGGCCAGGTCAGCTGTGGATGGGAGGCGACAGTGACCGCCACGAAGGCATTAACGCCCAGCCCGGTGGCCACAGCGAAGGGGTGCTTGGCCCAGGCGCCCATCAGGATGGTCAGGATGCCGGCAACGAAAGCCGTGGTGGCCGCAACCGCCGTGAAGCCCAGGGACGCGCCGCTGGAATCGGCGCCCGAGAGGATCAGCGGGTTCAGCACCACGATGTAGCTCATGGCGAAAAATGTCGCGAAACCGCCGCGGATTTCCCTTGAATACGTGGAGCCACGTTCGGAAATCTTGAAGTAGCGGTCCACTGCAGAACCTTGTTTAAGCATGAAGGTCTCCGGGTTTTGGGGGGAGTGTGCTATCAAATCCTATGCCGTGGAATGTGGGGGCTTCGGACCATTCCCCTAGTCTGTAAGGAAGCCAACACTAGGAGAAACCGCCCCATGCGTACCATCCGCCCGCTTCTGGCCGCCGTCGTCGCCGCCTTTGCCTTCGCCTCCGCCCTGCTGTTTTCCGCGGCACCGGCGTCCGCGCACGACGTCGCGGAATCCACGGCGCCGGCGAACGGTGCCACCGTGGCTGAAGTTCCGGCGTCGGTCTCCATTACGTTCAACAACCGGCCCCTGGCCATCGGTTCGGGCGTCACTGTAACCGCCGGCGGTGAAAACTGGGCTGACGGACCCGTGGAAATCATCGACAGCCAGGCGGTGCAGAAGCTTCGCGCGGGCGCCCCTGCGGGGGAGTACACCGTGGTTTGGCGCGTCGTCAGCTCCGATTCGCACCCCATCGAAGGCACCTTCAAGTTCACGGCCACCGCTGGAAGCACGACGGCGGCCAGCGGCTCCGCAGCGGCCTCACCTTCCGGATCGGCGACGTCGGCCACGGTCCCGTCCGTGGGTTCGGCACCTCCGGGAACCGGCAGCAGCGCTCCCGCGGCTGACGCGTCCCAGCCTTTCCCATGGAGCATCGTTGTGATCGCAGCAGTGGCAGTTGGGCTCGTGATCTTCCTTGCTGTGACAGCACGGAAGAAACTTGCTGCTTCCGATGACTCGGAAGGCCCCGCATCCGCGGAATGACGGGCTTTTCTACATAGCTGCGAATATCTCGGTTCGGTCACTGCGACACGCCAAGGCAACGGTTCCCGTTACTTAAATGTGACTTCGCAGCGATCATCGCGTACGGTGGTACCTGTGCCTGTTCCACGTAGCAGGCACTTCCGGCCTGATTGCCTAGCTCTGCCGCAGTCCGGAATCCGTTCGCAGACAAACCTACGGCAGAGACGGGGAACCCAATTTGGGCCGCTTACGAGCGCGCCTTGGGGTGAAGTCACGAAGCTTCCGCTCAGCGGGAGATAGTGGCCGGGTGACTCCCATCCGAATCCGACAGCTAACCTCGCAGGCATCGGGAGAGGCTCTTTCATGTCTTCACGCATTCTTCGCGGCCGTCGTAAGGCGGACAGCGTACGTCCTAATCCGTTCATCTCCATCTCCAAGGCAGTTGCCAGCAACGCTTCCGGCGCTGGCCGCCAGGCAGCCGTTATCGCAGCAGCTTCCGGACTCGTGCTGACCGGCTCCGTAGCTGCCCACGCAGCCGAGGCTCCGGCCCAGCGTGACTCCAGCCCTGCCACGGTCGCCGAGACCGCATCCGAGGCTCCGACCCAGGTTGTAACCGCCCTTTCGACGGCGACCATCAACTTCGAGCGTCCCGCAGTTGCTTCTGTTGCGGCTCCGGTCATCGAAAAGCCGGCTCCGGTCGTTGAGGCCCCCGCTCCCAAGACCGCTACCGTCGCTGCTGCTGCGGCTCCTGTCGCCGCCCAGGCTGCAGTTGCTGCTCCGGCCGCTGTTGCTCCTGCTGCCGCTCCGGTAGCTGCGGCTCCTGCCGCTGGTGGCGTCAACGCTGCCATGGTTGCCTCGGCTTACGCCCAGATCGGCATCATGCAGGACTGCACCGCCATGGTTGAGCGGGCCCTCGGCTCCGCAGGCATCCCTGTTGGCGACCTGGCACCCATGCAGTTCATGAACTACGGCAAGGTTGTCAGTGACCCCCAGCCGGGCGACATGATCGTCCAGTCGGGCCACGTTGCCATCTACATCGGCAACGGCCAGGCCATCAGCGGTGGCATCAACGGCAACCAGACGGGCATCCACCCGATCAGCTGGCTGACCGCGACGGGTCCCATCACCTACGTACGCGCTGGCGCATAAGCCTCACGCATCAACGCAAAGGCCGGTGTCTTCCGAAGATTGATTCTTCGAGGACACCGGCCTTTGGGCTTTAAGTATGGGTTTGCAGCGCCTGCGCAGCTAGGCAATGGCGATGCCAGGGCCGCCGGGCAGTGCAACCTTTGAGGAGATTGCCTGGCCAACCGCCTTGGCCTGCCGGAGCACTTCCTTGGGCGTCGGCGTGATGAGTTCTCCCACGCCCACCAGATGCATGCCCACGGCGCGCATGGCGGACACGAGGTTCTGCCCCACGGCGATGCCCAGTTCGGCCAGCATCCGCCGCAGTTGGCTCTGCGCGCAACGCGTCACCACCACATGGTCCGCCAGGAGGATTCCATTGGCTGTGTGCACTGCCCATTGGCGAGGTGCTGATTCAAGGGGGCCTGACGCGAGGAGCCCGTTCCGGGTCATGCTCGCGGCAAGTCCGTAGCCAATGTGTTGGGATGCGTCGGCGCCCAGGAAATCGAGGCGTACGGCCCGCGTGGTGTTGCGAACATCCAGATGGTGGCTTGCCGCGTAATTGCGCAGGTGGCGGAGGATCTCGTTGCGTTCCTGGATGGAGGCGGGATCGGCTACCTCGCAGCGTTGCAACATACCTGTGTGGACGGCGGGGCCGGAGGCCGACAAGGCGCCGAAGCCATCCACCACGATGGAGCCCACGCCGTAGCGGCTAAGTTCGCTGGCAACGGCCAAGCCGGACAGGCCGGCACCTATGACCACGGTGGTAGTGCGTTCGGTGCCGGAATCAGGCGCGTGTGACACTGCTTGGTTCCTCCTTGACGTGTGTGCCTTCCGGCATCGCGTGGGATCGCGTCCGAGTTCCCCAAGCGGCCGCAAACAAATGGCCGGTTTGTGTTGTTGGACACGTTGGCCGGCCATTCGGTGACTCGAACATTACCTAACTTTTTCGCCCGTGGATAGCCTCCCGGGGCAGCGTGTTTTGCGCGTTCGTCGGCAGCATTAAACCGGTGTCCCGGAACCGAGCCCTGACCGTTATACACATAGCGTCAACCCACCTTGATTCGGTCCTCCCGACCGAGAATAGTGAGCACTGGAGGGAGAAATTTAACATTTCACCAACCCTGGCCATTGACAATGGAGCCATCCGGGAATCCGATCCGGAGAACCTCTGGCAGAATGGCCGGAACATCAAGCAGTAGGTGGAGAGGCGGGCCCCAAATGGACCAGCACGGCAGACACAGTGAAGAGCCACAGGACGGCGAGGGCCTGACGGTAGCACCGGGCGGCATCGTCGTGGGAGTGGACGGTTCGGAGCACGGGCAGTGTGCCTTGGTCTGGGCCGCGCGCGAGGCAGAACGCAGGCAGCTTCCGCTGCATATCGTCACTGCCTACTCGGTGCCGATCTTCGCCGCCTCCGGGCTGGACGGCGGATATGCCACCGTGGACGATTCGGTCATTCGCGAAGGCGCCGAAGCCATTGTCCGCCAGGCCATGGACAAGGTGGCCCGATACTCCATCGACGTCGATGCTTCGGTCGAAAACGGGGACGCCGCCGGCGTACTGCTGGATCTCTCGTCGGAGGCGGCACTCCTGGTTTTCGGCAGCCGCGGACGCGGTGGTTTCGTTGGCCGCTTGCTGGGATCTGTCAGCAGTGCTTTGCCTGCCCACGCCAAGTGCCCCACGGTTACAGTCCCGCTCTACTGCGCCGACCGCCTCGGCGAGAATACCGAGGACAAACACATCAAGGCTGAACACGCCAAAGCCGGTCCCCGTGTCGTGGAAAACGTCATCGCAGTGGGTGTGGACGGCTCCGAGCAGGCGCGTGTAGCTGTGCTCGAAGCGGCCGAACAGGCACAGCGTGTGGGAGCCAGGCTTCGCGTCATTTGTGCCGTCCCCCAGTACAGCGGTTCGCTTGCCTGGGTGCCCGCGCCATTGGACCGGGACGCCCTGTTTGCAGATATCAAGGTCCAGCTTGAAGCCGGTGTCGCGTGGTTGAGGAGCCATTTCCCGCAGCTGCCCATCGAAACGGACCTCCGGGACGGCTCGCCCGTCGACGTCCTGGTGGAAGCAAGCCGCAGCGTGGAACTGGTGGTTCTGGGTACACGCGGACGCGGTGGATTCGCGGGCATGCTGCTGGGCTCCACCTCAGATGGCGTCCTTCACCACGCCAAGGGGCCGGTGCTGGTGGTTCCGGACCGTGAGGATCCCCGGCTGGCGGACCGTGACAAGTTTGGCCCGATGCTCGGCGCGGCTTAGGAAACGGGCCGTCGGTGTTCACGCTGGACCTCAGGGATATTCGTGGACCCATGCTTCCCGACGTGGGCGGCAAAGCAGCGAACCTGGGGGAATTGGCAAGCGCCGGCCTGCCTGTGCCGCCGGGCTTCTGCCTGACCACAGCGGCCTATCGGCGGGCCTTCGCCGGCAGCGGCCTCGATGACGTCTACGAGGCCCTGAAATCCACCAACACGGCGGATCTCGCCGGGTTGAACGTGCTCGCAGGCCAAGCCCGTTCCTTGGTGCTCGATGCGGGACTGCCGGCCGATATCGCTTCAGCGGTGCGGTCGGCCTACCAGGAACTTGGGAACGATGTCCCAGTGGCTGTCAGGTCATCGGCCACAGCGGAAGACCTGCCTTTCGCCAGTTTCGCTGGCCAGCAAGATACCTACCTGAACGTCGTAGGCGTGGAGTCAGTCCTGGACGCGGTGAGCCGCTGCTGGGCTTCGCTCTGGACCGACCGGGCTGTGACTTACCGGGCTACCAACGGCATCGATCACGCATCGGCGGCTTTGGCCGTCGTGGTCCAGGTGATGGTCGATTCTGTCGTGGCGGGCGTAATGTTCACAGCCAATCCGGTGACGGGCAAAAGGTCCGAGGCAGTGATCGATGCCAGCCCGGGGTTGGGGGAAGCAGTGGTGTCCGGGGCTGTGAATCCGGATCAGTACGTTGTGGACCTGACTAACAGCGCCATTCTGAAACGCACAGTGGGCGACCGCCAGGTGGAGATCCGTTCTGTCCCGGGAGGCGGGACTGAGCGGCGGGAACGGAGCAGCCAGGTGCAGCTCAGCGATACCGGCATTCAACCCTGTCTTAGTGACCTGCAGATCAGGGAGTTGGCGGGGCTGGCCCGCTTGGTGGAGAAACACTACGGAGCTCCGCAGGATACAGAGTGGGCGCTCGATGCCAACGGGAAACTGTGGCTGACCCAGGCACGGCCCATCACCACCTTGTACCCCCAGACCACCCGTACCCCTCCGGTTCCTGGTGTCCATGCCTTCCTGAACTTCAGCCTCGCGCAGGGGCTCACTCGGCCACTGACACCCATGGGTCTGGCTGGAATTCGTCTCATAGCCTCGTGCGTTGCTGGAACTGCGGGCTTCGCCGTCCCGGATCCCCGTTCAGGGCCGCCACCCTATTACGAAGCCGGGCAGCGCATCTTCTTCGATCTGACCTCGGTGCTGCGGAGCCGGGTCGGGAGAAGAATTGTGCCCCGGGTTTTTGATGTCATGGAAGCCCGGTCCGCCAAATTGATGCGGGGCTTGTTCGATGACCCACGCTTTTCGGTAACCATCAAGACTCCGCTGAAACTCATCCGCCACGTTGCCCCCGTGGCGGCCAAGTATCGTGTTCCGGAGTCGCTCCTCCGGGCCCTGTTCCGTCCGGAGGCCGCCAAGGAGAGGGCGGAGCGACTCAACTCGGACCTTCGGAAAGCCCTGGAGGTGCCCGCTCAGGCCACGTCCCATCAGCGGATAGCGCACGTGCAAAGGATCCTTGGACGGGAACTCTTTGCCTCAGTGCCCCAGCTGTTGCCGCTTCCCTTGCTCGGGTTTGCAATGCTGGCATTGGTGGGCCGGATGCTCGGCAAGCAGGCATCCTACGAAGAACTTCAGACCGTGATCCGGGGCCTGCCAAACAATGTCACCACCGAGATGGACCTGGCGCTATGGCAGCTCGCCTCGCAGATCCGGGAAGATCCCCACGCCGTTGCCTCCATGGCGGGTCAGACGGCCGAAGCGTTGGCTGCTCAATACCGTGACGCCGAATTGCCGGCCGTGGCCCAAAGAGGCCTGGACGCATTCCTGCACGTGTACGGGCACCGTGCCGTGGCGGAGATTGATCTTGGCATGCCCCGTTGGGGTGATGATCCAACCCACATTCTGGGGGTCCTCACCAACTACCTCAGGCTTCAGCCAGGATCCGGCGCCCCCGACGAGCAGTTCCGGAAGGCTGCCAGGGAGGCCGACGAGCAAGTGGCAAGGTTCGTGGCGCGGGCCAGGGCCATCAGCCCGCTCCATGCGTTGGTGGTACGCGTAGCCTTGGACCGCACGCGGAGGTTTGCCGGTTTACGGGAGTCGCCCAAATACAACCTGGTCCTGGGGCTGGCCGCGGCGCGTGAGCAGTTGATGCTGGTCGGAAACGAGCTGGCAGCATCACAGCGGATCGAGCAGCCCGAGGACATCTTCTTCCTGGACTTGGACGGAGTGGAAAACGCGTTGGCAGGCGAGGATCTGCGTAGCGTAGTGGCTGATCACAAGACTGCCTACGAACAAGAACTCCGCCGGAGGCACATTCCCCGAATGCTCCTGTCCGACGGCACGGAACCGGAGGCCACAGCTGCAGCCCACGCGGAACAGCGCCCGGGCACTTTGTCCGGCAGTCCGGCGTCGTCAGGTCTCATCACAGCGCCTGCGCGGGTCATCATGGATCCTGTCGGAGCCCACCTGGAACCCGGTGAGATTCTTGTGGCGCCGTCCACGGATCCGGGCTGGACGCCGCTGTTCCTCACGGCAGGAGGCCTGGTCATGGAGATGGGCGGACCCAACTCGCATGGCGCCGTAGTGGCCCGTGAATATGGAATCCCGGCGGTGGTGGGCGTGCCGGATGCGACCACGAAACTACGCAGCGGCCAGTCCATTACCGTGGACGGCGCGGCGGGCACGGTCACTGTGGAAGGAGAAACCTCCTAGGCGTGCTGGTGGGACTCGTGCTCGGAGTGGCTGACGGGCTCCAATTGGAACGTGCAATGCTCGGTGTCGAAGTGCCGGCCGAGGCAGGATCCCAACTGGTCCAGGATGCTGTCGGCCCCCGTGGCGTTCAAAACGTCGTCCTCCACCACCACGTGGGCTGAGAACACCGGCACGCCGGAGGTGATGGTCCAGATGTGGATGTCGTGGGCCTCCACCACGCCGTCAACCGCCATGATGTGTTCGCGGATCATGTTCACGTCCACGCCCTTGGGAGTTGCCTCAAGGAGCACGTCCACTACGTCGCGGAGCAGATGCCAGGCTCGCGGAATGATCATCAGTGCAATGAGGACCGAGGCAATGGGGTCGGCCGCGGAAAAGCCGGTGGTCATGATCACGACGGCGGCCACGATGACGGCGATGGAGCCCAGAAGGTCGCCCAGCACCTCAAGGTAGGCGCCGCGAACGTTGAGGCTCTCCTTTTGTGCTCCTTGCAGGATCAGCAGGGAAACCAGGTTGGCGACCGCGCCCAGGATGGCGGCCCACAACATCACGTCGGTATGGATCTCGGTGGTTTCGCCGAATCGGCGGATGGCTTCGATCATGATCACAACGGCGATCACGATAAGGATCAGCGCGTTGGCCAATGCAGCGAGCACTTCGGCGCGCTGGTACCCGTAGGTCCGCTGGTCACTGGCCGGCCGGGTGGCGATCCACGCCGCCATCAGCGCAATGAAGACGCCTGCGGCGTCGGAAAGCATATGTCCGGCGTCCGCCAGCAGTGCGAGGGAGCCGGAGACGACGGCGCCAATCACCTGGATGCCCACCACGCCCAAGGTGATGCACAGGACAGCGATCAGGCGTTTCCGGTGCTTGCCGGTTGCAGTGACGCCATGCGAGTGGTTGTGATCATGCCCCATGGTTAAAAGGCTAGCCCCAGCCGAGCTCGTGCAGGCGGTCGTCGTCTATCCCGAAGTGGTGCGCGATCTCGTGGACAACGGTGATGGCCACCTCGTCTATGACCTCTTGGCGGCTGGTGCAGATATTCAGGATGGGCTGGCGGAAGATGGTGATCCGGTCAGGAAGCGAACCCGCATCCCACCACGAGTCGCGCTCCGTCAGCGGCACGCCCTCATAGAGACCCAGCAGCACGGTGTCCGGGTCCTCGCCCGGCTGCGGCGTGTAGTCGTCCTCAATGAAGATGGCCACATTGTCCATGGCGCTTGCTGCCTTCGCGGGAATCAGCTGCAGGGCATCGCTGACGGCCTCCTCGAAATCCTCGGGCGACATCTCGAAGGGCGCGCGGTGATCAGCGCTTCGTTCCGGCAACGGCGAAAACGGGCGCTCGCCGTCGGGAATTATGGGGAGTCCGGGAGGAAGATTCGCGGGCATGACTCGACTTTAGTCTGCTGCGGCAGTATTGGGGCCCCATGGGTGATGAGGGATACTGAACTCAGTCCCTTTCGCATAGACACAGGAACCGCATGACTTCCACCGCTTCCCCCATGTCTGAACCTCTCGACGTCGTCGTGGTGGGTGAGGCGCTGATCGATATTGTGCAGTCGCCCGACGGGCAGGCCGAGTACCCCGGCGGATCGCCCACCAACGTCGCCTATGGCTTGGGCCGGCTGGATGTGAAAGCCGGCCTGCTGACAGCGATCGGCCGGGACCAGCGCGGGGACGCCGTAGCCGCCCACCTGCACAGCGCCGGCGTGGTGCTGTTGCCCGGCTCCCAGTCGATGGGAAAAACCGCGACGGCGACAGCCCGGATAGCTGCCGACGGCTCGGCAGCCTACACCTTCGACATCGAGTGGGCGCTGGCTCCGCTTGCCCTGCCGTATGCACCGAGGATCCTGCACACGGGGTCCATCGCCACCTTCCTGGAACCAGGGGCGGGGTCGGTCCGGAGCTTGTTGGAGCAGGCGCAGGGCGGATGCATGGTCACGTACGATCCCAACATCCGCACTGATCTCCTGGGCAGCCACCACGAGGCACTGACCACGTTTGAAGAAATTGTTCCGCTGACTGATGTTGTCAGGATGAGCGCCTCCGACGCCCATTGGCTCTACCCCGGCAAGGCCCTGGAAGACATCGCGAGCCACCTCTTGGCGCTTGGCACCACGTTGGCAGTCATGACCGAGGGCGCGAAGGGCTCGTTGATGGCCACACGCCACATACAGCTTCGGGTCCGCGCTGTGCCATCAACCGTGGCAGACACCATTGGTGCCGGTGATTCCTACATGTCGGCACTGATCATGGGGCTGTTGCTCCGTGGCAGCGACGGGCTTGCGCCCACAGTGCTTGAACGGATCGGCAACATCGCGTCGATGGCTGCGGCCATTACGGTGAGGCGGCGCGGAGCCAACCCTCCCACGCACCGGGAGCTGCTGGCGGAGATGGCCCGCTAGCTGTTGCCACCCCGGGCGGCTAGCTGCCCCCGGCTGGCGGCCCGTCACCCCGGCAGGCGGCCTGTCAGCCCGACTTTCGCCGGGTCAGGCCGACGCCCACCAGGCAGACCACGCCACCGATCAGCCCCCAAATGGTGGGAACTTCCTGGAGGACAGCCCACGAAATCAGGATTGTCGTGCCCGGGACCAGATACGTGGTGGCCGCCAACTTTCCGGCCGAGATCAACGAGAGCGCGTAGGCCCACGTCGTGAAGGCGATGGCGGTGGGGAACACGCCCAAGTACACCAGGCCAAGCGTTGCCGGCAGCGGTGCCGCCTGGACTTCGCTTACCAGCTGGCCGGCCCATGGCAGGCAGCACAGAGCACCAATCATGATGCCGAACCAGGTTGCCTGGCCTGCGGAGAATTTCCGGAGCACTGGCTTCTGCAGGATGGCGCTCACGGAGGCGAGCACAGCGGCCAGGAGACACAACAACACACCGGTGACATCCGCCGTCGACCGCTGTCCCGAACCGAGGGCGATCATCGCGACGCCGCAGAACGCCACCGCGCTGCCGATCAACAACCAACGGGGGAAGCCCTCTTTGAGGAAGATGCCGGCGAGAATGGCGATGAGGATGGGCGAGACGTTGATCAGCATGGCGCTGGTGCCGGCGTCGAGCATGTGTTCGGCGGCGTTCAGGGCTAGGTTGTAGCCGCCGAACCACATCACCCCGTAGGCCACGATCGGCAGCCACTCCCGGCCGCGCGGCCAGACTTTCAGGGTCGGCAGGACGACGATACCAAGCACGACGGCGGCAACCGCCAACCGTCCCAGGGTCAAGGATCCGGGGGAGAAGCTTGGGCCGACCGCGCGGATGCCGACGAAGGCCGAAGCCCAGAGCACGACCGTGACGACGACGGCTGCGATGCCGGCTTTGCTGATGGCTGCTCCTGGCGCGGGGGTGGTGCGCGGAGGCAAGCCCGGGGACGGCTGGCCGGGTTCGGCCGGGGAAGTGGTTGTCATGAGCCAAATCTATCCGGGCATTGCCTTGGCAGGCTGGCGGTTTTCGGACGCGTCAGGGCAAGATCCTGCCAAAGTTTGGACCCAGCCTGCCGGTGCCTGCGCGGGGGTCTACGAGCGCCCGCAGACCTCGATTTGGGAATATCGGTATCTATGCTCTAAAGTTTTAGAGTCCAGTTCGGACGAGCGAGACACGGAAAGAGCGCATAAAGCGTCCCTTTTCTTTGCAAAATCCGAATTGAGTTCAGGCCCCCATCGTCTAGCGGCCTAGGACACCGCCCTTTCACGGCGGCGGCACGGGTTCGAATCCCGTTGGGGGTACGCAAGGAAGTGGTAAATCAGATGAAAAAAGTCTGGTAAGCTAGAAGCCTTGAAAAAAACGCAGTAGAGATACTGCAAACGCAAGGCCCTGTAGCGCAGTTGGTTAGCGCGCCGCCCTGTCACGGCGGAGGTCGCGGGTTCAAGTCCCGTCAGGGTCGCTCTGAGCGCCGAAGCAATTCGGTTCTCAAGGTGACAAGTCACCTAGGCTCTGTAGCTCAGTTGGTAGAGCGTTCGACTGAAAATCGAAAGGTCACCGGATCGACGCCGGTCGGAGCCACCACTGGGAAGCATCAGTTCTTCGGAACTGGTGCTTTTCTTCTTTTAACCCGTTGTTCTCGACTTTGCGTGTGCCGCCGCGACCCACTTTGGAGCTGTGATGAAGCCAACATGCCGTTGTTGGGGTGTGTCGTGTGGGTGTGCGCGTCCAAAGTGGGTGCTGGCGGCCCGGGCTGGGTCTTGTGTGGCTTCCTGACCTTGTTTGAGGTCGGAGGGCGTGATTTTCCGGTGGTTTCGAGCTGTTTCGGTTCTAAACCGGGTCAGGAAGCTGCGGTGCCTCGGGCCTCTACTGGGGTTCTGTGCCGGGGCAGCCCCAGGATTGGGGGTTTTGTTCGCAGGTGTCGGCGACGAGGGCTCGTTCTGTTTTCCAGACTTGGATGGTGATGGGCGGGGTGGTTAGGTTCAGGGTTCCGTTGATGGGCAGGGGTGGGCCGTTGTTGACGGAGTAGGTGCCGGTGAAGGTGGTGGTGACTGATGCCGGGTAGTTGCCGGTGTCTGTGTAGGCGTGGCTGGTGCGGGTGTCGGTGGTGAGCCATTCGCTTTGGGGGATTGAGTAGCCGGTGGCGGGGGTTGGTCCGAGGGTGGTGCCGTCGCCGAAGGTGTAGGTGTAGCTGGTCGGTATGGCGGTGAGGTGGACTGTTTGGCCGAGGATGGTGACGTTGAAGCTTTGCTCGGTTGTGCTGGTGTAGAGGTTGGTGGGTGCGCCTTTGAGGGTGTGGGGGAGGGGCTGGGCTTGGAGGGTTCCGGGGTTGACGGGGAGTTGCCGGAAGTCGGTGAGGATGCGGGCGGCGATGTCGGCCAGGACGTTCCCGGGCTGCGGTCCGTAGAGGCAGGTGGGGCCGCTGACGGCGGGGTAGTCCGTCCACACCGGGTTCGTGATTGACTTTGGGGCTTGCCGCCAGATCACGGGTGTGCCTGCTTCGCCGCCTGGTGTTTTCGGCGGGCAGGTCATGGTGAGGCAGCCACGGTCCGGTGTGTCGGACCCGCCTGAACGGCAATGAACATCGGCCATGTACTGATAAGGATCTTCCGCGACCGGGGACGTGCCTGGCTTCGGTTCAGACTTCCCAGTTTCAGGGTTGAAAACAAATGTGCCGCCGACGGTGAGCGCAGTTTCGCCTCGACCGGCGCTGAGCTGGCTACCGTCGTCATTGGTGGACCACGCAGGAGTGGGCATACCGCACATTGTGAAAAGGAACGCCAGGAGCAGACCAATGCGAGCCGCCTTCACCTTCAACCGACGATCAGTCCGTTGTCGGTGACAAGCCAAGAGCCTGCGGTGAATTTGAGAAACACCGCTTCAGCAATATTTGACGGGGGGGTCGGCTCCCTGCCCTGGGTGCCGTCCGCGTTGAAATACTGAATTCCGCTTTGAAGGACTTGAACTCGAGCCTCTTGGGTCGCAGCGCCTGCAGTCCAGGCTATGTCGATTGCGGGCGTTGTAATCTTTCCACCAACCATCCATCTGCCATCCGAGTAGTTGCGCTCAAGGGCTTTTTTATATGCGGCCGCCACCGTGTTGGACGTGTCCGTGGTCCTAATCCACGGTCCAAGATCACCGGTCTCCGTCGCGTACGAGTACGTCGCGTACCAGTACCCAATAAACGCCTCCAGGCCCGCCTTTGAGTTCTCCTTTGCCAGCTCAGGCATTACAGGAACGGGCACATTCTGGGCCTTGCCGTTCGCATCCGCGGGCTTGTAAACCCCCGCAACCGCCGTAGGAGTAGCCGAGGCCGCCGGAACCGAGACGCTGAAGGTGGGCGCCGGCGTCGTGCCCTGTCCTGAAGGAGAGGGACCGGGCCCGCCCTGGCAGCCGGCGAGAAGCACGGCGGCCGCGACGAGTAAAGCGGCAAACGTAACGCGTGACATGACGAGCTCCCCAACAGCTGTTCGACGGTGTGGCGGCCAGTCTAAGCAGCGCATTCGGTCGGCTCCCAGCCGGAAACCGGTACCTGTGGATAACGTCTTTGGCCCCCGCTGCATCCTCGACGTATTGTTAGCCCATCGAATTGTCTTTTCATCATCCTTGGGGGAAATCATGGAACGTTCACGCCTGTCTGCTTCCGGTCGCTTTGCTGCCGCTGCCGGGCTCGTCGCAATGCTGACGCTCAGCGCTTGCTCTGCTCCGGCGCCAGCCGCTCAGAGCACGCCATCGGCATCGAATGCAGCCTCATCCAAGGCACCGGCCGCGGAAGATGGGTCAAGCTCCGCTTCAGCCAGCCCCAGCAGCGCCACCAGCCCAAGCACGGGAACCGGCGGCGCCTACGGCCAATACGCGTCCATGTCCGAGGCTTGTATCGCGGTGAGTGCATCGCTGCTCAGCGTCACGATCCTCCCCATGGCTGCCATTACCGGCGGCGACCCTTCGGAAGTCCAAAAGGCCAAGGACGAGTTGTCCAAGGCGCAAGGCAAGGTGCCCGAAGAGCTGAAGCCGGCCTTCGAAAAGCTCCGCAACTTTACCGAGTCCGCGGGATCGGATCTCACCAAGTACGGCGACGGCCAGTTCGAGGAACTGATGAAGCCCATCCCGGCGTGGGTGGAGAAGAACTGCGCCTAGGCGCCGCGCGCATCCCTTGCCTCCAAAGCGTCGCAGCTAGACGCTAGGGTGGTATTCAAGAGAAGGGGAGTGCTCCATGGAAGTCCAGAACGTGCAGCCGGAACCTGTGCCCGGGGGCGAAATTCCCGGGACGGGACGGACCATCATCTCGGAAGCGGCCGTGGCGAAAGTGGCTGGCATCGCCGCCCGTTCAGTGCCCGGGGTCTACTCCCTGGGATCAGGTCCTTCCCGTGCTCTTGGTGCGATCCGTGATGCCGTGGGCAGTTCAGACCACGCCGCGGGTGTCCGGGCCGAAGTCGGCGAAACCCAGGTTGCCGTGGACATCACGTTGGTGGCCCTCTACGGTCATCCCCTGCATGGCGTCGCCAACCAGGTCCGGGCCGCGGTATACCGCGCCGTCGAGGAACTTGTGGGCCTCCAGGTGATCGAAGTGAACATCGAGATCACTGATGTCTTCATCGCGCCGCCAGCCAAACAGGCCGGAGCCAAGACCGTCGTGGTGGAAAGGGAGGCACTCCAATGAGCATGACCGTAGTGGGAATCGCGATCGGAGCCTTCGTGGCTTTCATGTCGTTCTCCTTTGGGCTGTGGGGGTTCGTGATTTCCCTGCTTTTCATGGGAATCGGAGCGCTCCTGGGCCGCGCGGCTGACGGGAAACTGGATCTCCGAAGCGTCCTCGACGCCATTACGGGCCGGCGCTCTTCATCATGAGCGTGGCTGAGGCTGTGGAACACACCACCAGCCTGGTCGGCCACAACCGGATCAGTACCCAGGCTTTGACTTCGTTGGCCCGAGCCGCCGCCGCTGAAGCGCTCGGTGTCGAGGCCAGCGACATTCGCGCTGATTGGACGGACGACGACGGCCTGCTGGCTTTGTCGATCGTCGCACCCATCAGCGTCCCGGCTCTGACGGAAGTCCTCCGCGATCCGAGGCGCGTTCAGGGGTTCGGTGGCTCCATCTGGGACCGGGCCGTAGCTGCCAAGGCGGTTGTCCTGGAATCAGTGACCCGGCTGAGCGGGTCCCAGCTAAGCAGGGTGGACATCAGGATCAGTGGGGCCCATGTCAGGGAGGGAGGCCGCGTTCAATGACGCAGGATCAGGAAACGGAGAAGTTCCTGGCTGTCGGCCCGGACCAAAGCCACGGGGCATCCCCTGTCGCAGGCGAAGACCCCGACATGAGCCGTATCTTGCGGCGGGAAACCCACTCGTCGCGGGCCGCTGCAGCGGTCATTGCCGCCGTGCTGGTAATCATCCTCTGCGTGTACGCGTTGCTGGAAGCAGGGGTCCGTGCCGTCGGCCAGCCGCCGTGGCTGGTTGACCCTACCACTGCAGCGGAACGTATCATCGCCCTTCCTGCGGGTATCTCGCCTCTCTTGCTGGGGGCAAGCGGAGCCGTTATCGCTATGGTCGGCCTCATCTTCCTCCTCCAAGCAGTGCTGCCCGGGAGGCGGGCACGCCATTTGCTGCGCGACCCGCGTACCGCCGTCGTGGTTGATGACGAAGTACTTGCCTCGGCGCTGGCCCGTCGAGCGCGGGCGGCTGCCAACGTCACCCAGGAACAAGTCATGGTGGTGGTTTCCCGCCAAACTGTGGTGGTCAACGTCCGGCCAACGTCCGGGAGCAGGGTGAGCCGCGAGGCTGTACTCGCCGCGGTCCAGGCTGAGCTCGAAGACATGTCGCCGGTGCCCATGCCGGCTG
Organism: Paenarthrobacter sp. JL.01a; assembly: GCF_025452095.1. Classification (NCBI taxonomy): domain Bacteria; kingdom Bacillati; phylum Actinomycetota; class Actinomycetes; order Micrococcales; family Micrococcaceae; genus Paenarthrobacter; species Paenarthrobacter sp. JL.01a. The sequence continues at coordinate 411,303 of NZ_CP104877.1, forward strand.
TACGGGTCAATCTGGCGTCCTCGGGGGTGATCGGAGCTTGAACGGGACACCCAGGGCGCTGAACCGCGTACTGCTGTTCATCATCGGGATCAAACTGCTGGCCGTGGGCCTGCTGCTCCTGCTGCTGGCAACCGTTCCCGCGGTGGCAACCTGGTGGCACGGCTGGGCCGCGGGGGTATGGGCCGGGGCGGAAAATGCCTTCCGGCAAACCCGTTTCCCGGGCCGCGACGAGAGCTGGCTTTGGATAGTGGCCGGTGTGGTCCTCGTGGTCATCATCGTCGTCATGATTGCCTGGCTGTCACAACAGGGCAAGGGACGGGCCAACCTGTTGGTGGCCAGCAGCGATGACAGCGACGTCGACGGCGAAGTCAGGATTGGTGGTGGCGTCGCCGAACAAGCACTCCGGTCAGCGTTGGCGGAGAGAACCGACCTTGCGGGTGCGTCTGTAGCAACGTATGAGTTCAGGGGACGGCCCGGCCTTCGCATAAGGATTCAACCCCGGCAAGGAGTCGCCCCGCACCTCCTGGCCGCGGAAGTTTCGCAACTGGTCGAAGCAATGGATCTTGTTATTGGCCAAAAAACCCCTGTGCTGGTGCACATGGTTTCCGGAGCCCGGTCGCGGTTTACCAAGGCCGAACGGGTGCGCTGATGACCAGGAGAATTTAATGGCCGGAACAAATGTGCTGCAAGCCTCGGTTGCCGACATCCTGGCGGAACTTGCTGCCTTGGAGGATCCCCGCGCCCGCGAAATAAACGAAAAGCACGGCGACGATCACGGAGTAAATCTCGGAAAACTGCGGGCCATAGCCAAGCGGCTCAAGGTCCAGCCCGACTTGGCCCGGGAACTGTGGGCTACGGGCGGAACCGCCGCCCGATTGCTTTCTCTCCTGATCTGCCGGCCAAAGTCGTATGAACAAGACGAATTGGACGGCATGCTGCGGGAGTCCCGTACACCCAAGGTGCACGATTGGCTGGTGAATTACGTGGTCAAGAAAAGTCCAGCAGCCGAAGATCTGCGGGTGGCTTGGTTTTCCGACCCCGATCCTGTGGTGGCCAGCGCGGGCTGGGCATTAACCTCAGAACGCATCGTCAAAAAGCCCGAGGGCCTGGACCTGGGGAAATTGCTGGACATTATTGAGTCGAATATGAAAGAAGCTCCGGAGCGTTTGCAGTGGGCAATGAACAATTGCCTGGCGCAGATCGGAATTGAGCACCCGGAGCATCGTGCCCGCGCACTGGATATCGGCGAGCGTCTGGAAGTGCTGAAAGACTACCCAACCCCGCCGAACTGCACTTCCCCGTTTGCCCCTGTCTGGATCAATGAGATGGTCAAGCGCCAAGCCGGCGGCTAGCCCATTCAGTCTCTGTTGCGCTGCATCATCCGGTAGGTGAGCTCGGCCAGGAGTTCTTCATCGGACAGGTGCGAGGCCCGCGCTATGGGGGCCGCAGGAACTGCGATGTGGACCCCTGTTTGCCGGGGCTGATCGCTTGAACGCATATCGTCCGGCGTAATCATGTCCGGTGCGAAATTCGACTTGCCCTTGAGTACCTCGGACACCGATCCGGCGCGCCAACCCAGCGCGTGCTCAAGCTTGCGCTGGTTGATTTCCTGCGTGCGCCGCGTGCCTGATTCCAGCGTCCGCACGGTCTTGATGGCAGTTCCAGCCTGTTTGGCCAACTGCACCTGGCTCAGACCCTGGGCAAGGCGCTCCTCTTTGATGAGCCGTCCGATGGTCTGTAGTGCTTCGAGTTCATCCACGCTTCCCACTGTTCCATAGGCAATAGTGGGCAATCAAATCGAACTGGCGCTGTCAACCCCCGGAAAGGGCCTTCCGCCGGGCTGGCTCTCAAGGGGCGAAGAGCGGCCGGCCTTGCTCCAGGAAGCCGCCGCCATGGGCCGCGAAGGGAAAATAATCAGCCTACTTTGTATCGTTGTGGTCACGGCCCGTGTAAGCGCTTGCATTTTGCGTAACCACATGACTATTGTGAGCCTCACCACATCAACCGCACCGCGGAAAAACCTGGTCCACTCACCGAGGAGTTCCCAGCATGAAATCCAAAAAGTTCCTGCTTCCGGCAGCTGTCGCCGGAGTCCTGGCTCTGTCCCTTACCGCCTGTGGTGGCGGCGGGGGCGGCGGCGGCACCAGCTCCGGCGGTGCCAGCGGCGATGCCGCCAACAACCTTGACGGCCGTGGGCCGATCACCTATGTCCAAGGCAAGGACAACAGCAACGTCGTCCGGCCTCTTATTGAAAAGTGGAATGCCGCGCATCCGAACGAGAAGGTGACGTTCAAGGAGCAGTCCGACCAGGCAGACCAACAGCACGATGACCTCGTGCAGAACTTCCAGGCCAAGAACGCCAACTACGACGTCATGAGCGTAGACCTTATCTGGGTCGCGGAATTCGCTGCCAAGGGATGGCTGCAGCCGCTCAAGGACAAGACCGCAATCTCCACGGATGGCATGCTCGAATCCACAGTCAAGAGCGCCACCTACAACAACACCCTCTACGCAGCTCCGCAGAGCTCGGACGGTGGCATCCTCTACTACCGCGGCGACTTGGTGCCCAACCCGCCCAAGACGTGGGACGAGATGATGAAGATGTGCGACATCGCCAAGCAGAACAACATCGGCTGCTACGCAGGCCAGTTCCAGAAGTACGAAGGCCTCACCGTCAACGCCGCTGAAGCCATCAACTCCGCTGGCGGCAAGATTGTCGATGAGTCCGGCAAGGCTGCCGTGAACTCCAGCGAAGCCAAGGCAGGCCTCACCAACCTGGTCAACGCCTACAAGGATGGCAACATCCCTACCGAGGCAATCACCTTCCAGGAAGAGCAGGGACGCCAGGCCTTCGAAGCCGGCAAGCTCCTCTTCCACCGCAACTGGCCATACGTGTACAACCTGGCAAAGACCGATGGTTCGTCCACTGTGAAGGACACGTTCAAGATGGCTCCGCTTCCGGGCAAGGATGGCCCCGGTGCCTCCTCGCTGGGTGGCCACAACATCGCCATGAGCGTGTACTCCAAGAACAAGGCAACGGTTGCGGACTTCATCAAGTTCATCACCAGCGAGGAAACCCAGCGCTTCTACGCTACCCAGGGTTCGCTGGCCCCTGTCCTGACCAAGCTCTATGACGATCAGGAACTCGTGACCAAGCTGCCGTACCTCCCGGTGCTGAAGACGTCCATCGAGAACGCGGTTCCGCGCCCCGTGACGCCGTTCTACCCCGCCGTCACCAAGGCTGTGCAGGATAACGCCTATGCCGCCCTCAAGGGAGAGAAGACCGTGGACTCGGCAATCTCCGACATGCAAGCGGCTATTGAGTCGGCCGGAGCTAAGTAACCACCCGGGCTAAAGTCCGGCTGCCCGTCCCGGAAGGGTGGGCGGCCGGACTCCGGCCACGGCCTTCTCCCTGACAGGAGTCTTGACATGTCAACAGAACTACAAAAACCAGACGCGGCGGCGGCTGCCAAACATACGATGCCAAGCCGCGAAAGCGCCGACCGGAAGCAACTCACGCAAGGACGCTGGGCTTACACCCTCCTGGCCCCATCGCTCATCCTTCTGGCCATCGTCATCATCTACCCGGTGCTCAACGCGATCATCATGTCCTTCCAGAAGGACTCGGGTCTGGACCCCGCAACCGGGTTCTTCTCCGAGGGCGGCCCGGCCGGCTTTGAAAACTACACGCACTGGCTGCTGCAGCAATGCACGGCCCCCGGCGGCGGATCCGTTGCCTGCCCTCCGGGCACACTCGGGGCCCAGTTCTGGGATTCCATGGGCACGACGTTCTTCTTCACGGCAGTCACGGTCGCTTTTGAGACCATCCTTGGTTTCTGGATGGCGATCATCATGGCCCGCGCCTTCCGTGGCCGCAGCCTGATCCGTGCAGCCGTCCTGGTTCCGTGGGCCATTCCGACGGCCGTCACCGCCAAGCTCTGGTTCTTCATCTTCGCCTTCGAAGGCATCGCCAACAAGCTGTTCGGAACCCAGATCCTCTGGACCGGTTCGGAATGGCCGGCCAAGTGGGCCATCATCATCGCCGACGTCTGGAAGACAACGCCCTTCATGGCGCTTCTGATCCTGGCCGGTCTGCAACTGATTCCCGATGAAGTCTACGAGGCAGCCAAAGTCGACGGCGCATCCACGTGGCAGCGCTTCCGCTTGATCACGCTGCCGTTGGTCAGGCCTGCACTGATGGTCGCCATCCTGTTCCGCGTCCTGGACGCACTGCGCATGTACGACCTTCCCGCCATCATGACCCAGGGCGCCAATGGCACCACCACGCTGTCCATCCTTGTTGTCCAACAAATCAGACAAGGGTTCAATACAGCGGCGGCGCTATCGACCATTACATTCCTGGTGATCTTCCTTGTGGCCTTTATCTTCGTCCGTTTCCTTGGGGCGAACGCCGTGGATGCAGCCACATCTTCCGGAAAGGCCAAGTGAGATGAGCACAGCCACAGCTTCAAGGACGTCCACCAACCCGGTTGAACGGCCCAAACGCGCCTTCAACTGGGGGTCGCTGCGCACCTACATCAGCGCCGTCGTCATTCTCATCTGGTGCCTGGCACCCTTCTACTGGATGGTCGTCACGGCCTTCCGCGATGTTGGATACACCTTCGACACCACGCCGTTCTTCACGCACGTCACGTGGGACAACTTTGCCACCGTATTCGACGAGAGCCTGGGCAACCACTTCGGCCGAAACCTGTTGAACAGCCTCATTGTTGGTGCTGTGACCACAGTGGTGGCACTCCTGGTTGGCGTCTTTGCCGCCTACGCATTGGCCCGGCTGAATTTCCGGTTCAAGTTCGTGGTCCTCGGCTTCATCCTGGGCGCTTCAATGTTCCCGGGCGTCGCCTTGGTAACCCCGCTGTTCCAGCTGTTCACCAACATCGGCTGGTTCGGCACCTACCAGGCGCTGATCATTCCGAACATCTCCTTCGTTCTTCCGCTCACGGTTTACACGCTGACTTCCTTCTTCCGTGAAATGCCGTGGGAGCTCGAGGAAGCGGCAAGGATCGACGGTTGCACGCAGGGACAGGCCTTCCGGAAAGTGATCCTTCCGCTGGCAGCGCCGGCAACGTTTACCACGGCAATCCTGGCCTTCATCGCTTCATGGAATGAATTCCTCATCGCCAGCCAGTTGTCGAATGACTCAACCAAAACGGTCACTGTCGCCATCGCCTACTTCGCTGGTGCACAGCCTCACCAGGAGCCGTACACAGCTGTCATGGCCGCCGGAACCGTGGTCACCATTCCATTGGTGGTCCTGGTGCTGGTCTTCCAGCGCAAGATCGTGGCGGGCCTCACGGCGGGTGCCGTCAAGTGACAAGTTACGATGATCGACGTCGGGCGTCTCCCGCAGTGAAACCCGATGCGGGTAACAAACGGGTGCGTTCGGCGGAGGATTTCGACATCATCATCGGGTTCCTGGCTTTCTGGGGCTTGGTGCTCCTGATAGCGACTGTCTCGATGGAACTGACGGGACAGTCGGCCTGGGGCTGGGCTTTGGGTCTTCTGGCCGTGGTCCTGGCCCTCTGGGGCATGCTCCGGCTGCGCAGCAAATTGCCTCGGCGCACCACGCGGCGGCTGGGTTAGGAGAAGACCAGTACCTGACCGACGTCGAAACAAGCTGCGCGAAGTCGGCGATCGGCAGGCAAGCGGAATAGGCTGTAAGGTGCCGTCCGGGAACGAGCCCTCGGCTTTCGGCATGCACCAAAAGGGGGCTTCAGTGGCAAAGACGAACGAGCGGTCCCAACGCGGCGGCCATACCGGTGTCAGTATCGAAGACGTTGCCGTAGCGGCCGGAGTCTCAACTGCGACTGTCTCCCGGGCAGTGCGGGGCTTGCCACGGGTCTCTCCTGCAACGCGGGAGAAGATCCTCCGGGTGGCCGGTGAACTGGGTTATGTGGCGTCGTCGTCGGCCTCGGGGCTGGCGACGGGCCGCACCCGCACCATTGGCGTCCTGGCTCCATTCGTCAGCCGCTGGTTCTTCTCCAAGGCCATCGAAGGCGCCGACCGTGAGCTCCATTCAAGGAAGTACAACCTCTCCTTATTCAACCTCGGCGGCCACGGCAGCAACCGCGAACGGCTCTTCAGCTCCACCATGGTCTACAAGCAGATCGACGCGCTGCTGGTGCTCTGCATGTCCTTGACCGAGGACGAACTGGAGCATCTCCACAAGATCGACATCCCCTTGGTTGTGGTGGGCGGCCATGTCGAAGATTGCGCGTACATCGGCATCAACGACTATGACGCCGCATCAACCGCGGTAAAGCACCTGCTTGAGCTGGGACACAAGGACATCGCCTTGCTTCATGGCGACGACGAAACGGACTTGAACTTCGACGTTCCCCGCGTGCGCATCCGCGCCTTCCAGGAGGTCATGTCCGACGCCGGTTTGGAAGTACGCCCTGAATGGGACCAATGGGGCGATTTCACGGTGGCCAGTGGGCAACAGGCCTTCAACCGGCTATGGAGCCAACCCGGCCGAAAACCGACAGCAATTTTCTGCTCCTCCGACGAGATGGCCATGGGCGTGATCTTTGAGGCCGGACGGCACGGAGTCAGGGTCCCGGAGGACCTGTCCGTCATCGGAATCGATGATCACGACTTTTCGTCCTCACTCGGCCTGACCACTGTCGGCCAGCGTCCTGACAACCAGGCAGAACTGGCTACCCGGATGCTGCTGGACGAGCTCGACGGCAACCCCGGCGCCGTGCACTCGGAGGTGGCGCCGCACCATCTGATCATCCGCGAGACAACCGCGCCGCCGTACAGTTCAAACTAGGAAGCGCGCGCCAGCTGCCGGATCGGAATCCAGCGCGACGCGAGCCGCCTGTAGGCCGCGGCCGCGCCGGTCATATCGCCCTCCGCCAGGCACTCGATGCCCAGCCGGACATCCATGGGGGAGTCGTCCGGGTACACCTTGTCCGCCACAGCGCCGTAATCCAGTTCCACCATGGACTGCACGTGGAACAGCTCTAGCCATTCGGTGAGCTGGGTCAGGTCGTCGAGCATATCCAGGTCCGGGGCCGCCAGTGCCAGATGGGCCACGGAAAACCGCGCCCGTTCCAAGGCCTCGGTCAACGGGGTCCACACCCGAACGGTCAGGATCCGCCCTTCGGATTCGACCACGTCCTTGCGGTCCGACTCGGCAAAAAGCGAGAACCAGCTGAACGGAATTCCCCACGTGGAGGCCCGTGTATGGACGCGCTTGGCGTCTTCCCGGGCATTGATCCGGTCGATCCGCTGCTGGTGCTTGTCCCGTTGCGAGACCGGGATGAGCAGATCAGCCAGAGGGCTATGAACTCCGTCCATGAGTGCGTTGGCCGCCAAGCCAGCCCGAATCACCAGCTGGCTTGGGCAGTAAAGTACCCGCCCGGCGTCGTCCTTTTCATTGGCAGGCGCGGCATGCCGCCCAATCGGGACCCGGGTCATGCGCACCAGATCGGTGCGGCCGGTGGGAAAGGGGTCACCGCCCGAGCGCGTGATGCGTCCCAGCGAGGCCTGGAGCTCCGCATTTTCGACGGCGGCCCGGGAACCTGCCTTGCTGCCCTCCGCCACGAGCTGGCGCTGCTGCTCGGGAGGGAAAGCCTCGAGGGGTTCGTAAACGCGCAGCGACGAAGAAAAGGGCAGACCGGCCTGGCCCCTGTACAGCTTTCCACTCATGTCCGGCCAGCCCCTTTCATTACGAGTCAGTGGTGCTTAGTCTGCGAGCTCCACAATCACTGGAGCGTGGTCGGAAGCGCCCTTGCCCTTGCGCTCCTCACGGTCGATCGACGCTCCCGTAACCCTTGCGGCGAGCGGCGCCGACGCGAGGCAGAAGTCGATCCTCATGCCTTCCTTCTTGGGGAAGCGCAGTTGCGTATAGTCCCAGTACGTGTAGACGCCGGGACCCGGCGTGTAAGGACGTACGACGTCGGTGAATCCGGCGGTTTCGAACGCATGGAACGCTGCCCGCTCGGGTTCGCTGACGTGGGTGTAGTTGTTGTTGCGGAAGAGGTCGATGTCCCAGACGTCGTCGTCGAAGGGGGCGATGTTCCAGTCACCCATGAGCGCGATCTGGGCGTTGGGGTCGGCCTGTACCCACTCGGCGGCCTGGCCGCGAAGGACTTCGAGCCACTTGATCTTGTACGGCATGTGTTCGTCGTCCAGGGACCGGCCGTTGGGAACGTAGAGGCTCCAGATGCGGATGCCGCCGCAGGTAGCTGCTATGGCGCGGGCTTCCTGGGCCGGGTCCTTGCCCGCCTTGCCGAAAGCGGGCTGGTCCACGAACGTGCGTTCGACGTCTCCCAGGCCGACGCGGGAGGCGATGGCGACGCCGTTCCACTGGTTCACGCCAAAGTGCGCTACCTCGTAGCCCATGCGCTCAAAGAGTTCCCAGGGGAAGTTCTCGTCCTTGCACTTGGTCTCCTGGATGGCCAGGACATCGCAGTCGCTGCGCTCAAGCCAGGCTTCCACACGGTCGGCTCGGGCGCGGAGGGAGTTCACATTCCAGGTAGCTATCTTCACAGCCACTAACTTACCGAACTTGGCGCTGAGCGCATCCCCCTACGGCTTTTTACCGTCCCCCGTAACTAGGGTCTGAGCATCAAGGCGGTGATGACCAGGACCGCTACCACGACCAACAGAGCGCTCCCACATCCGATAGCGGCAATCGCACCATATCCAAGACGCGAGACACGGGCGCCCGCGGACCGTGCGGCAGCGATGAACTCCGGACCGCTCCCGGTGTTCCACGATCTGGCAGCGGACAGCTGGTTCAGTCCCCGCCCCACGTCGGCTTTCGCCCCGTACAACGGCTTGTCCAGGATGTTGGCTGCGGTGCCCAACATGTTGTAGTCCAGTGCGCGGCCCACGGCCCTGGGATCGGCCAAGATAGGGTAACTCCGCCCGTGGGCCACGAGCGTGATGCGCTGGGCAGCCGACTTTACGCCGACTTCGGTCGCCGGCAGGCTGAAATACTGTACCCATCCCGATGGTGAGGCGACCCAGAGGGTCACGAAGCCGTTGCTCACCTCCGCCTGCGCAGGGAAATAGCCGCCGGTCCCGTTGTCACCGAAGGCCCCGGAGAAGACGACATACGGCAGTTGGTTCGGCGTGTTCATGGCCTAAACCTACCGGACTCCACCGACCAGTCGACGAGGACCAATGCGCGCCGCGAACGGATCATACGCAGTAGTATGATCCGTTATCATAGTCTTGGCTCTTCCCGCGGCCCGGGCAATCTTCCTGATCACGCCCTCTAGAACTTGATGTAGGAGAACTCAGGTTGAATGCACCGCGCGATCCGGACCTGGATGTTGCGAGTTCCCCTGCAACGCCGCCGCAGTTATTGGCTGACATCGCCCGTCGACGGTGGGATCTGCACAACGTAATCTCGGCGAATACCCGTGCCTACCCCGAGCTCATTACTTGGATGAGTCAGATCAATCCGCGCTTCCGGCGGGAATCGCAGCCCGCACGGCCAACCCCGGCAGCACCCGCCAACCGCGCACCCGTGTATCAGGTGCCCTACACGTCGGCACGCCCCTCCTCCGCCCGACGCAGTGGAATCGGTTGGTGGCTGGGCGGGTGCGGATGCCTCGTCGTCGCGATGTTCCTGGCGGGCGCCATTTTCGGTGGCCTCGGCGCGGCACTGGCACCGGGCACCCCCTCCAGCGGGCAACCGTCCGCCGCAAGCAGACCCTCAAATTCCGAGTTGGAAGCGCAAAAGGCGCTCTTCAAACAGGAGCTGGCCAGAATCAATGAACTGGCCGCGCAGCTCGACGGCAATCCCGCAGCGCCGCTCGTGGCAGATTTCCCGTCGTTCCGCCGCGAAGAGGCGCGTTTGGCAGACCCGAATCTCACCATTTTATCCGCTCGATCACTGGTCAGCTTTGCCACGAGGTTCCGCGAAGGTTTGGAAACCCGCGCCGCCGCGGCTGCCATACGAAGGGTCAACGCAACGGGCTCGCTCACGGAGGGACTTATCGATGCCGCCGGAAACGGATACATTGACGTTCAATGGGATGCGGCCACCGTCTGCGGAGCTGCCGAAAAGCAAGGATGGTCAACGTCCGGCTGCGTTAAGGACTTCTCCACGGTGCATCTTCTTCCGGAGAACGAGTATGGCAACGAGTGGTCGATGAGGATGACGGTCGTACATGAACTGGCACACATGTATCAGCTGGCGGATTCGGCCCGGGTCCCAGACGGTCACGGGGACTACAAAGATCTCCTTGCACAGGGCCTGTTCCAGGGCGACAAGGAGGTGATGGCCGACTGCTACGCCCTCACGTACTACAACCAGTGGACGCTGGAGAACGGCGGCACTGAGATGGGCTACGGCTACGTATGCAACGAGACCGAGCGTCAGGCGATCCGTGAATGGGCTGCCGACGTCAAAGCCCCGGTGTCAGGGTGAGTGCCTCAACGGCGGCGAGGTTTTAGTGCCCGTACAGCCGCTGTGTGGTGGCCGGCTTGCGGAGGCCGACGCCTGAGGCGATCAGCAGCAGCCCTGTCACGATGGCAAAGACCGCCAGCATTCCGGTCAGGCCCAGCAGCCCAATCCCGGGGTTGACCAGGACAACGATCCCGAAAACCGTGGTGATCAGGCCGGTCAGCAGCCACAGGCCCCAGCCGCGGATAAAGCTGCGGGCAGCCAGCGCCAGGATGATCTGCGAGATTCCCAGCATCAAGGCCCACAGCCCAATCAGGATGCCGATCGCGGCGGCGGTAATACCGGGCCATGCGATGGCCAGGATGCCGGCGGCGATGGAGACGAACCCTCCCACCAGGCTCCAAACGGAGCGGCCGGCTGGATCGTAAAAATAATGGGCCACGCTGGTGACGCCGTCGATGATCGCGAAGAAACCGAACACCACCACGACTGCGAACACCGCGGCATTTGGCAACACCAGCACCAAGAGCCCAAAAAGTATGGCGAGGACTCCGCGGACCAACAAAGCCGTCCCTGGAGTAGTGAACATTCTGCGACCCGTTGTGTCCGACATACGGTCAGCGTAACCAACGGGTGCCGTTACCGCATCCCCTCCCGGCGGATGGCTGTGGCGATGGCTGCCGCCCGGGTCTCCACCCCGAGCTTGGCGTAGATGTGGGCCAGGTGTGTCTTGACCGTGGCTTCGGAGATGAAGAGGCGTTTGCCAAGGTCCCGGTTGCTGAGGCCCTGGGTCAGCAGGCTCAGCAGTTCCGCCTCCCGCGGAGTGAGCACTTCGTCGGGGTTCCGCATGTGCTGGAACAGTCTCGAGGCCACCGGGGCGCTCATGACGCTCTTGCCCTGTACGGCACCACGAACGGCCGCGAAGATCTCCTCGGGCGCGGCGTCCTTGAGCAGGTACCCCATGGCGCCGGCGTCCACGGCCCGGACGATGTCGGCGTCCGAGTCGTAGGTGGTGAAGACGATCACCGCCTGCTTGGGGTTGCGTTGCCGCAGCTCTTTGATGGCCTCAATGCCGTCCATCCCGGCGCCCATGGATAGATCCATCAGCACCACAGCGGGCGAATGTTCCTGGACAGCTTCCAGCGCTTCCTCACCGGAGGAAACGTCCCCGACGACGGCGATGTCGGCCTGGGTGCCCAGCAGCGCCTTGAGCCCGCTGCGGACTACGGTGTGGTCGTCCACAAGCAGCACGGAAATGGTGGTCACATGCCCTCCCCTGATGGCCCGGTCCGCGGGCCGAGCGGAAGCTGCGCCGCGATGATCGTCCCTTCACCCGGTGAGCTCTCCACTGACAATTCTCCACCCAGCTGTTCCACCCGCTGCCGCATGGCCCGCAGGCCGTACCCTCCGGATGTTGACGGTAAAGGTACCGCTCCGGGATCGAAGCCGCGGCCGTCGTCGTACACGTCCAGGGTGACCGCCTCCGGGAGGTACCCCAGGGTCACGCTGGCGTGGTCCGCATGTGCGTGGAGCTTGATGTTGGCAGTCGCACTCTGGGTCACGCGCAGCAAGGCATGGCGGACCTCAACGGGGATGGGGCGGGCTTGGCCGGTGACGTGGACGTCGATGCTTTCCATATACTGCCGCGCGGCATGCTGCAAAGCCTCCGGAAGAGGCCCCGATTCCAAGCCGGGCGCGGAAAGTTCATGCACCAGGCTGCGGGTGTCGGAGAGGTTCCGCCTGAGCAGTTCCGAAGCCTTGGCGACGTCCGTTTGGGCTGAACCGTCGGGCCAGGAACGCTGCGCGGCCTCGAGGAGCAGAAGGCTGCTGGCGAGGCCCTGGGTGACGGTGTCGTGGATTTCCCGGGACACGCGCTCGCGTTCGGCAATGATTCCGGCTTCCCGTTCGGTGGCGGCCAGCTGCTCCTGGTCGCGCTCGATTTTGTCGTAGACCAGGGTGAGGAGGGCACCGGCGGCCAGGGGGCCGAGCAGCATGGCCACGTCCGTCCAGCCGCTCATCCGGAACAGCCCGACGGCGGTGGCCGCTGCGGTCACGCCGCTGGCCGCGTAGCCTGCCCAGCCGCGGAATGCCCTGCGCGCCAGGAAGAAGATGGCGAAGGAGCACCAAGCGAAGCTCGGGGCGACGATGACCAGGGTGGACCATGCCGCCACCAGGGCGATCATCCACGGAATCCACTGGTTCCGGCGTTGCCTCCGGTGCCTGTTCCGGGGGTGCGCCAGCGCTGCCGTCAAGGCGTAGAGTGCGCAGACTGCTGCGGCCAGGGCCACGGTCCACAGGTTGTCCGCGGGGGAGTGGCGCATGATGTACCGCACGCCCGAAGCGACCATGAGCACCGCGAAACCGAGGTGCAACACTACATCGATGCGGCCGTCCTTCTGAGCGCCGCCTGGCGGCATGGTGCCTGGTGTCATGGATGGTTCCCGTTCGGTTGATGGCGCTCTTTCCATGCTAGGTCCCGGGCTGCTGCAGGTCTCTCCACCTTTTGGCTGATACCGAGGGCGGAAAGGCTGAGGTGGGGGACTGCCTTGGGTCGATGTGGATTGTTGTGCCCGCCGGAAGTATTGGGTTGTACCCATAACGTTCCAAGGAGAACCCATGAAGAAGCCCAACAAGATGCTTGCCGCCGCTGCTGCCGGAGCACTGTTGCTCACCGGCGGGATCACGGCCGTCGCCAATGCCGTTGCCCCGTCGGCCGCCCCCGAGGTTGCTGGTCCCGTCAAGGTTGCCGCCGACGTCCAGCCGGCACCGGAGAACGTCGTAGCCCAGAACCGCATTACCGTTGGCGCGTCCAGCAAGGCCGTCAACGCGGCGCTCGCCAAGTGCCAGGCCGACAAGCTGCCGTTCGTGACGGTGGCCCTGGTTGACCGTTTCGGTACCGTCCAGGCGATCCTCCGCGGCGACAACGCTGCCGAGCACACCATCGAAGCCGCCAAGCAGAAGGCCTACACCGCAGCGGCCTTCGGTGCACCCACCAGCGAGCTGGCCAAGCGCGTCAACGGCAACGGCCCGTCCATCGCCGACCTCCCCGGTACCCTCTTCCTCTCCGGTGGCGTGCCGCTGAAGGTGAACGGAGTATCCGTGGCGGGTATCGGCGTCGGCGGCGCTCCCGACGGTGCCTTGGACGAAGCCTGCGCGACCGCCGGAGCCGACGCCCTGGCCGCGGCGAAATAACCATGCCCCCACATGGAGTTTTTGTACAGATAATGCCCTTTAGAGAGCGTTTTAGGGTCGTTATCTGTACAAAAACCGCGGCGTTGGTGGTGTTGCTTGGGTTGCTGGCCGGATGTTCGACGGCGGCGCCGTCGCCTCCCAGCGCGGCCACGGCTCCCGGAGCTCCCAGCCCAACCGCAGCGTCCAGCGCGAGCCCCGGCCCGGCGTCGTCGTCCCCTGCCGTGGTGACCCCAACCCCACTGTCACCGGAGGCGCAAATGGAAACGGACCGGCTCCTGATCCTCGCTGCCAAAGCCAACGATCCTGCCCGGGTCCGGGAACTGATCGCTGCGGGCGGGAACGTGAACGCGAAAGACGCCATCCAGGATTCCGCCTTCCTCTATGCAGGGGCCGAAGGATTCAACGAGGTCCTGCAGCTGACGTTGGACGCCGGGGCGGACGTCCGCAGCATCAACAGGTACGGCGGTACAGCCCTGATCCCGGCGAGCGAGCACGGGCACACGGACACGGTGCGGATCCTGATCGCCGCCGGAGTGCCGGTGAACCATGTGAACAACCTGGGCTGGACCGCGATGCAGGAGGCCATTCTGCTCAACAACGGCGGCCCGAACCAGCAGGACGTGGTCCGGCAATTGCTCGCCGCCGGAGCTGATCCGGACATCCGTGACCCCGAAGGCCGGACCGCCCTGCAGAACGCGGAGCGGCTCGGATTCAGGGAGATCGCGGCCCTGATCCGGAACCGCTAAGCCCCGCCTACCCAACTAGGGGACAGCAAACGTTCCACTGAGTGCTCAGTGGAACGTTTGCTGTCCCCTACTTGGGTACCTAGAGGGCTTCGAGGATGCTGACGTAATTCGCGATGCCCACGCCACCCATGTTTTGGACCGCTCCGCGCCGGGCATTGGGCAACTGCATGTCCCCGGCGGTGCCACTGAGCTGCATCGCCGCGATGACGTGCTGCGATACACCCGTGGCGCCGACGGGGTGGCCCTTTGCCTTCAGGCCGCCGGAGACGTTGACGGGCAGCTTGCCCTCCTTGTAGACCCAGCCCTCCTTGATGGCCCGTGCGCCCTCGCCCCGGGGGACCAGGCCCATGGCCTCGTACATGATGAGTTCGGCGATGGTGAAGCAGTCGTGCACCTCCGCGAAGTCCAGCCCGCTTACCCCCACGCCCGCCATGGTGAACGCGCGCTCCCACGAGGCTCGCGTGGCGGCGAATTCGGTGGGGTCGCGCTTCTCTGCGGGGAAGAAGTCGTTGGCGTGGCCAAAACCGGCAAGGCGCACGGCTTCGGTTGCGCCGTTGGTTGGCCTTGTGGAAAGTACGACGGCGGCAGCACCGTCGGAGACCGGCGAACAGTCGGTGCGTCGCAAGGGTTCGGCCACCATGGGGTTCTTGTCCGAGATGGTGCGGCAGAATTCAACGCCGAAGTCGCGGTGCATCTGGGCGTACGGGTTGTCCATGCCGTTGCGGTGGTTTTTGGCCGCGATGGAACCCAGGACGTCGCCGAGGCCCGCCTCGAACCCAGGACCACTGATCGACTCGCCGTAGCGCTTGTCGTAATGCTGGGCTACCTCCGCGAACAAGCCCGTGAAACCGGTGGTCGAGGGCTTGCCGGCCATCTCATAGGACGCGCCAAGCAGCGCTGCCCCCACCACGTCGGCTCCGGCGTCGGTCATCTTTTCTGCACCGATCACCAGGACATTCCGGGCCGTGCCCGCGAGGAGTGCCTTCACTCCCTGCTGGAAAGCCGCAGAACCTGAAGCGCAAGCATTCTCGGTGCGCGTGGCTGGAACGTTGGCCAGATCCGCCGAGAGCTGTAACGCCAGCGACGAGGTGAAACCCAAGGGCTGCATGCCGGAGTTGAACTGGCCAAGGTAGATTTCGTCGATGTCCTTGGGGTCCAGGCCTGAGTTCCGGATCGCTTCACCGGCGACCTCAACGATCAGCGTCTCCAGGGTGTCGTCCGTGAGCTTGCCGAACTTGCTGTGGCCCCAGCCCGTGAGAAGGATGTCCTTCCCGAACTGTTCTTTGAGGCTCATGCCGTGGCTCCTTCCAGTGCTTCTGCTTCTGCAGCCGAGCCCTTCTCCAGCGCGACCTCGAAGGCCGCTTCTGTCTTCTCCCGGATCTCCTCCACGGTGGCGCCCGGGGCGAGCCGGGTCAGCACCAGGCGCGTGCCGCCGTCGTGCGTTTCATCGGACTCAATATCGAAAACGGCGAGATCCGTGATGATCCGGTCGACGCACTTCAGGCCCGTGAGCGGCAACGTGCATTCGGTGACGATCTTCGCGGAGCCATCCTTGGCGTTGTGCTCGGTCAGGACCACCACGCGGGGTGTACCGGCGACGAGGTCCATGGCCCCGCCCATGCCCTTGACCATCTTCCCGGGGATGGTCCAGTTGGCGAGGTCCCCGCTGCCGGAGACCTGCATGGCGCCGAGGATGGCAACCTTCACGTGGCCGCCGCGGATCATGCCGAAGGACGTGGCCGAGTCGAAGATGCTGCCGCCGGGGGTGACGGTGACGGTCTGCTTACCGGCGTTGATGAGGTCGGCGTCTTCTTCGCCTTCGTAGGGGAACGGGCCCATGCCGAGCAGGCCGTTCTCACTCTGGAGGACCACCCGCACGCCGTCGGGCAGGTTGTTGGCCACCAGCGTCGGGATGCCGATGCCGAGGTTGACGTAGTCGCCGTCGTTGAGTTCTTCGGCCGCGATGGCAGCCATCTGGTCACGTGTCCATGCCATGGTTGTGCTCCTTGGTTTTTCTTGGGCGGCTGGTTTAGACGGCCGCGGTTTCGAGGCGCTGGCGGACCGTGCGCTGTTCGATGTCCTTGACGCGGTCGGTGGCCTGCACCAATCGCTGCACGTAGACGCCGGGGGTGACGATGTGGTTCGGGTCCAGTTGGCCGGGCTCCACGATGACCTCCGTCTCGGCGATGGTCACGTTGCCTGCCGTTGCCACTACCGGGTTGAAGTTCCGCGCCGTGTAGCGGTACACAAGGTTGCCGTCGGTATCCGCGGTGTGGGAGTGGACCAAGGCGATATCCGCGGTGATGGCGCGCTCGCGGACGTACGTGACGCCGTCGAACTCTTCCAGCGGCTTGCCTTCGGCCACCAGGGTTCCCACACCGGTGCGGGTGTAGAAGGCGGGGATGCCGGCGCCGCCGGCGCGGAGTCGTTCAGCGAGGGTGCCCTGCGGCGTGAATTCGACCTCCAACTGACCGGCCAGGTACTGCTCGGCGAACAGCTTGTTCTCACCAACGTACGACGCAATGACCTTGCGCACCTGGCCCGCTTCGATGAGGACGCCCAGGCCCTTGCCGTCGATGCCCATGTTGTTGGAAACGATGGTGAGATCCTTGACGCCCGACTCTCGGACGGCGTCGATCAGGTCGGCGGGGATGCCGCTGAGGCCAAAACCGCCGACGGCGATCGTCTGGCCGTCTGCCAAAAGGTCATGTAGCGCTTGGGCTGCGCTCGCGTGGAGTTTGGACATGTGGGGCTCCTCATTGAGTGTGTATCCACTTTGTGGACGTACGCTTGTTCTGCATTGGAGCCTAGGTTTGCAGCAGTGCATGCGTCAACGGTGCGGATCTTTGGCTACTCACGCTGTGGACGCTACGCTGTGAGCTGTCCATATTGTGGACGAAATCTTTGTGAGGGGTTGTTGTGGCAGTACAGGGAGCCCAAGTGGTTGGCCGCGTGGCGTTGCTGCTGCGCCTGGTGGGTCGCAAGCCCGAAGGGACCTCGTTGGCTGGTTTGGTTCGGGAATCCGGATTGACCAGGCCCACGGTTCACCGGCTCCTGAGCTCCCTGGCTGCGGAAGGCTTGCTGGAACATGACTCCGGCACCGGAAAGTGGGTGCTGGGGCCGGAAGTTTTTCTGCTGGGCTCGGTGGCGGCCGCACGTTTTCCCATGGAAGACATAGCCCGGCCCTCCCTTCGACGCTTGGCCGCGGAAACAGGGGAGAGTGCCTTCTTCTCCATCCGCCGCGGCAACGAAACCGTTTGTGTGCTGCGTGAGGAAGGCTCGTTCCCCGTGCGATCCTTCGTGCTGCATGAAGGGGTGCGCTTCCCGTTGGGGGTAGCCTCTGCCGGGACGGCGATCATGGCGTTCCTGCCGGAGGAGGAACAGGAGTCGCTGCTGGGGGACTGGGCTGCCCACGCTGGTGACTTCGCTGCGGGGCACACTGCCGACGTCGTCCGGGGCAACCTGGAGAAGACCCGGCTTTCCGGGTATTCCGTGAATCCCGGGTTGATCTTGGAAGGCAGCTGGGGGATGGGCGCGGCTGTGTTCGACACCCAGGGGCGACCGGCGTGGGCTCTTTCGCTCACGGGAATCGAACCCCGCTTCCGCCCGGACCGCCAGGAGTTCCTCGGCAAGCTGTTGCTCGAGGAAGCGCACCGGATGACGGCCCGCTTGCAGTCCCCCAGTTGGGTGCTTTAGCTGAGGTGCAGGCGCATCAGTACGCGGGGGAATCCGTTGAGCACGGACGTGGTTTCGGCGACCTTGGTGAAGCCTGCTTTCTCAAAGAGCCTTCGCGTTCCGACGTACGCCATGGTCAGATCCACTTTGCTGCCCTTGTTGTCCACGGGGTAGCCCTCAATGGCCGGGGCGCCGTGGCTCCTGGCGAATTCTATGGCGCCTTGCAGGAGTGCGTGCGAGATCCCCTTCCCCCGATGCCCCGGTCGAACCCGGATGCACCACACGGACCAGACATCGGAGTCACCGGCATGCGGGATCTTCCGGTTCGTCGCGAAACTTGTGTCCGCACGCGGGTGGACGGCCGCCCACCCGACCACTTTGTCGCCGTCGTACGCCAAAACACCGGGAGGTGGGTCTTCGGCTACCAGCTTCTCGACGTACTTTCCACGCTCCTGGCGCTGCAGGCTCAGGTTCAGCTTGGACGGAATCCTGTAGCTCAGGCACCAGCACACGTTGGAATCGGGGCGCTTGGGTCCCACCATGGTTTTGACGTCGTCGAACTCTGTGGCGGGACGGACTTCGATAGCCATCAGCCCATCCTGTCACCGGCGCGCACGCTCCGCCAGACTGTCCAGCGTGATGACCGGATCGGGCCGCGGCCCTGCACGGATCGACTACCCGGCCGACCACTGACGCGCTTCGCGGGTGCTGCGCGCGCACCTCCTTGTGGATCGATGAACCCATCGACAATTCCACCCAGCAGCTGGTGAGGGCCGGCGTCGAACATTGGGCGGATCCGCAGATGACCCGGCCAGGTGAGACCAATACGGAGCATGGCGGCCGGTGTTCAAAAAAGTTTTTCAATCCGCACCCATCCATCCCGTCCCATCCTCCGAATAGCTGGTGAGACACAAACCGGAGGTACAGCAAGAGCGGTACTTGCGGCCCGTGTCCCACCACCCGATGGATCCAACGCCCTGGTTCCGAAAACAAGGAGAATGACATGTTGTCCACAAAGCGCCCCGCCCTCGCCTTCGTTGGCCTCACTGCAGCCACCCTTCTCGGGCTCACTGCCTGTGGTGGATCCGGCTCCTCCAGCTCGGCTTCCTCTTCGTCCGCACCGGCTCCGATGAGCTCGTCGGCGGCTCCTTCGTCGATGGCGCCGTCGCCGTCGTCGTCCGCCATGAGCAGCGCGGCCATGGACCCGGCCGCCAACCTTGTGGGCCCCGGCTGCGCCGGTTACGCCGCACAGGTTCCGGACGGTGCCGGTTCGGTACAGGGCATGGCTCAGGACCCGGTGGCTGTTGCGGCATCCAACAACCCGCTGCTCAAGACCTTGACCGCCGCTGTTTCCGGCAAGCTCAACCCCAAGGTGGACTTGGTCTCCACCCTTAACGGCAGCGAGTTCACGGTATTCGCACCGGTTGACGAGGCGTTCGCCAAGATCGACCCCGCCACCATCGAGGCGCTGAAGACCGATGACGCCACCCTCAGCAAGATCCTCACCTACCACGTAGTCCCCGGCCAGATCACTCCGGACAAGATCGTCGGCACCCACAAGACTGTCCAGGGTGGCGAAGTGACGGTTGCCGGCACCAAGGACGCCCTCACGGTTGATGGTGGTGCCAAGGTGATTTGCGGTGGCGTCAAGACCGCCAATGCCACGGTCTACCTGATCGATTCGGTGCTGATGCCCAAGTAGGCTCTGGCCTCACGCAGCAGCCTCAACCAGCAGCACACAAAAAAGCAGGCGCCGGGATTCCGGCGCCTGCTTTGTTGTTTGAAGGGACTAGTTGTTCAGCTCGCTGTCGACGTATGAGCCGGGGCGGCTGTGTTCGGAACCGCAGGGGCAGTGGTCAAGCTGGATACGGACCGTCATGGGCTTGGAAGCGTCCAAGGTGAGGGTCACATCGTTTGACTGGCTGCTGAGGCGGACGGTTCCTTCGGTGGTTACGTAGGACATTGGGGACCTGACTGTGAGTGGGGAAACTGGGACTGTAGCGGGGCCGGCTACTTGCTGCCCGAGCTCAGCGGAGGCTTGCCAACCAGCGGGATGGTTCCCGTGGCCGTTCCGCCCGGACAATCGGATTCGTTGCACTTCTCCGCGCACTCGTGCTTGGTGACGAGGTCGAATTGCACGCCGCCATGTTGTTCCACACCCGTGCGGATGGCACGGTCCACCACGGACGTGGCCAGCCGCCTGTGCAGCGACAACGGATCGCGCCGGAGGTCCTTGGTCAGTGCGAAGCAGAGCAGCAGCATCACGATCACGAACGGCAGTGCCGCCACGATAGTGACTCTTTGCAGCCCGGCCAGCGCTTCGGATGGTTCGTCACCACCAGCCAAAAGCATGACGGCGGCAACGGCACCTGTGAGGCTTCCCCAGAAGATGACGACGGCGCGGCGCGGGTGCTCTGCCCCGTTGGAGCTGAGTGATCCCATGACGATGGAGGCCGCGTCGGCGCCCGTGATGAAGAAGATCGCCACGAGCACCATGGCCAGCACGATGACAGCGGCAGTAGCCCATCCGGGCATACCGAGGTTCTTGACCAGATCGAAGAGCGCGCCGTCGAAGTTGACGGACGGGACGCCGTTGGTCGTGGTCACCAGGCCGGGGGTGCCGGCCTTGTCCGCTTCCTGCTGGATGTTGAAAGCGGCTCCGCCGAAGATTCCGAACCAGATCACGCTGACAATGCTGGGCACCAGCAGCACGCCGGTGACGAACTGGCGGATGGTGCGCCCGCGGCTGATGCGGGCGATGAAGAGGCCTACGAAGGGCGTCCATGAAATCCACCAGGCCCAGTAGAAGATGGTCCAGCTGGTCATCCAGCTGCGCAATGCCTCGTCGCCCACGGCTTCTGTCCGGGATGACATTTCAGCGAGGTCGCGGGCATAGTCGCCGATCGCGGAGGGGATGAGGTTGAGGATGAACAGGGTGGGGCCTGCGACGAACACGATGAGCGCCAGCACAACGGCCAGCACCATGTTGATGTTGGAGAGCCACTGGATTCCCCGGCTGATCCCGGAGACGGCTGAGGCCACGAAACAGAAGGTCAGGATGGCCACGATGACCACCAGCACAGGAGTGCCCACCTCACCGAGCCATCCGTTCGATGTCATGCCGCTGCCGATCTGCAGGGCACCAAGGCCCAGGGAAGCGGCGGTGCCGAAGAGCGTCGCGAAGATGGCCAGGATGTTGATGAACTTGCCAACGGGTCCCTCAACCATCCGGATACCGAACAGGGAAGTGAAGGCCGCGGACACCAACTGCCTGCGGCCCAGGCGGTACGTTCCGTAGGCCATGGCGATGCCAACCACTGCGTACATGGCCCAGGGGTGGAGGGTCCAGTGGAAGATCGAGGTGGCCATTGCGGTCTGGATGGCGGCCGGCGTGCGGCCGTCAACGGTTCCCGGTGGGGGAGAGATGTAGTGGTAGAGCGGCTCGGCCACACCGTAGAACATGAGGCCGATTCCCATGCCTGCGGCAAACATCATGGCTACCCAGGAAACTGTGCGGAATTCAGGCTTCTCGCCGTCCTTGCCAAGCGGGATGTTGCCGAATTTGCCCAATGCCAGCCACAGTACAAAGACGACGAACAAGGAGGCGAGGACCATGAACAGCCAGCCTGTGTATTCCATGACCCAGTTCAGGGCACCTTTGGACGTTTCCGAAAGGCTGTCGCGTCCCACAAAGCCCCAGACCACGAAGGCGACGGCGATGGCGCCCGTGATTCCGAAGGTGACTTTGTCGAGCGTAAGTTTCTGGTTCCGGCGGGCCGTCACGGCCTGCTCGGTCCTGGCGTGGCGCAATTCCACCAGGATCTGTTCGTATTCTTCAGCATCGGGGAGGGTTCCTGCGCCCCCGTCCTCGCCATTGAGGGCTGTCTGATTTCGTGAATCGGGGGAGGCGCTGATGATTTCCTCAGGAACCTCCACGTGGACGGGGTGGGCCGCTGAACTACCTGCCGGACGATCGTCGGCTGGTAACTCCTCCGGTGTTAAGGGTTTTGTGTCACTGTTTGTAGCCATGAGCGGGTCCTTTGCTCGGCGAGTCATGGTTTTTCTTTGATGAATGCCTTAACGGCCTGCATTCGAAAGGGAGATTGTTTCGTTCCGCATGAATCAACACGATTCGCGCTAAGCAACAGAGTGCGCCGCGTCACACGGCAAAGTCAAGGCTTTTCGGCTCTTTGACGGCAAATTGATATATCAATTGGCCTTGAGGTGGAGCGTTGCTACACCTCGCGGTGCCTGTACCCCATCCGGGCGCTGATGGTAAGTCCGGCCTCACGTAGCCCGTCGATAAGCCCGGGCTGGTCCTCCGGCGAAAAACGGAACGCCGGGCCGGAAATACTCACCGAAGCGATCACGCTGCCTGTGTGGTTGTAGATAGGCACGGCCACCGCCGTGAGCCCGATTTCAAACTCTTCGTGGACCACGGCGTACCCATTGCGGGCCACCTCCAGCAGCTGCTTCTCCAACTCGCCGCGGTTAGTCACGGTCCGTGGTGTCCGGGCCGGCAGGCCGACCGCCTTGAAGACCTGGGTTCGTTCGTCTGCGGTGAGCGCAGCCAGGAGGACCTTGCCGCTGGAGGTGGCGTGCAACGGCGTCAGGCTCCCCACCCAGTCGTAGGTCGCAAGTGTTGAAGGCCCCATGGCCTGGTCCACGTTGACCGCATAATTGGACCTCAAAACGGCCAGGTTGACTGTTTCCTTGTAGTCGTGGGCAAGGGACTCCAGGACTTCCCGGGCCTCGTGCACCACGCTGAGCCTTCCGGGTATGGAGGATGCCAGCCGGAGGATGCCAAAGCCCAGCTGGTACTTGCCGCGCTCACTGTTCTGCCGGACCAGGTCCCGGCCCACAAGGGATCCGACCAACCGGGACACGGTGGATTTGTGGACCCCCATTTCCTCGGCGATCTCGCTGACTCCGGCATCGCCTTCCCGGGCCAGGATTTCCAGGATCTGCAGGGCGCGGTCCACCGACTGGACGCCTCCGCCCTGGGAATCCGCGTCCAAGTCCGGGTTGCTGCGTGCGGCCATGGTGCCTCGTGTGTCGTTGTCCAGGCAGGCAGCCCTGGGCTTAATAGCCCTGAACGGCCTGCACCCTCGTCCCTCCTCATCCTAGACGGACTTCTCCAAGCTGCCCGGGCGCTGTCCACGGCAGGGGCAGGACGGGAACCGGCTCGCCGGCCGCTGCGCCTTCGGGCGGCACTGCCATGTATCCGGCGGCCCACGCGAGCCCGCGCATCATCCCCGGACCCGTGTGGGAGGCGGGGAATACGAGGCCATGCACAATGTTGCAGGGCAAGAGGCGTGTCTTACCGGGGCAGGGCTCGATGTCTTCGCCGGAGAGCAGGGGTGTGGCTTCCCGGAAGGCCCGGTTTCCCAGGGCCGCGAGCAGCGGCTCCCCCAGGGTCATCAGTGACAACATGGCCGCCAGCGGATTGCCCGGCAGTCCGAGGATGAAGCGGCCGTCGGGAAGTTCGGCCATCACCGCAGGGTGGCCCGGACGCATGGCAAGGCCGTCCAGCAGGAGCCGCCCGCCGAGGGCTTCGACGGCCGCACGGAAGTGGTCCGTCCCGGATTTGCCGGTTCCGCCGGTGGTGATGGTCACGTCAGGCCGCTGCCCGGCTCCGGCGCCGGCCAGCGCTGCCAGCCATTCTTCGTACGAGTCGCCGATCCGTGTCTGCCCCAGCGCAATCCCTCCGAGCTGTGGAATGACGGCCTTGAGCTGCGGGCCGAAGGCGTCGCGCACCTGACCTGGCGCCGGCTCACCTGAGGTGATGACTTCCGAGCCCGTCAGTACGACGGCGACCCCCGGCTTGCGCTGCACCAGGACCTGGTCGTGTCCCGCCACAGCGGCGAGGGCAAGGTGTGCCGGATTGAGTACCGTTCCGGCAGGGATGAGGATGTCCCCGGCGGTGGCTTCTTCGCCGGCCGGACGGATGTGCCGCCCGGGGCGTATTTCGCCTGGTTGTGCGTCGGGCAGCAGGGTGAGGACTCCGCCGTCGTCTATCCGTCCGCTTTCCTTGCGAAGCACGCTGGTGGCGCCTGCAGGAATCAGGCCGCCGGTGGCGATGATGCTGGCTTCGCCGGCGGACAAACAGTGCCCGGACCCGACGATCGCCCACGGGCCCACGCCGTTAATGGCCCAGCCGTCCATGGCCGACGACGCGTAGTGGGGGAGGTCCATGCGCGCAATGACATCCTGGGCCACTGCACAGCCGACGGCCATATCCAGGCCCGTTGTCGTGGAAGGCAGCGGAACGGCGCAGCGGTAGGCGAGTTGCCGCGCTTCTTCCCAGGTGGTGGCGTGGTCCGACCGGACCGGTAACTCCTTGTGTGCAAGCATGGGTGTCCGCTTCCTGGGTGGTGCTTTGTGATGGGGCACAGATGCCGGGGACTGCACGGCCTTCCCGTAATGCTGCCGCGCCGTCCCCGGCATCTGTTGGGTACGTACCTAAACCCGGTGTACTAGTTCTTCACATAGCCGTTCGGGTTCAGTACGAACTTTGTTGCCGCGCCGGCGTCGAACTCAGCGTACCCGCGCGGTGCGTCTTCGAGCGGGATGGCTGTTGCGTTGACGGCCTTGGCGATCTGGACCTTGTCGTGGAGGATCGCCATCATGAGTTGGCGGTTGTAATTCATGACCGGGCATTGTCCGGTGGTGAACGACAGGGACTTGGCCCAGCCGGTGCCCAGGGACAGCGAGAGGGATCCGTGCTTGGCGGCTTCGTCGATTCCGCCCGGATCGCCCGTGACGTAGAGGCCGGGGATGCCCAGGGCGCCACCGGCTGCAGTGATGTCCATCAGGGAGTTCAGCACGGTGGCCGGGGCCTCATGCGAAGCGTCCTTGCCGTGTCCACGTGCTTCGAAGCCCACGGCGTCAACGCCGCAGTCCACTTCGGGCACGCCGAGGAGCTGCTCGATCTGGTCCTTGGGATCGCCCTGCGAAACGTTGACGGTTTCGCAACCGAAGGACCGTGCCTGGGCCAGGCGGTCTTCGTTCATGTCGCCCACAATCACGACGGCGGCCCCCAACAGTTGGGCGCCGACGGCGGCGGCGATACCCACGGGACCGGCTCCTGCAACGTACACGGTGGAACCGACTCCGACGCCGGCGGTGACGGCGCCATGGAAGCCGGTGGGGAAGATGTCCGAGAGCATGGTCAGGTCCATGATCTTCTCAAGGGCCTGGTCGCGGTCCGGGAAGCGCAGGAGGTTCCAGTCAGCGTAGGGGACCAGGACGTATTCTGCCTGGCCGCCCACCCAGCCGCCCATGTCCACGTAGCCATAGGCACTTCCGGGACGGTCGGGGTTGACGTTGAGGCAGATGCCGGTCTTCTGCTCCTTGCAGTTTCGGCAGCGTCCACAGGAGATGTTGAACGGCACCGAGACGATGTCACCGACTTTGATGAATTCGACGTCGGGTCCCACCTCCACTACTTCGCCGGTGATTTCGTGGCCGAGCACCAGGTTCTTGGGCGCGGTGGTGCGCCCGCGGACCATGTGCTGGTCAGAACCACAGATGTTGGTGGTGACTGTCCGCAGAATGACACCGTGCGGGACTTTCCTGCCGACGTTGGCAGGGTTGACGCCGGGCCCATCCTTGAGCTCAAACGTTGGGTAGTCGGTGTCGATGATTTCGACGACACCGGGTTCCTTGTAGGCGACTGCTTTGTTTCCTGACATGGTTACTCCCTGTTCCTTGCTGTTGTTGAACTGCCCGCCCAACGGTCCGAAAGCGGTGCTTCGATGAGAAATACCTCCCCAGGTTTCAGGACACCGAAGCACCATTCACGGACCGTTGAACGATTGGTCATACGGACAAATGGACGTTTTCTATAGCATTCAGGCCCTCTCCAGCCGGATGATCACGGATTTCGAGGTAGGCGTGCCGCTGGTGTCAGCGACAGAGTCCAGGGGCACCAGGACGTTGGTCTCGGGGTAGTACGCAGCGGCGCAGCCCTTCGGCGTCGAGTACGACACGATGCGGAAGTCCTCGGCCCGGCGATCGATCCCCTGGAATTCGGAGATCAGGTGGACCATGTCTCCATCGGCAAATCCGAGTTCCTGGATGTCCTCGGCGTTGATGAGCACCACACGCCGGCCACCGTGGATTCCCCGGTAGCGGTCGTCCTTGCCATAGATGGTGGTGTTGTACTGGTCGTGGGAGCGCAGGGTCTGAAGGACCAGCCTGCCGGGCGGGACCTTTATGTACTCAAGCTCATTGCCGGTGAAGTGGGCCTTCCCGGAGGCGGTGTGGAACTTCCTGGCGTCGCGCGGGGGATGCGGCAGTACGAAGCCGCCGGGGTGCTGGATCCGGGCCTCGAAATCCTCGAAGCCGTCAAACACCGCCTCGATGTGTTTCCTGATCAGCGTGTAGTCGTCCCTCATGGCCAACCAGGAGGCTTTGGGGGTGTTGGGCAGGCGACGGTGGCCGTCGGTGAACAGCTTGTCGGCGAGGTTGCAGACGATCGCGACTTCAGAGTGGAGGTGCTCACTGGCGGGCTTGAGCCTGCCGCGGGAAGCGTGCACCGCACTCATGGAGTCCTCAACGGTGACCCGCTGGTCGCCCGTGCGCTGGGCATCCTTTTCGGTTCGGCCGAGGGTCGGCAGGATCAACGCGCGACGGCCCGTGGACAGGTGTGAGTGGTTGAGCTTGGTGGAGATCTGCACCGTCAACCGGGTGTTGGCAAGGGCCTGTTCGGTAACCTCCGAATCAGGGGCCGCCCGGACGAAGTTGCCGCCCATTCCCATGAAGAAGCGGACGTTTCCGTCCCGCATTGCACGGATGGCGGCCACGGTGTCAAAGCCGTGTTCCCGGGGTGAGCGGAACTCGAATTCCTGATCCAGACGGTCGTGGAAGGTTTCCGGCATCTTCTCGAAGATACCCATGGTGCGGTCGCCTTGGACGTTGGAGTGGCCGCGCACCGGACACACGCCGGCACCGGGCTTTCCGATGTTGCCTTGGAGCAGCAGCACATTCACAACATCCCTGAGCGTGGGGACGGAGTGCTTGTGCTGGGTCAGTCCCATGGCCCAGCACACGATCGTGGTATTGGAGGCCAGAAGGCGTTCGCCGGTCGCGTGCAGCTGCTCGAGTGTGAGTCCGGTGGCTTCGACGATGTCGTCCCACTCCACCTTCTCCAGGTAGCGCAGGTATTCGTCGATGCCCACTGTGTGGTCATTGATGAAGGCGTGGTCCAGCACGGCCTCCAGGCCGGGAGTTGCCCGGCCCTCGGTTTCGGCCTCCAGCAGGTATTTGCCCAGGCCCTGGAACAGGGCTTGGTCCCCGCCGGCGCGGATCTGCAGGAAGTCGTCGGTGAGCCTGATGCCGGAAACTACGCCCTGGACGTGCTGCGGGTTCTCAAAGTGGAGGAGCCCGGCCTCGGGAAGCGGGTTGACGGAGACAATGACCGCCCCGTTTTTCTTGGCCTTTTCCAGCGCGCTGAGCATCCGGGGGTGGTTGGTACCGGGGTTCTGTCCTGCCACAAAGATCAACGACGCCGTTTCAAGGTCGGTCAGGCTGACGGAACCTTTTCCGATGCCTATGGTCTCCACCAGGGCGGAGCCGGAGGACTCATGGCACATGTTGGAGCAATCCGGCAGGTTGTTCGTGCCGAGGCCACGGACCAGGAGCTGGTAGACAAAAGCGGCTTCGTTGGAGGTCCGGCCCGAGGTGTAGAACACGGCCTGGTCAGGGCTTTCCAAGCTGCGCAGTTCCTCAGCCATCAGCTCGTAGGCTGCGTCCCATTCGATCGGGGTGTAATGGGTGGCGCCTTCTTCCAAGACCATGGGGTGGGTCAGGCGTCCCTGCTGTCCCAGCCAGTAGTCGTCGCGGGTTTTCAGCTCTGCGACGGAGTACTTGGCGAAGAATTCGGGAGTGACGCGTCGGCGGGTGGCTTCCTCCGCGACGGCTTTGGCCCCGTTCTCGCAGAACTCCGCGGCGTTGCGCTTTTCATGCTCGGGCCAGGCACAGCCCATGCAGTCGAAACCGTCCAGCTGGTTCACGGCGAGCAGGGTCTGAACGCTGCGCACCGGACCCATCTGTTCCAGGGAGATCTTCAGCGCGTTGGCAACAGCCGGGATGCCCACGGCCTTGGTCTTGGGTTTGGTGACGGTCAGCTTTGACTCGTCGATGTTTCCGTCGGGGGCTTTCGTAGCCATGCGGTTTCCCTTCAGATCCGGGCTGCGGAAGCGGCAGCGGCCAGTTGGGCGGGTTCCTGCCGGCTCGCAGCCTCGACAGTGTGCAGGAGCAACAGGGCGGTGGTGACTGAACCAACGCCGCCGGGAACCGGCGTAAGTGCGGCGGCGACTCCGGTGACGCTGGCTTCGTCAACGTCCCCCACCAGTGAGCCGTCGGGCAGGACGTTGGTTCCGACGTCGACCACTACAGTCTCCGGCGAGAGGTGCCCTCCCTTCAGCAGCCCGGCCCTGCCGACGGCAACCACCACGACGTCGGCGGGCTGGGTGTAGCGTTCCAGCGGCCCCGACTTGGAATGGCAGATGGTGACGGTGGCGTCCCGCTCCAGAAGGAGCAAGGACAGCGGCTTGCCCACCACTGCTGAACGCCCGACGACGGTCACGTTGCGTCCCGCTACCGGCACCTCAAAGTGATCCAAAAGCTCGACGACGGCCCGTGCTGTTGCGGGGGCAAAGGCCGGTTGCCCGACGGCCAGGCGGCCGAGGCTGAGGGGGTTGGCGCCGTCGATGTCCTTTTCGGGGGCGATGAGACCCACCACGGAATCCGTCTTCACCCCGGCAGGCAGGGGAGTCTGGAGGATGATGCCGTGGACCGAAGACTCCACGCTGAGGTCGCTGAGGACCGAGGCCAGGACCTGCTCCGTGGCGTCGTGGCCAAGATCCACGATCCTGCAACCGATGCCGGCCCGTTCGGCGGCGCGTTCGATGGACCGGACGTACCAGAGAGTCGACTCATCGTCCGTGGCCACCACAACGGCCAGGACGGGGTGGCGTCCGCTGCTTTCGAGGGCGCGGGCCTGTTCCTGGGCGCGTTGCTTGATCAAGCCCGCCAGCGGCTTTCCGGACAGCACTTCTGCGCTCATGCGAGGATCCTTTCGCGGACGCGGCGGGACAGGGTGTCAGCGGACAGGACAACTTTCTCTTCCAGCCCGTCGGTCTGCCCGGCAAGTCCGGTCCGGACAGCATCGTCCTTGATGGCAACGAGGTTGATGTCGATGTTGATCCGCGCGGTAGTGGCAGCCGCCCGGGCCGCGTCAGCGGCAGCAGCGACGTCGCTGATGACGTTGGGGTTGGCGGCGCCAAAAAGTTCGGCAGCGAGGTCCACGATGTCGCCGGCAACCCTGATGAGCTGGGCCGGTGTTTGTGCGGCCTGGACCAAGGCAGCGTCGATCGCCGCCTTCTTCGCGGCCTTGAGCTCAGCGGTGTCGGAAGGAAGTTTGTAGGAGTCGATGACGCCCTGGAAGGCCTGCTCATCGGCGTCGGCAAGGCCCAAAGCCTCCGCTACCAGCCGGTCGGCTGCGCTGGTGATACGGGCGACCAGTCCTTCATGCTCTGCGTACTTTTCGCCGGTGGTGTACCGGGCAACCATGGCAACCAGTGCTGCACCCTGGGCTGCATGCAACGCCGCCGCCGCTCCGCCGCCTGGTGTGGGTTGGCGGGCGGCGAGCCTGGCCAGATAATCGTTGACTGTTTCTGAACTGATCATGTGTCTTCCTGGGCTGGAGAAAGATAAGGGGAAAGACAACGGCCCGGACCCGGTTGCGAGGGAAAGGGGGTCCGGGCCGTGTGTCTTGGACGCCGCGGTTGCGGCAGCAGGACTGACTAGCCCCGGAGGCGGCTCATGGTGGGGTCGTACAGCGGATCCTCGGTGACGGTCGCCTGGATACGGCGGCCGAAGTACTCGATTTCCACGGAGTCTCCCAGTGAGACAGCCGAGGGCAGGTACGCGTAGGCGATGGGCTTGCGGACCGTGTAACCGTAGGCCGCGCTGGTGACGTAACCCACTGCCTGGTCCTTGTAGAACACCGGTTCCTTGCCCAGCACGAGGCTCCTGCCGTCGTCGACCGTCAAGCAGCGCAGGCGGCGCTTGGAGGTTTCCTTGCTGCGGCCCTCCAGCGCTGCCTTCCCAACGAAGTTCTCCTTGGTCATCTTCACCGCGAAAGCAAGGCCGGATTCGTAGGGGTCGTGCTCCGTGGTCATGTCCGTGCCCCAGGAGCGGTAGCCCTTTTCAAGGCGCAGCGAGCTGAAGGCTGCGCGGCCAGCGGCGATGACACCGAACGGCTGGCCGGCCTTCCACAGTGCATCCCACAGGCGCTGGCCGTTGTCGGCGCTCGTGTAGAGCTCCCAGCCGAGTTCGCCCACGTAGGAAAGGCGCATGGCCGTGACCGGAATTCCGCCGATCACTACTTCCTTGGAACGGAAGTACTTGAGGCCGTCATTGGTGAAATCGTCATTGCTGATGGTGCTGACGAGATCGCGGGCCAGGGGACCCCAGAGGCCGATGCAGCAGGTGCCGCCGGTGGTGTCGCGGACCTGGACCCAGTCCTCGGCGCCGCCGTTGGCGGTCTGGTGGCGGGCAGCCCGGTCGAAGTAGGCGGTGTCGATGTTGCCGTTCGCGCCGAGCTGGAAGGTGTCCTCGCTCAGGCGTGCCACGGTGATGTCGCTTCGGATGCCACCGGCTTCGTCCAAGAGCAGGGTGTAGGTGACAGCGCCGGGCTTCTTGGCGAGATCACCGGTGGTCAATTCCTGCAGGAGCTTCAACGCGCCGGGGCCGGAGACTTCCAGCCGCTTGAGCGGGGTCATGTCGTACATGGCCACTGCCGTACGGGTCTTCCAGGCTTCGGCTGCCGCGATGGGGGAGCTGAACATTCCGGACCAGGAGTCGCGGGCCGGCGGCTGCCACTCGTCCGGCATTTCCTTCAGAAGCTCGGCGTTCGCTTCGAACCAGTACGGACGCTCCCAACCGGCACCTTCAAGGAAGTAGCCACCCAGCTGCTTGTGGCGGGCGTGGAACGGGCTGACGCGAAGGTTCCGCGGGGACAGCTTGGGCTGGAGCGGGTGCAGGACATCGTAGATTTCCACAAAGTTCTGCTGGGAAGTTTCGCTGACGTACTCGGGGGTCAGCTGGACCTCTTCGAAGCGGTGGATGTCGCAGTCGCCGAGATCGATCTTGGACTTGCCGTCCACCAGAAGCTCGGCCACGGCACGGGCGATGCCTGCGGAGTGGGTCACCCACACGGCCTCGGCAACGAAGAACCCGTCTACCTCCTTGGACTCGCCCACCAGGGAGCCACCGTCCGGGGTGAAGGAGAAGATGCCGTTGAAGCCGTCTTCGATTTCGCTTTCGCGCAGTGCCGGGAGGATCTGCTTGGTGGCCTCCCACGCTGGCAGGAAGTCCTCCAGAGTGAAGTCGAGGCGGGAGGGCATGTTGTGTTCGCTGATGCTCTCCGGCTTGAACGTGCCGAGCTCGTCCAAGTCCACGGGCATGGGGCGGTGGGCGTAGGAGCCGATGCCGTAGCGCTCGCCGTGCTCGCGGTAGTAAAGGTCCTGGTCCTGGTGGCGCAGGATAGGTAGCCGGGCGCCGTTGGGCAGTTCGTTCTTGCCCTTCTGGGCGGGAACCGGGGTGGTTTTGACGTACTGGTGCGCCAGCGGGAGCAGGGGAACGGACATGCCAATCAGCTCGCCCACCTTTGCGCCCCAGAAACCGGCGCAGGACACCACGATGTCCGCGGGGATCACGCCGTCGGCAGTTTCGACGCCGGTGACGCGGCGGTTGGACTGCTCGATACCGGTCACCTCAGTGTTCCCGATGTACTTCACTCCGGCAGCTTCAGTGCGCTTGATGAGCAGCTGGACCGCGCGGGCAGCCAGGGCCAGTCCGTCAGTGGGTACGTGGAGGCCGCCGAGGATGTCTTCCTCGTTGATGAGCGGGTAGAGCTCCTTGCACTCTTCCCGGGAGAGGATCTTGCCATCAATGCCCCATGCCTGGGCGTAGCCGAGCTTGCGCTTGAGGTCTGCCAGGCGGGTTTCCGTGGTTGCGACTTCAAGGCCGCCCACCTGGTTGAAGCAGCTCTGGCCGTCCTCGGTCAGGGACAGGAGCTTCTCCACCGTGTACTTGGCGAAAAGGGCCATGGACTTGGAGGGGTTCGTCTGGAAAACCAGTCCGGGTGCGTGCGAGGTGGAACCACCAGGCATGTTCAGGGGACCCTGGTCCAGGACGGTGATGTTGTTCCAGCCACGGGTGACCAGTTCGTCGGCGAGGTTGGTGCCGACGATCCCGGCTCCGATGATGACAATGCGGGGCGTGGATGCCATGAAAGTTTCTCCTGCGGTGATTCGGGCGGGGCTTGTGCGGGGCGCTTAGCGGAAGACGACGGTGCTGGTCTGGTCCAGCAGGACGCGGTGTTCGCAGTGCCAGCGGACGGCTCGGGACAGGGCGAGGGCTTCCGCGTCCTGGCCGACGGTGGAAAGGGCCGTGGGGCCGTAGCTGTGGTCCACGCGGATGACTTCCTGCTCGATGATCGGGCCCTCGTCCAGGTCTGCCGTCACGTAGTGGGCCGTTGCGCCTACCTGCTTCACGCCGCGGTCATAGGCCTGGTGGTAGGGGCGTGCGCCCTTGAAGCCGGGAAGGAAGGAGTGGTGGATGTTGATGGCGCGGCCTTCGAGCTTGCGGCAGAGGTCGTCCGAGAGGACCTGCATGTAGCGGGCCAGGACCACCAGGTCCGCCTGGTATTCGTCAACCAGGTCCAGGAGCTTCTGCTCTGCCTCGGCCTTGGTGTCCGGGGTGACCGGAACGTGGATGAAGGGCAGCCCGGCAGCCTCTGCCATGGCGCGGTGGGTCTCGTGGTTGGAAACCACGGCCACCAGTTCGCCGCCGAGGCTTCCGCCGCGCCAGCGGAAGATGAGGTCGTTGAGGCAGTGCCCGAACTTGGAGACCATCACCAGGACTCGTGGCTTGGTCTCGTCGTGGAAGCTGAACTTCATGTCGAAGCGTTCTGCGATCGAAGCGAACTCGTCCTCCAGCCGCTCCGGGGAGGAGCTCTGGGAACCTGAAAATGCGGTGCGCAGGTGCAGCGTCTGGCGCAGGCTGTCGTCAAACTGCTGGTGTTCTTCGATGTTGAAGCCGCGTTCGAAGAGGAAGGTGGTGACTGCCTGCACGATGCCCGGCTGTTCGACGCACGACAATGTGAGTACGAACTTCTGCGCCTGCTCGCCGTTGAGCTGGCCGCGTTCAGCTGGAAGAGTGCTGAGGTGTGAGTCTGAAGCCACGAGGGTCATGTGTCCTCCTTAGGTATTTGCCTAGATATATTCCTAGGATATGAACTGATATATTAGGATTGGAAATCAGCGTATACTGGTGTCCCGGGCAGGTCAATAGATTTCCCGGGTTTGAAGAAGGAGTTGGCGCTGTGGCTACTGGAACTCTTGCGAACATCGGCGATGCCACCAGGAAATCCCTGGCTGACGTGGCTTATGAACGGTTGCGCGACCGACTCCTGATGCTTGATATCAAGCCCGGCGACATCCTCAATGACGATCAGCTTGCCAAGGAACTGGAGGTCGGGCGGACGCCTGTCCGCGAGGCACTGAAGCGCTTGGAACTCGATCGTCTGGTCATTACCTATCCGCGGCGCGGAACGTTCGCCACCCGGGTTGAAGTGACGGACCTGGCCTTTATCTCCGAAATCCGGGCCCAACTCGAGCCGCTCGCGGCGGCCCGGGCCGCGCGGGTCGCTTCTGCCGCCACCCGGGAGCAGTTGCGGGGTGTCATGCGGGCGGTGGAGGGCTTTGACGTCAAAGCCGCCTCAGTTGTGGAGACCTTGCGCCTGGATGCCAGCGTTCACCAGGGCATCTACGCTGCGGCTGCGAACCCTCACCTCGAGGACATCCTTATCCGCTACGACAACCTGGCTACGCGTATCTGGTGCATGGTGCTGGATCGCTTGCCGAACCTCGAACACCATGTGCGCGAGCACCTCGACCTGCTGCGTGCAGTCATCGACGGCAATGAAGAAGAGGCCGCGGAGCTTGCCCGGGTCCACGTCAGCGGATTCGAGCAGGCGGTTCGTCAGGCGCTGTTCGCGGCCTAGCTGACCGCTTCCCTCCGGGGTGGGCGGGGTGGTTGACGCCGGCGCGGGGCGATTGCATACTTGACCTCACTAATATATCATCCGGATATCAGGGCTTCCCTGGCAACAGGCCAGCGTCCGATCCGGCGATTTTGATGCGATCACCCCCAAGTCTCCGGAGTATCACGTGACTACACGACACCCTCTTTTCGAACACATTCCGCTCACGGGCAGCAGCCGCGTTAAGCGGGGCATGGCGGAGATGCTCAAGGGCGGCGTCATCATGGACGTCGTTAACGTCGAGCAGGCCCGCATCGCCGAGGACGCCGGTGCCGTGGCTGTCATGGCGCTGGAGCGTGTTCCGGCTGATATCCGCGCCCAGGGTGGCGTGTCCCGCATGTCCGATCCGGACATGATTGATCAGATCATTGCCGCGGTGTCCATTCCGGTGATGGCCAAGGCCCGTATCGGTCACTTCGTTGAGGCCCAGGTCCTGCAATCGTTGGGTGTGGACTACATCGATGAGTCCGAGGTCCTGACCCCGGCGGATTACATCAACCACATCGACAAGTGGAACTTCACCGTTCCCTTCGTTTGTGGTGCCACCAACCTCGGTGAGGCGCTGCGCCGCATCAACGAAGGTGCTGCGATGATCCGTTCCAAGGGCGAGGCCGGTACCGGCGATGTGTCCAACGCGACCGGTCACATGCGCAAGATCCGCGCTGAGATCGCGAAGCTTTCGGCCCTTCCCGAGGACGAGCTCTACGTTGCGGCCAAGGAGCTGCAGGCCCCGTACGAGTTGGTGAAGGAAGTCGCCGCGACGGGCAAGCTTCCGGTGGTGCTGTTCACCGCCGGTGGCATCGCGACCCCGGCTGACGCTGCGATGATGATGCAGCTCGGCGCGGACGGTGTGTTTGTCGGTTCGGGAATCTTCAAGTCCGGCAACCCGGCAGAGCGCGCCGCCGCCGTCGTCAAGGCCACTGCCTACTACGACGATCCTGACGTGATCGCCAAGGTCTCCCGCGGCCTGGGCGAAGCGATGGTCGGCATCAACGTCGACGACATCCCACAGCCGCACCGCCTCGCAGAGCGGGGGTGGTAGCCGTGTTCGGACAGACAAAGCCGGCCAGGACCGTAGAAGGACGGGCCTTGCGCAAGGACTGGGCCCAGCTGACGGGCCACGTGGTCGAAGTGTGGTTGAAGGGTGACCGGGTCATGACCGGGGTGGTGGAGCAGGCGGCGGCCGATGACTCCGTCCTCTGGATTGCGGCTCACGGGGCGGACCGGCGGAAGCTTTTCGATCAGTCCACGGGGTACGAGGTGTGGGTGTAGCCCTGCACGCCTGCCAAACTCAGGCCTCGTCTTCCGGCCTGGCAGTGAGGATGCGTTGGGCCCTCTTCTGCAGGATTTCCAATGACTCCTTAATAAGGGGCGAAGCGATGCTGCCCCTGCGTACGGCCGCCACGATGCGGCGGGCCGGTTTTCCTTTGCCGGTTATGCGCAACCGGACCACATTTTCGGCGTTGTGCAGCGGCGCCAACCGCGGCAGCAGGCCGACGCCGAGCCCTGCCCCTACGAAGGCGATCTGGGTTTCCCACTCAACGGCCTCGTGAGCGATCCGTGGTGTCACGCCGACGGCGGTGAAGGCCGCGGTGAACAGCGAGTGGTAAGTAGACCCTGCGGCCTCCGTGATCCAAGGCTCCGACGCCAACTCTTCAAGCGTCACGGTTTGGCGTGCTGCCAAGGGGTGGTCTCCGGGAATGATGACATCCAAGGGATCGTCCAGGAGGACCGTTTGTTCGAAGCGGGGGTCGTCTTCGCCGTATGTGTCGGACTGCATGGCAACTATGACGGCGAGGTCAATGCGCTCTGCCACCAGCAAGTCGAAGCACCGTGACGGATTTGCCTCCAGAACCTGCACCTCCAAATGAGGGCGGCTGGCGCGCAGCGTAGCGGCGAGGGGCGCGAGCAACTGGGCCGCCGCCGTCGAGAATCCACCCAGGCCGAAATGCGACTGCACCTGGTCGCCGGCTTCCATGGCCGCTGCCCGCAGGCTCTCCCATTCGGCGATCAGGCTGTCTGAACCGTTGACCAGAAAGCGTCCCGTGGCCGTCAGCCGCACGCCCCGGCCGTCCTTGGTGAGCAGCTGCATTCCCAGCACGCGCTGGAGTTCACGAAGCTGCGCGGAGACGGCGGAAGGGGAATATCCCGTGAGTTCGGCTGTGGCCCCAACAGTGCCGCAGCGGGCGAACACGCGCAGGGTAATCAGCCTCTGATCGATCATGGGACCATCATGCACCCAAAGTGCAGGGTTATCTCCTAAATATTGCGCTTTTGTTGCAGTTCAATCGTCCCTAATCTCTTACTACGAAGACTTCGATAACGCCGCTTGCGACGATGCATCCGCGGTCCCCAAGAATCAGACATTTACCCAGCCTCCCGGGAGGAAACCCATGACTGCTCAAGTGAACGCGCCCCTGAATTCACGCGGAAAACTCGCCTCGACATTGCCTGCGGAGCAGCTGGCCGAGATCAGCGCACTGTTCGAGTTCCGGCGCACCGGCTACTCCCTCGACGCCCCCTTCTACACGGACCCCACGATCTTCAAGATCGACATGGAAGCCATCTTCGGCCAGCACTGGATCTTCGCCGGAAGCGTTGCCGAACTGCCGGAGCCGGGAGACTACATCACGGTGGACTACGGCCCGTACTCGCTGATCGTCCTCCGCAACGACGACGGCGACGTCAACGTCCTGCACAACGTATGCCGCCACCGCGGTGCCCGCGTCCTTACCGAAGCCGCCGGTTCCACCGGAAACCTGGTCTGTGGCTACCACTCCTGGACCTACTCGCCGGAAGGCAACCTGATCCACGCTTCCGCCCCGGGAGAAGCCAAGTTCGACAAGAACTGCTTCGCCCTCAAGCGCGCCCACAGCCGTGAGGTTGCCGGCCTCATCTTTGTCTGCATCGCGGACGAGCCACCCACCGACTTCGACGAGACCTCCAAGATCTTCGAGCCCTACCTGGCACCCCACGATCTCGCCAAGACGAAGATTGCCTACCAGCAAAACATCATCGAAGAGGGCAACTGGAAGCTCGTCATGGAGAACAACCGTGAGTGCTACCACTGTGACGGGCACCCGGAGCTCGCTTGTTCCCTCTTCCCCACCTGGGGCCTGACCGAGGGACTCATCCCGACCCACCTTGAAGAGGTGTGGGACCGCAACAAGGAAGCCCAGTCCTCCCTGGAAGAGCGCTGCCGCCGCTACGGCCTTCCTTACGAGGTGGTCGAGGAGCTCGATACCCGCATCGCCGGAATCCGTATCTCGCGCGAATCCCTGGACGGCGAGGGCGAATCGTTCTCCGCCGATGGCCGCCGCCTTTCCAAGAAGCTGCTGGGCGACCTGCCCGACTTCCGCCTCGGCCGTTGCTCGATGCACCTGCAGCCCAACAGCTGGTTCCACTTCCTGGGAGACCACGTCATCACCTTCGGCGTCTTCCCCATCAACGAACACCAGTCCCTGGTCCGCACCACCTGGCTCGTTGCCGATGACGCAGTTGAAGGCGTGGACTACGACCTCGACAAGCTCACCTACACCTGGAAGCAGACCAACATCCAGGACAAGGCATTCGTCGAACTGTGCCAGACCGGCGCGGGCAGCCCTGCCTACGAGCCCGGCCCCTACATGAAGAGCGAATACCAGGTTGAGGCCTTCATCAACTGGTACGTGCAGCGCGTGCAGGAGCACTTGGCATGATTGAACTCCTCACTGAAACGGCCATTCAGGAGCCACAGCGGATCCGCGGCCTTGAGATGCCATGGAACCGGGTCATGGGCAGCACCGAGGCACCCGCCCGCGCTGCCCGCGCCCTGGGCCCGTGGCACCCGCAGGAGTTCATGGCCGAGTGCGTGGAAACCGTACCCGAAGCAGGCGGGCTCATGACGTTCGTGTTCCGCCGCTGCGACGGAGCTCCCCTTGCGTTCCGTGCAGGGCAGTACGTCAACATCGCCTTCCCAGTGAACGGCGAGGACCAGGACCCGGTGGACCGCAGCTACTCGCTGTCCAGCTCGCCCACTGAACCCTGGACCTTCAGCATCAGCGTCAAGCGCGACGCCGGCGGCCTGGTGTCGCCGTGGGTACATGAGAACGTCAAGCCCGGTACGGTCCTGGAGATGCTCGGGCCGGTGGGAGCCTTCCACCTGCCCGACGCCGACCGGCGCGCGCGGTACCTCCTGCTGGCTGCCGGCGCGGGCATTACGCCCATCATGTCCATGGTGCGGACCATCCACTCACTGCCCGGGCATGCCGACGTCGTAGTCCTCTACCACGGGGCGGAGGCAGGCGGCTTCGCCTTCCACCGCGAGCTGGCCTACATCGCCTCCGTGGATTCGCGGATCCGGGTGTTCTACTCCCTGGGTGACCGCAACAAGCCCGAAGATTGGGAAGGTCTCAGCGGCCGCCTGACCTCAGCCATGATCGATGAAGTGGCCCCCGACGCCAACGGACGACAGGTGTACGCCTGCGGTCCCGAGGGCTACCTGAACACGGCCGCGGAGCTCCTGAAAAAGGTGGGAGTGGACGACACCTCCATCTACATGGAGTTCTTCACGGGTGACCGCCAGACTCTCCTCGAATACGCAGCCGAAGTGGCCCTGGCCGCAGACATCGCAGAGGAAATTGCCGAGGAAATCGCCGACTCGGCGGAGGACTACTTCGAAAGCCAGCCCGCGGCTTTCGGGCTGTACGAGCCCGGCTACGACGCCGACGGAACCTTGGAAGCCACAGGACTGCCGCTCGAAGCGCTCGACGCCGAACCGTCAGGTTCCGCTGCCGACGCCGGCCCGGTCGCCTCGCCGGAGCCAGAGGCCGCAACTCCTGATGCCTCGAGTTTCGACACCGTGGGAACAGGCAGCCTCACCCTTTCCTTCCTGCGCACCGGCGTTAATGTGCGGATCGACCCCAGCGAGCACATCCTGGAGGTGGCCCAGCGGGCCGGCGTCCGGATCGGTGCCAACTGCAAGGAAGGGATGTGCGGGTCCTGCAAGGTGGTCAAGCTGTCAGGCGAGGTTGAGATGAACCACCAAGGCGGTATCCGGAAAAGGGAAATCGACGCCGGCAAGTTCCTGCCGTGCTGCTCCACGGCAACCACGGACATGGTGATCGACGCCTAAAGCCCTCGGTTGGGTTACCGGAGTCCCGCACTGTGGGCCAGAGCAATGGCCTCAGTGCGGGACCGGACGTTTAACTTCCGGAAGAGGTTCCGGAGATGGAATTTCACCGTGTTTTCGCTGATGCTCAGTTCCGCAGCGATGGCACGGTTCCGTTGCCCTGCGGCCAGGAACTGAAGGACTTCCAGTTCCCTTGCGGCCAGGCCCCACTCTGCAACGTCTCCCGCAGGCGCAGCTGGCGGATCCAGCGGCAGCACCACGGAGATGTCGGCTCCCCACCCCTGCATGACATCCACGCTCATCTTGCCGTTGAGGGCCTGCACCTTCTGGCGGAGCCGTTCCATGTTGGGAGCCTCGGCTGACAATTCGCCGCGTCCGTCATCCCGCACGTTGATCAGCAGGTTCTCCCCGTCGCAGTCCCATTGGGCCCGGACACGGTGAACGTCAGGTTGTTCGGCGATCGCCAGGACCAGGCCGCGAACCACCGCCCTGGCTGCATGGGCGACTTCCCCAGGGAGCGCACGCCCGTTGGCGGGTGGTTCGATGAACTGGATATCGATGTTGCTGAAGTGCATCAGCGGACGGAGGTCTTCGCGAAGCCTTTCGAAGGCCGAGCTGACAGGTTCTTCCACCAGATCGCTTGTGCGGTCGTTCAGGGTCCGGAGGCTGATCAGCGCCTTGACGGTCAGGTCCGTCACGAAGGACCGGGCTGCGTGGTCATCCATGGAGTTGGACCGCAATGCTGCAAGCACTGTTTCGAGGGTGGTGGAGTGCTGGTCCACCAATTCGGCCGTCACGCGGATCCGTTCCGCTGACGCGGCCCGGGATTCCAAAAGATACGACGGCGGTGCGTCACTGACCTTCTCTTGGATTCGGGCCGCTGTGAGTTCCCAAAGGTAGGTGAGGACCCGCAGCGCTTCGTCGTCCAGCGTGGGCTGGGGATCCGTTAAAACCAAGAGGGCGTTGCTGGGCGGGTAGGTGAGGGCCAGGATGTCGCGTTCCTGTCCGGCGATCACGGAGCGCGTACGCCACGGCCCCTTCCCGTCCATGACCGCCCGGACATCGTCCATTTCGGGGATGGAGACCCTGCTGACGATTTCTTCGTCGCCGGCCTTCTTTTGAGGCCGGCCCGTGCAGTCTTCGGTGAAGATCACCAGTGCGCTGGTGCTGGCGTATGGCGAAAGAGCAGTCCGCAGGCTGTCGGCTATTCGTGACAGTGGTGCTTGGGAGAGCCCGGCTATGGCGTCCAGAAGCTGCCAGGGAATGGTGGAGAGCTGCGACATGTATCCAGCCTAGAGGGCGGGTGGCATCCATGCCTACCCAAAGGGGTGGTTAAGACTGCTCCTTTTCGGCGTTACCCCTACCCTTCCCAGTCGGAAGAATTGTTGTATCGCCTCAGTGTCCAGCATCGCCTACCGCAAAGGAGTGAGACGTGCACGTCATCGCAGAACAAACGGCAACCTCGAGTGACAGCGTCGCCGGCAACTCGTCCCTGATCCTCGATGAGCTTGCCCGCATCGCTTCCGGCCTGGACTTCGGACAGCTCGCACGACTTGCGGACAAAGTCAGCGGAGCCGAACGGGTCTTCCTGGCAGGCGCGGGCCGGAGTGGGCTTGTGCTTCGCATGGCGGCGATGCGGCTGATGCACCTGGGCTTGACGGTCCACGTGGCAGGCGACACCACAACCCCCGCCATCACAGAAGGTGACCTGCTGCTGGTGGCCTCGGGTTCCGGGACCACGTCCGGGGTGGTCAAAGCAGCCGAGACCGCACTCGCGGCCGGGGCCGGGGTAGCTGCAGTGACCACCAACCCCTCGTCCGCCCTGGCAGGGCTGGCCGATGCGCTTGTGGTTATTCCGGCTGCGCAAAAGACCGACCACGGTTCGGCTGTCTCGCGGCAATACTCCGGCAGCCTCTTTGAACAGTCCCTTTTCCTGGTGACCGAGTCGGTTTTCCAAACCCTCTGGGAAGCCACGGCCGAGCCGGCCGAGAAGCTTTGGTTGCGTCATGCCAACCTCGAGTAAGCGCCCTTGATCTTTCCCCCAAGCCACACCACAAAAGAAAGTAGAACACCATGAAACTGCAGGTTGCACTGGATCTCCTGACCATCGACGATGCCCTGGAACTGGCCGGCAAGGTGGCCGAGCACGTGGACATCATCGAGCTGGGGACGCCCCTGATCAAGGCTGAGGGCCTGGCCGCCGTCACTGCCATCAAGGAAGCCCACCCCGGCAAGATCGTGTTCGCGGACATGAAGACCATGGACGCCG
Source organism: Paenarthrobacter sp. JL.01a (assembly GCF_025452095.1). Lineage (NCBI taxonomy): Bacteria > Bacillati > Actinomycetota > Actinomycetes > Micrococcales > Micrococcaceae > Paenarthrobacter > Paenarthrobacter sp. JL.01a. Next base: position 452,802 of record NZ_CP104877.1, read on the forward strand.
GTGAACTCGAAGCGGACATCGCCTTCAAGGCCGGCGCCGATCTGGTCTCTGTCCTGGGAACTGCTGACGACTCCACGATTGCCGGTGCGGTCAAGGCTGCACAATCCCACAACAAGGGCATCGTGGTGGACCTGATCGGCGTGGCCGACAAGGTTTACCGTGCCAAGGAAGCCAGGGCGCTGGGGGCCAAGTTCATCGAATTCCATGCCGGCCTGGACGAGCAAGCACAGCCGGGATACGACCTTCGCGGACTCCTCAACGCCGGGGAAGAAGCCCGCGTGCCGTTCTCCGTTGCCGGTGGCGTCAACGCATCCACCATTCCCGCGGTGCAGTTGGCCGGAGCCGACGTAGCTGTAGCAGGCAGTGCGATTTACGGTGCCTCGGATCCGGAGCTGGCAGCAAAGGAACTCAAGGCCGCCATCCAGTAACTGCCGGCTCCCAACGGCAGATAGCCCGGGAAAGGGTCCTCACGACGGCGCTTTTCCGGGCTCCTTGCTGTGATGCGCCCGCTCGACCAACTCCGACATCCACGGACGTTGCCCGTGGTGGACTGTCAGGCCCTCGGGGATGCCTTGGACCGAGGCTTCGGTACCGGAGGCGTCAATCGTGATCCGGGCATTGCCCATGGGCGCGTTCCGGATGTGCAAATCCCCGAACGACGCCGGCAGCACGGGATCGAGCCAGATGCCGCCCAACGAGATGTGGGTGTCATAGCGCATCAGGCTCATGACAAGGTGGATGGGTGTGGTGGCGGCCCATGCCTGGGGCGAACAGGCCGTTGGATAGGGCACAGGCTCGCGGAACTGCGAGCGGTCAAAACCGCAAAAAAGCTCGGGCAAGCGGTCGCCGGAGATCTCCGCCGCTTCAAGCATCGCCGTGGCAATCCGCTGTGCTTCCTCCACGAAGCCGTACCGCAGCAGTCCCGAAACAATGAGGGCGTTGTCGTGCGGCCACACAGAACCGTTGTGGTAGCTCGCGGGGTTATAGGCGCCCATGTCCTTGGCCAGGGTGCGGACACCCCAGCCACTGAACATTTCAGGGGACATCAGCCGCTCCACCACAGCAGGCGCCTTTTCCTCGTCGATCAAACCAAACCACAAACAGTGGCCCATGTTGGAGGCGCACGCGTCCACCGGCCTCTTGTCCCGGTCGAGGGCCACCGCATAGTAGCCCTTGTCCGGCAACCAGAACTGCTCGTTGAATTTTCTCTTCAAGTCCTCCGCGCGTTGCCGCAGGCTTTCCGCCAAGGCGAGGTCGCCGTCGTCGTACGCCATCCAGGCGCGCGCCACATAGGCGCCGTGCACGTAGGCCTGGACTTCGCAGAGCGCCAGCGGTGGTTGGGCTAGCGTGCCGTCAGCGAAGTTGATGCCGTCCCAGGAGTCCTTCCAGCCTTGGTTGATGAGCCCGTGTTCGTTGGGCCGGCCGTACTCCACGAAGCCGTCGCCGTCGCGGTCCCCGTAGTCCTGGATCCACTGCAGGGCGCGGTCGGCGTGGGGGAGCAGGGACGCAATGGCGTCCTTGCCGAAGCCCCAGCGGCTGACCGAGCCCAGCACCACCACAAACAGTGGCGTGGCGTCCACGCTGCCGTAGTACGCTGACTTGCCGCCCAGCGCCAGGCCTCCGGAGACCCCCAACCGGACTTCGTGCAGGATCTTGCCGGGTTCTTCCTCGGTGGCCTCATCCACCACCGTGCCTTGGCGGTCGGCCAAGGTGCGAAGGGTGCCCAACGCCAGGGAAGGGTCCACGGGGAGTGCCATTTCGGAGGCCCACAGGGAATCCCGGCCGAACAAGGTCATAAACCACGGGGCGCCGGCGGCTACAACCACCCGCTCGGGGTGGTCCGGGTCCTGAATCCGGAGAGCGCCCAGGTCCTCGTAGCTGCGGCGCAGGGTGTCTTCGATCGAGCGGTTGCTCAGTTGCACAACAGGGATCCGGTCCACCCAGTCCTGCCGGCGCTGGTCGCTGGGCGAGAGTCCGCCCTGGTCCTGGTGTGTGAAGGTGGCCCCGGCTCCGGTGCCTTGCGGTTTCGGCACCACGCTGGCGCGGGTACTCCAGCTTCCGTAGGCAGGAATTTTCGCCGTAAAACCCAATGCTTTTGCCCCGGCGCCGGCACCGTCGGCACGAATGACGACGCTTTTCCGGATGTCCTCCCATTTTCCCCGGATTTCAATGGAGTCACCGTCGGGCAGGTGTGTTTCGGTCCATTGGCGGGTAATCCGTGCTTCTTTGACTTCAAAAAGGTCGGCAAAATCCGAGTCCGCGGAGAGCAGGATGCGGCATTGAGCCACTTGGTTTGAGTAATTCCGCACGGTAATTTCTTCGCGGATCCCATTTCCCACTTCCCGCAGCCTCTCCACCAGTAAAGGGCTGTCCGCGTGGCCGTCGGGGCGGGGTACCCGGCCCACAAAGAAGGCGCGGTAGGGCTCCCTTGTCTCTGCTGCCAGGGGCTCGATTACTTGTCCATTGACGGTGAGTTCCCACGTGGACAAGATCCGGGTATCCAGGTGGAAGACGCCCTGAGGTACGTCGGAGTGGATGTCCCCGTTTGCCGCGGAAATACAGAAGGATGAGCCTTCAACCAAAGTGACCGTGCCTGAGCCGAGGGGGCCGGCTGCCGTGTCAGCATTCCATCCAGCCACGTGATGCTCCTTATCCCTGAGCCTGAGCCGTGCCGGACGCCGGGCGTCCGTCCACCAGTGGGGATGGATACGACGGTACGCCCGCGGAGATACGGACGCCAGAGCCGGCAAGGCAACCGGCGGCCTTTGAGAGTTAACCTCGTTTCCTCTTCCGGGAACCCCAAAGGGGTCTATAGTGAGTAAATAGGACATTCGCTGATGCAGCCCGGCGGCCCTGACTTCTGTAAGAAGAGGCCCCAAAAAATGACCGACACCCAAATCAGCTCTTTTCTGCGTGACTCCGTGGTGTTCGAGGACGACACTGAGAAGGGCCTGGACTTTGACACTCTCTACGGCTTGTACATCAGTTGGTGCGTTCTTGGCCGCAAAGTCCCCGTCCCCGATTCCGCTTTCAAAACTGCCCTGACCTTGCACGGTCTGAAGCCCACCAAGGAAAACGGCCTGCGGATCTATCCCGGCATGTCCATGGTGGGACCGGCCGCCAGGGACTACGTTGTCAACAACGTCCCCATGTGGACCGGATCCGCCAACGCCACCGCCGCGGAGCTCTTGGGCGATGACGAGGAAGCAGTCGCTGCCATCGCCTGACCACAGGCAATAACAGCTTTACAGCCCATGCCCCTAGGATTTGAAGAGGGGCATGGGCTGTTCCTGTTTTCCGGGGTCGTCGTCTGAGAGGGGTTACGTGAAGCCGTCCGTTGTGTGGTTCCGGGACGATCTGCGGGTTGCCGACAATCCGGCTTTGCGTGCCGCCGTGGATGACGGCGCCGCCGTCGCCCTGTACGTCCTGGACGAGGAATCGCCCGGGATCCGCCCCCACGGCGGAGCTTCCCGCTGGTGGCTGCACCATTCCCTGGCCGCACTCCGCGAAGACCTCGCCGCGCTCGGTATCCCCCTGCTGTTGCGGCGCGGCGATGCCGCCTCCGTTGTCCGGAAGACTACGACGACGCTAGGAGCGGGCGCGCTGTACTGGAACCGGCGGTACGGTGCGGCTGAGCGGACGGTCGACGCCGGGATCAAGGCCTGGGCGGGCGAGGCGGGTTTGCATGTTTCCAGTTTCCAGGCGTCCCTGCTGCACGAGCCTTGGGAAGTCACCACCAAGACCGGCGGCCAGTACAAGGTTTTCACGCCGTTCTGGCGGGCAGTGTCAGCGCAGGAATTCCGGGAACCCCTGGCCGTACCGGAAAAGGGGCATGGCTTCACCGGTAAGCTGCCGGCCTACGATGAGCTGGACTCCTGGGATCTGCTGCCCAGCAAGCCGGACTGGTCCGGGGGACTGGCGGAGAGCTGGACACCAGGCTCCGCGGCAGGCCACAAGGTGCTGGCGAAGTTCGTGGCGGACGGACTGTCCAATTACAGCGAGGGCAGGAATCGGCCGGACACCGAGGGCAGCAGCCGGCTTTCGCCCTATCTTCGGTGGGGAGAGCTGAGCCCGTTCGAGGTGTGGCATGCCTTGGGTTCCAGGCAATCCGAAAGTTCCAGCATCTTCGCCTCGGAGCTGGGTTGGCGGGAGTTCTGCTGGCATCAGTACTTCCATAACCCGAACCTGGCCACCGCGAATCTTCGGACGGAGTTTGACCGCTTTCCGTGGGCTTGGCCCGGCAGCAACGGGAACAATGGCCAGCATCCGGGCCACGAATCCGCCCCCGAAGAACTGCGTGCCTGGCAGAAGGGCAACACCGGGTTCCCCATGGTGGACGCAGGCCAGCGCCAGCTGTGGCATTCAGGTTGGATGCACAACCGTGTGCGAATGGTTGCCGCCAGTTTCCTGGTAAAGAACCTTGGCATTCATTGGCAGCTGGGCGAGCAATGGTTTTGGGACACGCTCGTGGACGCTGATCCGGCATCAAATCCGGCCAACTGGCAGTGGGTGGCCGGGTCCGGGGCCGATGCCTCGCCGTTCTTCAGGATCTTCAACCCGGAGGCCCAGCGCGTGAAGTTCGATCCGCAGGGGAAGTACATCGCCCACTGGATTCCTGAGTTCGGAACTCCCGATTACCCGGAGGAGATCGTTGACCTCAAGACCACCCGTGCCGAGGCGTTGGAAGCGTACAAGGGGATGAGAGAGGTTCACTGACGCCCCTCTGGACCAACTATAGGCTGGGTTCATGTCGACGGAGTCCATCCTGAAAGTCCTCATCATGGCGTTCGCGGCCATGTTCATCGCGGCGGTCGCCTGGTGGGCCCGCAAGCACCCCAACAGGTCCAAGGAGTACCCGGAACGGGTTCGGATGCCGAAGGTCGTGCCCGGGGTGGGCTGGCTTTTCATTGCGGTGGGCTTGCTCATGGGGCTTGTCGCCTTCACCTCCGACCATGCGCGGGATCCGCTGCCCTTCCGCATCGCCTCCGTAGCGATCGTGGTGGCTGGCGTGGTCTTCGTGCTCACGTATCGCAACTTCTATGTGGCCCCCCGCGACTTTGAGGTGGCCTTCCGCAGCGTGTTCGGCAAAGAACACCTTCTTTGCTACAGCGACATTGCGCGCTACAGCTTCCAGACATTGAAGGGGCAGCCGTACTTGACGGTCAAGTGGGTAAACGGCGTCAGGCTGAGCCTGAATATCAGGGCCTATGACATGACACCGCTCTTGCGCGCAATCGACTTTCATCAGGTCACCGGGCACTGGCCTGCCCGGACAGGCGGGGTGTCCGGGGATGTCCGCCCCGGAAAACGCCCCTCTGGAAATTAGTAGGAAGTCCGAGTATATTCGGGTCTAGAGATGACCTGGATCACAGTTCCTTACGTGTTCCCGCCGATTCCCAGGACTCCGGGAAGGTCAGTCATTCACGATGCAAAGGAGCATTTCCACCATGGTGCGCGAGCTTTCACACTACGTAGACGGCCAAAGGGTTGAGGGTACATCCGGCCGCTTCAGCGACGTCTATGATCCCTGCACGGGCGAAGTCCAGGCCAGGCTTCCCTTGGCCAGCGCGGACGAGGTCCGCAACGCCGTCGCCAACGCCGAGAAGGGGCAGCTCGAATGGGCGGCCATGAACCCGCAGCGCCGGGGACGGATCCTTCTCAAGTTCGTGGACCTGGTCAACGAGAACATGGATGAACTTGCCAAGCTGTTATCTTCCGAGCACGGCAAGACCTTCGCCGATGCCAAGGGCGACATCCAGCGCGGCATTGAGGTGGTCGAGTTCTCCGCAGGAGCGCCGCACCTGCTCAAAGGCGAGTTCTCGGACAACGCCGGTGCCGGCATAGATGTTCATTCCCTCCGCCAGCCTTTGGGTGTGGTCGCGGGCATCACCCCGTTCAACTTCCCGGCCATGATCCCGCTCTGGAAATCAGGCCCTGCGCTCGCCGCCGGGAACGCGTTCATCCTCAAGCCGTCAGAACGCGACCCTTCCGTCCCGCTCCGGCTCGCCGAGCTCTACAGCGAAGCAGGCGTGCCCAACGGCGTCTTCAACGTCGTCAACGGCGACAAAGAAGCCGTGGATGCCCTGCTGGAGGACCCGCGCGTCAAGGCGATCGGCTTCGTCGGTTCAACTCCTATCGCCCAGTACATCTACGCCACCGCAGCGGCGCACGGCAAGCGTGCCCAGTGCTTTGGCAGTGCCAAGAACCACATGGTGATCATGCCCGACGCCGATCTGGACATGGCCGCCGACGCCCTGATTGGTGCCGGGTACGGTTCCGCAGGCGAACGCTGCATGGCTATCTCAGTGGCTGTGCCGGTGGGCCAGGAAACCGCAGACGCCTTGGTGGCCAAGCTGACAGAGCGAGTCAAGGAACTCAAAGTCGGTCACAGTCTCGACACGGACTCGGATTTCGGTCCTGTCGTGGCGCAGTCCGCGAAGGAGCGCATCGAGGGCTACATCCAGTCCGGCGTGGACGAGGGCGCAACGCTGGTCACTGACGGCCGCGGGCTGACCGTGGAGGGCTACGACGGCGGCTTCTGGGTGGGTCCCACGCTCTTCGACAACGTCACCAAGGACATGAAGATCTACAAGGAAGAGATCTTCGGTCCCGTCCTCAGTGTCCTGCGCGCGGCCGACTACGACGAAGCGCTCAGGCTCTGCAGCGAGCACGAGTTTGGCAACGGCGTCGCAATTTTCACCCGCGACGGTGACTCTGCCCGCGACTTCGCCAGCCGCGTCGAAGTGGGCATGGTGGGCATCAACGTCCCGATTCCCGTGCCGATCGCGTATTACACCTTCGGCGGCTGGAAGGCCTCCGGTTTCGGTGATCTCAACCAGCACGGTGCCGATGCTTTCCGCTTCTACACCAAGACCAAGACCGTCACCTCGCGGTGGCCCTCCGGCATCCGCCAGGGCGCCAGCTTCGTGATGCCGGCGGGCAGCTGATGGGGGCTTTGGACACAGCAGACGTTCTTTTCGAGCGCCGCGGCCACCTGGGTATCGTGACGCTCAATCGACCGAAGGCGGTTAACGCCCTGAACGCGGGGATGGTCACGGCCATGCTCGAACAGTTGCTTGCCTGGGCGGACGACGAGTCCGTGGACACCGTGCTGGTGCGGGGCGCCGGGGACCGGGGCCTGTGTGCCGGTGGCGATATCGTGGCCATCTACAAGGACATGCTCCACGGTGGCTCGGAGACCGCGGATTTCTGGGCGGACGAGTACCGGCTCAACGCCTTGATCGCCAACTATCCCAAGCCCTACGTCGCTTTCATGGACGGCCTGGTGCTGGGCGGTGGAGTGGGCATTTCCGCGCACGGTTCCCACCGGGTAGTCACTGAACGGACCCGCAGCGGGATGCCCGAAACGACCATCGGTTTCGTACCCGACGTCGGTGGCACGCTGTTGCTGTCCCGCGCACCCGGGGAGGCCGGCACCCACGCCGCGCTGACGGGCGCACACCTCGGTGGTGCGGACGCCCTCTACCTCGGGCTCGCGGACTACTACGTCCCGTCCGAAAGCCTCCCCGCGCTGGCGGAAGCGCTGGAAAGCTCGACGGCGGAGGCCGCCGTCGAGCGTTTTGCCCAAGCCGCACCGGACTCGGCTTTGGCGGCGCAGCGGGAGTGGATCGACGACTGCTACGCGGGCAATGACGCGGAAGAGATTGTGCGGAGCTTGCGTGCCGCTGGCGCTGAGGCGGTCGCGGCGGCAGAGACGATCGAAGCGAAATCGCCTACGTCGGTCAAGGTCACCTTGGAGTCCCTGCGGCGGGTCAGGGGGTTGTCCCTCGAGGAAGCGCTGGACCAGGAATACCGGGTGGGGCTCCGATGCTTGTCCGGGCCCGACTTCCGCGAGGGGATCCGCGCGCAGGTGGTGGACAAGGACCGCAACCCGCAGTGGAAGCCCGCCACGCTCGCCGAGGTGACGGAGTCCGACGTCGAGGGCTACTTTGCGCCGCTGGGCGAGCGCGAACTGGGCCTTTCGGCAAACCGAGTCGAGTTGAAGGAGACGACATGACAGAGAACGCAGCATCGGCAACGGGGCTCATCGCTTTCCTCGGCCTGGGCCATATGGGTGGGCCCATGGCCGCCAACCTGATCAAGGCCGGCCACGAGGTGATCGGCTACGATCCCGTTCCTGCAGCCGTGGAGGCCGCCAAAGCCCACGGGATTCCCATGGCGTCATCGGCGCACGAGGCTGCCGCGGAGGCCGCCGTCGTGCTGACCATGCTGCCCAGCGGCAAGCATGTGCTGGACGCGTACCGGGGCGTGGACGGGCCGGGCTTGCTCGCCGTAGCCAAGCCGGACACCTTGTTCCTGGACTGCTCCACGATCAATGTGGACGAGGCCCGTCAAGCGGCGGAGATTGCGTTGGAAGCCGGCCACCGGTCCGTGGACGCGCCGGTTTCCGGCGGCGTGGTGGGGGCCGAAGCGGGCACGCTCACGTTCATGGTGGGTGCGCTGCCGGAAGACTTCGAGACCGTCCAGCCGATCCTTGAGCTGATGGGCAAGCGGATTGTCCACTGCGGCGACCACGGTGCCGGGCAGGCGGCGAAGGTCTGCAACAACATGATCCTGGGTGTTTCCATGATCGCCGTTGCGGAGGCCTTCGTTCTCGGCGAGAAGCTGGGGCTGACGCATCAGGCGCTGTTCGACGTCGCGTCCAATGCTTCCGGCCAGTGCTGGGCGCTGACCACCAACTGTCCTGTTCCCGGGCCGGTCCCCACCAGCCCGGCGAACCGTGACTACCAGCCCGGCTTTGCAGGAGCCTTGATGGCCAAGGACCTGCGGTTGGCCGTGAATGCGCTGGAGAGCGCGGGCGTCGCTGCGGAGATGGGGCCATTGGCGTCCAGGATCTACGATGCTTTTGCCGCCGGCGAAGGTGCCGGACGGGACTTCTCCGGCATCATCACGGACATCCGCGATAAATCGCTGTGAGAGGTTGTAACTGAACTGATGACGAGCTTGGTGGAGAGGGAGAACATGACGGAGCAGTACAACAACATTCTGGTGGAACGGCGTGGGCGGGTTGGCTTGGTGACCCTGAACCGGCCGTCGGCGTTGAATGCGCTCAATACTGCCCTGATGAACGAACTCGTTGACGCCGTGCGGGCCATGGATACCGATCCGGAAGTTGGAGCCGTGGTGATCACCGGCTCTGCCAAGGCATTCGCGGCCGGTGCGGACATCAAGGAAATGTCGTCCAACAGCTACATGGAGATGTACGCGGCGGACTGGTTCCGGCACTGGGAGGACCTGACCCGTCTACGGATCCCCGTGATCGCCGCGGTGTCAGGATTTGCCCTGGGCGGTGGGTGTGAGCTGGCGATGATGGCCGACTTCATCATTGCCGGGGACAACGCAAAATTCGGCCAGCCAGAAATCAACCTGGGCGTCATCCCCGGCATGGGCGGCTCGCAGCGCCTCACCCGGGCTGTGGGTAAATCCAAGGCCATGGACATGGTGCTCACCGGCCGTTTTATGGATGCCGAAGAGGCCGAGCGCGCCGGTCTGGTCTCCCGGGTTGTGCCCGCGGCAGAGGTCATCGACGAAGCCATCAAAGCCGCCGAAGTTATTGCCTCCAAGTCCAAGCCCGTGGCGATGATGGCCAAGGAAGCCGTCAACGCTGCCTTCGAAACCGGCCTGGCGCAGGGTGTGCTCTTTGAACGCCGTATCTTCCACTCGCTCTTCGCCACAGAGGACCAGAAGGAAGGCATGGCCGCGTTCAGCGAGAAGCGCCAGCCGGAGTTCAAGCACCGGTAGTGCCGAGGGTTAGGCATTGGGGCCTAGCTCACTGTCAGGCCCTCACGGGTACGCTTCTGGATTTTCTTGCTTGCACGGTTCGCGAGAGCAATTAGTGCCAGGCCTGCAAGCGTGAGGGCGGCACAGGCAAAGAAGATCCCTCGTTGGCCCAAGATTGTCATTGACCCGATCGCGATAATGGGTCCTGAAACGATCGCCCCGAGTCTTCTGGTGTTCATGTAGAGCCCGGTGGACAACCCTGGTCTGGGGATCATGTCTTGAAAAAGAGTCATGCCAATCCCGGCGATGCCTGCGAATGACCAAGCATTGAAAATTTGGATGGCCAAGAGACCGATGGGGTCAGTAACCAGCATCAATGCTGAAAAGTAGGCTATCCCGGCGATGCAGCTGGTGGTGATCAGGCCGAGCGCGGAAAACCGTTCGCTTAGTCGGCCGCATAGCAGTAAAGCCGGGATTTCGAGTGCTGCGGCAACTCCGAGGGCGATGCCTGCCCAGATGACATCCAGCCCCAGGGTTTGGGGAACGAAGAGAGTCATGATTGTCATGGCCGTGGCGTTTGTGGCCTGCAGGAGGACGAACGCGAAAGTAACTGGTACAACCATCCGGAGCCCCACCGGAGTTTCCCCGGGGGCGGAAGACTGCGGTGTGGTTTGAGGGTCTGTGTCAGCGTTGGTGCTGGTTGCTGTGCGTTGCCGTATCAAGAGCGCTGTGGTGATGATGTTCAAGACGGCAATCGCGGCGACGGCCAAGAGGATGGCACGGGTGCCAAGTGAGCCGATGATGAAGGTCGCCAGCGGGGGACCGGCAACCCATGCCACGGAAACGATGGCGCGGGCATTGATGACATCGGAGGGCCGGCCACCGGAGTGGCGGAGATGCGCGAACAGCAGCGTGCTGCCGACCCCTGCTGGACCTCCCAGCACCACGAGGGCGACGGTGGCCATGGGCAGGGCCGTAACTGCCGAGAGGACGCCCGCCAGCAGTATCGTCAGGCCGCCGCACACCAGCATTGGTACCAGGTAGTCCTTTGTCTTGTCGGCGCGTGCCGGTATCAGCAACGCCGCGAGGAACCCGCCTGCGTTATAGATCCCGAGGACCCATCCGAGGTCAGCTGTGGTGGCACCGTAGAGGTTGACGAGAATCAGCGCCAGAGCAGGACTCAGAAAGGCCAGCTGCAGGCCCCAGAGCAGCGCAGATCCGGGCAAGAGAAGGTTTTTCATTCGGTCCTCAAGGTGACTGTCGTTCCGCTGCGGGCGGGCTGGCGGGTGCGTGGATCTCAGTGCTTTTGTCGCTCGTGGCCCAACTCGCGAGGAAGTCCAACTGGTCCTGGGCGTGGCTGCCAGGTTCGGCGGAGTAGGCGATCAGTGTCAGGCCTTCGCCGGGGAGTTCCAGGGCGTCGCCGGTGAGCTCGATCTCACCGACGAGTGGGTTCCGCAAAGATTTGCGTGCTGTGCGGTGGAAGCGGACGTTGTGACGTGCCCACCGGGTGGAGAATTCGGTGCTGCCGGCGGCCAAGTCGCCTATAAGGCTGTTGAGGGCACGGTCTCGTGGATTACTGCCGGACTCAGTGCGCATGGCCGCGGCGAAGTCATCGGCGAGCTTATCCCAGCCGACGAAGAAGTCCTTGGACCGCGGATCCAGGAACATGAAGCGTGCAAGGTTCACCGGAAGCGTCTCGGGACTGAGAATCCCGGCGTAGAGGGCGAAACACAGGCTGTTGGCGGCGAGCACATCAGTGCGGGAATTTCGAACATAGGCCGGTGTTCCGGTCATTCCGGCCAATACTCTTTCGATGCTGGGGCGCACGTCAGCCCGGGCACGCCGTGGCCCGGACGCGGGGGCAGGTGCGGCGGCTTTTGCCAGGTCAAACAGGTGGGCCCGTTCTGCCTCGTCGAGCTGCAAGGCCCCGGCAAGGGAGTCCAAAACGGAATCGGAGACACCCCGGAGGTTACCGCGTTCCAAGCGTGCATAGTACTCGGTGCTGACGCCGGTCAGCATTGCGACTTCCTCGCGCTTGAGGCCCGCTACCCGCCGAGTTCCACCATAGACAGGCAGCCCTGCCTGCGCCGGGGTGATTCGTGACCGTCGGCTCATGAGGAACTCGCGGACGTCGTTCGTGTTGTCCATGGCTTCAAGGCTACGGCCGGGTGGGGTCGTCTAACAGGTACTGCCAGTACACCGCACAACAGACACTCCCGCGCCGAAGTGAGGCCTGATTTTCTTGAAGAAGTTCTTCTTCTCCATTTCCAAAGGGGCACCATGTCCGTGTCTACCGCCGGCGGATAACCGCATAACCAAACCACATCGGAATGAAAGGAACAGGCATGCGCCTCGTTGTTCCAGGCCCAACGACAAAGGGACCGGCTGAAAAGTTCTCCGGCGACGTGTACCTCAACCCATTGCACTCAGCTGAGAGCCCCTCCCGGCTTGGGTTCGCGATGGTCCGGTTCACCGCCGGGGCACGGACCCACTGGCACTCCCACCCGCTGGGCCAAACGCTGCACTGCACCGACGGAACAGGACTGGTTGCTACGCGGGACGGGGCAGTCATCCTCATGCGTGCCGGAGACACCGTGCACACCCCCGCAGGAGAAGAACATTGGCACGGCGCTGCCCCGGACTCGCTGATGTGCCATCTGGCCCTGGTCGAACATGACAAAGGACACACCGCAACCTGGCTCGAACCCGTAAGCGACCAGGACTACCACGCCGCCTACTCCAAGACCCACTCACAAGCCACAGCAGAACAACGCCAAGGAAAGAATTCATGAAGAACGTCACCCTCAACAACGGCATTAGGATGCCGATCCTCGGCTTCGGTGTCTTCCAGATCCCCGAAGAGGAAACCCAAGCCGCCGTCGAAGCAGCCCTCGCCACTGGCTACCGCCACTTGGACACTGCCGCTTCCTACGGCAACGAGACAGCCGTGGGGGCCGCCATCAAAGCCAGCGGCATCAACCGCGAAGAACTGTTCGTCACCACCAAGCTCTGGATCCAGCACGCCCCCACCGGCAACGTCTACAACGACACCAAGCAGTCCTTCCAGAACTCCCTGAACCGACTCGGCCTGGACTACCTTGATCTCTACCTGATCCACCAGCCACTCGGGGACTACTACAGCGAATGGCGCGCCATGCAGGATCTGAATAAGGAAGGCCTTACCCGGGCCATCGGCGTTTCGAACTTCCACCCGGATCGTCTCGTGGACCTCATCGACCACACCGAAATCGTCCCGGCCGTAAACCAGATCGAAACCCACCCGTTGCACCAGCGCAGCGCCGACCAGGAACTCATGCGTGAACGCGGCGTGCAGATCGAATCCTGGGGACCGTTCGCCGAAGGGAAAAACAACCTCTTCACCGACCCGGTCCTCAGCGCCATCGGCGACGCCCACGGCAAGTCCGTCGCCCAGGTCGTGCTCCGCTGGCTCATCCAGCGCGACGTAGTCGTGATCCCCAAATCTGTCCGGCCCGAGCGCATGGCCCAGAACCTGGACGTTTTCGGCTTCACCCTCACCGAGGAGCAAATGACCCGGATCGCCGCCCTGGACACCGGCGCCAGCCTCTTCTTCGACCACCGCGACCCCGCCATGGTCAGCTGGCTCGGCAACCGTCGTTACAGCTAAGCACCAAGAGAATAGCAGTTGGAACGGCACATCAATTCCATGTGAAAGGACTGCTCATGAGCAATCCACGTCAGACCCGGGCCGAGCAACTCATCGGTGAGTTCGCTCCGAAGCTCGTCGAACTTACAGACAGCGTTCTCTTCGGCGATGTCTGGGAGCGCGAAGAACTCTCCGCCCGCGATCGCAGCCTCATCACCGTCGCGAGCCTCCTCACCAGCGGGAGTACCGACCAACTCCGCGGTCACCTCGCACGAGCACGGACCAACGGCCTGACAGAGGTTGAACTCAAAGAAGCGATCGTTCACCTGGCCTTCTACGCCGGATGGCCCAAGGCTATGTCCGCAATCACCATTGCCAAGGAAATCTTCACGTCAAAGTAAAGCGGTTGGATTGGAGGGGTGAACTTTCGGCTTTATCGGGTGCCGAGATCCCGCCGCTCGGAGGCCGGGATGGCCGACGGGTCCAGGGCGGCATCAAAGAACGCACGTTCCAGCCGGACAGCCTCGCGGAACGTCTCCGTGATGCGGGCTCGGACTTCCGGCGATCCGGGCTCGACGGCGTTGAACTCCTCCCGGAGCCACGTCACCCAGGCGTTGTATTCGGGATTGTTGTGGAGACGGATCCATTCCGAGTGTTTCGGCGCGGCCGGCCATGTTCCAGGATCGCCTGCCCGTGCCGCCCAGTCTCCGTAGAGCCACTCGGCAACGAGGAGGACAGCCAGGACGTCGGGGTAGGAGCGGCTGGCCAAGGCACTGCGCATGAGGGCGTCGAAGTCGCGAGTCACACTTCCGAGCGCCGGCTGAGTCCGGTCGGCCTCAGGAATGTCCAGTTCGTCGAAGCAGTCCTGGAAGTAGGTGTTTTCATCCGAAGCGAAGGCGCCCAGGACCCGCGCGAACACCAACCGCGAGGACAGCGACGGAGCGGACGCGACCGCTTGTCCAAGAAGCGCTGTGAAGGCATCGCAGAACTGATAATCCTGGACGAGGTAATGGCGCAGGTGGTCATCGGAAAGGCACCCGTCCAACAACTGGGTCACGAACAGATGGTTGACCGCGGCATCCCAGTTGTTGATGCACTCGTGCTTTAGTTCTTCGGCAAAGCCCACGTGTTTCCTCCTCAGTTATCTGCATTCGGAGCCTAGCAGCGTACTCCGACCGCCGCCGAGGCAGCCATCGGTCCACGGGCGTTATATTGTCAGTGCCTCCTGCCAGAGTTAGGTCATGGAGCTATTGGCGGAGAGGCAAACGGGGGCAGAAGTGGCGCTTGGGCGCCCTCCGGTTGCCACGGATTCCGTTCACTCCAGTAGTGGTTCAGCCAGCACCGTCAGCGCGGACCTCATCGAGCGGCTGCGTGTTTTGGAGGAGATGAAGTCGGCCATCTGCGGTTTACAGGCGCGGGTTGCTGTCGCTTTCGATCTTGCCCAGCGCGCCGAACAAGGCGAAGCCGGTATCCCTGCATCGGAGCGTGGCAAGGGCGTCGGTGCACAGGTTGCGTTGGCGCGTCGTGAATCGCCCAACCGTGGATCACGACTGCTTGGTTTGGCGAAAGCCCTGGTCATGGAGATGCCGCGAACCTTGGCAGCGTTGAACTCCGGCCAGCTGAACGAATGGCGGGCCACGCTGCTCGTCAAGGAGACAGCCTGCCTCAGTGTGGAGGATCGGGCCGCGGTGGATGAGGAACTCGCGCCGGACATCTGGACCTTTGAAGGCAAAGGAGATAGGGCAGTCATCGCGGCGGCAAAAGCTGCCGCGTACCGTCGGGATCCGCGGTCGGTCGTTGGACGTGCCAGTCGCGCTGCCTCCGAGCGGACCGTCAGCCTGCGACCGGCGCCGGACACAATGACCTACCTGACCGCCCTGCTACCTGTCGCCCAAGGAGTGGCGGTGTACGCCGGGCTGAACCGCGCGGCAGATTCGGCCCGTTCCACCGGGACGGTGGAGTCTGGCGGGGTTGTCCCCACTCGCGGTCAGATCATGGCTGACACGCTCGTTGAACGCGTCACGGGAACACCGGGCGGGTACACGGGGATCAACCTGGACCTCGTCATGACGGATCGTTCCTTGTTCCAGGGCGATAGCGAACCCGCGCGTCTCAAGGGCTATGGCATCGTCCCAAGCGAATGGGCCAGGACAATGTTCGCCGGGAAGCAGGGCCATGTTGCTTCGAACCAGAATGAAGAGTTCCCGGTCTGGCTTCGCCGCCTCTACACCGCACCTGCCACCGGGGAGCTCCTGGCCACTGATTCCAAGGCCCGGCTCTTTACCGGGCGGCTCCGTCACTTCATCGAGACCCGGGACCATACCTGCCGGACGCCCTATTGCGACGCGCCCATCCGGCATATCGACCACATTGTGCCCTGGCGTTCCGGGGGGCAAAACCAACTCCGCAAATGGTGCAGGACTGTGTGAGGCATGCAACCACACCAAGGAACAGCCGGGGTGGGCCACCCGAGCTGTACACGCTGACGTACACACCCTCGAAATCAGGACCCCCACCGGGCATAGCTACCTGTCAAAGGCCCCGCCCCTTCCCGGGGACCGCCCCTCCAGAACGTAAAACGATCGCCCAACGTCTCAGTCCTCGAAGTCCCCGGCATCCCTGCGGAAGGCACCCAATACGCGGATGAGGTGATCGACGTCGTCGTCCTTGAAACCCGACTTGCCGAAAACCTCGGTGTTCAGCGCCGCCGTCGCCTTTTTTGCCACGGTGCGGCCCTCGGGCGTGAGCTCGATCAGGGTGGTGCGGCCATCGGTAGGGTGCGGGGAGCGGGCCACGAGGGCGGCTCTTTCCAAGCGGTCGACGGCGTTGGTCACTGAGGTGGGATGCACCTGCAGGAGCGCACTGGCTTTGTTCATGGGCAGCGCGCCGCTGCGGGCGAAGCTCAGCAGGGCCAGGAGTTCGTAGCGGGCGAAGGTGAGGCCGAAGGGCTTGAGCACCGTTTCGATGCGGGCCAGCAGGATCTGCTGTGTGCGCATGATTGCCGTGATGGCGGCCATGGGCGCCGCGGCGTCTCCCCATCCGTGCCGCTCCCAATTGCGCTGGGCGTCGGCGATGGGATCGCGGGGGAGTGGGGTGCCCATGGGCCTCCTAGTGGTGGGGTGCCGGCTGCTCGACGTGCCTAGTCTTTCAGATTCGGGAACTCTTCTTCGGTATATTCCACGCCCAAACCCGAAGGCAGTGGACCGTCTCCATGCCGCTGGACTTCAGATCCCCGGAGCTCAACCCGTCGGATCTTGCCCGAAATGGTCTTGGGCAGCTCGCCGAATTCGAGCCTCCGGATCCGCTTGAACGGTGCCAGGTGTTCGCGGCAGTATCGCAGGATGTCTTCCGCCACCGCAGGACCGGCTTCGTAGCCGGCGGCCAGCACCACGAAGGCCTTCGGAACCGACAGCTTCACCGCGTCAGGGGACGGTACGACGGCGGCCTCCGCCACTGCGGGGTGCTCGATCAGTACGCTTTCGAGCTCGAAAGGCGACAAGCGGTAATCCGAGGACTTGAAAACGTCGTCGTCACGGCCAACGTAAGTGATCACGCCGTCGGGGTCCCGGCTGGCCATGTCGCCTGTGTGGTAGTAGCCATTCCGGAAGGCATCGGCGGTTTTCGCCTCGTCGCCAAAGTAGCTCTTCATGAGCCCCACGGGCCGGGGGTCCAAGCGCAAGCAGAGTTCGCCGTCGTCGGCTTCTTCACCGGTGAGCGGGTCCACCAGGACGACGTCGTACCCGGGGAGTGGGCGCCCCATCGAGCCGATTTTCACCGGCTGCGCGGGCGTGTTGGCTATCTGGACCGTGGACTCGGTCTGGCCGAAGCCGTCCCGGATTGTCACGCCCCAGGCTTCCTCCACTTGGCCGATGACCTCCGCGTTCAGCGGCTCTCCTGCCGAAACCACTTTCCGGGGAGGGCTTGTCAGCTGCTTCAGGTCAGCCTGGATGAGCATGCGCCACACGGTGGGCGGGGCGCAGAAGCTGGTGACGCCTTCGCGGCCCATCTGTGCCATGAGGGCGGCTGCGTCGAAGCGGTCGTAGTTGTAAATGAAGACGGTTGCCTCGGCGATCCACGGCGTGAAGACGTTGGACCACGCATGCTTGGCCCAACCCGGGGAGGCCACATTCAGGTGGACATCGCCCGGTTCCAGACCGATCCAGTACATGGTGGACAGGTGGCCCACGGGGTAGGACGTGTGAGTGTGCTCCACCAGCTTGGCACGGGAGGTGGTACCGGAGGTGAAGTAGAGCAGGAGCGTCTCATCCGCGCGCGTGGGGGCGTCGGGCGTGAAGTCCGTGCCGGCGTCGTAAGAATCTGTGTAGTGTTTGGCATCCGGTCTGGTGCGTTCCGCACCCACCTCAATGAGTTGGTAGTCACCCTCGACGGCGGCAAACTTGCCGATGTTTGCACTGCCGACGGCCACCCAAGCCGCGCCGCCGCGCTCAACCCGGTCCTGCAGATCCCGGGCGCCCATGAGGGTGGTGGTGGGGATCATGACGATGCCCAGCTTGATGCCGGCCAGCATGAGCTCCCAGAGCTCCACCTGGTTGCCGAGCATGATGATCATGTGGTCGCCGCGTTTGACGCCCTGTTCCCGCAACCAGTTGCCGAGCTGGGAGGACCGCTCAGAGAGTTCCTTGAACGTGCGCCGCGTGGAGCTGCCGTCCTGTTCGACGATTACGAGGGCGGGCTGCCCGCCCCTGCCAGGATCGGCGGCCAGCTGGTCGAACCAGTCGAGGGCGAAGTTGAACTCCTCGAACCGTGGCCATTGGAATTCCTTGTGGGCCGTTGCGTAGTCTTCGCGCAGTTCCAGCAGCCGGTCACGGGCCGCACGGAAGTCCTCTGTGACTGTCATAGTCCGCCTTTCGCCTTCGGGTTGCCCGGCATCGTTGCCTTGGCATCCCGCCTAGTGATCCACATCACCTTGCAATATACTAGGACATCCAAGGGTTTGGAAGAGCCTCCCGGGACATGACGAAGGGGTCCAATGCTCGATCAAAAAGCTGCCGCCACCGTTACCAGCGGTCCAGCGTCGGAACGCGTCCTCCCTCCTTACCCGGAGGCGGACCTCATGCACGTGATTGATCTGCTGCCCGAGGGTGAGCGCGAGCGGTATCTGCGCACCAGGGACTTCCTGCAGGAGCGGATCCGCGGAGCCAGCATCGAATACTGGAACCGGGAGGAATTTCCCTTTGGGTTGCTCGCTGAAATGGCCGGGTACGGGCTGGGTGGGCTGCAAACCGACGGCTCTTCCCAGCTGTTCAAGGGCCTGATGTACACCGAGGTGGCCCGGGCCGACGTCTCGCTTTCGGCCTTGGTGGGTATCCACAATGAACTCATCGTCGGCATGATCCACGAGCTCGGCTCCCCGGAACAAAAGCGCACCTGGCTGCCCGGCCTGGAGGCGTTCACGCAGCTGGGAGCGTTCGCGTTGACCGAACCGGACCACGGTTCGGACATCGCGGGAGGACTTTCGACGACGGCGCGGCGCGACGGCGGCGAATGGGTCATCAACGGTGCCAAGCGCTGGATAGGGGCCGCCACAATTGCCGACTTCGCCCTGGTGTGGGCCCGGGATCTCTCCGATGGCCACATCAAGGGCTTCATCGTGGAATCCGACCGCCCCGGCTACTCCGCCACGAAGATCTCAAACAAGATCGGCCTGCGCATCATGCAGAACGCGGACATCGTCCTGGACGAGGTCCGCATCCCGGCGTCGAACCTGCTGCCCGGCGCAAGCGAGTTCTCCCGCGCCAATGACCTTCTGCGGGATTCCCGTGCCTGGGTGGGCTGGCAGGCTGCCGGCATCCAGTTGGCTGCCTTTGATATAGCCCGGGCCTACGCCTTGGAGCGGAAGCAGTTCGGTAAGGAACTCGCGCGGTTCCAGCTGGTGCAGCAGCAGCTCGCCGACATCCTGGGCAACGCCAATGCGTCCTTGTCGATGATGGTTGAATTGGGGCGCATCCAGCAGGCAGGCAAGCTTGAGATGGTCCAGGCCGCCATGTGCAAGGCCACCACCACCCGCTTGGCGCGCTCCTCCGTGGCGATGGGCCGCTCCCTCCTTGGGGGAAACGGGATCACCACAGATTATGAGATGGGCAAGCTCTTCGGAGACGCCGAAATCCTCTACACCTATGAGGGCAGCTACGAGATCAATTCGATGATCGTGGCTCGCGCCGTGACGGGAAAGTCGGCGTTCGTCTAAGAGGTGGGCACGCCGACGGCCCGGCTGATGACCGCATCGAATTGACGGTCGGTCAGCAGCCCCCGGGCGGCGATGAGCGGCTTGGCTCCGAACCCGACGGCGTACCTTGTCTTCGGCTTCGACGCCGTCACTGCATTGGCAACGGCATCGGCGACCACCGACGGCGGAGAGTTGCGGTTGGCGTTCGCCTCCGACCTCAGCGACTTGGCAACCGCGTGTGCCTGGGCGGAATAGGCGCCGTTTCCGGAGGTCTCTTCCACGAAGTCCGCGGCGATCCCGCCCCATTCCGTCGCGATGCCGCCGGGCTCGATGACGACGACGTCGATGCCGAAGGGCTTGACCTCCAGTCGAAGGCAGTCGCTCAGTGCTTCGAGGGCGAATTTGGTGCCGTGGTACCAGCCACCCAATGGCGTGTAGATCTTTCCGCCCATGGACGTGATGTTCACAATGGTCCCCGAGCGTTGGGCGCGCATGTGGGGCAGGGCCAGCTGGGCCAGTCGCATGGCTCCGAAAACGTTCACCTCGAACTGGCGGCGACCTTCATCGATGTCGACGTCTTCCAAGGCACCGTAGGAGCCGTAGCCGGCGTTGTTCACCAGGACATCGATCCGTCCGGCGTCGGCGATGATGTGGTCGATGCCGGCCCGCATGGAGGCGTCATCGGTGACGTCCATGGCCAGCGTACGGTTGCCGTCGGCGGCCAGGCTCTGGAGGCGATCGGTGCGCCGTGCAGCGCCGTAAACGGTAAAACCCAGGGCTTGGAGTTTTCGGGCGGTAGCTTCCCCGATTCCGGACGAAGCTCCGGTGACGAGCGCGGTTTTGGTGGTCATGGCTGTTCTCCTGCCGTAAGATGAATCATGGTTCACTTAAATAATGAACCCGCATTCACTTTCGTGCAAGTCGTGGCAGGAGAAATTTTTTGGTGACTAACCAGCGCCCCATGCGCGCCGATGCGATCCGGAACCGGGCGAAGATCCTTGAAGCGGCCCGGACGGAAATCGCGGAACACGGACCTGACGTGGGGATGGAGGTTATCGCAGGTACTGCCGGTGTTGCCGTCGGTACTTTGTACCGGCATTTTCCGACGAAGACAGATCTCGTGGGTGCCGTGCTGGCTGAGTATGTCGAGCGAATAACTGTTGAGGCTGAGTCGGCCCGGGACCATGCCAGGGAAGGGCGTGGATCTCCTTTGACGGTTTTGGTCTCGTTCCTGCGCGAGGTCATTCGGATTTCTGCACTGAATGCCGCCGCGAAATCTGCGGCTCCTGCCCTCGGTGCGGCCGCGGACATTGACGAAACACGCGCGGCGGCGGCGTTGTCGGAGCTCATCGACATGGGCATAGCAGCCGGACAGGTCCGTCGGGATCTCAGCGTCACTGATATCTACATGCTCATTTCGGCGGCGCCCCTGGACCAGCCGGAGCCTGTACGGGAGCGATGGGCCGCGCTGGTTCTGCCATGCCTTACCGTCGACGCCGCACGATCTTTTCCTTAAATGGCTGAGGGCATCCCCGCGCCGGTAGTGCGTTGGCGGGAGGATACCCTCAATGGTTGTGCCTGTACCCGAAGGGCCTTCGCTAGGAAATTCGGGCCGCAGACAGGGCGGAACCGGATGGCCCTGGTTCCGAGGGGCTGGGGTCGGCCGGTTCCGCGGTGGCGGACGGAGCCGGTGCTGCAGCGTGTTCGGCGAGCACTCCTGTGTTGTGCCTGATGCGCAGGCGGTAGAGCAGCGTGCCACCCACCACGACGGCGGCAACAAAGATCACGCCACCCCACTGCAGGTACCACTCGAACGGCGGGACGGAGTTGTAGATCTCCGGCCGTGGCCACACCAGGTTCAGTGTCATGGCTCCGCCCCAGAGGACCGCAAGGATGTTGATGGGCAGGCCCCACTTGCCAAGGCTGAATCCGGCTTCGGAGCCGTCGTCCTTCAGGGGCCACTTCTTGAGGAACCGGCGCCGCAGCATCGGTACCGTGACCAGCAGGTAGGAGAGGTAGATCAACACGATGCTGATGCTGGAGAGGATGGTGAAGATTGCAGGCTGGGAGATGTTGACGATGAGTGGAATGACAGCGACGACGCCGATGACGATTGCGGCCACCGTGGGGGTTTTCCGGGTGGGGTGCACTTTGCTGAGCTGGCGGCTGAAAGGAAGGTTGTTGTCCCTCGCCATGGCAAACATCATGCGGATGGCGGCCGCGTGGACGGCCAGGGTGCAGACGACGACGGCCACCACGATGCAGGCCAGGAAGGCCTTGCCGAAGGGTCCGCCGAGTACGGAGAGCACGATGTACTGGAGGCCGCCGTCGGCAGCTCCGATTTTGGGATCGGACAGGTCCGGAGCCGCCAGGATTCCGCCCAGCAGGAGCAGGCCGCCCAGCAGGAAGGATGCTGTCACCGCACGCAGGATCGCCTTGGGAGCTGTGCGCTTGGGGTCCTTGGTTTCTTCCCCCAGTGAGCTTGCGGTGTCGAACCCGTACATGACGTAACCGGACGCCATGGCGGCGATAAGGAAGACCCCGAAGAAGCCGAGCGGGTGTCCTTCGCCGAAGCCCGCAGTGTCCAGGAGGACTTCCGGTCCGCGCACTGCGTGCCAGAGGAGGGCGACGATCAGCAGGACGGCGGCAACGAGTTCCACGAACACGCCCACGCTGTTGATCATGGTCATGAGCTTCACGCCGAACGCGTTGATGAGAGTGGAGATGGCGATCATGATGCTGGCCAGGATGACGCCGTTGACGGCGAAGTCGTATGGACCAGTTCCATCGCCAACCATTTGGAAGCCGCTCCAAATCTGCGGCAGGGTGATCTGGAGGGCCAGGGCCACGGAGCCCAGGGCCATGATGGAGGACAGCAGCAACAGCCATCCCGCCAGCCATGCCCACGTTCCCGTGGAGAGTCTCTTGGCCCAGTTGTAGACCGAACCGGCCACCGGGTAGCGTCCTGCGAGTTCCGCAAAACACAGCGCGACCATCAGCTGGCCGACAAAGACAATGGGCCAGGACCACGCATACGCAGGGCCGGCCGTGGAGAAGCCGAAGTAGAACAGTTGAAAAACGCCGGTGAGGATGGAGATGTAGCTGACGCCGGCCGCGAAGCTGGCAAACTTACCGATGCTGCGGTCGAGGGTTTGGGCATAGCCAAACTCGTCCATTCCGCTCGTATCGCTCTTGCTGGGTCCTGTTTTGCTGGGTTCTGACATTCGAACTCCTAACTCAGACATGCACGAATGGTGATGACTTGCGGCCACCATTGGTCGCAGTCGAATCAAAAGGCCGGGCACCACGGTGTGCCTCCGGCTGTTTCCCCCGTTGATGTTGCGTGGCTGGCCGGGCGCTCGATGTAGTCGGCGCCCGGGCCAGGTCCGCCAGGCCAGCACCCTGTAGGTGTGGCGTGGGTCATGAAAAGCAGGTTAGTTCAGTTTGAACAGTCGTTCAAGAGTTTGCATGAACAAATGTTCAAAAGATTCCGGTGTTACGACTCAGGCAAGCGACAGGCTGAAGTCCGCATCCGCCGTCGTGGTTTCTTCCGTACGGCTGGCGCGGATGAGGTCGGCGCAACGCTCACCAATCATCATGACGGTGATGTTCGGGTTGACCGTGACATGCTCCGGCATGACGGACGCATCGGCGACCCGCAGGCCGGTGACTCCCTTGACCCGCAACTCCGGATCCAAAGGCGACATCTCGTCGTCGTAAGCTCCCAACCTGACTGTTCCCACCGGGTGGTAGACCGTGTTGTGGGTCTTGCGGATGTACTCCCGCAATTCCTCGTCGGTCTGAGCCTCGACGCCGGGGGAGAGCTCGCGGCCCGTCCACTCGGCCATTGCTGGCTGCGCGGCGATCTCGCGGGCTTTGCGGATGCCTGCCACCATGACGCGCATGTCGTGGCCCTCCGGATCCGTGAAGTAGCGCGGGTCCACCATGGGCTTGTCGCGGAAGTCCCGGCTGCGCAGGCGCACGGTGCCGCGGGAGCGTGCGTGCGTGACATTCGGGGTGAGACTGAAGCCGTTCTCGGTGGTGGGGTAGCCGTGCCGGAGCGTGTTCATGTCGAAGGGAACCGAACCGTAGTGCATCATCAGGTCCGGACGGTCCAGTCCGTCCTCGGTGGGCGTGAAGATGCCGATCTCCCACCACTGGGTGGAGGACTGGACCATGGGCTGCTTCGCCTCGAACTGCACCACACCCTCAGGGTGGTCCTGCAGGTTCTCACCCACGCCGGGGGAGTCCACAAGTGCCTCGATGCCATGCTCCGCGAGGTGCGCTGCCGGGCCGATGCCGGAAAGCATAAGCAGCTTCGGCGAATCGATGGCGCCCGTGGAGAGGATGACCTCGTGGCGGGCGGACAGGCGGTGGGTGCGGCCGAACGCCGAATCGACGACGTCGACGCCGGTGCAGCGCTTGTCGGCGTCGAACACCAGTTGGCGGGCCCTCAGGCCCGTCAGGAGCGTGAAGTTCGGGCGGTCAACGATGGGGTGGATATAGGACACCGAGCTGGAGGAACGGGTTCCGTCGGCGCGGCGGTTGATCTGGAAGAAGTTCGCGCCATTGACCACAGTGGTGCCGGTGTTGAACTTCGCCCGCGGAATGCCCGACTGTTCGCAGGCGTCCAGAAGTGCGACGCCGGCGGGGTCGGCCGGGGGCACGTTCATGAGGTGCACGGGACCCGAGTCTCCGTGGTGAGGAGCGTCCGGTCCGGCGTCCTCGTTCGTCTCAAGGCGCTTGTACAGCGGCCAGGCGGCATCGGCGTTCCATCCTGCTGCACCGTACTTTGATTCCCACTCGTCGAGGTCCTCACGGGGCGCCCAGAAGGCAATGCAGGAGTTGTGGCTGGAGCAGCCGCCCATGACTTTTGCCCGGGCGTGGCGCATGAAGGAGTTGCCGTTTTCCTGCGGTTCGATCGGGTAGTCCCAGTCGTAGCCGGATTCCAGGAGTTCCATCCAGCGGTCCAACTGCAGGATTTCGGGCAGGTTGCGGTCATCCGGGCCTGCTTCAACGAGCGCGACCGTGGCGTCCGGATCCTCGCTCAGCCGGGCGGCTACAGCTGCGCCCGCTGACCCGCCGCCGATGACGACGTAGTCGAAGACGCGCTCGCCGAGGTCCTCAATGTTGTCGAAGTGCATCTAGTTCTCCTTGCCGCGGTCAGCGAACCAGCCAGTGACCTGGGGGTTGGTGTTCTGGTAGATGTGCTTGGCTTCCTGGTACTCGGCCAGTCCGGTGGGGCCGAGCTCCCGGCCCACTCCCGATGCGCCGAACCCGCCCCACTCCGCCTGCGGGAGGTAGGGGTGGTAGTCGTTGATCCAGATGGTGCCGTGGCGGAGCCGGCCCGCCACGCGCTGTGCCTTGCCCGCGTCCTGGGTCCAGACAGCTCCGGCCAGGCCGTAGATGGTGTCGTTCGCAATGGCCACGGCTTCGTCCTCGGTGCTGAACGTTTCCACCGTCACCACCGGACCGAAGGCCTCGTCGGTGACCACGGACATCCCGCGGGTGACGCGGTCCAGGATGGTCGGCTGGTAGTAGAAGCCGGCGTCGTACTTTCCGCCTTCAGGTGCCGAACCGCCGGTCCGCAGCCGCGCGCCTTCGGCGATGCCGCGCTGGACGTACTCGTGGACCTTGGCGCGGTGCTCTGCGGAGATCAGCGGGCCGGTCTCGGCGTCTTCATCGAAGGGGCCGCCCAGGCGGATGGCTTCGGCGCGGCGGACCAGCTCGTCAACGAAGCGCTCGGCGATGGACTCCTCCACCACGAGGCGGGCGCCTGCCGAGCAGACCTGGCCGGAGTGGAGGAAGGCGCCGTTGAGGGCGTTGTCGACGGCGGCATCGAAGTCGGCGTCCGCGAAGATGACGTTGGGGTTCTTGCCGCCCAGTTCGAGCGCTACCTTCTTGACCGTGGCGGCGGCGGCCGCGGCGATGCTCTTGCCGGTTTCCAGGCCACCGGTGAAGGAGACGAGGTCGACGTCGGGATGTTCCGTGAGCGGTGCGCCCACCTTCCGGCCGGGTCCGGTCAGAAGGTTCGCGACGCCGTCGGGGAGGCCCAGATCCTTCAGCAGCTGCATGGCGAGGATGGCCGTCGAGGGCGTGAGTTCCGCCGGCTTGAGGACGAAGGAGCAACCTGCGGCCAGTGCGGGGGCGATCTTCCAGGCTGCCTGCAGCAGCGGGTAGTTCCACGGGGTGATGAGCCCGCAAACACCTACGGGTTCGTAGACGATCCGGCTGACGACGTCAGGGTTTCCGGCGTCGACGACGCGGCCCGGTTGCTGGCCTGCGAGCCTGCCGAAGTATTCGAAGCAGGCGGCGATGTCGTCGATGTCGATCCGGCTTTCGACGATGCGCTTGCCGGTGTCGAGGGATTCTGCGCGGGCGAACTTCTCGCGGCGTTCGCGCAGGCCGGCGGCAACCTTGAGCAGGAATGCGCCGCGCTCAGGTGCCGGCACGGAGGACCATACGCCGGAATCGAAGGCTGCGCGGGCTGCGGCGATGGCGCGTTCTGCGTCGTCGGGGCCGGCCTCGGACACAGTGGCGACCACCTCGCCGTCGGCGGGGTTGTGGATGTGGCGGACCGTGCCGGACGCGGATGGCTCCCAGGAGCCGTTGATGAAAAGCGTGGCAGCGGAGTCGGAAAATGTGGCTTGGGTCATACGAAGCAGAGTAGTTCATCTTGAACATCTGTTCAAGGAAAATTATGAACAGATGTTCAAATCTCGGTTTTATGTGGCGGAGGTGTGGCACCCATCCCTGCTCCCGGCGGCTCCGAATCATTTGCATGGAAAAGCTTGGATCCCGGACAAGAGGTACCCACAGCATGGCTGCGCTGGCAGGAGTGGTGTCGGCAGGCGTCGTGCTCGCCGTCGCGGAGCTGATCGGCGCGTTCTTCACCGCCAGGGCAACGCCCTTTTTTGCGCTGGGATCGACGTTCATCGACTTCACGCCGCCGTGGCTGAAGGACTTTGCGATCGCGACGTTCGGTACCAACGACAAAGCTGCCCTGTTTGTCGGGATGGGCGTGACGATCGCCGTTCTTGCCTGCGTACTGGGCATCGTGGCCTACCGCAAATGGGCTTTGGGCGTGCTGGGGGTGCTCTTCATGGGGGCGGTGATTGTGGCCTGCGTCCTGACCCGTGCCGGCGTGGGACCCCTTAACGCCATCCCTTCCATTCTGGGAACCCTGGCCGGCTTGTTCGTACTGCGCCGCCTGATGGTTCCGTTGTGGGGGCTGAAGCCGTGGCCTGAGGCTCCCGCCGATCAAGCGGCCGACGCCGGCGACCACCTCGGGAGCGCCCGCGCCGGAACTGTTGGTACCAGCCGCCGTCGTTTTTTCGCTGCCGCCGGGATCACCGCCGTTGCTGCCGGAATCGCGGCAACCGGCGGGAGGCTGCTGAGTTCCGCGCGAAACAACGTGGCTCAGGCCAGGGATGCGCTCCGGCTGCCGTCACCTATGAAGGCCGCGCCGCCTGTGCCTGCAGGTGTTCAATCCCCGGTCCCGGGCGTCTTTCCCTGGCTGACGCCGAACAGCGAGTTCTACCGCATTGACACGGCCCTCAGCGTCCCCGAGATCAATGTCCAAGACTGGGAACTACGCGTGCACGGCATGGTTGAGCAGGAAGTCACCATGAACTTCCAGGATCTTCTCGACGCCGAGCTGATCGAGTCGCACGTGACCCTCACCTGCGTGTCCAACCCGGTGGGCGGAAAATTGGCGGGCAACGCCAAGTGGCTGGGCCTGCCCATCCGGGAAGTCCTTGCCAGGGCCAAGCCGAAGGAGGGGGCCGACATGGTGCTCTCCAAGTCCATCGACGGCTTCAGTGCCTCCACCCCTCTGGAGGTCCTGCAGGATGACCGGGACGCCATGTTGGCCATCGGCATGAACGGCGAGCCACTTCCGGTGGAGCACGGCTACCCGGTGCGGATGGTGGTCCCGGGGCTTTATGGGTTCGTCTCAGCTACCAAGTGGGTGGTGGAGCTGGAAGTCACCCGGTTCGCGGACGCAAAGGCCTACTGGACTGAACGCGGCTGGTCCGAACGCGGCCCCATCAAGACCATGGCGCGTGTGGATGTGCCGAAATCCTTCGCGAAGTTCCCTCCGGGGAAGGTTGCCGTCGGTGGCACCGCTTGGGCGCAAACGCGGGGCATCACCAAGGTGGAAGTCCAGATCGACGACGGCGAATGGATGGAAGCAACGCTCTCCGACGAAGCATCCACCATCACGTGGCGCCAGTGGTCATTTGAGTGGGACGCCACGCCCGGCATCCACTACGTCAAGGCCAGGGCCACTGATGGCACCGGCGAAGTCCAAACGGAAAAGCGGGCCGATCCGGTGCCGGATGGTGCCTCGGGCTGGCCGTCGGTGATGGTGACGGTGGAGTAAATAGGCCGACGCTACTTGATGAGCAGGCCGACAACCAACGCCATGACCAAGGCCGCGAGGACAGCAGCCGTGAAGTACTTCATGGCCTTCATGGAACTCTTCTCTACGGAGGCCCCGGCCAAAGGCAGGGTTTCCTGCCACGCCTTGACTGCTTCCAGACCCCGGAAGTAGGCGTACTCCATGGCGATACCTCCGGCCGCTCCTGCAGCTGTTCCGATGCCGTCCACCGCGCTGAGCGCTGCACCTGAGGAACCCAGCCGCGTAGCTGTTCCGTCGTTGCCAGCGTTCCCTGACCGCCCTGCGGCAAGTTCATCCAACTGCTCTGGGGAGGGGCTGGGGGACAGTGATGCGCCGACGCCGACGATGTCGTGCTGCCGGCCTTGGGCCTGAACCACCATTGTTCCCCAGCTGGTGAAGCGGACTGCGACCTGACTCACAGGCGCTGCGAAAACCAGCTCCAGCCCGACATCCTTCATGCTCAGTATTCCGGAGGGATCGAGAGCCAGGATTACCGGGACGGTCGCAGCTCCGTTGACCTTGCTTTTGCGCCAGTAAAGCAGCGACTTGACGGGTTGAACCGGCGAATGTGCCAAGGGACTGTCCATGGTGTCCAGCATAGGCTCAGCCGGTGCCTGAGGGCCGGGGCTTCAGAAGGCAGTGGTGATTAAGCTAGCCTCAGATCTCCGGTGTCTGGCCAAACGCAATCTGTTCCGTACGGGCGATACCCCTCTCGATGGCTGCCTTGTCGATGCCCAGCAGGGTGGTGAGCCACATGCCGTTTTGCACCACCACGACGTCGGCCGCCCGATCCTTGCACTCTTCGGGCGAGAGCCCAGGGACGGCATTCCCGATCAGCGCCGCGAGTCCCTGAAGGTACCGGTCAAAGGCTGCGGCATTGATTTCTGCGAATTCCTCATTTGCCTGAGCCAGGGCCCACAAATGGAGGCGAAGGGAGAGGTACGGGGTGGTCAGGAGGCCGGGGTCGGCGACGCGCCGCAGGGATTCCCGGAGTCGTTCGTCGGGACCCATGGAGGGGGACGGCTCCACCAGCAGGAGGTCATGCTCTTCGATTTGGTGCAGCACCGCGCGGATCAGGCTGGGTTTGTCTTCGTAGTAGTAGTTCACGAGCCCCAGTGCAACGCCGGCTTCACGGGCCACTGCACGCATATTGATGCCCGAGATTCCGTGGCGGGACAGAAGTTCCAGGGCCGCTTCGAGAATGCGTGTTTGCCTGTCAGCCTGTTCGCCGGTTTTAGCGGTGCTTGTACCCATTTGGCCAGACTATTGCCAAACCAAGGCCAGCGCATCTTGACTGCCTAGAGGTTTCCTTCCGCGTAGATCCTTAGGGCGTCGCGCACAAAGGTGGCCCCTGATTCCCCGCCGTAATTCGCGGCGAAGCGCGGGTCCGCCACGTACATGTCGCCGAGTCCCGTGACGTAACCTTTGACGTCCCCGCCAGGTGCCGCCGTCGGCGTTCCCGGGATGCCGCGGAGCCACTCGACGTGACGTTTCGCGAGGTCCTGCGCCTCGGCGCTGTCAGGGGCGGCGCCGGATTCTGCGGCCGCGGTCCAGTCGGCGCCCAGCTTCTGGACGCGTTCCTTCCATTGCTGCTTTTCTTCGGCGCTCATGCCGCGCCACCAGGAGTCGCCGGCGGCGTAGGCGTCCTTGCCCCAGCGCTCCTCGACCTCGTCCTTGTACTGCGTATGGTCGAAGCCATCGAACATGTCCTGTGCCATGTACTTTCCATCCCCTTGCATTGTGTCGATTGTTTGCCGAACAGAGGCGATTTGCCGGGCCAGCCGGTCCTGTTCATGCGCAAGCCACTCCAAGTGGCTTTTCAGGGCTTTGACGGTGTCGGTCTCGCGGTGGAGCACCTCGCCAATGGCCGGGAGGCCGAGCCCCAGTTCGCGGAGCAGGAGGATGCGCTGGAGCTGAACCAAAGCCGGACCGTCATAGTAGCGATAGCCGTTGTGGCCGGTCCGGCTCGGTTTGAGCAGCCCAATGTCGTCGTAGTGACGCAGTGTGCGGCTGGTGGTTCCCGCGATCCTTGCGATTTCCTGGATTGACCAGTCCATCCGTCCTCCGTCCCTTTGCTTGTTCTTCGACAGTAAAGGTTGACGTTACGTCAAGGTCAAGGGAAAGGCGGGAGCCATTAGTCGGCCAGGATCAGGTAGAGCGCGCGGCGTGTCTCGTCGAGCTTCTCGATGGCGGCCCGGCGTTGTTCGTCGGTTGCCGCGCCACGGAACTGGTGGATCACGCCCATCAGCTTGCCGATGCTTTGGTGGAATTCCTGCATGTTTCCGTCAGCCTCGGTGTTCCAGGCGTTGGCGAGTTCCTCTTCATGCTCAGCCACGTAGGTGCGGCCGTCGTCGGTCAGTGTGAATTCCGTGCGACGTCCTTCTCCCACGGCTGTGATGAGTTCTTCGTCAACCAGCTGCTGCAGGGTGGGGTAAACGGATCCGGGGCTGGGCCGCCATGCGCCGGAGGTCTTCTCCGCGATGGTCTTGATCAGTCCATAGCCGTTTGATGGAGCTTCGGCGAGCAGCGAGAGGATCGCCGCGCGGACATCGCCGCGGTTGCGGCGCGGACCGCCGGGGCCGAAGCCGCGGGGACCGAATCCGCCAGGGCCAAAGCCGCCGGGGCCGAATCCCGGGCCGAAGCCTGGGCCGCGGCCCGGTCCGAATCCGCCGTGTCCGCCGGGACCACGCCGGCCTTTGCCTCGGTTGAAGCGGCCGTGAGCGTGGGGTCCTTCGCTGTGTTCCGGGAAGGGGTGTTCTTCGTGATTGTGGATGCCTTTCATAACAGCATCGTCCTTTCGATATTTTTCACCAATGGAGTATCGGCGATACTTAACGATATATCGGTGAATATCGAAGCGTCAAGGGGATGTGAGTGAGGGTTAAAGCACGACGGCGGGTGCGGACTTATCGCTAAGTCCGCACCCGCCGTCGTTAAAGGCGTTGCCCTAAGGAGTGGGCGCTACTTCCACCACGTATCGAAGATCGTGACCGGGACCGTGCGCTTGTGGCGGGTGCGCAGGAACTTCTGTTCGATGGTCTCGGCGACTCCTTCGGGTACCTCGCGGCCCTCAAGGTAGTCGTCGATCTGGTCGTAGGTGATGCCGAGTTCGTCTTCGTCGGTGCGGCCGGGCTTGTCGTCCAGGAGGTCGGCTGTCGGAACCTTCTTCCACAGGCGCTCGGGCGCGCCCAGCTTTGCCAGGACTTGCCGGTTTTGGCGCTTGTCGAGGCCGAACAGCGGGAGGATGTCCGCACCGCCGTCGCCGTATTTCGTGAAGAAGCCGGTGACGGACTCGGCGCCGTGGTCGGTGCCGATCACCAGGTAGTTGTGTTCCCCGGCCAGGGCGTACTGCGCGATCATGCGGGCGCGGGCCTTGGTGTTGCCCTTGTGGAAGTCTGAAATTTCGGCGCCGGTGGTCTTGAGGAACTCGTCTTCGAAGCCGTCGACGGCGCGGGAGATGTTGAAGGTCCATTCGGTCTTGGCCCGGATGAAGTCCAGGGCTGCCTGGGCGTCCTCTTCGTCGTGCTGGACGCCGTAGGGGAGGCGGACCGCCACGAAGTTGGCGTCCACGCCGTCGGCCTCCAGTTCCTCAACCGCCAACTGCGCCAGTCGGCCCGCGAGCGTGGAGTCAAGACCGCCCGAGATGCCCAGCACGAAGCCTTTGGTCCCTGTCGCCTTCAAGTAATCCTTCAGGAAGGCCACCCGCTTGCGGATCTCCTCCGCAGGATCGATCCGGGGCTGGACGCCCATTTCCTCAATGATCTTGGCTTGGAGTTCGCGCATGTGTTCAACAGTAGTCAGCCGCGTCACGAACGCTCAACCATATTGCGTGGTGATTCAGCTATTCGGGACGTTATTCGGGTGCCGGGCCGGTTGAACCGCGCACTGTCAGGTGGGTGGGCATGACGGCGAGGCGGCGGCTGGACCCGGCGTTCAGCGGGTCCAGCTGTGCCAGCAGCATGGAAACCGCCACCCGTCCGGCCTGCTCGATCGGGGAGGCCATGGTGGTCAGGGGCGGGTTGCAGAAGTCGGCGCCGAAGATGTCGTCGCACCCCACGATGCTCATGTCCTCGGGGACGCGGATGCCGCGCTCGCGGAGTCGCTGCAGCATGCCGATCGCCAGGAGGTCGTTGAAAACGATGCACGCCGTTGCCCCGGTTCGTGCTGCGGCGTCGGCGGCAGCTGCTCCGGATGTGGTCTTGGGCGTGAAGGGACCCACGCGGGAGGTCGTTAGTCCACGGTCGCGGCTTTCCTCCTCAAAGGTCTTCCAGCGTTTGGCGTTCGACCAGGAGGAAGCCGGCCCGCCGACGTAACAGATCCTGGAGTGGCCCAGCGACGTCAGGTGTTCCAGTGCCTGGACAACGGCGCCCGGGGTGTCGATGACCACGGTGGGAGCGTTGGCCGAGGAGCGGTTGATGGTGACGATTGCCTGCGACGATGCCGCCTCGAGAATCTGTGTGTCGGTGAGGCGGGAAGCGGCGAGGATGAAGCCGTCGGCCGTTCGTTGCATCTTCTGCAGGGCATCGGCCTCCATCTCGGCCGACTCTTCGGTGTCCACCAGCAACTGGGTATAGCCGGCTGCCTTCAGCTGGTTCTGGGTGCCCCTGATGATGTCGAAGTAGAACGGGTTGGTGACGTCGGGGACCAGGAGCGCAATGGCATTGGTCCGGCCGGAGCTGAGGCTGCGGGCCTGCGAACTGGGGACGTAGTTGAGCTCGGCGGCCACTTTCTCGATGCGTTCACGGGTTGCCCTGTTCACGCGGTCCGGGTTGGAAAGGGCCCTGGAGACAGTGGATGTGGCCACTCCCGCCAAGGCGGCAACGTCCTTGATTGTGGGTGCGGATCCCCGCCCGTTTGTCTCAGCCATAAAAAGATTGCACCATCTCATGGCAACTTTTGGCAACCGCTTGCCGCACAGTTGCCGGACTCGTAGACTCGTTGCCGAAAGCCCCTGTGACGTAGACCACTACCGGGCTGGGTATCCAAGGAGGAAACAATGAGGTTTGCACCATCTGCCAAGCTTGCCGCCGTCGCTTTGACTGCTGCACTGGCATTGACGGCCTGTGGGGGGAGCGGCAACAGCGGCACATCAGCCAGCTCCGGGGGTGCCGTCGATGGAACAGGCAAGACACTGAATGTACTGACCGGCGTCAACAACCAGTACCCGGAAGAGCAGAAGAAGTGGCAGAGCGACATTGCCGCCAAGTTCAAGGCAAAGACCGGGGCGGAAGTGAAGTTCGAGACCTTCGCCTCAGCCAACGATGAACTGACCCGCATCCAGACTTCCGTTGTTTCCGGCCAGGGCCCGGACGTCTACAGCCTGGGCACTACGTTCACGCCCACCGCCTACGCCACCAAGGCCTTCGTGACCCTTTCCGACGACGATTGGAAGAAAATCGGCGGGAAGGACCGGTTCAACCCGGCCGCGCTGGGAATCTCCGGCCCCGACGCCGAGCACCAGGCGGGCATCCCGTTCGTAAGCCGCCCGTTCGTCATGGCCTACAACAAGGACATCCTGGCTGCCGCGGGCATCGACAAGCCCGCCACCACCTGGGATGAGCTCGCCGAGCAGGCCAAGAAGATGACCAACGCCGGCACGGGTACCTACGGCCTTGCCACGGGCTACAAGGACAACTTCGATCCCTGGAAGTTCATTTGGGCCATGTCCGTGCAGGCAGGCAACCCGCTGGTTGACGGCAACAAGCTGAAGCTGGACGATCCCACGGTCAAGAAGGCCTACGACACCTACTTCGGCTGGCTCACCAAGGACAAGGTGGTGGACCCTGCAGCGATCGGCTGGAGCAACAGCAACGCAGTGGCAGCCTTCGCTTCCGGCAAGGCCGGATACCTGATGATGACCACGTCAAGCTCCATTCCCACCCTGGACAAGTCAGCCATTGCCGGCAAGTACGAGTACGCCCTCATGCCCACCACGGCTCCGGGTGAATCTTCCCCCAAGGGCGACGGCGACAAGGCCGCCAGCATCCTCTCCGGCGACAACGTCGTGGTCGCGGACTACTCCCAGCAGAAGGATCTGGCCTTCGCCTACATCGAGCTGATCACGTCCAAGGACGAGCAGCTGAACTACCAGAAGATCTTCGGTGAGCTTCCGGCAAACGCCGAGGCGCTCGCCTCCCTGACAGATCCGAAGCTGAAGCCGATCGCCGATGCTGCCGGCAAGTCGAAGGCAACTCCGTTCACCGGCGCCTGGGGCGACATCCAGCTGGGCCTGTTGAACGTGACCGTCCAGTCCATCCCGGACCTGGCCAAGGGATCGGTTGACGAGAGCGCCCTGGAATCACGGCTGAAGGACGCCCAGTCCAAGGGCCAGGCTTCCCTCGACCGGGCTGCGAAGTCCTAGGCAGGGTCTCCCATGTCCACTGATTCCTTCAGGGAAATGAAACCCGTGTCCGGTCCGGCTGCCCGCGGGCAGCTGGCCCGGTCCGGGTCGACAGAGCCAGCGCTCGACGCCGGTGCCTCACCGGCCGCGGGCACAGGAACCCTCCAGCCGGGCGGCGGTGGCAGGAAACCTGTCCGCCGCAAGGGCTTGAGCGAGCGGAACCGTCCACTGTGGATGCTGATCCCCGGCGGACTCCTGATGTTCATCATCATCGTGGTCCCGCTGTTCCTTGGCATCTACATGTCAACGCTCAACCTCGACCAGTACTCGCTGCGCAAGTGGGTCAGCGCACCGTTCATCGGCGTCGAGAACTTCGTGGAGGCCCTGACTGACTCGCCTCTGCTGCACTCGGTGTGGCTGAGTGTGAGCTACTCGCTGATCGCCATGGTCGTGACCTTGCCATTGGGCATCGCAGCGGCTGTTGCCACGCAGAATGCTTTCAAGGGCCGGGCGCTGATCCGCTCGATTTTCCTGATCCCGTACGTGCTGCCGTCTTTCGTGGTGGCAACCGTATGGAGGACCATGTTCCAGCCTGACGGAGTCGTCAACTCGGCCCTGGGTGTCTTCGGAGTGGACGGTGGACTGTGGCTGAACGGACCCCAAACGTACTGGACGCTGATCCTGGTCCAGATCTGGGCTTCCTGGCCGTTCATCTACCTGCTGGCACTTTCGGGCCTGCAGTCGGTGGACCACGAAGTCCATGAGGCCTCGGCCCTGGACGGGGCACTGTGGTGGAACAAGCTTCGCTACGTCATCTTCCCGTACCTCAAGGGTCCGTTGTCGCTGGCTTTCCTGATCGGCATGCTTCACCACATCAACAACTTCACCCTCCCGTTCGTGCTGTTCGGCGTTCCGGCCCCGTCCGACGTCGAAGTGCTTCCGATCCTCACCTACGTCACCAGCTTTCAGAGCTTCCGCTTCGGCCTCAGCGCCGCCATGGCCTTCGTGTCCCTGGTGTTGATCGCCATTCCGCTGTTCATCTACCTTCGCGCCGTCAAGCTGGACGACGCCGATACGCCGGGAGGCAAGAAGTGAGCGCATCAACCACCTCGGTCCGCGGCACGTCCCGCCCAGACCCGTCGGGAACCACGTTCCGGCCCGGCTCAAAGCGGCAGCACGAGGTCACGCGGCTCCTCCCGGGCCCGATGCTGGCCATCATCTTGACGGTCCTGAGCGCCATCGTCCTGATCCCGGTTGCCTACATTTTTCTGGCCTCGGTGAATTCCGACATCGGCGTGGCCAACGGCGAGTTTTGGCCCTCCAGCTTCTCGCTGGAGAACTACACCAAAATCTGGTCCAGCGTTGGCCTGGCGAAGGGCCTTGCAAACAGCGTCTTGGTAGCGGGTGCCACCGCCGTGGTGTCGGCAGCCATGTCCATATCCATCGCCTACGTCCTGGTCCGCTACCAATTCCGCGGGCGGCTGACCATCCTTCGCGGGCTCCTGGCGCTGCAGTCCGTGCCGGGTACCCTGATGGTCCTTCCGGTGTTCGTGCTCTTCTCTTCGGCCGCCAGCTACCTCGGCGTCCAGGTGATCGGAACGCAGTGGGGTCTCTTCGTCACCTACCTGACCTTCGCGATGCCCTTCTCCACCTGGGTCATGGTCACCTATCTGCGTGGCCTCCCGCGTGAGCTGGAAGAGGCGGCAAGGATCGACGGCGCCAGCAACGTGGGCGTCCTGGTCCGGATCATCCTTCCGCTCAGCTGGCCAGGCATCGTGGTCTCGGGCATTTTCGCTTTCCTCCTGGGCTGGAACGATGTCCTCTTTGCTTCGGTGATGACCCGGCCGGAGAGCCAGACCGCAGCCGTAGCCTTGCAGATCTTCGGAGCCTCGCAGGAAGGTGGGGCAATTCCCCTGTACGGCCAGATGATGGCGGCTTCGCTGGTTTGCGCGGCGCCCGTCGTGATTCTCTACCTGATTTTCCAACGTTACCTAGTGGGCGGTCTCACCGCCGGAGGAGTTAAGTAGCAATGACCGGTCCAGCAACAGTCCAGTGGACGCTTTCGGGCTTCGGAGACGAGATCGACGACGACCCGGTCCTGCAGATCGCAGTCCTCCAGGCCCTGGGGGCGAACCACATCGAAGTCCGCAGTGCCTGGGGAACCAACATCGTTGACCTGACCTCCGAGCAGCTGACGGAACTGAAGAAGCTGCTGGACGCGGCGGACATGGGCGTTTCAGCCATCGCCTCGCCCATTGGCAAAGTGGATGTCACGCTGCCGGTGGAACACGAGGTTGAGCGCCTCCGCAGGGCTGCCAACGCCGCCCAGGTCCTTGGTGCCCGTTACATCCGCATCTTCTCCTTCTACTACGGCGAAGGCGTGGCAGTGGACAGTATCCGGGACGACGTGATTGAGCGCATGCGTGCCCTGGCCGAGGTTGCCGAACAGTCCGGCGTAGTGCTGCTCCACGAGAACGAAAAGGACATTTTCGGAGACACTCCCGACCGCGTGCTGGACATCATCGAGTCCGTGAACTCGCCGGCTCTGAAAGTCGCCTGGGATCCGGCCAACTTCGTCCAGGTGGGCGTGAAGCCCTTCGACGAGGGCTACGCAAAACTCCGTCCCCACCTCGAATACCTGCAGGTCAAGGACGCTCGGTTCGCCGACGGCGTCGTGGTTCCTGCCGGTGAGGGCGACGGCGATCTGCTCCGCACGGTTGAGGCGCTCAAAGCCGACGGTTTCGTGGGCTTCGCAAGCCTTGAACCGCATCTGGCGGGCGCCCATGGCCTGGGAGGATTCTCCGGGCCGACCGCATTCGGGATGGCAGCCCGTGCCTTTGCCAAAGTCGTAAACGAAGCAGGAGTGGAAACCAAGTGAGCACCGAAACGTCCAAGCCCATCATCAACGTCGCCATCGCCGGATGCGGCACCATCGGACGCACCCATGCGGCCTCTGTTGCCGAGATCGAGGACCTGCAGGTCACGGCGCTGGTGGATGAGATCACCGAAGCCGCAGATGCCCTGGCCCAGCACATCGAAGCCCAGGGCGCCGCCCGGCCGGCCACCTTCCGGAGCCTGGAAGAAGCGTTCGCAGGTGCCGACGTCGACCTTGTCGTCATTGCCACCCCCAGCGGACTGCACATCGAGCAGGCCCTGGAGGTACTCAACGCGGGCAAGCACGTGGTGATCGAAAAGCCGCTGGACGTGAACCTGAACCGCACGGACGAGATCATGGCGGCAGCCAAAGCGGCAGAAGCGAAGGGCCTGGTGGCCAGTGTCATCAGCCAGCACCGCTTCGATCCTGCGTCCATTGTGGTGGACGAGGCCCGGCGCGCCGGGCGCTTTGGCAAGCTGACCTCGGCGATCGCCTCGGTGAGCTGGTACCGCAGCCAGGGCTACTACGACTCCGGAGCGTGGCGCGGCACCTGGGCCATGGACGGTGGCGGGGCGGTGATGAACCAAGGCGTCCACACCGTAGACCTTCTTCTGTGGTTCCTTGGCACCCCGGTGGAAATCAGTGCCAAGACCGCCCTCCTGGCACATACAGGAGTCGAGGTGGAGGACACCGCCGTGGCCACCGTGACGTTCGAATCAGGTGCCCTGGCAGTCCTCCACGCCACCACCGCCGCCTATCCCGGGCTCAGCGTCAGGCTGCAGGTCATGGGAAGCAAGGGCTCAGCAGTAATCGACAGTGACAACCTCCAGTTCTTCCACGCTGCAGCCTCCGAGGAAGAGACGCAGAGCGGACCGATGGGCATGCCCGGTGCCAGCAACCAGGCTGAGGAGGAACTGGCCAAGTTCGCTGAACCGGCGCCGCAATCCAACCTGGACCCCACCGTCTATCCCGCCGGCCACATCCGCCAATACCGGGACGTCGTGGACGCCATCCGCAGCGGCCGGCCTGCAGGCGTCACCATCGAGGACGCCGTGCGGGCGTTGGCGACCGTGCGGGCCCTGTACGTTTCGGCCACGCTTGGCAGCCCCGTGCTCATAGCCGACGTGGTTGCGGGCAAGTACAACGACGTTGAGGTGCGCACCGGCAACGGCAACTTTGAGGAGGTCTCCGCATGAAATTCTCGGTCTTCACGGCCTCGACGCCCGACTGGACGCCGCAGGAAGCCGCCACTGAGCTTGCCGCACAGGGTTGGCACGGCATCGAATGGCGCGTCACCGACCAGGCCGAATCGCCGGAGCCCGGCTTTTGGGCGGGAAACAAGGCAACCTGGCCGATGACCGGTCTTGAGGATTCACTGCCTGGGATTGCCCGGCTCACAGCCGACGCCGGCTTGGAATACTCAGGCCTTGGCGGGTACGCCCGCTGCGACAACCACGACGACGTCGAGCGCGTCCTGGCTGCGACCGCCGCCTTGGGTGCCCGCCAGGTCAGGGTCAACGTCCTGCCGTTGGGCAACTCCACCATGGGAGGCGGGGAACCCAGCGGACTGTCCTACCCCGAATTGTTTGCTGCCACCCGCGAACACTACGAATGGGTTGCCTCCCGAGCGGCCCACCATGGAGTCAAGGCACTCGTTGAGCTGCACCACGGGACGGTCACCTCATCGGCCTCAGCTGCCCGCCGCCTTCTGGAGGGCCTGGATCCCCAGCACGTGGGCGTCATCCACGACCTCGGCAACCTGTTGATCGAAGGCTGGGAGTCTCCGCTGCCCGCCCTCGAACTCCTGGGACCATATCTGGCGCACGTCCACGTGAAGAATGCGCGCTGGGTCCTGACGGGGGAGCGGGACGAGTCCGGAGCCGCAGCGTGGGTCAACGAGTGGGCACCGCTGGCTGAAGGCCAGGGGAGCGTCCTGGCGTACTTCAAGGCGCTCGCCGAGGTCGGTTACGACGACTGGGTGACCGTGGAGGACTTCTCCACCGACCTTCCGTTGGCCGAGCGTACAGCAGGCAACCTTCAGTACTTGCGCCGGGTGGCCGAGCTGGCAGGACTGACGGTTCCTGCCAGCGCCGATCTCTCCGCCGGTTCCATCCCGAAAGGCTGATCCATGTCCGAATCCCTTGCTACCCACCCCGACCGCCTGCTCCCGGCGGATCCGGGGACGCGCAGCATCGCGCGTGCCTTGTTGGAGCGGGTCCAGGACCTGCCCATCATTTCCCCGCACGGCCATGTGGACGCGGCCGTCATAGAGCAGAACACGCCCTTCCCGGATCCGGCCGCCTTGCTGGTCACCCCCGACCACTACGTCACCAGGCTGATCCACGCTTCCGGAGTTCCGCTGGACAAGCTCCAGCCCCAGGCAGGGGCGCGCAACATCTGGCGGTCCTTCTGCGAGGCCTGGCCGTTGTTCGACGGCACCGCGTCCGGGTACTGGCTGCGGACCCAGTTCGAGTCGGTGTTTGGGTGGCAGGGTGAGTTGTCGGCAGAAACTGCTGACGCGAGCTTCGACGCTATTTCGGCGAAGCTCGCGGAACCCGGTTTCCGCCCCCGTGAGCTGTTCAAGGATTTCAACATCGAGGTCCTTGCCACCACCGACGATCCCCTGGACAGCCTGGACAGCCACCGGGCGCTCGCTGCCGACCCGTCATTCCACGGCCGCGTACTGCCCACCTTCCGCCCGGACGCGTACATCAACATCGCCCACCCGGCGTGGCAAGCCAACGTAGAGCGGCTCACCGCAGAAGCGTCCGACGGCGGCACGGGCTACCGCGGGTACCTCACCGCCCTGGAAAACCGCCGCCGCTACTTCGTGGACCACGGGGCGGTGTCCGCGGACCACGGCGTGAGGACCCCCGCGACCCTCAAGCTGGACGAGGCCGACGCCGCGGCCTTGTTCGAGAAGGCAGTTTCGGGACAGGCAAACGCCCAGGACCGGGACGCGTTCGAGGCCCACATGATGTACCAGATGGCCCGGATGTCGGTGGAAGACGGCCTGGTGATGACCATCCATCCGGGCTCCTACCGCAACCACCACCAGCCCACCTTCGAAGCCTTCGGAGCAGACACGGGCCACGACATTCCGTTCGCCGTCAACTACACCGAGGCCGTCCGGCCGTTGCTGCAGGACTTCGGCACGGCCAAGGACTTCCACCTGGTGCTCTTCACCCTGGACGAGACTGTCTTTTCCCGTGAACTCGCACCGCTCGCGGGTTTCTATCCCTCGGTCTACATCGGGGCCCCGTGGTGGTTCCTGGACGCGCCGGACGCCATGCTGCGCTTCCGCTCGGCCGTCACGGAAACCGCTGGCTTCTCCCGTTCTTCCGGGTTCATCGATGACACGCGGGCCTTCTGCTCCATCCCGGCCCGGCACGATGCTTCCCGCAGGATCGAAGCCTCGTTCCTGGCGCGGCTTGTTGCCGAGCACCGCATCAGCGAGGACCGCGCGCATGAGCTGATTGTCGACGTCGTCGATTCTTCCCCGCGAAGGGTTTTCAAGCTATGAGTGCCGGCCAGGGACGGCCCCGGCTCACCCGGGCCGCCGCGTTTCCGGGGCAGGCCGCGCCCCCTGTCCGGATGGTGCATTTGGGCCTCGGGGCTTT
This sequence comes from Paenarthrobacter sp. JL.01a, assembly GCF_025452095.1. Taxonomy (NCBI): domain Bacteria; kingdom Bacillati; phylum Actinomycetota; class Actinomycetes; order Micrococcales; family Micrococcaceae; genus Paenarthrobacter; species Paenarthrobacter sp. JL.01a. The sequence goes on from NZ_CP104877.1 coordinate 493,591, forward strand.
CCACCGCTCCCACCAGGCCTGGTACACCCAGCATGCCGGAGACGCGGCCGACTGGGGTATTGCGGCGTTCACCGGACGCCGGCCCGACGCCGCGGAGGTCCTGGCCGAACAGGACGGGGTGTTCACGGTAGTGGAGAGGTCCGGCGCGGGAGATACGTTTGAAGTCGTCGGCAGCATTGTGGAAGCGGTGGATGGTGCCAACGTCGAGCGGCTCGCCGAGCTCGTGGCAGCACCCGCGACGGCGGTCGTCACGCTGACCATCACGGAAGCCGCTTATGCGGCGACGGGCGGGCACACCCCGCTGGCCCGTTTGGTCACGGCGCTGGCCGCCCGCAAGGACGCCGGTGCCGGTCCGATCGCCGTCGTCAGTTGCGACAACCTGGCAGACAACGGCGCAGTTGCCCGCAAGGCTGTGCTGGCCATCGCCGAAGCGGTGGAGCCGGCCCTGGCTGAATGGATCAGTGCACAGGTGAGCTTCGTTGGCACCTCGGTGGACCGGATCACGCCGCGGACCACGCCTGACGACCTGATGGAAGTAGCCGAACAGTGCGGCTACCGGGACGATGCCGCCGTCGTGGCTGAGCCCTTCAGCAACTGGGTCCTCAGCGGTGACTTCCCGGGCGGGCGTCCGCGCTGGGAAGATGCCGGCGCGGTTTTCGTGGACGACATCGAGCCCTACGAGAACCGCAAACTCTGGCTGCTCAACGGAGCGCACTCGATCCTCGCGTACGCGGGCTTGGTCAGGGGCCACTCGACCGTGGCGGAAGCCCTGTCCGACGACGTCTGCCGGTCCGCCGTCGAGACCTTTTGGGATGAGGCTGCCCGGCACCTGCCGGACGAAGGCCTGGACATTCCGGGATACCGGCAAGCCCTGCTGGATCGGTTCGGCAATTCGCGGATTGCCCACCATTTGACCCAGATTGCCATGGACGGAACCACCAAGCTGCGCATGCGCGCCCTGCCCGTGCTGGCCGCTGAGCGCGCCGATGGCCGTCCCGGAGACGGCGCCGCCCGCATGATCGCAGCCTGGATTGCGTATATGTCCGCCACGGACGACTTCCAGGACCCTCTGGCCGAGGACATCCGGACCGCAAAAACGCACGACGGCGAACACCGCACCGCTGCTCTCCTGGCCCTTATCAGCCCTGACCTTGCCGGGGACAATGCCCTGGTTACCCACCTTCACCGGCAGCAGGACGGCATTGCCGCTGCCAGCACCCACGCCTGAACCCTTGGAAGGAAAGCCACACCCATGAAAATCATTGCCGCTGAAGTCTTCGTGACCAGCCCTACCCGCAACTTCGTCACGCTCCGCATCACCACCGAAGACGGTGTGACGGGCATCGGCGACGCTACGCTCAATGGCCGGGAACTGGCTGTGGCCGCCTACCTGAAGGAGCACGTGGCGCAGCTGCTGATCGGCAAGGACCCGCACCGGATTGAGGACACGTGGCAGTTCCTCTACCGCAGCTCCTACTGGCGCCGTGGTCCGGTCACGATGGCGGCGATTGCCGCCGTCGACATGGCGTTGTGGGACATCAAGGGCAAGGTCGCCGGGCTGCCGGTGTACCAGTTGCTGGGTGGAGCTTCCAGGAACGGGCTGCGCGCTTACGGACACGCATCCGGTTCTGACATTCCGTCCCTCTTTGACTCGGTACGCGAGCACCTGGAGCTGGGCTACAAGTCCATCCGTATCCAAACCGCGATTCCCGGCATCAAGGCGGTGTACGGTGTTGCCGCGCAGGCCCAGGCCTCGGGGGAGCGGTACGACTACGAACCCGCCGGCCGTGGCGCGTTCCCCCTCGAGGAGGACTGGGACACCCGCGCCTACCTCCGCCACCTGCCCACAGTGTTCGAAGCCGTGCGCAACGAGTTCGGCCCCGAGATCCCGCTGCTGCACGACGGCCACCACCGCATGACGCCCATCCAGGCCGCCAAGCTGGGCAAGGCCCTGGAGCCGTACGACCTCTTCTGGCTCGAGGACTGCACGCCGGCCGAGAACCAGGAGGGACTGCGTCTGGTCCGCCAGCACACCACCACCCCTCTGGCCATCGGTGAAATCTTCAACACCGTGTTCGATTTCCAGACCCTCATCAAGGAACAGCTGATCGACTACGTCCGTGCAGCCTCCACGCACTTCGGCGGCATCTCGCCGTTGAAGAAGGTCATGGACTTCGCCGCGCAATACCAGATCAAGTCGGGCTTCCACGGACCCACGGACATCTCCCCGGTGGGCTTCGCCGCCCAGCTGCACGTCGGCCTGGCGATCCACAACTACGGCATCCAGGAGTACATGCAGCACTCGGACAAGACCAACGAGGTCTTCGAGCAGTCCATGACCTTCACCGACGGCTACCTGCACCCGGGCGACAACCCGGGCCTCAGCGTCGAATTCAACGAGGAAGCTGCCGCGGCCTACCCGTACCAGCAGGCCTACCTGCCCTACAACCGGCTTGTGGATGGCACTGTCCATGACTGGTAAAACGCATCACATCGTGGTCATGGGGGTGGCCGGCTGTGGCAAGAGCACGGTCGGCGCCGCTCTCGCCGAACGGCTCGGCGCCGAATTTCTTGACGGCGATGCGCTGCACCCGCAGTCGAACATCGACAAGATGGCCGCCGGCACTCCGCTTAACGACGGCGACCGGGCACCATGGCTGGCCGAAATCGGCAGGCGCTTTCCGGCGTCGGACGCTTCCCTGGTGATCGCGTGCAGCGCGCTCAAACGCGCTTACCGGGACATCATCCGCAGCGGTGACCCGTCCGTGGTGTTCGTGCATCTGCACGGCCCTCGGGAGGTTCTCAACGAGCGCATGAACTCCCGGCCGGGGCACTTCATGCCGGCTACCTTGCTCGATTCCCAACTGGCCACCCTCGAACCCCTGCAGGAGGACGAAGCCGGAACTGCCGCGGACATTACCTCTCCGGTGGAGGTCATCGTCAGCGACGTGCAGGCATCCTTGGCGGGGTCCCTGCTCCAGGCCTAGGGGCCGAAAGCCCGGCACTGCCACGACGGCGGTGCCGGGCTTTTCTGCGCGTGCGATTGCTGGGTGTCGCTCTGTGCCACGTCCCTCCGAATTCCTGCATGGAACTTCGCTGTAGGTAGTCTTGCTTCGCTTTTCCCGAATTATGCATCGTTTGTTCCGATGGTAAATTTCTTCCCAATTATCGATTTCCAGTTGAAGCTGTTTAAGAAATCAACATGTACTTATTCAACTTCTCCTTGAAAGGACGCCATGGGCGGTCCTGTTTATGAAGCGATGCAGAAGGGTGGCAAGGTCCCGAACGTAGGGGTCCAGCGAGTCAGGTCCTTGTGGTTTCGAAGAATGCCGCCAGCTGAGGTTGATGGTGCAGCTGAAGTCTCTATCGAGTACCTTGACGGATTTGACCTGATCGGCGGCAACCAGGCTGCGAATCGCAATCTCGGGCAACAGGGCGCAACCGAGTCCTTCGCTTACGCAGCTGGCCAGCGTGCCAATGTTCTGTACGACCATTCCTGGCTGAGGCGTGTCGGCAAGGTGCCCCAAATGGTCATCGTACATTTCTCGAAATCCGCAACCCTGCTCCGTAACGATGAACTGCTCACTTTGCAGGGTTTCCAGCGACACGCCTTCGGCGTCGGCCAGGGGATGGCTCGTGGGGACGATGACCACGAGTGTGTCCTCCGCGATGACTTTGGTCTGCAGGTCAAATCTCTCGGGTGGCCGACCGAAGGTGATGCTTGCATCCAGCCTGCCCGATCTCACTAATCCATAGAGCTGTCCGCGGTTGCCGTTTCTGACCTCGATACGGGTCCCAGGATGCCTCTCCTGAAACTCGCGAAGAACAGACGGCAGGAGGTTGGCGCTTAGCGCTTCAAGCGATCCAATTTGGAGCGTTTTAGCAGGCTGCTTGCCAGTAACGATTTGCTCAATTTCGTCGACCCACAGAATGAGGTTTTGAGAGTGTTGGAACAATTGTGTACCGGCCTCGGTAAGCGTCAATCCATGTCGATTGCGGGTAAACAACTGAACGCCCAGTGTCTTTTCGAGGGCGCTGATTTGTTCGCTGACCGTCGATTGAGCGAAGTGAAGTTCGGCGGCTGCGGCCTTGATGCTGCGATGATAGGCCGCTGCATTGAAAGTACGAACCTGGCGAAATTCCAATATCTCAGGATCCTTTCATATCGGAAGGTTCAATCATCGACGCATGCATGCCTTGAGCACTGTGCGGTAGCGGTTGATCGGTCGAAGACCTCCGGCGTGTGGTCTCAGCATGCGCGAGTTGTCTGCACCCGTCAAAACGTAGGCCCGCGTAGTCCGCGAATTACTTCTCCGCGTGATGCGCGTCACGACATCGAAGTAGAGACCAGAACTAAAAAGAGGAGATTCATGACCGTGTCCACCAAGCAGCCGATTGCAAAACAACGGCTTGTTTCAGCTCCGCTTCTCGGCATCTCATTGGCCTACTTCATGGTCCTCCTGGACATTACCGTCCTTGCTGTGGCCGCACCCGACATGATCGACTCGTTGCGATCAAATGTGGTGGGCGTGGGCTGGGCCAATACGAGCTACACCATCGCGCTGGCCGCCAGTTTGGTATTGGCCGGTTCTGTAGCTGACCGGTTTGGACCGGCGAGACTCTTCAGGTCGGGAACGCTTGCCTTTGGCGTCGTGTCCCTGGCATGTGCACTCAGCCCCAATATCGAGACAGTTGTTGCCCTGCGGGCTCTTCTGGGATTCTCGGCCGCGGCAGTCATTCCTTCGTCCATGGCGCTTATTGCCCGACTGCACCAAGACACCAGAAGGCGCGCCCAGGCATTGAGTATTTGGGCCGCCGTAAGCGGCGCTGCTATGGCGACAGGACCTGTCCTGGGTGGCCTCCTGGTCCAAAATTTTGGCTGGCGGTCCGTTTTTGTTATCAACGCTCCACTCGCCGTCGTTGTCTTGGCCATGACCATCGGTCCCAATCTGTCGAATGCCCGGCAGGAAAGAGGACTTGATCCGGTTCCCCACCTTCTGCTCGCGCTGTTTCTGGCAGTGGGAACGTACACGATCACTGAGGCTGGTCTTCTGCACGGACTCAACGCGGCCATAGCTGGTGCCGTTTCATTGCTACTTCTGGGTTTGACTGTATGGAGAAACAAGCGAAGCTACGCGCCGATTGTTCCAGAAGCGCTGCGCGGGAACCGGGTAGCGTGGATGACTTTTGCTTGGGGAGCTTTTGCCAACTACGCGCTCACGACTATTCTCTTCGTCATCCCTCTGACTTTGGACCAATCTGCAACTACTGCGGGGGTGGCATTGCTGCCGTTGACGATAGTTATGGCCTTCAATCCCTTGATAACAGGCCGGATCATCGTCAAGCGTGGTCCCGGCTTTCCCATTCGTTTGGGGATGATGGCCTTGACGATTGGAACGCTTCTATTGGTGATCAGCATCATGAATACCAACCAGCCTCTGATCATGGCCGTCGCTATGCTGGCGTGCGGATTTGGGATGTCGTGGACTCTGCCTGCGTTGGTGGCGTTTGCTGTCAGCCATATTTCGTCTTCGGCAGCAGGTTCTGTCGGCGGCATCATGAATGCGACGCGACAGATTGGGGCAACCGTCGGCGCGGCGGCAGCGGCGGCTCTTATTACGTCTCAACCCCATGGAAGCGGAACGCAGATTGCCCTTGGAATTGCTGGGTCACTCGGGCTCGTGGGCGCCCTCAGTGCCTTTATCATCAAGAGCTGATGCTCCCTCCAGGCCTACGGCGTGGAAGCCCGGCATCGCCTTCACGGCGATGCCGGGCTTTTCTGTGGCCGGGTACCGCAGCGGGCCATTGTGAACGCTAACAACGTTGTAAATCAAGTACTTAGGCCGGAGCAATGAGCTGCAATCATTTTGTGATGTGCAGCACTTGACCCGTTGCATTGTTAGCGTTCACAATGGCATTCGCAATACCTTTTCGATGGCCTGTACAGCCCCCAGCACGCAGGCCATATCCAGCTTCACCGTGCCGGACGCGCAGATGCTCCGGCTGCATCAGAGTTCGCGGCACTGCTGCCGCGGAAGGAGAGCATCGTGAGATTGAAAAAACTCCTGGGCGCCGTAGCGGTTGTCCTTACCTTGACCGTCGGAGCCACCGGCTGCGGCAGCCGGGGAGGCGCGGCGGAGTCCTCCAGCAGCGCCAAACCCAGTGATTCACTGGTAGGCATTTCGATGCCGACGCAGACGTCGGAGCGATGGATCGCCGATGGTGCCAACGTTGAGAAGTCCTTGAAGGATCTTGGCTACAAGACAGACCTGCAGTTCGCCAACGATGACATCCCCACGCAGGTTTCCCAGATCGAAAACATGCTGACCAAGGGTGCGAAGGCACTCATCATCGCGGCCATTGACGGCACCACGCTGACGGATGTCCTGGCCAAGGCCAAGGAACAGAACGTCAAGGTCATCGCCTACGACCGCCTCATCAACGGCACCCCGAACGTGGACTACTACACCACGTTCGACAACTACACCGTTGGCGTCCAGCAGGCTACCTCACTGCTGACGGGCCTGGGACTGATTGACGCCAGCGGCAAGAAGGTTGACGGCAAGGGCCCCTTCAACGTCGAGCTTTTCGCGGGCAGCCCCGATGACAACAACGCCAACTTCTTCTGGACCGGCGCCATGGACACCCTCAAGCCGTACATGGATGCGGGCACCTTGAAGGTCCCCAGTGGCCAGACCAAGTTCGAGCAGGCAGCCATCCTCCGCTGGCAGGCTCCCGTAGCCCAAAAGCGCATGGAAGACATCCTCACCTCCGCTTACAGCTCCGGCACCAAGCTCGACGGCGTGCTGTCCCCGTATGACGGCCTGTCCATCGGCATCATTTCCGCGCTGACCAGCACCGGCGGTTACTCCACCGGCAAGCTCCCCGTCGTCACCGGCCAGGACGCCGAAAAGGGTTCCGTCAAGTCCATCATCGCCGGCGAGCAGTACTCCACCATCTTCAAGGACACCCGCCAGCTCGGCGCCCAGGCCGTGAAAATGGTAGACGCAGTGCTCAAGGGCAACGAGCCTGAAACCAACGACACCAAGACCTACAACAACAAGGTCAAGGTTGTTCCGGCCTACTTGCTGAAGTCCGTCATCATCACCAAGGACAACTACAAGAAGGAACTCATCGACTCGGGCTACTACAAGGAAGCCGACGTCAAGTAACCACCTTCCCACCTGTGGCCCCACCGTCCTGGGCTGCGCCGTGCACTTACCTGCAGCGCAGTACGGCGGGGCCACAGCATCCCCAGAGCCTGTCGAGTCCTCGGCCCGGCCAAGTTTTCAACCAGTCAGCGGGAATTGACGATGAACGTACCCATTCTTCAAATGCGAGGAATCACCAAGACTTTCCCCGGTGTAAAAGCCCTTCAGGACGTCACCCTGGACGTCAACCGAGGTGAGGTTCACGCCATTTGCGGTGAGAACGGCGCCGGGAAATCCACCCTCATGAAGGTGTTGTCGGGCGTCTACGCGCACAACACCTTCGACGGCGACATCCTGTTCGAGAATGAGCCCTGCGAATTTTCGAGCATCACGGACAGCGAGAAGCGCGGCATCGTGATCATCCACCAGGAACTGGCCCTGAGCCCGTACCTGTCGATCGCCGAAAACATCTACCTGGGCAACGAGCAAGCCAGGAACGGCTGGGTGGACTGGCGCAAGACCAACCTCGAAGCCGCCAAACTGCTGGCCCGCGTCGGTCTGAGCGAGAATCCCGTAACGCCCATCCAACACATCAGCGTTGGCAAGCAGCAGCTGGTGGAGATCGCCAAAGCGCTGTCCAAAGAGGTCAAGCTGCTCATCCTGGATGAGCCCACCGCAGCTCTGAACGACGAGGACTCGGACCACCTGCTGGACCTCATCCTGCACCTGAAGGGCCAGGGTGTTACCAGCATCATCATCAGCCACAAGCTCAACGAGATCCGCAAAGTGGCCGACGCCGTCACCATCATCCGCGATGGCAAGTCCATCGAGACACTGCGCCTGGACCAGGGCCAGATCACGCAGGAACGCATCATCCGCGGCATGGTGGGCCGCGACCTTGAAAGCCTCTACCCGGACCGGACCCCCAACATCGGCGAAGAAGTGCTGCGCATCGAGGACTGGACGGTCCAGCACCCGCAGGACCACTCCCGGACCGTGGTCAGCAATGCCAACCTGAAGGTCCACAAGGGCGAGGTCGTCGGCCTGGCCGGACTCATGGGCGCCGGCCGGACCGAGCTGGCCATGAGTGTTTTCGGAAGGACCTATGGGCGTGCTGTCTCCGGCAAGGTCTACAAGTACGGCAAGGAGATCAACACCTCCACGGTTTCCGACGCGATCGACCACGGCATCGCCTACGCCACCGAGGACCGGAAGCACTACGGCCTGAACCTGATCGAGGACATCAAGCGGAACATCTCCATGGCCGCCCTGGGCAAGTTGGCCAAGCGCGGCTGGGTGGACGGGAACCAGGAAACCACGGTAGCCAACCACTACCGGAAGAGCATGAACATCAAAGCTCCCTCGGTTGCTGCCATCACTGGCAAGCTGTCCGGTGGAAACCAGCAAAAAGTGGTGCTCAGCAAGTGGATGTTCTCCGATCCCGACGTCCTGATCCTGGACGAACCCACTCGCGGAATCGATGTCGGCGCCAAGTTCGAGATCTACACGATCATCGCCGAGCTGGCGGCATCCGGGAAGGCGGTCATCGTGATCTCCTCCGAATTGCCGGAGCTCCTGGGCATCTGCGACAGGATCTACACTCTTTCCGCGGGCCGCATCACCGGCGAAGTCCCCATCGCCGAGGCAACCCAGGAAACCCTCATGCACTACATGACTCAAGAGAAGGAATAGCCACCATGTCCGCCCTACGAGAATCCTTTGGCTTCCTCACAAGCCGCCTCCGCCAGGTTGGCATCTTCGTCGCCCTGATCCTGATCGTCATCCTTTTCCAGGTCCTCACCGACGGTATCCTCCTTGAGCCGCAGAATGTCACCAACCTGGTGGTCCAGAACAGCTACATCCTGATCCTCGCCATTGGCATGGTGATGGTCATCATCGCCGGCCACATCGACCTTTCCGTGGGCTCCATCGCAGGCTTCATTGGCGCTGTGGCAGGTGTCATGATCGTGCACTGGGGTTGGGCCTGGTGGCTCGCCATCCCGGCGTGCCTCCTGGTTGGTGCCCTGGTGGGTGCATGGCAGGGTTATTGGATCGCCTACGTGGGCATTCCCGCCTTCATCGTCACCCTGGCCGGCATGCTGATCTTCCGCGGTTTGACGTTGATCACCCTCAAGAACCAGCAGATCACCCCGTTCCCGAACGAACTTCGTGCCCTGGGCGGCGGCTTCCTTCCGGACATCTCCGGTGGCACATCCGTCCTTGAATGGCTGACGGTGATCCTGGGTGTTGGCGGCACTGCAGCCATCCTTTTCCAGGCCCTGAAGGAACGCCGGGTCCGCCGCAAGTTCAACCTCGAGAACGAGCCGATGGCCTGGTTCGCCGTCAAGAACGGTTTCATCGCCGTCCTGATGCTCATCATCACCTTCCTGCTGGCCAGCTACCGCGGAACCCCGATTGTCCTGATCGTGCTCGCAGTCCTGGTGATTCTGTATTCGGCCTTGATGAACAACAGCATCTTTGGCCGCCACACCTACGCCATCGGTGGCAACCTCCACGCCGCCGAACTGTCCGGCATCAAGACCAAGAAGGTTACTTTCCGGCTCTTCGTGAACATGGGTGTCCTCGCAGCACTGGCCGGCCTGGTGTTCACCGCACGCCTGAACTCGGCGCAGCCGGCCGGTGGTACCGGGTTCGAGCTGGACTCGATTGCCGCAGCGTTCATCGGTGGCGCGGCTGTCCAGGGCGGTATCGGTACGGTGGCGGGAGCCATGATCGGTGGCCTGATCATGGGTGTCCTGAACAACGGTATGTCCATCCTCGGCCTCGGCACTGACTACCAGCAGCTCATCAAGGGCCTGGTGCTCCTGTTGGCCGTCGGCTTCGACATCTTCAACAAGAACCGGACCGGTGCCGGCGGAGGATCCGGCATGGGACGCCGCTTCAAGTGGAAGACCACGCCTCCAGCTACCGAAGCGGCCCCCGCTTCAAAAGCGGAGCCTGTGGGCGTAGACGCGAAGTAGCCTCCGATGCCACGCGGCGATCAGTCGCTCCCAGCGCGGCCCCGGGTTTTGCCCGGGGCCGCGCCCGATTCTGCACCACGCCCGCCGGTCATGGGGGATGTCGCCAGGATGGCAGGCGTCTCTCACCAAACGGTTTCGAGAGTCCTGAACGACCACCCGAACGTCAGCCACAACACCAGGGAACGGGTGGAGGCCGCGATAGCCCGGCTCGGGTATCGCCGGAACACGGCCGCGCGAAGCCTGGTGACGCGGCGATCCCGCACCATAGGTGTCCTGGCCTGCGAAACAGGGCAGTTCGGGCCGGCCAATACACTCCTTGGGGTTGAGCAGGCGGGCAGGGAAGCAGGGTATTTCGTCAGTATCGCGAGCCTGCGCGAAGTGACCAGCGAAAGCATCAACGACGCCATGGCGCATTTCAGCAGCCAATCAGTGGATGGCATTGTCATCCTGGTCCCGCATCCCGATGTCCTCGCAGCCTTGCGCGATGTCTCAGTTCCGGTGCCCATCGTGGCGGTGGGCGCCGGTGCGGGCAACCCGTTGAAGGGGGCATCGCTCAACCAGCGATTGGGCGCGCGGCTGGCTGTGGAGCACCTGATAGGACTGGGACATCACAGCATCGCGCATATCTCCGGCCCAACGCACTGGATCGACGCCGCGGAACGCATCGAAGGCTGGCGCGAGGCCCTGGAGACGGCCGGGCTTGACGCGGGCGTTCTGCTCCAAGGCGCCTGGGATGCTGCCTCCGGTTACCGGGCCGGTCTGGAGCTTCTCCAGCACGACGACGTGACCGCCGTCTTCGTGGCAAACGACCAGATGGCCGTCGGGGTTCTCCGCGCGGTCCAGGAAGCCGGACGCCACGTGCCCGGCGACATCAGCGTGGTGGGATACGACGACCAGCCGGAAGCCGGTTTCTTCATGCCGCCGCTGACGACCATCAAACAGGACTTCGAAGAACTCGGGCGCAAATGCATGGAGGAGATGCTGCAACAACTGGAAGGAGAGGCCGGATCCCAGGACCAGATCGTGGATCCGCGCCTGGTCATCCGGGCCACTACGGCGGCGCCTGCACACTGAACTCCTGAACACCAATCCCGGCACACTAAACTAGGAGCCATGACTTCCTCGCCTGACACCTCAGTTGCCCGTGCCCGCCTTCTTGAACTCATCAAAGAGCTGGCGGTGGTCCGCGGCAAGGTGATCCTCTCCAGCGGCAAGGAAGCTGACTACTACATCGATCTCCGCCGCATCACCTTGCACCACGAGGCCTCCAAGCTGGTGGGCCAGGTCATGTTGGCAATGATCGACGACGCCGGTGTCCGGGTTGAGTGCGCGGGCGGACTCACCATGGGTGCCGACCCCGTCGGTACCGCTGTGATGCACGCTGCTGCCGACGCTGGCCGTGCCGTGGATGCCTTCGTTGTCCGCAAGGCCCAGAAGTCCTACGGCATGGGCCGCCAGGTGGAAGGCCCCTCGGTTGAAGGTCGTAACGTAGTGGTCCTCGAAGACACGTCCACCACGGGCGGGTCCGCACTGACCGCCGTCGAAGGTGTCCGGAAGGCGGGCGGCAACGTGGTGGCCGTCGCCGTGATCGTGGACCGCGACACCGGAGCCAAAGAGAAGATCGAAGCCGAAACCGGCGTTCCCTACCTCTTCGCTTTCGGCAAGGACGAGCTCGGCCTCGACTAGGGAGTTTTTGTACAGCTAATGCCCTCAAGAGCGCATCTTAAGGGCATTAGCTGTACACAAACTGCGGGGATGTGAGGTGCCCGGGTTGAAGCCTATGCTTGCTGCGTGGACGTTCAAGTAGGGAAGCTCACGGCGCCGCCGGAGGTGGATCAAAACCCTCCGGCACCCGTCCTTCCGGAACCGGACAAGGAACAGGATCCGGCCTCATGGGCCAGGATCCTGCCTTACGCTGCCCGGCTCAAGAAGACCTCGCGCCGCAACTTCCTCACCTACGCGGGCATCTCGGCCGCGCTTGCCGGGGACATGCTGTTCACCCGCCGCGTCCAGGCCGAGCGCCGGGCTACCAAGATACTGCGCGTGCCCGATCCGTATTCGGACCTGTACTTTCCCAAGGCCAGTTGGATCCTGTTTCCCGGGTACAAGACCAGCTGGGAAGAGGCCCAGTGGATCCTGAACTCACTGCGTCCCGCCCTCCACCAACGCGGCCGCCTTGCCGCCGTCGGATATTCCAACCTGGGCCTGGACGTGGACGAGGTGGTCCGCGAAATCATCCTTCATGTCCGCGAGCTTGGGTTGGAGAAGCTGTATTTTTACGGGCACAGTTTCGGCGGCATGCTCGCAACCCAGGTCGCCGCGCGCCTGCTGGAACTGCACGGTATGGAAACCCAGGTGATTGTCCTGGATTCGAGTCCGTTCAGCCGTGCGGACGTTCTGGACCAAAGCTGGTTCGACGGCGTCGTGTTCCTTTACGAGAATGGGTTCCGCATTCCGTCCGTGCTGCGTGGAGGCTATGAGCTGGGGGAGCGCGTGGTCCATAAGGACGAGCGCACCTGGCGGCAAATCCTGGATCAAACCATGGAACAACTTTCGCCGATCGCGCCCTCGAGCGTGCTGATCCAGACGGAGTCGGCCTACATCTACCACTTTGACGGGCTGCGGTTCGCGGGCAAGATCGGCGGGGCAAAGATGGCGTTCATGGGCAACTCCCAGGACGGCACCGTGGACTATGAAACGGCACGCGCAGGCTGGAGCAAGGTTTTCGGCGCCAACATGGTGATGCCCACGCTCAGCACAGAGGGCGCGCGGCCCGCGCACGCCAGCCCCCAGTGGAACGGTGGCGTATACCGGCCGTTGCTGGAACAGGTCCAAAATGAGCTCCTGCCCCTGCCGCCCGAGCCGGAGGAGCCCGCCTACCGTGAGCCCAACGGCAAGGTGATCAGGCCTGCCTAGCGGCAGCGCGGCTTGTCGTCAGCGCAGCGCGTCAATCTCGACGGCGGTCAGGCCCGCCTCGCGCAGGAACCCGCCGACATCCCCGTATTCCTTGGCGAATCCTGCCAGGAAATGCCGCATCGCAGCTTCAGGGCTCTGCAGGATCATCAGGTCGGGGCTGAAATACTCCGCCGGCGTGGACGGGACGCTGAGGCGCCATGTCTCGGCCATGATCTTCAGGACATCCGGCAGGTTGGTAGTGGTTGCCGCGTAGTCCGCGACCACCTCGTCTTCCGTCCCTCCGGCGGCAAGGAGCCCAATCGCGGACACCACGCCGGTCCTGTCCTTGCCCAGCGAGCAGTGCACCAACGTTCGTTTGCCCTGCACCACAGGCCGCAGGGCCTCAGCAACCCAGCCGGGTCGAAGCCGGATCCAGCCCAAATACAGCTCGCCCAGGTCCTCGGCAGTTTGCACGGACTGGAGCGAACCGGCTACGGCGTTCGGGTCCAGCGGGTTGTTGATGAGTTCGACGGCGCGCGGGGCCGACGCGGACGGCGCGCGGCCGCCGTCGTGATTCACGTCGTCCGGAACCATCCACGGAACGAGAGACCGCTCCAGATCGCTGCGCAGGTCCACGATGGCCTGGATGCCGTGCTCCGACAGGAAAGCTGACGTCGCAGCGGCATCCAAGCCGAACGGCTGGCTCCCCCGAAGGATCCGTCCCCCGGCTAGGGGACGCAGATTGAGCACAGCCATGGTTGTCCTTCTTAGATCTGGCTCTTGAGGTCGGCCACGGAATTGAGGATCTGGTTCGGCCGGAACGGGAAGGAAACAATCTCTTCGCGCTGCGTGATGCCGCTGAGCACCAGGACCGTGTGCAGGCCTGCTTCCATGCCCGCAATGATGTCCGTGTCCATGCGGTCGCCGATCATGGCCGTGGTCTCGGAGTGGGCGTCGATCCTGTTCATGGCCGAGCGGAACATCATGGGGTTGGGCTTTCCCACAACATACGGTTCGCGGCCGGTGGCCTTGGTGATCATGGCTGCGATGGCGCCGGTCGCGGGCATGGGGCCGTCCTTGGAGGGGCCGGTGGCGTCCGGGTTGGTGGCGATGAAGCGGGCGCCGGCCAGGATGTGCCGGACGGCCATGGTGATCGCCTCGAAGGAGTAGGTGCGGGTCTCGCCGAGGACCACGAAATCGGGTTCGGTATCCGTGAGGATGAACCCGGCCTCGTGGAGGGCCGTTGTGAGTCCGGCCTCGCCAATTGTGTAGGCGCGGTTGCCCGAGTCCGAGGACTGGACCTGGTCCTTGAGGAACTGGGCCGTGGCCAGCGCCGAGGTCCAGATATTCTCCTCCGGAACTTCCAGTCCGGACGCCCGGAGACGGGCAGCCAGGTCCCGGGGAGTGAAGATGGAGTTGTTGGTCAGCACCAGGAAGCGCTTGGACGTATCCACCCAGCGCTGGATGAGCTCCGCTGCGCCGGGGATCGCCTGGTTTTCATGCACCAGGACACCGTCCATGTCCGTGAGCCAGCATTCGATCTCATGGCCGTTGCGGTAAACCGATGTGGACGTCTGGGGCGTGGATTCTTCTGCCATATTTACCTCCGGCTGGGGTTGTTCATGCACTGCGTCCCAGTCTTTCATTATTCGGGCGCGGGGACATCCTGGAATTGGGCTTATGTGGGTAGTTCTGCCCATGCGCGATGGCGGCTTTGACTTGTGCTGGCCTCGGTGACCTGAACTACGCTTGTGGCTGCGCGGGCCGGGTAATGCATTGGGCCGGGCAACGCCGTGGGTCGGGGGATCGGCACGGTGTGTTTTCAAATCGTCGCGCTTGCGCAGGTCCCTCGTTCCGGATAGACCACCGGTTGCGTCCGCAAGATGCTCCGGTGCCCACAGCATGTGAAAGGGCCTTGCTATGAGCAACAACAACGGCACACCCCAGCCTCCCTACAATCCGGACGGCGTGCCGCAGCCGCGCTATGACACGGGCAAGGACCAATACAGGCAGTACCAGCCGGGTCAGACGCAGCCCATGTACCAGCCCGAAGCGCAGCAGGGCCAGCCGCAGGACGCGCCAACGCAGGCCTTCCCCACGCAGCAAAATCCGACCCAGGCCTTTCCCACTCAGCCCGGCCAGCCCTTCAACAACCCCGACGGCCAGTACGCCGAGACCGTGCACCGCTACCCGCAGGCGGAACCGAATCAGCCCGGCTACCCCAGCCAGCCCGGCTACCCCGCCGGGCCAGGCTACCCAGGCCAGCCCACCGGACCGGGCCACAACCCCGGCGACCACAACAAAAAGTCCCTCTTCTTCATCCTGGGTGGAGTCGCCGTCGTCGTAATTATTGCGCTGGTGGTGGCCTTCACGTGGCTGATTCCGTCGATGACCAAACCAACAGCGGTGGAGTCGCCGTCGGTGACGTCCTCGGATAAGGCGTCCGACGCCGCTGCCGAACCGTCCGCTGAGGGGGAGCCCTCCCCTGACGACGTGCCGCCCACGGATCTGCCCGCCGGGGTAATCCCGCTGCCGGCAACATGGGAAGAGCTCGCCGGCCCGAGCAACGTCCCGGCCGACGGCGACCCCTTGTTCAGCAAGTGGGTCACGGGTGAATCGTCCTTCCAGTACTTGGCCGAGTGGACCCACGACGAGTCGTTCGGCATCACCAAGGACCCCAGTACCGGTGAAGAAATCCAGAAGCGGGCCCAGGGCACAGTGGAGACCGACGGAGACGGCATCGCGCTCGCCTACGCGTTCTTCGCTGAGTCGGAGGAAGGCAAGTTCGGCAAGGACCCGGCCGAAATCAGGAAGGCGCTGGCGGACATCGAGGCCCGTTACAAGGGCATGACGGCCACTGAACTGCCGCAGAACCTGGTGGGCCACAAGTGCGCGTCAGACTTCAAGACCACCATGCCGGAGATCCGTGAGTTCCGTCGCGGAGAGGCCGTGGTCATTGGCTTCACTTGCACCAACGCCCGTGGCGAAGCCATCCAGGCCGTGAACCTGTTCTCGGTGACGCCCTGGGGAACCCCGCAGATGCTCGGCGTCAGTGGGCACAAGGAATATTGGGATGCGCACCCGGGCCTCTTCGAGCAGCTGGGCAACTCGTACCGCATCAACAAGTGGAAGATGGGCTAAGCCATCCTTTGGGCCGGGCGGGCAGGGCTAAAGTTGAGGGGTGACTGACCTTCCCCCCAACACAGCCCTGCCCACCCCTGCCGAAACACCCGGGGAGACCACAGCAGAAGGCGAGGTAGAGGCGAAGGCGGAGGTCGGCGTCGGCCCCTGGGAAGGCGAGTGGCCGGAAGGCGGGCACTGGGACCCGGACCTGTTGAGGGATGGTGACCGCCGCAACGTGGTGGACCAGTACCGGTACTGGAAGCACGAGGCCATCGTCGCCGACCTGGACTCCAAGCGGCACGAATTCCACATCGCCATCGAAAACTGGCAGCACGACCTCAACATCGGCACGGTGGTTCGCACCGCGAACGCCTTCCTCGCCAAGGAGGTCCACATCATAGGACGACGGCGGTGGAACCGGCGCGGGGCCATGGTCACCGACCGCTACCAGCACGTCCGCCACCACCCCACCGTTGAGGACTTCGTCCAGTGGGCGGAGGGGGAGGGGCTGGCTGTGATCGGCATCGACATCTTCCCGGATTCCGTGCCGCTGGAGACATACGATCTCCCGGAAAAGTGCGTCCTGGTGTTCGGCCAGGAGGGTCCCGGCCTCACGCCGGAGGTGCACGAGGCCGCCGTCGCCACGCTGTCCATTGAGCAGTTCGGCTCCACCCGGTCCATGAACGCGGCATCGGCTGCGGCGATCGCGATGCACGCGTGGGTGCGCCGGCACGTGTTCAAGCAGCCGGTGTAGATCCCGCCCGCTGAGCTGGCAAATGCCAACCGGCGGAAGTGTTAAGGCCCCCAGTGACCGGAAACACGGCGTCCGGGCGGATATCGCTAGGATGGGTGCTAGCCGTAAGCGGTCTACTCCAGGGTTACCAACCCACAGACGAATTCAGCATAGGAGTCACCATGCCCATTGCAACCCCAGAGATTTACTCCGAGATGATCGACCGCGCAAAGGCTGGCGGATTCGCTTTCCCCGCGGTCAACGTGACGTCGTCGCAGACTCTGAACGCTGCGATCCGCGGTTTCGCCGAGGCCGAATCCGACGGCATCATCCAGGTTTCCACCGGTGGCGCAGCCTACTGGTCCGGCGCTTCGGTCAAGGACATGGTGGCCGGTTCCCTCGGCTTCGCCGCGTTCGCCCGCGAAGTTGCCAAGAACTACAACGTCAACATCGCCCTGCACACGGACCACTGCCCGCAGGACAAGCTGGCCGATTTCGTTCTTCCGCTGCTCGCCGCTTCCGAGGAAGCCGTCAAGGCCGGCAAGGACCCGATCTTCAACTCGCACATGTGGGACGGCTCGCACGAGACCCTGGAAGACAACCTGCGCATCGGTCGCGAGTTGCTGCAGCGCGCCGCGGCCGCCAAGATCATCCTCGAAGTTGAAATCGGCACCGTTGGTGGCGAAGAAGACGGTGTTGAGAATGAGATCAACGAGAAGCTCTACACCACCACCGAAGACGCACTGGCCACCATCGAGGCCCTGGGTGCAGGCGAAAACGGCCGCTACCTCACCGCCCTCACCTTCGGCAACGTGCACGGCGTCTACAAGCCGGGCAACGTGAAGCTCCGCCCCGAACTGCTCAAGCAGATCCAGGCTGAGGTCGGCGCCAAGATCGGCAAGGAAAACCCGTTCGACCTCGTCTTCCACGGCGGCTCGGGCTCCACGGAGCAGGAAATTGCCGACGCAGTTTCCTACGGCGTCATCAAGATGAATATCGACACCGACACCCAGTACGCGTTCACCCGCCCGGTTGCCGGCCACATGTTCTCCAACTACGACGGCGTCCTGAAGGTCGACGGCGAAATGGGCAACAAGAAGACCTACGACCCCCGCGTCTGGGGCGCTTCGGCAGAGGCCGGCATGGCTGCGCGCATCGTCGAGGCAGCCCAGCAGCTCGGATCGGTTGGCAAGACGTTCTGATGTCCGACGAATTCCGGAAGAACCTGATGGGGCCGGAGCCCACGCTCCTGCCGGCCGAAAACGAGATCTACCAGCACCTGGCCCTGGGCAAGGAAGCATTGGACCTCGTGGCGCAGAACCCCACGTCGTCACTGCTGTGGGCCATCCTCGCCGAGGAAGCCTGGGCCGAAGGCCGGACCATCGAGTCCTACGCCTACGCCCGCGTCGGCTACCACCGCGGCCTGGACAACCTGCGACGCAATGGTTGGCGCGGCGTCGGGCCCATCCCGTGGGAACACGAGCCCAACCAGGGCTTCCTGCGTGCGCTCTATGCACTGGGCCGGGCCGCATCGGCGATCGGCGAAGCTGACGAACCGGAGCGGATCGAGAAGTTCCTGAACGACTCGGACCCCAAGGCCAAGGCAGCGATCGAAGCCCGCTAGGATGTACCGAAGAACAAACGACGGCGGCCCTCACCAAAAAGGTGAGGGCCGCCGTCGTCGTTAACCCGCCCAAGTAGGGGACAGCACGTGCTCCAATGACGCGTTCAGTGGAGCGTTTGCTGTCCCCCGGTTGGGTCAGGACTTGCGGGGGATACCCGTGCGGGCCATGGCTTCGGCGTAGGCGCCGTGGATGGCGTCCAGGTACTCCTGCTGGCGTTCCGGAGTTCCGGCGAAGGAACGGCCGCCGAGCGAGCGGACCTTGAACGTCTTGAAACCGCGGCGTGCGATGCTGGCCGGAGCTGCCTTCATGAGCTGGTCGGCCAAGCGGTGTGCCTCGTTGCCGTGGGCTACCAGGGCGGAGGTGCGCGGCAGGAGCTGCAGGAGGCGCAGCAGCGGCTTGAGGCCCTCGGTGATGTTGGCCGGGGTGAGCTTGCCCGGTTCCTCGTTCGGCTCGATCCACGGGTACGCGTTCCACGGCATCACGAGCTCCGGGCGCAGGCCCAGCTGCCACTGCATTCCGAGCATGCGGGTGCTGGCTTCTTCGTCGCCCGGGGTGATGAAGCCCTCACCGGACGTGGTGCGCTGGTTGGAGAAAAGGCTGACGATTCGGCAGTCATCCATGCTGTGGGCGGGGTCGATGTAGAGGACCTCGCTGCCCGGCTTCTGTTCCTTGATGGAGTCGCACAGCTCGTTGACCTCAGCGATGTGCGGTTCGTAGCGGCGGTTCCAGAGGGTTTGTTCGGGTGATTCAGTCGCCAGTTCTTGCATCAGGGGTTAGGTCTCCTAGGTGTTACAGCGCACCGGATGGCAGGGGCCGCGGGCATGCCGCAGCGAAACCTGGAAGGGTGCTGTTGGGGGCTAACTAACCTTACCGGACTCGGTGCCTCTCCCGGGCCCGTCCCGGCGCGCCACCGAATGCGACACGGCGTGTTGCGCGGGAAACGTGGCGGGCGTCTCCGCGGAGCTGCCGCCCCAGTTCCCAAAAGCAGCTCTCGACGCCGGTACATCCTTTCGGGCAGGATGCCCGGTATGGAGAAACAAGAGTCGCCCGCTGCCGCCGTTTCCGCTTTCGAGGAACTGGGTGCCGAGCTGGCCCCGGCCGGAGTGGTCATGGGGAAGATGTTCGGCGCCAGCTCGCTCATGCTGGGCAAGAAAACGCTGGCCTGCCTGAACGGTGACAAGGTGACGTTCAAACTGGGCAAGGAGACCGCCGAACATGCGCGTGCCTTGGCTCTTCCAGGAGCTGCCCTCTTTGATCCTTCCGGGATGAACCGCCCCTTCAAGGACTGGGTGGAGGTGCCCTTCAGCTCGCACACTCAATGGCCCGCCTTCGCTGAAGCCGCCCTGGATTTCGTGGCCGGCAGTTAAGCTGCCCAAGGTGCTCCGCGCCGGCGTCGAACCCCCGCATTAACCCTAAAGTGCACCTTCTCCGGGTGCCGCTTTTTCTGCCCGGATAATGACGGTGAAACTACTGGTTTCGGGGGAAACCGTTAGGCCTCCCCACCAGCTCAGCATCGTCAACCGTGGGGGTTAGATAATGGTCTCAAAGATGTCATCCAATAAGGCTACGAAGGTCCGCGCGCTTCTTGCGGGCGGGCTCGTCCTGGGTGTGGGAGCCGCGTTCACGCTGGCCGCCTGGACGGACAACGAGTGGGTCTTCGGCAATTCCGGTGGGGATAACGGGCCGGGAACGCTGAGCTACCACATGGAGCAAAACACTTTCAGCAACACCAACGGCACCGGCGCCGATGCGTGGAGCGACAAGCCAAACATCCCCACGGTGCCGAGTTCGGCCACTGATGGCGCGCTGACGTTCGGCGCCATCTCCGCAGCCCTGAAGCCCGGCGATACGGCCTACGCTCCCATGCAGCTCCGCGCAGCCGCTGGCTCGGAAGCGCTCACGGCCACCCTGGCTGAGGCTGTGAAGCTCGGCGGAAACGGAGTGGACACTGCCACCAACTCCCTGGCTCTCTACAATGCCTTGACCTACCGTGCGGTTCAGGGAGTCACCCCGGCAAACTGCGCGGCCGGTACTCTCACCGGCGGCACTGACGTGGTGGGTTCCGCGGGAGCCAGCGTTCCGCTGACTACCGTTTCCGCCACTCCCATCTCGCTGCCGAAGGGTGCTGACGCAGCAACAGCGGGTGCCGCGGTGAACCTCTGCTTCGCCATCACCCTCCCGGCTTCGGTGACCGACGTGACGTTGCAGGGAAAGCAGACGGTTCCGCTGTGGAGGTTCACGAGCATCGTTGGCTCGTAAGACTGCTCTGTGCCAGAGCCGTTGACCCGGACCAGAAGCTCGTCCCCATTGCCCCCTTCGGCCCCTGCCTTAGGAGGGGCGGGCTTCTGGGCCGTCCTGTCCCGCATCTTCAAGGTTTCCCGTGAGATTGCCCTGACGTTGGTGGCCGTGCTCGGGCTGGCGTGCATCCTGGCGCTGGTCCTTGGATTCGCTTACAAGGCCTCGTTCGTCGTCTTCAGGACCGGGTCCATGGAGCCCCGCTATCCGGTGGGAGCCCTGTCCCTCACGGTGCAGGTGCCGGCCGCGGAGCTGGCCCCGGGCGACGTCGTTTCCGTGAAGCGGCCGGAGTCCGGCGTTCTTGTCACGCACCGCGTGGTGTCCGTGGAGCCCTCTGGAACTGGTGCTTCCCTGCGGCTCAAGGGGGATGCGAACAGTTCCGAGGACCCGCTGCCGTACCAGGTGGAGACCGGCCAAAAGGTCCTTGCGACCGTCCCCGCGGTGGGTTCCTGGGTGATGGCGATGCGGGGCCCCGGTTTCATCGGCGCCGCAACGTTGGCGGTTGCCGGGCTGGTGGTGTGGGCTTACTGGCCAAAACGGGTTGCCCGTCACAAAGGTGTGGTGTCAACAGGGAGGTGAAGGAACGGTGAAGCAGTGGATCAGGGTGGTGAGGACCGCGGCGGCGGTCTGTGTCGCCGCCGTCGTCAGTGTCCTGAGCTGCGCCGTTCCCGCCCAAGCTGCCGACCAGCTTATCCCCGTTCCCGAGAATGGGACCCCCGGGCTGCTGTGGCTCTCCTCTTCCGTGTACCCGCTGGCGTTCCCGCAACTCGCGCCGGGTGATTCGTTCGTGTGGCAGATTGGGTTGTCGTTGGAAAAACCTGAAGCCACGTCCTCGCTCCAACTCACGGCCACGGGCACCTTGGCGGCCGCCAACGGCTATGCGATCGCCGTGGATGAATGCCCCACGCCTTGGCAGGGCGACAGCGGGCTGAACCAGCGTTTGGAATGCCCGGCTGGTTCAACGCCCCGGGTCCCCACCACCCGCCTCGGCGATTGGGACCAGGCCCTCCGCATCCCGCTCAGCAACCTCCGCGCCGGGACGTCACCGTACCTCCGCTTCACCCTTGCCGGGCCCGCCGGCGACGCTCCTCCGGAGGGCGCGACGCTCACCTTGGGCATCGGGATCAGCGCCATGGGGGACGACGACGGCGCCAGCGCACCTTCACAGCCTCCGGTGGCCGGTGGCGGAAGCAAGGAGCCCCTCGGAAACACTGGAGCATCGTCCCTTCCGGCACTGTTCGCCGGTGGTGCCCTGCTCCTCCTGGGAACAGCCGTGTTGGCGCTGGTGAAGCGGCCCCGCGAAACCACGGAGCAGAGCACATGACGCCCCGGCACGCCCTGGACAATCCCCGGCGCCGGTCCGTCCGCGGAGCCTTCCTCAAACGGCCACGCCGGTCCATGTTTGTAGCCGCAATCGCCGCCATCGCTGTGGCCGCGACAACCAGCATCACCACAGCCGCGTGGACAGACAACGAATGGGTGCGCAGCGCCGTAGGAGTGAGTTCGCCCGGCGACTGCACAACCAACTCAATGTTCACCAACCAGGCCTGGTCCCGGCAGCTGCATGGGACCGTGCTGAACACCAACCTGGATTCTGTGGCCGGCGTCCAGGGGCTGACTGTGGTCAACAACGGAACCACCGCCACGCCCACGCCTTTGTCTGCCGTCCTGGTGCCAGGAACAACGGATGCCTACGTCACCAAGATCCCGGTGACGGCATTGGGCAGCAGCCCGGTAAATGTTGGGCTGGGGCTCGGGGCTCCGGTGGGCGGCCTCGGTACTTACACGCAGTGGGCGCGCTCGCAGAAGAGCGGGCAGGCGCACGGAGCCTCTGGTCTCGTGTCCGACCAGACCGGCGCCGTCGACGTTGCCGGTACCTCGCAAGGAGCGGCCACCGCGCCTAAATCAGCCAGTATTTCCTTGGGCAATATCGTTCCGGCCTCACTGTCCGGGGTGACCCTGGACGTTGGCGCGCTTGCTTCGTCGTCGGCGGTTGATTCCTGTGTCATGACCAACGGGTGGCCGATGTTGAACTCCACTCCCACGGTGCAACGCCAATACGGGATAGCCGGACTGGACCTCACTGCGGCGATTCCCGCCGTCGGGACCTTGTCCACGCAAGGGGCGTCCCTGGTGGGTGCTGTCCCGACGCAGCTGAATGCACTACTGGGCACTGGCGGGCTGACGACGGGGATCTCCGATGGTATTTCTGCCCTCATCAATCCTTTGTTGGGGTCGCTGTCACTTGGGTCCATCAGCACTACGGCAACGCTGTCCGCCCCTAATCTGAGCGGCGTCACCGCGATGATGACCGAGTCCATGACCGATGGCATCGTCACCGTCAACCTTGGGAACGGGACGGTCAAGGTCGACATCGCATCCCTGACGGGAAGCACAACCACCGGACTGAATGGCATGGAGCCCAATCATGCGGTGGTTCTGGACGCCGCCATGACAACGGCCGTTACCAGCAGGGTGACTGCGCTGCTGGATGCATGGAAGAACCGCGTACTGGCTGCGCTGACCACCGCGTTGCGTGCCATCACCCTGAACGCCACCACCAACATCACCCTGAAACTGGCCGGCGTCAACGCGGCCACCATCGCCGTCAAGATGGGCTCGGCCACCGGCGCCACCACAGGCATATCTCTGGGCGACTTCCTTGATGGCACCGCCGTGGCGCCCCAGGTGACCGCCAACGTCATCGGCCTTGACCTTGGAGGTGTGGTTGCGGCCTTGCTGGGGCCCATCACCACGGCCCTGATCGCCGGCAGCAACAACGTGGTGAAGAACGTGCTCAACGCCACCATTTTCAACGCCGGCCTCATCCCCAACCTGGGCGCCAGCCTGCAGTCACTCATCACCCCGGTGATCAACGCCGTCGGGCCTGTCCTCACAGCAGTCCGCACCCTGGTGGCCATCAACGTCAACGTCCAACCCGATCAAAGCTGGCCCGGTACCAAGCCGGCGGATGTGACGGCCGCAGCGGGTGAATACAAAGTTTCCGCGATCCGCGTGGGGCTCGCGGACAGCGCCGGCCTGCTGAGCCTGTCCCTGGGCAGTTCGTCGGCGGGTCCTTCCGCCCTGAAGGTTCCTTGACTTCTTCATAACTGCACCCCAACGGCGGCCAAACACCAGAGAAACCGTTGCCATCGGCTAAACTTGGCTGGTAAGAGCCCCGAAACTCTTGCGTACGCCTTGCCTTCGGGTGGGCTGCACCAGTAAGCATCGGGGCGTTCTCATGTACGGCGCCCGGCCACACCGGCTTGGCCCGAAAAGAATGGGGGAGGATCCCATGCCCGCTATCGTGATCGTCGGAGCCCAGTGGGGCGACGAAGGCAAAGGCAAAGCAACCGATCTGCTCGGTGGCCGCGTTGACTACGTGGTCAAGCCCAACGGCGGTAACAACGCCGGGCACACCGTGGTTGTTGGCGGTGAGAAGTATGAGCTGAAGCTCCTTCCCGCGGGCATCCTGAGCCCAAACGCAATTCCCATTATTGGCAACGGCTGCGTAGTGAACCTCGAGGCCCTGTTCCAGGAAATCGACGGCCTGGAAGCCCGCGGCGCGGACACCTCCCGCCTGCGTGTTTCCGCCAACGCCCACCTTGTCGCTCCGTACCACCAGGTTCTGGACAAGGTCACCGAACGCTTCCTCGGCAGCCGGGCCATCGGCACCACCGGCCGCGGCATCGGCCCGGCCTACATGGACAAGGTGGCCCGCCTGGGCATCCGCGTCCAGGACGTTTTCGACGAGTCGATCCTCCGCCAGAAGGTGGAAGGCTCGCTGCGCCAGAAGAACGAACTCCTGGTCAAGGTCTACAACCGCCGCGACATCATCGCTGACGAGATCGTGGAGTACTTCCTGTCCTTCGCCGAGCGGCTGCGTCCGCTGGTCATCGACAGCACTCTTGTCCTCAACAACGCCCTGGACGAGGGCAAGGTTGTGCTCATGGAAGGCGGCCAGGCAACCTTCCTGGATGTGGACCACGGCACCTACCCGTTCGTGACCTCCTCCAACCCGACCGCCGGCGGCGCTTCCGTTGGTTCGGGCATCGGGCCCACCCGCATCTCCCGCTCCATCGGCATCATCAAGGCGTACACCACCCGCGTCGGCGCCGGACCGTTCCCCACGGAACTGTTCGACGACATGGGCGTGTACCTTCAGAAGACCGGTGGCGAGTTCGGCGTGAACACCGGCCGTCCCCGCCGCTGCGGTTGGTACGACGCCGTCCTGGCCCGCCACGCCTCGCGCGTCAACGGCTTCACGGACTACTTCGTCACCAAGCTGGACGTCCTCACCGGCATCGAGCAGATCCCCGTCTGCGTTGCCTACGACGTTGACGGCGTCCGCCACGACGAAATGCCCATGACCCAGACCGAGTTCCACCACGCAGTACCGATCTTCGAGTACTTCGACGGCTGGACCGAGGACATTACCAGCGCCCGCACCCTGGAAGACCTCCCCGAGAACGCCCGCAACTACGTGTTGGCCCTCGAGAAGCTCTCCGGCACGCGCTTCTCGGCGATCGGCGTCGGCCCGGACCGCGACCAGACGATCGTGGTTCACGACCTCATCAACGACTAAGCCCTGCCGCCGCGGCTGGCTGAATTAACGACGACGGCGGGCCGTCTCTTAAGCTTTCCGGAACCCTGGGTTCCCGGGAACCTTAGGGGCGGCCCGCCGTCGTTGTTTTAACGCCCTCACATAGCCCTCATCACATTCCATGGACAGGTTGCTGATGAGAGGAGCATAATAGTTAGCGGAGCTAATTAGCACTGCTAACTATTA
Organism: Paenarthrobacter sp. JL.01a; assembly: GCF_025452095.1. NCBI lineage: Bacteria > Bacillati > Actinomycetota > Actinomycetes > Micrococcales > Micrococcaceae > Paenarthrobacter > Paenarthrobacter sp. JL.01a. The sequence continues at coordinate 519,183 of NZ_CP104877.1, forward strand.
GGCCAACCTCAGGAGGCGCCTCCCAGTGACCGAAGCCAGCGTGGCAGCAAGCCCAGCATCCGATCCCGGAATCCAACCGGACATTCTCGCCATAGACCTGCGAACGGCCGTGATGCGCACATCCCGCAGGCTTCGCATAGAAGCGACCGGCGATGTCATCACTCCGGGTCAATACACCGTGTTGGCCCACTTGAACGCCGGGCCGCAGTCACTCCGGGAGCTGGCCGATCGCGAGCACGTTCAGGCACCCTCGATGACCCGGATCGTGAATGCGCTGACCGAGCAGGGCTTCGTCTCGCGGCAGGCGAACCCCGCAGACGGGCGACAGGTCCAGATCAGCATCACGGACCCGGGCCGGGAAGTCCTGGCCGAAGCGCGAAGCCAGCGGACCGCGTGGTTGGCACAGCGTGTTGCGGGGCTGAGCGATGAGGACCGGCTGACCCTCAGCCGCGCCGCCCGCATCATGCAGGAGATGAGCGCCAAGTGAGCGCCATGTTCCGGGCCCTTGAAAGTCCCAATTACCGCCTTTGGGCCGGCGGTGCCCTGGTCTCCAACATCGGTACCTGGATGCAGCGGGTTGCCCAGGACTGGCTGGTGTTGACCGTCCTTACCAATCACTCCGGAACGGCCGTAGGTGTTACAACGGCTTTGCAGTTCCTACCCATGCTGCTGTTCGGCCCCTACGCAGGGGTGCTGGCCGACCGCTACCGCAAACGCGTAATCCTTTTCTGGACCCAGGCGGCAATGGGGATCTGCGGCCTGGTAGTCGGACTCCTGGTGGTGACCGGGGTTGCCCAGCTGTGGCACGTCTACATTGCCGCAGTTGCCCTGGGCCTCGCGGCGGCCATGGATGCACCGGCCCGACAAGCCTTCGTCTCGGAACTGGTAGGCCCGGACAAGCTCGCCAATGCCGTGGCGCTGAACTCGGCGTCGTTCAACAGCGCGCGGCTCACCGGCCCTGCTATCGCGGGCGTGCTCATTGCGTGGATCGGCACCGGGCCGGTGTTCCTCCTCAATGCCGCGAGCTTCGTCGCGGTCATCATTTCGCTGATGCGCGTCAAGACCTCCGACCTGGAGCCGGCGACGCCAGTGGCGCGCGGCAAGCACCAGTTCCTGGACGGACTCGGCTACGTCAGGCAACGGCCGGACCTGGTGCTCATCATGGCCATGGTGGGGTTGCTCGGAGCGTTCGGCATGAACTTCCCGGTCACCAATTCGTTGATGGCCACGGCGGAGTTCGGGATGGGGCCTGAAGAGTTCGGCCTCCTGGGTTCCATCATGGCCATCGGAACCCTTGCCGGGGCCTTGCTCGCCGCCCGCCGCTCCGGCCCGCGCCTGCGGTTCCTGCTCGGTGGCGCCCTGAGCCTGGGTGCCTTCACCTTGCTGGCAAGCATTGCGCCGAACTTCTGGATCTACGCCGCCGCGCTGATTCCCGTTGGCCTTGCCTCCATTACCTTCCTCAACAGCTGCAACACCACCATCCAGCTCTCTGTCGAGCCCCAGTTCCGTGGCCGGGTCCTGGCGCTGTACCTTGCCATCCTGCAGGGTGGCACCGCCATTGGTTCTCCCCTCATGGGGTGGATCGGTACGGAGTTCGGGGCGCGTTGGGCGGTTGCAGGGGGCGGGGCGGTGGTCCTGGTGACCGGCGTCGCATGCGTCATCATGGTGAGCCGGCGCGGCAAGAAAACGCTCCACCAGCATGTGCGCAGTGTATGGCGCCGCCGGAAGTCGGCTCCGGCTTCATAGGGCAGTATGGCTGTCGGCTTAGTCCCTCGACCGTCATGGGCCGCCCGCCCATGCTGCCTACCTGGAGCCCGAACGCTTTGTCGGAACTTTAGCCTTTCCCCTCGCCCGTCCCGAAGTAGGCCGCGAGTACGTCGCTGAGAAGCTCGTCAGGAACTGCGTGGCCTTGGCCTGCGAGAACGCGCGATTCCCCGTGCGGTGCGTGGTCGGCGACTGCCGTGATGACATCGGGAGCCCACGGGCTGTTGGCGCCGGCGATGGCCAGCAAGTGGGTCTTGATACGGGCAAGTTGCTCTTCCGGGACCTTCCCGTCGTTGCACAGCCTCACATCAATGGGCAGGGTGTGGGCCAGGGCTTCGAGGTGCCCCCAGTAGGGTCCTTGCTTCATTCCCTGGATCGCCTGTTCAGGCGTTCCCACGATGCCAAGAAAAAGCTCGACTGCTCCTGAGCGATCGCCCGCGGCAACCAAAGCTGAGAGTTGCTCGGCCACGTCAGCGCTGGGTCCGGGAGTGAAGGGCGGCTCGTAGACTGCAATTTTGCGGAATTGGACCCCATCGGCAGCGGCGGCGATGGCGAGGGCGCCGCCGGATGAATCTCCGAAGATGAACGGTTCTTCGCCGATCCGGGCTACGACGGCTGCGAGATCCTCGATTTCCCGCTGAACGGAGATCTCTCCCAGGGGTCCGCTGTCGCCCCGGCCGCGGCGATCGTACTCATAGACAGTGAACCGATCCGCCAGCAGCGCGGCAAGACCCTTTTTGGACTGCCGATCGCAGAAAGCACCCGCCGCGATGATGAGTGCCGGGCCGGTCCCGGTGGTATCGATTGCCAGGGTGGTGCCGTCGAGTGACGTTGTTGTAATCATTGGTGACCTCCGTGCGCCAAGGAATGGACATAGTCTGCGAGCTTGTCGAGTGTTGTCTTGAACCCGGTTTGGTTCCGGGGCTGCCTGACGATGTCGGGCACGTTCGTTTGGTGGAGATAAAAGAGGGTCTTGCCCTCCGGAAGTGCTGAGAGTGTGATGCGGACGGTCATGCCTGAGTGTTCTTCGTGCCACACCAGGCTCGTAGGTGCTTGGACCTCCAGGAAGACCGAACGTGTCGCGTAGGTCGCGCCCGAGCTGTCGTTCACGATGAGTGTTTCAAATCGCCCGCCGGGGCGCGGATCGATGTGGATCTCTTCCACGGGTGCGCTTGCTCCCAGTGGAGCCCAGAAATGACTGAGGTGCCCTGGTTGTGTCAGGCACGCGAAGACGAGCTCCGGTGGGGCGTCGAAGACCCGCTCAAAGCTCAGTCCTGCTTCGTTGTTCCGGGTGCTACTTTCCATTCCGGCCATCCTCGCCCTCTTGAAGGTTCTTGAGGTGCTCATCCAGTTTGTCGAGGCGCTCGTCCCATACCTTGCGGTGTTCCTGGATCCAGTCATCGACGTCGTCAAGGGCAGCTCTTTCCAAGTGGCATGGCCTGAACTGGGCGCTTCTGCTGCGGGAGATCAGACCGCTCGCCTCAAGGACCTTCAGATGCTTCGATATGGCGGGCAACGACATGGCAAAAGGAGCGGCCAGTTCCGAGACCGTGGCGTCGCCTTTGGCAAGGGTCGACAGGATGGCCCGCCGCGTCGGGTCCGCGAGAGCGGCAAAGGCTGCATCCAGGACCGCGGGTGCGCTGTTCATGGTGCTTAGTTTACTGGATGGTTAATTAACTGGGTAGTTAATCTTTGTAGAATTTCGGCCTAGCCGAGTCACCGTCTCGTGGGAGTTCAGACGACCATGGTCCGTGACTTGATCAGCGACTAAGGTAGTGCTGACGCGGCATCTGCGGCGGACTTGATTTACGACGGCGGAGGACCGCCCAACGTGCTTGGGAACAGTGTTTCCCTGCGCAATTCAGGGTGGGCCGCCGTCGTCGCGTAAATATTGGGGGATCCAATGAACTCAGCTGCCATCGACGGGCTGCTTGCGGCCCTCGAAAGGGTGCCCGATAACGTTCCCTTGCGGATTAACGTCGCGAAGCTTCTGCTGCAGGCCGGGAGGCATTCCGAGGCCATCGACCACTTGAACATAATCCTTGAAGTCGATGCAGCAAACACGGAGACTATCCAGCTTCTGGTTGATGCCTCCGCTGGCCTTTCCTCGGTGACGGGGGCGGGACATGGCATCCCCGAGCCCGGAGAAGCTCCCGGGAAGCAAGCATCGCGGGACTTCGACTGGCATCGCGCTGAACAGGAGCTGGGACAGTCCCTACCCGCGCCCTTCGTCAGCGACGAGAGCCACCCTGGGCCGCCGGCACTGGCAATCGACGGCGACCGAGCCGGCGGAGCGCTGTTCGACGTGGATCGCCCCGCAATTACGCTGGCTGACGTAGGCGGCCTGGAGGAGGTCAAGAAGCGTCTGAATGAGTCGTTCCTTGATCCGATGCGGAACCCCGAGGTGGCTAAGGCCTTTGGCAAGTCACTCCGGGGCGGTCTCCTCCTATATGGGCCGCCAGGCTGTGGTAAGACCTTCATGGCCCGGGCAGTGGCCGGCGAGCTCGGCGCGGCGTTCATGACCGCCACCATGACCGACATCTTTGATAAGTTCATCGGCGAAACCGAGAAGAACCTGCATGAGATTTTCGAAGCTGCCCGGCGTGCCGCACCTGCCGTCCTTTTCCTGGACGAAATTGACGCCGTAGCGACCAAAAGGTCTGCCTTGTCCGGCGGGGCCGCTTGGATGCGGCAAACAGTGAATCAATTGCTGCTTGAGCTCGACTCCATGGATTCCCAAAACGATGGCCTTTTTGTCCTCGCTGCCACCAACCAGCCGTGGGACATCGACAACGCGCTGCTACGTCCTGGTCGGTTGGACCGTATGTTGCTGGTGCTTCCGCCGGACAGGGCTGCACGGGAGGCAATCCTTAAGCACCACTTCTCGTCGCGCCCGATTGCGGGCATAGATGTGCAGAAGATTGCTTCTCGAACGGAGGATTTCTCCGGTGCCGACCTCGAACATGTCGTCACGTCTGCCGCCGAGAAGGCGATGACGGAGTCGCTTCGAAGAGGTTCGGTCCAGGCTATTTCAATGTCCCACGTAAACGAGGCTCTCAAGGAGATCCGGCCCTCGACGCGTCAATGGCTCCAGATGGCCAGGAACGTTGTCGAATTTGGCAACACCAGCGGAGCCTATGACGACTTGGGCCTCTACCTTCGTTTCCGAAAGATGATCTAACGTGGCAGGCGTTGATGTGGTCATTGAACGATCCGAGGCTTTCCTCCTGACCGGTCGAAATGAACGTGCCCTGGCCATGTTGATGGAAGCGACGGCCTCCGCGCCTGATAACGCTGACTTGCACGGTCAGTTGTCGCGCGTGTTTGCTTCGGCCAAGGACTGGAAAGCCGCATTGGAGTCAGCCCAACGCGCGCTGGACCTTGAGCCGGAGGAGCCGTGGTGGTGGTTGCGTCTCAGCGGCGCGCTGGTCGGGAATGGCGATCTGCAAAATGCTGAGGCAGCCATCCGATGGGGCTTGAACATCGCCGGTGGCGAGTGGATTCCAGGGCTCTATATGCTTGGCTGCATTCTCTACGACCAGGCAGGGCCAGAACAGTTGGCTGAAGCTGAGCAATTGTTCGTCAAGGTTGTGGAGCTCTCGCCGGAAAACGCGGACTACCGTTACATGCTCGCGAATGCTTTGATCGCGCGTGAAAAGGGTCTTGCTGCAGAGCAGCAGATCGAAGCAGGACTCGAGATCGATCCGTTCCACACGAACCTGCTCCTCATGCGGGCAACGAACCCGTCTCGGCCGGCTGACGGTCGCGTTGAATCGCTGCTGGGTGTTCTCCAACTCAATCCCAACGAGGCGCGGGCCAGGGCATCCTTGGAAAGCGAATACTTCCGGATCCGGGTACGGCGGCACACTGCGTGGTGGCTTTTGGCCGTCGCTGATGCGGCTCTGCTGTTATGGGTTCCCCAAGTTTTCTACGTGCTTTTGGTGCCTTTTCTTTGGGTGAGTCTCTTTTTCGTAGCCTTGGTCAACAGTGACGCACGAAAAGCTCTGCCCAAGGGCTACGCACGGCGGATGGATCGTAAATATGCTGCCGCAACCTGGACAGGGCGGCTCTCGATAGCCGCGGCGTTGTGCGTTCCAATAGTGGTGCTCGCACTCTATGGCGAGCATGGCAGCGTTGCCGCAAACATCGTAGTGTCCATTCTGCTGGTGGCATCGGCCGTGGTCTATTCCGTTTATCGATGGCTCGTGATCCGGGCACGCCATACTTCGCTGTCACCTGAACGGGAACCTACGGAGTTACGGAATCTACTGGCGGCAGCGGACGGAACCAATGGCGCCTGGTACGTGCTCTTCATTGCGTTCGCCCTTACAAGACTCGGCTTCCATGGGCCCCAGCCGGCGGCCACTGGAGTGTTGCTGCTTACAGCGGGCCTTGGTTCGGCCTGGTGGTGGATTGCGTGGAACATGGTGTTGCCCCCTCACAAGTTGGCCCGTGACACGAATGGCGGCACCCGTAGAGCGTGGCAACTTGCATTGATGACGCTACTGGTCCTGGGAATGATCGTGGCCGGGGTGGTCATCGTCGCAAGCCACGACTTCGTGGTGATTCCTAACTACTCGCGTCCTTAAGCCCCGGGACTAATTCCGCCACCCGTACCGTTACCCCCTGTGGGGCTTGCCCCAGGGAACGAACGTAACGAGCTGACGACGGGGAACGAGACATATGACTACAGAAACTGCCGACGGCGTTGGGTTCCGTTCCAAGCGTGGCCCCATCCTCATTGCCCTGATGCTGTCCACGGGCCTGGTGGCGATCGATTCAACCATCGTTGCAACGGCCGTGCCATCCATCGTTGAGGACATCGGCGGTTTCAGTTCGTTCCCGTGGCTCTTCTCGGCGTACCTGTTGGCGCAGGCCGTGTCGGTCCCCATCTACGCCAAGCTTTCGGACATGCTGGGCCGCAAGCCGCTCATCTTGAGCGGAATTGGCCTGTTCCTGTTGGGATCCATCCTGTGTGGGCTGGCGTGGAGCATGCCTGCGCTTATTGCTTTCCGTGTGCTTCAGGGCCTCGGCGCAGGTGCGGTGCAGCCGGTATCCATCACCATCGCCGGTGACATCTACACCCTTGCCGAACGCGCCAAGGTGCAGGGCTACCTGGCCAGTGTGTGGGCCATTTCCTCCGTGGTGGGGCCAACCCTGGGTGGTGTCTTTGCCTCCTTGGGGATCTGGCGGTGGATCTTCCTGATCAACATTCCGCTGTGCTTCCTGGCTGGTTGGATGCTGGTGCGAACGTTCCACGAAAACGTCGAGCGCGCCAAGCACCGGATCGATTACCTGGGAGCGTCCCTGTTGACGGTCTCCTTGAGCCTGCTGATCCTCGGAGCGCTGGAGGGCGGCCAAGCCTGGGCCTGGAACTCGCCCGTGAGTATTGCTGTCTTCGCAGTGGGTGCATTGTTGTTCGGTGCTTTCGTGCTTGCCGAGCGCAGGGCTGCGGAGCCGATTTTGCCGGCGTGGGTGGTCTCGAGGCGGCTCCTGGCAACCACAGCTTTGATCTCCTTCGGCGTGGGCGCAGTGATGCTGGGCCTGACCTCGTACGTCCCAACGTTCCTTGAAGGAGCGCTGAAGACCTCTCCGATTCTTGCCGGCCTTGCCTTGGCGGCCCTGACCTTGGGCTGGCCGATCAGCGCCTCCCAGGCTGGCCGGTTCTACCTCCGGATCGGGTTCAAGCGGACGGCCTTGATCGGGATCTCCATCTCGGTGGCCGGCGCGGCGGTGCTGGCGTTCACGGCGTCCTCGCCCAACGTCGTCTGGGTGGCGTTGTCTTGCTTCGTTGTGGGTTTGGGCCTGGGGTTGGTTGCCACTCCCAGCCTCATCGCTGCCCAGTCGAGCGTGGAATGGAACGAGCGCGGTGTAGTGACGGGAACCAACCTCTTCGCCCGGTCGATCGGCAGCGCACTGGGCGTGGCGGTTTTCGGCGCGATTGCGAATGCCATCTACGCTGGCGGCCCGAGTGGCGGCGCCGATCCGCAAACCACGGTGAACGCCTCGGGCGCGGTGTTCGTGGCGGTGCTGATCAGCGCCGTGCTCACGGTGGTGGCGGTGATCGCGATGCCTGGTGCGAAGCGAACGGACACCAACACACCAGCTGACGCAAAGGCCACCTCGGGAGCTGTGGAGGACTAGTCTCGAACGCATGGATGAACTGATCACCGGCACTCTGGACAAGCTCTTCGAAGGCACAGTATGGGCCGAAGGGCCGGTCTGGATCCCGGGATCGCAAACGGTTCGCTGGAGCGACATTCCCAACAACCGCATCCTGGAGTTCAGCCCAACCACAGGCGCGACGCGTGAGTACGCCACCGGCGTCGAGTACACCAACGGCCGCACGCTCGACCACGACGGCAGCGTGGTGCAGTGCAGCCACGGCCGCCGACGCGTCGAACGGGATCACGACGGCGATGTCACGCCTATCGTCGACTCGTTCGGTGAGCATCGCCTCAACTCGCCCAACGACGTGGTGGTCGCCGGCGATGGCACGGTGTGGTTCACCGACCCTCCTTATGGCATCCTTCCCGGCACGGTGGAAGGCCACGAGGGAGATCAGGAATACGGTGGCTGCTACGTCTTCCGGTTTGACCCCGCCACCGGGGAGCTGAGGCCGGTGATCACAGACCTGGTCCATCCCAATGGCTTGGCTTTTTCCCCGGACGAATCGCTGCTGTACGTATCGGACACGGCCGGTCCTTCGCATGGCGTCCCGTTGCGGATGGCCGTGTATCCGGTGAAGGACGGTGCGTGCGGCTCCGGAACCACCTTCGTGGAACTCGAGGATGACAGGGCCTCGGACGGTTTCCGCGTAGACGTCGAGGGTCGCTTGTGGACTTCGGCAGGTGCGTCCGTGCGGGTTTACGCGCCCGACGGCGGCCTGCTGGCCGCCGTCGAACTTCCGGAAAGAGTCTCGAATCTTTGTTTCGGCGGCCCCGATGGCCATGACCTCTACATCACTGCCACGTCGTCCTTGTACCGACTGCGGACGGCGACGCGGGACGCCGTGTGGGCGCGCTGACGGGAGCATCCCCGAATTTGTAAGGCTGCTGTGGTTCTGGCCCGTGGTTCGCTACGCTGGATCAAAGGCGTCACCATTGCTACCCAGGGGAGTGAACGTGTCAGGACCCAATCCGGACCCGTACGAGGACAAGATCACAGGACTGGAGCCGGGCGGGGGAGTGCCTCCGGGCGAGACCCCGCCGGGAGAATCATCCACGGCCGGACCGCAGGGCCACGACGAGGGCGGGCCGCGTAAGGGCAGCCAGATTTTGTGGATGTCGGTCATCGGCGTCTTCGTCTTGCTCTCCATGCTCTACTTCATCGGGTACATCGTGGGCTTCTTCGACTAAGGCAGCAGATAGACAGGCACAGGAATAGCCGGGCGCAACTGGAAGTTGGCACTCACATGAAGGCAATCACTTACAGCAAATACGGAAACCCGGATGTCCTGGAAATCACCGAGCAGCCGATGCCCAAGGTCGGCCCTGGCATGGTGCTGGTCAAGGTCAAGACCGCATCAGTAAATCCGGTGGATTGGAAGATCATGGCCGGGTACCTTGACCCGCTCATGGACATCCAGTTCCCGGCAATTCCTGGCTGGGATGTTGCCGGGGTGGTGGAGTCGGTGGGAATTGACGCTCCGCACTTCCAGCCCGGCGATGAGGTGATCGCCTACGGCCGCAAGGACTTCGTCCACGGTGGCAGCTTCGCCGAGTACATTGCCTTGCCCGAACGGCTCCTGGCCCGCAAGCCAGAGAGCCTGAACTGGAACGAATCCGCTGGCCTGCCACTTGCCGGGTTGACTGCCTTCCAGGTCCTGAGGCGATTGGAACTCGCCGCCGGGGAGACCGTGCTGATCCACGGCGGTTCCGGAGGTGTCGGCTCACTCGGCATCCAGATCGCGAAGGCCCTCGGTGCGGAAGTCATCGCCACTGCTTCGGAGAAGAACCATGACTTCCTTCGGTCGCTGGGCGCCGAACCCGTTGCGTACGGTGAAGGGCTGGCGGGCCGGGTGCGGGAACTCTGCCCGGATGGTGTCGACGTCGTTGCGGACTTCGTGGGCGGCAACCTCTCAACAACCCTTGAGGTGCTGAAGGAGAATGGCCGGCATGCCTCCATTGCCGACAGCGATGTCGAAGAGCACGGGGGCACCTGGATGTGGGTCAACCCGGTGGGGGCGGACCTGCAAGAGCTCGCCGATCTGGTGGATGAGCGGAAACTCCAGGTTGAGGTAGCTGAAACCTTCCCGCTGGCTGATGCGGCGGACGCGTTCCGGCTCAACATGGATGGCCACACCCGCGGCAAGATCGTGGTCACCGTGGACGGGAACGATTGAGGCAACTTGCCTTCATTGGCCATCTTTGTGAGACTGAACTCCTCTGTTCCCCAGTGTTAGGCCGATGTTTTGACGGACATTCAAGGTTTCGCGACGCAAACCAAGCGCTGACACGCATCTGATGTCCTTCCGGGCCGATGGCAGCGCATTCGCTGAAATCACTGGAGTCCTGAAGCATCATGCCTATTGCAAAAAACCCGTCCATTACCCTGACCGACGTCAGCTTCCACTGGCCGGACGGTACCCCCGCTCTTACTGAAGTCTCCGGAACGTTCGGTACCGGCCGCACCGGCCTGGTGGGCGCCAATGGGGCCGGAAAATCAACGTTGCTCCGGCTCATTGCCGGTCTCCTCGCCCCGACACGTGGACACATCACCACCATCGGCGATGTCGGATACCTTCCACAAACGCTCACGCTGCTCACTAATTCCACCGTGGCTGACCTCCTCGGAATCGGCGCCAAGGTGATGGCCCTCAGGGCCATCGAATCCGGTGATGCATCGGTGGAAAACTTCGACGTGGTGGGCGATGACTGGGACATTGAGACGCGCGCCGACGAGGCCCTGCGCCACATCGGCTTCTCGTCCGCTGACCTGGACCGGAGCGTCGGCGGGATCTCGGGCGGCGAGGCCATGCTGGTCGCCATCGCGGGATTGAGGCTCCAGAGGACGGCGATCACGCTCCTGGACGAGCCCACGAATAATCTGGACCGCGAAGCGCGGGCCATGCTGTCCGGTCTTTTGTCCGGCTGGCCTGGCACGCTGGTGGTGGTCAGCCACGACCTCGCTTTGCTGGAACTGATGGACAACACAGCCGAACTGCACGGGGGAGAGCTCGCGGTCTTCGGCGGACCCTACAGCGCCTGGCGGTCCCACGTGGAGGAGCAGCAGGCCGCGGCAGTGCAGGCTGCCCAAGCCGCGAAACAGGCGGTGAAGGTTGAGAAGCGTCAGCGGCAGGAAGCCGAAGCGAAGCTGGCAAAGCGGGCGCGGACGGGCCAGAGCAGCTATGACAACAAAAAGGGCTCCAAGATCCTCATGAACCAGCGGGCCTCCGACGCCCAGGTGTCGGCCGGGAAGCTTCGTTCGGGTTCGGACAACAAAGTGGTCGCCGCCCAGGCGGCATTGGATGCGGCCTCCGCCAGGATCAGGGAAGAGGAGCGCATCAGCGTGGATCTTCCTGACCCGGACGTTCCACGCAGCCGCCGGATAGCGGAATTGCGGGGAACCAACCGCGCCTTCCTGATGGAAGGCCCGGAACGGGTGGCCATCATAGGCGCGAACGGGGTGGGAAAAACCACCTTGCTCGAACGTGTGGTTGCCGGCGAAGAAGGGCCGGCTGGTGGTCGGCTGCTGACGGAGCGGGCCGGCTACCTGCGGCAGCGGCTCGATGGCCTGGACGATGCTGCCACCACCTTGGAGAATGTGCAGACGGCTGCCCCGGACGTCCCCGCAGGTGAGATCAGAAATCAGCTGGCACGGTTCCTTCTCCGTGGCGACAGCGTCTATCGTCCCGTTCACACCCTTTCCGGGGGTGAGCGCTTCAGGGTGTCGCTGGCCAGGCTCCTTTTCGCCGATCCGCCGCCCCAGCTCCTGATTCTCGATGAGCCCACGAACAACCTCGACATCCAAAGCGTGGACCAGCTGGTGGCTGCGCTGAATGCTTACCGTGGCGCAGTTATCCTGGTCAGTCACGACGACGACTTCCTGGGCCGCCTGAACCTGGACGCCATGCTTCGCCTGGACCATGACGGTTCGCTCACCGAATTGCCTCCAGCGTAAGCGGACAGAACGACGGCGGCAGCCCGCCTTTGGTTCCTTCCGGAACCGCCGGGGAGCTGCCGCCGTCGTTCTTTAAGCAGTTGGCGCCTGAACGCTACTTGGCCAGGAAGCCGAGCAGGATCTCGTTGATCTCGGCGCCGTGCGTCCAAAGGAAGCCGTGGGGGGCGTCCTCGATCTCGACGTATTCCGCCGAGGGCAGGCGCTTGGTGAATTCGCGGCCGGTGGCGTCGATCGGGAGAATGCGGTCGCCGGTTCCGTGGACGATCAGGGACGGCACGGTGACCTTTTCGATGTCGGCACGGAAGTCGGTCAGCCAGGTGTCAACTACTGCGAACGATGCGTACCAGGACGAGCCGGCAGCGACGTTCCAGGAGTTGCGCAGTGCTTCTTCGCTGAGGCGGTTTCCGAGGAAGTTGTCCGTGTTGTAGAAGTCCTTGTAGAAGTTGCTGAACCAGGAGTACCGGTCTTCGATGGCGGCGTTGCGGATGCCGTCGAATACGGAGGAGGGAACGCCGGTGGGGTTGTCGTCGGTCTGGAGGAGGAACGGCTCGAGGGAGGCCAGGAAGACGGCCTTGGCCACGCGGGCCTCGCCGTAGGTGCCGATGTAGCGCCCGACTTCGCCGGTACCCATGGAGAAGCCCACCAGCACGGCATCCTGCAGGTCGAGGGTTTCCAGGACGGTGTTGAGGTCCGCTGCGAAGGTGTCGTAGTCGTAGCCGGTGGTGGTCTTGCTGGATTTGCCGAAGCCGCGGCGGTCGTAGGTGATGACGCGGTAGCCGGCGTTGAGGAGGGCGGCGGTCTGCTTCTCCCAGGAAGCGCCGTCAAGGGGATATCCGTGGATCAGGACGACGGGCTGGCCTGTGCCGTGGTCCTCGTAGTAGAGCTCGATGTCCGTGGTGTTTTCAGTTCCGACTTTGATGAAGCCCATGATTCTGTTTCCCTTTTCTCGAAGTAGAGAACGATCGTTCTCTCTCTAGGACAAATACTATAGAACGATCGTTCTCAATTCAAGTAGTATTGACCCATGGATATTTCCGAAGTCCGTCAACGCATCGTTGCGACAGCCGATGGGCTCTACAACGCCAAGGGCATCCAGTCCGTGGGCATGGACGAGCTGCGTACGGCCGCCGGTGTCTCCTTGAAGAAGCTGTACCAGGAATTTCCGTCCAAAAGCAGCATTGTGATGGCCGTACTGGAGCGCCGCCACGAGTCCTGGACCCAGGGGCTGGATGCAACGGTGAGCCAGGCCGCTGATCCGCGGGCCAAGCTGCTGGCCATTTTCGACTACCTCGCCGGATGGTTTTGCCAGGACTCGTTCCGCGGCTGCGGCTTCATCAACAGCTTCGCCGAGCTGGGCGCCGTCAGCCCTGAAGTGGCGGACTACGCACGAAAGCACAAGGAATCCTTCCAGGAGTACGTCGCAGGACTTGCGGCTGAAGCGGGCGCGCCGCGGTATCTGGCGCCGCAGCTTTCGATCCTGGCAGAGGGCGCACAGACGACGGCGGCCATCGCCGGATCGCCCGACGCTGCGGGACAAGCGCGGGAGGCAGCCGAAGTGCTGATCGATTCCGCTCTGAGTCGCGTTCCGTAACCTAAGTCCCGGCCATGGAAGACTGGAAACATGTCTTTTCGTCCCGCAAGGCCGCGCCCTACGTCCACTGCAGGCAGCAGCATCAGCTTGACACCGCCCCGCGAGCAAGCCCGCCACATCGCAATGAGGCTCGACGACGCGTGGCTGAGGCTGCAGACCCGCCTGGCCATCCGCCGTGGACGGGTGGAAACGGTCATCCCGTACACCGGTTACGGCAGCACGTCCTGGGTGAGGGTCCTGGCCAGGGTGGTCCGAAGTGATCCCCGGGACGCTGCCGGTCACGCGAACCCCTTGCAGGAGAGCATGCGCGGCTGGCGGAACTTCACCAGCGCCCCGGTGGCACATGCGGCCGTGCAGGTCACCATCGCCGGCGCCACCCATGACGTCGTGGCCGACCGTGGAGGCGTGGTGGACGCCCGTATCCCGGTGGCGCTGACGGCTGGATGGCACACCATTACCTTGAAATCCGGTGGCTCCAGAACGGTAGAGGCTCCCGTGGAAGTAGTGGCCGACGATGCCGACTTCGGAGTCGTGTCCGATATTGATGACACCGTGATGGTGACCGCTCTTCCGCGTCCCTTCCTGGCTGCCTGGAACACGTTCGTCCTCAACGAGCACGCCAGGACCCCAACGCCTGGCATGGCAGTGCTGTACGAGCGGATTGCACGCACCGCTCCATCTGCCCCGGTCTTGTACCTCTCCACCGGTGCCTGGAATGTTGCTCCTACGTTGTCCCGCTTCCTGTCCCGCAACCTGTACCCGGCCGGTCCCAAGCTCCTGACCGACTGGGGACCCACTCCCGACCGCTGGTTCCGCAGCGGCCAGGAGCACAAGAGGACATCGTTGGAACGCCTCGCTGAGGAATTCCCCAACATCAAATGGCTGCTTGTAGGTGATGACGGGCAGCATGACGAAGCCATCTACTCCGAATTCGCACAGCGCCACCCCGAAAACGTCCGGGCCATCGCCATTCGCCAGCTCTCCGCCGGTGAAGCTGTCCTGGCAGGTGGCCGGTCCAAGTCCGGTGGACAGCCGACCCCCGGCGTTCCCTGGATCTACGCCCCCGATGGTGCCGGGATGTCCGCGCAGTTGGAGGAACTGGGCATCATCAGGAACGAGGTCCGCTCCGCCGATGACCCCGAGGAAGGCGACGTTCTGTCCTGATCCGGCCGGCTTAGCCGGCTGTCGGGATCGGTGTACCCGCTTTACGCGGCGCTCCGACGGAACCCCGCTGGATGAGGCGCGCCACGAATTCAGGGCTGGGTGCTGCCGATTTGCGTCCTTCGATCTGCCGGATCAAGGCGGCCGCAGCGGCGGCTCCCATGTCATAAACGGGCTGGGCGATAACCGTAAGCGGCGGCGTGGTCAGGCGGGTCCAGGCGAAGTCGTCGTACATCAGGAACGAGACGTCGCGGGGGATGACCAGCCCGGCTTCCTGGATGGCTTCCACCACGCCCAAGGCGATCAGGCCGTCGGAGGCGATGATCGCCGTCGCGCCGTCCGGTCCCGTCAACAGCCCGCGGGTGATCCGCTTTACCGACTCACCGTCTCCGGCGTTGAGCCTGACGAGGTCCGTTGGGAAGGGGAGTCCCTCTTCTTCGAAGGCGCGTCGGATGCCCTCCAAACGGTCCGAAATTTGGGAAGACCCAAGCTTCATCCCTTCCGTGTAGGGGTGGCCCGAGGTCAGGGTGGAGACGAAGGCAATGCGCTGGTGGCCTGCCCGGATCAGGTGCTTGGTGGATTCGTAGGAGATGCCACCCATGTCCACCGCGAACGTTTCCGCGTCCAGGCCCTCGGCAGCACGGTCAAGGAGTACCAGCGGCCGTCCGGACTCCTCAACCTGTTGCAGGTGTGAGGTATCGACGGAGGAAGCAGGGGCGACGATCAACCCGTCCACACGCTTGTCCAGCAGCACCCTGACGGCGTCCACTTCCGCCGCTCTTTCCTCGTCTGTGTTGATGAGGATGACGTTGAATCCACTCTTTTTTGCGGTGTCTGTGATACCCCGCGTTGCCAGCCCGAAATGGGGGTT
Organism: Paenarthrobacter sp. JL.01a; assembly: GCF_025452095.1. Taxonomy (NCBI): domain Bacteria; kingdom Bacillati; phylum Actinomycetota; class Actinomycetes; order Micrococcales; family Micrococcaceae; genus Paenarthrobacter; species Paenarthrobacter sp. JL.01a. The sequence goes on from NZ_CP104877.1 coordinate 534,692, forward strand.
CTCGATATCGCCAACCACCACCCCGATGGTGTTCGATTTGCCGGTGTTCATGCTGCGGGCGAGCTCATTGGGGCGGTACTCAAGTTCTTCGGCGGCAGCCAGAACCCGTTCGCGGACGTCGTCGCTCACTGCCCCGTAATTGCCCAGGGCGCGGGCCGCCTGCGCTTTGGAAACTTTTGCGGCCTTGGCGACGTCGGCAACCGTCACGTCCCGCCGTCGGGATCCCTCAGTGCTCATTTTCACCTTTCAGGGTGGGTGTTGACGCGGCTTTGTGAGTTCCGCTACATTTCTTATCAATCGATGTGAGTCCGGTCTCAATCCTAGGGGCTGAGACCGGACTCAACAAGACTCATCATCGAGAAATCACTCTCAGCGGCTCCTGACAGCACCGCTTTCCCTCCCACGATTGGACAACGCTGTGATCAAACTGAACTTCCGCCCTGCAGCCCTCGCAGCAGCAGCCGTGGCGGCACTCCTCGCCCTGTCAGGCTGCGGCGGCGCCTCCGCAAGCAGCTCGCCCTCAGCCGAGAACCCCTACGGCCTCATCCAACCGGGCACCATTCGCGTTGCCAGCCTGGGCGACTCGAAGCCTTCTACCTTCACCGACGGCTCCGGGAACTTCACTGGCTTCGATGTTGAACTTTTCAAGGACGTGGCCCACCGTGCCGGCGTGGACAACGTTGTCTTCACCGGCCAGGACTTCTCCGGCCTTCTGGCCGCCGTGGCCAACGGACAGTTCGACGTCGGCGTGGCCGCCATCGGCATCACGGACAAGCGCAAGGAAACCGTGGACTTCTCCGACGGATACCTCGCCGGCTATCTGACGGTGATCACCACCAAGGACTCCGGCATCAAAGATGTGGACGGACTCAACGGCAAGCGTCTGGGCGTCGTCCAAGGCACCCTCCAGGAAGCCTATGCGGTGAAGAACTTCACCTCAGCCCAGCTCGTGCGCTTCCCGGACAACAACACCGCCATCGCGGCCGTCAACAGCGGTTCCGTGGACGCACACTTCCTGGACTACGAGGCCGCCAAGGCATACCAGGAGCAATTCGGCTTGGTCAGTGCCGCAGACATCCCCTCTTTTGACGCGCCGGCAGGATTCGCAATTGCCAAGAACAAGCCTGCGTTCAAGGACGCCCTGAACAAGGGCCTTGCCGAAGCAATGGAGGACGGTACCTGGAAGAAGCTCTACCAGAAGTGGTTCCCGGGCTCACCGATGCCCGAGCAGTACCTCCCCAAGGCCGAGCAGACTTCCAGCCCGTCTCCTACGGCCAGTAAGTAAGCAGAGCAGCAAGTAAGCCGCCCCGAACAACAACCAACGTCTGAGAGCACCCAATGGATTGGCTCAATACCATCAGCCGCACGTTCTTCGACTTTGACTCGATGGTCGAAGTACTGCCCCAACTCCTGGGAGTTGGCCTCCTCAACACCCTCATCATCTCCATCGCAGCAACCATCCTCGGCGTAGTGATGGGCATGGTGGTGGCGGTCATGGGCATCTCCCGCTCCAAGTGGCTGCGCATCCCGGCGCGGATCTACACGGATCTCTTCCGCGGGCTGCCCGCCATCCTCACCATCCTGCTGATCGGCCAGGGATTTGCCAGGCTGAGCCAATCGGTTTTCGGCCCCTCGCCCTATCCGCTGGGAATCATTGCGCTGAGCCTCATCGCCAGCGCCTACATCGGAGAAATCTTCCGTGCAGGCATCCTCAGCGTGGACAAGGGGCAAGGTGAAGCGTGCAGGGCCCTGGGCATGAGCTACGCCAAGTCCATGGCCCTGGTGGTCGTGCCGCAGGGCGTCCGCCGGGTGCTCCCAGCGTTGGTGAACCAGTTCATCGCGATCGTCAAGGATTCGTCCCTGGTGTACTTCCTCGGTCTGCTGGTCAGCGAACGCGAGCTCTTCAGGGTGGGCCAGGACGCCGCAGTATTGTCGGGCAACCTCTCGCCCCTGGTCATGGCAGGCATCTTCTACCTGGTCATCACCGTTCCGCTGACCCACCTGGTCAACTACTTCGACAACAAGTTCCGGACCGGCCGCCGTCGTCCTTCGGCCCCCACCAGCGGCCTGAAGGAAGTCAAGGAACTCGATGCGGCGTCGCCGCTCATCACCGGGAGCAACACGTGAACCTTACAAGCAGCAGCACCAACGCCAGCAGCACCAGCGCCAGCAAGGCGCCCGACGTCGAAAAGTTCAACGGTTCCAGCCTGGAACTGCGGAACCTGACCATGGCCTACGGGGACGTAAACGTACTCCGCAACGTCAGCCTCACAGTGGCACCCGGAACCACCACCTGCATCATCGGCCCCTCCGGTTCGGGCAAGTCCACGCTCCTGCGCGGCGTCAACCGCTTGCACGAACCAAAGAGTGGTGATGTCCTGCTGGCCGGCGAAAGTGCCCTCAAGGTCAAACCGGATATCCTGCGGGCACGCATCGGCATGGTCTTCCAGCACTTCAACCTTTTCCCGGACCACACCGCCCTGGAAAACGTGGCACTGGCCCTGTGGAGCGTCAAAGGAATGTCCAAAGCCGAGGCCAGGGAACGGGCCCGGCGCCGCCTTGCCGAGGTCGGTCTCGCTGAGCGCGCCGATCATCGGCCCAGGGACCTTTCCGGCGGCCAGCAGCAGCGTGTCGCCATCGCACGGGCACTGGCCATGGAACCGGAAGTCATGCTCTTCGATGAAGCCACCAGTGCACTGGACCCGGAACTGGTCAAGGGTGTCCTCAACCTCATGGCCGGCCTGGGGCGCCGCGGCATGACCATGCTGGTGGTCACCCACGAGATGGGCTTTGCCAGGAAGGTAGCGGACCAGGTGGTGTTCATGGACGAAGGCGAGGTTGTCGAAATAGGCACGCCCACCGAACTCTTCGACAACCCCCGCAGCGAACGCCTGCAGCGCTTCCTTTCGGAAGTCCTCTGATGGGCGCCCTGCCAGCGGCGCCCATCCGGACCGCCGTCGTCGGGTTTGGCGTCTCCGGCAGCGTGTTCCATGCCCCGCTGATCCACGCCGACCCGGACTATTCGCTGGAGGTCATTGTCACCTCGGACCCCCAACGCCGGACCGAGGCCGCGAGGCTCTATCCGCAAGCAACGATCGTTTCCACGCCTGGGGAGATGTTCGCGCTTGCCGGCGGGTTGGACCTCGTAGTGCTGGGAACGCCTCCACTGACGCACTTCGACCTGGGCGCCACGGCGATCGCCGACGGCCTGAACGTTGTGGTGGACAAGCCTTTTGTCACGACGGTTTCGCAGGGTGAGGAGCTGGCTGCCAGGGCGTCCGACGCCGGTGTACAGCTCACGGTCTTCCAGAACCGCCGGTGGGATGCCGACTTCCTGACGCTCCGGAAGCTGTTGGGCCAAGGGGCATTGGGAGAGGTGCGGACCTTTGAATCCAGGTTTGAATGGTGGCGGCCCGACGGCTTCGGAAACTGGCGCGATTCCGCCACGCTGGCCGAGGGCGGCGGCCTGCTGCACGACCTCGGTGCCCACCTGATCGATCAAGCCATCCAGTTGTTCGGCCCTGTGGAGGAGAGCTACGGCGAGACCGCCAACAACGGACCCCATGCTGAGGCCGCAGATACCGAAGCCTTTGTGTCACTGCGCCACACGTCCGGAGTCCGGTCACGGTTGTGGATGAACGGAATGGCCGCCCAAGCCGGCCCGCGGTTCCATGTCCTCGGCTCCCAGGCCGCGTACACCAAGTGGGGACTCGACGGCCAGGAACCGGCGCTCGCGTCCGGTGTCACGCCGTCGGACGCTTCCTACGGCATCGAACCCCAGGAGTCTTGGGGGCTTCTGGGAGTGGACGGGGCGGCCACGCCGGTCCCGGCAGAAAAGGGCGACTATCCGCAGTTCTACCGGGAACTTGCAGCCTCGCTGAGCGGCCGCGGCCAACTGCCCGTGCAAGCGGCCGAAACGCTGGAAACCCTCAGGATCATCGAAAACATTCACGCCTTCGCCTAAAGGCGTACACCGCATCAACACATAGAAAGGGAGAACCATGTCCTCCACCAAGCACGTCGCCGTCATCGGCGGCGGCATCCTGGGCGTCTCCACCGCCGTCCACCTGCTCCGCCAAGGCGCCTCTGTGACCCTCCTGACCGAGCAAGGCCTCGCCAGCGAAGCCACGGGCCGGTCGTTGTCCTGGCTCAACTCCGCCGGTGAACGCTCCACCCCCTACCACCGGCTGCGGGTGGCCGGCGTGGACCGGTACCGCACACTCTTCGCCGCCGATCCCGTCCGCGAGTGGCTGCAGTTCGGCGGTGGGCTCATGTGGAACGCCGCCGGAGAAGGCGACGCCACAGTTGCTCGCCACGCCTACGAAAAATCCATTGGCTACGATTCCAAGCTGTTGGCCCCGGACGAGATTGCCTCAGTTACCCCTGGCATCGACGCCACCGCCGTCCCGGAAAATGCCATCTTCAACCCGGGCGAAGGCTGGGTCAGCCTCCCGGACCTGGTGAACTTCCTGATGGAGGAATTCCACCACTTGGGCGGCCGGTTGGTACTGAATGCGGGCAAGGTCTCGGTAACGGTCGACGGCGGCCCGTCCAGCGGTGGTCGGGCCACCGGCGTCGAAACGGCCAGCGGTGAAACGTACGCCGCAGACGCGGTACTGGTTGCCTGCGGTGCCGCAACGCCCGCCGTCGTAAAGCCGCTTGGCGTCGAGATCCCCAACGGTTCTCCGGTTTCGATGCTGGTGGTCACCAAGCCCGTGGAACACCAGGTGACCGCTGTGATGAACACGCCCCGGGCAGCAGTGCGTCCCAATCCGGGCAACACTTTCGCTCTGGATCACGACTGGTACGAGGAACACATCACCGAGCACGCCGACGGGTCATTCACCATCCCGGATGACGTGGTCCAGGAATTGGCCGACGAGTCCTCAAAGCTCATCGCCGGCAACCCCGAGCTCAAGGCGGCATCCTGGAAGATCGGGTACAAGCCCATTCCGGGTGACGGTGAGCCCGTCTTCGGTGAACTCGAGCAGGTGCCTGGCTGCTTCGTCGCGTTCACGCACTCGGGCGCCACGCTGGGCTTGATCGCCGGTGAACTCCTGTCCGGGGAGATCCTGACGGGGGAAAAGCACCCGATGTTGTCGACGTTCCGGCCGGGACGGTTCTCCTAGTTCTTCCCGCGGCCTGCACCCCCTAAAAGGCCAACGGCCCCGATACGCCATCTGCATAAGCGTGTCGGGGCCGTTGGAGTTTTTTCTCGCCGGGCCTGATCGGGCTGGGGGGAAAGGAAACCGATCAGACCCGGCGGGGCTCAGTGGTTATTTGGTGGTTTCGGTGCGTTGGGTGCCGGTGAAGGCGAAGGCGATGGTGGAGGTGGCGCCTTGGAAGGTGTTGTCCGCGGTGGTGGGGAACGCGGTGGTGACTTTGAGGTTGTCGGTCTTGGTCGAGGTCAGGGAGGTGAGGTTGTTGAGGACCTTGTTCGCTGTGATGACCGGGGCCGAGGCCAGGACGGTGGTTTTGGTGCCGCCGCAGGTGTAGGGGGCGGCCGTACCGGTCCAGGCAACACTGCAGTTTTCGATGGTCAGTTGCAGGCCGTTGGTGGTGTCGGTGGTGAGCAGGGACCCGGTGGCTCCGGCGGAGGTGGTGAGGGTGACGTTGTTCAGGTCGGAGTTGCCGGTGTTGGCCAGGGTGACGAGTTTTTCGACTTTGTCACCGGGGAGCAGTCCTGCGATGGGGACGTTGAGGGTGTTGGCGGGGCCGGGGGCGCCCAGGGCGATGGTGACGGTGCCTGCGGTGACGGCTTGGGAGGCGGAGGTGGAGGAGGTGAACGCGCCGTAGGTTCCCATGCCGGCGACGGCGGCTGCGGTGCCGACCAGTGCGACGGAGGCGAGGATTTTGCCGGTGGTGGTTTTGAGGCTGATGGCCATGGGGATCAGTGTTCCTTTCCTGTGGCCACCGTGAGACCGGCCGGCCTGTTGTTCCAGCCTGTGTGGCTGACAGGAATTACTTTGCCGGGCCTGGATCAAGAACAAATCCTGCAAACCCGCAACACTTCCTCAGGAAACCCTCAAGAAAACCCCAGCACCATCGGTGGGGGCCGTGCCGATATACGTTGATTCAATGTGAATCACAGCTGTAGACTGAGTATGTCGAAAGGGGAGTAGCTGTGATCGTGATGGACAGTGGTCTTGCAGCACTGCATCGTGGTGCCCTGCAGCGTCAGGCCCGCCAGCGGGTAGATCTGCTTGACGAACTGCGAGCAGTTCACAACGCCTCGTCACGCGGCATGAACCAGCGCGAGATCGCCGATGTTCTGGTGACCAGCCAGGCAAAGGTGCATCGGATGCTGAAAGCCATCGAGCGACGCCCGGAGGTCCTTTCGGGCGGAGCGCCTGAGGAGATCATCCTTCGCGCGTTTGCGTACGACACACCCAGGCCGGAGCTGCTGGAACGGTTGAAGTCCATGAGCTACACGGATGGCGAGGACGCCCCTTACCCGCACGAAGGTCGTATCCCCGGCACATGGGACCAGGTGGTGGGAGCGTTCGCGCAGGACCTCCTTACCGAGCGCGAGTTCAATGAGGTCAGGGCGGCTGTTGGCCGCTGAGCGGGGTGCCGTTCACGCGGCACTGACCGAGTTGTACGCTCCGGGCAATGATTTGGAGCGGGCTCCGGATGTTCTGCTGGCCTACTTTGACGACGTCGCGGTGGTTCGACTGGCGAAGGCCTTCATGGCGCGGCAGCAGGACGTCATGACGGCCGGACGCGCTGTTGTTGTCGCTGCCGGCCCGCCGGGTGCGGGCAAGACTGAAGCGCTGAAAACACTCGACCTGCGCGGGTATCGCCTCATCGACCCCGACGATGCCAAGGACATGATCCTGGACGACGCCGAACGTCACGGCTTGCTGAACTACCGGCATAACTACACACTGCCCGACGGCGGCCCGGTTGGGGTGCGGGAGCTGGCCTCCCACGTCCACGCCATCTCGACCAGAACGACCAACCTGGTTCGGCAGATGGCCCTGGCCGCCGGCGAGAACGTTGTCATCGATGGCACCTTGTCATGGGAGAAGCTGCCGGCCCAGTACATCGACGAACTCTTCATGTCCCGGTACGTGCAAGTCGATGTCGTTGATGTCGAAACCTCCCGGGATAACGCGGTCGAACGGGCTCGCCAGCGTTGGTGGGCCGGTCGCCTGAATGATCCGGCGATGGGAGGACGATTCGTCCCCGACGCCGTTATCGAGCACTGCTACGCCACCGGTGCCGAGTCCATCTGTGCAGCCAATGCATTGAGGCTGGCGCAGATGGCCGCAGATTCTGTTGGCCGCGGCACGCTGCGCCGCTTCGACGTCGACCAAGCCACCGGTGAGGTCCACGCCAGCAACGTCACCACCTTCGAGTAACCATCCGGCCGCGACCCAAGACTCCTGGCGGGTTATCCCCTCGAGCGAGGGGTGGCGGCTGGCGCCGCACCCGGGGGCTGCCCAACCTCAGCACCATCGTTGGGGTAATCGAGCAGTTTTGGAGAAGCCCGCAGCCTCGGCCCAGTCGTAGCGTTTGGGTATCGGATAACGACCAACTGAGGAGACGGGCAATGGCTGGGACAGCAACCGCGGGCAAGGGCAAGTCCTACGAGGGCTTCACGGAGGATGAGCGCGCCGCGATGAAGGAGCGGGCGCAGGAACTCAAGAAATCTCCGCGCAAGAAGGCAAGCGCAGCTGACGGCGAGGCGGATGTGGTGGCCAAGATTGCGGAGATGCCGGAGTCCGACAAGGTCATGGCTGAACGCCTGCACGCCCTTGTCAAGGAACATGCTCCGGAGCTGGCACCGAAGACCTGGTACGGGATGCCGGCCTACGCCAAGGACGGCAGGAACATTGTCTTTTTCAAGAGTGCGGACAAGTTCAAGTCGCGCTATGCGACCCTCGGTTTCGAGGAGAACGCCATGCTCGACGACGGAGCGATGTGGCCCACGTCCTTTGCGCTCAAGGAAATCACGCCGGACGTGGAAGCCACGATCGTGGAGCTGATTAAGAGGGCGACCGGTCAGTAGCTCGGGTCTGGGTTGGGGGTTGGCGGGACGGGGCCGGGGTCGGGAACCGGCGAGGGTCCCGGAGTGGGGTTGGGGTCCGGAATGGGGCTCGGAGGAAACGGAGTGGTGGGGTCCGGTGGCGGGGGAACAGGGCCGGGGTCCGGCGGGAACGGCTCGGGCTCGTGGGTCGGGGGCAACGTCATGATCTCTCCTCTGCGTACTGGTGAATGTTGCTCGGGGTAGATAACAGCAGCCTAAACACGTGCCCTCCGATACGCCACCACTTGAAGGGGATTCCAACTTCTAGGTCATATGACCTAGAATCGGGTCATGAATGATCTTCTTACTCTCGATCCCGCAGGTCCTGTTCTGATCGTCGGTGGTTACGGAACTGTGGGCACCGCGCTCACGCGGCACGCCTCGGCCCACTGGCCACTGCTCTTGACGGGCAGGAACCCTGACCGCGGAGCACACTTGGCAAAGGAAAACCCAACGGTCAAAAAGGTCACCGTGGAAAGATGGGACCTCAGCCAGCCCGAACCCTTCGAGGCCGCAGTCGGGGCGGTCATCAGCGCCGTCAACGACCCCGAAGACCGTGTCCTTCGCGCCGCCGTCAGTGCGGGGATCCCCTACGTAGACGTCACCCGCTGGACCAGCAGGGTGACCCGCGCCATCACCCTGGCCACTTTGTTGAAGCCAACGGCCCCTGTACTCCTGAGTTCAGGGTGGATGGGTGGCGTCACCAGCACGGTGGCCGCAGCCCTGGCCCAGGAACTCGGTGGAGCTTCCAACGTGGATATCTCCATCAGGTACGACGTCAACGACCAAGCCGGAGTTGACTCCGTGGACTTCATGGACCGGCTGGGGCTGGAGTTCGAAGCACGAAAAGGCGGTAAGGCCGCCGTCGTACGTCCTTTAACTGACACCCGCTGGGTGGATATCGCCGGGCACCGCACCAAGGTTGCACGCCTGGACACCCCCGAGCAGTTCACGCTGCCGCTCACCTTGGGCGCGGGCTCGGTGGCCACCAGAATCGGGTTCAGTTCCAATACGTCGACGACGGCGTTGCTCGCCGCGCGCTCGGTGGGGCTGTTCCGCTGGGGGAGCGGAGAGAAGTGGGCGCCGCTGCGTCGGTCCCTGCTTTACTCGCCCGGCTCGGGCGGTACGGCGCATATCCGCGTGGATGTCAGTGGTTCAGGCGGTTCCCGGACTGCCACCATTTCCGATCCCCTGGGCCAAGCGCATCTCACTGCCGTGGGTGGACTCCTGGGGCTCCACACAGTGCTTCGCGATGACGCCCAGCCGGGTGTGTCATTCCCGGAATCCGCGCTGGAACCAGCTGCACAGCTCGCCCGGCTCGAGTCATACGGTGTGACAATATTGAGGTCATGACCGATAGCAAGGGCGCCCTCCGGAAGGCGGCCCTTCTGGACGCCGCTGAAGAAGTACTGGTCACCAAAGGCAACGCAAATGCTGCCATGCGGGACTTCGCAGCAGCCGCCGGGGTACGCATCGGTCACCTTCAGCACTACTTTCCCACCCGGGCCGACCTCATTAGCGCTGTCCTGGAGCGGGCACTCGAGCGTTCGCTCCAGCGACTCAACGATGTCACTGACGTGGACCTTTCGCCGGAAGCCCCGGGTTATCTCGAAGAGGCGGAGTCATACCGGCTGCTGACCGCCCTGCTCCAGGAACATTCAGACATGGCGGACGTCAGGATGCACCTGGAGATCTGGGCCCTCGCTGCCTCCGATGACGCAGCGGCCGGCGCCCTGCGGGAGTTCTACGCCCAGTACTCCGCGCACGTGCAGGGGCTGGTCCGGCGCGGCAGGCCCGGGCTTTCGGAGCAGGAAATTGCCGCCGCGGCCGCCGCAATCGTCAGCCTCTTCGAGGGTGCAGCTGTTACGCGTTCGGGCATTGCCGGCCTGCGGACTGCGCCAGGCGACCAGGCCATCATCCGCACCGCGCAGTGGTTGATTCACGGGCAATAAACGGTGCGCAAAAAAGTTTTCTACTTTTGCGTAACCCTTTGGGGTGCCCTGACGATTACGTCAGTGAAAGGGCCGAGTTGGAATTTGTCCCCCATCATCTTCCAGCTCGGCTCTTCCATGTCCGGGAGTTACCGCGGCTCGGGGAGTTTCTCCTTTGGCTGGCCCGGCAGAGCAGCTACCCTTGGTGAGGTCGCCCGTTGTGAAAGGCGGATGACCTGGCTCCCAGCCTGGACCAGCCGCCGATCGAAAGTCCCAATTCTGTGACCGACGCATTGACCGACGAAGCGCTTCACGCACTCCAAGGCAATAACGCGGAACTGTTCAGCGCTGTCTACCAGGCGTATGCGGGCCAGGTCCTGGGATATTTGACGGCCAAGGGCGTCGCTGATCCGGAAGCAACCACGCAGGACGTTTTCCTGGCGGTCCTGCCTCGATTGGACGGGATCAGTGGGGGCGTCAGTGGCCTGAGAACCTTTATCTTCTCGGTCGCCCATGCCCGCATGGTGGACGAGCACCGGAAGGAAAGCCGGGCTCCGGATCAGCATGAGTTTGAGCCCGAGCGGGACGCGAGGGAGTCGAGCTCTGCTGAATCCGAAGCCATGCTCCGGTTCGCGCCCTACGAAGTGATGTCGCTCCTGGAACTCCTGGGCGAAGAACAACGGGAAGTGTTGACGCTGCGGATCGTGGCAGGCCTGACCGTGGAGCAAGTGGCCGGGATCATGGGGAAGTCCGCCGGCGCAGTGAAGCAGCTGCAAAGGCGGGCACTTATCGCCCTTCGTGAGCATTCGGCAGTAAAGGAATACGTGTCGTCGTGACATTCAAGGATTTGGAACGCGAACAGATCGTGGACGAGCTTCTGCTCGACGCCGATCTCGGCGACGCCCGTGACCTTCGCCAGGCGCTTGTGGCCATGGGCCAGTTCGCCGGGGCAGCCGCACCCGAGCCCGGCGAAGAGCTGGCGGCCATGCTCGCCGGACCGCACGATGACGTCTCCAAGCGCCGTTGGAGGCACAAGCACCGCACTGCCGTTGTTGGCGTCGCGGTAGTGGCGGCGATGGGACTTGGTGTTAGCGGCGTCGCTGCCGCGAGCTCCGGGTTTACGCGTAGTCCGTCCGTCCAAGGACTCTGGGAGGGCCTCGCTTCCCAGCGGGCTGCGGGGACTCCCGTCTTGCTCGCCCCGGATGCCCCCAAAGTGAGCACTGTCCCTGCCCCATCTGCAGATCCCGCTGCGATCCCGCAAGACATGCAGGCGGACCAGCCTGTTCAAGCAAGCCAGCCCGTGAAACCAGGCCAGCCCGCTCCGCCCGGCCCGGTGGCGGCCGGCGCGCCGGTGCCGGTCACGGCGAAGGTGCCCGCGGCGGCACCGCAACCGGTCCAACCGAACCCGGTCGCCGCCGTCGTACCGGGCCCGCCCTATGCGGCTGCTGCTGCACCGGTCGCTGCTGTTCCCGGCCCCACCACAGCTGCGCCCAAGCCCGCCCCCTGCCGCAGAACCAGCCGGCCGCGCCCGGCCTGGCCCTTCCCCCAGTCGCCGAACAACTGCCCGTGGGGCAGCTGAAAGCCCAGGCCGCAAAGCTGAAGCAGGCCAAGAAACCGGTGGAACGCTAGGGAGTGCCACGGGCATCAGCCGTGATTCCTGCGCGTCGCCGGCATTAGGCTGGGCTCATGATGCATGTCAACGATCCCGCCGTCGTCGAGCGGTTGATGCGGACAAAGGGTACGTGGGCCATAGTTGGCCTCAGTAACAACGAGTGGCGTTCTGCCTACGATGTTTCGCTGTATGTGCGGGACAAGATGGGCATGGAGATCATCCCCGTCAACCTCAAGGGCGAGGACGTCCACGGCGAAAAAGGCTACAAAAGCCTGGCCGACATTCCTCCCGAAAAACACTCGATCGACGTCGTGGATTGCTTCGTCAATTCCGAGCGCGTAGGCGCGGTTATCGACCAGGCCATCGCGGTCGGGGCCAAAGCCGTGTGGCTCCAGCTCGGCGTGTTTGACGACGACGCCACGCAGCGCGCCCGGGACGCGGGCCTGGACGTCGTGGTCAATTCGTGCCCGGCGCGTGAAGGCTGGCAATACGGCCTGTGATGCGGAGTCATTTCCGTCTGCTACATTGCTGCTGACTCATCTCTCTAGCCCCGGGGGAAAGCCATGTGTGGCGACCATTCTTCAGTGCCTTTTTCCGTTCCCAGCAGACGGGCGGCCTTAGGCATCCTCGGCGCTTCCGTAGTGGCCGGCCTGACTGCCTGCACACCGGCTGCAGGGGCGGAAAGTTCGACGGCGGACCCCACTGACAGCGATGCGGCGACGGCCGCTGCCTCCCCTTCGGGGACGCCCACTCCTTCTCCAACGCCCACAGCGACCAAGCGGATCCGGCGGACCTTCATTCCAGACTTCCAACTGCCACCGATCGCCGGCGGCCTGGCGCCGGTCATCACCAAGATTCCCACGAAGCACCCCGTGGTGTTCCTGACTATCGATGACGGGAACATAAAAACCCCGGAGTCGGTCAAGCTCATGGCCGAGTACGACTACCCGGCCTCCCTTTTCCTGACAAAGGACACCATTGCGGAGAATCCTGCGTTCTTCAATGCGTTCAAGGCCCAGGGCAGTCTGGTGGAGAACCACACGGTAACCCACAACATCAATATGGTGCGGCAATGGGGGTACCAGCAGCAGCTCAACGACATCGCGGGCATGCAGGATTACGCCCTCCAGCAGTTCGGTCGCCGGCCAACGCTCTTCCGTCCACCCGGTGGCGCTTACTCCAACGTGATGCGCCAAGCGGTCGCCGATGCGGGGATGAAAGCGATCATCACGTGGGAAGCCAAGGCAAACGCGGGAAAAATGGACTACCAGGTGGGCAACTCGCTCCGTCCCGGCGACATCGTGCTCATGCATTTCAGGGCTGAGTTTGCCGCCGACCTCGCTGCTTTCCGGGCGGCACAACTGGCCGCGGGGCTGGAAGTGGTGTTGCTCGAGGATTTTCTGGGGGTGGCGTAGGAGTGTCTGCGGCGGTGACAAGCCAGTAGGCTCCCTCCATGGACGTTTCCCAGCTCCGTGAAATCTGCCTTGGTTTTCCGGGCGCCTTCGAGGACTTTCCGTTTGGTCCCGAGACGTCCGTGTTCAAAGTGCGCGCGGCCGTAGCCGGTGGTGCCAGGCACGAAGCGAAGATGTTCGCGCTCTCCGCCATGGACCCGGGCAACTGGTCCGTGAGCCTGAAGTGCGAGCCTGCCCTTGCCGAGCAGCTGAGGGCCGCGCACCCGGAGATCACCGGAGCTTGGCACCTGAACAAGACCCATTGGAACGGCGTCCGCCTCGATGGCGCCCTGCCGGATGGCATGGTCCGGGACATGGTGGAGGACTCCTATGACCTGGTGGTGGCTACCCTGAGCCGAAAGCAACAGGAACAGCTGGGGTGGGCGCGGCTGGCACGTCCGCAGGGCAGCTGACGCGCCCTGCCAGCCCCTCCCCAGGGCGCTGACATGGGACTAGATTGATACTGCGTACCTAAAGACTTCAGCCGATGGCTGGTCAGGAGCGGTGTGATGCTGGATAAGAAGACGCGGAACCATCTGCGAAATGTCCTACGAGTGCACTGAGCCGAAAACCATGCTTAAAGCCCCGGAACATGCCACCATTGCCGCCGATGAGCGAAGCAAGCGATGGATGATTGCTTTGCGCGCGGACTCACGGATGTTTCTGCCTGGTGACGACAACCTCACGCCGGCGATTCCGGGGGTGTCCAGGAGCGCAACTTCGGCGGAAAGACACGGAACTTGGCACTCCAGGGCACTGACCCGCGTGGCAGCGACCGAGTTTGGAAAGACCCTTGCAGAGGGACCATGAAAAGATCACGCTTTGACAAATGTTGATCGAAACTGCTGAGAAATATTGATTTTCGATCATTCGTGGTGAAGTATGTCACACGAAGGTTGGTGCTGCCAGAGCGTCAGCCCAGACTGTCCGACTGGACGGCCCCCAGCCGCCGGAGTCGGCCTTACGAGTCACAAAAGGGGTATTGAAATGACCATTCAGCACCAGTCCGTCGGCCGCCGTGGATTCCTGCGCGGAGCACTCGCAGCAGCCGTACTCGTGCCCATGGGGGGAACCATTGCATCCTGTGCTGCCGGAGGCGGCAGCACTAACACCGGCCCCACCGGCACCGTCTCTGACACCAACCCGTTCGGAATGGCGGACAAGGCCACTCTTGACGCAGTGATCTTCAAGGGCGGCTACGGCATCGACTATGTAGATTTTGCCGGCAAGATCTTTGAAAAGACGCACTCGGGTTCCACCGCGAAGATCGCCCCGTCCACGGATATCGCCCAGGAACTCCAGCCCCGCTTCGTTGGCGGAAACCCGCCGGACCTGATCGACAACTCCGGTGCCAAGGCAATCGGCTTCAGCACCATCCTGGCCCAGCTTGAGGACCTGACCCCCGTCGTCGAGGCGAAGAACCTCGAAGGCAAGGTCATCAAGGACACCCTGTACACAGGCGTCCTGGCTCCGGGTACCTTCGATGGCAAGCTCGCAGCCCTGAACTACGTGCTCACCGTCTACGCCGTCTGGTACTCCGATTCCCTGCTCAAGGAAAACGGTTGGACCGTTCCGAAGACGTGGGATGAAATGTACGCGCTCGGCGAGCAGGCGAAGGCCAAGGGCAAGTACCTGTTCGTGTGGGGCAAGGAAGCCGCCACCTACTACCAGGAACTCGCCATCGCCTCCGCCATCAAGGAAGGTGGGGACGAAGTCCGCCTCGGGCTGGAAAACCTCAAGGAGGGTTGCTGGTCCCACCCGGCCATCCAGTCCGTTTTCACGGCGCTGGACAAGATCGTCAAGGCCGGGTTCTTCAAGCCGGGCGGCTCGGGCACCCAGTTCACGGCCGCCCAGGCACAGTGGAGCAACGCCCAGGAGGCAGTGTTCTACCCGTCGGGTTCCTGGATCGAAAACGAGATGAAGGACCAGACCAAGGCAGGCTTCAACATGATGGGTGCTCCGGCACCGTCGGTCACTGCCAGCCCCAAGATGCCGTACACCGCTATCCACAGCGCCGCCGGCGAGCCCTACATTGTCCCGTCCCAGGGCAAGAACGCTGCCGGTGGCAAGGAAATGCTCCGCATCATGCTGTCGAAGGAAGCAGCCACCAACTTTGCCAAGACCAAGTTGGCACCGACCATCGTCAAGGACACCGTCCCGGCCGACGGCTTCGGTTCCACCGCCCTGGTGTCGCAGACCAAGATGCTGGGCGACGCCGGCGACAAGGTCTACACCTGGAACTTCATTGACCTCTACGGGACCAACAAGGACCAGCTGGTCGTCTGGAACACCTTCCTGGACGGCAAGTCGGACGTCGCAACCCTGACGTCCGCCCTTCAGAACATCACCGACAAGGTCCGCAACGACAGCTCGGTCAAGAAGATCGAAGTGAAGTGACCGTAGTGAAAACACAGCAGAGCCGGAACGACGACGGCCTGGCCGCCGTCGTTCCGGCGATGGCGCCACCGCAGTTGGTCAAGAGGCGGCGGAAGCCCTTGACTTGGGACAAAGTCAGTTTCTTTGCGGTGTTCCTCGGGCTGCCGCTGGCAATCTACCTCTTGTTCGTGATCTGGCCTTTCATCCAGGCCTTCCAGTACTCATTGACCGACTGGTCAGGCTTCTCACCCAACCCGAACTTCATTGGCTTTGAGAACTACACCAAGATCTTCACGGATGACATCTTCATGAAGGCCATGTCCAACAACATCCTCCTGGTGATCGTCCTGCCGATCGTCACCATAATTTTGAGCCTGGTCCTCGCGACCATGGTGACGGTGGGCGGCAGCAGCAAGGGCCAGATCAAGGGGTTGCGGAACTCAAGCTTTTACCGCGTGGTTTCCTTCTTCCCGTACACGATTCCGGCCATCGCCATCGGCATCATGTGGGGCCAGATCTACGATCCCTCGGGCGGCCTGCTCAACGGCATCCTTCGGGGGATAGGCCTGGAACAGTTCAAGGACTTCGCCTGGCTGGGCAACAAGGACACGGCCATGATTGCCACGATGTTCGTGATCGTGTGGGGCTTTGTCGGCTTCTACATGGTCCTGTTCGTCGCGGGTATCAAGGGCATTCCTGCCGAGCTTTTCGAAGCCGCAAGGATTGATGGCGCCGGCCGCTTCCGCACGGCTGTGTCCATCACCATCCCGCTGATCCGCGACAACATCCAGACCGCCTACATCTACATGGGCATCCTGGCCTTGGATGCCTTCGTATACATGGCGGCGTTGAACTCCGGTGGTGGTCCGGACAACTCCACGCTGGTCATGGCACAGCAATTGTTCTTCACGGCCTTCAGCAAGGGCCAGTTCGGGCTGGCGAGTGCCATGGGCGTCGTCCTGGCCATTACCACCCTGATCTTCTCCGGCTTGGTATTCGCGGTTAACAGGCTCACCGGCGGCGACAAGGATGTGAGCAACTGATGACTACCAAGGTCGCATCTCCGGAAATGAAATCCCTCCACTTCCAGCCCAGGACGCCGGCAACCACGCCCGGCGACAAGGTGGTCGGCGCCGTCTCGCACGCCGCATTGACCATTTGGTCGCTGATCGTGATTCTTCCGCTGCTTTGGACGTTCATGTCCTCGTTCAAGACCTCCAGTGAGATCTTTGCCTCGCCATTCGCGCTGCCATCCGTGTGGCGGTTCGACAATTACGTCAAGGCCTGGAGCGAAGCAGGGATCGGAAGCTACTTCCTGAACTCCGTGATCGTTGTAGGCTCCGCACTGGTGATCGTGATGGTCCTCGGCGCCATGTGTGCCTACGTGCTGGCGCGGTACACCTTCCCTGGCAGCAGGGCGATCTACTACCTGATGCTCGCCGGCCTGACCTTTCCGATCTTCCTGGCCATGGTGCCGTTGTTCTTCGTCCTGAAGAACATGGGCCTGTTGAACACCTTGCCCGGCCTGATCCTGGTGTATGTCGGCTTCGCCCTGCCGTTCACGGTTTTCTTCCTGTTCTCCTTCTTCAAGTCGCTGCCCCACGAAATCACCGAGGCCGCGGCATTGGACGGTGCAGGGGAGTGGCGGACGTTCTTCCAGGTCATGTTGCCGATGGCCAAGCCAGGTCTCGCCTCGGTAGCCATTTTCAACTTCCTGGGCCTGTGGAACCAGTTCCTCATCCCGGTTTCCATCAACGCGGCCGGTCCGCGCGTCCTGTCCCAGGGCCTGGCGGCCTTCGCGGGCCAGATGGGTTACGCCGTGGACTTCGGGGCATTGTTCGCGGCGGTGACAGTCACTGTGGTTCCGGTCCTGATCGTATACATCATCTTCCAGCGCCAGCTCCAAGGTTCCGTGTCGCAGGGCACCATGAAGTAATTCTGGAACCCTGAATAAACTCAAGCGAGTTAAAAAACGCCCGACGGCGGTCAGCACCTGAGGTGCGGGCCGCCGTCGGGCGTTGACGTAGCATGGGCTGATGTTCGAACCCTGCCTGCTACGCGACGATGTCATCATGCGGCTTCTGCGTCCTGGTGACGCCGCCGCGCTCGCGTCTGCGTACGTGCGCAACCGGGACCATCTGGCTTCCTGGGAGCCCGTGCGTTCCGAGGACTACTTCACTGAGGAATGGCAGGCGGCCGACATTGCCAAGCGTTTGGCCGCCCACGAGGCAGGGGAGCAGTTCCCTTTGGCGTTGCTGGCCGGTGATGCGATCGTGGGCAGGTTCAACCTGGCAGGGATTGTTCGTGGTCCGTTCCAGAGCGGGGGACTGGGCTATTGGGTTGATAAGGACTACGCCGGCGGCGGCTTGGCGAGTGCCGCGGTCAGGGTGATCGTGGAGAAGGCGCGGAGCGAGCTGGGGCTCCATCGGCTCGAGGCCGGGACCCTGCTGCACAACGTTGGCTCCCAACGGGTGCTGGTGAAAGCCGGCTTCCGGAAGATCGGCATGGCACCGAACTACCTGAACATCGCCGGGGCCTGGCAGGACCACAACCTGTACCAGATCATCCTGCACGACTAAGCATCCTTAGCTTTCTGACAGGATGGTAGGGAACCGTAGTGCAACGAAAGGCAGCAACCGTGATCTTTATTGTGGTCAAGTTCAACGTCAAGCCCGACTGGTCCGACCGCTGGCTGGACCTGGTTGGTGACTTCACAGAGTCCACCCGCGCTGAGCCGGGGAATTTGTGGTTCGACTGGTCCCGCAGTGTGGAGAAACCCAACGAGTTTGTCCTGGTGGAAGCCTTCCAGGATGACGCCGCCGAGGCCCACGTCAACAGCGCGCACTTCAAGAAGGCCATGGCCGACATGCCCCAGGCCCTCGCCGAGACGCCCCAGATCATCAGCCGCCAGATCGAAGGCAGCGGCTGGGACCGTATGGGCGAGCTGACCATCGAGGCGTAATACAGCAACGCGGGGTCACTTATGGCCCATCCCAAGGGGATTTATGGGCCATAAGTGACCCCGCGTTGCTTTCACGGAGCCGGCTAGAACATCCAGGGGATCTCGGCGTGGCCGAAGTCACTGAAGGAGCCAAAGCGGCCGGCCTTGAAGGCGAGCACCTCGCCGTCCCGGTCCCGGCACGTGGTGACCTGTCCGAAGAAGACCTGGTGATCTCCGACGTCGTACGTCTGCACCACGGTGCAGTCCGCCTGGGCGAGGGCGCCCTTGATCACCGGCAAGCCGCTTTCCGTGACGTCGAAGTCTCCTTCGCCGAAACGGTCTCCGCCGCGCACCGCGAACCGGCGCGCGATGGACTCCTGCTTGGAGCCGAGGATGGAGACGGCGAACTTGCCGCTTTCCAGCAAGGCGTCACCGGTGCGGGTGCCGAAGTTCAGCGAAATCATCAGGATGGGCGGCTCCAGGCTGATGGAGGTGAGCGAGCTGATGGTCATGCCGTAGAGCTCGTCCTCGTGCTTGGTGGTCACGACGGCAACGCCGGTGAGGAAGCGGCCCATGGCGCGGCGCATTCCCATGGCATCGGGAACAGTGAAAAGCGGTGCGAGGCTCATGTCAATTGCTCCGGTCTGCTGGTGAATCCGTGTAATAGCGGACTTCGAACATCTTGGCGCCGTTTTCCGAAACCCAAGGGCCGTGCTCCATGCCTGGCGGCCGGGTGGCCCAGTCGCCGGCCTTGAAGGTCTTGCCCAAGCGCTGGTCCACGAACGATCCCTCGAAGATGAACACCTCTTCCCAGAAGTCATGCGTGAGGACACCATTGGGGGAGGTGTCCGTGCCTGGCTCAAACTTCAGGATCCGGGTGACGGAGTCATTGTCGGAGTCCCGGGCGAGGATCGCCTCGGACAAGCCCTCGATGTGCGGGTTGCAGGGCGCGAACTCCACCGAGGAAACGGGGGTGAACTCGAATTCGGGCTTTGCCATGGCTTAGATTCCTTCCGATTCTGAGTTGATGCTGTACGAACCCAGGAACTTGTCCAGTTCGGCCACCAGTGCGTCATAGCCGTAGTTGCGGTAGGTGTAGGCGCCACGGACCACGAACGGCGCTCCGGCGTAGAACATCTCGTACTGCTGGTGCCGGCCGGCGAATTCGGAGCCGATGATGTCCCAAGCGAGCTTGAACAGCTTGACCCGCTCTTCACTGGCAACACCGGGGGACTGGACGTAGCGTTCCATGTCCGGGCGGGTCACGCTGCTGGTCATGTCCGCGATGCTTGAGGGCAGCTGCAGTACGCCGCCGCCCACCAGGTCGCGGAGGATCGAGATCACGCGGGGGTACGTCTCCGACTGCAG
Source organism: Paenarthrobacter sp. JL.01a (assembly GCF_025452095.1). NCBI lineage: Bacteria > Bacillati > Actinomycetota > Actinomycetes > Micrococcales > Micrococcaceae > Paenarthrobacter > Paenarthrobacter sp. JL.01a. The sequence continues at coordinate 554,403 of NZ_CP104877.1, forward strand.
ACCCATGGCCCCGTAAAGTGCAGCTTTCCCCGGAACCCGCATGCCGGCGTCGTCCGTCGTTGCGGTGTATTCGGCGGCGAGGACCGCCGACTCGACCGACTGCACAATCGCGGCCAGCTCGCCGAGCTTCTCCTGGACGCCCGGAATCTTGTCCGTACCGTTGACCTGCGTGACCTTGCGGGCCACCGAAGCGATGAACTTCAGCTTGGTGGAGAACCGGATCTGGGCTTGCCAGTTGCCGAGGGCGTGGGCGCCGGTGTCGAAGAACTGCCGGCGGAGGGTGTCGATGTTCCGGTTGATGAACACCCGGTCCCACGGGATGAGGACGTCATCGAAGACCACCAGGGCGTCGGGCTCGTCGTAGTGGCTGGTGAGCGGGTAGTCGAAGTCGCTGGTGGCCGCCGGTGCGAATGGGCGGCGGCAGTAGAGCTTCAGGCCGTCCGTCGCCACCGGAATGGCGAAGCTGACGGCGAAATCGACGTCGTCCGGCCCCAGCGGCTTGATGCAGGTGACAAAGACTTCGTCCGCAATAGCCGCGCCGGTGGCCAGCATCTGCGAACCGCGGACAACAATGCCCTCCTCGGTTTCACGCACGACGCCGACCTGCAGGTATTCGCCTTCCCACCCTGACGCTGTGGTTGCGCGGGAGACCTGCGGGGGAATGATCGCATAGGACAGGTACAGGTTCTCGGCCAGGACCTTCTTGTAGTAGCGCTCCACGTTGCCGGCGAAGTCGCGTTCCTCGTTGGCGAAGACGTCCGGGTGCGAGCCGAATGCAGCGAAGAACGTACCGACGTGGTCAGGGCTCCGGCCTACCCAGCCGTGCGTGTGCTTGGCCCAGGTTTCGATGGCCTGGCGGCGCAGGACCAGTTCCTCCTGAGTTCGGGGAGCGGCGAACGTGCGGTTGGCCGGTCCGTTGATCTCCTCGGAGTGGAACTGCATGCCGTTGGCGGGATCGGCTGCGATGTCGAACAGTTCGGACATGGTGTGGGCAACCTTGGCGAAGGCCGGGTGTTCCAGCACGTTGCCGACCACCTCGCCGTCGAGGATCACCGTCCGGCCGTCGTTCAGGGACTTCAAATACTCTTTTCCGGTCCTCATCAGAGTGAGCCTTTCTTGATTTTGTAGTTATGTTCAATGGTGGTCCCATTCGGGAACGAGAGCTCCAACTTCCAGGAAGTTCCGTCGACGAACTTTCCGTTCAGCAGGGGAAGGGTGCCGCCGAGGCACATGAAGTCGGCGTCGCCGATGTCCGTGCGCGTCAGAAGGCGTTCGACGACGTCGGCCGGCTTGCGCAGGCCGCTCAGCGGACCCTCCTGGTACAGCTCGCCGTCCACCCAGGAGCGTGCAGTGCATTGGTCCAGGTCCAGGTTCTCGAGATTTTCGACGGCGATCACCTCACCGGCGACGGGCTTGGGGCAAGCACGCTTGGAATCGCCGATGTCCTCGGCCTCGATGTCACGGTCCGTGTGGTCCGAGCCGATGCCCAGGTAGAACTTGCCGTCGTGGCGGATGTACAGGGGTTCGATCTCACCGGAAGTCAGGTTCTCCGAGGTGGCGTGCTCGCCGGAGGTCTCGAAGAGGTCAGCGTCCATCCGGTAGAACATGGGTACTTCCGGCGGAGGGGCAACGCCGATGGCCGCGAGTTCATCGATGTGGTGCTGCACGGCCTTGGGATCTCGGCCCGTGTAGCCTGCCACCACTGCGTGGAAGTCCGTGAGCGTGATTGTTGTGTCCGTGTCCACCACCCTGAAGGTCAGTGGGACTTGCCGTATTGTTTCCATGGTTCTCCTAAACGGTCAGGGTTTGGTAGCTGGCGAGGCGATCGTTGATCACGGGGAATTCCCTGCGGACGGTGCTGACTTGGGTCGGGTCGATCTCCACCAGGAGCACGGACCCGCCTGCGTCAGCCTCCGCGAGAACGTTCCCGGCCGGGTCGACGACGCGGCTGTGTCCTCCCAGCTCCACGCCTTCCTGGGTACCCGCCGCATTGCAGGCGACCACGAAGATCTGGTGTTCCAAGGCCCTCGCTGTGGTGAGCAGCCGCCAATGTTCGCGCCGCGCTGCGGGCCAGGCAGCCGGGACAATTACAATTTCCGCGCCGCGGGTGCTGAGCTCCATCCACAGTCCCGGGAAGCGGAGGTCGTAGCAGGTGATTCCGGCCGTGGCCCCGAACGGCAAGGAGACTACCGGCAGCGAGGTTCCTGCCGTGAGCAGCTCGGCTTCCTTGGACTTGTAACCAAAGACGTGGATCTTGCGGTAGGTGTGGACCACGCTGCCATCTGGTCCCAGCAGGATGGAGGTGTTGCTGAGCTGCCCGTTCTCTCCGGCCTCGATGATGCTGCCCACATGAAGGTGCACACCCACGTCCTTGGCCACCCGTGAGCACATGGAAAGGGTGGGGCCGGAAAGGGTTTCTGCCAGGTCCGCGTATTCATCGAAGTGGAAGTAGCCTGCGCTCCACAGTTCGGGGAGCACGATCAACTCAGCGCCCGTGATGTTCCGTAGAAGGGCTTCGACCCTGTCAATCCGGTCCTCACGGCTTTCGGTGTCCGGGCTTGCCACCTGGACGAGTGCGATTTTCATGCGTGTTCCTTACTTGCTGTTGACGGGCTGTCCGCTGGCAGACTGTTCGTCCAGGTCGCTGAGCCGGAGGCCCTTGGTTTCCTTCGCGAACATCACCGAGACCATGGAGATCACGCCCATCGCGGCCAGGTAGATACCAATGGCGTAGCCGGTGCCGAAGGCGCTGTAGAGGGCCAAAGCGATGATGGGAGACAGGGAGCCGGCGATCAGCGACGCCAGGTTGTAGGCAACGGAGGTGCCGCTGTACCGGACATCTGTTGGGAACAGTTCGGAGAAGAAGGCGCCGATCACTGAGCTGTAGGCGGCGAAGATCAGCAAGCCACCGACCGCTGCGGCGATGATGCCCCACACCTGGCCGGTGTTGAGCAATGCGAAGAACGCGAAGGCCCACACCACTGTGGCGATCGAGGCGCCGATCATGATCGGCTTCCGGCCGACCTTGTCGGCGTAGAGGGCCAGGATGGGAATGGCGACGACGGCGACGGCCTGGCCGATCATGACGGCGGTCAGACCCGTTTGCCGCGGCTGGCCCATGATCTGGGTGACGTAGGTGATGATGAACAGCGAGTAGATGTAGAAGCCAGCGTTCTCGCCCATGCGGCTGCCGGTAGCGATGAGGATTTCGCGCCAGTTGCGGCGGAACAGGATGGCCAGGGGCATCTTGCGTTCTGTCGCTGCCTCGGCTTCGCGCTTGCGCTGTGCTTCCTTGAACAGCGGGGTCTCCTGGACATAAAGACGAAGTACCAGTCCGATGATGACCAGGAGTGCGGACAGTCCGAAGGCTATGCGCCAGCCCCAGGCCAGGAATTCGCTTTCAGGCATGGTGGCGGCCAGGACGGCGAGCACACCGGCGGCCATGAGGTTGCCAAGTGGCGGACCCATGTTGGGCCATGAGGACCAGAATGCCCGGCGCGAGCTGTCGTTGCTGTGCTCGGAGACAAGGAGCACCGCGCCGCCCCATTCACCGCCGAGTGCGAAACCCTGGACCAGGCGAAGCAGCAGGAGCAGCAACGGCGCTGCCAGGCCGATCGCCGCGTAGGCCGGAATGAAGGCGATGAGGGCAGTGGCGATGCCCATGAGCATGAGGCTTGCCACGAGCGTTGCGCGGCGACCGTGCTTGTCGCCCAAGTGGCCCAGCACGATTGCACCGAGCGGGCGGGCCAGGAAGCCCGCTGCAAATGTGCCCAAGGCGAGCATGGTGCCTACCAGGGGATCATCCGTCGGGAAGTAGAGCTTGTTGAAAACCAACGCTGCGGCAGTGCCATAGAGAAAGAAGTCGTACCATTCGACGGCCGTCCCGGCCAGGCTCGAAGCTGCCACTACGGGCAGGCTTGAGTGTTTCTGCTGCCTCAGTTCTGCCTTCTTCAAATCGGTCATGTGGGGATCCTTTTGCGGGTGGGGACCTGGCGCTGGGGGAATGGCTCGGCCGGTCTCCAACGGAGATGAGGGGTTCCAAATCAGTGAGGGGGGTCACTGAAATATGACTGTAGACTAGTTGTATACAACCTGTCTATACCCAATGTGCGTGAATGCGACTCGTATACTGGGCATCGCGAGAAAGGCTCTCCATGATCCAGACGACTCCCACTGCACAGTCGCAGCCCGAGGTGGCCTACCAGTGGATGAAAAGCTACATCTCCGCGATCCCGCGGGATGAGGAAACCTTCCTCAATGAGGCAGTCCTCGCCAGGTCCACCGGAACCTCAAGAACGCCCGTTCGCGAAGCGCTGCTGCGGCTCGAGGCTGAAGGTTTCGTCAAGCGCATTCCGCACAAGGGCGCCTACGTTCCGCCCATCTCGGATCCCGACGTGCGGGCCATCCTGCAAGCGCGATCAGTGGTGGAGAAGTGGGCAGTCCTGGCCTTGGAGTCCATGCCGGAAAGCCAGCTCGACGCTTTCCAACGCATCATCGACCAGCAGCGGGAAGCCAAAGACGATCCCGCCCGGTTCATCGAACTGGATACAGAGTTCCACACGCTCATGGTCCGTGCCGGGGCGAACCCGATCCTCGCCGACTTCTACGCCTCGTTGCGGCAGCGCCAACTCCGGATCGGCGTACGGGCGGTAACACAGGAGACTGACCGCGCCGGTGATGTGCTCAGGGAGCATCAGTTGATCGTGGATGCCCTCCGCAGCCGCAGCATAGAGGCCGCGCATCAGGCCATCGATGCCCACCTGGACTCCACGCGATGGGCGGTCATCGGGTACTAGTCCTCGCTGTGCAGCTCCCGCTGACGCGCGCTGAGCAGCTCAAACTCAGGCCGGGCAGCCACGAACCGTTCAACGGCGTCGAGCATTTGCTGAAGGTGGGCGTGATCGGGAGCCACCAGCGCGACGCCGATCATGGCCCGGCGGTGCTGGTCCTGCAGGCCGGTCTCTGCCGCAGAGACCTCGAACCGCCGCTTGAGTTCGGCCACCAACGGGCGCACCAGTGAGCGCTTCTCCTTGAGGCCGTGAACGTCGCCCAGCAGGACGTCGAATTCGATCCACCCGATCCACATAAACCCCATTCAACAGCAACGCGGGGTCACTTAAGGCCCATGTCAGGGGCTTTTATGGGCCTCAAGCGACCCCGCGTTGGGTCTTGACGGAATCTTGAGCAAACGCAGCAACGCGTCTTGAGTTCGGCCCGGCAGTGTCTATGAGGTTGGCCCAAACAGGCCCTTGACTCATCCGCTGCTAGTTACCCAGGACTGACATCGTGACCCAAAGCCCTGCCAGAACCCTTGCCCGATCCCGCGCCGCCACCGTCCTGCTGGCGTGCGCCGCGACCCTCGCAGTTTCCGCCTTGACCGCCCCGATGGCTGCAGCCGACACCGGGCAAGGAGCCGTGATCAAGCCGTCATCCAGTGTCTCGGCGTTGGCAGGACAGGTGGAGCAAACTGTTGTGGTGCCGGTGACCGCGGGACTGGAACCCACACGGATCAAGGGCAGCATCGTGGTGTCCGGGAAGCCGGAAGGGACGGTCCGCGCAACCGTCAACGGCCGGGTCATCCTGGAAGCCAACGCTGCAGCCACTGTTGCCCTGGACCAGGCAGTCAGCAAGGCAGATGTCGTCAACCAGCAACTGACCGTGGGCCTGCAGTTCATTCCCGCCACGCAGACCATGTGTGTCGTCTCCAATGCGACGGCTACCCTCAACAACCTTGCAGTCGACTTCTCCGGAACCGCGAAGATTCCCACAACGGTGGGTGAGTTCTTCCCGGCGTCCGTGCCCTCCGTCGTGCTTCCCGTCCCGGCGGATCCGGGTGCGGACGTTTCCGCGGCGGTCATGACGGCCTCTGCCGCGATGGCGCACCGCTACCCGGATGCCTCCATCAGCGTGGTCCCGGAGGACGGACTTGCCGCCCGCGCGATGGGTCTTCCAGCAGGAAGCCGGGTGCTGAGCGTGGTGGGCGACCAAGGTGGAACAAGCACCACGTTGGCCACTGTGGCAGGCCTCCCGCAGCTCATCCTCCGCGGCCACGACGACGAACTACGCACCGCCGCACGTGCGCTGGCCAGCGACAAGACGGCGCTCGCGGTGACCTCGTCCGTGACCGGTCTGACATCCGCCTTGCCTGCGACGCCGGGATTGACGCGAAGCCTCAAAGACCTCGGAAGTACCACGCTGAAGCTGGCCGGTTACGGCACCCCGGAGTCCTACGTCGGCGTTAGCCAGTCGCAGTTCGGCGGGCCGGTCCAGTCGGTGAAGGTCCAGCTCAAGGGTACGCACACGGCCGTTCCCGCCAACGCCCAGGCCCAGCTTTCGGTCTTCTGGAACGATTACCTGCTCAGTTCCAAGAACCTCGACGGCGGTGACAGCTTCTCGCTGGAAGCCGAGGTCCCTGCCGGGCAGCTTCAGGCGAACAACGGCCTCCGGATCCGGCTCGCGGCACTGCCTGCGGGAGGCGATTGCACAGGACCTGCCGGTGTGATGCCCATGGAGGTCACCCTGGACACTGCCGGCAGCACGCTGACCGCCGTCCGGGGTGGTTCCCTGAAGGCCGGGTTCGCCCGCTTCCCCCAGGCACTGGGGCAGAGCGTGCCCGTGGCCTTCGGTGACGGGAACGCCCAGTCAAACACGGTCAACGCGGCCACGCTGATCGCATCGATGCAGAAGGAGAGCGCCCCACTTCTGGATACCCGGGTGGTGGGTCTGGATGCCCTTGCCGGCTCCAGTGAGTCCGGGCTGGTGGTGGGTGCTACGGGTGAAGTGGCCAACAAGCTCTCCGCACCCCTGCGGCTGGCTGAGTTCCGCACCATCGCACCGGACGACGTCGAATACGGCGTGGGCACCTCAGCCCCGTTCGGCGTGTTGGAAGCGTTCGAACAGGGCGGCCGCGACCTGTTGCTCCTCGGTGCCTGGGCTCCGGATGGAAACCCGGCGGCAGCCGCTTTGCAGGCCTCGCTGACCTCGCACATCAGCGGCGTTGAAGGTGGCTGGGCGTCGTTGTCGCGCAACCTGCTGGTCACCCAGCCCTCGGGGACACCGGTCCTGCTGGAAAGCAACGTGGTGGTTCCACAAAAGGCGGTGACGGACGACTACCGCCCCTACGCCTGGTGGATCGGTGCCGCCGTGCTGGTTCTGGGCCTCGCGTTTGCCGTGCGGACCGTTCTCCTGCGGGGTCGTGCCAAGGAAGCGCACGCCTACGTGGACGCCGAGGTGAAAGCAACCGGGCCGGGCCATGGCAACTGACCTTGCCACGAGCCGCCGGGCTGCCCACCGAAAGCCGGCGCTGCAGTCCCTGGCAACGCGGCTCACGTGGGGCTGGGACAGGCTGGGTGCTCCGGTAAACGGCCGGAAGGTGCCCGGTACCCGGATCGTGGCGGTGGTGTCCGCCGTCGTTGGGTACCTCGCCTGCCTGTACACCATCGGTCACGGCACCAACCTGGATTACTCCGACGCCCAGAGCCACCTGACCATTGCCCGGCGCATCTTCGACAGCAAAGCGCCCGGCTTTGAGCAGCTCGGCACGGTGTGGCTGCCTATGCCGCACCTTCTCCTGGCGCCGTTCGTGCTGAACATGTGGTTGTTCAGCTCAGGGTGGGCAGCCGGGCTGTTGGGCATTTTGGCCCTCTCCGGCACGTCTACCGGGTTGTACTTGATCGCAGCCCGCCTCGGCCTGGGCAGGGCCGGGCGCCTGGCAACCACCCTGGTGGTCCTGGCCAACCCGGCGGTCCTCTACGTTTACACGACGGCGCTGACAGAGCCCGTGCTGATCATGTGCATTGTGGCCGGCATGGCAGGGCTGGCACACTGGGCCACCAGTCGTCGCCGGATGAGTGCCGGTGAGCTGGCGGTTTTCGCGGGTATCCCCTCTGCGGCGGCCGTGCTGTCCCGATACGAGGGATGGGCGCTGGTGATGACGGGGACGCTGTTCGTGCTGATCGTCTCCAAGCGGCGCACCGGACAGTGGCGTGAGGCCTTCACCATGGCGGGCGGCTACGTGATGATTCCTGCTGCGGCGGTGCTCTGGTGGCTTTCCTACAACTGGGCCATCTACGGCAACCCCCTTGAGTTCATGTTCGGGCAGTACTCCGCTTATGCGCAGCAGAAAAACATCACCGACGGCGGTCTGTTGCCTACCAAGGGAAACCTGGGTCTGACGCTGACTACTTTCCACTGGTCGTTGGTGGAGACCGCCGGAGTGGTGGTCCTCGCGCTGGCGGCGTGCGGCGCCGTCGTCCTGGTCCTGAGGCGGGGCTTCGCGAACAGCACCCTCCTGGTCGCGGTGACGGGCAGCGCCTACGCTTTTGCCTTGGCGAGCCTGTTCCTGGGACAAACCGCCATCAACAACGATCATTCACTGCCGACCACGTGGTGGAACAACCGCTTCGCACTGACGGCACTGCCCCTGGTGGCCATCCTGGTGGCTTTCCTGGTGCACGAGCTGGCACGGCCCGCCAGGCTCAGGCCGTGGTTGATCGGCGCGCTGCTGGCCGCGCTGGTGCTCCAGAACGTGTGGTGGAGCCAGGATCCCACAGGCAGGCTCGCGGTCCTGGCCGAGGGGCGGATGTCCGCCGAATCCACCACCAATTCCACCGCCGCCGCCCGCTGGCTGAACGAACACTACGAATCGGGAGGCATCCTGATGGACGAGAGTGCGCGGGGGAACGCGGTGCTTCCCGCCATGGGCATCCCGCTCAAGGAAATCTACAACAGGGCCTCGGGCGATTACTTCGCTCCGGCGCTGGAGGATCCGGCCAAGTATGCCAAGTGGGTCTTCGTCAACGTTGAGGCCGGCACAGGGGCAAGAGACTCAGGGCCCACGGACCTCGTCTACAAGGCCATCCTCAAGAACCCGTCTTTCGGCGTGCGCTACTCCGTGGCGTTCTCCACGCCCACGCACCGGATCTATGAAAGGTCCTCCGATTCATGACGCCCCTATCCCGAGCCAACGGACAACTCAACCGGCAGTCCATCGGCCAGACCTTGCTTGCCGCCGGCCTGGTGACCCCTGAGCAACTGCAGCGGGCGCTGGACCGTGCCGCGAGCGAAGGTGGCCTGCTGGGACGGCACCTGATTCTGGAAGCCGGTTTGGACCGCCGTCGTATTTATGAAGTCCTGGCTCGGCAGTGGGACGCGCCTCTGGTGGACCTGGTGGCCGAGCCGGCAGACGACGCGTTGATGGAGCAGCTCATTTTCAGCGAACTGGGGGAACCGCAGTGGTTGCCATGGCGCTTCGACGACGGCGTCCTCACCGTGGCCACGGCCGTCGCCCCGTCGGAGCGGATTGCCGAAGAAGCGGCGGCGAAGTTCGGGGCGCCCGACGTCGAATTCCGCACCACCACGGACTGGGACATCAACCAGTCCATCCAGCGTTCCTTCCGGCGGCACCTCCTGTACGAATCCGCCGAGCGCCTGGCCGAGGAAAGGCCGGGGGAGTCCGCCCGTATCGCGCTGACGCCATGGCAGCGGTACCTTCCGGTGGTCCTTGTCGCAGCGATCATGGTGGGCTTCGTGATTTCCCCGCTCACGGCGGTCATTGTCCTCCTGACGGCCGCAAACGTCGTTTTCCTGATCAGCATCGCGTTCAAGTCCCTGGCCAGCCTTCGGCGGCCATTCGACAAACTGCACGAGGCAGCTGTGGTCCGGGCACGGAACAAGGAGCGTGCCCGGCGGGGCCTGCCGCCCGTGGCAGCTGAACGGATTCCCGATTCCGAGCTGCCCATCTACACCATCCTGGTTCCCGTGTTCCGCGAAGCGAACATCATCGACAAACTCCTGACGAACCTCGGGCAGCTGGACTACCCCCGGTCAAAACTGGACGTCCTGGTCCTGCTTGAAGAAGACGACGCCGAGACCATCGCCGCAGCCAAGGCGTCCAGGCCGCCGGAGTACGTACGCATCCTCATCGTTCCCAGGGGCGAGCCACAGACGAAGCCCCGGGCGTGCAACTACGGACTGACTTTCGCCAGGGGCGAGTACGTGGTGATCTACGACGCCGAGGACCGGCCGGACCCGGGGCAGCTGCGGGCGTCCATTGCGGCTTTCAAACAGGATGAGTTCGAGCGGCAGCACCTGAACCCCAACCGCAAACCCCTGATCTGCGTCCAGGCCGCGCTGAACTACTTCAACGCAGACCAGAACGTCCTCACCCGCATGTTCACCATCGAGTACACCCACTGGTTCGATTCGATGCTGCCAGGCTTGGACAACTCCGGGATTCCGCTGCCCTTGGGCGGCACCTCCAACCACTTCGTCACGGCACTCCTCAAGGAAGTCGGCGCGTGGGATCCGTGGAACGTTACCGAAGACGCGGACCTTGGCCTCAGGGCGGCCGTGGACGGTTACCGCGTTGGCGTCATCAACTCCACCACCTGGGAGGAAGCCTGTTCCCAGGTTCCTGCCTGGATCAAGCAACGCACCCGTTGGATCAAGGGCTACATGATCACCTCTGCCGTGAACACCAGGAACTCCTTGAGGTACATGAAGAGCACGGGCGTGGCCGGAACCATCGGCTTCCTGGGGCTGATCCTCGGCACACCCCTGGCCTTCCTCGCCTATCCCCTGGTGGTCGGTTTTACGGTGGTGACCTACATCGGGTACGACATCGTAGGGCTGGTGCTGCCGGAGTGGTTGCTGGCCGGAGGGGTGGTGTCGATGCTGTTCGGCAACGCCATGATGATCATCGTTTCCGGGGTGACTACCCTGCACAGGCACGGCTGGCGCATCGCCATCTTCGCTTTGCTGAACCCGTTTTACTGGGTGCTCCACTCGGTGGCGGCGTGGCGGGCAGCCTGGCAGATGCTCACCAGTCCGCATAAATGGGAGAAGACCCCGCATGGCCTGGAGGCGGAATACCACGACGACGGGCACTGGGTGGCGTGAGGAAGCACGCCGCATCTTGAGCCAATCTTGAGCAAATGCCGCACAGAGGTTGAGTAAGCAGCGCCACACTGAATCCAAAGCCGACGTATGACCAGCTGAGGGGGTTGGACACGGTGCTCGATTCGTTTTCGGTAAGAGTCGCCCTGGGCGTGGTCACTGTGACTCTCCTGGTGTTGTTCTGCACCTCCTTCCGCCGCACCCGCTCACCGTATGCCGGATGGTGGAGCCTGGCTCTGCTGGAGTTCATGGCCGGCAACGCAGCCTTCCTGCTCAACGGGACTCCCCACCAGCAATGGGCCAATCCTGCCGGAAACGTCCTGGTGGTGGCCGGAGCCTTCAGTGTCTGGGCAGGAGCCCGTTCCTTGCGGGACCTCAAGACCGCGCCTTGGCAGTTGGCTGCCGCCCCGGCCCTTACGGCAGTGGCTTCCGTCCTCGAGAACCCTGCCAGCAATGTCTGGTCCGGCGGTTTCGTGTACTTGGCGATGATGACCACGGGCATTGCCCTGGCTGCGCGGGACCTTTGGCTGATCAAGGCTTCGCACTCGCAGGTCCACAAGGCCTTATCCCTCGCCGCCGGACTCCTTGCCGTCTATTACCTGGGCCGCTGGGCCGTCTATGCGGTGGAAGGGCCGGACAGCGAGACGTTCCGGGCGTACTTTGGCCCGGGACCCTCAGGCTTGGTTTCCCTGGTGCTGCTGGTGACGGTGTCGTTCAGCATGACCGCCCTGACCAGTGACCAGCTCATCAAGGGATTGAAGGAGCGGGCTGACCGGGACCACCTGACAGGCCTGCTCAACCGGGGCACCTTCCTTGAGCTGGCCACAACGGAACTAAACCGGCTGCACTCCACAGGATCCGGCGCCGCAGTGGTGCTGGCTGATCTTGACCACTTCAAGGCGGTCAATGACGAGTACGGGCATGGTGCAGGGGACGAAGCGTTGAAAGCCTTCGCCGGCGCCTGCGCCGAATCGGTCAGGTCCACGGATCTCATTGGACGGTACGGCGGAGAGGAATTCATCCTTTTCCTGCCGGGGGCCACCCAGGACCGTGCCGAGAGTATCGCCGTCGAAATCAGCCGCCGGATCGCGGGCATGCGCACGCCGGAGGGTGTCCGGTTCCCCACCATCAGCTACGGGGTGACATCCAGCATCTCTTCGGGAGCCGATCTGAACTTCATGATCGAGGTAGCTGACGCAGCGCTTTACAGTGCCAAGGCACAAGGACGAAACAGGATTGTAGGAGCCGACCGCCTCGAGGCGGCCACTATTGCGGATGAGGCACGATCATGACCGTTAACGAACTGACCACCAGGATCCAGGTCCAGCACAACCAGGAATTGTCCGTGTTCAGGCGGGACATCACCAGTGCCCCCTACAAAGCGGGAACGGCCACCTCCTTGAATGCGGACCGGCGCTCGGTGCGGATGGGGCCGGTCCAGTCCGTGGAGGATGGAAACGCCAACCTGACCATCGTGGCCGACGTCGAAGGGCTGGCCTGGTTCACGGCGGACAAGGGTCTCCTGGGCAGCTGCATCACGCTTTCCATTGCCGGCCACCGGCGCAACACCGGCACACGCGTCCACCTTCCTCTGGCAGAATGCGATGCCTGGATCGAGGCGATCTTCGGCGGATCGTGGATCAGCCATGTGTACCGTATGGGGACCATGGCCAAGCCCGACGGGCGGTTGGATATCGCCTCCTACCGCTTGTTCCTGGACGAGCACCGAAACCCCGTTGCCAAGCCCCAGTCCGTAGCCGACATGTCGCTGCGCAGCCTGGATGAATCGTGACCAGCACCATGCCGCCCGGGCTGGTTTCCACCGATGACGATCCACGAATTCGCCGCCTGGAACGGCAGGTCCGGGCGCTCATGGAGGAACTGCATCACGTCCGGAAAGAACAACGCCACGATGCCCTCACCGACTCCCTGACGGGCGTGGGTAACCGGCTCGCCTTGGCACGGGCCTTCAGGGAGGCCACAGAGGCCGCAGCCAAAGGCGGCGCCCCGCCCGCACTGATCCTCCTGAATCTGGACGGTTTCACGTCCTTGAAGAACTCGGCAGGCCACGCGGCGGCGGACCAGATTCTGGTCACCGTGGCCATGCGCATTCGGTCGGCAGTCCGGGAGAACGACGTCGTCACCCGCCTGGGTGGCGACGATTTCGCTGTTTTGATGCCCGCCACCCCGCAAGCCCGGGCCACCGCCGTCGGGAACCGCATCATGGCCGCGCTGGAACCGAACATCGACCTCGGCAACAGCAGCGTCCAGTGCGCCGCCAGCATGGGCCTGCGCATCGCAGAGCCGCACCACACCCTGGAGGACTTGCTCCAGGAGGCAGGCTTCGCATTGGAGGAGTCCAAGAGCGAAGGCCGGAACAAGCTGAAGTTGTTCGATCCCGTGACACTGCACTTCCGGCAACTCCAGCGCCAGATCGTGGGTGATCTCCGGGAGGGCATCCGTTCGGGCCAGTTGGTCCTTTACTACCAGCCGATCGTGGACCTTGGCACGGGAAAGATTGAGGGCTGCGAAGCGTTGGTCCGTTGGGACCACCCGGTCCATGGCCTCATCATGCCGGACCAGTTCATTCCGGTGGCTGAGGCTACCGGGCTGATCGCGGAGCTGGGCCGGTGGGTCCTGCGCACAGCCATGCGCCAGCTTCGCCAGTGGCGGGACAACCCGGCCATGCGGCAGCCGGACTTTTCCATGCGCATCAATGTCTCCGCTGCGGACCTTCAAAGTCTCGAGTTCGTGGACGACGTGCGCGATGTGCTCACGGAAGAAGGACTGTCCCCGGAATCTCTGGTGCTGGAGCTTACTGAAAGCGCCATCATCCGGAACAACGAGCTTGACCGGTACACCCTGATGAGCCTGCACAGGCTGGGGGTAGGCCTTGAGATCGACGACTTCGGCGCAGGGTATTCCTCGATGGGCTACCTGCGGAAACTACCGGTGGACCGGGTGAAGGTGGACCGGCAGTTCGTGAAGGACCTGGCGAATGACCCTTCCCAACTGGAGTTCGTGGCAGCGATACAGCAGGTCATTCGTTCGTGCGGGCTCGAGGGTGTCTGGGAAGGAATCGAGACAGCCCAGGAGGCAGAGTTGCTCAGGAGCATCGGCTGCGCCAGCGGACAAGGGTATTACTTCGGCAAGCCCGCGCCGGGGCCGGAGTTCACCGGGCTGTTGGAAACCAACCTGAGCTGGCCCGCTTAAACAAGCAACGCGGGGTCACTTATGGCCCATCCCGGAGGGATTTACCGGCCATAAGTGACCCCGCGTTGCTTCAGGAGCTAGCCGAAGTACTTCGGCAGGGTTGCTTCGTGGGCTTCGCGGAGGGCATCCAGCGAGAGCTCGTCCACGCCGTTGATCTCCAGCTTTCCACCGGCAGCGTCAACAACGCCGATCCGGAGGTGGGCGAAGCCGCGGGCAGTGCACATGTCCTTGAAGCGGACTTCCTCGGAGCGCGGCACGGACACGATGGCCCGGGCCTGGGACTCGGAGAACAGGGCCGTGAACAGGTCCACGCCGTCGCGCTCCATGAGTTCCTCAAGGGCGATGCGGGCGCCGACGCCGTAACGCAGCGAGGACTCGACCAAAGCAGCCGCGAGGCCACCTTCGGAGAGGTCGTGCGCTGCGTCAACCATGCCGTCGCGGGAAGCGTTGATCAGGATCTGGCCCAGTTCACGCTCCGCTGCGAGGTCGACCTTCGGCGGCAGGCCGCCGAGGTGTCCGCGCAGGTTGGACCACTCCGAGCCGTCCAGCTCGGCTGCCGTGGTACCGAGCAGGTAGATGGCCTGGCCATCTTCGCGCCAGCCCGACGGCGTACGGCGGGCGACGTCGTCGAGCTTGCCCAGGACTGCCACAACAGGGGAGGGGTGGATCGGCGTCGTGCCGGTCTGGTTGTACAGGGAAACGTTGCCGCCGGTGACCGGGATGCCGAGTTCCATGCAGGCGTCCGAGAGGCCGCGGATGGCTTCGGCCAGCTGCCACATGACATCCGGGTCCTCGGGGGAGCCGAAGTTCAGGCAGTCGCTGACGGCCATCGGCACAGCGCCGGAGGTGGCGACGTTGCGGTAGGCCTCGGCCAAGGCAAGCTGTGCACCCTGGTACGGCTCGAGATAGGTGTAGCGGCCGTTGGCGTCGGTGGCCAGGGCAACACCCAGGCCGGTTTCCTCGTCAACGCGCACCACGCCGGCGTCGTCCGGGAACGCCATGGCAGTGTTGCCGCCAACGTAGCGGTCGTACTGCTTGGTGATCCAGGACTTGCTGCACATGTTCGGCGATGCAACGAGTTCGGTCACGGCTGCTGCCAGCTCGGACGGAGCCGACGGGCGGCCTGCGTCCTCGACGGAACCGGTGAAGGAGTTTGCCTGGACCGAGTCCTGCCACTCCGGGCGGGCGAACGGACGGTCGTAGACCGGGCCGTCGTGCGCTACGGTGCGGGGGTCGACGTCGACAATTACTTCGCCTTCCCAGGTGATGATGAGGCGGCCGGTGTCGGTGACCTCACCCAACCAGGAGTACTCAACGGCCCACTTGTCCATGACGGCTTCGAAGGCTTCGATGTTCTCCGGGGTGACCACGGCCATCATGCGTTCCTGCGACTCGGACATGAGGATTTCGCCCGGGGTCAGCGTGGGGTCGCGCAGGAGCACGGAGGTCAGTTCAACCTGCATGCCGCCGTCGCCGTTGGAGGCGAGCTCGGACGTGGCGCAGGAGATGCCTGCCGCGCCGAGGTCCTGGATGCCTTCAACCAAGGAACCCTTGAAGAGCTCCAGGCAGCACTCGATGAGGACCTTCTCAGCGAAGGGGTCGCCCACCTGGACGGCAGGGCGCTTGGAGGGCTTGGTGTCGTCGAAGGACTCCGAAGCCAGCACCGAAGCACCGCCGATGCCGTCGCCACCGGTGCGCGCACCGAAGAGGACAACCTTGTTGCCCTTGCCGGAGGCGTTGGCCAGGCGGATGTCCTCGTGGCGCATGACGCCAACGGCGAGTGCGTTCACCAGCGGGTTGCCCTGGTAGACGGAGTCGAAGACCATTTCGCCGCCGATGTTCGGCAGGCCGAGGCAGTTGCCGTAGCCACCGATGCCGGCCACAGCACCGTGCATGACGCGGGCGGTGTCCGGGTGGTCGATTGCGCCGAAGCGCAACGGGTCCATCACGGCAACCGGGCGGGCACCCATGGAAATGATGTCGCGGACGATGCCGCCGATGCCGGTAGCGGCACCCTGGTACGGCTCAACGAACGACGGCGAGTTGTGGGACTCGATCTTGAAGGTCACGGCCCAGCCATCGCCGAGGTTGGTGACGCCGGCGTTTTCGCCGATGCCAACCAGCATGTCCTTCTTCATTTCCTCGGTGACCTTCTCGCCGAACTGGCGGAGGTGGTTCTTGGAGGACTTGTAGGAACAGTGCTCGCTCCACATGACGGAGTACATGGCCAGCTCGGCACCGGTGGGGCGGCGGCCAAGGACCTTGACGATCTCGTCGAATTCGTTCTGCTTCAGGCCCAGCTCGGCCCACGGGAGTTCCGTGTCCGGGGTCTTGGCAGCGTGCTCAACGGTGTCGATGTTGAACTTCTTGGTGGTTTCCGTGGTCACTTGTCGCCTCCCACAATCTTGGTCAAAACGGAGGTGAAGAAACCGAGGCCGTCGGTGTCGCGGGGAGCGCCGTCAAGCGATTCCGGGCCGAAGCCGGTCTCGACTGCGTGCTCGGGGTGCGGCATGAGGCCCACTACGTTGCCGGCGGCGTTGGAGATACCGGCGATGTCGCGGCGGGAGCCGTTCGGGTTGAAGCCTACGTAGCGGAACACCACGCGGCCTTCAGCCTCGAGGGCATCCAGGGTCTTCTCGTCAGCGATGTACTGGCCGTCCTGGTTCTTCAGCGGCACGATGATTTCCTGGCCATCGGCGTAGTCCACGGTCCAGGCGGTGTTCGCGTTTTCCACGCGCAGCGTCTGGTCGCGGCAGATGAACTTCAGGTGGTCGTTCTTGATCATGGAACCGGGGAGCAGGTGCGACTCGGTCAGGATCTGGAAGCCGTTGCAGATGCCCAGGACAGGCAGCTTGGCGTCGGAGTTGGCGGCGTCGATGATCTTGGACATCAGCGGCGCGAAACGGGAGATGGCGCCGGCGCGGAGGTAGTCGCCATAGGAGAAACCACCGGGGATGATGACGGCGTCAACGTCGCCGAGGTTTTCGTCCGCGTGCCAGAGCGACACCGCCGTGCCGCCGGCAAGACGCACTGCACGTGCGGCGTCGCGGTCGTCAAGGGTGCCGGGGAAGGTGACGACGCCGATCTTGGCGCCTGCCAGCCGGGGCTCCGCGGCGACGGCCACGGCCTCGCCAATCAGGGGGATGGAAGTCATATCAGGCCTCGACGACCTCGACGTTGACGACATCCTCGATCACCGGGTTGGACAGGAGGGTCTCGGCTGCTTCGCGGGCCTGGGCCAGGATAGCGTCGGTCACCTCGCCGTCGACGGTCAGTTCGAAGCGCTTGCCCTGGCGGACTGCGCTGAAGCTGTTGAAGCCGAGGCGGGGCAGTGCACCCACGATGGCCTTCCCCTGGGGGTCCAGAATCTCGGGCTTGGGCATGACGTCAACGACGATCCGGGGCATCCGGTAACTCCTGTGCGTGAGTTGGGTGAACCTTAAATAAGGCTGCCGCGGAGGTGCCGTCTCACGCCGTTCAGCCGCGTTCAAACATCGTGGTCAACACAGGGTTGACCGCGGTTGTGAACAGCATTGTTTGAACGGCATGAGGGCGCTCCGCGAGCTTGCACAACCATTCTACCGGGAGCGGCGCTCATACCCTATTCAGCATGATTCTGCGAGGACACCCCGCCGTTACGGCGGAAATTGAGCCATTTGAAGGCTCGACGGCGGCCCTCGGGGGCGGCTGTCGGCGCTGGCCGCGCCGGGCTGGCGTCACTAGGATTGGCCCATGGCTGAGAAACCGAAATCGATGGTGCTGGGCGTCGTGGCCGCTGCCGTTTTTGCGGGCTTGGGCCGCATGGTCATCCAGAAGATCAAGGCTGACCTGGCTGCCCGGGATCATCGGGTCACCGCCCCTTTGGATGCCGAGACGCGGGCAAAAATCAGCGAGGCCCTGCGCGGGCCCCGATAAGCACTGCGGCAGCCTGGGAATAGCGCACGTACAAATGCGCTATTCCAACCGGTTGAACACCGTGAATCCGGCGTATTTTGGAGTTACATGCGGGGGTTCACCCCCCTGGTAAGACAAAGACAACCAGGAGGAACGATGACCGATCACATTGCAGAAGTATCCGCCTGCAGCGTTGGCAGCTGCGGATTCAACCACGACGGCTGCACGGCTTTTGGGATCACCATTGGCGGTACCCAGGACCACGCTTCCTGCGCGACATTCATTGACACCAATGCCATGGGCGGACTTCCCAAGGTCCTGGCACACGTGGGCGCCTGCCAGCGGTCCGAATGCGTCCACAACAACAACCTCATGTGCGAAGCCCACGATGTCAGGGTTGGGCCGGGCCGCGAAGCCGCCGACTGCCTGACATACGAGCACGCCTGATTCTTCCGACTACCCGAGAGCGGGCCCGCCCTCCTGAGGAGGACGGGCCCGCTTTTCTGTGGCTGCAGCCCCCGGGGAATCTCAGCCGGCCACTTGGTTCGTCAGTGGCCTTCCTTCCTTCAGTGCATTGACGTTGGCCGTGACCAACGGACCGGCACCCTTGGGACGGTTGCCCGCGACATGGGGCGTGATGATCAAGTTGGGCGCCGACCACAATTCCGAATCGGACGGGAGTGGCTCCACCTTTGTCACGTCCAACGCCGCAGCGCGCAACCGTCCCTCCCGCAAAGCCGCGAGCAGCGCGTCCTCGTCCACAGTGGCGCCGCGGCCCACATTCACGAACACCGCCCTCGCCGGGAGCTGACGCAGAACCTCTTCATTGAGGGCGTCAGTGGTTTCCGGCGTTGCGGGCAGTATCGAAATCAGGACATCGGTAGAGCGCAGGACATCCGGGAACCCATCCGAGGCCACCACCGGGAAGCCATAACGCTCGCCTTCGGAACTTGCGACGCCGGTGACTTCCGCGCCCAGCGCGGCCAACAGGGGAGCCAGCCGCCCCGCGATGGAGCCGAAGCCCCAGATGGTGACGTTGGCGCCGTCGAGCGTGTAGAGCTGTTCGGTTGCGGGGTCGGACTGGGCGGTGTTGTACGGCTGGTTCCAGGTGGCGGCCTTCTGGGATTCCAGGAGGACGTCCAGGCGCCGGACGGCTGCCAAAACCAAGGCGAGGGCATGTTCCGCCACGGGTCCGTCGTGAAGAGAGCGACCCGAGGTGATGGCCACGGACTGGGTGAACCCGGCGGCCAGGACGGAGTCCGGTCCTGCCGCGAGAGTTTGGACCAACCGCAGGGAGGGCATCTCCTTGGCGGCGTCAGCCAGGTTCGCCGAGGTGTTCCTCCAGACCACCAGAACCTCTGCATCGCGGTGCTCGCTGGGGATGGGCTGGTCCACCGGGTACACCACGATGTCCTCTCCTGAAGCGTCGAGGCTGGCGAGGTCGAGGTCGATGGTGTCCGGGACGAGGATTTTCACTGCGGCTCCATGGGTTCGAGGCGGTTTTGGCTCTGTCCCGAGGCTACAGCTTTGCCAGCGCCTGAGCTTTCCCACGCTTCATCCCTAGCAATGTGACGGCGAGCACCCTATGGTTGTAGGACGTTCGACGTAGCACGTAACACGAACGTCCTGCTTGCATCCGAGAAAGGACCCTGGATTTGAGATCCACATCCCCCGCACCACTCGCCCGACTGGCAGTCGCTGGAGCCCTTGGCATTGGCCTGGTGGCCGGTCTTGGGCTGCCCGCAACCGCCGCACCTATCCCGCCCGCCAACCCCACCGCGGGACCCGGCTCTTTCGCCGAGGCCAATATTGCGGCCGACCGCACTGCCGCCAACTTCTTCTACCGGATCCCCGCACTGACTTACCTGGGCAACAACGTGGTCCTTGCCGCCTGGGACGGACGTCCCGGCTCGGCCGCCGACGCGCCCAACCCCAACTCGATCGTGCAGCGCCGCAGCACGGACGGGGGCCAAACGTGGGGGCCGGTCCAGGTCATTGCCGCAGGCCACGTGGGAGACGCCAGCGGGCCGAAGTACGGCTACAGCGATCCGTCCTATATCTACGACGCCGAGGCGAACAAGGTGTTCGCCTTCTTTGTCTACTCCAAGGACCAGGGCTTCGGCGGCAGCCAGTTCGGCAACGACGACGCCGACCGGACGGTGATCTCTTCGGCGGTCATCGAGTCCTCCGATGGCGGACTCACCTGGAGTCAGCCCCGGCTCATTACCAACGTCACCAAGCCCGGCACCAGCAAGAGCAGCCCGGTTGCGGGGGATGTCCGTTCCAACTTCGCTTCCTCCGGCGAAGGTATCCAGCTCAAGTACGGCCCCTACAAAGGACGCCTGATCCAGCAGTACGCCGGTGACGTCCGCCAGGCCGATGGCACCAATAAGATCCAGGCGTACAGCGTCTACTCGGACGATCATGGCGCGACGTGGAAAAAGGGTGCCAATGTCGGTGACCGGATGGACGAGAACAAGACCGTGGAACTCTCCGACGGGCGGGTGCTCCTGAACTCCCGCGACAACGCCAACCAGGGTTACCGCAAGGTGGCCGTTTCCACCGACGGCGGAGCCACCTATGGCCCGGTCACGCAGGACACGGAGCTTCCGGATCCCGCCAACAATGGCTCCATTGCGCGGATGTTCCCGAATGCGGCACAGGGTTCGGCGGATGCGAAGAAGCTCATTTTCACTAACGCCAATTCCAAGACCGGCCGGGAGAACGTCTCGGCGCGCGTGTCATGCGATGACGGTGCAACGTGGCCCGGTGTGCGGACCATCCGCTCCGGCTTCTCTGCCTACTCCACTGTTACCCGCCTGGAGGACGGCAAGTTCGGAGTTCTGTATGAGGGCAACTACACGGACAACATGCCCTTCGCGAAGTTCGACGACGCCTGGCTGAACTACGCCTGCGCGCCGCTGTCCGTCCCCGCGGTCACCACTGCGCCAGGGGCTACACAGCAGGTTGCCGTCACCGTGACCAACCAGGAAGCCGCCACGCTCAGCGGTGCCAACGCGACCATCTACACGCCAACAGGTTGGTCAGCCACCACAGTGCCTGTTCCTTCCCTGGCCCCAGGCGCCTCGGTCACCGTGAATGTGGCCCTGACGGCACCTGCGAATGCCAGCGGCCCGCAGAATCTGAACGCCGCATTCACGACGACGGACGGCCGGGTTTCGCAGTACACCTTCACCGCCACGGTCCCGGTGGCGCCGCAAGTGGGCCTGACCATAACGGGGACGGCCCCTGCCCGTGATGTTGTTGCCAATCCGTACCAGGTGGGCGAGCAGCTCAGCTATTCACTGAACGTCAAGAGCACTTCCAACGTAACGGCCAACTCGGTGCCGCTTTCGGGGACGTTCGACTCCGGCTTCCTGCCGCCGTCGGCCCCTAACTGCCGGTACAACAACCTGGCCGCCGGTGCCAGCTATAACTGCACCACCGCCAGGCACGTAATAACGGCGGCAGATGTCGAGCGTGGCTACTTCGTCCCCGAGGCAAGTTTCAGCATTACTTCAAGCACGACGCCGTCGCTCACCACAACGGTTTCGTTCACAGGCGCTGCGGTCGCCTTGCGCGACGGGCTGGTGGCGGCTGACATCAGCGGCGCCCGGGCCGACGCCGGGCGTGACCTCACAACCCAGCCCTACGCGGCAGGCGACCTTGTCCCGTATTCCTTCACCGTCAAGAACACGAGTCCACTCACGGAGAAAGTGGTTCCGACAGCGGGTAACTTTAGCCCGTTCCTGCCTGAAGGGCCCGGGAACTGCCGCTACCTCTCCTTGGCAGCTGGGCAAAGCTACCAGTGCACGACACCCCGCCACACCGTCACAGCACAGGAGGCCGCGCAGGGCTTCTTCGTTCCGGTGACCACGTGGGAAGTCAGTTCAGCCGGCCAGGGCACCAAGACGTACCAGCTCAACGGGGGCGAGGTGGACCTCAAGGTCCGGGATGCCGCGCTCTCTGCAGCAGTCTCCGCCGAGTGGAAGGACGCGGACGGCGACCGCTTCGCCAGTGTCGGCGACCCCGTGACGTACACCTACACCGTGGGAAATGCGGGCAACGTGGATCTGAGCGGGGTGGAGGCTCCCATCGCCGGGATTTCGGTTGCTTCCCTTGCCGCCGGCGACAGTGTGACCGCGACGAGCGAGCATGTGCTGACGGCCGCCGACGTCGCTGCCGGCCGTGTGGACCCGGTATCTTTCGAAGCCTCAGCCCGCAATGGTTCCTTGGAGGCCGCGGTCGCGGCAGCGGGTGATCCCTTGGAGTTGAAGGTCCAGCCCACCCGGCCCGAAAGCAGCCCGGTCCTTAATGTCCAGGAGTTGGGCGAGCCACCTGCCGACCTGGGAACAGAGGACAAATACCGTACCGGTCAGAAAGTGGTGCTGAAGGGTCTCGAATACGGGGATTGGTACTACGTATATCTGAACAAGACGGGGTACCGGCTCGGCTGGATCTTCCCGACGACGGACAACACGGTGGAATTCGTTCTTCCCTCGGACGTGAAGAATGGCCGGGACGATGTTGTGGTGCTCGATAAGGACGGCAAGCAGGTTTCCTTTGACCGCCTGCAGGTGACGCCCAAGGGCTGATTCCAGCGTGCGGGGGAGGCCGCCTGCGACCGCCGGCGGTCTCCCCTTCGGGCTGCCCGGAAATTGTTGCACGCTCCCATAGACTCGGGGTAGCGGGCAGAAGCCTGCTGCATCGTTAAAGAACAAAAGATCCGACTGCAATCGGATCCTTGTTCAGCGCGGTGCGCTCAGTTGGTGCGGTACGAGGGGCATACACCCTCAACCCTCACAAGTTGAGTGTATGTCCCTTGGCGCGAGGGGTGCAAGCATTCATCGCGCTGCCGCACCCTGCCTTATGGGAGGGGTGCTGCAATGACTCGACGGCGGAAACGCAACGAGCCTTGGGGCCGCCTGAACCTGCTGGTCAATCTCAGCCGCCTTGTGGTTGAGTTCGTCCGCTGGCTCTGGCACACACAACCCTAGCGGGTTACGGCAGCCGCAGGCCCTGGTCTGCGGCTGCTGTTTTGACATTTTTCAGCTAACGCCGCGCCACGGGTGTGACAAGACAAATTATCCAAAATGTGCTGTATGTCATATTTGGCTCTCACTAGATACTCTATGACTCGGCTGGTTGCGCGGTTTTGACAAAAACTGTCAAAGGTTCAACCATCTGAAAGTTGACAGGTCTTGGCGATGGAGCCCGGGCCTCCTCAGTGAAAGGTGCAACCACTCGTGAAATCCCAAGGAAAGAGCTTCGTCAGAAGCGGGGGACTCCGGAAGGCCGCGGCGCTCGCCGTCGGCTTGCCGTTGCTGCTCTCGTCCATGGCGACGCCGGCCCAGGCCGCCCCAGCCCCGGAAGCGCCTGGAAACGTTGCAGGCTTGGCCAAGAAGAACCTTGACCCCGGCTCCTACAAGGACGGCCGCTACATGGTGGTCCTCGCTGAGAAGCCTGCGGCAACCTACGACGGCGGCACGGCGGGTCTGGCACCTACCAAGCCGGAAGAAGGCAAAAAGCTCGACGCCGACAGCGCCGAGGTGAAGCAATACCAGCAGCACCTGCAAAAGAAGCAGCAGGAAGTCGCGCAGCAGGAAAACGTCACCATCAAACGCGAGTTCACCACCGCCGTCAACGGTTTCAGTGCCAACCTCACCGCAGACCAGGCCATCAAGCTGGCCAAGGACCCCAAAGTCCTGATGGTTGCACCGGACACCCAGTACGCACCTGATTACTCCACCACCGACTTCCTGAAGCTCAGCGGCCCCAACGGCACGTGGGCCACTCAGTATGGTGGGCAGGAGAACGCAGGCAAGGGCACCGTTGTGGGCGTCATCGACACCGGTTACACGCCCTCCAACCCGTTCTTCGCAGGCGAACCCGTCGGCCCGTTGGTGGGCAACCCCCAGGTCGGCGTCCCGTACCGCACCGCTGATGGCAAGATCGCCATGCTTAAGGCCGACGGCGACACTTTCGTCGGCGAATGCCAGCCGGGTACCGGAACCGGCGCCGACTACGACGGCAGTGCCTGCAACTCCAAAGTCCTGAGCACGCACTACTTTGCCGATGCCTTCCTCGAGACTGTCCCGCCGGCAAACCGGGCCCCGGAAGAAGTCATTTCCCCCGTTGACGTGGACAGCCACGGCACGCACACCGCCAGCACGGCGGCCGGTAACGGCAACGTCGACGCCGTCGTGGACGGCCGAAGCTTCGGAACCACCAGCGGCATCGCACCGGCCGCGAAGCTCTCCATCTACAAGGTCTGCTGGGAAGACACCGATCCTTCAACGGGTGGCTGCTACGGCTCGGCCTCCGTGGATGCAATCGAGCAGGCCATCCTGGACGGCGTGGACGTGCTGAACTACTCCATCTCCGGTTCCACCACCTCCACCACCGACCCCGTGTCCCTGGCGTTCCTGTCCGCGGCTTCCGCAGGTATCTTCGTGGCCACCTCGGCCGGCAACTCCGGCCCGACCGCCAGCACCGTCAACCACGGCGCTCCCTGGCTGACCACTGTTGCCGCGACGTCGTTCTCGCAGGAACTCCAAGGCACGGTGGAATTCTCAGATGGCAGCAAATTCCGCGGAGCGTCCATCATGAACCGCGAGGTGAGCGGGGCCGGCGTCGTGCTGTCCACCAATGCCGCCAGCGGCACCGGCAACGCAGCCCTCTGCGCCCCAGGCTCCCTGGACCCGGCCAAGGTGGCCGGCAAGGTTGTGGTGTGTGACCGCGGAGTCGTTGACCGCACTGCCAAGAGCGCCGAAGTCCTGCGTGGCGGTGGCGTCGGCATGATCCTGGTAAACCTGACGGAGTCGTCGCTGGACACGGATAAGCACGCCGTTCCCACCGTCCACGTGAACCCGCCCGCGACCCAGACCATCAAGGACAAGGTCACGGCCAACCCGGCCATCACCGTTTCCCTGGTCAACCGCGACACCACCGGTTTGCCGCTGGAAGCGCAGCCGCAGATCGCCGGGTTCTCCTCGCGCGGGCCGCTGCTTGCCACCGACTCCGACCTGTTGAAGCCGGATGTCTCCGCACCCGGCGTCGCCATCCTCGCAGGTGTTTCCCCGATCGGAACCGGTGGAGACAACTTCGGCTTCCTCTCCGGAACCTCCATGGCTTCACCGCACGTGGCCGGCTTCGGCGCACTCATCCTGTCCAAGAACCCACAGTGGTCCCCGGCCACCGTCAAATCCGCAATGATGACCACCGCCGGCCCGGTGAAGCTGGCCAACGGAGCCGTCAACAAGGATGTCTTCGCTACCGGCGCCGGACAGGTTGATCCTGCAAAGGTCCTGAACCCGGGCCTGGTCTACGACGCCACCACCGAGGATTACCTGAAGTTCATCCAGGGCACCGGAATGGACCTGGGCATGGAAGGGCTCGGCACCACAGCTGCGCGCGACATGAACGTTCCTTCCTTCGCACTGGGCAACCTGGCCGGAAAGATCGAGGTAACCCGTACGCTGACGGCACTGACCGCCGGCACTTACAGGGCCTCAGTTGATGTTCCCGGCGTCAACGTCAAGGTGACGCCGTCCGTGCTGACCTTTGGTGCTCCCGGTGAGAAGAAGACCTTCAAGGTCCAGTTCGAGAACAAGAACGCCGAACTCGGCAAGTTCGCCATGGGCTCGTTGAGCTGGCAGGGTGCCAACAAGACCGTCACCTCGCCGATCGCCGTCCGTCCCCAGTCCGTGATCGCGGACAAGGCGCTGGCGTTCACTGGAACCGGTCCCAATGGATCGGGCACCATCAACATCACCTCCGGCACCAACCTGCCGGTGGGTGTGACCATTGACGGGCTGTCCAAGGCTGACTCTTCAGCCATCGAACTGGTCCCGGGCCCGTTCGCCGGTGAGACGAACGCTTCCAACTACGTGAAGAAGGTAACCGTGGGCGAGGGCAGCGCCCTTGCCAAATTCTCGGTGATCTCCTCCGATGAGGCTGCCGACTTCGACATGTTGGTCCTGACGCCCTCAGGCCAGCAGCTTCCGGCCGCGACGGCCTCTGCCAGCGAAACGCTGTCCGTTCCCAACCCTGCACCCGGCGATTACTACGTCTTTGCCAACCTTTACGCCAGCCCCAACAACCAGCCCACCAAGGCCACCGTTGATGCTGCCGTTCTGGGGGCAAACCAGGGCAACGCCACTGTGACGCCGAATCCGATCCGCCTGCCCAACGGCAAGACGGGCCAGATCTCGCTGAACTGGAAGAACCTTGAACCCGGTTCCTACATCGGCCGCCTGACCTTCGCGGGCACCAGCGAGCCGAGCTTCGTCACGGTCCTGGTCAACCCAGGCGGGGCGGTAGTGGTCCCGGACGAGGAGGACCCCAAGAAGGACAAGAAGGAGAAGAAGCCGAAGGGCAAGATCCGCGCTGACGAGCCGACACAGAGCAACAACGCCGGCTAAGTCCTTCCCGCACTAACAACGCGGGGTCACTTATGGCCCGTTCGGGCAACCCTTATGGGCCATAAGTGACCCCGCGTTGCGTTTAAACGGCGCCCGTCGAGCCTCCGGTGTTGCCCAGCAGCGCCGATACGGCCTTCCAGCGCGCAATCTCGCAGCCGTCGGTCCTGCTGAAGTGGCTGTGCACCTTGCGACCACGGAACCAACCTGTCACTTCGGCCACCTGGGGCCCGCCATACTGCTGTGTGCAGATCCGGTCCAACCGTGGTTCCGGGAAGAAAATCTCCTCCCCGAACTGCTCGACGGCGGCAAGCGCCGCAGGCGCGTCCGGCAGGTTCGAGTCCACTGACTCCGGGTCCGGCGACAAAACACCGGCGGCGGACCGGAGGTGGAAGACCCTGCTTTCAGCGCCAGGGGACTCCGTCAGCGTGACAGTGAGGTCGACGTCGTACTCGGTGGGGTTCGGGGAGACCATGGTGACCTTTCGCTGGTGGCGTCGGGTGCTCAGGCGGCCAGGCCGCTCACCTCGTCCAAGAGCGGGCCTACTGCCTGGAGCACGCGGGCCCGCAACTCCTGGGATTCGGCTGCGAAAGCCCGCTGGTATTCAACGTACTCGGCTTTGCCCTGCGGTGTCTCGATCCTGATGGGCGGGTAACCCCATTCTTCAAGGTCGTAGGGCGAGGCCTGCATGTCCATGGCACGGATCCGCCACGACAATTCGAAGCAATCCATCACCAGCCCGCCCGGCAGCGCAGGAGTCAGCTTGTAGGCCCACTTGTAGAGGTCCATGTTGGCGTGCAGGCATCCGGGCTGTTCCATGGTCCGCTGGTCTTCACGGGTGGGCGTGAGCTCGTTCAAGGCAATGGCGTCCGGAGTGTAGAAGCGGAAAGCGTCAAAGTGGGAACAGCGGATGCGGTTCTCTTCCACTACGGCGTCTGTGCCCTCGCCGCCGAGCCGCAGCTTCAGGTATTCGTGGCGCAGCTCGAACTTCTCCTGCCGGTACACCATGGCCCACTCATGCAGCCCGAAGCAGCCGAACTGCGCAGGGCGCTTTGCCGTGCCGGCCAGGATGATCCCCGCGAAGCGGACTGCTTCGGCGCGGTCGGCCAGGAAGCCGGCGCGGTCGAAAGTGACCGCAGGCGCACCCGCAGGCAGTCCCACCGAGGCGAGTTCGCCGTCGTCGAGCGTCTTGTAAAACTTCCAACCGGCACGTTCCAGCGCCCGCGGGCCACTGAGGACCACGCCGTCCCCGGGGTGCCAGCGCAGCAACTGTCCCGGTTTCTGCGTGTAGTACGTGAAGAGGAAGTCCTCGACCGGGTGCTTTTTTCCCGCCGAACGCCGGGCAAGGTAGGGGTCCGCGTATTGCGCAACGCGGGCTTGATGGGCGGCCTCCAGCCCGAGCCATTGCTCTTGGGGGAGGTGCCGCAGCCTAGTGCCCGCCATCGGATCCGAGGACGCTCTTGGCGGCGTCCCACATGCCGATCTGGCAGCCGTCGGTGCGGTTGAAGGCCGCGGTGACTTCCTTGCCGTCCACTGAGCCGGTCACCGTGGCAGTTGCCGGGCCGCCGAACTGCATGGTGCAGGCCCGGTCGGCACGCGGGGGAGCGGGGCTCAGCATGGCGGGATTGTTCTTGATCGCGGCACAGGCCTCTGCGGGGGACGGGTGCTTGCTTTCCGCCGCAGGCACGCCGCCGGTGCAGACCAGGGTGAAGTTTTGGGGCGACGCGTCCGGGGTTTCCCGGAGGGTGATGGACAGTTGGGCATCGCCTCGACCGGCCGTGGCGGCCGGGCTGCTGCTCGGGCTGCTGGACGTGGCCGACGACGGCGATGGGCTGGTGCTGCCCGAGGAACCCGGGGCGGGGGTGCTGGAGCATGCGGCGAGGCCGGCGACAGCAAATACTGCCAGCAGTGGTCGGACAAATCGCAGGCGCATGGAATCTCCTAGGTTGCTCCCATTTTACGTGGCCTTGGTGGAAGTGCGCTGAGTGGCAGCAATGAGGCCGGTCATTGCCTGGTGGAGTTCGGCGACTTCCTCGCGCGTGAGCTGCAGGCGGTTACGGATTTCACCGGGTACTTCGGTGGCCTTGGCGCGCAGTGCCGCTCCCTTGTCCGTGAGTGTGATGGCCAGTGCGCGCTCGTTCCCCGCTACGCGCTCCCGGGTGATGAGCTGTGCTTCTTCCAGCCGCTTCAGCAACGGAGAGAGGGTGGCGGGGTCGTGGAGGAGGCTGTCGCTGATGTCCTTCAGGGTCCGGGGGCTCCGTTCCCACAGGGCCAGCATCACCAAATACTGGGGGTGGGTCAGTCCGAGTTTCTCAAGGACCGGTTTGTAGACTCCGACCACGCTGCGCGAGGCAACGGTCAGGGCGAAGCACAGTTGGCGTTCCAACAGGAGGTCGTCGGTTTCCTGGGTGGTTTCGCTGACGGTTGTCATTTGCTTCCTCCTGCTCGCTGCACTGACGAGGTTACACCTTGGGGTGGGTGGATTAGTTAGTGCACTAATTATTAGCGTACTATGAAGGTATTGAACCGTCGAACACCGAGGAGTCGATCAGCGTGGCAAAGGAATCCTTCACCCGGAAATTCATGCGCGCAACGGGGAAGTTCCGCGTCGTTTTTGGACCGGCGCACAGCAGCTCCCTCGATCACGAGATGACCGAGGCGAACCGGAAGCTGCTCGCCCAGCGCCAGGCTGAAACCCAGCAGTGGGAAACCATCCGCCGCCCCGACGGCAGCACCTACGTGGTTCCCCGCAATCCCGAGGACAAGTCCCTGCGCTAAGCCCGGCCCGCGCCGTCGCCGCCGACCCGTCCGGAGCCTTTTACGGCCTCCGGGCGTAAAATTGGGTCACGGACGGCGCCTGCCCGCCCTGCCGTTTTCTCTCCGCAAGAAAGGGGGTGGATGAGCATGGGACGCAAGTTGGAGGGCTTCCAGCATGTGACCGAGCGGCTACAGTTCGTCTTTGGGCCCGCAACCCACGGCGACACGGACGCTCCGGTAGTTCACAAGCACGACAATTTCGAGACCGCTTCCGAGGCCGACTTGAAGAACTTCGACATCGAGACCGATTCCGAAGGTCACCACTACGCGGTGCGGAACAACGATCCCGGCGCGACATCAACTGATTACTCTGTTTAGGATGCAGCCCCTGTTCCGGCAATGATCAGCATGCTTATTATATGAATGCGGATTATCGCCGGAACTGAAGGGGGCCGCCACATGAGTATCCACGATGACGCCACGGGAGTACCTGCTGGCGCGGACCGCCAAGGCCGTCCGGCGTCACAAGCGTCGGCACCAAGCACCCGGCCAACCCGCACGGCTGCCCTATGGGTAGCAGTCGCCGTGGGCCTGGTGGTCCTGGTGATGCTGATCGTCTTCTTCGTACAGAACCAGGACATGGTCACGGTCCGGTTCCTCGGTCTTGAGGGAACGCTCGCCCTGGGCACCACGCTTTTCATCGCGGCCGTGGGTGGCGGTGTGCTTGTTGCGCTCGCGGGCGGAGCGCGGATACTCCAGCTGCGTATTACAGATCACCGGCGCCGGAAAGCGGTGGGAGGCCCGGGCGTAGCGCCCTAAGTATTAGTTAACTGCGGAAGGACCGGAGCGAATGCTCCGGTCCTTCCGCAATTTAATCCCGACGGCGGCACTCCCTGACGACGTTCAGTCCGCCGGGGTAGTGGGTCGTCTTAGCCTTCGCAGTCAGTGCAGTAGGCAACGCCATCTTTTTCGCGCGCAATCTGCGAGCGGTGGCGGACCAGGAAACAAGAGTTGCAGGTGAACTCGTCGTTTGCCTGCGGGATGACCTGGATGACCAGCTCTTCGGCGACGATTTCGCCGCCGGGGCCGTTGGCGTCAAGGCCGTCGGTTTCGTCCAGTTCCAGCACGACGCTCTTGGCCGTGGGGGCACTGGCAGATTGAAGAGCCTGGAGAGACTGCTCCTGGTTCTCTTTTACATCGGTACGGAGTTCGTCGTAATCGGCTGCCACTTTTTAATGCCTCTTCGTGTTAGGGGGTTACCGGGTATGCAACGTACAGCATGCCATGAAAATTCCATACCATACCCCAGTTCTACAGCTTGTGGCGAAAACCACGTCGGTGACGCCCCAAAAAGCCGTCAACCGCGCCATTTCACCCCTGTATTAACGCAGATCAACGTCCTAAGACTGTAATTCGTTCACCGAGGGCGGAAGGACCCTCGAAGGAGCGCAGTGGACTCAACCGCGGAAGCCCCCGTCCCAAGACGGGACCGGGGACTTCCGGGAAGGTAAACCTCGACGGCGGTGGCCGTCACCAAACTGCCTTAGCGGCCGGTGCCGCCGTAGACGGTTGCCTCGGCGTCGCCGTCGAGCTCGAACGCATTGTGGATGGCGCGCACGGCGTCATCGAGGGCATCGGCGCTTGTGACGACGGAGATACGGATCTCCGAGGTGGAGATCATGTCGATGTTGATGCCGGCGTCGGAGAGGGCCTTGAAGAAGGTGGCCGAAACGCCCGGGTGCGAACGCATGCCCGCGCCGATGAGGGAAAGCTTGCCGACGTGCTCGTTGTACTCGATGCTCTCGAAGCCGATCTGTGCCTCAGCGGCACGGAGGGCGGCCAGGGCGTCGGCGCCTTCCACGATGGGAAGGGTGAACGAAATGTCCGTGCGGCCGGTGCCGTGCGTGGACACGTTCTGGACGATCATGTCGATGTTCGAGTGGGCATCGGCGATCACCTGGAAGATCGCGGCAGCCTTGCCGGGGATGTCCGGGACGCCCACAACGGTGACCTTGGCTTCGGACCGGTCGTGTGCAACGCCGGAGATTATTGGCTGCTCCAAGGCAACTCCCTCTTGAATCGTGAACTTTTCGTCAGCGCCCGGGATGACCCAGGTGCCTTCCTTGTGGCTGAATGAAGAACGGACGTGCAACGGCACACCGAAGCGGCGGGCGTACTCCACGCACCGGAGGTGGAGGATCTTGGCGCCGGAAGCGGCCAGTTCCAGCATTTCCTCGCTGGAGATCCGGTCGATCTTTTGGGCCGAGGACACCACGCGGGGGTCGGCGGTGTAGATGCCGTCAACGTCCGTGTAGATTTCGCAGACGTCCGCTTCCAAGGCTGCAGCCAAGGCGACGGCGGTGGTGTCCGAACCGCCGCGGCCGAGGGTGGTGATTTCGTTGGTGCTGCGGCTCATGCCCTGGAAACCCGCGACGATGGCGATGTGTCCCTTGTCCAGGGCCGTGCGGATACGGTGGGGGTCGACGTCGATAATCCGCGCCTTGCCGTGGATACCGTCGGTAATCATGCCGGCCTGGGAGCCCGTGAAGGACTGCGCCGAGGCGCCGAACTTGTTGATCGCCATGGCGAGCAATGCCATGGAAATGCGCTCGCCGGCGGACAGCAACATGTCCATCTCACGGGCGGGCGCGGAGTCCGTGACCTGTCCGGCCAGGTCCAGAAGTTCATCAGTTGTGTCGCCCATTGCTGAGACAACCACCACGACCTCGTTGCCGGCCTTTTGCGCATCCACGACGCGCTGTGCGACCCGCTTGATGCCATCAGCATCGGCAACCGAGGAGCCGCCGAACTTTTGGACGATCAGCTGCTTGGTAATGGCTGCCCCGCCTGCGAGCTCGTCGATCTTCACTTCGGTAGTGGGCATAGTCATGCGCGCACCCTCACTGCATCAATAGGGTTCGAACGCGGCATGCTGAATTCCAAATTGGAGCACGCCTGCGTAGCTTATTTGCCCAGTTTATCGCCGGGCGCAGTGCTGGCAGGAATTGTGACCACATGGCGGCCACACAAACAGCGGCCGGGGGAGCTCACCACCCGGCAGTGTCCGGAGCGCCCTTGAAAGGACCCACGATGTTCCGCGTAATCCAGCCGCCGTAGAAGTTGCCGTCCTGAGGCGTTACCTGCTCGCCGTCCACTTCGCAGGAGTCCATCCGGCCGGGATAGAGGGCCACCCGGGTCCGTAGTGCTTCGAAACCGCGGCTGGGTTCCGGGTACGTCCACCCGGCCCGGGAAGCCACCATCCCGCCTGCTGCGACATCGAAATACCCGGCCATGCCCTTGTATTCGCAGAAGGTAGCCCCGTCCACGGGGACCAGCACCCCGGGCGCAAAGGCATCGAACGGCAGGTAATAGACGGGCGGATGACTTGTCTCCAGTACCCGCACTGAATCCACGGTGTCAGCAATGACATGGCCACCCAGCCGCACCACGATCCTCTCCGAACGGGCCTCCACCCGCGGCGGCCGCGGATAGTCCCACACGGATTCCTGTCCGGGCGCGGGATGGATGCGGTGCGGCCGCTTGGAATGGGGGAAACCGGGAAGGGAAACCATGACTCCATGGTGCCACCTTCTCCCCGCAATTGATGTCGGTGCCGGTCCGCCCGGCGTACCATCCACATCATGAGGATTGCGTGTGGCAATGGCCGGCATCCCTGACCATCCAGGCCGTGATGACGGCTGGAATGAGCCCGAGTACGAGGTCATCGGGGGTGGGCTGGTTGATGACCAGCCCCGTACCGGGCAGTCCGGCCATGGTTCCAATCCACCACGCGACGCCGGCTACAAGAACGCAGCATTCAAGAACGCTGTCTTTAAGAACGCCGCCGGAATCGCTTGGCGGGATGCCCGGAAGTCCTTTTCATCGTGGCTGTTCTGGCTCTCGTGCTGTTCAGGGGTGGCCGTCGCCGGGGGAACAGCTGCAGGACTGCTCGCCTGGGCGCTGCGCAATGGTTGGATCGGGAACGCGATGCCCGCGGCCACCTTCGTGATCATGGCGGCATTCCTTGGTTTCCCGGCAGCCGTGCTCGGTGTCGTCTGGGGATTCCGGCACGTCCATGAAAGTGTCCGCGTGATGCTTCTGGCAGGGGCTCTGCGGGGGCTGGCTCTGGCTGTGGTGGCGTTGCCGTTTTTGCTCATGCTGGGCATCAGCAGCGGCGGGCCTCTCGCGCTGGCCGGTGCCGCCGTCGTCGTGGTGGTCCTTGAAGTGGCTGTGTTCGGGCTC
Organism: Paenarthrobacter sp. JL.01a; assembly: GCF_025452095.1. Classification (NCBI taxonomy): domain Bacteria; kingdom Bacillati; phylum Actinomycetota; class Actinomycetes; order Micrococcales; family Micrococcaceae; genus Paenarthrobacter; species Paenarthrobacter sp. JL.01a. The sequence continues at coordinate 587,825 of NZ_CP104877.1, forward strand.
ATGGGGGCCGGTTCGCGTGCTTGCTTCGCTGCTGCCGTCCCGGGTGTCGCCCTGGCCTCCGTGCTGGCGGCCTTTTTCTGCGCAGGAAATGTAGCCCTCACCGTTCTCCTGCTGCCCGGAACCACGGACCTTGCCAGCGCTTCAGTCCCCGTGAATGTGGAGCGCGACGACGCCGGGAGAATCACTGCCTACGAGTGTGTTGGCAGCTTGCACCAGGTGGAAGTGGCGCACACGGACAGGGTGGCATGGTTGGCGGCGTCGCACCCGGCCTTGTTGCTAGCCAGCGTCGGGGCGGAGTTTGTTCCGCCGGACAACGACGTAGCCTGGGTTTTGTCCGGGCTCCAGTTCGCGGCTGACGGGCCTGCGAGGGAAGTCCCGTGTCTCGGCGGGGTCTCCAGCGACGGCCTGGCACCCGCGGTGCCGGTGGCTCTCACGGGGTTGTTCCTGCAGGGCCTGTTCGCCGCGGTGGTGCTTGCTGCAGGCCGCTGGCTGGCCTCCCGACGGGTGACGACTGATTCGGTTTCCGGCTAGATCTTCCGCCGCACGTATTCGGAGATCACGACGCCCGAGTCGAATGCCGTGGTGCCTGCCTCGTCGAAAGCACGTGGCTGGTAGGTGCCGGGTGCAAAGAGCGGAATCCCGTCGCCAAAGAGCAGCGGGCTGCGTTTGAGCACAAGCCTGTCGATTTCATCGGCCAGCTGTGTGGCCAGTTCTCCGCCACCACAGAGCCAGATCGACCGGCCAGTCTCCGACTTCAACCGTCGCACCACCTCTACGGGGTCCTCGGAGGTCAACCTCAGGTTGGGATGTTCGCCCGGGATGTCAGCCTCGGATTTTGTCCGTGAGAACACCACCTGGCGGAGGTGTTGGTACGGACTTGTCATGCCTACCGGCAGTCCGACGGCGTACGTGTTCCAACCCATCACTACGGTGTCGAACATGGTTCCGGTGCGCTCGATGCCCATGGCATCGGCAATGACCGTGGGGATGGCATCGGCAAAGCGTTCATTCTGGGCGGCCATATGATCGCCCTCCACGGGAAAAGCATCGAACTCGCCTCCCGGACCGGCAATGTAGCCGTCCAGGCTGACGGCAACGTAATAGACAAGTTCTCGCACGGGACCCCAATCACGGTTAATGTTGTGGTTGCGAGATTACAACAGGGCGTTGCGCCGGCCTTCGAAGGCGCGGCCCAAGGTGACCTCGTCGGCGTACTCCAGATCTCCGCCGACGGGCAGTCCGGAAGCCAGCCGCGTCACGGCGACACCTATCGACTTGAGCATCCGGGCCAGGTACGTGGCCGTTGCTTCGCCTTCGAGGTTGGGGTCTGTGGCGATGATGATTTCCTGGATGGCGCCGTCGTTGAGCCGGGTCAGGAGTTCGCGGATGCGCAGCTGCTCGGGACCGATGCCGGCAATGGGGTTGATGGCCCCACCGAGGACGTGGTACCTGCCGCGGAAGGACCTGGTCCGCTCCACAGCCAGCACGTCCTTGGACTCTTCCACCACGCAAATCACCGACGGATCACGACGCGGATCACGGCAGATGTTGCACGTTTCCTGCTCGGTGACGTTGAAGCAGACGGAGCAGAACTTCACCCGTTCCTTGACGGTGGTGATGGCCGTGACCAGGCGTTTCATGTCCTCGGGGTCGGCCTCCAGAATGTGGAACGCCAGGCGCTGCGCTGATTTCGGGCCCACGCCGGGGAGCCGGCCGAGCTCATCAATCAGCTCCTGAACTGCACCTTCGTACACAATGTCCTCGTTTGTTTGAAATCAATGCTGGAGTCAGCGGGTTTGCAGGGGAGAGCCGTCCAAGGCGCGCTCTTCGATCAGCTTTCCGCCCAGAATACGCTCCACGGCAGCCCGCCCAAAGACCCTCGATTCCTCGATGGTTTCGTCCTCCGGGCTTGGGATGTCCTCGGGTGCAGCAACCGGGGCTGCTTGCGTCCGGACGGGCGCTTGGACGCGCCCTGCCTGGGCTTCGGGGCTGTTGGTCAGCCGCTGGTACAGGCTCTGGCGTCCGTTGGAAGTGCCCGACGGCGCGTCCTCCTCGAGAGTGGCAACGGAACCACGCGCTTCCTCGGGTTGAGCCGCCAGGGAAGGCCAGGTGGGGATGGGGCTGGGCTGGCCGGTTTCGGGTGCCGGGGCGTTGCTTACGGCGGCGGCTTGGGTACCTGACCAGCTCGACGCCGGTGCGACGTCCCAGCTGGAGCTTGGGTTTTGCTCGGCGTTGGTTGGGTGGCCGTAGGGTGCGGTTGCCGTCTCCGGGACCTGGGCCGCGGCGGGCTCGTAATCGGGAGCAACCACTGAAGGTGCGGGGGAATCCTCCGAGGTGGACGTTGCCTTGCCAACGTTGGATTCGGTTCCGACCACCCACGTGCCCGGGGCCTGCTCTACTGCGCGGGACCACGGGTCATCGGACGGCTTGGGCGCAGGGGGTGCCTGTGCCGAGGAACCTGCTCCGGTGGGTGCTCCCGCGGGGGAGGTTGCTCCAGCTGGGGAGGCTGCCTGCGCGGGGGAGGTCTGGGGGTACCCCTGGGCCGTGGCTCCCCGGCCGTAGCCGGAAGGAGGCTCCCAATCAGCCGGTGGCTCTTCATCCAACGGCGGGGCGTCCTCGTCCAGCGGCGGTCCCCAGTCGTCATCGGGGTAGGAGTAGTCGCCGGCGGCCGCGGGCGGGGCAGCTGCCGCGGGTGCCGCTGCCGCGGGCGGAGCGGCGGCCGCGGGTGCCGGGGGTGCGGGCGTCGCGGGGGCTGCTGCTGGTGCCGGAGTCTGCTTGGGAGCCGGCTCCTGGGATGATGCCTGTTGCGGGGCGGGCTGGCCAGGGTTCGCCGGCGCAGGAGCCACTGCTGCCGCAGGTGCCAAACCCCATGCGGAGTCAACCGACGACACCTGTGCCGGCGCTGATACCTGTGTCGCAGCCGACGACTCAGCTGCCGACGTTACAGCAGAAGCGCCCGTTGGGGACGAGGCAGCCGGCGTCTCCCGGCTAGTAAGCGCTTTTGGGTTTGGCTCAGAGCTCGCTGAGCTGTTGCCGCCAGCCACTGCGACGATCTGGCAGTCAATGCCGATGGTCTTGTGGATTGCCTGGCGTAGGTTCTCGGAGTGGTCTGCCCGTCCAAAAGCACCAGCAAGGCCGCCGGTAGTGAACGCCAGGGTAAGCACCTGTCCGTCGAACTGGGCGACCTGTGCGTTGGGTTCAACGAGTGCCCACGTACTGCGCTTGATCTTGGTCAGTGTTTGCAGCACATCCGGCCACGCCCGGCGAAGAGTCTCGACGTCGCCGCCCCCTGCGGGAGCGGGTGTCGGGGCCGCAGCTGCTGCCTGTGCCACGGGTGGGGCTGCCGGCGGAGCCGCGTGCTGTATCGGTTGGGTGGCCCGCGGCTGACCGGGGTCCTCTTGGGCCGGCGCCTGCTGGGTGGGCCCTGCCTGGGGAGCGGCTGCTTGGGCTGTGCGGTCGGTGGTAGGGCGATCCTCGACCGGCCAGTCGTTTGTCGAAACGCGCGGGGCTGTCAGCCCTTCGCGTGCGGCGGCATCGGTAGACGGCGCCTGGGCAGGCGGGGCCGATGGGGCGGGAGCAGCAGAAGCCGGGCTTGTTTCCGCACCGGAGCCTGCGACCTCCGGGACCGGTGCTGCTTGGGCAGGAGCTGCGGCAGGCGCAGCCTGTGCCGGCGCAGCAGCAGGAATCGCCTGCTTTGGAACCTCAGCGGCAGGTGCCGTTGCAGCAATGACCGGAGTCCCGGCGTCGCCGCCCGCGTAATTAAGGCGACGTTCCACACGGTCAATCCGCGCTGCAATTCCGCGCTCCGTTTGCTCGGAGCTCGGCAGCAGAATGCGGGCGCACAGCAGCTCAAGATGCAGCCGCGGTGACGTGGCACCTGTCATTTCGGTGAGGGCGGTGTTGGTGACATCGGCGGCGCGGGAGAGTTCAGCAGCACCCAGGTTGGTGGCTTGGTTGCGCATCCGTGCGATCTGGTCCTCGGGCATTCCGCGGAGGATTGCCTGGGCACTCTCGGGCATGGCCTGGACGATGATGAGGTCGCGGAACCGTTCCAGGAGGTCTTCGACGAAGCGTCGGGGATCGTGGCCGGTTTGGATGACCCGGTCGACAGCCCGGAAGACCGTGGCGGCATCGGCGGCGGCAACGGCGTCGACGATGTCATCGAGCAGCGACGCGTGGGTGTAACCGAGCAGCGCCACCGCGAGTTCGTAGTCCAAACCGTTGGGGCCCGCGCCAGCCATGAGCTGATCGAGCACCGAAAGGGTGTCACGGACAGAGCCGCCACCGGCCCGGATCACCAGGGAGAGTACGCCCGGAGCGACCGGAACGTTCTCCTGCCTGCAGAGCAACTCAAGGTACTGCATGAGCGGCTCCGGCGGCACCAACCGGAAAGGGTAGTGGTGCGTGCGGGATCGGATGGTGCCGATGACCTTGTCCGGCTCCGTGGTGGCGAAGATGAACTTGATGTGTTCCGGCGGCTCTTCGACGATCTTGAGGAGCGCGTTGAAGCCGGCCGACGTGACCATGTGGGCCTCGTCGATGATGAAGATCTTGTAGCGGTCCCGGACCGGGGCGAACGTAGCGCGCTCGCGGAGGTCCCGGGCATCGTCCACGCCACCGTGGCTGGCGGCGTCGATCTCGATGACGTCCAGGGAACCCGAACCGCCACGGGCCAGTTCGACGCAGCTGGGGCACTTGCCGCACGGGGTGTCAGTGGGGCCCTCGGCGCAGTTCAGGCAGCGTGCCAGGATGCGGGCAGAGGTGGTCTTGCCGCAGCCGCGCGGGCCGGAGAAGAGGTAGGCGTGGTTCACGCGGTTCTTCCGGAGCGCCGTCATCAGCGGCTCCGTGACGTGTTCCTGCCCGATAACGTCCGCGAAAGAGTCCGGGCGGTACCTTCGATACAGGGCAGTTGTAACAGTCACAAGTGAAACCTACCTATAGGGACTGACATTTAAATAAGAGACCCCTCATGCACCCGCCAGAGCCCATCTACCCTTGCTACCTTCCGGTCCTGGGGGAGTTCAACAGGATGACGCCACATGAGGGGCCGTCGACAAGCTTACCCGAACTTGGGTTGGGGTTCGAATCGCGCTTGGGCGGCTGTGGATAGGGCCCGACGGCGGGTGGTTGGGACCGCTTTTATGTCGGGGCCCGCTGGTAGACACATTGGGTACTTGCCACATTCGTCGGAGAGGGCTGTAAATGTGAAGTGCCATGAGTAACGGTGATTGGTTGGACCCGCGCAGTGTCTCCGGGGAGATACACAAAGATGTACTCGCCGTTGTTCGGCTGTTGGCTGAGTCGGGGTGGCGGTTGAGGCGCCAAGGTCACAAGTTTTATTTGTACTGCCCCTGTGGGCCGACCGGAGCTCAGCTGAGGGTTGACGGTACACCGAGGAACCCATCGCTGCGCGCCAAAATTCTTCTGCGGGATGCTCGGCGGTGCCCGGGGCAGCATGATCTCTTAAGGAGTCGACGCTAGGTGTTGTCAGTTGTCAACAGCCTCGTATATCGTGGCGCTATGACTATGGACCAGACGTTCGAGGTGCGCCTCCGCCTCAAGGCGCTCTCGGAGGGGGTTGAGGACTCCTTGGTGGAGCAGCTCGACGCCTTTGTGTCGCGATTTTCAGGGGTTCCGTACGTAACGATTTTGCAGGATGCCCCCGGAGGTATCGAGGCCGCCCGCCGCCTCTTGGGACGATTGAAGGATTTCGGGTGCGAGGTCGTCTCAATAGATCCGGACTTTGTAACCCGCACCGAGATTGCTGAGCGGCTGGGCGCGTCCCGACAGGCTGTGTCGCATTGGGTTGCCGGGCAGCGCCAGGTGGAATTCCCGTTTCCGCTTCCGTCCATCCAGGCAGGCATCTCACTATGGTGCTGGTCGGACATCGTTAACTGGGCCCGGGAGTCGAAACATCTCGCCGACGAAGATGACGTCTGCCTTTTATCCGCTGACGAGATGGCCGTTGTCAATGGAGAGTTGGCTGCCGGCCGAATGCCCGTATTCGCCTGAGGGCCGTGAGTCTCACCGCCACCCATTAACCGGCCACGTCATGAAAGCCGGCTCCTCGTAAGGGTGCGCCGCCCGCAGGGCCAGCACTACGCCGTCGAGCGCTGCTTCCTCAACCACGCACTCAACCCGGATTTCCGGCACCTGCTCCTCGATCCCCACCTTTCCAACGAACGGCCGGGCCCCCGGTTGGGGAGTGAACCGGCCGGTGCCTGGGGACGTGTAAAAACAGTGGGAGTAGTCGCCGATCCGACCCGCGCCTGCGTCTCCGATCGCCAGCAAAACCTCTTCGATATGCGTCTCCGGTACGTAAACCACCAGTGCGTGAAGCAGCGTCATGGAGACATCTTGTCAGCAAATTAGGCTACAAAGCGGTCTCAACCATTGCAAAAGAAGGAGCGGCGGCGGACCATGTTTATGTACACCGATTGGGGCAATCTCAAGGTTGTGAGCTGCGGGGCCTGGGGGCGAGGGGCCGGACCCGGTAGCTCAACGGTTGTGCCGCAAGAATGGGCGCGTTGGGGGCGTCCATTTTTCCGTTAAGCGGACCTTCTCCGCGCATGTCAGGCAGTGCCGATTTCCCTCGATTACACGATGCCGAAATTCTCGGGTACAGTAGTATCTGCTTTCGAATCGGAAGCAAGGAGAATTCGCCTAGCGGCCTATGGCGCACGCCTGGAACGCGTGTTGGGTTAACGCCCTCGGGGGTTCAAATCCCCCATTCTCCGCGTTTGGCCCCAGTCTTCGGACTGGGGCCTTTTGCGTTCCTAGGAAGCTACCTCGGCGTCCGCTTGCTGCTCCGCATCCTGCTGCTGCGCTTCGGCCACCCGCTCCAGGACCTCGCGGCACGCTGCTGTTGCCGGGTGGATCCTGCCAGCGGTCCTGGTGGAGGTGAACACCGTCCGCTTGGGCAGTCCTGGAAGATCCAGCAGTTGGACAGTCCGGCTCCGTCCGGTCCAGACGAGGTCCGGCATTAGAGCCACGGCATTGCCTGATTCGATGAGCCGGATCTGTGCTTGGAGGTCGGCGGTTTCGTAGCGCACGTCCGGTTCGAAGCCGGCTGACCGGCATGCCTGCTCGGCCCAGTGGCGGGAAGCCGCACCCCTTGGCTCCATGACCCACGGCATCGATGCCGTGTCCGCGAGCGAGGAAACCGTCTCGCCACCCAGCCCGACCGGTGGGGTAGCCAGGCGGATGGCGTCGCTGGTCAGCGTGACGCGGTCCAACCCGCTGTGGTGCGGCGCAGCATGTCCGGGGTACTGCTCGGCCACCACCAGATCGAAGTCCCGCGCCCACGTTTCGTAGAGGGCTGTCTCCGGTTCACGCTGGGTCATTTCCACCCGCACTTCCGGGTACTCCCGGCGCATGATGCTGAGGAAGCCGGGCAGAAGCGCCAGGGCGGCCGATTGGAAGACGGCCAGCCTGACTGTTCCCGTCACCATGGACAGCGAAGCGGCGAGTTCGGTTTCGGCCCGCTCCAGGGTCTCCAGCAGGGCAGCGGTGTGGGCGACCAGGATCTCTGCCTGCGGCGTGAGTTGCACCCGGCGGCCGGCCTTGCGCAGCAGTTCCACCCCGGCTTCCTTCTCCAGGAGCGTCAATTGCTGGGACACGGACGAGGGGCTGTACTGCATCGCGTCGGCTACTTCGGCGAGGGTGCCGCGGATCTTCAATTCGTGCAGCAATCGCAGCCTGCGGACGTCCAGCACGATGGCCTCCAAAGGTTCGGGATGGGTAATGAATATTCGTCAGAAAAGATCGCTTTTCCTAATGGGATTGTAGATCCATACTGATGGAAACAAACAAACTTCTCCGCCTCAGAAGGAGCCCCCATGACCAGCACCCTCCCGGATGCCACAGCCCCGCGCACCCAGGATTCCGGGCAGTTCGATGCTCTGGCCCACGAAGCCATTGCCTTGGTCCGCCACTGGTTGACCGAAGCCAGCAAGATTCCCGTCGACGTGTCCGCCCAGCGCCTCGCCGGCGTCCTGAAGGACCCGAACGGCCTGGACTTCACGGTTGGATTCGTCGACGGCGTCATCCGCCCCGAGGATCTGTCGGTTGCCGGCCGTAAGCTCGCCGAGCTCGCCCCCAAGGTGCCCAAGTTCCTTCCTTGGTACATGCGCAGCGCTGTCCGCGTAGGCGGCGTCATGGCTCCGATGCTCCCGCAGGTGGTTATCCCGATCGCCCGCCGCGTCCTCCGCGAAATGGTGGGCCACCTGATCGTCGATGCCACCGACGCCAAGCTTGGCCCGGCCATCGCGAAGATCAAGCAGGATGGCGTGCACCTGAACGTGAACCTCCTGGGCGAAGCTGTCCTGGGCGAGCACGAGGCAGCCCGCCGGCTGGAAGGTACCCTCAAGCTCCTGGCCCGCGATGATGTGGATTACGTCTCCATCAAGGAGTCCTCCACCGTGGCACCGCACTCGCCGTGGGCCTTCGACGAAGCCGTCGACCACGTTGTGGAAAAGCTCACCCCGCTCTACCGCCTCGCGGCATCCTTCCCCAAGCCCAAGTTCATCAACCTGGACATGGAGGAATACAAGGACCTCAGCATGACCATCGCGGTATTCAAGCGCATCCTGGACATGCCCGAATTCAAGAACCTCGAGGCCGGCATCGTCCTCCAGGCCTACCTCCCCGACGCGCTCGGTGCCATGCAGGAACTGCAGGAGTGGGCCGCGGCCCGCCGCGCCCAGGGTGGTGCGCCCATCAAGGTCCGCGTGGTCAAGGGTGCCAACCTTCCCATGGAGCAGGTTGAAGCCTCACTGCACGACTGGCCGCTGGCAACGTGGGGCACCAAGCAGGATTCCGACACCAGCTACAAGAACGTCATCAACTACGCCCTCACCCCGGAGCACGTTGACGCTGTCCGCATCGGCGTTGCCGGCCACAACCTCTTCGATGTTGCCTTCGCCTGGCTCCTCGCCAAGCAGCGGGGGGTCACCGAGGGCATCGAATTCGAGATGCTCCTGGGCATGGCAACCGGCCAGGCAACGGCTGTCCGCAAGGACGTCGGCAGCCTCCTGCTCTACACGCCGGTGGTCCACCCGGGCGAGTTCGACGTCGCTATCGCCTACCTGATCCGCCGCCTGGAAGAGGGCGCAAGCCAGGAAAACTTCATGTCCGCGGTCTTCGAGCTGAGCGAAAACGAAGCCCTGTTCAAGCGCGAGCAGCAGCGCTTCCTGAACTCCCTGGCCAACATGAAGGACGAGGTTCCGGCCCCCAACCGCCAGCAGGACCGCCGCCTCCCGGCTGAGCCCGCGCCGACCGAGGGCTTCCGCAACACCCCGGACACCGACCCCGCCCTGCCGGCAAACCGTGCTTGGGGCCGTGACATCCTGGCGCGCATCCCCGGATCCACGGCAGGCAACAAGATCGTGGAGTCCACCAAGGTTTCCGATGCCGCCCAGCTTGAGCAGATCATCACGACGGCGGTCGAAGCCGGCAAGGCGTGGGGCGCCCGCCCCGCCGCTGAGCGCGCAGCCATCCTGCACCGCGTCGGTGAAGTCCTTGAGGCCCGCCGCGCCGAGCTCCTGGAGGTCATGGCTTCCGAAACCGGCAAGACCATCGACCAGGGTGACCCCGAAGTCAGTGAAGCAATCGACTTCGCGCACTACTACGCCGAGCGCGCCAAGGACCTGGAAACGGTCGACGGCGCCACTTTCGTCCCGGCCAACCTCACCGTGGTGACTCCGCCATGGAACTTCCCGGTTGCGATCCCTGCCGGTTCGACCCTCGCGGCACTCGCCTCAGGTTCCGCCGTCGTCATCAAGCCTGCAAAGCAGGCCCGCCGCTCCGGTTCCGTCATGGTGGATGCCCTCTGGGAAGCCGGCGTCCCCAAGGACGTGCTGGCACTCGTGCAGCTCGAAGAGCGGGACCTTGGCGCCCAGCTGGTGTCGCACCCCAGCGTTGACCGCGTGATCCTGACCGGTGGCTACGAAACGGCCGAGCTCTTCCGTTCCTTCCGCCAGGACCTGCCTCTGCTCGCGGAGACTTCGGGTAAGAACGCGATCATCGTGACCCCGAGCGCCGACCTTGACCTCGCCGCGAAGGACGTTGTGTACTCCGCGTTTGGACATGCAGGACAGAAGTGCTCCGCTGCGTCCCTGGTGATCCTGGTCGGTTCGGTGGCCAAGTCCGCCCGCTTCCACAACCAGCTCATCGACGCTGCCCGCTCCCTGACCGTGGGCTACCCGGAGAACGCCACGACCCAGATGGGCCCGATCATCGAGCCCGCCAACGGCAAACTCCTCAACGCCCTCACCACTCTGGGTGACGGCGAAACCTGGGCCATCAAGCCTGAGCGCCTCGACGAGACCGGCCGCCTGTGGTCCCCGGGCATCCGCTCGGGCGTCAAGCGCGGCTCCTACTTCCACCTCACCGAGTTCTTCGGACCGGTCCTGGGTGTCATGACCGCCGAGACCCTTGAGGAAGCCATCGCCATCCAGAACGAGATCGAGTACGGCTTGACCGCCGGCCTGCACTCCCTGGACTCCGCTGAAATGGGTGTCTGGCTGGACAAGATCCAGGCCGGAAACCTGTACGTCAACCGCGGCATCACCGGTGCGATCGTGCAGCGACAGCCGTTCGGTGGGTGGAAGAAGTCGGCCGTCGGTGCCGGAACCAAGGCCGGTGGACCGAACTACCTCATCGGCCTGGGCAGCTGGGTCCCCGCTGAAGCCAAGGCCAAGCGCGGCACCGTCCTTGAAGGTGCAGCTTCGCAGATCCTGGCTGCGGCCAAGTCGGCTGACGTCACCGCCGAGGAACTCCAGACCCTGCAGCAGTCGCTCTTCAGCGATGCCGAGGCTTGGGCAACCGAGTTCGGCACCCGCAAGGACGTTTCGGCCCTGACCGCCGAGCGCAACGTCTTCCGCTACCGCTCCCTCCCCGTGACTGTCCGCCTCTCCGAAGGTGAGCGGCTCGCAGAGCTGTTGCGGGTTGTGGCGGCCGGTGCTGTGGCTGGTTCAAGGCTTTCGGTGAGCTCCGCCGTCGTCCTTCCTGACGCTGTGGTGACCGCGTTCGCCGGTCTTGGCATCAACGTGCGGATCGAGGACGACGCCGCGTGGCTGGCCCGTGCGGCATCGTTCGACGGCGGCCGCATCCGCCTGATCGGTGGAGACTTCGCCGCGCTGAGCGCAGCCATGGGTGGGCGTCCCGACGTCGCCGTTTACCACGGCGCGGTGACCCAGGCAGGCCGGATCGAGATGCTCCCGTTCCTCCGCGAGCAGGCAGTGTCCATCACGGCCCACCGCTTCGGCACCCCGAACCACCTCTCGGACCACCTGATCTAGCGCGTCCAGCTTCAAAGACTGAAAGCCAGCCCTTCGGCGCAACCCTCACTATGTGGGTCCGCGGCGAGGGGTTGGCTTTCTGCTTTTCCACAGTTACGCGTCCGCGTAGCCGAGCCTTTGCAGTCTTTGCCGGGCGGCTTGTTCGCTGGGTCCATGGGATCCAAGGGCGAGCCGGACCATGGCCAGCACAACCCTCGCGGCCGTGATCACCGGCAAGGGGACAGGGCCGAACCGCGGGCGTTGAAGGCCCAGCAAGTCCCTGTATTTAGGCTCAAGACTGGCGATGGCTGCCCCGAAAAGGATGCTGTAGCCGGGCTTGAGGAGGGGGCTCAGCGGCGGATGTTGGATAAACGACACTGTCTCGGCCAGCCGTTCATCTGCCCGCAGGATTCCTGATGCGTACCAACCCTCCAGCTCCTCACGGACTTGGGCTTCGGTGACGGGTGGGTCCTGCACTCCCATGAGCCGGCCGGCTGCTGCCCATTCGCGGACGTAGGCGTCAGCTCCGCCGGGGATGGAGACGCCCCAGATCCGGTTGGCCGTCAGGAACGAGTCCGCGTAGGTCACGTGGACCCAGCGGAGGAGCTCGGGATCGTTGGCAGCGTACTCGTGGACGGCGCCGTTCCCGTCCACGTAGGTCCCGCGGACGCGTTCGTGGATCCTGCGGACGACGGCGGTGGCAGACTCGGCCGCTTCGGTTGATCCGTACGTCACGGTGAAGATCCAGCGCACCGTGTTGGCCAGTCGGCCCAGGGGATCCTTCTGGAAACCGGAGTGCTCGTAGACGCCGGCCAGCGCGCCGGGATGGAGGGCCTGCATCAGCAGCACCCTGATTCCCGCCACGATGGTGGCTACGTGACCATGCACCGCCCAGACGGCCGACCCCGGAAGGTGGTATCCGGCGTCGTTCCCTTCCGCCAGGCGCGGCACCCACTCAGGCGGCGTCCCCGACGTCCCGGTGAACGTGCGCTGGAGTTCGTGGCGGTACTCGGTGAGGTAGTTCCTCATGCATCCTATGAGACCGCACATCCGCCACACCGTACAGAGGGAGTTTTCGTACAGCTAATGCCCTTATGAGCGGCTCATAAGGGCATTAGCTGTACAAAAACTAGCGGGTGGCGCGGCGTCGGGAAGGTGCCGCCGCCACCAGCAGGGCGGCAATTGCGACGGCGGCACTCAGGATGAGTCCCGGACGGTACTGTTCCAGCATGGCTTGGGCGCTGACGCTGCCGGCCGCTTGGCCGTGGCCACTGACCAAGGCTGTGGTGACGGCGAGGACCAATGCGGCACCAACCTGCGTGCTGGTCTGGATGAGCCCCGCGGCCAGGCCTTGCTCGGAATCCTTGATGCCTGCGGTGGCCTGCACGTTGATGGATGGGAAGGCCAGGGCGAAGCCGATGCCGAGCAGGACCACCGATGGCAGGATGTCCAGCGCGTAGTTCGGGGTAGTTCCGACGCGGAGGAAGAGGACATACCCCAATCCAAGCGCGGTGAGGCCCGTGAGGATCAGCTGCGTGGCTCCGAATTTCTCAATGAGCCGGTCGGCGAACGGAGCGCTGGTGGCCACCAGCAGGCCCGCCGGCAGCAAGGCCAACGCCATTCCGAGAGGAGTCCAGCCGAGCACGGACTGCAGGAACATGGTGACGATGAACTGGAAGCTCAGGTAGGAGCCGAAAAGTCCCACAGCGCTCAAGTTCGCCCGTGCAACCCAGCCTTCCTTGAGGATGCCGAAGCGGATAAGCGGGTGCTTGACCTTGTTTTCGATGATCGCGAAGGCTGCCAGCACTGCGGCAGAAACTGCGAATCCGGCGATTGTTGCCACAGATCCCCAGCCCTGCTCAGGTGCTGAAACCAAGGTGTACACCAGGCCGAGCATGCCCAATGCGAGCGTGACGGCTCCCCAGATGTCGTGCCCGCTGTTTTCCGCTGACGGCTTGTCCTTGGGAATGAACTTCATGCCCAACAGGACCACGATCACGGCGATCGGCACCGAAACCAGGAACGTCCAGCGCCAGCTCAGGCTGGTCATCAGCCCGCCCACCACCAGGCCCAGCGAGAACCCGCTGGCACCGAACGTGGTGAAGATGGACAGTGCCTTGTTCCGCTCGCGTCCCTCGGCGAAGTTGGTGGTGATGATGGAGAACCCGGTGGGGGCAGTGAAGGCTGCTGCCAGGCCCTTTACGAAGCGCGTGGCAATCAGGACCGCGGGGTCGTCCACCAGGCCGCCGAGGAGCGACGCGGCTGCGAACACGGTCAAAGCAATGAGGAAGATACGACGGCGGCCCAACAGGTCCGCGAGCTGCCCACCGAGGAGCAGGAGGCTTCCGTAGCCCAGGACGTAGGCGGAGACGATCCACTGCAGGGAATCGGTTCCGAGGTGGAGTTCCTGTCCGATGGAGGGCAAAGCCACGCCGACCATGGAGACGTCCAGGCCATCGAGGGCAAGGACGGTGCAGACAACCATCAGCAGAAGCCACTGGGCCCGCGTCCAGCGGACCGCTGTTGCTGCTGTTGCCAAGGGTGGCTCGACAGGTGTTTTGAGGGTGGTGGGTGAGGTCATGCGATCAATCTATATGACACGTCATTCAATGACAAGGAATATGACGCGGAATCTTATGACGTGGATTTTAATCCCCTCATGGCCTAGGATGGGGACATGGCAACGACGCGTGACCGCCAGCTGGAAGACCGGGAATTGGTTGAGCAGTGGCGCGACATCCAGAGCTCCTACTTCCGTACCGCCGGAGCAATCGACCGCGCCCTCGAAGCCAAGTTCGATATCGGGCTGAACGAGTTCGAAATCCTGGACCTCGTGGCCGAGAGCGAAGAGTCGTCGTGCCGCATGAAGTCGCTGGGGGAGCGGACACCCATGACCCAGAGCGCCGTGTCCAAAGTGGTGGACCGCCTCGAAAAAGCGGGCCTGGTGACCCGTCAGACCTGCGCCGAAGACCGTCGTTCGCTCTTCCTGGAACTGACCGAGGCCGGCCGCGCACTCCACTCAACCGCCGCCGTCGAGCATCGCGCGCTGCTGAAGGAAAACCTGGGCTGACGCGGGCCTGGGCAAACCGGCCGCGCCTCACTTGGCATCAATCTACCCGCCGCGTATAGTGGAAACCGCAGACCCCCCCGCACACGCGGAGCCGGGGGTCTAGCTGTTTAACGCGCTAAATCTCCAGTGGAAGGCGGGCAGGATCTCTGGAGCTGAGGTACGTTTCATACCAGTCCCAAGCGAACTCATTTCTACTGTGCTTATCGACAAATGCGTTGGCGCTCCAAGCCACCAGGTCGGCCATTTGCACAAGTTGCGAGCTGCCCGAGTCCAAATGAATGGCGTCTTCGATGACCCGTCGCTGGGCCAGTTCCAGTGTTCGGTGAGTGCTCCTGTAAGAGGTGTCGCTTCCATCGCCATCCATGAACACAAGGGCCAGTGAGTCGGATTTGTTGAGCTCGTCTTCGAATCGATCAACAAGCGCGGCATACGCTTGCTGTCTGGTCTGGGCTATATCTTCTGGCTTCCCACGACGGTACACGGCTCCAAGGCGAAGTCCTTTTGTGCTCTGCAAGGTCTGTAAACACTCGAGTGCAACCTCGCGGCCAAAGTCCTTCCAGTATTCAACCCCTTCGTGGACGTGCCGGTCAGGCATCTTCGTTGAAATGCGTCCCCGCCCATTTACATATTCCGTCGTGTGCAGTTCCTGCGTGACTGGGATTTTGTGCTCTCGCCATAACCGCTTCCGGGTTTGCAACCAGTTGCTTAAGGCCGAAGACCAACGGTCTGGGGCGAACTCTATCCAGCCGTAGACAACCAGCCCGGATTGGGGATGGCCGGAATCGTCAACATAGATCATTCTGTTCAGCGGCAAGGTCACAGTTCACTTTACTCAGCTTCGCGGAGGTAGCTCCGCGGACTCCAGACCAGACATCAACACGGCCGCAACAAACCTCAAGACGTCTTGAGCAAAAACTGATCCAACCTTTCGCTGTACAGCCCCCGGGAAGCCTTTATTTCTGCTGGGATTCCCGCAAGAATGGTGCTTGCACGCCAGGCTGGGGTTTGGTGCCGCTGGCTTTGGGGAGTGTTTTTGTGGGCAAGCATCATGAATCAGACCGGGCGATTGACCTGATCCGCACCGAAAAATTCCGTCGCGTTCTCATCGCCGGATGTCTTGCCGTTCTGGCCTTCTTCGCCTTCGGCTTCCAACCACTGACAGCCGTTCCGGCAGGATCAGTGAATCCGATGACGGCCCAAGGTGTCGTCGGACCCACGGCATTGGGGAGCCTGACCCCGCCCGAAGCCGAAACAATGGTCATCGATCCCACGTTGGCACCACCGGCGCAACTGCCTGGCACGCCCATGGTCTACTTTGACCGGGCGATGGTCCGGACGGTCAGCAAGGACGGTTCCACTGGCCTGACGGTTGCTTCAGCCGGAATGTCCCGGCCACCAGCGGGCAGCCTCTATGCTCCCCTGGAAGTTCTCAACCCGAGTTCTCCCTATGGTTACCGCTACAGCCCGCTGACGGGCCTGGCCGGCGAGTTCCACTGGGGCCAGGACTACGCGGCCCCCTGCGGAACCCGGGTCTATGCTGCCGACGCCGGTGTGGTCCGCGCCGTGGGTTGGCACATCTGGGGCGGCGGCAACCGTGTGGAGATCGAACACGGCAACGGCCTCGTCACCACCTACAACCACCTTCAGGACATCGGCGTCACACAGGGCCAGTCGGTCCGCGTTGGCGAAGTCATCGCCGAGGTCGGCACCACTGGCTGGTCCACGGGCTGCCACCTCCACTTTGAGACCATCGTGAACGGCCTTCACACCAACCCGAACGGCTGGACGTATCTGCCCATCAAGCAGGTTGATCCGCTGCAAACCATGACGTTCGTGAACTACCAGCCAGGCGTTGGCACGGGAAGCTCCGCGCCGCAATGGGCAGTCCCCGTGGCCGACGGCACCAACCGCGCGGTCATCGGCGGCGACCACGAAGAAGAAGTCGCTCCGCCGGTCGTGATCCCGCCCGTCACCTCAGTGAACACGCCCGGCCCGGTCACCTCGACGCCGCCTCAAACCACGACGCCGGTCCAGTCGCCGTCCGTAACGGCCACGCCGACGCCGACGGTCACCCCGACGCCGACCGTGACCCCCACGCCAAGCGTCACCCCGACGCCGACAGTCACCCCGACGCCGACGGTCACCCCGACCCCGACCGTCACTCCGACGCCGACTACAGCTCCGGTCACTCCAACAGAGCAGACTCCAACGGTCCAGACTCCAACAGTCCAGACGCCAGCGGCCCAGTCAGCAGTCGCGCCGCCACCCGCCGTCGTCGAACCTCCTGCTCCGGTTGCTCCTGCCCCGGCCGCAGTGGCACCCGCCCCAGCCGCACCCGCCCCGGCCGTGGTGGCCCCGGCTCCCGCGGTGACGCAGCCTGTGGCGCCAGCCCCGGCCCCCGTAGCCCCCGCACCTGCGCCGACACCTGTGGCGGTCCTGCCCTCAACACTTCCGGCAGTGACGCTCCCGCCCGGTTATATCCTCATCGCTCCGGACCTGGTCCAGAGGCCGGACGGCGTGATCGTGCCGCTGTCCACGCTCATCCTTCCTGCGCCCTAAAACGCCACAAAGCCCGGGCATTTTCGTGGCCACAAGCCAGCTCCCGTAAGCTCGATGGCGGCGATCCCGCCAGCCGACGACGTCAGGAAGCGAATCCGATGACCAGCCTCTACAGCATTCCCATCACCTTCAACGACGGCTCCGAAGGCGACTTCGGCCGGTTCGAAGGCAAGGCTGTGATGGTGGTCAACGTCGCCTCCAAATGTGGCTACACCCGCCAATACGCTGGCCTGGAAGAGCTCTACGGCAAGTACCGCGGGCAGGGGCTGGAGATCCTTGGCGTGCCATGCAACCAGTTCGGCGGCCAGGAGCCAGGTGCCGATGAGGAAATCGCTGAGTTCTGTGAGCGGAATTTCGGCGTGACTTTCCCGTTGACCACCAAGGCGAACGTCCTGGGCAAGGAACAGCACCCGCTCTTCGCCGAGCTGACCCGGGACGCGGACGGCCAGCCGGCCAAGGTGAAGTGGAACTTCGAAAAGTTCGTCATCAACCGTTCAGGTGAACTCGTGGGACGGTTCCCATCCGCGGTAGAGCCTGACTCCGAAGACCTGTTGAAAGCAGTGGAAAAAGCGTTGGCGTAAGCCGGCAATGCCGAAGGGAGGCAAGTAATTTTCCAACATTCCGCCGGGAGTTAGCCGGTTGTTGGCTTTCTGTCTGGTTGGATTGGACCTACTGGGGTTGACACGGGAGGCGCCGTCTCCCACCAAACGCTAAGGCAGCTATGGAGTTCATCGAGGCCGAATATCCCAAACCAGGTCATGTGCTGTTGCACTTGAGCGATCTTCACCTGGTGGGTGGTCCCGGCACGCTCTACGGCTCTGTGGACAGTGAAACCAGGCTCAGGGAGATCTGCGACCAGATCGTCGCCTCCCGGATCAGGCCTGAAGCCATCATCTTCACGGGAGACCTCGCGGACCAGGGCGAGCTCGAAGCGTACAAGCGCCTTCGCGACATGATCGAACCGGTATGCGATTCGTTGGGAGCCAGGGCCATCTGGGCGATGGGAAACCACGACGACCGTGCGAATTTCCGCTCCGCCTTCGCGGATGCGTCAGAGGCCAGCAAGCCCGAGGACCCGGTTGACCGCAGCTACTTCATCAACGGGCTCCGGATCATCACCCTGGACACCACCGTTCCCGGCCACCACTACGGCCAACTGTCGGAATCACAGCTCGACTGGCTGGCATCCGAACTGGCTACACCGGCGCCAGACGGCACCATCCTGGCCCTGCATCACCCGCCGGTTCCCTGCGTCCAGGACCTCGCAGTCCTGGTGGAGCTCCGCGGCCAAGCCGCACTGGCCGCCGTCGTCCGTAATACGGACGTCCGCACCATCCTCGGTGGCCACCTGCACTACTCGACGACGGCGAGCTTCGCCGGCATCCCGGTTTCGGTCGCCTCGGCGACGTGTTACACGCAGGATCTAGGGGTACGCGCCGGAGGCCAACGCGGACGCGACGGGGCCCAGTCCTACAACATGATCCACGTGTACGAACACACCATCGTCCACTCGGTGGTTCCCCATTCCGGCGGCGTCACAGTGGGCGAGCCTGTGGACGCGGAGGAAGTCCAGCGTCGACTCGCCGCGGCGGGCATCCGCATCCCTCGCGAGTCCCGGGTGGGCGCGCACACCTCACCCGGTACCTTGACGTCGTCGCTGCCGGTTACCTCTCCCAGGGTGCCTTGACAGGGAAGTACTTCTCCAGGAAGTCCGTCACCAGCTCGGCGCGTTCATCTGCTCCGACCTCCGGGAAACTGCCGTCATTCAGGCAGAAGAAGTCCATGTGGCGCTTGGCCAACAGCTTGGGCAGGTAGTGCAGTCCGGCCCACATGGTCGAATCCACGTAACGGACCTTCGCGGCCGTTTGGGTGACCGCACGGCCCGTGAGCAGGGCGTAGTAGTGGTAGAACGAGTTCGTGACCGAGATGTTGTCAGCGGCGCGGAAACGGCTGGCTGCGGTCTTGGCGAACTCGGCGGGGAATTCCTTCTCCATCTGCGCCACCACGCTGCGCCGCAACGGGGCAGCGGTGTGCTCCAGGTGCCGGGTGGTGATCCGGCCGAAGCGTTCCCAGAGGAGCTTGCGGTTGACCCGGGCCGCGTTCTCGAAGCCACTGCGCTCGGCATCGTTCTCACCCAGGCCGATGCGGGTGTCCGCTTCGATGAACTTGGTGATGCCGCCGGGTGTGAAGAACATGTCCGGCCCCACAGGACGGCCGAAGAACATGTCGTCATTGGAGTACAGGAAGTGCTCGGACAGGCCCTCGATGTGGTGCAGCTGGCATTCCACAGCCTGCGAATTGTGGGTAGGCAGGACCGAGGGATCGGCGAAGAATTCCTCGCTCCGAACGATCGTCACGGCCGGGTGGTCAGCCAGCCACTCAGGCGCGGGTGAATCCGTGGCAATGAAGATCCGGCGGATCCAGGGCGCGAACATGTGCACCGAACGCAAGGCATATTTCAGTTCGTTGATCTGACGGAACCGGGCCTCGTGGTCGTCACCTTCGCCAAGGACAGCGCCGGCCTGCTGGGCGCGGCGGCGTGCAATGTACTCAGGATCGCTGCCATCAACCCACGAAAAAACGATGTCGATGTCGAAAGCAATGTCGCTGGCGTGGTCCGCGAACATGTTCTCGATGGTGGGCCAGGTGAGGCCGTGCCGCTGCACGGTTCCACGGACGGCGTCCTGCCGAAGCAGGGTACGGCGCGTCAGGGAATTCTCGACCGGCAGTTCCAGGTGGTCGCCTTCGAACCTCCACAGTTCAAGCTGGACACCCAGTGCCGGGCCGTACCAGAGGCCCCCGCCGACCTCCACGCGGGGACGGTAGAGGCGGAAGATGCGGGCCTTCCGGTTGGCCGACAGTTCGCCATCGGCCACGAGCACGGACGTCTTTTTCCTGGCGTCCACAGTCATCGCGTAGAAGGGTTCGTTCCGGAAGGCTTCAACCAGGGCGTCCCGGACATCCTTGCGGGATTCCCAGTCGACGGCGATCACGGGCCGCTCGTCATTGCCGCGCACCAGGATGAAATCGATGCCTGCGGCATCCAAGGCAGCCCGTACAGCCAGGAGATCGGAAACCATGGCCTGTTGCGGGGTCAGGTCGGCGTTGACCAGGGCGTACCGCCCACGGTGACGGACGACGTCGGACCTGTGCCTGAGATGCGCGACGACGCCAGGGGAGACCGCCTCCGCAATCGTGTCCTCTTCGACGGACGGGCTGCCGTGGTAAATCGGATCGACCTGTGCTTGTGTGATGGCTGTTTCTCCGGGATCGTCGGTGGTGCTTGTGCAGGTGGTGAAGCTTTAGATGGCCAGGGCCCCGCGCCAGCTGCGGAGGAAGGCTCCGCCGGCGTCGTCGTGGATCACGTCGTCGGCAAGGTCCAGGTCCGCGGCGGTCAGGATGGCGTACGGCTTGACCGGCACGCCGTCCGCAGGCCGGACATCCACGTGCTTCACGTCGTGATCGTTGTGGTGCAGCCAGTCTGCCATGGCGTAGTCCGTCCGGGAATCTCCCACGGTGCGCCAGGAGCGCGGCGTGATTCCCTGGGCGGCCAGGAGCTCCACTGCCCGGCTTGCCCCGAGGTCCTTGCCGAGCCGTACGGACTCGATGTCCGTGGAGATGATGGTGGGGTCAAGGCGGTAATCGGCGGTGTCGTCGGAGCCGGGCGCATGGTGGTCGAGGATAGCGGCGTTCAGGCCGTGCTGTTCCATGATGCCCAGGGCGTCGGCGTCGAAAAGCTTCTGCTCGGCCAGGTAATCGGCGCTGGCCACGTTCAGGTGCTGCTCGACCGAAACCATGGCCCGCTTGGTCTCGTCGAAGAACATGTGCGTGGCGTAGTCCTCGGCCACGAGCCTGCGGATGTCGTCACCGTAGGCCTTGGGGACGGCGAGTTCGTGGTCCACGTGGATGGGGCCGGGGCCTTCGGCGGTGTAGCTGAACCAGACCGCACCCTTCTCGCAAATGGCGTGGATCACCGTGTTGGCGGGCATGCCCGCGGCAATCATCGGCTCCATGACCTGCTGGGCGATGAAGGCGTCGGAACGGCCGGTGTTGAAGATGACAGGGATCCCGGCCGAGGCGAGGGCCACCAGGTCGGCGATGATGTCCGGCTTGACGTCGCGCGTCACAGGGCTGGCGATGGGGCCATCGACATCCAGCAGCAGAGCCAGCGCGGGCTCGGTGCGGGCAGCGGTCCGGTCATTACCTTGGAGCGGTTGGGTCATGCCCCTATTCTGTCAGTCCCGCAGACTCCCCACACAGCTGTGACGTTCGACGACGATTAGTCACCTTTTGGCTACAACCTGCCTGTGCTGCGGGTCACAAGTTCCGTTAGGGCGGCATCTTCCATAGGCTTGCAGGGTGATCTTCAAAGCTGTGGGCGAGGGACGCCCGTACCCTGACCATGGATACACCGCGCCCAGGGACTGGGCTGCCCTGCCTCCGCGCCCTGTGCGGTTGGATGACCTGGTCACCACCAAGCGGACCCTGGACCTGGAGGCGTTGCTGGCTGAAGACTCCACATTCTTCGGAGACCTGTTCCCGCATGTGGTCCAGTACCAAGGCGTGATGTACCTCGAGGACGGCCTCCACAGGGCGGTCCGCACGGCGTTGCACCAAAGGACTGCGATCCACGCACGCGTATTGGTGATCGATGGCTAGGCAGCCCGGGCTGGACCAAGGTGAGTCCCGGACAAAAAAACGTAAGCGTCCCAAGGATGTGACGCAGTTGCACGGCCATCACGTGGTGACGGGGCCGGAGCTCCGGGCAACGTTTGCCGACGACGCCCCGGTCCGGCGCGGAAGTTTCGGACGCCGCCTCTTCCACGGGATAGTCCTGGTGTTGTTGCTCGGCGTGATCGCTGCTGGGGCAGTAGGTGCCTGGGCTGTCATGAACGGCGTCATCAAGGTCCCGACGGCCATTGCCAGCAAAGCGCCTTCCAGCCTCTGCCCTTCCACCACGTTCGACTACGTGCCCAACGAGACCGTCCAGCTCAACGTCCTCAATGCCACCTCGCGCAGCGGGCTCGCGGCGACAGTGGCTGACCAGTTCACCGCGCGTGGCTACAAGGTAGCTTCCGTCGGGAACAGTGACACCGCCTATTCGGGCATCGGCGTGGTGGTGTCCGGGGTCAAGGGCCAGGCGGCTGCCTTCAACATCCAGCGCAACCTTGCCGGCACGGACTACTTCCAGGACAACCGGGAAGACGAGTCGGTGGACGTCATCATCACGCCGGGTTATGAAGGCCTGGTGGAACCGCAGTTGGTGGACCAGACCCCCGGCAAACTCATGTGCCCGCGCGAGGAACTGCGGATCGCCGACAACTCCAAGTGGCCCATCATTCCCACGAGGCCCGCAGGCTGACACGCCCGCCGGTACCGCCCCTCAAAGTCGCGGGGGATGCGTGGCGTCAGGCCGTAGCTGCGGCGGTGTCCAACAGGATAGGCCTGCCTGCCTCGTCAAAGCGGGCACCGGCTCCGAGCTGGATGAAGCGAACGGTCTGGGCGGTGTGCGCCTCCTGCGCGGCAAGAAGCCCGACGTCGGAGGTTGCGGACGGTGGGGGAGTCTCGCCGTCGGGCGTCCGGTTGCGCCGTGCGGCGCTGGCTGACAGCGTTCCGTGGATGAGCCGCGCGAGCTGGGCAACATCGATGTCCGGAAGGTAACCCTGCTGCACGCCGTCCCGGAGGATGTCCTGGAGCAGGGCATTGAGCTCGCCCACGTGGTCTGCGAGCTTGGCGAAGGAGCCGGGGGAGAGGACGGCGGCCATGGCAGGGCCTGGCGGAAGGTGGCGGCGGCTGAGATCCTCCACCTGTGCACGGACGTAGAGTGCCAGGCGGTCCACCGGGTTGTGGAGTGCGGCCAGTGACTCGCGGAGGTCCACGATGAAGCGTTCGGTCTCGTCCAGTGCGTACGCGATGAGGAGCTGCTCCATGTCCGCGTAGTAGTTGTAGACCGCGGTCCGGCCCACGCCCGCGTGGCGGGCAACATCGGTCATGGTCAGCCCGGGCAGGCCATGGGTGAAGAGGAGCTCGCCAAAGGCGGTGAGAATCCTACGTTGGGTCTCGGCGCGTTGGGCAGCGTTCGTGGCGGCCGTGATCCTGGGCATATAGACACTTTACCGCGATCTGTCAGCAAACCGGGTCATGGCGCGTAAGCAGCCAAACCGGGCGGTAACATCGTGAAAAGCCGGGAAGCCGGGAAGCCGGGCAACAGGAAAATCGCAGCAAGGGGGGCGTCTTGCGCGCAACGGTCAAGGACGTGGCGCGCCGCGCGGGGGTCTCACCCAAAACGGTCTCGAATGTCATGAATGGAATCGTCCCGGTGAGCGGACCTACGCGGCTCAGGGTTGAACGGGCCATGCAGGAGCTGGACTATGTCCCGAATCTTTCTGCGCGGGGACTGCGCAACGGCCGCTCCGGTGTGATCGGCCTGGCCCTGCCGAACCTGGGCACCCCGTTCTCTGCCGAGCTCGCCCAAAGTGTTGTCGAAGTTGCCCATGCCCAAGGCTGGAGCGTGCAGATCGAGGAAACGGGTTCGGACCCGCATCGTGAGCAGGAGCTGATGACGCGCGCCCGGGCCAACCTGATCGATGGCCTGATCCTCAACCCCGTGGTGCTCGACGAAAGCGCAGTGAGGGTCGGTGTGGCGCTGCCTCCTGTGGTGCTGCTGGGCGAAGTCTCCCAGGAGCTGGCCGACCGCGTTTTCGTGGACAGCTTTGCCGCGGCCCGTGACATGACCCTGGCTCTCGCCCGGCCCGGCCGCCGGCGCATCGCGGTTCTGGGCATCAACCGGGGAAGGAAATCCGCCACTGCAATTCAGCGCACGCAAGGATATGAGGCAGCCCTGCAGTCCCTGGGCATCCCGCGGGATGAGTCGCTGATGATCGCCTGTGAAGAATGGACCCCGGCCTCAGCAGCGGAGTCACTGATGCAGTACCTCGACAGCAACCCACTGCCCGAGGCGATCTTCTGCTTCACCGACTCGATGGCCCTGGGTGCCCTGAATACCTTGTGGAAGCGGGGAGTCCGGGTCCCGGAGGACGTTGCCGTGGCGGGTTTCGACGACATTGCTGACGGCCGGTTCGCCGTACCGCCGCTGAGTACCGTGTCCGTGGACAAGCGGGCGATTGCCGCCGAGGCGCTCCGCCTGCTCACTGAGCGCATGGCGGACAGGGATCATCCGCAGCGCATTGTGTCTGTGCCCTACAGGATCGAAGAGCGGGCCAGCAGCCGCTAAGACTGCTCAATAAGTAAAATTGTTCGCGCTAACAATTTCTCTTGCCCAGCCTATTACAACGATGTAATGTGAGAGCTGCGTCACCCCGGGGCCACCTTTTACCCACGCGAGGAGACGTGCCGGAGCCGGACTTCAGTGCAGCAGTGTGTTTCCTTTCAGCGGACCCTTCCAAAGGAGTGACGGGTGAAGCAGTTTGAATCATTGACCGGGAGAAGTATGTCCCGGAGACAGCTCTTGACGGGCTCGGCGCTGCTTGGCGGCGGGCTCCTGGCCACAGGCCTCACCGGCTGTGGCGGCGCAGCAGGAGCCGCATCCACGCCGACCATCAATTTCTGGCATCTCCTCTCCGGAGGAGACGGCACCAAGATGCAGGCCATGATCGCCAATGCCAACAACGGGAATCCGGGCTTCAAGGTCCACCCCACAGTGTTGGCCTGGGGTGCGCCGTACTACACCAAGCTCGCCATGGCATCGGCAGGCGGGCGTCCCCCGGAAGTGGCCATCATGCACGCAAGCCGCGTTCCCGGATATGCCCCCGGTGGCCTCATTGAGCCCTGGGATCTGGGCCTGCTGGCGCAGAACGGCATCACCCCGGAGAACTTTGCACCGCGCATCTGGGAAAAGAGCCAACAAAACGGAAAAGTGTTCTCCCTGGCACTGGATTCCCACCCTTTCATCATGTTCTACAACACCGATATCGCGGGCAAGGCAGGATTGCTGGAAAGCAATGGCCAGCTGCGCGACGTGAGCTCGCCCGCGGAGTTCAAGGCCGTGGCCCTGGAGATGCAGAAGGTCACCAAATCCCATGGTTTGTCCTTCGGCTACCTGAATCTTGGCTCACAGATGTGGCGCCTGTTTTACACGCTCTACAAGCAGCACGGTGCCGAGATTGTCCTGACTCCGGGCCAACCCATGCAGGCCAACCGGGACGCAGCCGTAGAGTCACTGGAGTTCATGGCGTCGCTCTTTGACGACACAATCGCGGCCAAAGGCAACGACATCAACACCGGCATCGCCGAGTTCGTCCGTGGCGACTCGGGCATGCTCTTCAGCGGTGGCTGGGAACTGCCCACCATGAAAAAGGCAAAGCTGCCCGTTGACGCGCTCACCATTCCCACTCTGTACGGGACGCCGGCTTCCTACGCCGATTCGCACTCGTTCGTCCTTCCACGGCAGCTCGCTGTTGACGAGGAAAAGCGCAGGGATGCCTACAAGTTTGTCAGCGACATCCTCAAAGGCTCGTTGTCGTGGGCCGAGGCAGGCCATATCCCGGCGTACCAACCCGTGGTGCAGTCACAGGCTTACAAGGAACTCACCCCGCAGGTCCATTACGCGAACGCCGCAGAGATCATTTCCTACGATCCCGAGGCCTGGTTCAGTGGATCGGGCTCGGACTGGCAGAACTACTTCGCCGAGTTCATCCAGAACGTGCTGCTGGGACGCAGCAAGGCGCAGGACGGATGGGACGGCTTCGTAGGCCGCACCAACGACCTTCTATCCCGGCCCAACCCGGTCTGACCGGCACACCCGCACACCGAGCGACAAAGGAGTCATTCATGAGTTCCTCTACTGCGTCCCGGCAGACCAGCCAAGCACGGACAACAACTGCACCCGGTATCAAGACCGGCCCCTCCCTGCGCAGGAGCAGGGACAACGTGAGCGGATGGGCCTTCGCAGCCCCGTTCCTCGTGTTCTTCCTGGTGTTCCTCGTCTGGCCCATTTTTTACGGGTTCTACATGAGCCTGACGGGCAAGTCCCTCACCGGCGCCAACGACGCCCTCATTGGTTTTTCCAACTACTCCGAGGCGTTTGCCGATGCCGGGATGTGGCGTTCCCTGGGCAACACGCTCTACTTCACGGTGATCAGCACAGTGCCGTTGGTGCTGGTTGCGCTGGTCATGGCCGCGCTGTTGAACATCGGCCTGCCGGCCCAGTGGCTCTGGCGGCTTTCCTACTTTGCCCCGTTCCTTCTGGCGTCCACGGTTGTCTCCCTGTTCTTCGTCTGGATGTACAACCCGCAGCTTGGCCTGATCAACGATTTCCTGTCCAAGTTCGGCATCCCCAAGGTCGGCTGGCTCAACGACCCCAACGTGGCCATGTGGTCCATCGTGATCGCAACGCTTTGGTGGACGGTGGGGTTCAACTTCCTTCTCTACCTGGCGGCCATGCAGAACATCCCTGCCCAGCACTACGAAGCGGCCTCCCTGGACGGTGCCGGCGCGTGGAGGCAGTTCTTCTCCATCACGCTGCCGCAGCTCACGCCCACCACCGTGATGATCGTGCTTCTGCAGATCCTTGCTTCGCTGAAGGTCTTTGACCAGATCTACCAGATGACCTCCGGCGGCCCGGGTGGTTCCACCCGTCCGGTGGTCCAGTACATCTTCGAAACCGGGTTCACCGGGTACCGGCTGGGATACTCCGCAGCCATCTCCTACATCTTCTTCGGACTGATCGTGTTGGTTTCCGCCTTGCAGTTCGTCGTCACCCGTCGCAGGAGCGCATAGCCATGGCAAATACAACCCTCACCCGTTCCATCCCACGTACCGGTTCCGGACAGGTCATCCGCCAGCCACGCAAGAAGCTGACGGTCGGCAAGACCGCGGCTGTCGTAGTGGCAGCCGTCCTCGCCGTCCTCTGGCTGGTTCCCTTCGCCTGGGCAACTGTCACCGCCTTCAAGTCCGAAGCGGATGCCTCAGCGTCGAAAGTCAGCTGGTTCCCGCCGTCGGGCTTTACCTTTGACGCTTTCGCCAGCGTGTTCCAAGCCGGCAACATCCCGCTCTGGACCTGGAACTCGCTCTACACCTCGGCGGCCATCACGCTTATCACCCTGGTGATCTCCGCCCTGGTGGCGTACGCGTTGTCCAGGATCGAGTTCAAAGGCAAGAAGGTGCTGATGATCGCCATCATCGCCAGCATCATCGTGCCGCCACCGGTGCTCATGATCCCGCTCTTCTACCAAATGCTCGCGTTCAAGATGATCGATACCCCGTGGGCAATCGTGCTGCCGCAGGTGATCCACCCCGCCATGGTGTTTGTCCTCAAGCGGTTCTTCGACCAAATTCCGCATGAACTCGAGGAAGCTGCCGTGATGGACGGGGCCAGCCGGCTCAGGATTTTCCTGCAGATCATCCTGCCGTTGTCCCGGCCGATCCTGGCCGCCGTCGCCATCTTTGTGTTCATCGGCGCCTGGAACAACTTCCTGTGGCCGTTCATCTCCACCAACGACGACGGCCTGCTGACCCTTCCCGTGGGCCTGCAGACCATCAAGAGCGCGTATGGCGTGCAGTATGCGCAGAACATGGCGTCGGCACTGCTGGCCGCACTGCCGCTGATCGTCGTCTTCCTGTTCTTCCAGCGCCAGATCATCAAGGGCATTTCCACCACCGGCCTGGCCGGAACCTGACCGATACCTCGCCGGAACCTGACCGATACCAACCGCCTACCAACAGTTCTCAGAACACAACCAAGGAGATTCATGTCCCGCGCACGCATCACCCTCGACCGCGACTTCACGGTTGGGGAAGTACCCCGCCGCCTCTTCGGCTCCTTCGTGGAGCACATGGGCCGCTGCGTCTACACCGGAATCTACGAGCCCGGGCACCCCGAAGCGGACGAGCACGGTTTTCGCCAGGACGTCCTCAAGCTGGTCAAGGAACTCGGTGCCACCGTCATCCGGTACCCCGGCGGCAACTTCGTCTCCGGCTACAACTGGGAAGACGGAATCGGCCCGCGCGAAAACAGGCCCCGCCGCTTGGACGGCGCCTGGCACACGGTAGAGACCAACGCCTTTGGCCTGCATGAATTCGTGGACTGGTCCAGGCAGGCCGGCACCGAAATCATGGAAGCCATCAACCTGGGCACCAAGGGAGTGGAAGAAGCCCGCGCCATCGTGGAGTACTCCAACCATCCTTCAGGCACCTACTGGTCGGACCTCAGGGCGAAGAACGGCCACAAGGATCCGTTCGACATCAAGCTCTGGTGCCTCGGCAACGAGATGGACGGGCCGTGGCAGATCGGGCACAAGACGGCCGACGAATACGGCCGCCTGGCACAGGAAGCCGCCAAGGCCATGCGATACGTGGATCCGTCCATTGAACTGGTGGCATGCGGCAGCTCAAAATCCGCGATGCCCACGTTCGGCGAGTGGGAGCAGACCGTCCTTACGCACACCTATGACGAGGTGGACTACGTTTCCCTCCACGCCTACTACTTCGAAGAAGAAGGCGACGTCGGCAGCTTCCTGGCTTCCGCCGTCGACACCGATTTCTTCATCGAGTCGGTCATTGCCACAGCGGACGCTGTCCGGGCCAAGGGAAAGCACAAGAAGCACATTAACCTGTCCTTCGACGAGTGGAACGTCTGGTACCAGCGCGGCCGGGATACCGAGGACCAGCTGCGCAACATCGTCAAGGGTCCGTGGCGCGAGCACCCGCGGGTTATCGAAGACCACTACAACGTGACGGACGCCGTAGTGGTGGGGACCTTGCTTAACTCGTTGCTCCGGCACGGCGACAGGGTCAAGATCGCCAACCAGGCACAGCTGGTCAACGTGATCGCGCCGATCCTTTCGGAGGAAAACGGCCCGGCGTGGAAGCAGACCATCTTCCACCCGTTCGCCCGGATGGCCGAGCTGGCCCAAGGTCAGATCCTGCGGCTCTCGGTTAATTCCGACAAGTACTCGAATGAACGCTTCGGGGACACCGACTTGGTGGATGTCAGCGCCACGTGGAACGAGGAAACGGGCCGGGTCGCCTTGTTCTTCGCGAACCGCGGCCTGGAAGAGGCGGCCGACGTCGAGACCGCCTTGCGCGGTTTCGACGTCCGGCAGGTTGTGCGCGCCGAAGTCCTGGAAATTCCGGAGGACGGCGACCGCTTCACCATCAACAGCCAGGAGCAGCAGGACCGGGTGGGCTTGAAGCCATTGGAGAACGTCAAGGCCACTGGCTCGGAGCTGCGCCTGACGCTGCCCGCATTGTCGTGGGCCGTCGTCGAGCTTGAGGTCGCGAAAGCCTAGCGCCGCACCCAACTGCGTGGCGCCAAACTGGGGGACAGATAACGTCGCTACGAACGTTCGTAGCGACGTTATCTGTCCCCTACTTGGGTTAAGGTACGACGGCGGCCGGCTGGCTATACTGCGCAGCCGTCGGGGCCGCAGGCCTCGGCGTCGGAGGCGCCCACCGGGATCAGCGGGTTGGCTTCCTGCCACGCCTGATTCAGGGCCTGGGAGAAGAGCTCGGCCGGCTGGGCACCGGAAATGCCGTATTTGCGGTCGATGACGAAGAACGGAACGCCCGTCACGCCGATGGCGCGGGCCTCGTTGATGTCCTGATTAACCTCTTTGGTGAACTTGTCGGTGCTGAAGAGTTCAGCGACCTCTCCGGCGGGCAGCTCGAGGGCGGCACCCAGTTCGGTGAGGTAGTCCTGGTTGCCGATATCCTTGCCGTGCTCAAAGTGGTCGCTGAGCAACTGTTCCTTCGCGGCGTCCTGCTTGCCGTGGGTCGCAGCGAGATGGATGAGGCGGTGGGCGGTAAAGCTGTTGGCCACCACCACCTTGTCGAAGTGGTAGTCCAGGCCTTCACCCTTGGCAGTGTCGGTCACGTGGGCGAACATCTGCTTGACCTGATCCGGAGCCATGCCCTTGCGCTTGCTCAGGTAGTCCAGTTCCGTACCGTCGTAGTGCTCGGGGACGGAGGCATCCAGCTGGTAGCTCTTCCACTCAACATCCACTGAATCGCGA
The DNA here is from genome assembly GCF_025452095.1 of Paenarthrobacter sp. JL.01a. Taxonomy (NCBI): domain Bacteria; kingdom Bacillati; phylum Actinomycetota; class Actinomycetes; order Micrococcales; family Micrococcaceae; genus Paenarthrobacter; species Paenarthrobacter sp. JL.01a. The sequence continues at coordinate 617,704 of NZ_CP104877.1, forward strand.
TGCGGGAACTGTGCCAAGGCAGTTTCGAAACGGCGCTTGCCGATGTAGCACCACGGGCACGCGACGTCTGACCAGATCTCAATCTTCATGGTTTCGTCAACCTTGGACGGCACAGAGGCATTCCAAACACAAGCTGTTATTTTCCTCACTGCGCGAATAGCCTTGAGGTGGGTTGTGAAGCCAGCCCACCGTAGAGGGGGTTATGCGCGGAGGCCCGCATGCGCATCGGACTCATTGTTGGACCCTGGTTTACTGTCCCGCCGGAACGCTATGGCGGAACGGAACGGGTAGTGGATTGCCTGGCCCGGGGGCTGGTTGATGCGGGGCACGAAGTCCTGTTGGCCGCGGCCTCCGACAGCACGTGCCCGGTGCCCCAAATGCCCGGTTTCGGTCCCAGCCAGCCGGACGAAATTGGCCTCAGTCTCAGCGAGCTGAGCCATGTCATCAAGGCATACCGCGGCATGGACGGGGTGGATATCATCCACGACCACACGCTGGCGGGTCCTCTCTACGCGCACCGGCCTCCCGATATCCCGGTGGTCACCACCATCCATGGACAGCTCACTGACCAATCCGCGGAACTGTACCGTGCCATGCAACGTGACACCTCCATCATCGCGATCTCCCATGACCAGCGGTCCATGCTTCCGGACCTCAACGTGGCGGCCGTCATCCACCACGGCCTGGACCTGTCCACCGTGTCCGTGGGAAGCGGCAGAGGCGGCTACGTTTGCTTTGTAGGCCGGATGTGCGCGGACAAGGGCCTCATGGAAGCTGTGGCGATTGCCCGTGAAGCCGGAGTCCCCCTGAAGATAGCCGCCAAGATGCATGCCAAAGAGGAGCAGGACTTCTTCCACGAAGTCGTAGAGCCTGGGCTGGGGCCGCAGGAGGAATTCCTGGGAGAGCTTTCCGACCCCGAGAAATATGAGCTGATGGGCGGAGCAACTGCACTGATCAACCCCATCCAATGGCCCGAACCCTTCGGACTGGTCATGATCGAGTCACTGGCCACGGGCACGCCCGTGGTGGCAACTCCCATGGGTGCAGCACCGGAAATCGTCAAGCATGGAGTGACCGGCTTCCTGGGAGAACTTCACCACCTTGCGGGGTTCGTGGATGAGGCTGCCCGGTTGAACCGGGCGGACTGCCGGCATGCCGTGGACGAGTACTTCAGCGCCGGGCGCATGGCAGCCGAACATGTGGACCTATATTCACGCGTCCTTGAACAATTCGACGGCAAAGGGGTTCACGGCAGCGCTTACGTGCAAGAGAATCAAAGGCAGGCCCGTTAGGCTGCCGGTCCCGAACCCCCAACCCCGAAGGAGCCTCGGCATATGACCGCTTGGAACGCAGACACAGAAGCCGGAGCCTCCGAACTGGGGGCAGTGACGGTGGTCGAGGGCTCGTCCTTCTGCATTTCCGCGCACTCGGGCGACATCCATGGCGGTGGTTCACAGGGGGCCTACTACCAGGACACACGCATCGTCTCGCGCTGGGTGCTGCGGATCAACGGCGAACCCCGGGAGCCCCTGGTGGCGCGCAACCCGGCGTCGTTCCAAGCCGAATACGTCGGCAGGGCCTGCACGGAAGACGGGCGCTTCGAAAGCCCGTTGCTTGTCCGGCACCAGCGCAGCATCGGCTCGGGACTGCGCGATGACATCACCATCACCAACTACTCCGGAACGCCGTCCACCTGCACCATCGAACTGCTCCTGGACGCCGACCTTGCCGACCTCTTCGACGTCAAAGGCGGCCGGGTGGGAACCGCAGAGGAGACCATCAGGGCTGCACAGGACGACGGACTGCACATCGATGCCCTGCACTCCAGTGGCCAGCGGCGCGGGGTGTTGTTCCAGGCCGAAGGGGCAAAAGTCACCGGTGAAGGGTTGACCTTCAACGTCACCATTCCCGCCCGGGAGGATTGGTCCACCACCATCATCGCCTTGCCCCTGGTCAACGGCGAGGCGCCTGAAGACCGCTTCACCGTGGGAACACCACTGCAGCACAGCACAGGAGCCCGCCGGCAAACCCAATGGGAGGAACACGTTCCGCGCGTCACGGTCACCGACCGGAATGTCACCGATGTCCTGGAGCAGAGCCAGCGGGACCTCGGAGCACTGCGGATTTTCGACGACGAACACCCCGGCCGTGCCGCCATCGCCGCCGGGGCACCATGGTTCATGGCTTTGTTCGGACGGGACTCGCTACTTGCCTCCTACATGTCCCTGATGGTGGATCCGGGCCTTGCCGCGGGCACGCTCCAGACCTTGGCAGGACTGCAGGGCAGCAAAGTGGACAACGATTCCGAAGAAGAACCCGGACGCATGCCGCATGAGGTCAGGCTGGGTATCACCGCGGGGCTCTCACTGGGCGGCACGGCCTATTACGGCACCGCCGACGCCACCCCTCTGTTCGTCTCCACCCTGGGTGAGCTGAGCCGTTGGGGGCTCGGAGACGACATCATCGAATCCCTCCTTCCCCACGCGGACCGGGCCATCGAATGGATGGAGCAGTACGGGGACCGCGATGGCGACGGGTTCATCGAATACAAGAGGCCCAACGAGCACGGCTTGGTGAACCAGGGTTGGAAGGACTCGTGGGACGGGATTAATTTCGCGGACGGCCGGATGGCGGAGGCTCCCATCGCACTCTGCGAAGTGCAGGCTTACGCCTATGCGGCCTACGTGGGCCGGTCCCTGTTGGCACGCGCGGCGGGGGACACCGCCGTCGAACGCCGGTGCGCTGACCGCGCCGAAGAGCTCAAGGAAGCTTTCAACAAGACGTTCTGGCTGCCGGACAAGGGTTACTTCGCGCTGGCGCTGGACAAGGACAAGCAGCCGGTGGATTCCTGCACGTCCAACATGGGGCACTGCCTGTGGGTGGGCATCGTGGATGAAGACAAGGCACCGCAGGTGGCGGAGCGGCTCATGTCTCCGGAGATGTTCACCGGCTGGGGCATCCGCACCCTTGGCTCCGACATGGGCGCCTACAACCCCGTCAGCTACCACAACGGCTCCGTCTGGCCCCACGACACGGCGCTCGCCGCCACCGGGCTGATGCGCTACGGCTTCACGGACGAAGCCAGCCGGATAGCCAGCGGACTGTTCGACGCCGCCGAGCACTTTGGCGGGCAGCTTCCCGAGTTGTTCTGCGGCTTTGACCGGCGGGACTTTTCGGAGCCGGTCCCGTATCCGACGGCGTGTTCCCCGCAGGCGTGGGCGGCTGCGGCTCCGGTGCAACTGGCTCGGATACTGCTGCGGTTCGACCCCGACTTCACGCGGGATGTGCTGCACCTCGCGCCGATCCTCCCGGCGTCATTCGGCGAGTTCACGGCCGAAAATGTACTGCTGGGGAGTTCCCGGCTGACGGTACGGGCCGCGGGCACTTCCGGGACTGTGGAAGGCCTGCCGCAGGGACTCCAGTTGCGCAACGATCCGCGGCCGCCCCTGGCCGGTGACCTGTTCGGCTAGAGCCTGTTCTCCATGACGAAGTCGTGCTCCACGGTGTTGCCGAGCTTGAACGACTTGGTGCCTACGCGCTGGAAACCGCTCTTCTCGTAGAAGCGGATGGCTTTGGCGTTTTGGCTGTTCACGCCGAGCCATACGCCCGCTGCACCCTTGTCCGTGGCCAGCGCCAAGGACGCGTGGATCAGCCTCGACGCCGCGCCCTTGCCGTGGTGGTCGGGGTGGACGTAGCACTTGCTCAGCTCTGTCGATGGGAGCGCCGAGAGCACGGAGGCGACGTCGGGGTCTCCTGTGGGCTTGGCAATCAGCATGGTGTAGCCGTTGAGCTGCCCGTCGTCGTCGAGCACCAGAATGGTGATGTTCGCGTCGGCGAGGTACTCCGAAAAGTTGGCTTCGCTGAGCGTCTTTTCAAGGTGCGCCTGGATGTCCGCCGGTGAGGAGCCGGGAGGGCATGCCAGCGGGAAGGTGACGGCCGCGAGCTCGGCCAGCTTCCCGGCGTCGTGTGCTGTTGCGGTGCGGATGTTCTCGGCCACGTATTCCCCCTTGCGAGTTTTTGTACAGGTAATGCCCCTAAGAACGCATCTTAAGGGCATTAGCTGTACAAAAACTCCATGTTAGGGGGTGGGCCGGATGGCGTTGGCTGCCCGGTCTGCGCTGATTTGTGTCTCCCGGCCTGAGTCGAGGATGGTGTTCCGCGCCGATTCCGGGTCCACCAGGACTGCGGTCACGGCCAGCTCCTTGGCAGCGTCAGTGGTCAGCAGGGCATCCACCTGGGCCTCAAAGCAGTCGTCGCTGGCGGTGGCATGGACGTTCATGGCCACCACGTGGTTGTTCGACACGAAATTGCCCGCGCCTTCACGCAGCCGGATAGTGACCGGCGTCGCGCCTTCCGGACGGATGTGCTCCGAATCGATGATCTGTGAAAAGTGGTTGCCGATCACCGAGTTGTTGTTGCCGCTGATGCTGAGGACCCCGTGGAGATCATCCAGCCCATTGTCGATCCCGAGGAACGGCGTCCAAGGCTCGTGGTCGCGGAGGAAATGGTTGGTGGCCACAAGATTCTCCGAGCTGTTCCGCTCCAGGACCACCATGCCCGGATAGAAGGAATGCAGCCGGTTGTTGGTGATGCTGGAGCGCGTCACGCCGCTGAAATGGACGCTGCTGGCTCCGCGTGGAAAGACGTTGTTGGCCGTTACCAGGAGTCCGCCATGGTTCTCCGCGTAGATCGAGTGGCCCTTGAAGCCCGCGCCAATCAGGTTGTCCGTGATCTTCGATGCCTGACCCCAGCCGCGCAGCTCGATGCAGCTTCCACATTCGGCAATGAAGTTGTTGTGGATGGAGAGGGCATCGGCATTGTGGATGGTCAGGGCGTGTTCGAGGTAGATGAAGCCCATCTCGTTGACGCGGAACGAGTCGTTGGCGCTGGCAACGTGGATGCCGGTCTTGCCATTGACATAGGTATTCTCCGCTGGCAGGTCCGAGCCGTCCGGGGCAAAATGCAGCCCGTCGATGCAGAAGTTGGCGAACTCTACGGAACTGATCCGGGGACTGCCCGCACGCTCAACACGGAAGGCGGCCCCGCTGGCCGGGTCCGCGCTGTCAGCAGCAGGAAGATCAACCAACACACGGCTGCCACCGGGCCACAGCTCATGGAGATCGGGCCATTCGTCCTCGGGAACGTTGAACCTGATGCTGGAAGACGTGAAGCCGTGGCCCGAGCCCTGGATCCTGAGGAAACTGATGTCGATCAGGACCTGCGTTCGCAGGCGGTAGTCGCCCGGCGGCAAGTAGATCACGGCACCGGGCTTGCCGCCGTCGTTCACATCTGTGGCGTTCTGGCGTTCCTTGACGTCGGCGATGATGCTGTTGATGACCTCGCCGACGTCCTTGGACGGGTCGCCGACGGGCCAGGTGGTCACGTCGTAGTAGTTGCTGCTGGACATGGTGTGGATCCTCTTGAAGTTGGGGGTGGTCAGTTGGCGGGCTGGTGTTCGGGCAGTTCGGCCAGCAGCTCGTCCGACGTCGGCGGGTTGGCGCCCGCACGACGTACAGTGATGGCCGCGGCCTTGGTGGCCCTGCCGCCCAACGACTCCAGTGCCTCCTCCGTGAGCCGGTCAACCCCGGTCTGCAGAAGGCCGAAGATCAAGGTGGACATGTACGAGTCGCCCGCGCCGATGGTGTCAGCCACAGTGGACGTGACCGAGGGAACCAGGACCTGGGCGCCGCAGGTCGAGAGCATGGAGCCCTCCGAACCCCTGGTCACCACCACGAGTCCGGTCCCGAGGTCCAGGATGCGCCGGGAAATGTCCTGGATGGATAAGGACGGGTAGAGCCACTGCGCGTCCTCATCACTGAGTTTGACCACGTCGGTGAGAGGAATGAGCTCCTCGAAAATGGACCTCGCCTGGGCCTGGCTGCCAACCAGGGCCGGCCGGACATTGGGATCGTAGCTGACCACGCACCGCTGGTGTACCTGTTCCAGCAGCGCCCGTACCGCTGCCGCTCCGGGCTCCAGGAACGTGGCAATCGACCCCGTGTGCAGGATCTTTGGCAGGGTGGTGGGGGTGATCCGGGGGAGCTCCCACTGAATGTCGAAGTCATAATGGGCCGAACCGTCCGAGGCCAGGGTGGCGGTTGCCGTAGCGGTTCGGACGCCCGGGCGGGCATCGGCCAGAAGTTCGACGCCGGCACTCGCCAGGTGCCGTTCGATGGCGGACCCGTGGTGGTCGTCTCCGATCGAGGTCAACAAAGCGGTTGGCACGCCGAGGCGTCCGAGGCCGTAGGCCACGTTCGCGGGCGAGCCTCCGGGGTGCTCCACGGTTCCCCGCGGGGAGACGACGATGTCCACCAAAGCTTCACCAACAACAACGACTTCCGGCGCCGGATTCGATGCCGGCCCTGTGAGGTTCTGCGGCTCCGGGATGATCTGCATGACGTACTCCTTAGGCGTTTTGTGAGACAGCGAGCTTAATAACTGTGGCTGTGCCGCCCTCTGCGGTCAGCCAGTTCTCCTGGCTGGTGGCATCCGGGAACACCAGATCCGTCAGGACCACTCTGCCGTCCTGGGCGAAGACTTCCACGGAGCACTGGTCCACCACAACAAGCAGCTTGAGGAGGCCGTCCTCCAGGGCCACAGGGGCGGATTCGACGGAGGCGAACTTTTCATGGAAGGCGGTGTCTCCTGAACGGGTGCGGTCGAGGGTGAGTCGTCCACTGCCCGGGGTGTAGCTCAGGACAGCGCCTTGGCGTCCGTCGGAGCTGGCGAGCAGTCGCAGCCCAACACGCTCTGCGGTTCCAGGGAGGATTTCAGCTTCGATGACCTGGGCTGCACCCGGTACGGCGTCCGGCAAGCGGAGGGCTGATGATCCCACCTCGATGGAGCCCGCGTGAAAGAGCTCCTCTTTCGGGTCCCCGAGGACCGGGCGCTGGACCAGCCGGGCGGCCCCGTCCACGGTTTCAAGGCGCAGCTGGCGGGCAAGGGTCATGGAGGAACGCCATGGTGCAGTGGGAAGCTGGTTGGCGTAGTCCCAGTTGTTCATCCAGCCGATGATGATCCGCCGGTCATCCGGGGTGTTGCTGAAGGACACCGAGGCATAGCAGTCGCGTCCCCAATCCAGCCACAGGCTCTGCTGCAGTGCTTCCGCCCGGGCAGAGCCCTCCGGCAGGGAGGTGACTCCGGAAGGCGCTGCAAGTGAGCCTGCGTCCGGAACGAAAGTAACGCCGTCGAACTGTCCCACAAAGTACTGTCCGCCCGAACCCCCTGCGACAGCGCCCGGGTTCACATTGACGATCAGCACCCACTTGATGCTTTCGGGATCCCCGTCCGCAACCAGGGGGAAGAGGTCCGGGCATTCCCATTCGCCGGCGTCCGCGTTGGCCGGGCCGAAGTCGCTCAGGAAATCCCAGGTCTTGAGGTCATCAGAGCGGTAGAGGACCACCTTTTGCTGCTGCGCTTCGACGGCGACCATCACCCAGAAGGCCCCCTCGGCGGCGCCTTCGTAGCGGAAGACTTTGGGATCGCGGAAATGCGCGGAGTCCCGGGTGAGCACCGGATTCCCGCCGTACTTTTGCCAGGTCATTCCCGAATCGGAGCTGTACGCCAGGGACTGCGCCTGCGTGCCACCGTGTGGCCCTGCCTTGAAGGCGCTGGTGTACACAGCCACCAAAGCCGGGGACTCCGTGGTTCCGAAACCGGAGGTGTTGCCATGGTCCACCACCACGCTTCCGGAGAAGATGTCCTCTGTTTCATCCCCGGCAATGGCCACGGGATGTTCCTTCCAGCTCGTGAGGTCAGGGGAGGAGGCGTGGCCCCAGGACATGTTGCCCCAGACGTTGCCGTAGGGGTTGTTCTGGAAGAACAGGTGGTACAAACCGTCGTGGAAAACCAGGCCGTTGGGGTCGTTCAGCCAGGTGTCCCGTGCCGTGAAATGGATGGCAGGCCGGAACCTGGGAGTGAGGGCCGGTGCTGTTTCCGGGCGTGCGGCATCAAGGCTACTGGACATGTGGTGCGTTCCTTTTGGGACGTTGAAGGGCTGGCTGGGTGCTACCGCGGAGCCGCGACCGAGTCACGGCGGACCAGGGGACAGCCCAGAATGGTCGGGTGGAGCGCCATCAAGGAGAGGTCGTCCTTGCCCTCGATGGCATCGATGAGGTGTTCAGTGGCCCACGCTCCCATCTCGTAATGCGGGAGGGCCACGGTGGTAAGGCCTGGGTAGAGGTTGGCGGCGATGAGTTCCTGGTCATCGAAGCCCACCACGGAAAGATCTCCTGGAATGCTGAGCCCCAACTCTGCCGCGGCCCGGTAAGCGCCCATGGCCATCCGGTCGTTGTAGCAGAAGAGTCCCGTGGGCCGGTCCTCCCGGGACAGGATCCGCTTGGCGGCCTCATAGCCGCCCTGCACTTCGGAGACCTCGGACTCGACGGGCGCCGCACCGCCGTCGAGCCCCGCTTCGGTGAGCATGGCCCGGAAGGCCTGCAGCCGCTGGCGGGTCGCAGGGACGTCGTCGGTGTTGTTGATGAAGCCAACCCGGGTGTGGCCGGCGTCGAGAAGCGCCCCGACAGCAGCGCGGGCGCCGCCGTCCTCGTCCGGGACTACGGCCGTGATGTTCCCGGCAGTGGCAACGGAGTCCACCAGGACCGACGGTACGCTGCCCAGGTTGCCCGGAAGCTCGACGTTCCGGTGGTACATCGTGGCGTACAGGATGCCGTCAACCCGCCGCTCCAACAAGGCCTGGACGTCCGCTTGCCGGGATTCGAGGCTGGCTGAACCCGGGGTGTTGATGATCATGAGGTTGTACCCCCGGGCTTTGGCGGCCTCATCAGCGCCAAGGATGATCCTGCCCGCGTGCGGCGTAGTGGCGATTTCCTCGCTCACCAAACCGAGCATGCCGGTCCGTTGCGTGCGCAGGGCCTGCGCCAGGCGGTTGGGGCCGTAGCCCAGCTGTTCGGCGGCTGAGCGGACCTTGTCCCTGGTTTCCTCACTGATCCGGGCGTAGGAGACCTCGTTGAGAACGTGGGACACGGTGGTGACGGACACGCCGGCGGCGACGGCAACGTCCTTGATACCGATGTTCTTGCTGCTCATGTGGCTCCCACGTCCTTATGGTTGGTGATGCCCCGGAGGGGCTATCAGTAGGCTACTGCTTGATGGTGGGCCTAGCCCTTGACCGCGCCCAGCGTCATGCCCGCTACGATCTTGCGCTGCAGCAGGAGCGTGAGCAGGATGACCGGGATCGAGTACACGGCGGCGAGGGCGGTCATCGATCCCCAATCCAGGCCGAACTGGGTCTGGAAGTTCGCGATCACCACGGGCGTGGTCTGCGAACGGATGGCCGTCATGAGCAGCGCGAACAGGAACTCATTCCACGAAGCCAGGAAGGCAAAGATCGCTGTGACCGCGATGCCGCCGGACACCACCGGGATCACCACCCGCCACAGGGCGCCCAGCCTGCTGCAGCCGTCCACGGTTGCAGCTTCCTCGAGGTCCCGGGGGACGGATTCGAAGAAGCTGGACATCAGCCAGATCGAGAGCGGCAGGGAGATGGTGGTGTGTGCGATGGACAATGCGATCGGCGTATCCGCCAGCCCTGCAGAGGCCATCATGGAGGCCAGCGGAATGCCGATCGCAACCGGCGGCACCATCCGCGTGACCAGCGCGGCCATTATGAAGACACGGCCACTCGGTGTCTTGTAACGCGTGATGCCGTAGGCTGCCGGGACGGCGAGAATCAGCGAAAGCAGGGTGCTGATGACGGCGGTCTGGATGCTGTTGATGAAGGACGCCACCACGCCGCTGCGGCCCAGGGCGTTGGTGTAGTTCTCCAGCGTCCACTCCTTCGGCAGGATGGTCGGTGGTACAGCAATGGTGTCGATCGGGGTCTTGAACGAGGTGAACAGCAGGTACAGGAACGGGAACCCGTAGAGGACCATGGCGACGGCCAGCAGGATCCACAGGATGGTCCGGGTGCTGCGGCGGCCGGCTTCGAGTCCTTCGCGGTTGACCCCCCGCCGCTTGCGCAGCGGCTGCGCTTCGGGGAGGCCCGACGGCGGCTGGCTGGCCATGGTGGCGACGCTCGTGGTGCTCATCAGTTGTCCTTTCCTGGCCGCCAGATGGTGCCCACTGCAACGAAGGCAATGGCCAGCATTGCCAGAAGGTAGATCGTGCCCATGGCACTGGCCAGGCCGGGATCGCCGAAGCGGATCATGGTCCGGTAGATCAGCAAGCTCATGGTTTCCGAGGCCGACTGGGGTCCGCCGTTGGTCTGGATAAGGATGGTGTCAAAGGCCCTCGCCGCATCGATTCCGCGGACCACCAGTGCTACGGCAATCACGGGACGAAGCAGTGGAAGGATGATCCGGAACAGGAGCGCCGGAGCCCGTGCACCGTCCAGGCGGGCGGCCTCGAGGAGGTCACCGGGGATGTTCTGGAGCCCTGCGAACAGCACCAGGCACATGAACGAGGTGGTAAGCCAGATATCCGGGATGGCCACCGAGAACAACACGATGTTGGGGTCGGAGAGCCAACCGATCTGGTTGGGATCGGACAGGAGACCCGCCTGGTGGAGGAGCGTTCCGATCAGGCCGAAGTTGTCGATCATCAGGAACTTCCACAGCAGGCCTGCCACGATCGGGGCGATCATCAGCGGGTAGAGGAAGACGGTCCGCCAGATCTGGGACTTTTTGCCGAGCGTTGTGAACAGCAAGGCCATGCCGAGGCCCAGGGCGAATTCGAGGGTCACCACCACCAGGGTGTAGGCGAAGGTCCGCCATCCAGCGCTGGTGAAGGCCTCGGAGGTGAACGCGGTGACGTAGTTTTGGAACCCCACGAAGTCGCGGGGGCCACCGGCTATGGGGGAGATCTTGAAGAAGCTGTCTGCCACCAGGCGGAAGAGCGGGTAGGCCACAAATACGGCCAGGAACAGTGCCGCGGGCGTCATCAAATAGAGGGCGAAGCGGCGATCGGAGATACGCACGGTATTTCTTTTCTGCTGGTTGGGACCGCGGCCGGCACTGTTTTTCGCGCTGTGCGCGTGCCGGTGCCGGCCGCGGAGTCTTACTTCAGGAGGTCCTGGATCTGCTTCTTGGCATCGGCCAGGAGGGCGGAGGTGTCGCCACCGGCCACGGCCTTCTGCAGCAACGGGATCAGGACGGTGTCAACGATCTGCTGCCACTTGGCGGTTGCGGGCCGGGTGGCCGTGGCCTGGCCGTTGAGGGTCTCGATGAGCGGCTTGAAGCTTTCGTAACCGGGCTGGTCCTGGTACTTCTGGAAGGCGCTGATCCGCGATGCCAAGCCAAGCTTGGATTCAATTCCCTTGTCGTTGTAGTCGTAGGCGCACTTGACGAACTTCTTGGCAGCGTCCGTGTTCTTGGTTGCCTTGGGAACGGACAGGTACCACGGTCCCGGAACGCCTGCGACGCCGGCGCTGCCGCCGATCATCGCTGCGGCTCCCACCTTTCCTGCCACCGGAGCATCGGCAGGAATCTGGCGGTAGGCGTGGGCCCAGAAGCGGGTCATGGCGGTCTTGCCCTGGTTGAACAGGTTCTGAGCTGCAGCCCAGTCAACCTGTGCAGCGCCACTCGGAGCATCCTTGGCCAGGCTTACGTAGAAGTCCAGGGCTTCCTTGTGGGCGGCGTTGTCGATCACCACGTTGTTGTCCTTGTCCAGGACCATCGGTGAGCCGGCCTGGAGGACGTGGGCAAGCCATTCGGTTTCCACGGCGCCCTTGACGTCCGTGCCGTACATTCCGTCCTTGGTGAAGAACGCGGAAATGTCCTGGTACTGCTTCCACGTCTTGGGGGCGGCGAGCTCGTAGCCGTACTTGGCCTGGAAATCGGCCTTGTTCTTGGCGTCTTCGAACAGGTCCTTGCGGTACAGGATGATCTCGGCGTTGGTCCAGGCGGGCATGCCGATGAAGTGGCCGTCCACGTTGGCTTCCTTCACCAGGGCCGGGAAGATGTCCTTCTTTGCCTCGTCGGTGAAGAGTTCGTCGATGGGCTGGACGGCGTCCTTGAAGCTGGGGAGCCATACGGAGTCCAGTGCGGCGACGTCGAAGGAGACGTTGCCGGAGGAGAATTCGCTGGAGAGTCGGTTGAACATGCCGTCGTAGGGGAGTTCGACGAAGTTAACGTCCACGCCGGCGTCCTTCTTGCACTGCTCGGCTACGCCGGTCAGTTCGGCGTGGCCGCCGGCTTCGACCAGGACGTTAATGGAGCTGGAACCGCCTGAACCGCCTGAAGATGGTGCGGGACCGCCGGCGCCACAACCGGTGGCAACGAGTGCGACGGCGGTGCACAGCCCGCCGAGGGTGACGAGCTTGGAGATGGTGTTTCGAGTGGACATCGCTGTCGACTCACTTTCTCTTGAACGGAAATTGCAGAGAGATGGGGATGACACGTCTTTGGCTTGAAAAATCGTTTTGCCAAAACGACTTGGCACTGACATTAGGGCCGAGAGAACGGCCGTGTCAACTGTTTCCCACGAAACTTTTCGGACTCTTGACGCTTGGGACCGGATGCCCATAAAGTGATCCGCGCCACTCGACAAATCGTTTTGGCATATTTTGGCTGATTTGGCAAGTTTTTGGCAACGCCCCGGTTGTTTGGCCGCACCCGTTTGCGCCGATCGCCCCCGTACCCACGGGTGCGCCGGGCGGGAACCGGTGCGGCGCGTTCCATCGTCCTTGGACGCGTCCACCATGGCCGATCAAGCAACAACCAAAGCAGTCACCGAGTTCGAAGGAGAACCATGGACCCATCCCTGCCCCTGAGCCGGAGGAGCATCCTCCGGTTGATTCCCGCAGCGGCAGTCGCGGCCACCGCCGTCGTGCTGTCCGCTAAGGAAGCTCTGGCAAAAGAACCAGCCCAGCAGGCAGTTGCCGCGGAGACCCCGGCAGCCACGGGCCACCGGGCAATCATCGGCATGCTCTAGCGGTACGCATGCACTACCCAACACGAAGCTAGGCCACTCAAGCAGTACCCCCAACGATGTGAGGAGAACACGCTGTGACCACTGTCTACGACGTCACCACCTGGTCTGTCCCCGGAAACCCGTCCGCAACGCCCTACAACGACATCGGGCTCATCATCAACAGCATCATTGCCGATGTGAAATCCCAGCAGACCAACCAGGCATCCAAACCGGGGGCCGTTGTCTACATCCCGCCGGGAGACTACTCGCTCAAGACCCGGGTCAACATCGACATCAGCTTCCTGACCATCCGTGGATCCGGGCACGGCTTCACGTCCAGCAGCATCCGCTACAACGCAGGCAACACGTCAAGCTGGTATGAAATCAACCCCGGTGGCAGTCGGATCCGGGTGGAAAACACTGATGGAAACACCGACGCCTTCAGGGTTTACCGCACCGGCGACCCTCGCCTGAGCTCCATCGTGTTCCAGAATTTCTGCCTGGACGGGGTGTCCTTCAACTCCAACCAGAATTCCTACGTCAACGGCAAGACAGGCATCCGCTTCGATTCCGCGAACGACTCCTGCCGGGTGGAAGGCATGGGCATGGTCTACCTGGAACACGGCCTGGTGGTCCGGGATACCGACGCGCTGAGTGTGAGCGGCAACTTCCTGGCCGAATGCGGCAGCTGCGTGGAACTCACCGGATCCGGGCAGGCCTCCAAGGTCACCGACAACCTGATCGGCGCAGGCTACGTGGGCTTCTCCATCTACGCGGAGGGCCATATGGGCTTGCTGGTCAGCGCCAACAATGTCTTCCCGCGGGGCAAGAGCAGTGTGCACTTCAAGAACTGCACCCGCTCCACCATCACCAGCAACCGGTTCCACGCGTTTTACCCCGGCATGGTCAACTTCGAGGGAAGCTGCACGGAAAACCTGGTGGGCGCCAACCACTTCCTGCGGCAAATGGAACCCTTCGATCCCCTCAAGCCGTACAACAATGGCCTGGATGACCTCTTCGGATTGGTTCACCTGGCAGGCAGTGGGAACACAGTCACGGGCAACCACTTCAGCTACGACGTCCCTTCGGGTTCAGTGAGCCCGTCGGGCCAGAAGCCCACCATCATCCTGGTGGCCTCCGGCGCCAACAACTACATCGCCGCGAACAACACCATCTCCTCGGTGGCTGCGAACACGGTGGTGCTGGACGGTTCAACCACCGGCACCAAGGTGCTGGACAGTGGTGGTGCCGGCGAATTTGTGCATTACACCAGCTCCTACTCGTTCCGGGCAACCCCTTAGCGCCGGGCTGAGCAGGAAGGTCTGTCAATGATGACAAGACGCACCAAACCGCCGGTGGTCGCCTCGGTGATTGCCGCCGTCGTGGTTTCACTGTCCCTCGCGGCGACAACAGCTCCGGCGCATGCCACCGATCCTGACCCCGCAACCCAGCAGTACCGTCCTTCTGTGCACTACACCCCGTTGAAGAACTGGATGAACGATCCCAACGGGCTCGTCTACAACAACGGGACGTACCACATGTACTACCAGTACAACCCTTACGGGACGACCTGGGGCAACATGAGCTGGGGCCACGCGACCTCCACGGATCTGCTGCATTGGTCCGAACAGCCGTTGGCCATCGCACAGACCGTCAACGGCAGCGGACAGGCCACGGAGGATATCTTCTCCGGTTCCATCGTGGTGGACTCGCAGAATACCAGTGGCTTTGGAACACTTCAAAACCCTCCGATGGTGGCCGTTTACACCAGCAATTTCACCGGCAACCACCCCTTGTACCCAGGAAAGCAGGCCCAATCCCTGGCGTACAGCACGGACAGCGGCCAGACATGGACCAAGTACTCCGGAAATCCCGTGCTCTCCAGGAACACTACGGACTTCCGCGACCCGAAAGTGTTCTGGTACCAAGGCCCCGCCGGTTCCTACTGGGTCATGTCGGCCGTGGAAGCCAACGAGCACAGGGTGCTGTTTTACAAGAGCAGCGACTTGAAGAGCTGGACTTACCTGGACGACTTCAAGCCGGCCAATGCCACCGGCGGGCAGTGGGAATGCCCGGATCTTTTCCCCTTGGCAGTGGATGGCAACGCGAACAACACAAAATGGGTGCTGGTGGTGAACATCAACCCGGGATCAGTGGCCGGCGGTAGTGGAGGCCAATACTTCGTCGGAAGTTTTAACGGCACTACCTTCACCTCCGAAACCACCGATCCGGTAGACGTTGCTCCGCCGGGCAACCTGCTCGCTGGCTTCAACGGCGGGAGCTACAGCGGCTGGAACGTTGGCAATGATCCGGCCAACCCTGCAGGCCCTTGGGGAAGTGCGCCGGCCAGTGGAACGCTGACGGGCCAGCAAGCAGTGACAGGTTCCATTGGTTCCGGGTTGGTGAACGGGTTCAACGGCGGAGACGTCCCCACAGGCACCTTGGAGTCGGCGCCCTTCACCGTCACCAAGGACTACATCAACTTCCTGGCCGGCGGCGGAAACCACCCGCGGCAACCGGGGGAGCAGATGGGCAACACCCCGCCGCCGGGCTACCTGCTGTTCGACGGCTTCGATTATCCGGGAACGCTCAGCGCTGCCGGCTGGCAGCTGAGCGGAGACTTCGAGGCAGCCAGGAACCCGTCAACAGTGGGCGGCGAATACGCCTTAGGAAAGCGCATCAACACCTTCGAAGGCGGACCCAACGCCGACAACAACACTGGAACCATCACCTCACCGGAGTTCTATCTGACCAACACCAATATCGGGTTCCTCCTGGGTGGTGGCAACCGGACGGACGGCTCACTCCAAGTGGAACTGTTGGTAGGCGGCGTTCCCGTCCGGAGCACCACAGGCAGCAACTCGGGTGATCTGAACTGGAAGAACTGGGATGTCTCCCAGTATTACGGCCAGATCGCACGGATCCGGATCGTGGACAACGCCACCGGACCGTGGGGCCACTTGACCCTGGACAACATGGTCCTGGGCTCACAACCGGCGCAGCCGCGAAGCAGCGAGACCACGGTGAACCTGGTGGTCAACGGGCAAGCCGTCCGCACCACTACGGGCTCCGACTCCGAGCATCTGGACTGGAAGGCCTGGGATGTCAGCGCCTACAAGGGGAGCCAAGCGACCATCCGGATCGTGGACAACAACCGTGGCGGGTGGGGACACATCCTGGCGGACGAGTTCGTGGCTTCCGATATCACCCGCTTGGAACAGCACGACTGGCTGGACTGGGGAAGGGACTACTACGCGGCGGTCTCGTTCAACAACGTCCCGAACGGCAAGCGGATCATGCTCGGCTGGATGAACAACTGGGATTACGGGCAGTCCACGCCCACCAGCACCTGGCGGGGTTCCATGGCCTTGCCCCGCGAAGTCCAGCTCACGCAGACCGGCCAGGGTCCCCGGCTCACCCAGAAAGCCGTCCAACAGGTGGATAGCCTGAAGAACACAGGGGCTACCTACACGGCTCCCGCCCAGGACATCGCTTCGGGAACCAGCAGTCTTCCCATTTCCGGTGACGTGCTGCAGATCGATGCTCAGTTCTCTCCGGGAACGGCGTCGGCGTTCGGGCTGAAGGTTCTGGGTGACGGCACGGAGGCCACCAGGATTGGCTACACAACGGCCTCAGGGCGGGCATTCATTGACAGGACCGCCTCCGGAAACGAAGGCTTTCACCCTGCGTTCGCGTCTCTGGATGATGCCCCGGTCCAGCTCATCAACGGCAAGCTCACCTTGCGGATCTATGTGGACAAGGCCTCCGTGGAGGTGTTTGCCCAGGATGGCCTGACGACGCTCACGGACCAGGTCTTCCCTTCGGCAGGCGCCAACTCCCTGTCCCTCTTCTCGGAAGGAGGGACCGCCCGGCTCGAAAGCCTCACCGTCACGCCGCTCAACAAGGCGATGTGGTAGCCGGTGATTAAACACGACGGCGGCTGGTCACCTAAGTGACCAGCCGCCGTCGTGAGTTTTTGTACAGCTAATGCCCCTAAGAACGCGTCTTAAGGGCATTAGCTGTACAAAAACTCCTAGTCCGCTTTGACCGCAAGGACCGGGCAGTCCGCCTCCAGCAGAATCCGCTGGGACACGCTGCCCATGATGAGCTTGCCCACCGGGCTGCGGCGCCGGAGGCCGATGACGATCAGGCCGGCGTCGTGCTCTTCGGCAGCGTCAAGCACCTCTGCCGCTGCGTCATGGCCGCGAATGGGCTGCTTGATGATGTGCTGGATGCCGTGTCCGGCCAGCCTGTCCTCGATGCTCTGGATCTCCGGCTCCTGGGCGAAACGGTTATCCACCAGGGCATCGCCCTTGGACGAGTTGATGACCAGCAGTGTCTCTTTGCTCTTCTTGGCCTCGGCGATCGCCTGCGTCAGTGCTGCTTCGCCCTCCGGCGTGGGGACGTATCCCACCACGATGGTCATGGTTTCTCCTGTTTGTGCTGGACCGGGGTGGTCTCGTGGTGGATTGATTCGGGCTCAGCATGGCTGTCCGGACCTGACGGCGCAGTAAGCACTGCCGACGGACGGTTCCGCCGGATGAGCTTGAACACCAGCGGCCAGGCCAGGATGATGCCGATGATGACGTAAATCCCGACGGCGATCGGCTCGCTGAAGAGCCCTGCCGGGTCGCCGGCGCTGAGCTGGAGGGTCTTGCGGAGCTGGCCTTCCAGCCGCGGACCCAGGATGACGCCGAGGATGAGCGGCAGGACCGGGAGCCCGAACCGGCGCATCATGAAGCCCAACGCGCCCAGGACCAGCAGGATCACCAGGTCGAATGCCTGGAGGTTCACGGAGTAGGCACCCAACGTGGCGAAGAACAGGATGCCTGCGTACAGGTACGGGCGGGGCAGTTGCAGCAACTTGGCCCACATCGGCGCCAGGGGCAGGTTGATCAGCAGGAGCAACAGGTTGCCGATGAAGAGGCTTGCGATCAGTGCCCACACCAGCGGTCCCTGGCTCGAAAAGAGCTGGGGGCCGGGCTGGATGCCGTAGGACGTGAACGCTGCGAGCATTACCGCGGCCGTGGCGTTGGTCGGAAGGCCGAGCGCCAGCATGGGGGTGAGGGTGCCGGCAGCAGCAGCGTTGTTCGCCGCTTCCGGACCTGCCACGCCTTCGATGGCACCGTGACCGAACTCTTCAGGGTGCTTGCTGAGGCGCTTCTCGGTGACGTAGGAGAGGAAGGTGGGGATTTCGGCACCGCCGGCGGGCAAGGCCCCGAAGGGGAAACCGAAGACGGTACCGCGAAGCCACGGCTTCCACGAACGCTGCCAGTCCTTCTTGCCCATCCACGGGCGGCCGACGGGAATGATGTGCAGCGGGTTGCGGCGCAGGTGGGCAGCTACCCAGAGTGCCTCGCCCACGGCGAAGATGGCCACGGCCACCACCACGATGTCCAGTCCGTCGGACAACAGCGGAATGCCGAACGTGAGGCGGCTCTGACCGGTTACGGAATCCAGGCCCACCAAGCCGATGGCCAAACCAAGGCCCAAGGAGGCGAAGCCACGCAGGCGTGACTTGCCCAGGACCGCGGTGACGGCCAGGAGCGCCAGCATCATGATGGCGAAGTAGCTGGGGGAGCCGAGGCTGACGGCGAACTTCACAACGATCGGCGCGCAGACGGCAAGGAGGGTAGTGCCGATGGTGCCCGCCACGAACGAGCCGATGGCCGCCGTCGCGAGTGCTTGGGCGGCGCGTCCCGCCTTGGCCATCTTGTTGCCTTCGATGGCCGTCACCACCGACGACGATTCACCGGGGGTGTTCAACAGGATGGACGTGGTGGAGCCGCCGTACATGCCGCCGTAGTAGATACCGGCGAACATGATGAACGCGCTGGTGGGTTCAAGGGCATAGGTGACGGGGAGGAGCAGTGCCACGGTCATGGCCGGACCCAGTCCGGGGAGGACGCCGACGGCGGTGCCCAGGATGACGCCGATCATGGCGTACATCAGGTTCATGGGAGTCAGGGCGGTGGAGAAGCCGTCCATCAAGGAGGACCAGACGTCCATCAGAGGATTCCTTCCAGGAGCCCGGCCGGCAAAGCAATGCCCAGGCCGAGGTAGAAGCCGTAGAAGGTGAGCAGGGAAAGTGCCACGGAGATGATGCCGTCGCGGATGTACCGGCGGCTGCCCAGGGCAAGGACGCTGCCCCAGAACAGGATGGTGCCGGAGATAACCCAGCCGGCCCAGTCGATAAGCAGGATGTTCAGCAGAAATGCGCCGGCAAGCGGAAGGATGGTCTTCCAGTCCGCGGGGTGGGTCAGATCCACATCTTCGCCTTCTTCGGCTTCGCCCTTGCCGCCGCGGAGAACGTTGATGGCGAGCATCACGGCGCAGACCAGGAGGATGCCGGCAACAATGAAGGGGACCGTCTTGGGGCCTACGGGGTCTGACTTGGAGTACGGGGTCACCAGGCCGTTGGCGTCGAGGAAAACCAGGACGCCAACCACGCCGAGCAGGAGGGCTACCCCCAGCTCGGCGCGGCCTTTCAAGCCTGTTACTGCAGAGCTCACGCCAGACCAAGCTTGGTGAGGACGTCCGCCACCCGCTTGTCCTGGTCGGTCAGGAACGACTTGAACTCATCACCGGTGACAAATGCGTCAGTCCAGCTGTGGGTCTTGAGCGCTTGCTTCCAGCCCTCAGAAGCGTGCATCTTCTCGAGTGCGGCGATCAGCGACTTCTTGTCGGCGTCGCTGATGCCCGGAGGGGCCACGATGCCGCGCCAGTTGCTGAACACGAGGTCGATGTTGGATTCCTTGAGTGTCGGGGCATCCACGCCGTCAAGCCGCTTCTCGCCACTGGTGGCCAGGACGCGGACTTCACCGGACTTGATCTGCTCCAGGTACTCACCGGCACCGGATGCGGCAAAGCCCAGCTTGTTGCCGAGGATGGCGGGGAGGAGATCGCCGCCGCCGTCGTAGGAGACAAAGTTGACCTTGGTGGCGTCAATGCCGACAGCGCCGGCAAGCTGCATTGGCAGGAGGTGGTCAGGTCCGCCGGGGGAGGAACCGCCACCAACGGAGATGGATGCCGGGTTGGCCTTCCAGGCTTTCACGAGGTCGTCGATGGTCTTGTAGGGGGAGTCCTTGCTGACCATGATGGCGCCCGGCTCTTCAATCAGCTTGGCCAGGGGGGTGGTGTCAGTCAGCTTCGACTGGGATTTGTTGGTGTAGCTGGCGCCGACGACGCCCAGACCCATCAGCATGGTGAGGTCGCCGTTGCCCTTTTCGTTCACCACACGCGCCAGGCCAACGGTTCCGCCTGCGCCCGCGAGGTTGAAGACCTCGGTGTTGTTGGCGATCTTCTCGTCGTCCAGGACCTTCGCCGCTGCCCGGGCGGTGGTGTCGTAGCCGCCACCGGGGGTGTTCGGAACCATGATCTGGAGGCCGGTGACGGGTCCGGCGGCAGCGCCGGAGCTTTCAGAACTTGTGGAGCTCTTGCCCGTGGCACCGCAACCGGTGGCCATAAGGGCGAGGCCGGCGGCGACGGCGGCGACTCGCAATGCGCGGATCTGGCGCATGGTGTTCCTCTTCTCAGTGTTGAATTCTGTGCAGGGCGATCAACGTTGTGCCCCGTGCATTGATGCTAGGGGCGGCCGTGACGGCGATCACTCTTGTGTTCGCAGTGATCTTTAAGTTCATTGCGTTCACGGTGGTGGAAGGTCCCCTGCGGCTCTGGGGTATAGTTCCGGTACGCCACGCGGAGCGCCCCTAACATGCTCCACTCTCTGGCACCACCAAAGGAATTTTCAGTGACTCGACTGGCTCGAAGAAGAGGCATGTCCCTTGCCGGGCAGTACCTTGTGCTGCAGTTGCTGATTGTCCTGGCCGTTCTGGTGGCGGTGGTGGCCATCTCCCTGGCGCAGTCTGCCGCAGCTTTTGAACGCACCGAGGGCCGCAGGGCACTGTCCGCTGCCGAAGCCCTGGGCAACAACCCCGCCGTGAGGGCTTTGCTCCCCACCGCCGAACCACGCGGAGGTTCGGCGCTCCCGGCCGTCGCTGAATCCGTCAGGACGGTCTCTGGTTCAGCCCACGTGGCCCTCGCCAAACTGGACGGCACCGTCATCACGGCCTCGGACCCTGGGTTGATTGGCCGGCCCTTGCCGCTGGGTGAGAGCAGGGTAATGGAAGGGCGGGCCTGGACCGGGGTCCTGCACGGCAACACCGGGGAAGTCCTCTCTGCCCACGTGCCGGTGATCGACGATTCCGGAGAAATGATCGGGATTGCCTCCATCAGCCGCAACTACCCCTCCACCCTGGAAAGGCTCGGCGACGCTGTCCCCAACCTTCTTACCTACCTTGGCGTGGCCAGTGTCCTCGGTGTGGCCGGCTCTCTTCTGCTGTCCCGGCGCGTCAAACGGCAGACCCTCGGCATGGAGCCACGGGAAATCACCGGGCTGGTTGAGAACCGGGAAGCCATGCTGCAAGGCCTCAAGGAAGGCGTGGTGGCGTTGGACCCGCACGAACGGATCACCGTGGCGAACCAGAGCGCCCGCCAACTGCTTGGATTACCCGACGATTGCGTGGGCAAGAAGCTCCGTTCCCTTCCTGTGGATCCGGCGTTGAAAGTGGTGCTGACCCGTGAACAGTCGGACCCTGACCAACTGGTACTGGTGGGGGAGCGGCTGGTGGTGATGAACCGCGTGGCCCTCCGTTCCCACGGGCGCGACATCGGATCCGTGACTACCCTGAGGGACCGCACCGAGTTGTCGTCCCTCGAGAGTGAACTCGGCGCCACCCGCACAGTCACGGACACCTTGCGGGCGCAGGCCCACGAGTTCGCCAACCAGCTCCACGTCATCTCCGGCCTGATCCAGATCGGCGAGTACGATTCCGTGGTGCAGTTCGTCAACGGCGCCACCGTGGAACGAACCCGCCTCAACGACGATGTGACCCGCCGGATCGAGGACCCGGCGCTCGCAGCCCTGCTGATCGCGAAGGCCAGCCTGGCTACCGAACGCGGCGTCGAGCTGAAGCTGGACCCGCGGTCCGCGCTTCCTCGCGTCAAGGATGAACTTTCGCGGGACATTACCACTGTGGTGGGCAACCTGGTGGATAACGCGTTCGACGCCGTCACTGGCCTTCCCGGGGCATCGGTCAGTGTGCTGGTGGTGGACTCGCCCGACGACGTGGTGGTGACTGTCCAGGACAATGGACCCGGTGTGCCTTCCGGTTCTGCCGAGAACATCTTCCAGCAGGGCTACTCCACCAAGGAGCGGGGGCCCGGTGACGCGAGGGGTTTCGGCCTGGCGCTGTCCAGGGTTATCTGCCGGCGCAGCGGCGGCGACCTGACCGTGGCAAACGACGATGGTGCAGTGTTCACCGCACGATTCAGCAAAGGGGCATCGCAACCGTGATAAAGGTATTGATCGTTGACGACGACTTCATGGTGGCCAAGGTCCATGCCGGGTTTATCCAGCGAAGCCCCGGCTTTGGGGTGGTGGGAGTTGCCCACACGGGAGCGCAAGCAGTCCTCGAAACACGACGGTTGCAGCCGGACCTGGTGCTCCTGGACATCCATTTGCCCGACATCAATGGGCTGGACCTCATGCACCAGCTGCGGGATGTTGCCCCGGACCTGGACGTGCTGGTGATCAGTGCCGCCCGCGAGGTGGAGACGGTGCGCAAAGCCCTTCGCGGCGGGATTGTCCATTATCTGATCAAGCCGTTCTCCCAATCCGATCTCCAGGAACGGTTGGAGCACTACCTCAGTGCCTACCAAGGGCTGGATGCTTCCAAGCACGAGGCCGAACAGTCCGACGTCAACAGGGTTTTCGGCTTGAGTGTCTCCGAGCGTTCGCTGCCGAAGGGTTGCAGCGTGGAGACGCTGGAACTGGTCGAGTCCGCTTTGAAATCAGCCCCGGGCGATCTTTCCGCGGCCGAGCTCGCCGGACAGCTCGGAACCTCCAGGGTCAGCGCCCGTCGCTACCTTGAATACCTCCACGACGAAGGCGCGCTGGACGTGAGACTCAAGTACGGCGTCGGGCGTCCTGAAAGGCGCTATGTGCTGAAGGGGCGGTGACCCGCTCAGATCAGACCCAGCTCGGCTTCGAGGTACCGAATTGGTACCATAATCCCATGGCTATGAATCTGCGTGTCCCCGAAGACCTGGATCGCCGGCTGGAAAAGTTGGCCGCTGAGGAACACACGTCCAAGTCCGCGCTCCTGTTGCAGGGCGCAGAGTTGGTGCTGCAGCGACATGCGCGTCGACGCGAAATCAGTGAAGGTCTCGATTTCGTGATGAGCCACGATGCTGAGCTGCTGACTCGGCTCGAGGACGCGTGACAGCGTACCTCGACATCGAAGACGCTCTTCAGGTGGTTGATCGCTACGGCTTCCATGTCCGCGACGTTGGTCTGCTGGCCTCCGCGCTGGCCAGACCGGCGACAACCGTCATGGGAGCGGAGGCCTACCCTGATCTTGCAATGAAGGCAGCTGCCCTATTGGAGTCCGTCGCCCGGTTCCACCCACTTATCGACGGCAACAAGCGGACTGCGTGGACGCTCATGGTGCTATTGCTTTGGATCAACGGATACAGGCATGACTTCCCCACAGATAAGGGCTTTGACCTAGTGGTTGGAGTCGCCGCGGGCACCATTGAACTGCAGGATTCAGCGGCCGAGATCACTCGGTACTTGGCGCCGCGCCCTTAAACCCCCACCGTCTTCAGGTAGCTCCGGATCCCGTCCACCACGAGCTGATGATCCTCGTCGGAGCTCAGACCGGACACCGTCACAGCCCCGATCACCCCTGCACCACGCACGCGGAGAGGGAAGGATCCACCCGCCAACGTGTAGTCCTCGTGGGCCAGCCAACCTCCACCCACCGGGCTGTGGCCCCGGGTCGCGAATTCCTCTGAAAGCAAGGCAGTACTGTGTTCAAAGCGCAGCACGGAGGCGGATTTTCGGCGGATCCATTCTTCCTGGTCGGACGTAGCGCCGGGCAGGACGCAGCGGAAGAGCACGATGTTGTGGCGGCGGATGTCGATGGCAACCCCGAACCCGGAAGCGATGGCGTGGTTGGCGATCAGGGAACCGAGCCGCCAGGCGTCATGGTGATCGAATGAAGCGAAGACCAGCTCTTCTTCCTGCTGCCGGAGTTCAGTGAGGCGCGGGGAATCAGTCATTGTCGTCTCCCTCCCCGACAGCGTCCGCCTCGTAGCGGAGCCCGATCTGCCGCCGTATCCCATCCATGGCAGCCATGATGGCAACGCTCTCGCCCGGGGGCAAGATAGTTCCGGCGGTGGAACCTTCCCGGACCAGTCGTTCCAATTCCGCGGCTTGGTACTGCATTCCCCGGCTGTTCACTGGCTGGTCGTACCGCTCAACGACGCTGCCATCCACCGCGTGGACCGTGAACGGAACGGGGTTGTACCAAGTGTGCTCGACGTCGATCCAGCCTTCGGTGCCGATCACCATGGCCCGGTTGGCGCTTGCTGCGTCAAGTTCGCAGTCGACGATTGCCTGCGCGCCGCCGTCGTAATCGAAAATCGCCGCTGTTTGGCGGTCCACCCCGGTGGCCGTCATTGACGCGCTGGCGTGGATGGCGGACGGTGCGCCGAGGATGTCGAACGCGAAGGAGATGGGATAGATGCCAAGGTCCAGCAGCGCGCCGCCGCCTAGGGCGGGATCGTTGAGGCGGTGTGCAGGGTCCTTGGGCAGGCTCTGGTTGTGGCTGGCCACCACCTTGCGGACTTCGCCGATGGTGCCTGCGGCGATGATTTCCCGGAGACGGATCATGTGCGGCAGGAAACGCGTCCACATGGCTTCCAGTGCGACGAGCCCTTTGGAGGCAGCGAGCTCAACGATTTCCTGTGCTTCGCGGGCGTTCATCGTAAACGACTTCTCCACCAGCACGTGCTTGCCCGCGTTGAGCGCCAGGAGCGCGTTGGCGTGGTGCATGGGGTGTGGCGTGGCGATGTAGACCACGTCCACCAAGGGATCCGCCACCAGCTCTTGATAGCTGCCGTGCGCCGTTGCCACGCCGTACTGCTCCGCGAAGGCCCGGCTGGTATCCAACGACCGCGAACCGACAGCCTGCACTGTGAAGCCGTTGTCCTTCAAGTCCTGCGTTTGAAGTCCAGCGATGAATCCGGTGCCGAGGATTCCCCAGCGGATGGTGCCGTCGGAAGTGCCATTGCTAAGCGTCACGTGGTTGGTCCTTTGCTGGGTCAGTAAGCGGGTACGCCACAATCGCAAAGCACGCGGAATCCGGCGACCAGCTGTTGACGTTGAGGGTACCTTGACCGCCGGAAAGTGGCCACGTCCTCAGCGGGGCAGCCCAGTTTTCGGTCGAAACAAGCACGACGTCGACAGGCAAGTCAGCGGGGTGGCCTACGGTTCCGGCGGGGAACCGGATGTAGCTGGCATGACGGCCATCGGGGGAGAGGTGCGGGAACCAGTCGACTGATCCAGACTGCAGCAGCTGCTCGAAATCGCTGCCATCCGTGCGGACGCGGGCAAGTTGGGCGTGGCCTTTGGTCGAGCCGAAGGATTCAGTGTTCAGGTACAGCCATGCACCGTCAGGCGAGTACTCCGGCCCGTCGCAGTGGCCCGGACCGACGTCGATGGGGGCGCCAGCACCGCCGTCGGACGCCATGACCATGAGGCGACCGGGCCGCGTAAAGTCACCACCCTCGATACCGACGTAGGCGAGTTCTTTGCCGTCCGGGCTTACTCCGTGGAGGAAGTGGAAGTAGCCGTCGTCCTTGGTGATGCGCGTGGCGGCGCCGCCCTCCAACGGGGCGTGGTAGATGTGGCCGTCGTTGGCCGAGAGGAAGATGCCTTCGCCCTCGGGATCCAGGACGTGGTCGTTGTTGAGGTCCGGGATGCCAGTGAGCGGGATTTCCGTCAGCTGCGCGGAGTCAACGTCCAGCTTCCAGAGCTTCCCGTCCCCGTTCAGGATCAGGGACTGCCCGTCAAGGGTCCAATTGGGGGCTTCAAGGAGGATGTCCCCGGTGCTGTAAAGGAGTTCGCTGCGGCTGGAGACCGACGCGATCCGCACCTCGCAGCGTTGTCCTGTTTGCAAGGTGCGGATCACGGTGGGCTCCTTTGCCACTTGTGATGGGAGTTTTTGTACAGATAACGCCCTAAAGAAGGCTTCTAAAGGGCGTTATCTGTACAAAAACTCCGGAGGGGGAGGGGTTAGTCCTGGCTGAAGGCGGCGTCGAAGCTGGTCTGCGACGCCGGGAAGTCGAACTTCTTCAGCGCGGCGAGGGCTTCGGGGGCGCCGTGGAGGCGGTCCATGCCGGCGTCTTCCCATTCGATGCTGATGGGTCCGTCGTAGCCAATGGCGGTGAGTGCACGGAAGGAGGCTTCCCAGGGCACGTCGCCGCGTCCGGCGGAGACGAAGTCCCAGCCGCGGCGGGGATCGCCCCAGGCCAGGTGCGAGCCGAGAACCGTGTTGCGACCGGTCTGGCGGACCTTGGTGTCCTTGCAGTCCACGTGGTAAATCCGGTCCTTGAAGTCCCAGATGAAGGAGACGGGATCGATGCCCTGCCACATCATGTGGGAGGGGTCCCAGTTGAGGCCGAAGGCTTCGCGGTGGCCGATCGCCTCAAGGGTGCGGACCGTGGTCCAGTAGTCGTAGGCGATCTCGGAAGGGTGTACTTCGTGGGCAAACTTCACACCGCATTCGTCGAAGACGTCCAGGATGGGGTTCCAGCGGTCGGCGAAGTCCTGGTAGCCGGCTTCGATGACCTTCTCGGGGACGGGCGGGAACATGGCCACGTACTGCCAGATCGAGGAGCCGGTGAACCCGACAACGGTGTCCACGCCGAGCGCCTTGGCAAGGCGGGCAGTGTGCTTCATTTCCTCGGCGGCGCGCTGGCGGACGCCTTCGGGGTCGCCGTCGCCCCACACTTTGGAACCGACGATTGCTTCATGGCGGAAGTCGATCGGGTCATCGCAGACGGCCTGGCCCTTGAGGTGGTTGGAGATCGCCCAGACCTTGAGGTTGTACTTCTCCAACACGGCAAGCTTGGACTCGACATAGCCAGGCTCATCCCAGCGCCAGGCGTCGAGGTGGTCTCCGGAGACGGCGATTTCCAGGCCGTCGTAGCCCCAGCCCGAGGCGAGTTTGGCGACTTCCTCGAACGGGAGGTCGGCCCACTGGCCGGTGAACAGGGTGTACGGGCGTGGCATGGTCAGGCTCCTTCGATAGGGGTGTTGATTGGTTTGGGGGACAGTTGGATCAGTGAGCTTTTAGCGGCCGCAGACTCTTCGACGGCGGCCAGGATGTGCTGGACGTTCAGGCCCTCCTCGAACGACGGCGACGGCTGGCTTCCGTCGTGGATGGCGGTCAGGAAGTCGCGGATCTGGTGCGTGAAGGTGTGTTCCCAGCCGATGATGTGCCCTTGCGGCCACCATGCTTCAAGGTACGGGTGCCCGGGCTCGTTGACCAGGATCCGGCGGAAGCCCTGCTCCCGCACCGGAACTGTCGAGTCCAGGAAGCCGAGCTCGTTCAATGCCTCGAGGTCGAAGAGGATGGTGCCCTTGTCGCCGTAGATCTCGAGGGTGAGGGAGTTCTTCCGGCCGGTGGCCACGCGGCTGACTTCCACTGAGGCGATTGCTCCGGAGGCGAGGGTCAGCGTGGCCCAAGCGGCGTCGTCGACCGTTACTTCTTCCAGCCCCGCGTCGCCGGGGCGGCGGTCTACGAAGGTCTGCAGGCGGCCGGAGACCTCGGTGACGGCATCGCCGAGGAGGTAGAGGACCTGGTCGATGGCGTGCGAGGCGATGTCGCCGAGCGCGCCGGAGCCCGCGGTTTCCTTACGGAGCCGCCAGGTCATGGGGGATTCTGCGTCGGAGAGCCAGTCCTGCAGGTAGGCGGCGCGGATATGGCGGACGGTGCCGAGGCGACCCTCGGCAATCAACTCGCGGGCGAGGGCGAGCGCGGGGACCCGGCGGTAGTTGAAGCCGATCATGGACTGGACGCCACGTTTGCGGGCTTTGGCAGCGGCGGCGGTCATGAGCTCGGCTTCACCCAGTGTGTTGGCCAGCGGCTTCTCCACCAGGACATGTTTGCCGGCTTCCAGGGCGGCGATGGCGATCTCGGCGTGCATCCAACCGGGTGCGCAGATATCGATGATGTCGATGTCCTCGCGCTCGATGACTTCACGCCAGTCTGTGGCCGATTCGGCCCATCCGTACTTGGCGGCGGCTTCGGCCACCTGGGTGGCGTCCCGGCCCACCAGCACTTTCTGCTCGAAGGCCGGGACGTCGAAGAAACTGGCCACGTTCCGCCACGCATTCGAGTGGGCCTTCCCCATGAAGGCGTAACCGATGGCGGCCACGCCGAGGGGGCGGTCGGTGTTGTCCTTCGACAGTGCGGGCGTCTGCGCCGTGTTCATTGTGATGCTCCTAGATAAGGGTCCGGTGGACAGTGCCCGGAGGCGTGATGTGCTCGGCAGTTACTTGACTGCGCCCGCTGAAAGGCCTGCGACAAGGTGCCTCTGGACCAGGATGAATCCGATGAGGACCGGCAGGCTGACCACCACGGAGGCGGCCATGAGCTGGTTCCAGAACACATCGGACTCGCTGGCATAGGCCTTCAAACCAAGGGACAGAGTCTTGGTGGACTCATTGGTAAGGACCGAGGCAAACAGCACTTCACCCCACGCCGAGATGAATGAGTAGACGGCCACCGCGATGATGCCCGGCTTGGCGACCGGGAGGATGACGCGGAAGAGTGCGCCCATGCGGCCCGTGCCGTCAATCATGGAGGCTTCCTCCAACTCCTTGGGGATGGAAGCGAAGTACCCGCTCAGCATCCAGATGGCGAACGGCAAGGTGAACGTCATGTACGTGATGATCAAGCCGAGGTAGGAGCCCTGGAGCTGAAGGCCGGTGATGTTCCGGATCTGGGTGAAGATCAGGTAGAGCGGCAACAGGAACAGGATGCCGGGGAACATCTGGGTGGACAGGACCGTGAGGCTGAAGGCGCGCTTGCCCTTGAACGGCAACCTCGCGATCGCGTACGCGGCCAGCACCGCGACGGTGACGGAGCACGCCGTGGCAGCAATGGTGATGATGAGGCTGTTCTGGAAGTACTTCGCAAGCGGCACTGTGGTCCAGATATCAAAGTACGGAGCAAGGGTGATCTCGCGCGGAATCCACTGGAACAGCCCGGCGACGTCCTTCAAGGGTTTGATGGACGTTGAAACCACCACGAAGAGTGGTATTGCGACCCAGAGGGAGAGGACGGTCAGGACCACGTTCCTCAGGATCCGGAACTTACGGGTCTCAATCATTGTCGGCTCCCTTTGGCAGCACCATGCGGATGTAGAAGACAGAAGCGATGAAGAGGGCGATCAGAAGGAGAACACTCATTGCTCCGCCGAGGCCGAAGTTCCAACTGCCAAACGAGTTCTGGTAGATCAAGGGGGATATGAGGGTGGCTTCCTTGGGGGAAGTGGCACCGAACAGGACGAAAGGAATGTTGAACTGGTTGAACGTCCACAGGGACATCACCATCAGCAGCACCCCGTTGGCGGGGCGGACCATGGGCAGGGTAATGGTCCGGAACTGCTGCCAGAGGGTGGCGCCGTCAATGGCTGCTGCCTCGTAGACATCGTTCGGAACGTTCTGCAGTGCCGCCATCAGCATGAGGAAGGCGAAGGGCCACAGCTGCCAGACATTGACTACCACCATGGCTCCGAACGAGTTCTCGCCAAGGAGCCAGAAGGGGCGGTGGTCACCGAAGAGATGGAGGGTGTCCACCAGGATCTGGTTCACCGCGCCGTCGCGCTGGTTGAACATGAAGGCCCACGCAATGGTTCCGACGTAAGCAGGAAGCGCGTACGGAACCAGGAAGAAGGTCCGCAGAAGAGCGCGGCCCTTGAAGTTCGAGGAAAGGAAGACGGCACCGGCCATACCGAGTACCCATGAGAAGCCCACTACGAGAATGGTGTAAAGGAGGGTACGGCCAACTGTGCTGAAGAAGGCCTGCCCGATGGTGCTCTCCGGGTTGAGGCCGTTGATGAAGTTCTGCAGGCCCACGAACGGCGCATTGAGCCAGTTGGTGAGGTTGAGCTGGGTCAGGGAAATGAACGCGATCCAAACACCCAGAAGCATGGGTCCGATGTGGATGAGGAGTTCAAGGATGGCGGCCGGTGCAATGAGGCCGTAGGGAAGGAAAGACCGGCGCCGTTTGCGGATCGGCGGCGCTTGAGTGGGCCCATCGGGCTCAGGATTGGCGGGCGGTTTGCTGCCCTCAGCGGCTTTTCCGCTGTCCAGTGCTGAATGTGACATGGAAGCTCCTTTGCCGGGGTGGGGGCGCCACCGTCAGTGGCGCCCCCACCCGCAGGGCATGGTTACTGGGCCGCGGCCATCTGGTTGTTGGCGTCCTTGAGGGCCGCCTTGATGTCGTCTTCGGAAACAGTTCCGGTTGCTGCCTTGGCAAAGAGGTTCTTGATGGCGGTACCCGTCAGGGTCTCCATCTGTCCTTCTTTTGCGATCAGCGGCATCGGCTTGGAGTGGTTGGACAAGGCTTCGTTCTTGGCCTTGACCTCCTCGGTCTGGAATGCAGCGTCCTTGGATGCGGCGCTGACAACAGGCAGGGAGGAGTAAGCCTTGTTCAGGGCGACCTGCTCCTCGTCACTTGTCAGGAAGGCAGCGAGCTTGATGGCATTTGCCTTGTTCTTGCTGTTCTTGAACACGCTCAGGTTGATGCCGGCCACGTGGCTCTGTGTGGCGCGGTCGCCCGTTGCGTCAGCGGTCATCATCGGGATGGCGGCAACGCCCCAGTCTTTGAAGTCACGTGCTGCGAAGTTCTTCAGCGGGCTCTGGTCAAACATCATGGCTGCCTTGCCGTTGATGAGGTTGTCCACCTTCTGGCTACCCTGGCTCAGTTCGGCGTCAGAGGGCGACATCACCTTGTCGACAGCCATCAGGTCAACGAACTGCTTGACGCCCTGGACCTGGGGGTCGCTGTCGAACGTCGGCTTGCCATCCTTATCAAAAAGCGTTCCCCCGTTCTGCAGGCCACGGACAAACGCCTGGTGCGAGTTGGCGGATACCGAGGCTCCAGCAGCCGTGAAGCCCCACTGGTCCGGCTTGCCGTCGCCGTCGGTATCCTTGGTCAGCTTCTTGGCGTCGGCCACGAACTCTTCCCAGGTGACCGGCGCCTTTTCGATGCCGGCTTCCTTGAACATTTTGGTGTTGTAGTACAGGTTGTAGGCCAAGCCATACAGCGGGATCGACGTCGGCGTCTTGCCTTCGGCGCCGCCGGTTGACCAGCTGGTCTGCAGGAAGCGGTCCTTGCCGCCGACGGCGTTGAGGAGCTCGCCTTCAACAGGCTCGAAGGCGCCCGTTTCCTGCAACGTCACGGCCCAGGTGTTGCCGATGTTCAAAACATCGGGACCGTCGCCACTGGTTACTGCCGTAAGGATGCGGTTGTAGAGGTCGGTCCAGCCGATAACTTCCAGCTTGACCTTGACGCCCGTCTTCTCTGTGAACCGGTCAAGGCTGGGCTTCAACTTGGCTGCGGTGTCGTCAAGGCTGTTGCCCTGGTCGGAGGCCCAGTAGGTGATGGTGTCGCTGGAGGCCTGTGGAGTGTCGCCTCCACCGCAGCCGCTCATGCTCAGGGCCAGGGCGGCCGTGGCGGCGAATGCCGAAAGGACTTTCAAGGGGTTCTTCATTATTGCTCCGATTTCTCGTCGTCGAGCTGGGGCTATGTTGATTGGGGCTGTTGCTTGCTGTTGATCAGGCGGAGAGAGTTGCTGCGGTGGGGTCCCAGTCCTCGGGGAGGGCGGGAACCTTGTCAGCGGAGCTTTCGACATCCACGAAGGCCCGGTTGTCGATCGACTCCGCAATGGAGGCCATGGTGTCCAGGACGTGGAAGGCCAACTCGCCCTGGGCACGGTGAGGACGGCCTTCGCGGATGGCGCGTGCCATTTCAAGGACGCCGGCGCCCCGGCTCGCGGTAGAGCCCACCGACGGAACAGTGGTCCAATCGTCGGAACCCAGCGCGCAGATCCTGATGTCGCCGTCGAACATGTTCGGGTCCGGAAGCGCGATGGTGGCGTCCGTTCCCGTGATTTCCACAAACCCTGCACGCTTGAGCGGCGAATCGAAGCTGAAGATGCTCTGCGCGGACTCGCCACCTTCGAACTCAAGGATGGAGCTGACGTGCGTGGGAACGGTGACGTCGAAGACTTCGCCTGCCTTGGGGCCGGAACCGATGACCCGGGTCTCGCGGGACTTCGAACCGAAAGCGGCAACCCGGCGGATGCTGCCAAAGGTCTGAACCAGCGTGGTCAGGTAGTAAGGGCCGATGTCGAACAGTGGCCCTGCCCCGTCCTGGAAGAGGAAGGCGGGGTTGGGGTGCCAGGACTCAGGGCCGGGGGACTGCATGAGTGTCAGGGCGGTCAACGGGGTACCGATGTCTCCGCGCTCGATCATGCGGCGGGCCGTCTGGAGCCCGGCGCCGAGGAAGGTGTCCGGCGCGCAACCCAGGCGTACACCTGCAGCATCAGCGACCTTGAGCAGTCCAAGTCCGCTTTCGCGGTCCAGGGAAAAGGGCTTTTCGCTCCACACGTGCTTTCCGGCATTGACCGCTTGGGTAGCTACTTCAACGTGCGCGGCAGGAATGGTCAGGTTGACGACGATTTCGACGTCGGGGTCATTCAGGACGGCGTCCACCCCGCCGTGCTTCGCAATGCCGTACTCAGCGGCGCGGGCGGCTGCCGCGTCTTCGAACAAGTCGCCGATGGCAACTACTTTGACGTCCGGGAAGCTGGTCAGGTTGTCCAGGTACTGCTTGCTGATGACACCGGCGCCGATGATGCCGACTCCGACGGGGCCGGAACCAACCGGGCCGAAGGATGCTCCTGTTGCGTGGCTCATGCGTTGACCTTTCCAGCGCTGAGGTAGTTGTAGCTGTCGCGGACGGCTTCGAACATGTCGCCCTCGAAGTCGTCAAGCTCGACGACGCCTGCCTCGAGCGAACCGGCCGCGTCGAGAACCTCCCAAATGGGCATCTTGCCGTCGCCCACAGCCAACTGCTGGGACGGATCCGAGGTGACGGGGCCGTCCTTGATGTGGATGAACTTCACCCGGTCACCGAGGCGGGCCAGGAGTTCAGCCGGGTTCTGGCCACCAACCGCTGCCCAGTAGGTGTCGAGCTCCAGGACCACCTCAGGAGCCAAGTGGTCGGCGAGGTGCTCAATGGCCGTTTTCCCGTCGATGACCGACTCAACTTCCCACCAGTGGTTGTGGTAGCCGACGCGGACTCCGTACTCGGCACCCTTGGCGGCGGCTGCGTTGAGCTGGTTGGCGGTTTCCTTGATGTCTTCAATGCTGTTCCAGCGCTCAATGGGAACGTGGGGGTCGATGACAGTGCCGATGCCCAACTGCTGTGCAGCGGCGAAGATTGCGTCCTGGTCATCGCTGAGCAATGGAGCGTGGCCGGAGGGGGCGGTGAGGTTGTTCTCTGCCAATGCCTGCTTCAGCTCAGCGGCCTTGGCGACAAAGCGGTACGGCTCCACCATCGTGAAACCAATTTCTGCCAAACGCTGGATGGTTCCAGCAAGATCCTCTTCCAAGGCCTTTCGGACCGTGTAGAGCTGGATCGAATATGACACTGTCTCTCCTCGTCATTGTGGGTGAGTGCGGAATCGGCCGGGGTGATAACCACCATCTGCGGTCGTGATGTGCTGCTCATCACAACCTAGGGGGACTTTTGACGGCGGTCAAGCAAAAGTTGAAATATGGCCGACAAACTTTTATTGCATGACACGCATAAGCAATCGTGCTTCACTAAGTGCATGACTCCAGCACCCGCAAACGACGCCGGAAACGCCCAGGTCTTAGAGGCCGGCAATCTGTCGCGCGCTGGTGATCTCTTCCAACTTCTCCGCGACGGCCAGGCCCGGACCCGCGCCGAGTTGGCCCTCACCACGGGGTTGGCCCGCTCCACCGTCGCCTCCCGCATCGACGCGCTGATCAACTCCGGACTGGTCGGTCCGGCAGGTGAGGCAAGCTCCAGCGGCGGCAGGCCGCCGTCGCGCTTTGCCTTCAACCCTGCCGCGCGGGTGGTACTGGCGGTCGACGTCGGAGCAACCCACGTGATTGTCGCCGTCACCGACCTCGGCGGCAGCGTCCTGGCGGAGCGGCGGCTGAAGCAGGAAGTAGCCGACGGTCCCGAAGTGGTCCTGAACCGTGTGGTGTCCGCGGGCCGCGAGCTCCTGGCCGAGGCCGGTCGGGAGCCGGGCGACCTTGCGGGCATGGGCATCGGACTTCCGGGCCCCGTGGAACACGACACCGGACGGCCCGTAAAGCCGCCGATCATGCCGGGTTGGGACGGGTTCGACGTCGTAACTTACGTCCAGCGCTCGCTGCCTGTTCCTGTCTTGGTGGACAACGACGTCAACATCATGGCGCTTGGGGAGCGGACCGCGTACTGGCCCGACCACGACAATTTCCTCTTCATCAAGGTGGCCACCGGCATTGGTGCGGGCATCATCAGCAGCGGTGAGCTGCAGCGTGGCGCCAACGGCACCGCCGGCGACCTCGGCCACGTCCGTGTTCCACGCGGAGACGACGTCCTTTGCCGATGCGGCAACTACGGCTGTCTCGAGGCACTGGCGTCGGGTCCCGCCGTCGCGCACCAACTCCGGGCACAAGGGCTGGAAGCCAGCAACGGCGCGGACGTCCTGCGCTTGGTCGGTGAGGGAAACCTGCAGGCCATCCAGGCGTTGCGGCAGGCCGGGCGCGACGTCGGGGACGTCCTGGCCACCGTGGTCAACCTGCTGAACCCTTCCATGATCATCATTGGCGGCAGTGTGGGAGAGGCCGGCGAGCACTTGGTGGCAGGCATCCGCGAGGTGGTCTACCGGCGATCGCTGCCGTTGGCCACCACGCACCTCCGTATCGGTATCTCCATGGCCGGCGAGCGCTCCGCGATCCTTGGCGCGAGCCAGATGGTGACCCGCTACGTCCTTTCGCCTGCGGTGATCGAGGCCACGCTGCAAGCCACGGGGTGAGGCTTCATGGATGCCGGTGGGGACGCGCAGGCGTGATAGCAATGAAACTGATGAAAACGTTTCCTGTCACTTGCCGGTCCACACCATGAGCCAATTCCTCGCCAAAGTTCCCAGAGGCTGGTTGCTGCTGGCATGTATCGGGCTGATTGCCCTGAATATGCGCGGGCCGTTCGTCGCCGTGGCGCCGGTGGTGGATCTGCTCCGACAGGACCTCGGCTTTTCGCCGGTGGAACTTGGGTTGCTGACAGGCATCCCTGTGCTCTGCTTCTCGCTTGCCTCGCCGTTGGCGTCATTGGCCGGACGCCGGCTGGGCGCCGAGTTTGCGGTCATGCTGACCCTGCTCGGAGTGCTGGCCGGTGTGGTGATCCGCTCCGTCGGTGGCGGCGCGCTGGTGATGGCGGGCACGGTCGTCATCGGTTTGGCCATCACCATCGGGAACATCGCGGTCCCGCTGATCATCCGGCGTGACTTCGCTCCCAGACGGCAGGCGACTGCGATGGGCGTCTATACGGCGGCACTGAACATCGGCTCCTTCCTCACCTCCGTTGCTACAGCGCCGTTGGCTGCACTGGTGGGGTGGCGGCTCTCCCTCGCCGCAAGCGCGTTGCTGGCCCTGGCCGCGATCCTTTTCTGGGTCCCGACGGTAGGTGCGAGGCGCGCCCTGGTGCCTGCCGCCGTCGGGTCTTCCGCGCCGTCCGGTTCGGGGCGCGTCGCCGGTGTTGGATGGCTGACCGCCGGCCTGACCCTGGGCTTTGCCGGCCAGGCCTTCTCCTACTACGGCGTCACCGCGTGGCTCCCGAGCTTCCTGTCCGACGAACTCGCGATGGACACCGCCCAGGCGGGCGCCGGTTCCTCGCTGTTCCAGATTTTCGCGATCCTGGGCGGCCTGGGCGTGCCGCTCCTGGCCCGTTTCAGCAGTACGACGGCGGTCGCGGCCACCTTGAGTGCCTTGTGGCTGACCGTTCCCGTTGGTTTGTTGCTGGCACCGTCGTGGTGGTGGCTGTGGTCTTCCCTCGGTGGGATTGCGCAGGGCGGCGGGATTACGGTGATCTTCATTGCCATCATCCAGTTCGCCCGTTCCCAGGCTGCCGCGGGGAAGATGTCTGCCGTGGTCCAGGGCGTGGGTTACTGCTTTGCTGCCTTGGCGCCGACGATTGTTGGTTACGTCCACAGCGTGTCCGACGGTTGGACTGCGCCGTTGTTCGTGATCCTGGGCTCTGTAGTCGCGTTCTGTGTGTGCACCACGTTGTCCGTGCGCTGGGTATCCCGCCAGGCCTAAACCCCTTTAACCCAACTGGGGGACAGCAAACGCTCCACTGAGTGCTCAGTGGAGCGTTTGCTGTCCCCTGGTTGGGTGGTTGTTCCGGTGCTGGGCTGCCTCCCCGGCCTTCGGGGGCACTTGTTGCGAACAGTGCAGGCAGCCCAGCGACGGGGCTTGTTGGGTTGCTGTGGCGAGTGCTGCTAGGCGGCGACCAGTTCTTCTTCCGTAGCTTCTTCGCGGGCTTCGGTGAGGAAGCGGGCGTAGGCGGGGATGGTCAGGAAGGTGGGGAACTCTTCTGCCAGGGTCACTTCTTCGAAGATGGCGCGTGCATCAGCGAAGCGGTCGCCGTCGAAGCGTTCCAGGCGGGCGAATTCCTCGTCCAGCATGTCCTCGACCCACTCGCGGGTGATGATGTCGCCCTGGTCGGTGATGGCGTGGGAGTGGATCCACTGCCATAGCTGGGACCGGGAGATTTCGGCGGTGGCGGCGTCCTCCATCAGGTTATGGATGGCCACCGCACCATTGCCGCGCAACCAGGACTCGATGTAGCGGATGCCTACTTCGATGTTGAGGCGAACGCCGTGTTCGGTGATGGTTCCTGTCGTGGTGGAGATGTCGATCAGGGCACGATCGTCCGGGGTGACGTCCTCGCGGGTCTTGGCGAGTTGATTCGGCTTCTCGCCGAGCACCGAATCGAAGACTTCGCGGCATACGGGCACCAGGTCCGGGTGGGCAACCCACGAGCCGTCGAAGCCGTCGTTGGCTTCGCGGGTCTTGTCGGCACGGACCTTCTCGAAGGAAGCTGCGTTGGCTGCCTCGTCCTTGCGGTTCGGAACAGCTGCTGCCATGCCACCAATTGCCAAGGCTCCGCGTCGGTGGCAAGCCCGGACCAGTTGCTCGGTGTAGGCCCGCATGAACGGCTGGGTCATGGTCACCTGGCCGCGGTCCGGAAGTACAAAACGGGGCCCACGGGTACGGAAGTTCTTGATCAGCGAGAAGATGTAGTCCCAACGGCCGGCGTTCAATCCACTGGCGTGGTCCCGCAGTTCGTACAGGATCTCTTCCATCTCGAACGCGGCCGTGATGGTTTCAATCAACACGGTGGCGCGGATGGTGCCCTGCGGAATGCCGAGCAGGTCCTGTGCCAGGATGAAGATGTCGTTCCACAGCCGGGCTTCGAGGTGGTTCTCGATCTTGGGCAGGTAGAAGTACGGGCCCTTCCCCTGGGCGAGCAGGCGGCGGGCATTGTGGAAGAAGTACAGCCCGAAGTCCACGATTCCGCCGGCAATCGGCTTGCCATCGATCAGCATGTGCTTCTCCGGCAGGTGCCAGCCACGCGGACGGACCACGATAGTGGGCAGCTCGTCAGCGGCCTTGAGTTTGTACTCCTTGCCCTCCGGTGACGTGAAGTCGATCCGGCGTTCCAGCGCATCGGTCAGGTTCAACTGGCCCTGGATCACGTTGCGCCAGGTCGGAGTGGAGGAGTCCTCCATGTCGGCCAGCCAGACCTTCGCGCCGGAGTTCAGGGCGTTGATGGTCATCTTCTTATCCACCGGACCGGTAATCTCCACGCGGCGGTCCTCGAGACCCGGTGCCGGGGGAGCCACGCGCCAGGACGGGTCATTGCGGATGCCCTCGGTTTCCGGCAGGAAACGGGGATCCTGGCCACTCGAAATCGCGTTACGCCGGGCGTGCCGTGCCTGCATCAGCTCCTGCCGACGATCAGCAACAGCACGGTGCAGCTTGCCGACGAACTCAAGCGCATCCGGAGTGAGGACCTCGTTCTGCCGCGAAATGGGCTGCGCAGTCAGGGTGATGCCATTAATAGTGAAGTTGTCGGTGAAGCTGTTCATTTCAAGACTCCTAAGAAAATGTTCGACGGCGGCAGGTCGGGTGAGGTGCCCACGAGGCCGGAGGTGTGGTGATGCGGCAGCCTGCGTAAAAGGGGCCCTGCGTCCCGGTCCGTCCTCGCTCAGCGAGGTCGAAACCGGGACGTGGGGAATAGCAGGCAGAGCATCACCGCTCCGCAGGCCGGAGGCGACAATCGCCGTCGGGGTGGGTTAGTGGAACTGGCCTTCTTCGGTGGATCCCACCAGGGCCAAGGTTGATGCGTTCGGGTTGAGCGCGGTTGCGATGTCGTCGAAGTAGCCGGTGCCGACTTCGCGCTGGTGCTTCGTGGCGGTGTAGCCGCGGGACTCGGAGGCGAATTCCTTTTCCTGGAGCTCGACGTAGGCGCTCATGCCTTCACGGGCGTAGCCGTGGGCGAGGTCGAACATCGAGTAGTTCAGGGCGTGGAAGCCGGCCAGGGTGATGAACTGGAACGTGAAGCCCATGGCACCGAGTTCGCGCTGGAACTTGGCGATTGTGGCGTCGTCCAGGTGCTTGCGCCAGTTGAAGGACGGGGAGCAGTTGTAGGAGAGCATCTGGTCCGGGAACTCAGCCTTGACCGACTCGGCGAACTTGCGGGCCAGCTCCAGGTCCGGGGTACCCGTCTCCATCCAGATGAGGTCGGAGTACGGTGCGTAGGCCTTGGCGCGGGCAATGCAGGGTTCGATGCCGTTGCGGACCTTGTAGAAGCCCTCGGGGGTACGTTCACCGGTGATGAATTCCTGGTCGCGCTCATCGACGTCGGAGGTGATCAGGGTTGCTGCCTCGGCGTCGGTGCGGGCGATGACGACGGTCGGGGTACCGGCGACGTCGGCTGCCAAGCGGGCTGCGTTCAGGGTCCGGATGTGCTGCTGGGTGGGGATCAGGACCTTGCCGCCGAGGTGTCCGCACTTCTTCTCGGATGCGAGCTGGTCTTCCCAGTGCACGCCTGAGGCGCCGGCGGTAATCATGGATTTCATGAGCTCGTAGGCGTTGAGCGGGCCACCGAAGCCGGCCTCGGCGTCGGCGACGATCGGCACCAGCCAGTCCTCAACGGTCTTGACGCCCTCGGCGTATTCGATCTGGTCTGCGCGGAGCAGTGCGTTGTTGATGCGGCGGACAACCTGCGGCACCGAGTTGGCCGGGTACAGGGACTGGTCCGGGTAGGTGTGACCGGAGAGGTTGGCGTCGGCTGCAACCTGCCAGCCGGACAGGTAGATGGCTCGCAGTCCCGCCTTGACCTGCTGGACGGCCTGGTTGCCGGTCAGTGCACCGAGGGCGTTGGTGTAGCCGCCGTTCGGGGCTTCCTCGGTGAGCTGCTTCCAGAGCTTCTCCGAACCGCGGCGGGCCAGGGTGTGCTCTTCGGAGACGCGACCGCGGAGGCGGACGACGTCGGAAGCTGAGTAATCACGGGTGACGCCCTCCCAGCGCGGGTTGGCGGACCATTCAAGTTCCAGCGCTGCTGCCTGCTGCTCGGCGGTCTGCTCTGCTGGTTCAAACGATGCGGTCATTGCATGTCTCCTAATATCCTGGCGGGGCTCCCGGGCTGGCCTCCGCAGCTTCCTTGCTGCTTCGGCCGGCTCACCGGGGTCTGTATTTCTTTTTCGTGAGAACTACTTTTCTGCACTTTCAAGGGCCTTTCTAGAGGAAAAGTATGGAAAGAAATGCAGTTCTTCGCGTATTCTCAAGAAATGTCGCCTTCAAGCTGGAATCGAGACGTCGCGTCGCCGTCGTCGTCCCCTGCAACCCCCGAACTGGACGTCATCAGCCTCGGCCGCCGCGTGCGCCACCTGCGCAAGCAAGCCGGCCTGACGCTCGATGACCTGAGTGCCGCCGTCGGGACCGCACCAAGCCAGCTGAGCCTGATTGAAAACGGCAAGCGCGAGCCCAAACTGGGACTGCTTCAGCAGCTGGCCGCGTCCCTCAACGTGAGCATCGACCAATTGCTTGGTGCGGAACCGCCGAGCCGCCGCGCAGCCTTGGAAATCGAGCTCGAACGGTACCAGCGCGGACCCCTGTACGAGTCGCTGAACCTGCCCAAAATCCGCATCAGCTCGCGGCTTCCGCTGGAGGTTCTGGAGTCGCAGGTGGGGCTGCTTCAGGAGCTCGAACGCAAACTTAATGAGCAAGCCGCGACGCCGGAGGAAGCCCGCCGCGCGAACGGCGAGTTGCGTGCCATGATGCGCGAGCGCGGTAACTATTTCCCCGAGTATGAGGCCGAGGCGCAGAAGGTCCTGAAAGGGGTCGGCTACACTACGGGTCCGCTGAGCCAACACGTCATTGCGGACATCGCCGAGAACCTCGGTTTTTCGCTTCACCATGTGGGTGACCTGCCGCATTCCACGCGGTCTGTAACGGATTTGAAGAACCGCAGAATTTACCTGACACAGAACCAGAGGCAGGACCACGACCCCCGTTCTGTGCTGCTGCAGGCACTGGGACACTACGTCCTGGGGCACGAAACTCCGCGGAACTACGGCGACTTCCTGGCACAGCGCGTGGCAACCAACTACTTCGCGGCGGCCTTGTTGCTGCCCGAGCATGCCACAGTGGAGTTCCTGCAAAAGGCCAAAGCTGCCAAGGAAATCGCGGTGGAGGACATCCGCGATGCCTTCGCCGTGTCGTACGAAACCGCCGCGCACCGCTTCACCAACCTGGCTACCAAGCACCTGGGCATCACCACGCACTTCCAGAAGACCCACCAGTCCGGCATCATCTACAAGGCCTACGAGAACGACGGCGTGACGTTCCCGCAGGATCACACCGGGGCGATCGAGGGGCAGCCGTCGTGCAAGGCGTGGACCTCGCGGGCTGTGTTCGATGTGCCGGACAAGTTCAGCGCCTACAGCCAATACACCGATACGCCGTCCGGAACGTACTGGTGCACCGCCCGCACCGAGCGTTCGGCTTCAGGGGAGTTTTCGTTGAGCATTGGCGTGCCGTACCAGCACGTGAAGTGGTTCCGTGGCCGTGAAACCACGGCCCGGGCAACGTCGAACTGCCCGGATCCGAATTGCTGCAAGCGTCCGCCCGCGGCGTTGGCCGACGAGTGGGCCGGAAACGCGTGGCCTTCGGCCCGGGCCCACTCACACCTGCTCGCCGCGATGCCTCCGGGGGCGTTCCCCGGCGTGGACGAGACCGAGGTGTACTCCTTCCTGGAGGCCCACTCCGGGCGCTGAGTCTTTCGGTGGCCGGAGGCTCGAGTTCGCGGGAAACTTGCGAGATCGCTGGAAGTTTCCGGGCGATCTCGCCGGTTTCCCGCGAACTCGCGGCGCACCTGGGCTAGGGAACCAGCCGCGCCACCAGCACTGCCGCAGCGTTGACGACGTCGTCCGCCGCCTTCTTGGTGGCACTCAAGGCGACCTCGTGGCCGGCAACCGTAATGATGTCCGTGATCACCGCGACGGTGAGCCGTCCCAGGGTGTCCTCGCTGGTTCCGAGCAGCACAGAGTTTTGGCGGACCCATTCACGGCCGCGTTCACGACGGAGGACCTCAAAGCCCGGGGGAGTGTCGCCCTCGATGAACACGCGCTCCAAGTCACGGTGCTTCCAGGTGTAATCGAAGTAGCTGCGGCTGCCGACGTTGAACAGGGCCAGCGGTTCGGTTTCCCCGGCTTTGCGGGCCTTGGCCACTGCGGCGGCTACCAGGCGTTCGTGCTCGTTTTGGTAATCGTCCCAGAGGGCCAGGAAGAGCTCGGTCTTGCCGCCAAAGTGGTGGTAGAGGCTGCCGACGCTGGATCCTGCGCGGGCCACGATGTCGGAGATGCTGGCGTCCGTGAAGCCGTGTTCCACGAACACGTCGGCGGCGGCATCCAACAGGTTGCGCTGCGTTGCCGCGGTGCGTGTCCACTTCCAGGAGCCCGCGGAGGTTGCTGCTTCAGAGGTTTTGCGGACCAAACCGGAACTCCCTCGCGGATGGGCCAGGACTCGGCGTGTTTCACCGTTATTTTCTGGAATCCTACCCTCGAAATTATCCACATAGCCAGCAGTGACCCTTGACCAGCGCAACAGGGACGGGAAATAATTTTGGAAGTCGGTTCTAGAAATACATATTGCGGCATATATCCGAATGCTGCGATTTTTGACGTGGGACGCCCCGAAACCCGGGTGCCGTTTTCGCCGTCGGGCTGCAACTGGTTGAATCGCTATATAGCGCCAACTGGTCGCAGCCAACCAAGCCAGAGAGGAACGCGGCCTGATGTCCGTTTCAAGCAAGTCGTCCGGGATCACGTCGAACAGGTGGTTCAAGCCCGTCGTCGTCACTGCGGGAGCTTTGGTGGTGGCCCTGATCGTGGTTCTGGTGGCTCAGTGGCTCCGAACCCTGCAGCCGGTGCAGCAGTTCCTGACGGACTACCCTGGCCACTCAGCGATCCCGGAGGGCACGCCCACTGGATTCCCGGCGTGGCTTGGCTGGCAGCACTTCCTGAACATGTTCTTCATTGTCCTGATCATTCGTTCGGGCTGGCAGGTGCGCACCACTAGCCGCCCGCCGGCGTATTGGACCAGGAACAACAAGGGTTTCATCAAGACCAAGAACCCGCCCAGCAAAATCAGCCTGGACCTTTGGTTCCACCTGACCCTGGACGCCCTGTGGGTCCTGAACGGCATCATTTTCATCGTTCTGCTCTTCGCGACCGGCCAATGGTTGAGGATCGTTCCGACCAGTTGGGACGTCTTCCCGAACGCGGTTTCGGCCGGCCTGCAGTACGCCTCGCTGAACTGGCCCGTTGAGAACGGCTGGAACAACTACAACAGCCTCCAGCTCCTGACCTACTTCATCACTGTCTTCATCGCCGCGCCGCTGGCTATCATCACAGGTATCCGGATGTCCGGTGCATGGCCAAAGAAGGCCGCCATCAACAAGTTCTACCCCATCGAGCTGGCCCGCAAGATCCACTTCCCCGTGATGATCTACTTCGTGGCGTTCGTGATCGTCCATGTGACCCTGGTGCTGGCCACGGGGGCGCTGAACAACCTGAACCACATGTACGCGGCCAACAACGACAACAGCTGGTGGGGCTTCGGAATCTTCGCGGCCTCCATCGTCTTCACAGCCGCCGCCTGGTTCCTGGCACGGCCGTTGTTCCTGCGCCCGATCGCCTCGCTGATGGGCAAGGTTTCGCGCTAGCCCCTGACAACAACAGCCGCTCCGGAAGGGTTTCCGGAGCGGCTGTTCTTGTCTGGAAAGCGGAAGGGCTAGCTCAATGCCCCGCCCTGCCACAGCGCGTCAAACGGTGCGCCGGAGGACACCCGGTTCTTGATGCCCGCCGTGACGAAGGCCTTGGCGGTGCGGGCGGCTTCCAGGGGCGTCGCGCCCTTGGCCAACTCCGCGGTCACGGCCGCAGCAAGCGAGCAACCGGCACCGGAGACCGCAACTTCGCCAACCTTCGGCGCGCGCAGGACTTCCAGCGTTTCGCCGTCGTAGTAGACGTCGACGGCGTCGGGTCCTTCCAGCCGCACCCCGCCTTTGGCGAGGACTGCTGCGCCGCTGATCTCGTGGATCCGGATGGCTGCGGCCTTCAGGGACTCCTCGTCCGTGATCGTGAGCCCTGACAACGACTCGGCTTCAAAGTGGTTGGGCGTGACGTACGTGGCCAGTGGCAGAATCTGTGCCTTCAAGGCCTGGTCGGTGTCCAGGGCATGGCCCGGTTCCTGGCCCTTGCAGATCAGCACGGGGTCGAGCACCACGTGCTTGAACGTGCCGCCGGACAGGGCATTCTCCACGGTGCTGATGGTTGCCGGGCTGCCGAGCATGCCGATCTTCACGGTGTCCAGAACCGAAGGTGCGCCAGAAGCGGCACCGTATGCCGCCGTCGTGGCTTCCAGCTGGTCCGCAATGACCTGCTGGTCCACCGGCACGAAACGGTGGTTCCAGCTGTCCTGCGGGTTGAAGGACACGATGCAGGTGAGGTTCGCGATTCCGAACACACCGAGTTCCTGGAAGGTCTTGAGGTCGGCCTGCGCGCCGGCGCCACCGGTCGCTTCGGAGCCGGC
Source organism: Paenarthrobacter sp. JL.01a (assembly GCF_025452095.1). NCBI lineage: Bacteria > Bacillati > Actinomycetota > Actinomycetes > Micrococcales > Micrococcaceae > Paenarthrobacter > Paenarthrobacter sp. JL.01a. The sequence goes on from NZ_CP104877.1 coordinate 661,673, forward strand.
GATGGTCAGGGCAATGGCTGGGGCAACGGCTGAAGTCATGATTCCATTTTGGCAGTTGCTCCTGCGCGACTCCTAAATGGGGCTAGCCGTGCAAGGCCCGGTAAGCGGCCTCGGCAGCCGGATGCAAGGGCACTCCAGCGGTGTTGATCAGCGTCTCCGGGCTGAGGAACTGAACTCCTGCGCTCGACTTCGGCACCAGGTCCTGGGCCTTTTCCACCATGAGCTCCACGGTCTGCCGAACAACGTGGTCTGCCAAGTCGCTGCGGCACAGGAGCAGGTTGGCGACGCCCACGGTCCACACCGCAGGAGCGTTGCCGTAGCTGTTGGCTGGAATGAGGACGCGGTCGTAGAAGAACCCGGACTGCGCCCGCGTTGCCGGAATGAGCCCGGACAAATCAAGAAGCCGCACGCCGATGTCCTGGGCAGCAGCGGCGATGGGCGCCGTCGGGACGCCTCCGGACTGGATCATGACGTCGATTGATCCGTCGGCAAGTGCCGCTATGGCTTGGTTCAAGCCGAGGTTGACCTGTTTCACGGCCTTGTCCGGCTGTGCCGTCTGCGGCGCAAGACCCGCCGCGGCAATGATCCTGCCGGCCGTAAGGGTGGTTCCCGAACCAACTTCGCCTACCCCCGCGGTCTTACCGGCGAGGTCCGCGAACGACCGGATGGCGCTGTCCTGGCGCACGATGCAGTGGACGTAGTTCTGGTACACCTTGCCGAGGGCAACCAGTCGTCCTTCGCTGTGGCTGCTGGCGGCGGGTTGGGCGGCGGCGTCGGCCAGGGCGACGGCGAAGGTCGCCTCGCCGGACAACACCCGCTGGATGTTCTCGAGACTGCCGCCGGTGGTCAACGCCCGGGCCCTGTCCGCGATGCGTTCGCGTTGCAGCAAGTCGGCCAAGAGCGCGGCGAATTCAAGGTAGAAGCCGCCCTGTTCGCCGCCGGCCACGGTGAGTTCTTGAGGCTTCTCCGCCGGGGAGCAGCCAACAGCCGCTGCCAGCACACCGAACGACACGGCGGCTCTCATGGCGTTCCGCCGCGAGATCGCGGGAAAGTCAGGCATCGGAACCCTCCCTTGGGCCCCCGAATTCCAAGCGAACCGTCAATCCGTGTGGCTTGCTGTCTTCCAGCACCAACCTCGCCCCATTCGCTTCCGCCAGCCTTTCCACGATCGTCATCCCCAGGCCGTTGCCGGGGATGCTGCTGTGTTGGGGCGCCCGCCAGAACCGGCTGGTGGACACGGCACGCTGATCGGCTGGGAGGCCGGGACCGTCGTCGGAAATCACGACGGCGGTGCCTCCTTGGGCGGGTTCGGTCGCCACTTCGATGTGGGCGGCGGGGGCGTATTTGATGGCGTTGGCCAGGAGCTCACCGACCATATGCGCGAGTTCCTCCGGGTTGCATGCGATGGTGATTGGCCGTGGCGGCTGGCTGAGCCCGATTGTGGCGCCTGTCTGAGCGGCCGCGGGGGATGCCCGTTCCACTTCTCCTTGCAGGATGGGAAAGGGGTCGATCACCGAAAGGCGCTGGTTTTGAGACTCCTGATCGGCGTGGGCAGCCCCTGCGGAGGCGCGATGTTCCGCGGTCGCCAGCTTCAGCACGCCGTCGAGCATTCCTTCCACCCGCTCAAGCTCGGCCACGACCTCGGCAGCGGCGGCCTTCTCCGGTTCGGAACGGAGCGCCAGCTGCAGCAGATCGATCCTCAAACGCAAGGCCCCGACCGGGTTGCGGAGCTGGTGCGAGGTGTCCGCGATGAGGCGGCGCTGCGATTCCATGCTCTGGCTCACTGTGTTGGCCATGGTGGTGAAGGAGCGGCTGAGTTCGCGCAGTTCAGGCGGCCCGGCTTCAGGCAGTTGGGTGGTTGTGCCGGTGGCTTGAAGCTCATGGACGGCCTTGCTAAGGCGCTGGACCGGTCGCAAAACCCAGCCGGTGATACGGGCAGCGGCCAGCAGGAGCAGCGCGCCAAGCGCCACGGCGGCCACCCCGACGACGAGCCACCGCTCCCGCAACTTCTGGCGGGCGACGTCGAGGTTCACTTCCAGCACCACCTCGCCGAGGACCTGGCTGGCCGTGCCGAAGGAACGGGAGATGGTTTGGTTGCCTGTCCCGAAGGCGCGAACGGGATCCAACGTGGTGTCGCTGAGGTTCAGGCTTGCCCGGCCGAGCGCGTCCCGGACCTGTGGCTGGTCATCGCGAAGTTCCCCTGAATGGAGGGTTTGGCCTTGCATATGGATCAGGATTCCTTCGCCATACAGCTCGGTGTAGCGGTTCATTTCACGTTGGAGTTGGGTGGTGTTGTTGTCCTCCAGGGCGTCAGTTGCCAGCTGCGCGAAGCGGTTCAGGGCGGCGACACGGTTGATTTGCAGCTCCTGGGTGAGCTCGCGGCTGGCCGATGTCAGGATCACGCTGGATACCGTCACCACGATGATCACCACCAACAGGCTCAGGATGCCCAGGACCCGGAGTTTCACGGCTGCTCGACGCGGTAGCCGACGCCCCGGACATTGATGATGAACCCCGGCATCTTGAGCTTGGATCTGAGGCCCGTCAGGTGCACGTCCATTGAACGGGAATGGGCCAGGAAGGCATCGCCCCAGAGTGCGTCGAGGATCTGTTCGCGGGTCACCACGGAGCCCGCATGCCTGACGAGGAGGCTCAGGAGGTCGAACTCCGTCGCCGTGAGGGGGAGTTCCCTTTTGCCGATCGAGGCAACACGGCGGTCGAGGTCCACCTCCAGTTCGCCCAGGACGATCGTGTGTGGCGCTGCTTGCCCGGCGCGGTTGCTCCGGCGGGTGACGGCCTCGATGCGGGCAAGGAGTTCGACGAGTTTTACGGGTTTGACCAGGTAGTCGTCGGCGCCTGAGCGGAGGCCAAGGACCACGCTGCGTTCGTCGTCGCGGGCCGTCAGGATCAAGATGGGGATCTGGGTGACTTGGCGCAGCTTCCTGAGGACGTCCAGGCCGTCCAGATCCGGCAGGCCCAGGTCCAGCAGGATAACCTCATGCTGCCGGTGTGCCAGGAGTGCGTCCTCGCCCCGGGAAACCCGGGTGTGCTTGTGCCCGGCGGAGGCGACGGCGGCGCTCAAAGCTGAGGCCATGGCGTCGTCATCCTCGACGATGAGCACGTGCACGGTGGTTCCTTCTTTGTCTCGGGGCTTTGGTCCGTCTTGGAGGTTACTCCTTTCCCGGAGCGTCCGCCCCTTTCAGCGGCCGGCCGGGGCACCCAAGCCCGGCAGCCGCCGTCGTACATCCCAACGCTCGATCACCTACGGGCGCCTTTTTCGAAACGCTCCATCACCCCTTAACGTTGCGAGGCCCGCTCTGCGTCCTCCGGGAGTAACAACGGGCGCAGAACGTGCCTCACAATCGGGTGGGTCAGGCGTCGATCAGATCCTTCTTGTCATCGCCCCGGCCCTTCCAGGCGTGGCCCTGCTCAGTATCCAGGTGCGTGGCCTTCTTGTTCTTCAGGGCGAAGACGTAGACCAACAGCGAGATGAAGATTGCTGCCGTGACGTAGGTGAAGAACAGGTCCTCCTGGCCGGCCTTCTGCAGCGCTGCACCAATGAGCGGAACCGTGCCACCGAAGAGCGAGTTGGCGATTGCGTAGCCCAGGCCGACGCCGAGAGCGCGGATGGAAGCCGGGAACAGTTCGGCCTTCACCAGGGCATTGATGGAGGTGTAACCACCCACCATCAGCAGACCACCCATCATGAGCAGGAAGGCAACGAAGGGATCCTTGGTGCCTGCAAGCGTGGAGAGCAGCGGCCAGGTGAACAGCACGCCGGTCACACCGAACCATACGAGCAACGGCTTGCGGCCGATCTTGTCCGAGATCAAGCCATACACCGGCTGGAGCAGCATGAAGATGAAGAGGGCCCAGAAGTTGATCACCGAAGTGTCCGTCTTGGCGATGCCGGAGGTATCGTTCATGAACTTCAGGATGAAGTTGGTGTAGGTGTAGAACGCCACCGTGCCGCCAAGGGTGATGCCGATGCAGATCAGCAACGGCTTCCAGTGCTTGGTGAACAGGAGCTTCATGGTGCCGGGCTGTGCTTCCCCTGCAACCTTGACGTGTGCCGCGCGGATCTGGTCAGCGGAGACCGTTTCTTCCATGGAACGGCGAAGCCAAAGCACTACAAGCGCTGCCACGCCGCCAATGGCGAACGGGATACGCCAGCCCCATTCAGTCAGGGCTTCCTTGGTCATGGTGTTCTGCAGGATCACGAGCACCAGGAGCGCCAGCATCTGGCCGCCCACGAGCGTCACGTACTGGAAGCTCGAGAAGAAGCCGCGGCGCTTGGCCGTCGCCGCCTCGGACATGTACGTCGCGCTGGTGCCGTACTCGCCGCCGACCGAGAAGCCTTGGAGCACGCGGATGAAGACCAGCAGAATGAGCGCCCACAGGCCGATGACATCCTGTGTTGGGAGGATCGCGATGGCGAACGAACCAGCCGACATGAGGGTCACGCTCAAGGTCAACGCGGCCTTGCGGCCCTTCCGGTCTGCGTAACGGCCGAAGAACCAGCTGCCGATCGGACGCATAAGGAACGACGTCGAGAAGACGGCCATCGCTTCAAGGCCGGCCTGGAGATCGTCGGAGGAGTTGAAGAAGTGCGACTGGAAATACGCCGCAAACACTGTGTAGACGTAGAGGTCGAACCATTCCACGAGGTTGCCCGCGGAGCCCTTGAGGATGTTGCTCACTGCCTTGCGGGTCTGGGCGGCTTCGCTCAGAGGTGCAGCTTGTTGGGTGCTCATCAATGAACCTTCCTGGACGGCAGCAGCTGAGGCGGCCGTGTCTTGCATGTGTTCGTTCTGTCCATGAAGCGGGTGCTCATGGCTTCGTTGCGCATGGCTCTTCGTCGACTAAGAAAGGCCCTCTTGGGGATGAAGAGGACGTATTCCAAACTATGGGTGATGCACGGCACAGCCAACGCGGGAACGGATTTCCTAACACTTCCTTAGGTTTCCGGCGCATGCTCGCTCACGTCCCGCGGGGTTCCGGCTCACGCTCTCTCACGCCCCGAGGGTTTCCGGCGCACGCTCGCTCAGGTTCGGCGGGTTTGGGGTGGACGCTCGGTCAGGTTCCGCGGGTTTGGGGTGGACGCTCGGTCACATCCCATGGCCCGGACCGGGATCGTTGACGCGAACCAACTTCCAAATTGAGAGTCGTCCAACGCCCCCAGCGACGGCGACGGATAATGAGAGCAGAACCGAACCGGCCTGCGACAGCCCGCCCACCGGTACGCAGACAAGCAAGGGACCGGCGAAAAAGGCGGCGACATGAACCCACTGGTTACGGACCCGCCGCAGCGCCAGCCCTAGGAGTGATCCAACGCCAGCGCCGACAGCCCACACCGGAAGCAGGCTGTAGATGAAGAAAAGAACTGCCCATCCCGGTGATTGAAGAGTCAGCAAAAACCAAAAAGTCAGGTGTGCAACAGCAATTCCGAGTGCCAACCCCTTGCCATCGATCACCACCCGGGCCTTTGATCCGTATCGCCAGCTGTGCCGCGGTCCGGCTGCGATCAACCCATATTCGGCCTCGTCAGTCCAACTGTCATCGTTCATAATCGCCTCCGGACATGTAGGTGAGTGAGGGTTGGTCGGGTGGGGTGGTTACGTGAGTGAGCCCTCGGTGATCTCATTGAGCGCACCGGCCAGCGACGGGTATTCATACGCGAATCCAGCATCGAGCAGTCTGCGGGGCTCAACCCATCGACTTTTCAGCACCAGCTCGGTCTGGGTTCGGATGAGAATAGCCCCGGCCGCAAGCAGCCACGACGGCGTTGGGAAGCCAAACGGCACACCCAGGCTCTGCCGCACCAAAGCCATGAGCTCACGATTGTCCACCGGGTAGGGTGAAGCGGCGTTGACGGGACCAGTCAGCTCTGGCCGTTCGTGAATGAACAGCACCGCTCGACACAGGTCCTCCACATGGATCCAACTGAACTTCTGCGTGCCCGGACCCATGTGCCCGCCCAGGCCAAGTCGGGCGAGGTTCCGGAGGGGACCCATGACGCCACCGGCGCCCAGCACGATCGCAATGCGCAGCGGCACTTTGCGCGTAGCGGGCGCGACAGCAGCTGCCAACTCGTCCTCCCAGGCCCGGGCCACGTCCACGGAAAATCCGCTGCCCAACTCTCCCGAAATCTCGGACTGCGCATGGTCCTCCGCATGCCGATAAATGGTTCCGGTGCTCGAGTTGATCCACGTCCGGGGTGGTTCGGCACACCCAGCAACCGCACGCCCCAAGGCACGCGTCGTCTGCACCCGGGACTCCAGGATCTCCCGCTTGTGGCGCTCGTTGTAACGGCAATTCACGGATCGTCCGGCGAGGTTCACCAGCAGCTCAGCGCCGTCCAGCGTTTTGGTGATGGCGCCGTCGTCGTCCCATTGCGCGTTGGCCGACGCGGCCCGCCCAACCGTCCGGACCTGCCAACCGTCTTGGAGAAACCGGCGCCGGAAGTAGCTGCCGATGAAGCCGGAAGCACCCGCGATCACCACAGTCTTCACGAGTCTTCCTTCACGCTGCGTACGAGCCCGAGGACGTCGTCGAACACCTTGCCGACCCCCGGAATCTTCGCGAGCGACAGGCCACGGGCAACCAGCGGCGCTGCGCCGTCGATCAGCCTGCGTGTGCGGCGTTGGCCCTCGGATTCGTCGTAGACCCAAAACAGCGCGACACCCATGTACGCCAGCCACAGCAGTTCGGGCAGGTCGCCGCGCAGTTTCTTGGCGACAGCGGGCGAGGAGCCGTCGACGGCGGTGCGGAAGATCGCGAGCGACGCGTCCCGGGCGGCGGTGGACGCCTCTCCGAACGGATTGACGGGCGACGTCGGCCGGATCGCCGTCGAGATGAAGTCGGAACCGAACTGGTGGTACGGCGTCATGACGTCGATTCCGGTGTGAAGCACGGCCTTCAGGCGGCCGGCGAGATCCCGGACGTTTTCGAGGGCCTGGGCGGCGGCCGCGGCGTGCTCGTCCTGCACCTGGATGTAGAGCTCCTGGACCAGCTCGTCCTTGGACGCGAAGTAATAGTAGGCATTGCCCACCGACACCCCGGCCTCCTGGGCTATGGCCCTCATGGTGGTCTTCTCGAAGCCAATCTCGCGGAACATCTTCAGCGCGACGTCTGCCACCAATTGACGGGTTTGTTCACTTTTGGCAGCCATTCGTCACTCCTGGGTTTTTGAACGTGTTCAGAAAATAGTATGGCACGAATTGAACGTGTTCAAAAGTGGGGGTTGTGAGTGAGGGTTGGGGGGAAGGGGGTGGGTTGTGAGTGAGGGTTGGGGGGAAGGGGGTGGGTTGTAAGTAAGGGTGCCGGGCGGGGTGGGACAATGTAACCGGTGCCGGCCGCATGCCCCACCGCCCAGTGCTAATACAGCGGGGCCGCCTCACGTCGGGGCCGCCTGCGCGAACCACTACGAAACGGATGACCCATGCCCACGCCCTCTGGCTCCAGCACTCTCAGCAAACCGGCACCGCGCTTTGCCTCGATAGGTTCCCCCTACTTCGGCATCATGTTGGCCATCATGGCCGTGGTGCTGATCCTCTCCAACATCGGCGCCTCCAAGGGTGTAGCGCTGGGCCCGATCATCACGGACGGGGGCTTCTTCCTCTTCCCGTTGGCCTACATACTGGGCGACGTCATGAGCGAGGTCTACGGCTTCAAGGAGGCCCGGAAGGCCATCATTACCTCGTTCGCCTTGTCCGTCTTCGCATCCCTCTGCTACTGGGTGATCATCATCCTGCCGGGTTTCGATGACGAGTACGGAACGGCCAAGCAGGCCGCCATCGAGGGTGCGCTCGGACCAGTGCCGCAGATTGTCCTGGCCTCGCTCTTGGCCTTCCTGGCAGGCCAGACCATCAACTCCTGGATCCTGGTGAAGATGAAGGCACGCACTGGCGAAAAGAGCCTGTGGGCGCGTTTGATGGGTTCCTCGGTGGTGGGCGAATTCGTGGACACCCTGATCTTCTGCAGCATTGCGGCGTCCGTGATCGGTATCTCCGACGTGGGTTCGTTCGTCAACTACGTCCTCGTCGGCTTCCTCTACAAGACCGCCGTCGAGTTCATCTTCGTGCCGATCACCGTGCTGGTGGTGGGCTGGATCAAGAAGCGCGAGCCGAGCTACGGGGTAGTCGCGGCCTAACTACTCGCCGAGTTCGCCGGAAACGTGCCAATTCGCTGGAAGTTTCCCAACGCCGTCGCACGTTTCCCGCGAACCCGGCGCAGTTACGAGTAGTACCGCCCCAGCGTCTCCGCCTTGAACTCGAAGAAGTCCCCGGATTCGATGGCCAGGCGGGCATCGTCCACCATCTTCACCACGAAGCGCTCATTGTGGATGGAGATCAACGTCGCCGACAGCATTTCCTTGGCCTTGAACAGGTGATGGATGTAGGCGCGGGAGTAGTTGGCGCAGGCGTAGCAGTCGCAGCCTTCCTGCAAGGGGCCGAAATCAGTCTTGTACTTCGCCCCGGACAGGTTGAAGCGCCCGAACGGTGTGTAGAACGCGGAGTTGCGGGCCACGCGGGTGGGGGAGACGCAGTCGAAGGTGTCGGCGCCGTTCTCGATTGCCGTGAAGATGTCGTCCGGCTCGGAAATGCCCAGGAGGTGACGGGGCTTGTCCTCGGGCAGTTCCTCATTGCACCAACGCACGATTGTGCCCAGGTTTTCCTTCTCCAACGCCCCGCCGATGCCGTAGCCGTCAAAAGGCATCGCCCCGAGGTCACGGCAGGCTTTGCGGCGCAGGTCCTCGTACTGGGCACCCTGGATCACGCCGAACAACGCCTGGTACGGCTTGCCCACGCGGGATTCCGTCAAACGCGAGTGCTCCGCCAGGCACCGCAGCGCCCATAACCGCGTCCGTTCCAGCGACTCTTCCTGGTAGCCGCGGGAGTTCTGCAGCGTAGTCAGCTCATCAAAGGCGAACATGATGTCCGCGCCGATCTGGTGCTGGACCTGCATGGAGATCTCCGGCGAGAACCTGTGCCGGTCCCCGTTGAGGTGGGACTTGAACCAGACTCCGTCATCGTCAATGTGCGCCAGCCGTTCCTTGCCGGGGGCCACGGCGTCGTCAGGTCCGGAAGAGTCCACGTTCTTCATGTCGATGACCTTCTTGAACCCGGAACCAAGGCTCATCACCTGGAATCCGCCGGAGTCCGTAAACGTGGGGCCTGACCAGTTCATGAACGCGCCCAGCCCGCCCGCGGCGTCGAGGATTTCCGGTCCGGGCTGCAGGTAAAGGTGGTAGGCATTGGCCAGCACGGCCTGCGCGCCGAGGTCCGCGATGGACTCGGGCAGCACGGCCTTTACGGTGGCTTTGGTCCCGACGGCGATGAACGCCGGCGTCTGGATTGTCCCGTGCGGCGTGGTGATGGTTCCAGTCCGGCCCAGGAACGCGCCCCCGTTCGCCTCCACGAGCGAGGACGACGGCGAGCACGTCTCGGTCAGGCGCGTGCCCACCGAGAAGGAGAACCCGGATTGCCGCTCGGACAAACCGGGCAGCGAAGGGGAAGATGCAGGGGCAGATGAGGAAGCTGGCACGCTACCAAGTGTGCCAGCTTTACCGGGAGCAACCTGCCGGATAAGCCCTAGGAGCCGTAGTTTTCGGCCTTCCAGTTGTCCCACGAGGACCGGATGTCCGCCAGGGTGTGGGCCCCCAAATCGAAAGTGGAGGCAATCACCATGGAGCCGCCGTCGGGCCTCTTTTCCGGAATCGGCAGTTGCTCGGCGACGATCAACAGGCCATCCCCGTGCTCGGCATAACTGTGAACCGTAAGGCCCACTTGGTGCCGGCTCTTGAACCAGACTTTGCCGGAGATCTTCTCGCCTGTAGCGAGCGTGAGCGAGTACTCCTCACCAACCGGAGGCAGGTCCCCGAGGCCAAGCTTCTCAATCGCCGGACCGCCTTTGCCGGGCAGCGACACGAAATGCGTCCGCCGCTGACCGTGGGGGTGCCGTTCCAAGGCAAAGCGCAGTTGGTGGAGGAACGTCAGCCAGCCCTGCGTGATGTCCTCGTCCCAGTCAGCCCACTCGGAATCATGGTCCAAGGCAACCCGGGTGATCCTCACTTCCGTGCCCCCGGAGACGGGGTGAAGCTCAAAAACGTCCCCGCCATTGACCGTCAGGCTCGTGTGGTCGGGTCCTTCCACGACGTCCGTGTTGAAGTAGATTTGTTTGATTTCATCGGCGAGATCATCGGCTTCCCAACCGTGCCATTGGGCCACCAACGACGGTTCACGCAGCATGGTCCACACCTGCTGCGCATCGGCATTAACCACAACGCTCAGATTGTTCGTCATGGCCCCGAATCTACCGCCGTTCGAGCCCACATAACAGGCCTTGAAATTCCCCGGCCCAAGGCGCACGAAAACTAGGCGCGCACGGATTCCAATTCGCTGTCGATCCGCCTGGCGAGCTCGTCCTCGCTGATGGTTTTCGAGCCGCCGTGTGCCCGCAGGAACAGCAGCGCTTCCAGGCGCAGGAAGCGCCAGTCGCGCTCGGCCTCGTGGTTGCCGTTGTCGATCGCGCGGAAGATTTCCTTGTCATACAGGTTGGGTTCGTTCAGCGAGCGTTGGCGCACCCGGGCGTTGACCCGGGCCTTGAAGGGGTCTTCCTCCTGGAATTCAGGGGCGCGAAGCAGTTTCTCGTACACGGCTGCGCGTTCGCTTTGTCCGGCTTCCCGGCAGATGAAACTGGAAAGAGCCAGGGCCCGCTCGATCGAGGCCCACCTGTCAAGGTTCCCGTCGAACGGCAGCACGTTCAGCAGGTCCGCCACAGCCAGGGCGTTGTCCGGATCCCGCAGCACAATGCAGAGGTCGAACGCCAGGTTGCTGAGGTCCCGGAGGCAGCTTCCGGACTTGGTATTGATGCCCTTCGCGAGCCTCTCCGCCAGCACCTGCACGCTGTTCTTGCCCTTGTGGTTCGCGGCGGCGGACCGCACCACTGCTTCGGGCGTCCCGTCCGGCTCGGGGATGAGCGCGAGTTCCTCGGCGCTGGGGCCGGTGTACGTGGGTGGGGTTTCGGGCCTCGGGGGCACGACGACGGCGGGCCCGGCGGCCGCGTCGGCGTCGTCGACAATCCCGTCGGCACCCACGCCCGCGGGAGCACCGTCCCCTACCGGAACGCTGGACCCGACAGCGATACGCAAGGTGCCGCCGTCGTCGATCGTCACGAGCAACAAAGCGGCGACGCCGTAGTCATCATTCTCAACGTCGATACTGACGATTTCCTGGGCCGGCCCGTCGCCGGGTGGGAACACGAAATCCCCGGGCCGCAGGTCCCCAGCCTGCTTTTCCCTGTACTGCTGTGTGGCTGGGCTGTGAGTCATCGGAAATCCTTTGGTTCTCTTGGGGTCCGCCGTCCAGTCTACAAAGACCGGCTGTCAGAGGGGCCGTGACCCGCTAGAGAACGACGCCCGAGAAAGCGAGCGCCTGCCGGACGAGGTTGCCGCGACCGCCGTCGAACTCCTGCTGCACGTTGTCGCTCAGCACTTCCTGCGGCGTCATCCATGTCAGTTCCAAAGCATCCTGCCGGGGTTCGCACTCTCCGGTGACAGGGATGACGTAGGCCAGCGACACGGCGTGTTGGCGTTCGTCGGTGAAGCCCGTCTGCGAGGGAGCCGGGAAGTACTCGGCCACCGTGAAGGGAACAGGGCTGATGGGCAGCTGCGGGAACGCCAGGGGGCCGAGGTCCTTTTCCATGTGCCGCAGGAGCGCAGCGCGAATGGTCTCGCGGTACAGTACCCGGCCTGAGACGAGGTAGCGGACCATGTTGCCGTCGGCGTCGCCCTGCAGCAGGGTGCCTACTTCGTTGACATATCCGAGCGGATCCAGCCTGACGGGAACAGCCTCCACGTAAACCATGGGCAGACGGCCGCGGGCTTCGAATAGGTCCTCATCGGAAAGCCAGCCTGGATACGGGTCAGGTGTACGTACGCTCATGGTTAAGTTCTACCGCATCCCCGGTGGAACTTCCGTGGCGGCGTCCCGTTGCAGGGGCCGTTCCGCTCTCGGCGGCATTAGAGGGCTTGCGTGCTGGCGGCGCGGGACCTTTCCACTACGATCGACGCCGGCGCCGACCCACCTGCGGCATCAGGGTTGGCGACATACAGGACATCGTCCTCGAGCCTTGCGTCGGCGCCCGCAGAGTGGAGCCGGCCCAGCAAAGGTTCCAGATCGCCGTCGTACTCGAACGCGAGGTCGCCGTTCCCGCTGTCCGCACCGCGGATGACGCGCAGGATTCCGCCATTCTTGGTGGTCAACGTGGCTGATTCGTCGTCTTCGGTTCGGGGCCGGGCGCCGATGTTCCGGAGATCGTTGGCTGCGACACCCACCAGCGGGCTGACCCACGTTGCCACTACGGTGAGGGCGGGATCGGCCTCCGGCGAGGTGGCCCACGAGCCGTCGGCTGCCCGCTGAGCCGGGAAGGCGAAGAACTCGAACCCGTCATCGGCCGAGATCTGCACAGTGGCGCCATCCGGCGTTTGGTGGACTTCGGCCTGGGTGCCGTCGTCTTCGGTGCGCCGTGCGAATTCCTCCAGGTCTCCGACTTCCACGCTGAAGACAGTGATGGCGTCCAGGGGGTGGCCGTGCTCCACCCGGGCCACGGCAAGGCGACCCGAACCGGCGTCGAACTCCTTCCAGTCACCGTCGTCAACGGTCGTTGCCAAACCCAAGGCGTGCAGCAGCGCGGACCATTGTTCCGGCCGTGAGGTGTAGTGGATGGGGCGGGCTCGCAGCATTGGTCCTCCGGTTTCTGGTGGTCGGTTCCCAGCCTATTCCGCGTGGCCGTATCCGTGCCCGCCGCTTCCACAGCAGAATGGGACCATGCCCATCGAGCTTGAGGAATTGATCGTCGAAGACGGCGCCGCTTGGCGCGCATGGCTGGCCGAGCATGCCGCGGACAGTCCCGGCGTGTGGCTGGTCCTGCACAAAAAGGGCGGCAACGTCACGGAACTGGACTACGACGCCGCACTTGACGAGGCCCTCTGCTTTGGCTGGATCGACGGCCAGACCCGCAGGCGCGACGCCGAAAGCTACTTCCAGCGCATGACCCCGCGCGGCCGCCGCAGCATCTGGTCCGCACGGAATGTAGGGATCATTGCCCGGCTGGAAGCCGAGGGCAGGATGACCGACGCCGGGCGGGCCGCCGTCGAGGCCGCACAGGCCGACGGCCGCTGGGAAGCTGCCTACGCCGGGCCTGCGGACTCGGTGGTACCGGAAGACCTCGCCGCGGCAATCGCCGCAGTTCCCGAGGCACAAGCCATGTTCGACGTCCTCACTTCCCAGAACCGCTTCGCCTTGATCCACCGGACCAACCTGGTCAAGCGGGCCGATACACGGGCACGCAAGATCGCAGCTTTTGTGGAGATGCTGGCCCGCCATGAGAGCCCGTATCCGCAAAAGAAGCAGCCGAAACAAACCGAAGCCGGCTAGAGCATGGCGGCGGCTTCGAGGGTCATCCAGGCCTGCAGCTGGGTGGAAAGTTCGACACCGGTACCCGCCGGATAGGTTTCGGTCGCCGGCCGCAGCGGGTCGGGGGAGAAGAGCAGAGGAGGGTTGCCGTGTGCAGTGCCTCGCGCAAGTTCGGGAGCTTCACGGCGGCTTGACCAGAAGGCCTCCGCCGTGGCGAGGACCATGCCCCGCGCCGTTTGCCGTGTTGGCTCTGGCAGCCGGTTGTCCCGCCCTGCCAACGCCAGATAGCGGACCAGGATGCCGGTAAAGAGGCCGCCATCGCCGGTCCCATCGCCACGGATCACGCGCGTGCCCGGTACCGTCAGCTCGCGGGCGACGGCATCAACCAGGCGTGCGGCCCGGTCAAGGTTTTCCTGCCCGCCCAGTTCCAGCAAAGCCCCGAGGATGGGCCCCTGGTTATACGTGTACACGGCCTCTTCCAGGACCGTAGCCCCGTTCCGGATCCGGATGCCGTCCTGGTAAACGCCACGCTCAGGATGCAGGAGCCTGGAGTTGAGCCACTGCACCAGTGCTTGCGCCCGTTCACCGTGGCCGGTCCGGGCATAGAAAAGGGCTACGGGAGCGGTGGCCGGGGTGTTCTTGAAGTCCCTCTTGGTGCTCCAGAACGTGCCCCCGCCGAGGTCGTCGGTGGAGGCTGAGTCGAACTGCAGGGTCAACCGCTTCCGGACGTAGGCATTGCGGCGTCGGCCCGGCTTACTGGTTTCCTCCGCCAGCTTTTCGAGCCTGAGCGTTGAGAGGGCCAACCATGCCATGTCGTCGTAGAAATGGTTCTCGAACCTCAGCAGGTTCCGCAGCCGGATGGTGGTGACCAGCCGGGAGGCGAGCCGTCCCGCGCTCGGGCGGGAGTCGCCGTCGAACCTTGTTCCGGTGGCGAGTTCCCGGCGGCCGGCGTCCACCAGGCAGTCCACGTAATGCGCCTGCCACCAGTAATGCCACGGACCCAGAAGGCTGCGGACACTGTTGCCGGGAATTTTGATGGCGCCGATATGGGTACCGGGCAGGAACAGGAGCCGCCTGCCAAAACTGCGGGTCACGGAACGGGCCGCCTGGTTGGCGCGTGCGGCCCATTCGCTTGGGTTCGTTGACGGCTCGGCATGGCTGGTCATTGACCCAGCCTATCGGGGGAGCCGGGGTGCGCTGGATCATAATTCCAGTTAACATGCATTAACGGATTTCGGCATCAAGGAGGATGGATGGACATCAACGGCACGGTGGCCCTGGTCACTGGCGGCGCGTCAGGTTTGGGGGCCGCTACGGCAAAGCGACTGTTCGACGCCGGAGCCTCGGTGGTGCTGGTGGACCTGCCGCAGTCGGCGGGTGAGGCCTACGCGGCGGAACTGAATTCCCGAAGCGTCGGCGGCAAAGCTGTCTTTGCCCCGGCTGATGTCACCAACGAAGCCCGGATCCAGTCCGCCGTGGACACGGCAGCCTCGCTGGGCCCCCTCCGCATCGTGGTTAACTGTGCCGGTATTGCGACGCCGGGCAAGGTTCTTGGGCGGGACGGTGTGCTGCCGCTTGAGACCTTCAACAAGGTCATCCAGATCAATCTCATCGGTACCTTCAACGTCACCCGCCTTGCCGCTGCGGCCATGGCGGAAACCGAGCCCGTCTCAACAGAACTGGGTGGTCCTGAGCGCGGCGTCATCATCAACACCGCTTCGGTGGCGGCCTTCGAAGGCCAGATCGGCCAGCCTGCGTACGCAGCCTCCAAGGGGGCAGTTGCCGCCATGACCCTTCCGCTGGCACGTGAACTGGCACGGTCACTGATCAGGGTGGCCACCATCGCGCCGGGCATTTTCGAGACCCCCATGATGGCCGGACTTCCCCAGGCGGCCCAGGACTCGCTGGGACAGCAGGTTCCCCACCCGGCACGCCTCGGCAGGGCCGCGGAATACGCCAACCTGGCCGCCCACATCGTGGAAAACGCCATGTTGAACGGCGAGACCATCCGCCTGGATGGCGCCATCCGGATGGGAATCAAATGATGGGTGATTACAGCGGTGCGCCCGTCTCAGCCGGTTCCGTGCCCGCCTCGGTGGCAGGCCTGCCCACGGCGGATTTCTTCGATTTCGAATCGCTGCTCAGTGTCCAGGAACAGCGGAAACTCAACGAACTCCGGGCCTTTCTGGCCACCGAGATCGCACCCTATGCCGGGCAATGGTGGGAGAAAGCGGAATTCCCCGAGCACATCCTTCCCAAACTCGCCGCGCTCCGGCTCAGTGCCCCTGCCCAACGCGGGTACACGCACCTGTTTGCGGGACTGGTGATCGCGGAGATGACGCGCGTGGATACCTCTATCGCCACCTTTTTCATGGTCCACCACGATCTCTTCGTGGAGTCCTTGTACGACTTTGGCAGCGACTCCCAGCAGGACCGCTACCTCGACGACGCGTCGAACCTCCGGACCACAGGGGCCTTCGCCCTCACCGAACCCGACCACGGTTCCGACGTCGCGGGCGGTATGGAAACCACCGCCCGCCGGGTCGAAAGGCCAGCCTCCGACGGCGGTGATTACTGGGTGGTCAACGGCGCCAAGCGCTGGATCGGCAACGGGACGTTCTGCGATTACATGCTGGTGTGGGCCAAGGACGAAGCCGACGGAGCCATGCGGGCCTTCATCGTGGACGCGTCACTGCCGGGCATCACCCGCAGCCGGATCGAGAACAAGATAGCCCTCCGGACAGTGCAGAACGCGGACATTGTTTTCCAGGATGTACACGTTGCCGAGGCTGACCGGTTCTCGGGTATCAGCAGTTTTTCCGACACCAACCACCTGCTGCGGGGATCGCGCATCATGGTTGCCTGGCAGGCAGTAGGCCAGCAACTGGCGGCGTTCGACGTCGCCCGGCAGTACGCCGTCGAGCGTTTGCAGTTCGGTCGTCCGCTGGCGAGGTTCCAACTCGTTCAGCAGAACCTGGTGGAAATGCTCGGAAACGCGGTGGCCAGCATGGGGATGATGGTCCGCATTGCCCAACTGCAGGAGGACATCTTCACGGACGCAAACGGAGTGCGGCACGGAGGCGCGGACATGGCCCAGGTGGCGCTCGCAAAGGCCTATTGCAGCGCCCGAATGCGCGACACCGTGGCCCGCGGACGGTCCATCCTCGGTGGCAACGGAATTGTCAGCGACTACCGGATGGCCAAGATCTTTGCCGATGCCGAGGCCATCTACACCTACGAGGGCTCGTATGAGATCAACTCGCTGATCGCCGGCCGGGCCGTGACGGGCGTATCTGCCATCGCCTAGGCCGCCGGGATCTTCTCTCCGGCTTCCACCCGCACATCGATCGAGTTGCCCCGGACGGGCATGGGGCAGGTGCCGTACGGCGTGAAGGCACTCGGGTAGTTGATGGCGCGGTTGAAATCGATCACCACTGAGCCATCGGGCCGGGGCCGGGGGATGAAGACTTTGCGCCACTCGTCAGTGGTGTCCCCGTTGGTTTCGTCGTGGAAAGTGACGTTGAGCGCGCCCAGCTTTTCGGCCTCGGCATGGAGCCGGATCTCGTGCCCGATGCCCGGGACGTGGAAGACAACCTCGCCCACTGAACGATGCACGCCGTCCACCAACGGGTTGGCCGTGCCGATGGGGACATCCTGGGGTTCCTCGTAGGGCTCAAAACGGCCATTGATGACCCACGCCGGGTTGTAATCGTAGGTGGGTACGGCCGTGAACTCCGTCAGGACAGGAGAGGCGTCATCGCGGGTGCGGATGGCGTACTTGTCAGCGCGCATGGCCAGTTCCACCACGACCTGCTTGCCGTCAGTACCGCCGTACTGGACCCACATCAGCGACTCTTCGTCCTCCAGAACTGCGCTGATGGTTCCGTCCACCTTCGCTCCGGTGGCCACTACCGTGAGTCCGTCCTCTGCTTTGGCAGTCAGGAAGGCCGTTGTTCCGTCCGTTGACCACAGGCCCGGCGCCAGGTCCACCGGAGACGGCTCCGCGGCGAGCCACTGGAAAGACGTCAACGTCAGCCAGCCGTGTTCGGTGGCCAGGGCTGAATTCCGCCCCTCACGGAACCGCTCCCAACGGGCGATCAGGGGGTCGGTTGCTGTGGTTGGCGAGCTCATGGTTCTCCTTGGCTGAGGGTCGCGCGTTGTGTGCATTCCTCTCAACCATGCACCAGCAGGTTGCATTCCCTTGGAACGGCTCGCGCTGGCCCCCAACCCATGCCAGCGCGAGCCGCGTGTGATGGCACGCCCGGAGAGTCCCGGGTGTGGCCCATCAAAGAGTCAGTGTCAGATTTGGTCACTTCATGACGCAGTGACCTTCCTCAGTTTGATTCGAAGAAGGATACAACAGGGGCCTTTACTGTGGGCACCGCCGCAGCATCGGACGCCAGGGGATAGAACGCGATCCGGACAGGGGTGAGGGCGGCGTCCTCAACAGCTTCCAAGGCCGCTTTGCACTGGACCACCCTGGAGAGGTTCTCCTCACTGACGGGAAAGAGGATATGGATCGCGGAATCCTGGTACATGGCTGTTGCCCCGGTCCCTCTGAGTTGTCCTTTCACTGCCTCTCCGAGGAGGGCCAGTTGGGTCCAACAATAGCCGTGGCTGCCCCGGTGGCCGGGCATCGAGAGGACAGCCAGCGCATACGCCCCCTGACATCCTGTGGCTAACCCCGAGACCTCGTGGATTTGGCGTTGGAAATGGGCCTTGGTAGCCAGGCCTGTATAAACGTCGGTGCAGGAAATCGGCGGAGCGGCCTCGGTGGCCTCGGCCCAGCCCTCGGCCAGCGACTGAAGGGCATCCACGTCCAGGGATTGATTCGCCGCCGTGAAGAGGGCCCTGAAATCCATCATGGTTTCGCTGATGCCCACGCCATTCCTGGCCCGCGCAGCGCCCAGGGATTTGGCCGTGTTTGCCGGAATGACGGCCCTTGTGGCGAGGGACATCACCACGGTCCGGACCTCCGGCTGGAACCAATCCGAGCGGAACCTCCAGCCTGCCTGGTAGCTGGTGGTTTGCCACCGGCGCAGCAAAAGATGCCGCGGAAAGGCGCATTCGGCAAGTGGCTTTGTCCGGAACGATGTCATATCGGAACAGTGCCCGCCGATGCCGTTTCGTGACGACGCAGGTCCAAGAGAACGTTGGTAAAGATTGTGGACAAAATCGCGTCACGTCTCACAGTCGGCCCCCACTTCATCTATATGGGCACGGTTCATGACGTTTTGGGGGCGCATAGATGGCACGGGGGTCACGCTCGAGCAACAAATCCAACCGTGGAGTCAACGACGACGGGCATTTGATTGAGCTGGTCCGCAGCGGAGACATGTCGGCCTTCAACCACCTTTATGAGCGCCACGTAGCCATCGCCTCAACCGTTGCCAAGCGTAATGTCGACAACCCGAGCGACGCTGAAGACGTCGTAGCCGAAGCCTTCCAATCGGTACTCCGGAGCCTGGTGGCCGGCAAAGGGCCCGACAACTTCTTCCGGGCCTATCTGTTATCCACAGTAACCAGGCTCTCGCACCAGCAGAATCGTAAGAGCGGCAGGCTGGTTCCCAGTGGCGACGAGTCTTTGCTGGACCAGACCATGGCCGGGCCTGACGCCGCCGTCGAGGCTTTCGAGTCCAAGACGGTGGCCAAGGCGTTCCGGTCATTGCCCGAACGCTGGCAGGCCGTCTTGTGGTACCTGGACGTTGAACGGATGAAACCCGCGGCCGTCGCTCCGATCCTGGGGTTGTCAGCCAATGCCGTCTCCGCCCTGGCAGTACGCGCGCGTGAAGGATTGCGGAGGCAGTACCTGCAGTTCCACATTGCCGAAAAGGCTGACAGCGCCTGCGCAGAGTTCGCTGGGAAGCTTGGCTCCTACATTCGAGGAGGCCTCGCCAGCGGCGCCGAGGCCAAAGTCCGCGCGCACCTGCGCGGTTGTGCACAATGCACGGCAGCCCTCGCTGAGTTGAAAGATGTCCAGGGAACCATGCGGGCGGTTCTCCTGCCCCTGGTCACGGGCATTCCGCTGGCAGCGTGGGTAGGAAAGGGGGCAGGGCTTGGGGTGCTGGGCGGGATCTTACCGGTCAAGGGTTTCCTCGCCGTACCCGCACTGGCTCATCCGGTCGCCACTGCGGTCACCGCGGCGGCCGCTGTCGGATTGGTGCTGGGGACCATGGGAATTGTGGACATCATTGTGCCCGACGCTCCTCCGGAGCCCCACGCCGTCGAAACCGGTGCTGTGTCTCCGGAGCCTAGCCCAAGGCCGCCAACACCCCCGCCGGCACCGCCCACCGTCACAGCGCCCACCGCCGACGCCCCTCCTGTGCCCGTGGAAGAGCGACCGGCACCTGTCACTCCACCGGAGCCGAAGACTACGCCCGTACCAGTCCCGACGCCGTCGGCGACCACCGCGCCCAAACCGCCGTCGACGTCGTTGGCTGCCGTCAGCGGTTCAGCAAAGTGGGTCACCACGACGGACCGTAACGGGGCAGGGACCTCCAGCGTTTCAAGCTGGGATATCAACTTCACCGCATCGGGAACCGAACCCTTGGGGAGCGGCAAGGTTGTCCTGGCGCTGGATAACGATGTCCTGATCGGAGCCCAGCCCGTAGTGGCGCCTGCCGGCTGGTCGTGCTCGGCGATAAATTCCAATGCGGTGTCCTGCGTGACGGATTTGGTCCAGAGAAGTGACCTCCACTTTCATCTGGAATCCGTGCCCAATGATCCCGGTTCCGGCGGCCTGCTCAGCTACTCCCTTAGTGGCACAGGCCTTACGACCGCCAACTTTGTTTGCAAATACTGATGGGAGCCGCGATGGTACGGGTAATGGTTACAGGTGTCGGTGGGTCGACAGGGCTTTCGCTGTCACGTCAGCTAAGGGACCTTGGACACTGGGTTCTGGGTGTTGATATGCGGCCGGTCCATGGTTCGGCAGCAGATGCGGTGGCCGTGGTTTCGCCGGTGGACGCTCCCGGCTACTTGTGGGAACTGCGCGGACTCGTGGCCGCCCACGGCGTCGATGTTGTCATACCGACGGTCAGCGGGGAGTTGGTGGCCGCAGCAGCGGCCAGGAAAGACTTTGCCCCCGGCGCCGAGATGCTGATTGCAGACCCTGCGCCGGTCTCAATTGCGAGCGATAAATACCTCACCATGAAGTGCTTGGACAACGTCGGCGTACCGGTACCCGATTTCGGATTACCCGGAGACTTCAGCTCCATGAATGAGGCGATGGCCAGGATGGGCGGATGGTTGGTGGTGAAACCACGCGTGTCCCGGGGCGGCCGGGGAGTGCAGATCCTGGAAAGACACACCGACGGCGGCCGGAACGCCGAACGCATCTGGCGCACCTTGGACGATTCCTGGCTTGTTCAGCGCTTCGCCACGGGAACTGAATATGCGCCCATGGTGTACCGAAGTGGAATTGAAGGCGATCACCGCGACGTTGTTGTGGTGATGGAGAAATCCGAACTCAAGTACGGACGCTGGGGCAGTGCCGTCTCGGTCAAAAGGCTGGCGCCGTCGTCGGCGTCCGACGTCGCCGGCACCGCAGCCGCAGCCACTGCGGCCCTGGGCCTGACGGGGGCCGTAGATATGGACATCCGGCGCATGCCGGACGGAACGCCGGTGGTCCTGGAAGTGAATGCGCGGTTCGGCCCGCACAGTGCGTACGCGCCCGAACTCCTGCACCATGCCATGAAGCGATACGCTGCCGGGCAGGTGGTGGGCGGCGCGGTGTGACTTTACGGCAGGGCGCAACAGCCTGTGCCAAATTTTGAGACACATTCTTTGCTGGGGTTGGGGCCGGGTAAGATCCCGTAGGAAACAACAGTAATCCGGCTCACAGTATCCAGCGCAGTGTACGGGCCAAACCTCTCCCCGAAGGTATGTATCCATGGTTCACACTGCCCATCAAGACACCGACCTCGCTGCAGAACTGCGCGCCGATGTGCGCCGCGTTTCCACCCTGTTGGGGGAGTCCCTGGTCCGGCAGCACGGTCCGGAACTGCTCGAACTCGTAGAGCAGGTCCGCTTGCTGACCAAGGAATCAAAGGAAGCAGCGCGGGGCGGCGCTGACGCCACCGGCCCCTGGAGCGCGCACGACGTCGTTGCCCAGGTCCGCGAATTGCTCGCCTCCCTGCCGCTTGAGCAAGCCACCGACCTGGTCCGGGCCTTCGCGTTCTACTTCCACCTCAGCAACGCAGCTGAACAGGTGCACCGCGTGCGCGGCCTGCGTACCCGCCAGGAGAAGGATGGCTGGTTGGCCAAGGCCGTGTCCGAGATCGCCGGACAGGCAGGTCCCCAGGTCCTTCAGGACGTTGTCAACGAGCTGGACGTTCGTCCGATCTTCACGGCGCACCCCACAGAGGCTTCACGGCGTTCCGTGCTGGACAAGATCCGGAAACTCTCCGACGTCCTGGCCCAACCGACGCAGGAGGGCACCTCCGCCCGCCGCCGCCAGGACCGCCAGCTCTCGGAAATCATCGACCAGATGTGGCAGACCGACGAACTCCGTCAGGTCCGGCCCACCCCTGTGGACGAGGCACGCAACGCGATCTACTACCTGAACAGCATCCTCACGGACGCCATGCCGGAAATGCTCACCGACCTCGCGGAGCTCCTTGCCGAACACGGCGTGAAGCTCCCTGCCGCCGGTGCGCCGCTCCGTTTTGGTTCGTGGATCGGTGGCGACCGCGACGGCAACCCGAACGTCACGGCGGCAGTGACCCGCGAAATTTTGCAGCTTCAGAACCAGAACGCGGTCCGTATCGGCATCGCACTGATCGATGATCTGATTTCCGTCCTGTCCAACTCGACTGCGCTGTTCGGTGCGGACCAGGAATTGGTGGACTCCATCGAGGTGGACCTGAAGAACCTGCCGGGCCTGGACAAGCGCATCCTGGAACTGAATGCCCAGGAGCCCTACCGGCTCAAGCTCACGTGCATCAAGGCAAAGCTCATCAACACGGGCAGGCGTATTGCGGCCTCGACCCACCACGAGCCGGGCCGGGACTACTCCACAACTCCGGAGCTGCTGGCCGAGTTCGGACTCCTGGAAACCTCGCTTCGGAACCACTCGGCAGCACTGGTGGCCGACGGTGCACTGGCACGCGTCCGCCGGGCCATCGCAGCTTTCGGCCTCCACCTGGCCACCCTCGACATCCGTGAGCATGCCGACTACCACCACGACGCCGTCGGGCAGCTGGTAGACCGGCTCGGCACCGAAAAGCCGTACGGCGAACTGACCCGCCAAGAGCGGTTCGAGTTCCTTGGCGCAGAGCTCGCTTCGCGCCGTCCGCTCTCCGGTCACCCGATCAAGCTTGAGGGAACGGCTGACGGCACCTATGACGTCTTCCGCAGCATCCGGCAGGCCCTGCACACCTATGGCCCGGACGTGGTGGAGACCTACATCATCTCGATGACCCGTGGTGCCGACGACGTCCTCGCCGCGACCGTGTTGGCCCGCGAGGCCGGCCTGATCGACCTCTTCGGCGCAAAGCCCCACGCCAAGATCGGTTTTGCTCCGTTGCTGGAAACCGTGGAAGAACTGCGTGCCTCAGCGGAGATCGTGGACCAGCTGCTGTCCGATCCGTCCTACCGCGAACTGGTGCGGCTCCGCGGCGATATCCAGGAAATCATGCTCGGTTACTCGGACTCCAACAAGGAATCCGGCGTCATGACCAGCCAGTGGGAGATCCACAAGACCCAGCGCAAGCTGCGCGATGTTGCCGCCAAGCATGGTGTACGGGTGCGCCTGTTCCACGGCCGCGGTGGTTCCGTGGGCCGTGGTGGCGGACCCACCTACGACGCCATAATGGCCCAGCCGAACGGTGTCCTTGAAGGGGAAATCAAGTTCACCGAACAGGGCGAGGTCATCTCAGACAAGTACTCGCTGCCGGATCTTGCCCGGGAAAACCTTGAGCTTTCTTTGGCCGCGGTAATGCAGGGCTCGGCACTGCACCGTACGCCGCGGACCTCTGAAGACGAGCGTGAACGCTACGCCAACGTCATGGAGACCATTTCTGACGCCGCGTTTGCCCGCTACCGCGAGCTCATCGACGATCCCGACCTTCCGGCCTACTTCCTGTCCTCCACTCCGGTGGAACAGCTCGGCTCCCTCAACATCGGATCGCGGCCCTCCAAGCGTCCGGACTCCGGCGCAGGACTCGGTGGGCTCCGCGCCATTCCGTGGGTCTTCGGCTGGACGCAGTCCCGCCAGATCGTGCCGGGCTGGTTCGGAGTCGGTTCCGGCTTGAAGGCCGCCCGCGAGGCCGGTGACACCGGGCAGCTCAGCGAGATGATGGACCGCTGGCACTTCTTCCGCTCGGTCATCTCCAACGTGGAGATGACCCTGGCCAAGACGGACATGGAGATCGCGGGGCACTATGTTTCCTCGTTGGTTCCGAAGGAACTGCACCGCTTGTTCCACATGATCCGTGACGAGTACGAGCTCACTGTGGCCGAGGTGGAACGGCTCACCGGCGAGATTGAGTTGCTGGACGCCCAGCCCACGCTGAAGCGCTCCCTGGAAATCCGGGACCAGTACCTGGATCCGATCAGCTACCTGCAGGTGGAACTGCTCCGTCGTGTCCGCGAGGAGTCCGTTTCCGGCGCCGAGATCGACGAGCGGCTGCAGCGGGCCATGCTGATCACCGTCAATGGTGTGGCCGCCGGCCTCCGCAACACCGGCTAAACCCTCTCTCACATCCCGAGCGGTAAAACGGATCCCTCCCTCACCCAGTGGGGGAGGGATCCGTTTAAAGGGCGGGGGATGTGGGGGAGGGATCCGTTTAAAGGGCGGGGGATGTGAGGGAGGGTTAGGGTGGTGGGATGCCGTCGTTCCAAACCAAGCTGAAGATCACTGGCCTCAAACCGGGAAACGCTCCGGAGTCCGTCATGGCCGCGGCGATCGAGGCCCTGGAAACCCGCCACCATGTGGAATCGAACCAGTTGGACATCGTGGGCGGCGTTCCGCAGATCAGCCTTCGCTTCACAGTGAATGACCGGGACTACGCAGGTGAGAACGACGACGCCCTGACGTCGGCAGCCATGATGCGTGACGCCGTCGAACGGGTTGCTGTTACCGGCAGCCTGTACGTGCTGCGCCGCAGCCGCGGACGCTGGTCGCCCGTCTAGCTCTCTTCCGGGCGGGCAACGCTGCCGGACCCGTCGGCGTCGAACGGCTCATCCACCGGAGAGCGGGACCCGCGCCGCCGGGTGACGATCAGGCCTACCACCACGCCGATCACCAGGCCGACGCCCACCCCGATGAGCGAGCTGGCCCAGAACGGGAGTTTGGTAGCCGAGCCGGTGAAGTAGCCCAGTCCCACTTGCCACACTGCCCACAGGACGCCGCCGAGGCTTGCGCAGAAACCGAATCCGCGGATGGAGACGTTGGCGATTCCAGCTGCCGCGGACGTCGCGAGCCGGCCGCCGGGAATGAAGCGCGCACCGATGATTGCGCCGTAGGTGGACGAGCGGCCCGCTTTGGCGATCGCTTCGTGGATACCGCGGTGAACGCGGCGGCCCCACGACCACCGGTCCAGGACGTGGCTGATCCTCCGTTTGAACAGCATGAAAACCGCCATGTCACCGAGCCAGGAAGCAAATGCGGCCAAGACAAGGATCAGCCAGAAGTTGGCGTGACCGTCGGCTGCGAGCGCTCCGCCGGTGATCACCACCATCTCGGAGGGAATGGGCGGGAAAATGGCATCGCCCAGCACAATGGGGACGATCCACAGGTAGATTGCGGATCCCCAGGTCTCCGGGGCGGTGATGTCCATGCGCACAAAATACCGCACTTGCCGCGTCCACCGCTCGGACGCGAGACTGTGGGCATGCGCATCGACATCCTTCAGGGGGATATCACCACCCGTTCAGTGGACGCAATCGTCAATGCGGCCAATTCTTCGCTGCTCGGCGGTGGGGGAGTGGACGGCGCCATTCACCGGGCCGCCGGACCGGAGCTTCTTGAGGCTTGCCGCGAACTACGCCGCACCAGCCTGCCTGATGGGCTGCCCGTGGGAGCCGCAGTGGCGACGCCCGGGTTCAGGCTTCCGGCGCGCTGGGTGATCCATACCGTGGGGCCGAACCGGCATGCAGGGCAGACCGACCCGGCGCTGCTGGAGTCCTGCTTCCGCGAGAGCTTGGTGGTGGCTGCCGGCTTGGGTGCCCGGTCGATTGCCTTCCCGGCAATCAGCGCGGGTATCTATGGTTGGGATGCCCGCCAGGTCGCCGAGGTAGCGTTCGACGCCGTTGAACGGTTTGCGACCTCTGCTGCGGCAGGCGGGACGGGGGACGGTCCACTGGAGTTGGTGGAGTTCGTGCTGTTCTCGGAGGACACGACGGCGGTCTTCCGCTCAGCGTTGCCTTAGGAGGGGTGTGCTTCGCTGAGTTCCAGTTGGCTTTGGTATTCCACGGGCTTCTTGGTGATGGGGTCCACGAAGGTGATGCCGCGGGCCAGTAGTTGGAGCGGCTTGCTGTAGTCGTCCGGGGCCTTGTCCAGCAGCTCCGGGTAGAAGGCGTCGTTGACGATTCCGAGGCCGAGTGAGGCCATGTGCACCCGCAGCTGGTGCGTTTTGCCGGTGTGGGGTTCCAGCCGGTACAGCGCGCGCTGCTGAGTGCCGGCGTCGAACGTTTTTACTTGCTCGATCCGCGTTTCCGCGTTAGGTTCGCCGTCGATGACTTCGGCCAGCAGATAGCTGCGGGACTTGGTCATGCGGTTGCGGACCGTGGCGGGAAATTCGACGGCGGGATAGCCCGCGGCGGGCGTCGCGGCCGAGACGCACTCGTACTCTTTCTGAACCTGGCGCTTTTCGAAGAGCACCTGGTACTTGCCGCGTGTCTCCGGGTTGGTGGAGAGCAGCAGCAAACCAGCGGTCATGCGGTCCAGGCGGTGCATGGGGATGAGGTCCGGCAGGTCCAGCAGGTTCCGCAGCCGGACCAGCGCCGATTCCTGGATGTAGGTGCCGCCGGGCGTGGTGGGCAGGAAGTGCGGCTTGTCCACCACGAGGATGTGCTCGTCCTGGTGGAGGATGCTGATCTCCACGGGCAGGCGGTTTTCCGGAGGCAGGGTGCGGTAGTACCAAATGAAGGTGTGGTCCTCCAGCTTGGTGCTCCGTGTCAGGGGCACGCCGCCTTCACCCACGATTTCGCCGGCGTCGAAACGGTCCTCGATGCCTTGGGGGTCGATGTGTCCCCAGCGATGCATCATGTAGTCCATCGCCGTGTCCCAAGGGCCCTCGTCCGGGAGGCGGAGGCGGGTGGCGTTCACGCCGTCGCGTACGGGGAGGGGGGATTGCATCACCGGACAATTCTACTTTGCCTCGCAACAGGACCAGCGACCGAACACAAAAAAGTTCTTGACAAGAAAAATTGTCGGTAGGCATACTGGATCCATGTTGGACATCGAAGTGATCGAGGACGCGGCAGCAGCGGAAGCTTCGCTGGACCCCATCCGGACACGCATCCTCCAGGAACTGGTGGAACCGGCGTCGGCCACCCAGTTGGCCGCCAAGGTCGGCCTGCCGCGCCAGAAAGTGAACTACCACCTCAAGGCCCTGGAGCGTCATGGCTTGGTGGAACTGGTGGAGGAGCGCCGCAAGGGCAACGTCACCGAGCGCGTACTGCGTGCGACGGCGGCGTCATACCTGATTTCGCCTGTGGCGCTGGCTTCCGTTGCGCCGGACCCCCGCCGATTCGCGGACCGCTTCTCGGCCTTCTGGTTGCTGGCGCTCGCGTCCCGCACTGTCCAGGAGATGGGCAAGCTCATTTCCGGCGCAGCCGCGGCCAAGAAAAAACTGGCCAGCTTCGCGATCGACGGCGAAATCACTTTCCGCTCGGCCGCCGAACGCGCCGCGTTCGCGGAAGAACTCGGGGTGGCGGTGACTCAGCTCGTGGACAAGTACCACGACGGCGGTCCTGCCGCCCAGGCAGGTGGCGGGCGCAAGCACCGGCTCGTCGTCGTCCTTCACCCCGCACTGAAAACCACACCACAAACCACTCCCGCAGCAGAACAACCAGCAGACAAGGACCAAAGCAATGACTGACAACCGGAACTTCGAAATCGTGGCGGATACCGAGCTGCCCGGCACCCCCGAGCGCGTGTGGAACGCCGTCACCGCCGATACCGCGGCCTGGATGTTCCCCACGGATCAGTGGCCTGCCGTGCGAAATGTGGAGGAGTACCCGAATCACCTCGTGTCGCGGATGGACGGCCCTGATGGCTGGTTCAACCAACTCGAGCACGTTCTTGAGCCGCTCGAAGGTGGGCGCGCCAAGCTGCATTACGTGCACAGCGGGATCTTCGCTGACAACTGGGACGAGCAGTACGACGGCGCCAGCAAGCACACCCGCTTCTACCTGCACACCTTGGGCCAGTACTTGCAGTTCTTCGACGGCAAGCCCGTGACATTCACGGACATCCAGGCGCCTGCGTCGTCGCAAACGCCGGATGGTTTCGTTCAGCTGAAGAAGGCTCTGGGGGTTGATGGAACCACTGCGGGGACTACTGTTGAGTTGGAGCTCGACGGCGTTGGGCGGCGCAGCGGCGAGGTGGACTTCTCGGATGAGAACTTCCTCGGCCTCCGGACGGCAGATGCCATGTACCGCTTCTTTGGCCGCAATGTCTTTGGCGCTCCCGTGGGGATGACCGTGCACGACTTCAGTGGTTCGGCAGACCCGGAGCTGACCGCGAAAACCTGGGGTGCGTTCCTGGAGAAGGTATACGCGTAAGGGCCGGGTCCCGCGCCTGGGTTCCTTACGGAGCCCAGGCGCGGGCAACTCCATCAAGGGCGGCATCGTAGATGGCCGCCCAGTCGGTGTCCGGCTGGTTCATCTGTGCCAACTCCAGGCTTACCAGGCCGTGGACCTGGCCCCAGATGGCCATCGCGATCACCATGGGATCCCCGGCCCGGAGTCTTCCGGCCTCCTGCGCTGAGGTGACCGCCTCAACAAGGGGAAGCATCGAGTCCGAGGCGACATCCGGCGTCGGGCTGCATTCAACATAGGACGCCAGAGCGCCGCCGAACATGAGCCGGTACAGGGCCGGATGCTCCAAGGCCCAGGTGCGATAGGCCCGCCCGAGATTTGGCAGTCCGCCTTCTGCCGCCGCGCGCTGGGATTCGCCGAACGATCGGAAGCCGTCGTCGATGGCGGCCGTGAGCAGTTGGGCCTTGCCGCCAAAGAGCGAGTAGATGGCCGTAGTCGAGGTTTCTGCAGCGGAGGCGACGTCGCGCAACGTGACGCGGGCGGGGCCGTCCCGGTCGACGAGATCGGCGGTGACTGCCAGCAGCCGTTGCTGGACCAGGTGATCGTGGACGATGGGTCTTGCCATGTTTCCCATTGTTTCATAACATCGTTTCATAACGCTGTTACGAAACTGGGTTACATTCCACAAACATAAGGATCGCCATGGCACAGGAAATCTTCCCCGGCCGTTTCACAGCCGACATCGGGCGCAGCGAAGTGACCGTGTTCCTCATCGGAATGCGGGCCAACAGGTGGTGGAAGATTGGCAGGCTTGCCCAAGTGGCCTCGGCCATGCCCGCCATGATGCGTCACCTTGCCACCAACCCGGACGCGGGGCTGCTCGGTAGTGAACAGTGGTTCGGGCGGACCACGATCATCGTGAGCTACTGGGAAAGCCCGGAACACTTGAGGCGATTTGCTGCGGACCGGGATTCGCCCCACCTTGGGCCGTGGCGGAAGTTCATGAGGGAGATCGCGGGCAGCGGGGACGTCGGCGTGTGGCACGAGACGTACCAGGTGCCGGCGTCGGGTATTGAAGTGGTGTACAACGGCATGCCGGCCTTCGGCCTTGCGAAGGCAACATCGCACGTTCCCGTCGGCCCGGGTACCAATACGGCAAAGCAGCGGATGCGTTCAGCGGCCACCTCACCCAACTAGGGGACAGCAAACGTCGCTACGGAGCCTCATTGAAGCAAGTGCTGTCCCCTGGTTGGGCGGCGCCGGGGTTGGGCGGTGCGGCGGCAAGGTTAGGCGACGGCGGCCGGGCGCCCGGGTTTGAGGGTCCGGCGCAGCTGGGGAGAATTGTCGAGCTTCTCTTGTGCGGCACGCAAGGCCAGGACGGCGACCTCGAGTTGCTCCGGGGGCAGTGTGAACGGGACGCGGAGGTAGTGCTCGAACGCTCCGCCCACCCCGAAGCGCGGACCCGCCGCCAAGCGCACGCCGAAATCGGGGGCCAGCACCGTGAGGGCTGTGCTGCAAGGGCTCGGTAGCCGGCACCACACGGTCAGGCCACCTCGCGGCCTTTCCACGTCCCACTCTGGCAGGTGTTGCTCCAGCAGGCCCAGCAGCGACTCCCGGTTGCGGCGGAGCTCCCCGAGCCGGGCTTCCAGGGGTTCGGAGAAGGACCTGATCAGGCGCGCGGCCGCGAGCTGTTCCACCACTGGACCTCCCAGGTCCATCACGGTCCTTGTCGCAATGAGGCGGGGGATCAGTGCTTCGTCCGCGCGTATCCAGCCGGTCCTGAGGCCGGCCCAGTGGGACTTGCTCAGCGACCCGATGGAAACCACGGCGGAACTGAATGCTGACATCGGGGAGGTGCGTACGCCGTCGAGGTTGAGGCCACGCAGCGTCTCATCCACCACCAGCACCGTGCCCGCGGCTGCGGCGGCCCGGGCCAGCCTCCTCCGCTGGAGGTCGGACATGATGCGCCCTGTCGGGTTGTGGAAGTCCGGAACCAGGTAGGCCATTGCGGGCCGTTGCTGGCTCATGGCCGCCACCATCGCATCGATGTCCCAGGCGGGTGAGGTGTCCGGGGGCAGGGCCACCGGCAGGATCCGGCATCCCGCCGAGCGAATGGCGTCCAGTGCGTTGGGGTACGTGGGGTGTTCCACCATCACCCTGTCCTGCCTGCCGGCCAGGGTGCGCAGCACGATGTTGAGCGCGTGCTGCGCCCCGGACGTGACGAGGATTTGTGCGGGGGTGGTCGGCACGCCGTCGGCCGTGTACTTGTCCGCGATCGCTTCACGCAGGGCGGTGACACCCATGGCGTCGTATCCGAACCCCGGCAGGAGCGCCGGAAGTTCGGTGAGCGCGTCCGCGAACGAGCGGTGGACCGCTTCGCCCGCCGCGGGCAAGGAAGCATAGGCCAGGTCCAGGAGGCCTTCCGGCGCGGCCAGGCCAGGCATGCTCGCCGGCGCCGAGCGGTGAGGGATGCAGGTCCGGCCGCGGCTGCCCTGGCCCGCCGTGAGGAAACCCTGCTCGCGGAGGCTCGCATACGCCGCCGTGACGGTCGTCCGGCTGACGCCCAGTGACTGTGCAAGTGCGCGCTCGCTGGGCAAGGCGACGTCCAGCGGGATGCGGCCGTCCATCACCAGCAAACGCACGACGTCGGCAAGCTCACGGTAGGCGGGCAGGGCGCCGGAGTTCCACTGCCCCAGGAGGCGAAGCAGTGCGGTGGGATTCAAGGAGGGAGCCATCAGACCAGTATTCCAAACTGGCTATGGAATACAAGGCCAGTTTTGCTGGACGATAGACATCATGATGACCCGCAGAATCACGCAGCTCCTGATCGGCCTGGCAATGTACGGAATCTCCCTGGCCATGTTCGTCCGGGCCGGTCTCGGTCTGGACCCCTGGGACGTTTTCCACCAGGGCCTGGCCGGCAAGACCGGCCTCAGCATCGGCGTCGTGGTTATCGCGGTCAGCTTCCTGGTGCTGCTGCTCTGGATTCCCCTTCGGCAGATGCCGGGTGTGGGAACCATCGCCAACGCGGTATTGGTGGGTCTCTTCGCGGACCTGGGCCTTTGGCTCATCCCGGAGTTCTCGCATCTGGGCGGACAGATCGCCATGCTGGCCGGTGCGGTGATCCTCAACGGCATCGCTTCTGCCTGCTACATCGGTGCCCGGCTGGGCCCCGGTGCCCGCGATGGCCTCATGACAGGCCTTGTCCGGCGTACGGGATGGTCGGTTCGGCTGGTCCGCACCGGAATCGAAGTGGTTGTCCTTGCTGTTGGCTTCCTGCTGGGCGGTTCCGTTGGCGTGGGTACCGTGGTGTACGCCTTAGCGATCGGCCCGATCGTCCAAGTGCTCCTGCCCAGGTTCATGGTGCCGGAGCGGGCAAAGGAAACGGCCCCCACGGAAGCCGTGGAGGCCGCAACCGCTGCCTGAACCCAGTCCTTGATGGCACCCATCGAGAGGCCGGACTGCCAGTAACGCTGCGCCGCTCCTAGCGGCACGCCTCCAAATCCTCGCCGTACCGCAACCAATCCGGCAGGTCCTGAGCCAGCGCGTCCCGGATGGCGGGCGATCCAGCGCTCCTCCAGTCGACGTCGTCGTTAATCTCGATCTCGTACTTCTTCCACTCGAACCAGTTGATCATTTTCAACTGCGGATACTTTTGGTGGGTTTCGGGGGAGAAGACCTGGCGCCACCAGGTGCGCTTGACGTCCATTTCCGAGGCACCGTTGCGGGCGGGCGTGAAGATCGCCGCTGTCTCCGGGATGGCTACCGGACGGTTATGGTCGACGCCGTACACCTGGTAGAAATCGGGCACCGGACTGTCGTTGCCGGCCGTGCCGTTGTACGTTCCCGTGAGCATCGCCAGGAACTTGCCGGGCTCGGCGATATCGTTGTTGCCCCAAGGCCGCTGGTTCCCCCAGTGATACAGCGAGACTCCTACCCAGTCCACAGCGTCATCCCCGGGATAGTAGGGCGCGTAGGTGTCATCGGCCATGGTGAGGGTGCCGTCGTGGTCGGTGTCCAGTACGGCGAAATCCGGGCTGCCCGGACGGGCCGCGTACTGCCCGCCGGTGAACGGATAGCCGCCCCCGTAGTTCGGCGCCCACATCATGGAGGTGCCCGGCGCCTTGGTATGCACTGCAGCGGCCACCTTGCGGAAAACTTCCACATAGCGGATTGGCTGCTGGCCCCAGGCGTACCAGGAACCGTTCATCTCGTGCGCAAAGCGTACGACGACGGGCGTCCCCTGATCGTTGATGGCGCGTAAGTCGGTGGCCAGCTTGTCGATGACTTCGTCGCTCATGGTCGCCAAGCCGCCGTGCGGCTCAAGCGTCAGGAGCAGCACGCCGCCCGCGGCACGGACCTGGGTGACGGCGTTGGTGGTGTGCGACCACGTTTCGTCGTCGTAGGGGATGTCGGAGAACTGCACCACCACCGCGGGATTGTGCCCCAAATTCTGTGTGTGTTCAGCAAGGGTTTCGGAGTGCCAGTCCAGGTTTACCCCCATGAGTACGCCGTCTTTGGGGATGATCGCTGCCGCGGCACCGGCTTTGCACAGCGATAGTGCCTGGACGATCGGGACTACTTCCTTGGAGGCGAAGCCCAGCCCGGTAGCTGCCAGGGCTGTCACGAGCAAGGGGACCAGCAGGCTCGCGCGGCGGCGTTTGCGGTTGGGATGGCCGGCGAAGGTGGGAGGCGTTGCTTTCTGCCGGGACGGGTTCGGCATCATTGTGGATGTCCGGGCCATGTCAGCCCCAACCAAAGGTGCGATGCCGACGCATGAAGAGGTTACGCACACCGAACCGGGGCGTCAGGTGACGTGCGCGCACTGGTGTGCAGCCGCCGTCGACGGCTTCTTCCCGGCTTTCGTAGATGCGGGCGACCTGCCCAAGATGGGCCTGGAGGCGGGTGTCTTCCAGTGCCACGGAGCTGCCGAAGAGGCGCAAATCTCCGCCACGGGCGCGCAGGAGGTGCAGTACCTCCAAAAGCCCGACGACGCCGGAAGCGCCAACCGAAGTCACTGCGGTCACGTCCAACAGGACCAGGATGGGCCCGTCGGTTGCGGCGTTGGCGGAGTCGTGCCGGATGGCGAGGACCGTTGCTGCGTCCAAGGCGCCATCGAGGATCAGGTCGAATGATTTCAGTGATGTTGGCGTGGCGTTTGAGACATGGGAAAGCGTAGACATGATGGTCGCTCCTTGCTGGGGGATGGAACGGCGTTTATTTGTGGGTTTGTCTGGTCAGCGCCTGGTGGCAGGCGGGGCGAGCGAATCTGTGCCAAGGAGGCTGGCGAGTTCGTCGGGCACGGGCATCGGATCTACTTCTTCCTCTCCCGGTCCGCGGTACCGGGCGGCCCCGATGACGACGCTGAGCAGGGCAAGGTCCAGGGCAACCCAGGCGAGGGTGATGAGCGTGGGATAAAGCGGCGCCGCACCAGTAGCTGCACGGGCTATGCCCACCCCGGAGGAAATAATGAGGATGGCCATCGCCACCAGTTGGAGCCGGACGTGGCGGAAGCCGTGGCCCGCCGCCTGCTTGCTCTTGGCCGTGACAGAGAACGTCAGATGCTTGCCCAGGAAGACAGCCGCAGCACCCGAGCAGGTGGCAGCAATCCAGGTGGGAAACAGGGCAAAGGACCACTGCTGGCCGCGCCACAAACCGCGTGATCCTTTGCCGGCAACCTGGAACAAGAGCTGGCATGAGACAAAGAACGGCAGGAACAGGCAGAAGAACACCACAGGACTTGCCGTCAGGGGATAGGTGCCGGCGAGCAGGAACACCACCGGCGCGGCGATGTAGCTCAGTGCCGCGAAGCCGTTGAGATAGCTGGTCATGGTGCCCAGGTACATAAGGCGCTGTGCAAGGGTCAGCCCGCGCAGGAACAGCGGGTTGTCGTTGAAAAACACTTGCATGGTTCCGGCTGCCCAACGATGCCGCTGCGAGAGCATGGTGGACACGTCCTCCGGGGCCAGCCCGTGGACAAGGACCTCGTGGTGGTACACGCTGCCCCAACCCATGGCATGAAGGTGCATCGCCGTGGCCATGTCCTCCGTAATGGTGGTGGTATCCATCGGATGGATGGCCAATGCCTGGTCTGTGTGGGCGACGTCCACAGATTCGAGGACAGCGTCAAGCTCCGGCACGACATCCTCCATGGCATCCGGAACAGCCAACGCCGCCGTATGGAAGGAGACCCTGAGCTCGAAGGTGATCTCGGCGAGGACTTCACCGCGGCGAAGCTGCTGTTCGGCACGGCTGATCGCCTCCAACGCCTGCTCAACCACCGGCATCGCAGTGGGATGCCGGCGGCCCAGCTCACCCAGGAGATCCTGCAAACGCGAACGGCCCCGGCGCAATGCACTCCAGGTGTGTTCAGTGGCGGTTCGGGTGTAGCGCGTCAGGCCCAGGGCCATGAGGGCCTCCCTGCGCAGGACAGCATTTGAGCCGCAGAAGAACGCGGCATCCCACCCATCCTTGCCCTGCTGGATGGGTCCATAGAACAGCTCGGCCTGACTGCCCAGGGGATCACGGTCCGGTACATTCCAGAAATGTTGCGGGGTCTGTACGAAGGCCACTTCCTCGGCATCAAAGTAGCCCAGGACGCGGTCAAGGAACCGGGGCTCCGGAACCTGGTCGGCATCAAGGATGGCCACGAATTCACCCGTGGTCATGGACAGGGCGTTATTGACGTTGCCGGCCTTGGCGAAGCGCTGCCGGCCGTCCCACTCGGGACCTCTGGTGATATAGCCCACGCCGATCTGCCGGGCTGCGCTCGCAAAGGCGCTGCGGTTCCCGTCATCCAGGATCCAGGTTTCGTGGGGGTACTCCATGTCCCGGGCCGCGATGGCGGTCTTGAGGACGAGCTCGAGGGGTTCGTTGTAGGTGGCTATGAACACGTCCACGGTCCTGCCCGGCAGGGCAGGCGGGGGCGGTGGCCGCCGTCGTGCGTTCCACATGGCGACCGCGTACAGAGTGGACTCGCCCAGGCTGTACGTCTCAGCGGCGACAAGCGGCAGGGAGATCCACCACGCATCCCACGCAACGGTCCCTGACCAACGCCAACTGATGTAAATCAATCCAAAAGACACCACCAGGACCGCAAGGATCCTGACCAAAATTTGCTGGCGAATGCCCATATTTAGCCTCCGGTAACTGCTGGGGAAAAGGCAAAGGCGCGGCAGGTGTCCGGACGCCTTCACGGCGAAATGTGGGAGGACACGGCTGACGCGCCTGGAGCATGCATCGTCGATGCTCAGCGGAAGGAATTCAGTTGCGAACGGAAGTTCCTTATCCCACTTTCTCCCGCCTGCGTTTCGTCGCCGTTACGGGATTGCTAAGTACTTTCGCGTTGATTATTTCCTTCCAGTGACGTTTCGCGTGTCACGCCCACAGGCTCTTGCGCTCCGTATGAAAGGGCCGTCAGAGTTGCGTTCATGAAGCGACGACTCACGCCCTTGGTGCTGGTCTTCGTCGGATTTACCCTCGTGGCGACCCTCATCGCTCCTGAGCCTCCGGCGCTGGCGGCAGCCGGAATGCCCGCTGCCGGTGCATTGGTGTGGAGCGATGAGTTCAATGGGCCCGCGGGGACGGCCCCGGACAACAGCAAATGGGTTCATGACACGGGAGGTTCGGGCTGGGGCAACGGAGAGCTGCAGTCCTACACCGGCAGTACGCGCAACGCCGCTTTGGATGGCAAGGGAAACTTGGCCATCACGGTGCGCCGGGAAAATCCCGAGGGCTACTCCTGCCATTACGGACCGTGCCAATACACGTCCGCACGCCTCACGACTGCAGGGAAGTTCAGCCGGACCCAAGGCCGTTTCGAAGCCCGTCTCAAGCTGCCCAAGGGACAAGGAATGTGGCCCGCGTTCTGGATGCTGGGCGACAACGTCTTCACCGATGGCTGGCCCACCAGCGGCGAGATTGACGTCATGGAAAACGTCGGCAAAGAACCCGGAACGGTCTGGGGGAGCATCCATGGCCCCGGCTATTCCGGCGCCAACGCGGCCAATGGCAGCTACACACTTCCCAACAAAAAGGCCCTGGGCGACGCGTTCCACACCTTCACCGTGGACTGGGGCCCAGACTCCATCACGTGGTACATCGACGGCATTGCCTACTCACGAAAGAGCGCGGCCGCGGTTTCCGGGGTGTGGGCCTTTGACCATGATTTCTTCCTACTGCTGAATCTCGCCGTTGGCGGCTACTGGCCAGGCGCTCCGGATGCAGGGACGGTGTTTCCGCAATCCCTGCTGGTGGATTATGTCCGCGTTTACGAACTGGCGGCCGTGCCGTCGTCACCGGCCGCGCCGGCCTCTGTCCGAATCCAGGGTTATGCCGGCAAATGCATCGACGTTGCCGGGCGGCAGGCCGTCGACGGTTCCCAACTGCAATTATGGGATTGCGACGCCTCCGCCTCGGAACAATGGACTTTCGCCAGCAATGGAACCATTCGATCGTTGGGCAAATGCATGGATGTGGCCTGGGGCTCCACTGACAATGGAGCCCGCATCCAGCTGGTTACATGCAACGGAAACGCAGCGCAACAATTCCAGCTGACCCACGCCGGAGATTTGGTTAATCCGCAGTCCAACAAATGCGTGGATGTGGCGGATTGGGGGTCCGCGAATGGTTCGCGTCTGCAATTATGGGATTGCGCCGGTTCCGCCAACCAGAAATGGTGGCGGATGGCGTAGAAAAGCGTCCGACGGCGGCGCGCAGCAAGTGCGGGTCCGGCGACTATTGCTGGGGCGGCTGGGGAGCTTCCTGGAGTAGTCGACGGGACCTTGCGCCGGGCGCGCGTCGCCGTCGCGGCGGTTACCGTTGTGCCCGGCCGGACGAAGATCCAGTACCCGGCCGGGCCGCGGTTTCAACTGGCTGTCGCAGCTGCGGGGATCATTGCAGCCACGAGGACCGGCTCAGCTCGGGGCCGGCTGGCAGCGCGGGCAGAAGTAGATATCGCGTTCTTCCGTGCCGTCGGGTCCCGCGAGCAGGCCGCGCCGGATCGTGGCTCCGCAGCGCCTGCAAGGTTGACGCTCCCGGCCGTAAACCCAGTAACCGGGGCGCAGGGCACGTGGACCCAGCGTGGTCCGGCGTCCCGGGCCGAGGTTTTCGCCCAAGAGGCGTTTGGCATCCCGGACGATCTTGGTCAGATCAGGAACTTGGCCCACTGGCAGGGCAGGATGAACGCCGGACAAGAAGCATGAGTCGCAGCGGTAGATGTTGCCGATCCCGGCAAGTTTCCGCTGATCGAGCAGGGCGAACCCAACAGTAACGTCCGGCTCTGCCTTCAGCCTGCGCAGTGCCTCCTCCTCGTCCCAGTCCGGTCCAAGGAGGTCCGGTCCGAGGTGTCCAACGATCTTGTCTTCATCCGCTGTGGGCACTACTTCCAGGATGCCCAAGGAGAACCCCACAGCATCAGCAGTCGACGTGCGAAGGACACAGCGGGCCGTGTGCCCGGGCTTGGTCCAGCGGCCTCCCGGCGGATAGATCATCCAGTTGCCCTCCATCTTGAGGTGCGAGTGGATGGTCAGTGCGCGGGGTTTCCGGCTGGCTCCGGGCCCGGTGTCCTCCGGACCGGTCAAGCGCATGAGCAGGTGCTTGCCCCTGGGAACCACTCCGGCCATGGTCCAGCCCGCGAGATCCAGTGTGGCGAAGCGGGGCACGCGGAAGTCGGAAGCTGTGATGACCTGGCCTGCCAAGGCCTCGTGCAGTCTGTGGGCAGCCCGCCAGATTGAATCGCCTTCAGGCACGGATCCGTAGTCCCTTCGGGGTTGAGTAAGCACCCGCGGCCGCCAGCGCAGCAGCAACGGGAGTGTCCAGGAGGTCGTGGCCGTTGACCTTCTCCATGAAAAGCTTGTCCACGGCACCGCGACGCACCACATCAACCAAGGCCTGGGCAGCTACTGCCAGCACGCCCTCGTCCTGGTTGAAGGTGAGCAGCGTCTTGCCGCCGCGTTCGACGTAAAGGGCCAGGGCGCCGTCGACCATAACCACCAACGCCCCCGCCTTCCGCCCGGGACGATGCCCCGAACCGGCGTCGACAGCCAGTGCGGGCCAGGGGAGCGCGGCACCGTAGGGGTTGGCTGGATCTGTTGCCGCGAGTGCCAGGGCGACGGGTTCCGCCTTTGCTATGCGCGCATCCTCCGTGAAAGACCTGAGCCGGTCCACAGTTGCCGGAACGGCGAACTGTGCCGCTCCAAGGTGTTCGATGAAGTAACCGCGGCGGCACCTGCCTGCTTCCTCCAGCCGGGCCAGGACCTTGTACATCAAGCCGAAGCCACCAAGGATGTTCTCCGCCATCACGGATCCACGGGTCACTACGCCGTATCTGTCGAGCAACAGTTCGGCGGTGCCCCGGGCGTGGATGGTGGGGTCCAGCTCCGGCGCGGGCAAGGCAGACCAACGGCCGACGGCGGACGGCGGCGCGGGCGCGATGCCACCCGATACCGAACCGTAGCGTCCGCCGGTGAGGCCCGGTGACCCAAGCAACCCGGTCCCGTGTGAGCGGCCGAGCCTGCTCATCCGCGGAGCCCTTGCCCGTGGAGCCTTGGCGACCTGCCGGTGGGCCGTCTTGCCGCCGGAGATCATGGCACGGACGGGAGCAAAGGTGTCTCCGGTGACCCGCCCCGCCCACACCAGATCCCACAGCGCGGTGACGACGGCATCGTCACTGAGCACCGCATCCATGCCCCCTGCCACCTCGGTGAGCTGCCGGAAGAAGTACCCACCCCCGGCGCTGAAGTGCTCAAGGAGCCGCTGCTGGGCATCCCCGGGTTCGAACTCGGGGTCCGGGTTGAGGGTCAGCTCGGCGGAGTCGGCCACGTGGAGGCTGATCCAGCCATCGTTGCCGGGCAAGGATCCGGCCCCGGACCATAGGAGCTCGCCGGCGGCCATGAGTTCGTCGAGCATGGCGGGCTTGTAGTCGGCCACCCGGCTTGCCAACACCAACGGCTCCCACGCCGACGCCGGAATTGGTACCCCCGAGAGTTGGTCCACTGCCGTGATGATGCCGTCGAGCCCGCGCAGCGCCTGGCTTCTGGACTTCCCCGGGGCGGTCACGTTCTGCCATGCCGGGAGGAACCGGCCATAGGCTGCGGTGTCAACCGGCTCCACCTCGGCCCGCAGCGCGGCAAGGGAGCGACGCCGCAGCTTCCTCAGCACTTCGGCATCGCACCACTCGCTGGACGGCGGAGCGTCAAGGCTCATGAGCTCTGCAGTTGGGTCTTCAGCGGGCTGCTCTGCGACAGCGTGGGGCCGGAACTCGCCTTCCACCACGCGGCCATCCCCGGCCAGGCGCTTCAGGGCGGTATTGACGACGGCGACGCCCAGTCCCAGCCGCGCCGCAGCCTCCGCTGCCGTGAACGGCCCGTGGGTACGGGCGTAGCGGGAAACGAGGTCGCCCAGGGGATCGTTCACCGGTTCGATGAACGCCAGGGGAACGCCCATAGGGAGCGGAACACCGATGGCGTCGCGGAGTCGGGCGGCGTCTTCCACTGCCGCATAGCGTTCGACGCCGCCAATG
This sequence comes from Paenarthrobacter sp. JL.01a, assembly GCF_025452095.1. NCBI lineage: Bacteria > Bacillati > Actinomycetota > Actinomycetes > Micrococcales > Micrococcaceae > Paenarthrobacter > Paenarthrobacter sp. JL.01a. The sequence goes on from NZ_CP104877.1 coordinate 701,318, forward strand.
GTCACCTTAAGCGCGCGGTTGGCTTTGTGCAGGGCAACGAGGTGGGCAGTAGCTTCAGCGGCAGTGCCGTGTGGCGCGACAGACGGCGTTTCCTCTGCGTAATCCGGTGAGTCGGGGTCGACCGGCTGATCCAACGCGGCCAGCGGGGCGGCTGCTTCCGCTTGCTCTGTCCCCTGGAGCCGTTCCGCTACTTCCTCAACACTGAGCGGGCCCAGCAGGCGAAGGAGATCAGCGACGCCTTCCATCCCACGGACACGGCGGTCCGGGGCGAGCCGTTGCAGTTCCATTGCGGTGGAGTCGATGACTGCAGCGTCCAGGAGTTCCCGGAGTTCCACGCGGCCCAGGAGTTCGTTGAGCAAGGTGGAGTCCAGGGCCAAGGCAGCCGCCCGGCGTTCGGCCAGCGGGGAGTCGCCCTCGTATAGGAACTGGGCCACGTAGCCGAACAGGAGTGACTTTGCGAAGGGGGAGGGCTGCTGGGTGGTGGTTTCCACGATCCGCAGTTCCCGGCGTTCCACCGATGAGGCAATGTCTTTCAAAGCCGGAAGATCGTACACATCCTGCAAGCATTCACGCACAGCTTCAAGCACGATGGGAAACGAAGGGTACTTCTTGGCGACGTCCAGCAACTGTGCTGAGCGCTGGCGTTGCTGCCACAAGGGCTGCCGTTTCGCTGGATTCTGGCGGGGGAGGAGGAGGGCCCTGGCAGCGCATTCACGGAACCTCGAAGCGAACATCGCGCTGCCGCCAACCTCGGCTGTGACGATCTGCTCGAGTTCTTCGGGGTCAAAGAGGAACAGCTCGGCCCCCGGTGGCTCGTCCTCCATCATGGGCACGCGCAAAACGATCCCGTCGTCAGCTGCCATGGCGGAACCGTCCAGGCCATAGCGCTGTTGCAGGCGTTGTCCGACGGCGAGTGCCCACGGTGCGTGGACAGGCATGCCGAAGGGGCTGTGGAGCACCACCCGCCAGTCGCCGAGTTCATCGTGGAAACGCTCGACTACCAGGGTCCGGTCGCTCGGGACGATCTCCGTGGCTTCTTTTTGTTCCCTGAGGTATTGCAGGAGGTTGCTGGCTGCGAAGGCGTCCAGGCCGCTGGCTTGGCAGCGTTCCATGGCGGGTGCCTCATCTGCCGCTGACAGTTCCCGGATGAACGCACCCAGGGCCTTACCGAGGTCGACGGGACGGCCCAGGGAATCCCCCTTCCAGAAGGGGAGCTTGCCGGGCTGGCCGAAAGCGGGGGAGACCAGCACGCGATCGTGGGTGATGTCCTCGATCTTCCAGCTGGTGGCGCCAAGGGCGAACACATCGCCTACCCGGGATTCGTACACCATTTCTTCGTCAAGCTCGCCAACGCGGCGGCCGCCCTTCGCCGCGCGGGCGGATGCCGTGGGTTCGCTGCCGTCCCCGCTGGCTGGAGAGGACGAGCCCTCGACTTCCGTGCCGATGATGTACACGCCGAAAAGGCCGCGGTCCGGGATGGTACCGCCGGAGGTCACAGCAAGGCGTTGGGCACCGGGCCGTCCCTCGATGGTTCCGGCGTGCCTGTCCCAGATGATCCGTGGACGCAGTTCAGCGAACTCGTCGGAGGGGTAGCGTCCGGCCAACAGGTCCAACGTGGCCTCAAACGCGGAGCGCGGAAGGCTCGCGAAGGGAGCGGAGCGACGCACGGTGGCGAACCATTCTTCGACGTCGATGCTGCCCAGAGCCGTGGCGGCCACCGTTTGCTGGGCCAAAATGTCCAAGGGGTTGGCCGGAATGCTCAACCGCTCGATCTGGCCGCTGAGCATGCGTTCCACGGTGACGCTGGTGTGCAGGAGGTCTGCGCGGTGCTTGGGGAACAGCACGCCTTCGGAGATCTCGCCGACTTGGTGTCCGGCACGTCCCACGCGCTGCAGGCCGCTGGCTACCGAGGGTGGTGATTCCACCTGGATCACAAGGTCGACGGCGCCCATGTCGATGCCGAGTTCCAGGGATGAGGTGGCTACGACGCAACGCAAGCGGCCGGACTTGAGGTCGTCCTCGATCATGGCCCGCTGGTCTTTGGAGACGGAGCCGTGGTGGGCGCGGGCAAGAACCGGATCTGCCCCGGTGGTGCTGCCGGCCTGCGCCATCATGTGTGCCGGGGTTGCCGTGGAAGCCGGAACAGCCGGGTTCTCTTCAGAGGCCCCCCATTCGCTTCCGCCTACAGCCATCAGCTGTCGTTCGGCGTAAATTTCGTTGAGCCGGGCCGTCAGGCGCTCGGAGAGCCGGCGGGAGTTGGCGAAGACAATCGTGGATTGCTTGGAAAGGACCAGATCCACGATCTGTTCCTCTACGTGTGGCCAGATGGACGCCTGCGGCTGGAGTCCGGACGCCGGGCCGGAATCGAAACCGCCGGCCGCACCCTGCAGGTCCGACATGTCCTCCACAGGCACAGTGACCGTGAGGTTCCAGTTCTTTTTGGACGGGGGCGCGACGATCTCCACGGGAGCTTGGCCGGCCAGGAACTGTGCCACCAACTCCCGGGGCTGGACCGTGGCTGAAAGTCCGATCCGTTGGGCAGGCTTCGGCAGCAAAGCGTCCAGGCGTTCCAGTGAAACCGCCAGGTGGGCACCACGTTTGGTGCCCGCGACCGCGTGCACCTCGTCGATGATGATGGTGTCCACCTCGCTGAGCGTTTCCCGGGCACGGGAGGTCAGCATCAGGAAGAGTGATTCCGGAGTGGTGATGAGGATGTCCGGAGGGTTGGTCAGCAGCGTTCGGCGATCAGCCGCCGTCGTATCTCCCGAGCGGACACCGACCGTCACCAGAGGTGCCGGAAGGCCCAAACGCTTTGCCGTTTGCGTGATGCCGATCAGCGGCGAACGAAGGTTCCGTTCGACGTCGACACCCAACGCCTTGAGAGGCGAGATATACAGGACGCGGGTTTTGGTTTTGGGGCGCTTGGCCCGCCCTTTGCCGTTGGCAGGCACGGACTCAAGGCCAGGGAGCGTGTCAGCTGGGGTGGAGTGCAGCCTGTCCAGGGCCCATAGGAAGGCCGCGAGCGTTTTGCCGGAGCCTGTTGGCGCCACGACCAACGCGTGCGAACCCGAGGAGATCGCGTTCCAGGCACCATCCTGGGCGGGTGTGGGCTCGGAAAAAGCGCCGAGGAACCATTCCCTGGTTGCCTGGCTGAAACGGCTGATGGCGCCATCGGGCGCCTGCGGCTCCTGCATTCATCCATCATGCCCCACGGCTCCGACAGAATAAGCCGGAACCGTGGGGGCGGGATCAAACAGCCTGGAAAGCGGTGACGGTCAGCAGCTTGATGCCGGCGTTGCTGCAGGCGTCGTGCGGCTCGGCGACGAACAGAGATGCCGTGTCGTTGGGCGGGTAGATGCGGAAGCCAGCCGCGGGGACCTTGGTGCAATCACCGTAGTTGCCGGCCTGCGTGTAGCGGATTTCAGCCCAGGCGGCCTTGCCCGGAGCCAACTCAATCTTGGTGACGGGGGTTGTGGACTCGCGCGTTGCGGGTTCGCCGATTGGCTCACCGTTCGCGTCAGCCGTCAGGGAAACTCCCGCGAAACCCTCGATAACGCAGGGGGCCGTCCCCGAGTTCGTCAGGATCAACTTTTCGTAGACACTTCCGGCAGCGCCGCCGCCGGTGGAATCGGTGGCCGCGGTCAGCGAGCCGGCCTTGCATTGTCCCACTGCTGCCGGTGGCTCAGTGGTGGCTGTGGGCGTGGAAGTCTGCGAGGGCGTCGTGGTGGCCGACGCAGACGGGGAAGCCGACGTCGCGGGCGCTGAAGGAGTGGAAGATGTTGGCGGGGCACTGCTCGAGTCCGCAGGGCTGGGGCTTGGCCCACAAGCTGCCAGGAGCAGCAGCGAGGCGGCCGCCGTCGTCGTCACAAGACCGGTTTTGATGCGCTGAGTCCACATGGGCACCAGCCTTGCCCCGGCGGTGGCCCTAGTCAATTCAGCCACGGGTTACAGCGCGGATTGGCGCCCGGATCGTGATCTTCCGGGCGCCACCTGCGCTGTTACTTCGTCTCTGCCTTCACGGCAGCAGGCTTCGCCGAGCGGCTGCGGAAGAACGCCGCACCGCCCAGGCCGAGGCCCGCGATACCGGCGATCAGGCCGGCCCAGCTACGGGCCTGCGAGCCGTCGTCGGTTACTGCTGCTGCCTGCTCCGTGGACTCGGTGGATGCCGCGTGGTGGTCACCCGCTGCTGCTGCCGGGGTGATGGCGATGGCCGGAGCCGGCGACTTCAGGTCGTCCTCGCTCTGGCCGTCCTTGGGGATTTCGATCCAATCCGTCTTGCCCGTTTCGCAGGTCTGGTACGTGGGGAAGTAGATGGTCTTGCCAGCAGAGTCCGGCAGCTTCACCGAAAGGACCAGTGCATCGCGCATGTGCGGATCCAGCGGGGCCTTGGCCGTGTACACGATCTGGCTGGTCCGCTTGGTGATGGACGTGCCATCCTCCAGCTTCTTGGGCTCGGCGAGGTTTTCGGTCACCTTTTCCACGGTCCAGTTCGGGTTCACAGTGGGGGTTGCATCCGTCAGTTCTTCGGGCAGGCTGATGGCCACTTTGGTGGTGCCGGACGTGCCGCAGCCGTGGGGAACACTGAAGGTCAACAGGGCGTAGGAGTTTGCCGCCGTCTTGTTCGGATCGACCGAGACGTGGGCCGAGGCACCGGCGATTCCGGCCATCATCAGGGCTGCGGTTCCGCCGGCGACGGCGGTAGCTGAGAGGGTACGGCGGAGCGTGGACTTCTTCATGGGATTGCCTTTCGGGTGCGCCTTCTGAGGCGGCGCGGGGTACGGGTTTGAAGCCCGTCACCGTGCAAAGGCTTTTGCAGCGTTGGTGCCGGGCGGAACTAGGTAAGAACGACGACGGCGGGCGGGCCGCGGCGGCTGTCTTGCCTAAGGTTCCGCCAGGGGCGGGGGATAAAGACGTCAGGTGCGCCAAGTGCGACAGGCGAGGCACCGGCGTCGGGCCTGAAGAGCAACGTGGGCAGGGCGACCAGCGGGCGCAGCCAGGCGGCAAGCTGCCACAGGGCGTCCTCACCCTTGGCCAGAAGGATCGAAGATCCAAGCGTGGCCGCGATGTGGGCAAGCAGCATCAGGACGCCCACGGTGGTGCCAACCTCGTGGGTGTGTTCAGTGACTGTGTGCAGGGCCGGATTCAGTGGCTCGTTGCCGAGGTGGTGCGCTGCTCCGGGTGTGCCGGCGGCTACGGGTCCGAGCGCGGTGAAGGCCTCGTGGAGTGCAAGCTGCCCTGCGCCCAGGAGTGCTGCCATGGTGACAAGGTTCAGCTTGAACCGGGTTGCCAACGTGGTGGCCAACGCCGTGAGGGCCAGCAGTGCCAACAGGACCGGGGCCATGGGCAGCAAACCGCCGCCGACCACGTGGGCGCCGGCCGCCAAGGCCACGATGACCAACGCTATGGCGCCGGACCGCAACGCGTGGAAGGGTGCCCGGGGCTGTGAAGTGCGCACGGTTCCTCCCTTTTCTTGTCGCGTTGGCTTGTTGAGGCGTCTTGATTCTATCGGGAGTTCGGTGCCGGTCCAGTCCCGGATGGGTTGGTTACGGCTTCCTGCGCAGTAGCGGCCCGGGACCCTGCCACGGCACTGGCTGCAATGGTGATGAGCGCGCCAAGGATCATGGCCGCGCCTTCGCCGGGCTGCAGCAGGTGCAGTTGGGATCCGATGGTGGTCGCCGCCACGGGGACTCCCAGCTGCGATGCCGAGAGGACGGCCAAGGGGAAGGGCTGACCCAGGACGCGCATTGCAGAGTGGACCACCAGTGTGCCGACGCCCAGGCTCAGGCCCAGCAGGATCATCCGTGGATCGGCGGCGAGGTCGTTCAGGTTCAGGGACGCCCCGAGCCAAACGAAGAAGACGGGGCCCAGGAAACCGTCGCTGACGGCGAAAAGCTGGTGGGCAAGCCGCCTCGGTTCGCCTACTGCCGCCACGGCCAGGCCGAAGGAGAATCCTGCCAGCATCACGGAGACGTGGCCGAGGACGGCCAGTCCCGCCAAGGCAAACAACAACGCCAGTTGGATCCGGAGCTCGAGGGCAAACTTCCGGTCTTCGGAAACATCATGCAAACGGTCCCGTGTGCCCCTGCGCTCCAAGGCGCGAAGGACGAAGAACAGGATCAGTGCGCATGCCGCGACCGCGACCGCACCCAGGGCTGCACGTCCCGCGTTGGGCGGATCGACGGCCAGAGGCAGGGCAACGATGCACGCGATATCAGCGATGGCCACCTGCGCAATCATTGTCAGAACCTTGGGACCGCCGAGCCTCAGGGAGTCCACGATCGGCAGCACCAAGGCCGCGGAAGACGACGCCAGCAGCACAATGTACAACGGTGCATGGCCAGTCCCGAAAATGGCAGCGATACCTATGCCTGTTGCCACCGCCAACGCAGCTGCTGCTCCAGCTCTCGCCGCACCACCACCCAGGGCCGCCCGGATCGCCTTGTCACGGACGGGGACGTGGGTCCCGGCGACGAACATGATCAAGGCAAAGCCGACATCAGCCAGCAACGTGAAGGTTGGATCCCCTGGATCCACCAGTTTCAGTCCTGTGCGTCCGATGAGGATTCCCGCCAGCAGTTGGCCAAGGACTACCGGCAGATGCCATTTCCGGGGCAACGCCAATAGTGGCCCCAGGAGGGCCACTGCGGAAATCAGGGAGAGCTGAAGGAATGTCACCTGTTTTGCTCGGGCGGGAGGTCCGCCAATTTGAGCGGGATGTCAGTGTTCTCGTCCGTGTAGTAGCTGGCACAGACGCGGTGGTACCCATCGACAATCTGGGCCGGGATGCCACGGGACAGGTCCCCGCGCACCATGAGCACAGGTGAAAGCCTTTTGCCGCTGCGGATCTTGCGCCGGTCCGATGCCACGTGGGCGTTGTCCTCCGGCAGCAGGGTCAGCCGGGAAGCGCGGAGAATATCTTTGGCTTTCCTATGCACGATCCTCTCGTTCCGCAGGGCATCCACCAGTTGGTTCACCACATGGTCAGACCCGAGGAAGGACAGGTAGTCCGCCGCGGCCGGGTAGTCCTGTTCCTCGGGTTCGGGCAGCCAGAGGACGCTGTTCCTGGAGGCCTCGGGCATCGTCAACGTCCTTCCTGCGTTTGTTTGCGCCGCGAGGTGAAGGTGGGACCCGGTGGGGCCGGAACGCTGCCCCGATCTGTGGTGGACCTACGACGCCGGAGCTCAAGTTTCAGGCTTTCCTCACCTCGGGCCATGGCCCAGTGGTGGTTCGCCGAGAACGCAGGTTTGAGGAGCCAACTCAGCCTGCGAAGGAGGGGTTTGGCTGTGCTGACCCGCCAGTCGTAGGTGATGACTGTTTCAGGGCCATCCGTTGCGAGGGTCCAGCGCCCCATGCCGTTCAGGTCGCCAACGGCTGTGAGTGCGAAGCCATCCAGGGTCACCGGTTCCGTGACAGTGAGCCGCCAACGCAAGGTGTAGGGGAGCCAGCCTTTGGTGTGGAGGTCGAAGGAAGCGCCCACTCCATCGGGGCCGCCCGGGGTTATTCTCGTAACGTTCAGGTAGACCGACGGCCACCACTGTTTCAGCGTCACGGCATCTCCAAGGACGTCCACTACTTCCTCACGCGTCCCCGCCACGCGCCAGACAGTGACGAATTCGTAGTCGGTACTTTTGCCTGTCTTGCTGGTCGACCCGGCCATTGTTGCCTCCACCGTCCGTGCGGCTCCGAGGGTGTCATTGCGGCATCCGTGAATAATGTACCGCGCTGCTGCGGGTGTCACTACGAGGTTGAAAACCGGAAGTATGTTGCCGATTTCGTCCAGGGAGGGGCTGCGAGGTGAGCAACGACAGCGTTTCGGAAATATGTTGCGTAATCTCTTCATATCGGGCACCGTAGGAGGCGGTGCTAGCCAAATCAGCAACATATTTCAGAAACGGTCAGCTAATGGATGACGTCAAGGCTATTGGTGTGAACATCAGGAATGCCCGGAAGGTCGCCGGTATCACGCAGGGCACTCTCGCGGATCTGATTGGCACGTCCGCTCGTACTGTCCACGCCATTGAAACGGGGACGGGTAACCCATCGCTGCAGACGGTTGTCGCGGCGGCCAATGCTGTGGGCCTGCGACTGGGGACCATTGATGGCTGAGGATCTGGCCCGGCTGAAGTTCGTCCGAAAGGCGGATGTCTACAAATCGGGGGTACTGGCCGGCCACTTGGAACGCACGCAGCGCGGCAGTGTGGTCTTCGGCTACGTCCCGGAGTACGCAGCCAGTCCCGTCGCAAGTACGCTGCCTTTCGCGCCTGATCCGGTCGAATCCCCGAACGGTGCGCTGCCGGCCTTTTTCGCCGGTCTCTTGCCCGAAGGCCACCGCCTGACCGTCCTCAAGGATGCCGTCAAGACGAGCCTGGCGGACGAGCTCAGCCTTCTGTTGGCCGTCGGCGCCGATGTTCCCGGCGACGTCCAGATCGTCCCAGCGGGACAGCCGCCGCTGGAGCCCGAATCCCTGGCCGACGCGTCCAGGCCTGAAGACCTCGACTTTGCCTCCTTGGCCGAGGCCGTGGACCTGCACGGACTGCCAGGTGTCCAGAGCAAGGCCAGCGCCTCGATGCTCACCACCCCGCTCGCGCTGGCAGGCCGCCGGTACCTGCTCAAGCTGGACCCGCCACTGCACCGGCAGCTTGTGGTCAATGAGGCGGCGCACCTGGCTGGGGCCAAGGCCCTGAAGATCCCCGTCGCGGCCCACAACGTGGTCCGCGACCGGTTGGGTCTGCACGGACTGCTCGTGGAGCGGTTTGACCGAATCCAGAACGACGGCGGTGACGTCCGGCGGTTGCCTCTGGAGGACGCTGCGCAGGTCATGAATCTTCCGCCGGCATCCAAGTACGCTGTCAGCTCCGAGGATGTCGTTATGGCCTTGGCGGGATTGTGCAAGGCCAGGCCGGTGGCCGTGCGGAACCTCTATCTGCAGTTCGTGTTCGCCTGGCTTACCGGCAACGGCGACCTGCACGCGAAGAACGTTTCAGTTCTGGGTCGTCCGAAGGGTGGGCGGGCGGTGGCGCCGATCTATGACATCCCGTGCACGCTCCTCTACGGAGATGACACCATGGCTCTCCCTGTCAGTGGAAGGGCCAAGGGGCTGAGGGCGAGACACTGGCGCGAGTTTGCCGCCGCCATCGGCTTGCCTCAGCGGGCGGCGGCCGCAGCCAACGCCACAGCCCTCGCGACAGCATCGGCCATCAAGCTCGAGGAGCTGCCTTTCACCGGCTCGCCCCTGAACGGAACCCTGCGCGAGCTTCGGTTCCGCCGCGCCGAGCTGACGCCTTGACCTTGTTCACGGCCCGCCAATCGTGTCGCGTGTGAATTGGCGTTCAGGCGTAGTCGCAACTGCGCAATGAATCCACCGTGGGGCTCTTGAAAATGCAGAGAACCCCCGGTTTCCCGGGGGTTCTCATTGGCGGTGACGGTGGGATTTGAACCCACGTTGGCTTTTACACCAAACAACATTTCGAGTGTTGCACCTTCGGCCGCTCGGACACGTCACCAACTGAAATAGGGTACCGGAGTTGGACCCGGTTCCCCAAAACGAGACCCCAACACGCCAGCGCGGACACCCCGAAATCACCCACGAAACAGCGCCAACTTCCATCCGAAGCGCCCCGCCACTAGATTCATAAGTACCATGACTATTCCTCGCGAGCACGTACACCAAGCCACCGCCTACTGGGTCACCAAGTCCGGCGATGGTGAACTGCGCCCCGAAGCCATTGAGAACCCCAAAGAAGAAGAAGCCCTGGTCAGGACCCTGTACTCCGGGGTCAGCCGGGGCACTGAACGGGTGGTTCACGAGGGCCGTGTTCCCGAACGCGTGGCCGATCTGATGCAGGCCCCGCACCAGGAAGGGGAGTTCCCCGGCCCGGTCAAGTACGGCTACCTGAGCGTCGGCGTCGTCGAACAGGGACCTGAGGAATGGATCGGCAAGACCATCTTCAGCCTCCACCCGCATCAGGACTTCTACGTCGTCCCCACGAGCCAGCTGACGCCCATCCCCGCGGATGTCCCCGCGCGCCGTGCGGTGCTGACCGGCATCGTCGAAGTTGCCATCAATGCCATCTGGGAAGCCGGGCCGAGGCTGGGAGACCGGGTCGCCGTCGTCGGTGGCGGCTTGGTGGGCGGCGTCCTGGCGACACTGCTGCGGAAGTATCCCCTGAGCCGCCTGCAGCTGGTGGACGCGGACCCGGAGAAGCGAAACCTCGCCGACAAGCTGGGCATCGAATTTGCCGAGCCTGGGAACGCGGACAACGACAACGACATCGTCTTCCACTGCTCCGCCTCCAACGACGGCCTCAAACTGAGCCTGCAACTGGCCGGCGATGACTCCGACGTCATTGAGCTTTCCTGGTTCGCTGACAAGGAAGTCACCCTGCCGCTTGGTGAGGATTTCCATGCCCGCAGGCTGAACATCCGCTCCAGCCAGGTGGGCGCGGTGGCGCTGCCCCGCAGGCACCGGCGGACCAACGCGCAGCGCTTGCAGGAAGCGGCCGCCCAGCTCAAAGACCCGCTGTTCGACACATTCCTGACCAGCGAATGCCAGTTCCAAAGCCTGCCCAGCACGCTCGTTAAATTGTTCGAACGGCCCGGCGGTTTCTGCCACGTGGTCGCGTATCCAAACCCGGAGGATTAATACATGTTCAGCCTGACCGTCCGACGCCACTTCATGATCGCCCACAGCCTTCCCCGCGAAGCGTTCGGCCCGGCCCAAGGCCTCCACGGGGCCACGTTCGTTGCCGAAGTCAGCTTCCGGCGTCGTGAACTCAACAACGACGCGATCGTCCTGGACATCGGCGCCGCGGGCGGCATCCTGGAGGAAATCCTCGAAGACCTGAACTACAAGAACCTGGACGAGCACCCGGCTTTCAAGGGCAAGCTCTCCACCACCGAGGCCCTCGCCAAGCACATTGCGGACGCCATGGCCACCCGGATCCAGGACACCGAGGACGGACCGGCGCTGGCTGGTATCGACGTCGTCCTCCGCGAGAACCCCGACGCCTGGGCGGGCTACTCGCTGGAGCTCGCGGCCAAGTAAGTGCGCATCCGCTTCCTCGTCCCCGGCAACGTCCGGCACGGCTCCGGCGGCAACAAGTACAACGCCAAGCTCGCCGAACACCTGACAACCCTCGGCGCGATGGTTGAGACAGTAACGGTCGACGGCGATTGGCCGGTGGGCAGCCCAACGGACCGGCAACTGTTCGAAGAAGCGCTCGACGGCGGCACTACCGTGATTGCCGACGGCTTGGTGGCGAGCGGCGCACCGGAAGAGGTTGCGGGCGCCGTGCAGGCCGGGACCAAGGTGTGGATCCTTTCGCACATGGCGTTGGCGGACCATCCCGGGCTTGAGGCGAAGGCGTTGGCAGCGGCGACGGGGATCATCTGCCCGAGTGCCCACTCGGCAGCCGAATTGCGGGCAAGGCACGGCCGGTTGGACATTGTGGTGGCCACGCCGGGCGCGGAACCGGCAGACATCAGCGAAGGCTCCCACCCCAAGCACATCGTGGCCGTCGCGGCCCTCCTGCCGAACAAGAGTCAAACACTCTTGATCCAAGCCCTAAGCCAGGTCAAGGACCTGCCCTGGACGGCCGCTCTCATCGGTTCCGAGGAAGCCGACCCGGCGTACGCGGCAGAGGTGAGGGCCGCCGTCGAACATCACGGTCTGCAGGACCGCATCCGTGTCACGGGCGAACTGACCGGGCAGGCGTTGCAGGACCAGTGGCATCGGGCGGACCTGAGTGTGCTGATCTCGCAGTCAGAGTCGTTTGGGATGGTGGTGACGGAGTCCTTTGCTCACGGAATCCCGGTGATTGTGCGGCAGGGGACCGGTGCCGTGGAAGCGCTGGGCGACACCGGCGCGGGAACGGCGTGGGATCCGGGAGGGTCGTTGGCGGGAACACTCCGGGCCTGGCTCACGGACAACGCCCGTCGGCAACGCTGGCGGGACAACGCCCTTCAGGCCCGCGACCACCTTCCCGGCTGGGAATCCACTGCCAGGACTGTGCTGGGCGCCTTGGAAGCTCCACCGAAGTGACAGTTAATGACAATCCCGGGCCGCCGGATTGTCATTAAGTGCCAACTCGCGGGGGAGAGCCGGGCACCCGGTGTGCGGCGAAGAAGTCCCTGAGAAGTACCGAGCACTCGTCCTCGCGGACTCCTGCGTAGACCTCCACCCAGTGGTTGAGGCGGCGCTCGCGGAGGATGTCGAACACGGAACCCGCTGCCCCGGCTTTCTCGTCCCACGCCCCAAACACAACGCGGGGGATTCGGGCCAACACAATCGCACCGGCACACATGGCGCACGGCTCGAGGGTCACCACCAAGGTGCAGTCCTCGAGCCGCCATCCATCGCCCTCAGCACCGGCATCCAGGGCACGCTGCCTCAGCGCAGCGGCCGCCTGGCGGATCGCCACCACCTCGGCATGGGCGGTTGGGTCCCCGTGGGCTTCCCGTTCGTTGCGTCCGGAACCCAGCACGCCGCCGTCGGGCCCCAACACCACTGCGCCGATCGGCACATCGTCCGTTTCCAGCGCCAGCCTGGCCTCGTCCAGGGCAAGCCCCATCCAGGCCAGGTGATCTGCGTGATACGGCTCGGTGGCGCTCATGTCTCAATGATAGTTTTGGGGGATGCGCACATTCGTCGTGGACCACCCGCTGGTCGCTCACAAGCTCACCGTATTGCGGGACAAGAACACTCCTTCACCGGTCTTCCGGCAACTCACTGAAGAACTCGTCACCCTCCTGGCCTATGAAGCCACCCGCGAGGTCAAGACGCAGCCGGTCGAGATCGAGACCCCGGTCACCAAGACCATCGGCACGGCTTTCACCAAGCCCACGCCGCTGGTGGTTCCCATCCTGCGCGCAGGGTTGGGCATGCTGGAGGGCATGACCAAACTGGTCCCCACCGCAGAGGTCGGCTTCCTGGGCATGGCCCGCGACGAAGAAACCCTGGACATCATTACCTACGCCGAGCGCCTCCCCGAGGACCTCACGGGACGCCAGATCTTTGTCCTGGACCCCATGCTCGCTACCGGCGGCACACTGCGCGAGGCCATCAAGTTCCTCTTCAAGCGCGGCGCCTCGGACGTCACCTGCATCTGCCTGCTCGCCGCTCCTGAGGGGCTGGCCAAGCTGGAAGAAGAGCTTTCGGACGCCAACGTGAACATTGTCCTGGCCTCGATTGATGAGAAGCTCAACGAAAAGTCGTACATCGTGCCGGGCCTGGGCGACGCCGGCGACCGCCTCTACGGCGTGGCCGGCTAAGGAATACACGGTCCCGTTTCTTATGTCATAACTGTGGTGCGCTCGTCGTAACTGCGATGGGCGCACATATAGCCGTGTTCTGAAGGTTGCTTGCGTGCCGGTTCACGCCAATGGTGCTGTGATCGTTAACTGGTAACAAAGGGAGGACTCGACGATGCCAAGACAGGCCGTGCACAAGTGGGTCCTGCTGGGAGCTGCCTTGTTTCCGTGGGCCTTGGGATCCTTCGCCGTTTATGTAACGTCCGCGCAGTATTCCGGTCTCGGCATCTTCGAGTCTTACCAGGCATTTGAGTCCGGGTCCCACCTAGGGAATGTCTTATGGTTCCTCATCTGGACAGGGGCCTCTGCTGCGGTTTGTCGGTATCTTGTACGAAAACCGAGCGCAATCGGAGCGATCCAACTGGCGTCTCGTGCACTGTTTTGCTACGGCGCCCCTGCCGCCCTGTTGGTTTTTCCGGACACAGCCATGGGTTTCGCCGTATCGCACGTCCGGGCTTTCACTGACGACACTGTCTTGCATTCGCCCGTGGTCGAGTTCCTTGTCATCAGCGGCCTGGGTGCCCTGGCATGCGCTTTCCTCATGTCCCTCGTATTCAGGGTTAGGAGGCGGCGGAGGGCGGCTTAGGCTGTCGAAATCCGAGACCCCTACCGGTTTCCTCCCCGCGCCGTTAGCCTGTGGCGCATGGACTGGAAACTTGAACTGGTATTTGTCCCTGTGTCCGACGTCGACCGGGCGAAGGATTTCTACGTCAACAAGGTTGGTTTCAACGCCGATTACGATGAGCGTCCCACGGACGGCATCCGCTTCGTGCAGTTGACCCCGCCAGGATCTGCCTGCTCCATCGCCATTGGCGAGGGCCTGAATGACGCACCTCCGGGTACGGCACCGTCGCTTCAGATCGTAGTGGCGGACATCAACAAAGCACACGAGCAACTCAAAGCCAACGGCGTGGACGTCAGCGACATCGACATCCAGGACTGGGGCCACTTCGTGTACTTCGCGGATCCGGATGGCAACAAGTGGGCGGTCCAGTATCTGCCGCAGCGACCCAATGGGTGAGTAACTCCCGCCAGGTGCGGCAGGATGGAACCATGACCCACCCCGCCGCGAATTCCGCCATCGAACCACCCGCGCTGACCGTCCGCGCCGTCCTTTTCGACATGGACGGGACGTTGGTGGACTCGACGGCCATCGTCGAGCAGGTGTGGCTGGAGTTCGCCGAACGCTATGGGCTGGACTACGACGAGATTCTTCGCACCTCCCACGGCGTCCAGGCAGGGGACACTGTCCGCCGTTACGCGCCCGCAGACGCTGATCTTGAGGCGCTGACCGCAGAACTTGGCGAGATGGAGCGTTCCAGGACCCACGGCGTGATCGCGCTTCCCGGTGCCGAGGCCCTGCTTGCGGGTCTGCCGGATGAGGCGATCGCCCTGGTCACCTCCGCGGACCGCGTCCTGGCCGAGATCCGCATGAAGGCTGCCGGCCTGACCATGCCGCCCACCGCTGTCACCGCCGAATCCGTCACCCGGGGCAAGCCGCATCCGGAAGGCTATCTCAAAGCCGCGGCGCTGCTGGGAGCCGAACCGGCCGACGTCGTGGTTTTTGAAGACGCGCCCGCAGGTATTGCCGCTGCGCGCGCGGCAGGTATGCGCACCGTTGTCGTCGGTGACTCCGGCGGCGAACTGGAAGAGGGCATGTGGCGGATCCCGGACTACACGGCGGTGACGGTCACCGCTGTGAAGGATGACGACGGCGGCCACCTCCTGACGCTGACCCTCTAGCAAGGTTCGGCCCGGTACTGTTCGGCCTGGTCTGTTCCCGCCGGAAAACCGGAGGTACGCTGTGCGCATGTCTGCGATGCCGGAGGCTTACGGGGCTGCATTGGAACGGGCCATGGTCCATGCCGGTGCTTGGCTCACGTCAGTGCCTACTCGTCCTGTCCGCCCTTCATCCGACGCCGACCAAGTAGCCGGCAGCATCCTGCAGCGCCTTCCTGATGAGGCCACCGATGCCGCCGAGGTAGTGGATGAGCTTGCGGCTCTGGCTGAGCCTGGCCTCATGGCCATACAGTCTGGCCGTTTCTTCGGGTGGGTCATGGGCGGCACCCTGCCCGCGGCCATGGCCGCCGACTGGCTCGTCTCGGCCTGGGACCAGAACACCGGGCTTCGCTTCGCCACCCCGGCGGCAGCCGCCATCGAGGAATCGGCCGCTGCTTGGCTGCTGGACCTTCTTCACCTTCCCGCAACAGCCGACGTCGGATTCACCACTGGCGCTACCACCGCCAACTTCGTGGGGCTGGCAGCGGGACGGCAGTACCTGATGGACGAAGCCGGCTGGGACCTTGAGTCGCTGGGCCTGAATGGCGGGCCGAGAATCACCACCTTCGCGGGCAGGGAACGCCACGCCGCAGTGGACCTTGCGCTGCGGTACCTTGGCTTGGGTTCCTGCGTTCCTGTCGATGCTGACCACGAGGGCCGTATCCTCCCCGACGCCCTGGCAGCAGCCATGGATGAGCAGCCGGGTCCGTCCTTGGTGTGTTTGCAGGCAGGTAACCTGCACTCCGGCGCTTTCGATCCCATGGAAGAAGCAATCGCGGTTGCCCACGACCGTGGAGCGTGGGTCCATGTCGATGGTGCTTTCGGTCTGTGGGCTGCTGTGAGCCCGACTTTGAGGCAGCGGCTGGCCGGTGTAGAGGAGGCCGACTCCTGGGCTACCGACGCCCACAAGACCCTCAACGTCCCATATGACTGCGGACTGGCGATCGTCTCCCGCCCCGAATCCTTGCGCCGCGCCTTCAGCGTCCACACCAGCTATTTGATTGCCAGCGAAACGGGACTGGGTGACCCTTTGGAGAAGGTCCCTGAGATGTCCCGGCGGGCACGCGGCATCCCGGTGTGGGCTGCTTTGCGGCAACTGGGCCGGTCCGGGGTGATCGCCATGGTGGAGCGGCTGGCGGCAAACGCGCGGGCGCTCGCGGAGGGCCTGGCTGCGATTCCCGGCGTCGAAGTCCTCAACGACGTGGTGTTCACCCAAGTCTCCGTGAGCTTCGGCAGCGACGACCGCACCCACAGGATCACGCAACGTCTCATGGCCGAAGGCGCGGTGTGGATGTCCGGCTCGTCCTGGCGGGGCCGGGAGATCCTCAGGATTTCCGTGAGCAACTGGACCACGGATGCCGGAGACGTGGCCGCGTCCATCGCGGCGGTCCGGGGTGCCGTGGAGGCAGAGCCGGAAGATTAGAGGCCTTCGCCGAGCTCTCCGCTGGAGCATAAAGTAGCTATTCTGTTGTATTAGCTGCTCTAATGCTCCAAAATAGCTACATGACTCTTAGTGATGCCGCCCAGCGTCTAGGGGAGAATCTCCGAAGCCGAAGAATCATTCTCGGCTTGTCGCAAGAGCTTGTTGCCGAACGTGCGGACATCTCACGACAGACCTTAATGCGTCTTGAAGCGGGTGAAGGTGGAAAGGTTGAGCACCTGATGACCGTAGCGTCAGTACTTGGTGTTGCTGATGATCTTATTAATGCTGTCGATCCTCTGAATACTGACCTTGGCAAGGCACGGGCGCATTTGCTGAACAGGCAACGTGCCCCGAGGCGGAGCTAATGGCGGTCCGAAACATCAGGCAGATTGAAGTACTCGTCAACGAGGCCTTGGCGGGCACGATGGACGTTGCAACGGACGGCCATTCTTCCCGCGAACATATCTCTTTCACATACGCTGACAGCTGGTTATCGGCAGCGGAAGCTTTCGAAGTTTCTCCAGAGCTCCCCCTGCGTCGTGGTCCCCAGACGCCCACACTGGGGCGGGACCTATTCGGGTCATTTCAGGATGCTGCCCCGGACGACTGGGGTAAAAAGCTGCTGTTCCAGGAACTTCGCCAAAAGGCGCTCGCCGACGGTGCCCGCCGGATCCCGCCCACGGGCGAGGCGGGTTACTTGTTGCTGGTCAATGATGAAACGAGACAGGGAGCGCTCCGGTTCAGGGAGAACGGCCAATTCCTGTCGTCGTGGGGTCGGGAGGCCCGGGTCCGCGACCTCAAAGTTCTCGCTGATGAAGCCAGGCTCTTTTCTGAAACCGGTGAAGTCAAAGAGGAGAACTCTTTGCTCATGGGAGCCGGTTCTTCTCCTGGCGGTGCACAGCCCAAGGCTTGGATACGGGACCATGACGGGTCAATGCTGTTGGCTAAGTTCCCGAAGACATCGGACATCAACAACGTACAAATGTGGGAAATGGTCGCTGTCAGACTCCAACAGCGGGCACGCATCCTTGTCGCCGAGTCGCGGCTCATGCCACTGACGGAGTTTTCCCACATTTTCCTCACACGGCGATTCGACCGCGACGGCTCCCGGCGCATTCCTTACATGAGCGTGCGAACGGCGCTCCAGTTGGACACATACTCGCATCCCGATTACGTAAAAATTGCCTCGGAAGTCGCACACCTATCTGCGAGTCCAGTTCAGGACGCCAACGAGTTGTTCAGCCGGGCAGCTTTTATAGCCATGGTCAACAACACCGATGACCACATGAGAAACCACGGACTTCTAAGGACTGGAACAGGCTGGCGTCTGTCACCGTCGTTTGACGTGAATCCGATGCCTGTGGGGACATCGGAAACTCCGCTCACTCCACACGGTGGCCTGTTCGATAGGGACGTTCGGGATCTCTTGGACTTCGCCGACGCTTTTCGGTTGACCCGGGACTCGGCCATCGAAAGACTGCAGCACGTCGCGGAAGCGGTATCCCACTGGCGGGAGGAGGCCCTCAGCCTCGGAGCTGATGCTGAAACCCTGGACTACATGGTTAGGGCCTTCGAAGGTGAGAACAGCAGGCGTGTAGCATCCTTGACTCCCGCTCCGGCAGTCATCGATATCGGCGCATCAAGTGAGTCGAAACCCCGACAATCGCATGGGCACGTCTGGGTGCCCGAACACGTGCGTAGCGGGAAAATCATTCCGGGGCATTTCCGACGACGGAGCTGAGCGGCCCACCCTGTCAGACGGCCCGGACTACGTCAGGTGCAAGCCCCTAGCCCCGGAGCTCGTACACTGTGGTTCCGCCGATGGTCTGCGCCTGATAGTTCGCGGCCACCCAAGCCGCGATCTCACTGGAAGCATCCGAACCGCCATTGCCCTGCATGAGGCGGCCTCCAATGAAGTAGTGGACCTTCCCGTCGGCCACGAGCTGCTGGAACTGCGCCAAGGTCGGTGAAGGGTCCGTTCCGTTGAACCCGCCAACGGCCATGACCGGCAGCCCGGTGGCCAGTTGGTAGCCGGCCGCGTTGTTGGAACCCACGACGGCGGCCGCCCAGGTGTAGTTGTCGGCGTCGGCTTTGAGAGCGGTCACCAGTTCGGACGACGGCGTGGTGGCACCAAGCAGCCCGCCCATGGCTCCGCCTTGCCCGCCACCATTAATACCGCCGCCACCAAAACCCTGCCCGCCCAGCGTCTGCCCCGTGCCCTGCCGTGTGGCCGGTCCCCGAACACCCTGCGCTGATCCGTTGCGGCCGAAACCGGGCCCGAACCCCGCAGCCGTGGCCGGACCTGCGCTCACGATTGCCCCCGTGTGCGGCACGGCGGCGGTCGCCACTGAGTAGGCCAGCGGTGCGGCGAGGGCAACAGCGACGGCGAGGCCCGCCGTCGTACGCGTCAACCAGGCCCGGCGCCAGCGGCCGGTCAGGACAACGGCGGTGGCCAGCAGCACGGTGCCAAGAATCACCACCCACCGCAGCCACGGAAGGAACGTCGGGGCTTGGCCCAGGAGGGCGAAGGCCGTGAGCCCCGCGGCCAGCAGTGACGCCCCAAGGAGCAAGGCGACAGGGAGTTGCGGGCGCCGCTGCCACAACAGCACACCGCCCAGGCCAACCAGCCCGGCAATTCCCGGAGCCAGTGCCACTGCGTAGTAGGGGTGGATGATGCCCTGCATGTAGCTGAACACCAGGCCGGTCACCAGCAGCCACGAACCCCACACAAGGACCGAGGCCCTGACCACGTCGGTTCGCGGCGCGCGGCGGCCCAGCCACAAGAGGGCACCGCCAAGAACGAGCGCGGTCGGAATGAGCCACGCGATCTGGCCACCAAACTCCGTGCCGAACATGCGCAGCAAGCCCGGGGTGCCCCACCCGTTGCCGCCACCGCCGACACTGCCGGTCTCGTCGCCGTTGAGCCGGCCCAAGCCGTTGTAGCCAAACGTCAGTTCCAGGATCGAGTTGTTCTGTGAGCCGCCGATATAGGGTCGCAGGTTCGCGGGAACAAGTTCGACGGCGGCAATCCACCAACCAGCCGACGCCACCATTGCGCCCCCTGCGGCCAGGAGGTGGAGTACCCGCTTGCCGGGCTTGGGGTGGGCCGAAACAAGGTAGGCGAGCGCGAAGCCCGGTACCACCAGGAGGACCTGCAGTTGCTTGGCCAGGAAGCCAAAACCAAGGAATACCCCGGCAAGGATGAGCCATCGCAGTTTCCGGTCCTGGATGGAGCGGACCACCGCGTAGCCAGCAGCGGTCATCAGCAGGACAAGCAAAGCGTCCGGGTTGTTGAAGCGGAACATGAGCGTGGCAACGGGCGTGAGGGCCAGGACCGCGGCGGCCAGGAGGCCGGCGCGGTGCGCCAAGCGGAGGTTGTCCGTGGCGGGGAGCGCTGCCCGGCGGATGGCCAGGTACATGATCCACGCGGTCGCCACCCCCATCAACGCCTGCGGAACCAGGATGCTCCAGGAGCTCAGGCCGAACATTCGGACGGACAGCCCAGTGATCCAGAGTGCCGCCGGAGGCTTGTCCACGGTGATGGAATTGGCGGCGTCGGAAGAGCCGAAGAACCACGCTGTCCAGTCCTGCGAGCCGGCCTGGGCTGCGGCGGAGTAGAACGCGTTGGCCCAACCGGAGGCTCCGAGGCCCCAGATGTACAGGACTGCGGTTCCCACAAGGACTGCCGTGAGTTCGAGGCGGTACCGGACGGGGCTTCGGTTGCTGCGACGTCCGGCCCGGCTTCCTGGAGCCACGCGGCTTTGTGCCGCGCTCGCCGGGCCCGCTGGTTCAGTCAGCGGTTTGAAGTACGTGGTCATGGTCAGCCCACCAGCTTGTAGACGGTGGTACTGCCGACGGTTTGGGCCTGGTAGTTGGCAGCTACCCAGGCTGCGACCTCGGAGTTGCCGCCACGGCCGCCCATACCGCCACCCATTCCGCCGCCGGAGATGAAGTAGCTGATCTGGCCTTTGTCCACCATGTCCTGGAACTGGGCCAGAGTGGGGTAGGGGTCGCCGCCGTTCCAGCCGCCGAGGGCGATCACGCTGGTGTTCGTGGCGAGTTCCAGGTCGGCTGCCTGGGTGGCTCCGGAGACAATGGCCGACCATTTGGTGGTGGTGGATTTGAGCAGTGCCGTCAGCTCGGCGTTCGCGGTGCTCCCGCCGCCGGGGCCGCCGAATCCTCCGGCGCCCGGGAAGGCGTTGGCTGTCGGATCGGTCGTCCCGCCGAGGCCATTCTCCGCATCGCCAAAGTCGCGGTTCCTGCCGTCCAGTCCGGCCCGGGCGCCAAAGCCGCCGCTGGCCGCACCGGCAGGTCCCGACGTCGGAATGGAACCCGAGTGCGGAGTCGCCGCAGTAACCACTGTCCACGCCCCGGTTCCCAGCCCTCCGGCGAGCAACGACAA
This sequence comes from Paenarthrobacter sp. JL.01a, assembly GCF_025452095.1. Taxonomy (NCBI): domain Bacteria; kingdom Bacillati; phylum Actinomycetota; class Actinomycetes; order Micrococcales; family Micrococcaceae; genus Paenarthrobacter; species Paenarthrobacter sp. JL.01a. Next base: position 722,230 of record NZ_CP104877.1, read on the forward strand.
CACGACGACGGCGGCAGCGGGCAGCCGTCGGAGGCCACCCTTGAGCTTGGAGGCACCCAGTTGATCCACACGAAGCAGGAGTGCGGCGGCGGCGAGGACACCAAGGACCACCACGACGATCCGCAGCCACGGCAGCCATGAGGCGTCCCGGCCCAGGAGCACTGCGGACCACAGCGCACTGCCCAGCACCACCACTGCCAGCACGATCCGGGGCATCCACGACGCCCGGCCGCGCCAGAGTTCGACGCATCCGATGCCGATAAGGGCGGCAATCGCAGGTGCCAGGGCCACCGCATAGTACGGGTGGACGATGCCGCTCATGAAGCTGAAGATGCCGGCCGTGACGATCAGCCAGCCGCCCCACATCAGCAGGGCAGCGCGGCTTCGCGACGTGCGGGCTTCGCGGCGCGTAAACCACAGCCCCGCCACCAGCAGGATCAACGCTGCAGGCAGGAGCCAGGAGACTTCACCCCCAAAGCTGGTCCCGAACATCCGGCCCAGGCCGGCCGCGCCACCGAAGCCACCGCCACCAGCGCCACCGAAACCACCGGCGCCCCCGAAGCCACCGCCCGGCAGACCGCCGCCCGCACCGGAACCCCCGGGCATGCCGCCTGCGCCGCCTTCACCCGAGCCGGTGATGCGCCCCAGCCCGTTGTAGCCGAAGGTCAGTTCCAGGAAACTGTTGCCCTCCGAGCCGGCCATATAGGGCCTGGCCGAGGCCGGAGTCAGCTGGAAGATCGCGATGTAGGTACCCGCCACGGCAACGATGCCCGCGCCCGCAGCACCGAGGTGCAGGATCCGCTTGCGCAGGGTTGTGGGAGCTGCCCAGAGATAGGCCAGTGCAAGGCCCGGCACGATCAGGAACCCTTGGAGCATCTTGCTCAGGAACGCCAGGCCCACCACTGCGCCGGCCGCGGCCAGCCATTTCCAGCCGGCCTTCTCAATGGCGCGGGTCGTCAGGTACGCGGCCAGCACGAGGCACAAGGTCAGCATGGCGTCGGGGTTGTTGAAGCGGAACATCAGGGCAGCAACGGGTGTCAGGGCCAGGGCGCCACCGGCGAGGAGCCCTGCCGCGGGACCGGACACGCGCTTGACCGTCAGGTACAGAAGCCCGACGGCGGCGACCCCCATGAGCGCCTCCGGAACCAGCATGCTGGTAGGGGAGAAGCCGAAGATCCTGCCCACCAAGGCCGGAATCCAGAGGGACGCCGGCGGCTTGTCCACCGTGATCGCGTTGCCGGAGTCGAGGGAGCCGAAGAAGAGTGCCGTCCAGTCCTTGGTGCCTGCCTGGATAGCTGCTGCATAGAAGGAGTTGCCGTACCCGGTGGCGGCAAGGTTCCACAGATAGAGGAACGCGGTCCCCACCAGAAGCGAGGCGGCGGACGGACGTACCCAGCGTGGTTGCTGTCCGAAAGCGAGGCGCTTCAGGCGGGTTGCTGTCTCCGGGGACGTCACGGGTTCGTCAACGGCATGGCTTGGCTGAAGGGCTGTGATCATTTCGCTGCCACCTCTGTGGTCTTGTCGGAACCCTCGGGCTGAGGGGCGGGTTTGGTGGGGCGGCGAAACACCCACAGGCGGAACAGGAGGAACCGTGCCACGGTCGCGGCGAGGTTCGCGCCAACCACGGTTGCCACCTCAAGCCAGCGGTCCGGCGTCGTGGTTCCGTGCACCAGGGCCAGCGCGCCCGAGGTGAGTGCCAGGCCGATGCTGAAAACAATCAGGCCTTCGAAATGGTGGCGGGCGTGGTTGCCGCCCTGGATGCCGAACGTGAAGCGCCGGTTGGCCGCTGTGTTGGCGACGGCGGTCACGATCAGGGCCAGGAAGTTGGCGAGCTGCGGGTCCATGAATCCCCGGCACAGCAGGAAGATCAGCAGGTAAGCGACGGTGGACGCCGCGCCGATCACAGCAAAGCGCACCAGTTGCCCGAACAGGCTGGCGCGTGGGGTCGCTTCCGAGGTTCGCGACGACGCCGGCAACGGGCCGCGGGCCAGGGCCGCGCGCAGCTCCGGGATGGGGATCCGGCCGGTGACGAGGTCGCGCGTCAGGCGCGCCATTCCGCGGAGGTCGGCCACGGCGGTTCGTACGACGTCGACACTTGAGTTGGGATCGTCCGTCCAGTCGACGGGGACTTCATGGACACGGAGGCCGCAGCGCTCGGCGAGGACCAGGAGTTCGGTGTCGAAGAACCAGGCGTTGTCCAGGGTGTGGGGGAGGATCCTGTGGGCGACGTCTGCCCGGATGGCCTTGAAGCCGCACTGGGCATCGGAGAACCGGGCCCCCATGAGCGTATGCAGGAGGACGTTGTAGCTGCGGGATACGAACTCGCGTTTTGGCCCGCGGACCACTCGGGAGTTGCGGGACAGACGTGTACCGATGGCAAGGTCTGAGTGGCCGGAGATCAGTGGAGCCAGCAGGGGCGCCAGGGCGGCCAGATCAGTGGAAAGGTCCACATCCATGTAGGCGAGCACCGGGGACGGCGAGGCGAGCCAGACCTGGCGCAGGGCGTTGCCCCGGCCCTTCTCCTCGAAGCGCATGACGCCGATTTCGGGGAGCTCGCGGGCCAGACGCTCGGCGATCTTCAGCGTGTTGTCCGTGCTGGCGTTGTCCGCCACCGTGATGCGGAACGTATGCGGGAACGACTCCACCAGGTGACCGTGCAGGCGGCGCAGGCATTCCTCGAGGTCGGTCTCTTCGTTGTGGACGGGAATGGTGACGTCCAGGACAGGGACTGAGGTCCGCGTGTCCACGGGAAAGCGCCGCGGCTGCCGGTGGGGCAAGGCAGGAGCGGCGAAGTTCCCCGCATGGGCGGGGTTCGGCAGCGCACTGGTGGCGGGATCTATGAGCGTCATGCATTCACAGTGGGGCCGCCGATTGTGAGGGCTTTAGGCGGAAGCTGTGACGCGACTGTGTAAGTATGCAGGGCCCCCTGCACGCGAATAGGCGCCCCCTGCACGCGAAAAGCCGCCCCCGGAACGGGAGCGGCTTTTCGGGAAAGCTCTTGGCTTAGTACCAGTTGTTGGCCAGGTGGAAGGCCAGGGCAGCTGACGGGGAGCCGTAGCGTTCCTTGATGTAGTTCAGGCCCCACTTGATCTGGGTCTGGTAGTTGGTCTGCCAGTCGGCGCCGACAGAAGCCATCTTGCCGGCCGGAAGCGACTGGACAATACCGTACGCACCGCTGGAAGCGTTGGTGGCAGTGGTCCGCCAACCTGATTCCTTCTCCCACAGCGTGTTCAGTGCCGTCATCTCAGAGGCGCTCCAGCCGTAGCTGCCCAGGATGCTGGCGGCGTAGGCCTTGGCGGCAGCGGGGTCGTCAACAGCCTTGGGGGCGGCTGCGGCGGCGGCTGCTTCTGCGGCGGCGGCAGCAGCGGCGTCGGCGGCCTGCTTGGCGGCGGCGTCAGCGGCAGCCTTTTCTGCTGCTGCCTGGTCGGCGGCGGCCTTCTCAGCTGCTGCCTGCGCAGCGGCGGCCTGGTCGGCAGCTGCCTTGTCCGCAGCGGCCTTGTCAGCTGCAGCCTTATCGGCCGCTGCTTTGTCTGCCGCGGCATTGGCGGCGGCAGCCTTTTCGTCTGCAGCCTTCTTGGCAGCGGCGGCTTCTTCAGCGGCCTTGGCGTTGCTGGCCTCGACGGCGGTCTGCGTCTCAGCCACGCGGCTGGCCTCAGGAAGGTTGAGGGCGGCGTTGGCAGCGGTTCCGAGTGATGCAACACCCAGCGCGGCGGCGATGACGCCGGCTACAACGGGCATGCGCTTGCCGGACTTGCCCTCACGGGCGGCCTTTTTGAGGACGGTCTGCGACTTGGTCAACTGGGTGTCGTTCTGGTCGCGGTGACGCGCGGAAGGGCGCGTCTGATCGTTAAGTTCAGACATGTGTGATTACCTCTCAGCGCCTGCGGAGTTAGCTGTCGGGTTCGGATGAGGTCATCCGGCCGCGCGTTACGCTGCGGCTTCACCCCAAGGGCCGGCAAATGCCAGGCCCGGAGACTCTGGGTCCCCCGTCTCTGCCTCGGAGTAAGAACGGACTCCGGGATGTGGCAGAGCTCGGCGCATCCCGGATGCGGGCCATTTGGGGCGACCCACACTTTCGACGGTACAGGAGGTTCCGTCAGAAGTCACATTTAGGTAACAGAGATCACGACGCCGGTGAGTCGCCTTGCCGGGGCCGTTACCTTCAGTCGCTAGCGACGACGGGCAGCCGGACAGCGAATTCTGTCCGCCCCGGCTTGGACGTCACTTCCACGCTTCCGCCATGGGCCGTGACGATGGATTCGACTATCGACAGGCCCAAGCCGGACGTCCCCTCCGCCCCCGACCTTGCGGCATCTGCCCGGGCGAACCGGGAGAAAATCCTGCCCTGGAAATCTCCGGGAATGCCGGGCCCGTTGTCCGTTACGGTAACCACTGCGCTGCCGTCTGCCGAAAGCATCACCCCGGTGACCACCGTGGTTCCAGGATCTGTGTGTTTGCGGGCGTTCGAGAGCAGATTGGCCAATACCTGATGCAACTGCGTGGCATCTCCACGCACCGTGATCGGTTCGTCCGGCAACATCAGCTGCCAGATGTGGTCCGGGGCCATGACTTTCTCGTCACTCACGGTCTCGATCACCAACTGGGTCAGGTCCACGTCCGTGACCTTCAGCGGTTGGCCCTCGTCCAACCTTGCCAGCAACAGCAGATCCTCCACCAGCGTAGTCATGCGTTCGGACTGGCTTTGCACCCGGGCCAGGGACTTCCTGCCATCGTCCGTTAAGGTCTCGGTCATCCGCAGCAGCTCGGTGTAGCCGCGGATGGCCGTCAGCGGCGTCCGCAATTCATGCGAGGCGTCGGCAACGAACTGCCGCACTTTTGTCTCGCTCTCCTGACGGGCCTCCAGCGCGCTGGAGACGTTGTTCAGCATCTGGTTCAGGGCATGGCCCACGCTGCCCACTTCGGTGCCGGGATGGGAAGCCGACGGCGGTACACGCACCGCAAGTGCCACTTCACCGGCGTCGAGAGGCAGCCGCGAAACCTTGGTGGCGACATCGGACAGCTGCTCCAGGGGCCGCATGGTGCGACGGATAATCACGGTGCCTACGAGGCCGATCACCACCAGGCCGCCCAGTGACACCAGAACCATGGTCCAGACCAGCGAAGCCTCTGCTGTCTGCTTGTCCGCGAGCGGCAGGCCCGTGACGATCACATCGCCGTAATTGGTCTTCACAGCCATGAGCCGGTAGTCGCCGTTGGACAGTGTGCGGTCCACGGGACGGTCGCCCGTCGGCAGCGCGAGCAGGACCTGCTCGTCGGCGGCAGACAAGGAAACGCGGTTGCCCCGGGCGTCGATCAGCCCGGAGCTGCGCACCGTTGACCCATCTATACGGGCGCTCAGCGTGCCGGCCGCCTGCCCGCGGGCCTCCAGCGGGTCCGGGCGTCCTGTCGGCGAATTCGGAAAGCTCGACGGCGGCCTGCCGAAGTCGTCAGCGCGGCGCGACGCCTGCTCCAGCTGCCTGTCGAGCTGCTTGTTGAAAACCATGTCCATCGAGGCGTAGCTGACCAACCCGACTGCGCCGCAAATGGCCACCAGCAAAGCCATGGCCACCAGGACCAGGCGGGTCCGCAAATGCCAGGTGGAGGGATTGAGCCAATTGCGCTGCCGGCTCCTGGCAACCCCTGAGAGTGTGCTCAAGGCCTAGTCCGCAGGTTTGATGACGTAGCCGGCTCCGCGAACGGTGTGGATCATCGGCGCGTGGTTCGCTTCGATCTTCTTGCGGAGATAGGAAATGTAGAGTTCGACGATGTTGGCTTGGCCGCCAAAGTCGTAGTCCCACACCCGGTCCAGGATTTGGGCCTTGCTGACCACCCGTTTCGGGTTCTCCATCAGATAACGGAGGAGTTCAAACTGGGTTGCCGTCAGGGCGATGTCCTCCCCGGCGCGGGTGACCTCCCGGGTGTCCACGTTCAGGGTCAGATCACCCACCACGAGCTCAGCAGTGTCCATCGCAGCGACGCCTGAGCGCTGGACCAGCCGGTGCAGGCGAAGCAGTACTTCTTCCATGCTGAAGGGCTTGGTGACGTAGTCGTCGCCACCCGCCGCCAGTCCCACGATGCGGTCCTGCACGGCGTCCTTGGCTGTCAGGAACAGGGCCGGAACTTCCGGGGCGAAAGCACGTATCCGGCCAAGGACTTCGACGCCGTCAAAGCCGGGGAGCATCACATCAAGCACCAGGACGTCGGGGCGGAACTCCTTGGCGAGCTTTACTGCCTGGGGTCCATCAGCGGCCACGCCCACCGACCATCCGGCCATCCGAAGGCCCATGCTCATGAGCTCGGCAAGGCTTGGTTCGTCATCCACCACCAAGGCACGGATGGGTGAGCCGTCGGGGTGGGTGAGCTGGGGAAGGTTGTTCGTCATGGAGTGCGGGGATGCCATGTGACAACTCTCCATTCTGCTGGTTTGCCCGGGCTGAGCCGCTCCTGTGAGGACCCTGTGAAGTCAACACTAGCGAGGTGGGAGTCCGGGGGCACGTGGATCCACAGGTCACAGGATCAACTGCTCCCCAACACAGCTTCCGCACAGCCGGCGGGCTGACGCTGGGGCGTAATCGGACAACAACAGACAAGAGAGACCATCATGAGCGAGCAAATTTTCCCCAGGAACCAGCAATTCCCCCAAGACCCAGGGCCGCAGTCAACCCAGGAGTCAACTTCCGCCGGCCAGCAACCTGAAGCCATACGGCCGCAGCCTGCCCAACCCACCGACCAAAACTCCGGGTCATCCTGGGCGTGGGGCGAGGCCCGGCCTGCCCAGCCCCAAAGCGGCCAGTCCGGCAGTAACGGTCCTTCGGCAGGGTGGGGCGCGCCGTCGTCGGAAACGTCGGGGTCCGGCTGGGGGTCGGCGCCCGGTGGCAGGGATAAGGCGGGAGTGCAGAACCGGTGGTCCGTCAAGAAGACGCTGATCGTGGCGGGTGTGGCCGTAGTGGTCGCGGCAGGTACGGCCGCCGGTTTCTACTCTCTGGGCAGTGCAGGCTCCGCCGATGCTGCCAACGTTCCCTTGGGGCAGGCCGGTGGATTGGGTGGGCAGCAGGGCCAAGCCGTGCCTGGACAGGGCCTGGGGCCGGGCGGATCAGGGCAAGATGGAACCGGCCAGGGAATGCCCGGTCAGATGGGCGGTCAGATGGGCGGAATGGCACCGGATGGGTTCGGAGGGGGCTTGAACGCCGCCATCCACTCGGAGTACGTAATCCTCCGCGACAACGAGTACGTGTCCATGGCCGATCAGGTGGGAGTCGTCAGCGAGGTTTCTTCCAACTCGCTGACCGTCAAAAGCACCGACGGGTTTACGCGGACCTACGTCCTTGGCACGGACACTGCGGTGGCACAAAGAACCAGGCAGCGTGGCGGCACCTCCAGCAGCCTGACCATAGCTGACATCACCTCCGGTGCAACGGTGCGCGTCACGGCTGCCAAGAGCGGGGACGCCTACAACGCGTCATCGGTGCGGCTGACCACCGCAACGTCGTCCACGGGGCAGGGCTCCACGTCCGGTTCAGGGACGACGTCCTGAGAACGACGTCCTGAGAAAACGGGCGCTGGCCGCGCCCGTTTTCAGCGCTTCTAGCAGATCGCAGGCAAAAAAATCGAGATCGGAGCCGGCGCCGATTGGACAAGAAATGTTTCAGATCGTGAGATTCCGCTGCGGATGGGTTGGTGTGGCTTAAGGTGCGAATCATGCCTCATGGGCCGAAGAAAATTCACTGGAAGGCGAATATTTCTCTTGCTAACCGAATCTCATGGCGTTCATTTTGGCACCCCACTGAATTGTGATTTGCAGCACAATAGACCTCCACGTCTCAAAATGTGGACGGTTCTGAGCTTTGTTACTTGCGTGTTGCCTTTGTTACGTTGCACACTTCCAATGTGAACAAGAACTCAACAGCACCTGCAGCCGCAGCAACCTGGTCCAGCACACCCGCTGGCCGTGATGACCGCTGTTGTCGAATGCAAGCCTAACTTTCCACCCCAAGAAGTTTCAGGCATTCGCCCCCTAGCCCAGCGTTGGGCGCCCCTCCCCAAACTCATTGCGGGGACATTCAGCATTCGAAGCCGCGATGACGGCTATTCACTTTTGAGGTAAGCACTCCATGTCAGTTGCATCCGGATACGTCCACATCTCCGTCCGTAACGCCAACAAGGCCGCATCGAACGCCGGGCTCCGCCCAGGCTTCGGCAACCGCCCCGGCTACTCTCCTGCTTCGCAGGGCGCCGGCCAGCAGGCTCCCGGCTACGTGCCCCAGGGTTACAACCCCCACTCCTACGGCCAGTTGCGCGCAGTACCCACCACAGAGCCGGCACCCATTACCGCTCCCACTCCGGTAATTGCACACTCGGACAAGCTGCGCCCCGTTGCCAACGACAACGTGGCCCGCGGCTTCGTGCTCTACATGGGCATTGACGAGGAGACTGCAGCCGCGGCTGGAACGTCCATTGCAAAGCTCGCCCAGGAAATCCGAGCCTACGCTCAGTCCCTGGTGACCGGTGCGGAGAGCTACGCGGCCGTCGCCGTCGCCCCCGCCGGGGCACCCGGGTCCGCGCTCGACGTCGTACGTTCCACCTTCGGCGACCCCACCGTGGCCGCCCGCCAGCGCCCTGAAGCCGCCCGTCCGGCGCCGCAGCAGGAAGCCCGCCCCTCCGGCGTGCTGATCGATCTTGCCCGCCGCGAGGTACACCTCGATGGCGAGTCGCTGAACTTGACCTTCAAGGAATTCGAGCTCCTGAACTACCTCGTTGAAAACGGCACGCGCACCGTGGGCCGCGACGAATTGCTTGAGGGCCTGTGGCGCAACGCCGAGGAAGTGCCGAACGAGCGCACCATCGACGTCCACATCCGCCGCCTTCGTTCCAAGCTGGGACGCCTGGCCAACACTGTGCGTACGGTCCGTGGACAGGGCTACCGCTTCTACGAGCACCCCGAGGTCATCGTCTGGGCCGCTCCGGAATACTCGATCTGATCTTTTGACTGCCGGAAGCGTCCGCCCTCCAGGGCGGGCGCTTTCGCGTTGTCCGGCCAGTGAGCATGTGCCTTCGCGGCTATAGGGTTATTGCATGAGCGACCACCACATCAAGCGTCTTGTGATCATGCGCCATGCCAAGGCTGATTGGCCTGTGGGCGTGCCGGACCACGAGCGTCCCCTGGAAGAGCGCGGTCATCGCGAAGCCCCGCTTGCCGGGAAGTGGTTGCTCAAGCACGGCGTGGTTCCCGATTTCATTCTCTGTTCTTCCGCCCTGAGGACCCGGCAGACCTGCACCTGGGTGTGCGATGAACTGGGGGAGAAGGCGCCAACCCCCAAGCTTGAGGACGGGCTGTATTCGGCCTCGGCCAACCGCATGCTGACCGTGATCAATCACGTTCCGGACACCGTGACAACGTTGATGGTGATTTCGCACATGCCGGGAGTGCAGGACCTTGCCATGCACCTGGCCTCCCGCGACTCAGACCACGATGCCTACATGGATGCCGCTACCCGCTACCCGACCAGCGCCTTGACGGTCATGGAAACGGAAAAGTCCTGGGCTGAGCTCGATGGTCAGGACGCCCGGCTGACGCACTTCACGGTTCCCCGGCACTAGCGGCAGGCAGCTGCTGCCCGTGCAGTTCCGCCGCGGCTGCTTCGCGCAGCAGGCGGACGACATGCCTGATGTTCGGGCTTGCTGTCATGGTTTTCCGGTACACAATTCCAACGGACCGCTGCTGCGTGGGTTTGACCACGGGGATGGCCACCACCCCGGGCGGCAGCGCGGGCCTGCCGAGCCGTGGCACCAGTGCGATCGCCACGCCTTGTTCCACCATGGCGATGTGCGTGGAGAAGTCGGGGTCGTAGACGCGGATGTCGGGCACCCGGCCCAGTCCCGCGAAGATCTGCAGGAGTGCCTCGTTGCAGATGGCGCCCGCGGGGGTGCTGATCCAGGTCTCGTCCAGCAGGTCCTCACGCTCGACGGCGGTACGTGCCGCGAGCGCGTGGGTGCTGTTGACCAGGACATCGGCCTGGTCGATGCAGAGGTCCTCGTGCACGAGGTTCTCCGGGATCACCAGCGGGACCGAGTTCCAGTTGTGCACCACCGCCAGTTCTGCTTCGCCTGAGGCGACCCGCTGCACGGCCTCGCGCGGGTCCTCGGCCAGGACGGTGATGTCCAGGGCGGAGCGGGTGGCGGCCATGCGCCCGAGGACGGGCCCTACCAGGCCCCGGCATGCCGTGGAGAAAGCCACCAGCCGCAACAGCCCGGACGGCTTGGCGGGATCGGCCAGCAACGTCGCCTGAAGTTCTTCGAGTTCGCCCATGATCCGTCGGCCGTAACCTGCAAGCGCCAGGCCCCGTTCCGTCAGCAGGACACCCCGGCCATTGCGCTCCAGGACGGCAACGCCTGTCTGCTTTTCGAGTTTCTTGATCTGCTGCGACACCGCGGAGGGGCTGTAGCCCATGACGTCAGAGGCCGCCACTACGGAGCCGTGTTGTTCGACGGCCACGAGGGCCCGCAAGGCCGAAATATCAATCATGAAGCAAATCTACTTGGTTTCATGCTGAATTCAACGCTGGTGCTTCATTCAAAAGAGCGTCAGAGTGTAGACGTGAACCTTCGCCACTCTGCCCTCGCCGTTCTTGTAGCTGTCCTCTGGGGCGTCAACTTCGTCGCCATCGACCTCGGCCTGCACACGAACGGGCGGGATGTCCCACCTTTGCTTTTCGTGGCCATGCGCTTCCTGCTGGTTGTTTTTCCCTTCATCTTCTTCATCCGTAAACCTGACGTCGGCTGGAAGGCGATTGCCGGCGTCGGGCTCTTCATGAGTGCGGGGCAGTTCGGCCTCCTGTACCTGGGCATGGCCCTCGGAATGCCCGCAGGCCTGGCCTCGCTGGTGCTGCAGGCCCAGGTCCTGTTCACCATCCTGCTCGCGGCCCGGTTCCTTGGCGAAAGGCCGAGTCGGATGCAGCTGCTTGGTGTAGTGCTGGGCATCGCGGGGTTGGGGGTGGTGGCGGTGGGGCGCAGTGCCGTGGCTCCGGTGCTTCCGCTCATGATCGTGCTGGCGGCAGCCTTGTCGTGGGCGGTGGGGAACGTTGTGGCCCGGCACTCAAAGGCAGCGTCCGGGCTGGGCTTGGTGGTGTGGTCGGGGGCCGTGGTGCCGGTTCCATTGGCTGGATTGTCGTTGGTGGTGGATGGCCCAGGCACCGTGTGGGCAACGCTGACGGACCTGCAGCCGGCCACCATCCTGAGCGCTGTGTACACCGCGGTGTTCGCGTCGTTGGTGGGGTACGGCATCTGGAACCGGCTGTTGTCCTTGTACCCGAGCTCCGACGTCGTGCCTTTCACGCTCCTGGTCCCGGTGGTGGGCATGACGGCGGCGTGGCTGGTCCTGAACGAGATTCCGACGCCCGCAGAGGTCATGGGAGGGATGATCCTGCTTCTGGGTGTGGCGACGGCAGTGCTCGGTGCCTCCCGAAAACGCCCCGGAACCCCCGTTGTGAGGCCTGCTCTGCGCGTGTGAGCCGTGTGTACGGCCGCAGAGCGGGCCTGGAAACGCAGGGGCGTCAGCGTTTGGGGGCCGGCTTGCGTTGGGTTGGGACGCTCGACGCCGGTCGCTTGGCTGGGGTGGCAGGCGTACGGGGCGCGGGACGCTTGGCGGGGGTTGCCTGGGGAGCGGGGCGCTTGGGAGCAGGGGTGGCCGGGCGCTTGACGGGGCGTTGGGCCTGGGCGCCCGGACGTTGCTGGCCGGCAGGGCGCGGGGGAGATTTCCGCTGGGCAGGTGCCCGTTTGGGGGCAGGTGCCGGCCGTTTCACAGGTGCAGCCGCCCGCGATCCGAACGACGGCACCACGGCTCCGAGGAACATCACGGCCAGTGTTCCCAGTCCGGCAGCGACTGCCAGGTAGAAGTAGATATCGGAGTCCTTGGTGCTGATGGCGCTGCCAGTGCCCACGGCACCGCCCAAGGCGTTGGCGTCCTGGGTGAACGCGATACCCCACATCCGCAGGAAGGCGATGCTGCAACCAATGAACAGGCTCGTGCCGACGGCGCCGAGCAAGATTACGAAGTAGCGGCGCCGGTTGAAGAGCTGAACGAGGGACGCGAGGTAGCAAAGCAGCACGCTGCCGAGGAACAGGTACAGCACCAGTTCTTCGAGCACCACCGCTGCAAGAACCAACAGCGCCAGTGCGACAAAGGCGGACACCACCGCAAGCTTCCCGCTGTTCCCCATGTGACGCATGAGGTTAATCATCGCCGACCAAGTGGCCGCGCCACGCCGTCGTACATTGCAGTTGGATACCGTTGTGTGGCCTGCTCTGCGTCCAATGGCCATGCCATGGAACGCAGAGGAGGCCTCGCAACGCGTTACTTGATGACGTACCCGTGCATGATGGTCATCACCGCGGCCACGCTTTGCTCGCGGGTCCGCTCGGGGTTGTAGGTCTGCCGGTCCAGGCCCACCACGAAGATGGCTCCGAAGATGGCCGCTTCAAGGCTGCCACGGGCAATGGAAGTGTCCACCGTGTAGCCGGCCGCGACGCGCTCCACGGCGGAACCGATCACGGCCAGGAGTTCAGCCCGAAGCTCGGCAAAGACGGCACTCCATTCGCCGGGGGTCCGCCAGTTTTCGCTGACCCAGAGCCGGGCGAAGGAGGGGTAGTCGTCCATGAACTCCATGGCCTGGCCCACCATGTTCTGCATGGACTCCAGGGGGTCGCTGCTTTGCCCCTGGACGTCCTGGAGCCTGACCAGCATGATGTCAACGCCGTGCCGCAGAAGCTGGGCGATCAGGTCCGACTTGCTGCCGAAGTTGTAGTACACGGTCCCCTTGGACACCCCGGCCGCGGCCGCGATCTCGTCGACGGTCACTCCCGCCGCACCGCGTTCACCGATCAGCTCCATGGACGCCTCGAACAGCCGCTGCTTGGTGGCGTTGGTGCGGCCCGGACGCAGCTTCTTCCCAGCAGTTCCGGTGGCGGCCGGCTCGGTGGTGCTCATACTGCGATCTCCGGCTTCAGGGTCTTGAGGGTCCACATCTTGTGCTTGCGGACTGCCAGTGTGGACAGTGCCGCTCCCAGCAAAGTGTATCCAAGCAGGCCCAGCACGGTAGGCCAGATCATGCTGAGTTCACCGCCATAGATCAGGTGCCGCATGCCGGTGACGACGTAGCCCATGGGCAGGACCTCGTGCACAACGTGCAGGGGCGCCGGGGTGGTCTGCCAAGGGAACGTACCACCGGAAGAGACCAGCTGCAGGACCAGCAGGATCAGGACCACGAACTTGCCAGGCGTACCCAGCAGGGCCACGATGCCTTGGATGATCGCGCTGAACGCCATCACCGCGGCCAGCATGAACAGCCACATCCCGATCGGGTGGGCCGGATTCAGGCCCAGACCCAGATCAACAACCACGGTGAGGATGGTGGCCTGCAGCACCGAGACCACGAAGAACGGCAGCCAGCCTCCTACAGCAATCTTCCAGGAGGGGGCGTTCGAAGCCAAAGCCCGCTGGGTGATGGGTCGCATCGCCTGGACAAGCATGAACACACCGATCCAGAGGGCCAGCGTCAGGAAGAATGGGGCCAGGCCTGCGCCGTAGGAACCTGCCTTCGCTTGGGAGACGTTGTTCACTGCAACGGGATCGGCGATGACCTTGGAGACGTTGCTCTTCTGCTCATCGTTCGGGTTCGGGATGTCTCCGGCGCCCTTGGCGAGTTCAGTGGCGAGCGTGTGGGAGCCATCGGCTGCCGTCACTGCGCCGCTGGCCAGCTGTCCGGCGCCGTCGTCCAGTTGGTGGGCGCCGTCGTCGAGCTTTACAGCGCCATCCAAAGCGGTCTGCTGCCCGGCGGCCAAGGTGGCCGCGCCGGAATTCAGCTGCCCTGCTCCGGCTGCCGCCTGGGAGATGGCGTCGGTCAGGGCCGGCGTTGCGCCAGCGAGCTTTTGGGCGCCGGCGCTGACTGCGGCAGAACCATCCGAGAGCTGCTGGATCTTGGCGGCGTCACCGGAGATCTTCGCTTTGGCGTCCGTCACCGGGCTGGAAGCTGCGGCGGCATCGAAGTCGGCGAGGACCTTGTCGGCCTGCTCCTGGGTCAGCACACCGGCGCTGACAAGCCGGGCGTTGGACTCGACCACCCGGTTGCGAAGGCCCTTGTCCGCTGCGTCCAATTGCCCGACGACTTCCTGGACCTTTGCGTTCAACTCGGCGTTTCCAGCGGCCACCTGGGCGGCGCCGTCGGCGAGTTTCTGCGAATCCGCGGGGAGAGCAGCCGTCTTGTTCTTGAGCTCCGTGAGCCCCGAGCTCAACTGGCCGGCACCCGCGTTCAGCTGCACAGCGCCGTCGCGCAACTGGGTTTGGCCGGCAACCAGTTGGTCCGCGCCGGTGACCAGCTGGCCGGTGCCGGTGTGGAGGGTGGCGGCGCCGTCGCTGAGCTTTCCGACACCGGTGGCGAGCTCGGAGGCGCCGTCAGCGGCCTTCACGATGGACGCGTGGATGGTGCCAAAACCAGTGAGGAGCTGGTTGGCGGTTTCTTCGCCCACTTCCTTGGCCACGGTGGAGTGCACGGCCGTGGTGAGCTTGTCCACGATGGTGCTCAGGAGGTAGTTGTTGGCGTCGTTGGTGGTGACGTGCAGCATGGCCTGGTTGGCGGCGTCGAAGCTGCCGGGTGAAACCAGGTTGGACGAGAAGTCCTTGGGGATCCGCAGGGCGAAAGCGTATTCACCGGTTTTGACCCCGGCGTCGGCTTCTTCGGCGTTGGAGACCTGCTTCCAGTTGAAGACGTGGCCCTCCACCAGGCTGTCCGCCACCTTCTTGCCGGCCTGCAATTGCGTGCCGTCCTTCGCGGTGGCGCCGCTGTCTTCGACCACCAATGCCGCGTCGATCTGGTTCAGGTTGCCGTACGGATCCCAGTTGGCGTACAGGTACACGGCGCCGTACAGCAGAGGCACCATGGTCAGGGCGAGGATGGTCAGCTTGGGCAGGAGCCCGCCGGTCATGCGCTTGAGTTCGGAGCGGGCAAGCCGCAGAACAGTCACTTTGCAGTCCTTTGGAGGGTTTCGGTTTCAGGTTCTTCTTCGGCCAGGTCCGGCGCGGTATCGGCGGCGTGCTTGGCTTTGGGCTCGACGACGACGGCTGGCTGAGTGGGTGCGGGCGCAGGCTTTGGTTCCGGTTCAGGGGGATGCCGGACCGAGTTGCCGATCACCGCTGCCGGGCCGGTCCAGTTCTCCGGGACGGCACCCACGACGGCGACGACGGCAAGCGGCCGCCCGGCGTCGGACGCCAAAGCCTGGAGCCTCGGCAGCCAGGTCCCGGGATCGGCGCTGTGGCGGTCGGGGGAGTCCACGATCAACAGGTCCGTGGCAGGGTCTGCCAGGGCCAGTGCCGTCAGGAGTTCCAGGCGCCGGGAGGCGGGGAGCTGCTCGATCCAGAGTCCGGCGATGTCTTCGAAGCTGTTTACTTTGAGCCACGGTTTGCTCAGCAGCGCGCCACGGTAGCGGCGGGGGATCAGGGAAAGGTCTTCGGTGACGAGGTCGCGGACGCTGAGGTGTTGCTCGGGTTCGTTGACGCCGGGGGAGTCCACCAAAGCGCTCGCGAGCCGGATCTTCTTGGTCTTGGTGACGTTATCCCAGCTGAGCACACCGTTGCCGGGCTTCATGCGACCGCTCAACGCCAAGGCGAGGGCGGTGCGCTGGTCCTGGCCTTCTCCGGCGACCAGCAGGAGTTCGCCGCGGTGAACTTGGAGCGACGTGGCCGGGAGGAGGTCGTCCCGGCGGCCGTTGATCTGGAGTTGCTGTACGGACAGCACAATGAAGCCTTTCGCAGAACTGTTGTCTGCGATAAGTCTAACTAAACTGACTGGTCAGTTCAAATAGAACTCAAAGGCCGTACTTCTCCATCAGCCGGAGCCACACTTCGCTGATGGTCGGATACGACGGCACGGCATGCCAGAGCCTGTCCAAGGGAACCTCGCCAACGATCGCAATGGTTGCCGAATGGAGGAGTTCAGAAACGCCGGGGCCTGCAAAAGTGGCTCCGATGATCACCCTCCTGTCCTCATCCACCACGATCTGGGCCCACCCCTTGTAGTCCGGGGAGTGCAGCTGGGAGCCACTGACATTGATGGGAAGTTCAACCCCGGCCACGTTCTTTCCCTGCAGGAGTGCCTCCTCGAGGCCCTGTCCCACCGAGGCCACCTCGGGGTCCGTGAAGACAACGCTGGGGACGGCGTGGTCGTTGGCTGTGTGTGCCCACGGGCTCCACGGCTGCGGGCTGCCCTTGAGCTCACCCTTGGCGCGGGCAACGATGGCGTCACCCGTAGCCCGAGCCTCGTATTTGCCCTGATGCGTCAGGAGAACCTTCCCTGCGGCATCGCCGGCAGCGTAAAGCCAGGAACCGCTCGTGCCATCGCTAACCGGTCCTTCGACCAACCCGCTGGCATCGGTCGTGAGCCGGGGGGCTTTGCCGTTTTCACCTTCAATTCCCACGCTCTCCAGGCCCAGATTGGCCAGGGCCGGACGCCTGCCGGACGCGACGAGTATCTCGTCGGCCTGGAGTGTCTTGCCGTCGAGCGTCACGTTGATGGAGCCGTCGTCGTTCTTCCCAACCTTGGTGACGTCGGTGTGGAGGTGGACCGTCACTCCATCGGCCCGAAGCCCGGCGAGGACCAGGTTCGCCGCTTCCTCGGCGTAGCTGCTCAAGAGCCGTCCGCGGGCCACGATGGTGACGCTGGATCCGAGGCGGGCGAAAGCCTGCGCCAGTTCCACCCCTGCCACGCCACCGCCGAGGACCACGAACCGCTGCGGGATTTCCTTGGCTGCGGTCGCTCCACGGGTGGTCCAATAGCGCACGTCCTTGAGCCCCTCGATGTCCGGAATGGTGGGCATTGAACCCGTTGCCACGACGACCGCATGGTTGGCCTTGAGGGCGTAGCTGTTGCCGTCGAGCGCATCCACGTGGACCTCGCGGGGACCCGTGATCCTGCCCCGTCCACGAACCAGGTCGATGCCGGCGCTGTCCAGCCATTCGACCTGGCTGCCATCCTGCCAGTTGTTGGTGAACCAGTCCCGGTGCTTCAGGGCTGCCGGTGCGTTCAAGGTTCCGGTGATGGCTTCCGTGGCGCCGGGGATTCCTTGGGCGGCGTGCAGGACGCTGCCGGGGCGAAGGAGCGCCTTGGAGGGAATGCAGGCCCAGTAGGAGCACTCGCCGCCCACCAGTTCGCTTTCGATGATCACCGCCGACAGGCCGCCACGAACCACCCGGTCGGCCACGTTTTCCCCAACGGCGCCTGCGCCGATCACTATTACGTCGTACTCGCGGGAGCTTTCGGCAGTCATGGGGAAAGCCTACGCCGGACCCCTCCCCTTGTGAGGCCCGTTCTGCGTGCTTGGTGTGTGTTTTGGGGCGCAGAGCAGGCCTCACAAGTGCGGTGCTTGTCCAAATAATGGGATAGGCGTCTTGCTATGTGGAACGCGGGACTAAGCTGCACTGTATGGGTGATGAGCTGAAGCCTTTTGTCGACTGGAACTGGTGTGCGGCCAGGGCCGGAACCTTCGTTCTTGCAGATTGCCGCTGGTATCTCGATGGCGCTTCCGGGCTGGACGCGTACCAACGTGGACACCTTCCCGGTGCGGTCTTCATGGACTTGGACCGCTGGCTTTCGGGCCCGGCGTCCCCGGAAGCCGGGCGCAACCCGTTGCCCGATCCCGGGGTGTTCGCCGAAGGGATGCGGGAAGCCGGCATCAATGACTCTGACACCGTGGTTGCTTACGACGACGCCGGCGGAGTCATTGCGGCCAGGCTCGTGTGGATGCTCCGGTCTACAGGGCACAACGCGGCGATTTTGAACGGGGGAATGGGTGCCTACCCGGGGGAGCCCTCGACGGACACCCCTTCGCCGGGCAGGGGCAGTTTCACAGCCGGGGCATGGCCCTCGCGGTTCATTGCGGACATTTCGGAGGCAGCTTCAGGCGCCGCGGTTGATGCCAGGAACCGTGACCGCTTCGAGGGCCGGCAAGACCCCATCGATCCGCGACCCGGGCACATCCCTGGCGCCGTGAACGTCCCTTGCCGGGAGAACCTCGATGCCGCCGGATACCTTCTGCCGGAACCGAAGATTCGGCAAAACTTCGAACGGGCAGGCGTTGTCTCTGCACCGGGGACCATCACCTACTGCGGCTCAGGAGTTACCGCGTGCCACAACCTGCTGATGATGGAACACCTCGGAATGGGGCACGGCAAGCTGTTCGTCGGAGGGTGGTCCCAGTACGGACATGCGATGGACAGGCCTGTGGAGATTCTGCTGAATCATTCAGTGCTGCACTTTGGATAACCCTGCCAGGTAGGGAAGACGCAGGATGGGTCTACGAATGATCCAGCAGAAAATGTAACTAGGCGTGCATCGCGCCCTTGAACCAGCCCGTAATGCTGGCCGGATGGGTGATCGCCGTGCCCACAACCACGGTGAAGGCACCAGCGTCGAGGGCCTGACGCGCCTGGGCCGGGGTGTGGATGCGGCCCTCTGCGATGAGCGGTTTGCCCAGGTCCCCTGAAGCGATCTCCGCCAGCAACCCCAGGTCCGGACCGTCCGTCTTCGGGCGCTCGCCGGTGTACCCCGCCAGCGTCGTGCCGATGAGGTCTGCGCCGGCTTCAACAGCAGCAACGGCGTCATCGAAAGAACCGCAGTCCGCCATGACCAGTGCATGCGATTCCGCGTGGATTCCGGCCACCGTCTCGGCCAAGGAAAGACCGTCCGGACGTGAACGCCGCGTTCCATCAATAGCCACCACATGCGCCCCGGCATTGGCCACGGCCAGTGCGTGACGGAGCGTGGGCGTGATGAAGACGCCGTCGTGCCCGTCTTTCCAGAGTCCAATCACAGGAACTTCGACGGCGGCATGCGTGAACTGCACGTCGGCAAGCCCTTGAACGCGGACCGCCGCGGCACCACCGATCACCGCCGAGGCCGCCACCTGCCCCGTGGTCCGGGGATCCCGCATGGGCTCGCCCGGATACGCCTGGCAAGAGACGATCAGCTGGGAACGCAGGGCTTCGAGGCTTTCGGACGTGAGGATCACAGGACAATTCCTTTACGGGAGAACGAGTTTCGCGGCACCAACAATGGCGGCGCTGTTACCCAGGGCCGCGCGGACAACAGGAACGGCGGCCAAGGGAGCCAGCAGCTCCTGCCGTAGTGCGGCTTCCATGGGCTTCCACCACAGCTCGCCGGAATCAGCGAGGCCACCGGAAATGACCACGGTTTCGGGATCGAGGATGTTGATCAGCCCACCCACCGCTTGCCCTGCGGCTACCGCACCGAGTTCGACGGCGGTACGCGCCGCGGCCGCGACAGCACCGCCGTCGGGGGTTCCCTTGGCGAGCTCGAACACGCCACGCGTGTCCGTCGCCTTGGCCGTGGAACCGCCAAAACGAAGAAAGGACCCGTGGATTGCCGGACCGGAAGCCACGGCCTCCACGTGCCCGACGGAACCGCACACACAGGGTAAGGGCCGGCCCTCAAATGAGGCGAGGGGTGAAGCGAAGTGCCCAACGTGGCCGCCCACAAAACGATGCCCGAGAACAGGGTGACCGTTCAGGACAAAGCTGCCGCCGACCCCGGTCCCGAACGCCACCATGAGCGAACTTGAGGAACCAGCGGCGGCACCGATCCACGCTTCGCCATGGGCATGGGCGTGAACGTCGTTGACGGCGCGAACGGAAAGCCCCAGACGCGCCGAGAGCCCGGAAACCAGCGGGGTCCCGGCCCAGCCGAGGATGGCATCCGTGGCCGAGACAACCACCCCGGCAGCAGCGTCGATGACCCCGGCAGAGCCCACACCGACGCCGGACACGGTCAGTCCGGCGTCGGCGGCGCGCTCCACCAAGCCCGCAACCAGCGCAGCGGTGGCATCAAGGATCGCCTCGCCACCGGCCCTGTTCAGCGTGGGAATGGTGTCCGGGAACAGCACTTCCCCGGAGGAGGAGACAACCCCGGCGGCGGTTTTGGTGCCGCCGAGGTCAACGCCGATTACGTGGGTCATGGAAGGGGGCATGAATGACTAGACCAGCCCGTTGCGTTCCAGGATTTCGCGGATCGCGGCAGTCTCGGACTCGTTCAGGGAAAGCATCGGCGAGCTCATCGTGTTGGACTCGATGATGCCCATGACCTGGAGGGCGGTCTTGAAAGCACCCAAGCCCGCGGCACCGCCCGACACCCGGCCACCGGGGGTGTAGACGATCTCGAAGACGTCGGCCAAGCGATCCTGCTCGCGGGCAGCGGCAGCCCAGTCGCCGGCTTGCGCGGCGTCGAAGAGGCGGCGGTAACCGGCAGGATCAACGTTGCCGAGGCCCGGAACAACGCCCTGCGCGCCACCCAGGAGGGCGCCGTCAACCACAACTTCGTGGCCGGTAAAGATGTCGAAGTTGGGGATGTCCTTGGCCGCCAGGAGGAGCTGCCGGAAGGAAACGTCGTCGCCGGAAGAGTCCTTTACACCGGCAATGACCCCATCGCGGCCCAGGCGAACCAACAAATCGGTGGGCAGCTTGAAGTGGGTGCGGACGGGAACGTCGTAGGCAAAGATGGGCTTGTCGATGGCTTCGTGGATGCTGCGGAAGTGCGTCTCGGTTTCCGCGGCATTGCCGATCGCGTAGTACATGGACGTGACCACGATCGCGTCGGCGCCGAGGTCAACCACCTTGCGGGCCTCCTCGATGACACGGTTGGTGGTCTGCTCGTTGGCCCCTACGATCAAGGGCACGGCCCCGGCGTTGGCTTCGGCGATGGTGGTCACCACCAGCTCGCGCTCTTCGTTGGTGAGGTAGGGAACTTCGCCGGAGGACCCCAGCACGAAGAGTCCGGACACACCGCCGTCGATCAGGTGCTTGGTGACGTTCTTCAACGACTGGACGTCGATGCTGCCATCGGTGTGGCGGGGGGTAATGACCGGGGGAATGACGCCCTGGAACTGAGTGGACACAGAAATCTCCGTTGTTTGTAACTTGTGAAAGGAAAAGCTAGATGTGGAGCAGGCTGGGGGCAGCGCCAAGCAGCTTGCGGGTGTAGTCGTTGCTGGGGTTATCAAAGACCTGGGCGGCTGTGCCTTGTTCGACGATCTTGCCGAAGTACATGACGCAGATCCGGTCCGAGACGTAGCGGACGGTCTGGATGTCGTGCGAGATGAACACCATGCCGAGGTTCAGCTGCGTTTTCAGGTCGGACAGCAGGTTCAGCACCTGCGCGCGGACCGAAACGTCAAGGGCCGACGTCGGCTCGTCCGCCACAATGATGTCCGGGTCCAGTGCCAGTGCGCGGGCGATCGCCACACGCTGCCGCTGACCGCCGGAAACTTGCGACGGCGTCACTTCGGCTGCCGATTGCGGCAAGCCGACAAGCGCCAACAGTTCCTTGACCTTGGCAGCACGGCTCGCGGCGGTGCCGATGCCGTGGACCTGCAGGGGATCGGTCAGGATGTCCTGGATGGTCATGCGCGGGTTCAGCGCCGTGGACGGATCCTGGAAGACCACGGAAACCGATCGGCCGAACTCGCGCCGCATGGCAGCGTTCCGCTTGATGGCCGGCTTGCCGTGGAACATGACCTGGCCCGACGTCGGCGGCTGCAGTCCCACGAGCACTGACGCGAGGGTGGACTTGCCGCAGCCGGACTCGCCAACGATGCCGACGGTTTCGCCGCGGCTGATGGTGAAATCCACGCCGTCGACGGCCTTGACGATGTTGGGACGGAACAGGCCGCCGGTGCGCGCCCGGTGGTAGACCTTGACGTCCTTGAGTTCAATTACTGGGGTGGCAGTCACTTTGCATCCTCCTTCAGGTGGCTCGCCCAGTAGTGGTCGGCATCGTCACCGTTCGCCGCCGCGACAGTGGTGAGGACCAGCTTCTGGTTGGGGTCGGCGTCGGGCCGCAGCGAGCGGGCCGCGAAGCGGTCTCCCACAGCGAAATCGTGTGGTGAAGGAACCGTGCCGGGGATCTGGTGGAGCCTGGCGGCGTCGGCCTCGATGGAGAGAACAGCGCCCAGCAGGCCACGGGTGTACTCGTGCTTGGGGTTCTGCAACAACTCCGAAGCCTGTGCCGATTCCACCACCTGCCCGGCGTACATCACCGTGATGCGGTGCGCGAGCGAGGCAACCAAGGCGAGGTCGTGGCTGACGAACACCATGGCAAAACCGAGCTGTTCCCGCAATTCGTTGAGCAGGTCCACCACTTGCTTCTGGACGGTGACGTCGAGTGCCGTGGTGGGTTCGTCCGCAACCACGATCTTCGGCGAACGGGACAACGCCATGGCAATCAGCACACGCTGGCGTTGGCCTCCGGAGAGTTCGTGAGGGTAACTGGCCAGAGTCCGGACCGGGTCCAGCTTGACCATTTCCAGCAGCTCCGTGGGGGTCTTGCGGCCGCCACGCTTGGTGAGCTGTTCCAGCTGTTCCTTGATCTTCATGGACGGGTTCAGCGAGCTCAGCGCATCCTGGTAGACCATGGCGATCTGCTCGCCGCGCAGGCCAACGTAGGCCTTGGGGTTGCTGTGCTGCGTCTTGGGGTCCAGCAGTTCCTTGCCGTCAAAGGTGATTGAGCCAGTGACTTGGGCGGTTTTCGGCAAGAGCCCCATGACGGCCAGGGAGGTGATGGACTTGCCACAGCCGGACTCGCCAACCAGGCCCATGGTTTCGCCCTCCCGGACCGTGAAGGACACGTTGTCCACGATCGGGATATCGCCGAAGCGGCCGGGGAAGCGGATGGACAGATTCTTTACCTCAAGGACGTTGCGTGCGCCTGCCGGTACCTGGGGGAGGCGGTCGCTGCGCTTCGCTTCGATCGAGGCAAGGAGTTCCAATTCGCGGTCCAGGAGGAGATGCGGGTTGGCTGCGGCGGTGCGCACATCGGTGAGCAGGGCGGACTGGCCGGCCTCGGAAGTGGCACCCAAACCGGAAGCCGCGCGGACGCCGTCGAGCTCGTGTTCCTCAACAACGGAAGGCTGGGCAACTGACGTAGCCACCTCGGTGTCCACGGCCACGGAAGCCGAGGAGCCGTCGTCGTCCTTCACCACGGGAGCCTTGCGGAGCCGGGGGTTCACCATCGCATCGGTGAGGCCCTCGGCGAGGATGTTCAGGGACAGGACGGTCAGCAGGATGGTGAGGCCAGCGAAGGTGGTGGCCCACCAGCCGCCAGAGAGGACGAGGTTGCGTCCGTAGGAGATGACGTTGCCCCAGGAGGGAGCGGGATCCTGCACGCCGGCACCCAGGAAGGACAGGGATGCCTCGAGGATGATGGCATCGGCCACCATCACCGTGGCGAACACCAGCACCGGCGCTGCGGTGTTGCGGACGATGTGCTTGACCAGGATGTAGAACCGGCCGGCGCCGATCACACGCTCGGCGCGGACGTAGTCTTCACCGTATTGGGCCAGGACATTGGCCCGGACCACGCGGGCCAGCTGCGGGGTGTAAATGATGGCGATCGCAATGATGATGGTCGGGACCGAGTTGCCGAAGGCCGCCAGGAGTACGGCGGCCAGCGCGATACCCGGGAACGCCATGAGGATGTCCATGATCCGCATGATGATTTCGTTGACGGACTTGCTCGAAGTCGCGGCGAACGAGCCCAAGAGCGCGCCCACCAGGATCGCCAGGCCCACGGCGCCGAGGCCGATCATGAGCGAGGACTGGGCTCCGAACAGGAGCCTGGAGAAGATGTCGCGGCCCAGGCGGTCCGTGCCGAAGAAGTGCTCGGCGCCCGGCGGAGTTGCCGGGGTGAACGTCTCCAGCGGATCGTGCGGTGCCAGCACGGGAGCCAGGATGGCCGCAAGGACAATGAGGATGAGGAAAGACAGGGCGATGCGGGAGCCCCAAGGCAGGGCCTTGAAACGAAGGCCCGGGGCGCTCAGCCGTTCTGCGAGCTTGCTGCGCATGAGCTATACCGTCCTGATTCGGGGGTTGATGAGCAGGTAGAGAAGGTCCACCACGATGTTCACCAGAACGAAGGTGACCGAGATGGTGAGCACCACGCCCTGGACCAGGTTGACGTCCAGGTTGGTGATGCCGTTGAGGATCAGTTGGCCCATGCCGGGCAGGGCGAAGATCATTTCAATCACGACGGCGCCACCCAGGAGGTAGCCGACGCGGAGTCCCAGCACGGTGACCGGGGTGACGAGCGCGTTGCGGAGGACGTTCTTGGAAACGACCTCGCGGTAGGGGACGCCGTTGCCGATGGCGGTGCGGACGTAGTCCCGGTCGAGTTCTTCAACCATGGACGTCCGGACCACGCGGATCAGGGAGGCCGAGACGGGAATGCCGAGCGCCAAAGCCGGGAGGGCCATCGAGTTGAGCCAACCGCCGAAGCCGGATTCCGGCGTCGCGATACCGCCCGAGGGGAACATCGGGTTCTCGCCGAGTGCGAACCACTGGATAAGGAGGATGCCGAGCCAGAATGACGGCGTGGCGATCGCGGCGATCGAGAAGACGCGGACCAGCTGGTCCTGCCATTTGTCGCGGTACAGGGCTCCGATGATGCCGAACGCCAGCGAAACAACAATCGCGATCAGCACACCAAGGAAGGTCAGCTGAAGAGTCAGGGGAAAGGCCGAGCCGATCATGGAAGCGACGGACTTTGCCGGGGGAGTGGTGACCCCGAGGTCGAACTGCAGGAGCTTGCCGAGGAAACGGAAGTACTGCAGGACCAGGGGATCGTTGAGGCCGTTCTCCTGGCGGTACTGCTGCTTGGCTTCTTCGCTGGCGCCGTCACCGAGGGCCGAGCTGGCCTGGTCGCCGGGAGCGGCCTGCAGGACGAGGAAGACGAGCAACGTGATGCCCAGGATCATTAATGGCAATGCTGCAAGTCTGCGGCCGAGCAGACGCAATATCGTGACCAATGTGTTCTCCGGTTGATTGTGGGTTGCGGGGCCTGCTCTGCGCGCCAAGTGGGGGCTTTAGGACGCAAAGCAGGACCCGCAACGGTTGGGGGACCGCCTAGGCGGTGCGTCCGAAGTCGATGAACGACAGGCCGGTTGTCGGCAGCGGCTTGAAGCCGTTGAGCTTCTTCTCATCCCAGGCACTGGGCAACTGGCGGTGGAAGACAGGGTACAGCGGGACTTCCTCGGAGACGAGGTCCACGATTTCGCCGACGGTCTTCTTGGCTTCCTCTCCGGAGGCCTGGGAGCCCTTGTTCATGAGGTCCTGCAGCTTGGTGCGCTCCGGAGCGGTCCAGAAGGCGCGCTTTTCCATCCACGTAGAGCCCGAGTAGAACCAGCTCAGGAGCAGGTCCGCGTCGTTGCCGAACACGGAAGGATCACCCGGGGCGGCGACGACCGAGTAGTCGCCCTTGCCCACGCGGTCGCTGTACAGGGCACCGGACTGGAGGCTCTTGACGGTGACCTTGACGCCGGGAATCTTGTTCCAGGATTCGAGGATCAGCGGTGCGACATCCTTGACCCAGGCAGTGTCCGTGGTGAGGAGTTCGAATTCGAGGTTGGTCACGCCGGCCTGCTTCAAAAGGTCTGCGGCCTTGGAGGTGTCGAAGCCGTAGACGTTCTTTGCCTTGACGTAGTCCGGGTGGCCTTCCTGGAAGTAGGAGCTGGCTGCCTTGGCATTGCCGAACAGGGCCTTTTTGATGATCGCTTCCTTGTCCAGGCCATAGTGCAGGGCCTGGCGGACCAGCTTGTTGTCGAAGGGTGCCTTGGCGCAGTTGAACATCAGGAACAGCAGACCGAAGGACTGTACGGACTCAACCTTGACCTTGGACTTAAGTCCGTCGACATCAAGGTAGGGCACGTCCTCGATGGCCTGGACACGGCCGGACTGGACGGCGGTGACGCGGGCGGCGGCGTCTGAAAGGAGGAGCCAGGTCATGCCCTTGGCCAGGGCAGGCTTGGGGCCGTTGTAGTCGGCGAACGCCTCGAAGACGATCTTGTCGTCCTTGACGGCGGAGACCAACTTGTAGGGGCCGGAGCCAACGGGCTTGGCGTCGAAGGCCTTGAGGTCCGTGGCAAGGGCCTTGGGAACGATCTTCACCACGGAGATGCGCGGACCGAAGCCCGGGAAGGCGTACTTAAGGGTGAACTCCACCGTCTTGGCATCAACGGGCTTGACGTCCTGGATGAACGGGATGAACTGCGAGAACAGGGACTTGTTGGCAGGGTCCATGACGCGGGTGAAGGAGAAGGCTACGTCTTCGGTGGTGACGGGGGTGCCGTCGTGGAACTTGGCGCCCTCGCGGATGGTCACCTGGTAGGTGGTGTCGTTGACCTTCTTGGGGTCTGAGGCAGCCAGCGCGTTGTAGGGCTCGCGGGTGGCCGGGTGCAGTTCGATAAGGCCTTCGAAGATGTGCAGGTTTGCGGCCATCGGGGTGGCACCTGAGGAGCTCAGCGGATCGAACCCCGTTGAGAGTGCGTAGGAGATGCCTGCCTCGATGGTGAGGTCCTTGTTTACTGCAGCGGTGTTCGTTGCGTTTCCGGTGGTGGTGCTGGCAGCGCCGCCGCACGCAGAGAGGGTAGCCGTGAAGGCGGCTGCTGCACCAACTGCGCCGCTTAGCTTCAGGAAGTTCCGGCGGCTGGCATCGTTGACCAGCGGCAGGCTTTGGATCGTCTTGCTCATAGGGTGCCTCACCAATCGAGTTTCGTGGGTTATCGGATGTAGGACGTCCGATGCTCGTATGGAAACTGTAAGGGCGGTCACAACGGAACGTCAAGTGAGAATTGGTGCGGTGGGCCGTGCGTGGCTCCGGGGGAGGATGCCGCCTGCTGGGAAATTACGCGCATGGCTAGGAAGGAGGTGGGACATCCGATATTGTATGTTGCGAGCTACTCGTTCTGCCTCGGGCGCTAAGCTCGCCTCAACATTAACACTGCACCGCCACCTGTTCCGGGGTCGGTGCACGGCAAGGAGAAAGCCATGACAACTTCCGGTGTGGTTCCGCAGGCGCGGTTCAGTGCACAGGCCCGGCTGCGTGCGTTGCAGTCGGACATTATGGAACTGATCCTTGAGCGCGAGCTCGAGGCCGGCGATCCTTTGCCCACCGAAAGTGAGCTGTCGGTCGCTCTTGGGGTCGGGCGGAATACCCTCCGCGAGTCACTCAAGGTGCTCCAGGCCCTGGGTGTCATCGAAATCCGCCACGGGTTCGGCATGTTCGTCGCCCCCAGCAACTTCGATGCGCTCGCCGACGGCCTCACGTTCCGCGGCCGGTTGTCACTCCGCCACCAAGGGCTCGAAGCGCTGCAGCTGGTCGACGTCCGCCAAGCCCTTGAGTCCGGACTGATCGGTTCCTCCATCGACGTCATGACGTCGGAGCAGTTGTCATCCATCGAGGAATCGGTCAAGCAGATGGAGGAGCTGGCAGCAGCCGGCGAGAACTTCGTAGCCGCCGATGCCGAGTTCCACCGCCGGCTTTTCGAACCCCTCAATAACGAGCTCCTGATCAACCTGATGGGCGTTTTCTGGAAGGTATACAGGAAGATCCACGTGGAGATCGGCCCTGGCAACGAGGACCTGGTGAAGACGGCCGCGATGCACCGGGACATCTATGCCGCCGTGGCCGCTGGCGACAAGGCCGCGGCCGCCGAACTGCTCAACCGGCATTTCGATGGCATCCGCCGCCGCATCAGCGAGGCCGTGGGCGAGTAACGCACCCAACCGAAGGGCCGCCGTCGTACTTAACGAAAAGTACGACGGCGGCCCTTGCCGTTTCTGCCCCCGTCACCCAACTAGGGGACAGTACCGGTTCCACTGAGCGCTCAGAACAGCGTTTTCTGTCCCCTACTTGGGTGCGGCGCCGCGCCAGCCCGCCACGAGCACCGAGCGCAGGTAGTCGTAGCGGAAATCGTTGATGTTGCCGAGGTCCGACAGGGCTGCGATCCTCTGGGGAAGTGCCGTGCCCGTGAGCGCGCCCACGCCGAACATGTAGGCCCATTCGTGGAAACCGCGTGGCTTGTCAGGCAAGGCCTTGCGCATCACCTCGATGAAATCCCGCGCCATGGGATCGAAGTATTCGGCCAGGATGCCGCGTTCGTGGGCGCCCGGATCGGAAGCCTCGCGGAGAACGAGCCGGGCGAACAGCTTCCCGTCTTCAGTTTCCTGGGCCTTCAGGGTGGGCATGAGGAAGGCGTCAACAATCCGCTCGACGGCGTCACTCGCCGAGGTCTCGACGGCCAGGACCTGCCGGCGACGTTCCTCGTTGAGGTGCTGGTAACGGGTGAAGACCGCCCTGTAGAGCTCCAACTTGGTGGCGAAATGGTAGATGACCAACGGTGCGGTGGTCCCGGTTTCCTCGGCGACCGCCCGCATGGTGGTGGCCTCGAAGCCCCGGTCGGCGAACATCTTCACCGCGACATCAAGGATCTGCTCCCGGCGGCGCGTTCCTGCCGTATTCCCCTGCACTTCTGTGGACATGGGTTCCAGCCTATAGCTCCGTGGGCGGTAACCGTTGACACAAACTGAATGGGTGTATAAATTCTATCCCACAAGAAACTGAACGAGTGTAAAAGTTCCGTTTCGCTCCGGGCAACGTGGCCCGCTTCAGAAGGGATTTCCACATGAAACGTGGAACCAAATGGTTCATCCTCGTTGGGTCATTCGTCATCTACCTCTTCGATGCCCTCGAAATTGCTGTGCTGTCCTTCGCGCTCCCGGCCATAAGCAAGGAATTGGCGCTCACTCCGCTGGCAGGCGGGTTGTTGGCCACCGCGACGCTGCTGGGCATGGGCTGCTCCAGTGTGATCACGGGTTGGCTGGCCGATAACCGTGGTCGCCGGGTTGCGCTCATCGTGTCCATGGCGGTGTTCGTCGCGCTGACGTCCGCGTTGTTTGTCGTGCCGAACTACGGCATCTTCGTGGCCCTTCGCTTTCTGGCGGGTATTGGCCTTGGGGGCGTCTGGTCCGTCCTGTCCACCTACATCGTCGAAACCTGGCCGGCGCAGCAGCGCGGACGGGCGGTGGCGTTCGTGCTTGCCGCGTACCCGCTCGGCGGCGCCGGTGCGGCCTTGATCGCAGGCGTCTTCATGCCCGACTGGCGGACGCTCTTCCTGGTCACGGGCTTGTCCGCACTTCTGCCCCTGCTGATGGTGGTGTTCTTCTTCCCCGAATCCAAGGCCTGGCTGGAAGAGCGGGCAGGCCAGCAGGCGTCCACCGTTACCGTCAAAGAAGTGTTCACCGGCAGCTATCGCCGCCGCACGATCTTCGCCACCCTGGTCGCAGTCTGCGCCTTCGTTGGTTTCTACGGGGCTTCAACATGGATGCCCAGCTACCTGGCGACCGAGCGCGGCCTCGATCCCCGGCAGGTCAGCCTCTTCATGACCATCCTGAACCTGGGTATGTTCGCCGGGTACATCGTGTTCGGCTGGATCGCGGACAGGATTGGCCGCCGCAACGCCATCATGCTCTCGCTGGCCGGCACCGGATTGTTGATGCCGCTGTATGGACTGGTCACCAACCAGGCCGTCCTGCTGTGGATGGGCCCGCTGTACGCGTTCTTCATGACGTTTGCCGGCCTGTTCGGCTCCTACCTCGGGGAGTTGTACCCCACCAGGATCCGCACAACCGGCGCCGGATTCTGCTTCAACATCGGGCGGGGCGTCGCGGCCTTCGCGCCTCTGGCCATGGGCGGAATCGCGGCGACCTGGGGCTTCTCGTCCGGGCTCATCCTCTCCGGCGCAGTCTTCCTGGCAGGTGGCGCTCTCATGCTCTTCCTGCCCACACCCACCGCGGCTCCTCCGCGGACAATCCGGCAATCGAGCCCAACCTTCAGAAAGAATCCATCAACAATGCCTGACCTTATAGACCTGTCCGTCAGCCTCCGCGGGGGAATCGCCTCGGATCCGCCGGGTATGACGCCCGAGATCGAATATTTCACCCATCGGGAAACCGCCAAGGACCTGGTGTCCTATTTCCCCGGGATGAATGAGGCGGATCTGCCGGGGGAGGAAGGCTGGGCCATCGAGCGCATCAATGCCACCACCCATACCGGTACACATCTGGACGCTCCATATCACTACGCCTCCATCATGGACGGGGGAGCGCGTGCCATCACCATCGATGAAGTTCCGCTGGAATGGTGCTTCGGCCGCGGAGTGAAACTGGACTTCCGCCACTTCGAGGATGGCTACGTCGCCACGGCCGACGACGTCGAGGCTGAACTGTCGCGGGTGGGGCACCAGCTCGAGCCGGGAGACATTGTGGTGGTCAACACCGCGGCCGGCGCGCGGTACGGCTTCGACGATTACCTGTCCAGGGGTTGCGGGATGGGCCGCGAAGCCACCCTCTACCTCACCAGCCGCGGAGTCCGGGTCACCGGCACCGACGCCTGGAGCTGGGACGCCCCCTTCATCCACACGGCCAAGCGCTACGTGGAAACCGGGGACAACTCGCTGATCTGGGAAGGCCATAAAGCCGGGATGGAGATCGGGTACTGCCACATCGAGAAACTGCACAACCTTGAGGCCTTGCCTGCCACGGGGTTCCGTATCTCTTGTTTCCCGGTGAAAATCCACGGAGCCTCCGCAGGGTGGACCCGCGCGGTTGCGATTCTGGATACGGAGGCGGGCAAATGAAGTTCTTCCGGAGAATGCTCGACGGCGTTCCCCGCCTTGGGCTGGCCAATCCGGACTTGGTCTCTGGCCGGCTTTATCCGGCAGGGCTGGACGCGTTTGAGGTGATCTCCCGTCCGGGGATTGCCGCCGACGGTGACTTTGTGGATTTTGCCGCCGTTGAGCTTCTGCCTCCGATCCAGGTCGCCACCATCCGGGACTTCATCACCTTCGAGCAGCACACGGAGGGTGCCTTGCGCTCAGTAGCCCCGGAGAAGGGTGTCCCGGACGCCTGGTACCAGGCGCCGTCGTTCTATTTCACCAATCCGCACGCGGCGATAGGCCACAACGCGACTGTTCCCATGGCGCCGGGCTCCCGGCAGTTCGACTTTGAGCTGGAAGTTGCGGCAGTCATAGGCGCCGACGGCTTCAACCTCTCCGTGGAGGAGGCGGGAAATCACATCGCCGGCTACATGATCCTCAACGATTGGTCAGCCCGGGATGTGCAGCGCGGCGAAATGACCGTCGGCCTGGGACCAGCCAAAGGCAAGGACACGGCGACATCCCTGGGGCCGTTGTTCGTGACCAAGGACGAGCTGGAGGACGTAACCTCGGACGGGTTCCTTGATCTGTCCATGAGCGTCTCTGTAAATGGCAAGGTCCTTGCCACGGATTCTCTGGCCAACATGGCCTGGAATTTTTCTGAGCTGGTGTCCTATGCGAGTCGGGGAACCTGGGTTCGACGTGGCGACATCCTGGGGTCCGGAACCAGTGGCGGAGGCTGTCTTGCTGAATTCTGGGGTTGGTACGGAACCGAGGCTCCGCCGGCCTTGGAACGGGACGACGTTGTGAGCCTGACGGTGGAACGGCTTGGAACTCTGACCAACGTTGTGGGCGGCGCGTCTCCGGTGCACGGGATTCCCAAAGCCCGGAGGCGTTCCTATGTCCCGCCGATGCCGTTCGCCCCGGGTATTTAGCCCCACCCTCACCCAACTAGGGGACAGCACCTGTCCTACTGAGCGCTCATAGGACCCTGTTCTGTCCCCTGGTTGGTTTGGGGGAAACAAAAGACCCGCACCGGCGAACCGGTGCGGGTCTTGATCTGTGCGCCCAAAGGGATTCGAACCCCTGACCTTCTGTTCCGTAGACAGACGCTCTATCCAGCTGAGCTATGGGCGCATTTCGTGTGATTCTCGGCGGTCTGTTTCTCTGACCCCCTCGAACCTCAATAAACTTTACAGAAGTTCATGTGAAGTTCCAAATCGAAAAGCTGTAATCTGCGCAACTAGACCGGTCTACGTGACCTTAGTCACTTAAATTAGCCTTTCCGAAAACGGGAACCTTGAATTCTAGGGCTTTTTACTTTTCAAGCCGATGGATGTCCGATGTCTGACAGCGGAATGGTCTGGTCCGCGACCCCTATCGTTTAGGACACACCACTGAACCCGAGGAAGGGAACCGCAATGGGCGATCTGGCGCGACTGCCGCTGCTTGAGAAGGCACCTACTACGCATGCACGTCTGCTGGCCTGGGTTGAGGAAGTTGCCGAGCTGACTCAGCCGGACCGCATTCACTGGGTTGATGGCAGCGAAGCAGAAAACACGAAGCTCACCGACGAACTCGTCGAGGCCGGAACGCTGAAGCGACTGAACCCGGAAACCTTCCCCAATTCCTTCGCGGCATTCTCCGACCCCGCTGACGTCGCCCGTGTGGAAGAGCAGACCTTCATCTGCTCCGAGAACGAACGCGATGCAGGCTTCACCAACAACTGGATGGCTCCGGCCGAGATGAAGCAGAAGCTGCGCGGACTCTTCGCCGGTTCCATGCGTGGCCGCACCATGTACGTCATCCCGTTCGTCATGGGCCACCTCGATGCAGAAGACCCCAAGTTCGGCGTTGAGATC
The DNA here is from genome assembly GCF_025452095.1 of Paenarthrobacter sp. JL.01a. Lineage (NCBI taxonomy): Bacteria > Bacillati > Actinomycetota > Actinomycetes > Micrococcales > Micrococcaceae > Paenarthrobacter > Paenarthrobacter sp. JL.01a. The sequence continues at coordinate 754,632 of NZ_CP104877.1, forward strand.
ACCGACTCCGCCTATGTCGTAGCCTCCATGCGCATCATGGCCCGCATCGGCACGGACGTCCTGGACCGCATCACCCAGACCGATGCCTTCTTCGTTCCCGCCCTCCACTCGCTGGGCGCGCCGCTGGAACCCGGCCAGGCCGACGTCGCATGGCCTTGCAACCCGGACAAGTGGATCGTCCACTTCCCGGAAGAGCGCTCCATCTGGTCCTTCGGATCCGGCTACGGCGGCAACGCCCTGTTGGGCAAGAAGTGCTACGCCCTTCGCATCGCCTCCGTCATGGCACGCGATGAGGGCTGGCTCGCCGAGCACATGCTCATCCTGAAGCTGACCTCCCCCGAGCAGAAGACCTACTACGTCTCAGCTGCGTTCCCGTCCGCCTGCGGCAAGACCAACCTTGCGCTGCTCGACCCCACCATCAAGGGTTGGAAGGTCGAGACTCTTGGTGACGACATCACCTGGATGCGCTTCGGCAAGGAAGGCGAACTCCGCGCAGTCAACCCCGAAGCCGGCCTGTTCGGCGTCGCTCCCGGCACCGGTTGGGGCACCAACCCCAACGCCATGCGCGCCATTGCCAAGGGCAACAGCATCTTCACCAACGTTGCGCTGACCGACGACGGCGGCGTCTGGTGGGAAGGCATGACGGAGGAAACCCCTGCGCACCTGACCGACTGGCGCGGCGAGTCCTGGACACCGGACTCCGACACGCCTGCAGCCCACCCGAACTCCCGCTTCTGCACGCCGATCGACCAGATCGACATGTTGGCCGAGGAATACTTCAGCCCTGAGGGTGTGGAGCTCTCCGCCATCCTCTTCGGTGGACGCCGCAAGACCACCATTCCGCTGGTCACCGAAGCCCGCAGCTGGTCCAACGGCATCTTCATGGGTTCCACGCTGTCCTCGGAAACCACGGCTGCCGCTGCCGGCGCTGTCGGTGTTGTCCGCCGCGACCCCATGGCCATGCTGCCGTTCATCGGCTACGACGCAGGCGATTACCTGAACCACTGGGTCAACCTGTCTGCCAAGGCCAACCCGGAGCGTCTGCCGAAGATCTTCCTGGTCAACTGGTTCCGCCGCAACCCCGAGGGTGGCTTCGCGTGGCCCGGATTCGGCGACAACGCCCGCGTGCTCAAGTGGGCCATCGAGCGCCTTGAAGGCAAGGCAGACGCCGTGGAGACCCCGATCGGGTTCGTCCCGACCGGTGAATCCATCGACCTCGAAGGCTTGGACATGACTCCGGCCGAGGTTGAGTCCGCTGTTCGCGTCGACGCCGACGAATGGTCAACCGAGCTGGCATCCATCGAGGAATGGTTCGCCAACTTCGGCGAATCCCTCCCGGCGGCTCTCCAGTCCGAACTGGACGGTCTCAAGACCCGTCTGGGCTAGACCCCTTAGGAACAACGGCGTTCTTAAGTGCACGACGGCGGCCCGTCACCTTTCGCTTGGAAGGTGACGGGCCGCCGTCGTCATGAAGCGCTAGGGTGCCACGCTCATCCGGATCTCGGGCCGAAGCCCGATTGATTCGAACACCGGGTCCATTTGGCGGGTGTGGGGGAGTGATGAGATCACGATGCCGTCCAACTCACGGTAGAAGGCCTCCCTGGCGCGGGTCATGGCATGACGGAGTGCGCATTCGGTGATCAAGGGGCAGACCTTGGCGGGCGACTGGCACTCGGCCGGGTCCTGGCGACTGTCCAGGTGACGCAGGACCTGTCCGACCGTGGCTTCCCGCCCTGCGTCGTTCAGGCGGGATCCGCCGAGCCGACCCCGTTCGACGTTTATAAGTCCCAACGCGCGCAGGCGGACCATTGCCTTGCTGACGTGGTTGTAGGGAGTTCCCACGGCATCTGCCACCGCCTGCGTGGTCAGCAACGCACCGTCAGGAGCCGCGGCCAATACCATGAGGGCTCGAAGGCTCACATCTGCGAAGGCGTTGATTTTCATGGCATCAGTCCAGGTGCTCGGTCTAGTCCACCCAGATGGATGGCTCGTGGGTATCCGGTTCCATGGGGGCGAAGTCGAATCCGTCTGCACCGGGCACATAGGGGATGATGGCGGCCAGGACAGCCCCTTCACGGTGTTCGGCCGCGCCGTGAATACCGTCGGAGCCGTGTTCCGGCAAGCTGACATCGCTGACGATGGCTACCGCCCGGTATTCGTCGCGGCCTTGGCGAAGCAGCTCGTGGAGGTCGGACAGCATTTGTCCGGCGTCCACTTGTCCATCCTCGTCAGGTTCACCCGGCGTGACCATGACGATCCGTAGTTCGCCATCGTTGGCCAGGGTGATGCCGAAGGGAAAGAAGCCGCCGTTCTGCTGAAGATGCTCCTGCGCGGTTCCAAGACCTGTGCCTAGTGTCTCCCGCAGTTCGCGGTCCTCGGCAGACTCTTCCGGGACGGCGCTGGACATTTGATCACTCATGCCGACCACACGCGTGCTTCAGTGGGAAGTACTGCCGAATCTCCGAAGACGACGGCGTTGGATTGCCCGTCGATTTCGTAGGGCTTCAAGATGTTCATGGACAGCCCTTCGGCGTGTTCGATGTGCAGCCTGACTGCGTCCACGGCCCCACTGTCTCCAACCTGGACAGTAACGTCGGTCAGTATGCAGGTTCCCCGCAGAGTGTCTTTCTTGCTGCGGAATCCCTCGGTCATCATCTGGACGGATTCAGTGGAGTCTATTTCGCCGTCCTCGTTTGCCTCCTGATAGGCCATGTGGTGCCCAAGTTCGCCAGTGAGATCCGTGGTGATGCCGTAGGGGGCCAGCACGCCGTTCTTGCCCAGCTGATCCTGGGCGAAAGGAACAGCCGCTCCCACAAGCTTGAAGACGTCCTGGATTGCCTCCTCGGAGAGGCCCTCGTGCCACCATTCTTCCGCCGGGGCCGGTGCTTCGCCGGTCCAAACGTGGGCATCCTGGTCTTCCGTCCGGGGTTCGCCGAAGGTGGGGTGCTTCAGGAACTTCTTCCTGGTGAAGTCCACGCGGATGAGCTGGCTGATCCCGCTCCGGTGTTCCGCCCACAGGTGGAGCGTGTCCTCGGTCTTGCCGGATTGCGGATCCAGCACAGCGACAATCGCGAGGAGGTTTTCGGCGTAGCCGGAAAAGAGATCGACGGTCAGCTTCACCGCCTTCACAGGGTCCGGGGGCAAGGTTCCCCGGATTTCCTGCGGGACTTCGCCACGGTGGATGGCGCCCTCGGAGTCGAGCATGAAGACGAACGGGGCAAAGCTCTTGTTAAGGACCAACTGAGCGTCGGCTAGCTTCAGGGCCTCGGCCACGACAGCCGCCAATTCGGATTCGGGGGAGGTCCGTGCCTCGGGCGGAAGCTGCGTCATGGCTGTAAGCCTAACCCCGTACCAACGCGAGTACGCGGTCGCGGATCTTTTCCATGGTGGGCTGGTCCTTGGCCTCGGCGTTCAACCGCAGGAAGGGCTCGGTGTTGGAGGGCCGCAGGTTGAACCACCAGCTGCCGTCCTTGGCCGTGAACGTGCTGCCGTCCATGTGGTCGATCTCGATGTCTTCGGTTTCAAAGTCCACGCGCACGCGCTCCACAGCGGCCGCCTTGTCTTCGATTTCGGAGTTGATCTCGCCCGAGGATACGTAGGGTTCGTACTGGCGGCCGAGCTCAGAAAGCAGTCCATCCTGCTCGCCGAGCGCAGCAAGTACGTGCATGGCTGCAAGCATTCCGGTGTCAGCGTTCCAGAAGTCCCTGAAGTAGAAGTGCGCGGAGTGTTCTCCGCCGAAGACTGCGCCCTCCTCAGCCATGACTGCCTTGATGAAGGAGTGGCCCACGCGCGTGCGGACTGCTCGGCCGCCGTCGTTGGCAACAAGCTCCGGGACAGCCTTGGAGGTCAGGAGGTTGTGGATGATCACAGGGGTTTCTTCGCCGGACTGCCGGGCGCGGGCGATCTCGCGTCGGGCAACCATTCCTGTGATGGCCGACGGGGAGACAGGCTGCCCCTTTTCGTCAATGACGAAGCAGCGGTCGGCGTCGCCGTCGAAAGCGAGACCGATATCCGCGCCATGCTTGACGACGGCAGCCTGCAGGTCGCGGAGGTTTTCCGGTTCCAGCGGGTTTGCCGGGTGGTTCGGGAAGGAGCCGTCCAGCTCAAAGTAGAGCGGGATGATTTCGAAGGGGAGCGCCGGGAGCAGCTTGTCGCCCAGGACGGCCGGAGTAGTCAGGCCGGCCATGCCGTTGCCGGCGTCAACCACGATCTTCAGGGGCCGGGAACCGGAGAGGTCCACCAGTTTGCGCAGGTACTCGGAGTAGTCCTTCAAGACATCATGGACCCCGATTTCGCCGCGGGTCGCCGCGGACGGAATGGAGCCGTCGTTCAGGTACTGCTCTGCAAGTGCCTGGATTTCCTTGAGGCCGCTTTCGGACGAGATCGGCTGGGCGCCCGCTTTGGCCATCTTGATGCCGTTGTATTCGGCTGGATTGTGGCTCGCGGTGAACGTGGCACCGGCGGCGTTCAGGGCGCCACAAGCGTAGTAGAGCTCGTCGGTGGAGATCAGGTCAAGGAGCTGAACGTTGGCACCACGGGTTGCCGCACCGTTGGCGAAGGCCTGGCTGAACTCAGGGGACGAAGGGCGCATGTCGCCGCCAACGAGGACGGTTTCCCCCTCGAGGCCCAGGACGTCGATGAAGGCAGCGCCGACGGCCTCGACGATTTCAGCGGTGATGGATTCACCTACGATGCCCCGGACGTCGTACGCCTTAAAGGATGCCGAGAGGTCGAATGTCTTGTTCTGCTCGCTAGTCACGGGCTCAATCCTACTGTGGCTACCCATCAGGGCAGGAACCCGTGGGTGCGCTATGTGGATACCCGTTATCCACATAGCGCAGTCCGCCCGTTTTTGCTGTCAGGGGCGGCTGGAATACTGGGGTTATGGCCAACAACTCCCCAAACACTGCCGTTCCCGTGCAATCAGCAACCCAGCAGGAAGCGCTGGCATGCCTTCGTGAACTCGTTGGCCACCCGGAAGCCCAGTTCCACGATGGCCAGTTTGAAGCCATCGAAGCGCTGGTGGATGCGGGACGCAGGGCGTTGGTGGTCCAACGTACCGGTTGGGGCAAATCAGCGGTTTACTTCGTTTCCTCGCTGCTCTTGCGGCGGAGGGGAGCCGGGCCCACGCTGATCGTTTCACCCCTGCTGGCGCTCATGCGTGACCAAGTTGCCGCGGCTGCACGTGCGGGCGTCCGGGCGGTGGCGATCAATTCCGCCAACGCCCTCGAATGGGACACGGTCCTGGCGCAACTGGCCGCGGACGACGTAGATGTCCTGCTCGTGTCGCCGGAGCGGCTGACCAACCCCTCCTTCAGGGAGAACCAGCTGCCCGAGCTCATCCGGCGGACAGGACTGCTGGTGATCGATGAAGCCCACTGTATTTCCGACTGGGGGCACGATTTCCGCCCCGATTACCGGCGCATCTCGGACCTCATCTCACAGTTGCCCGAGACTGTACCCGTCTTGGCAACAACTGCCACGGCCAACTCCCGGGTAGTCCACGACATTGAAGAGCAGCTTGGTGCCGGAGTGCTGACCATCCGCGGCGGCTTGGGGAGGGAGTCCCTGCGCCTGGGGGTGCTCAACCTTCCCGACTCCAGGGACCGTCTCGGATGGCTGCTGACCCACCTGGCTGACTTGCCCGGCAGCGGCATCATCTACACGCTGACGGTATCTGCGGCCGAAGACACCGCCCGGCTCCTCGCCGAGGCCGGACATAACGTCCTGTCCTACACGGGCAGGACGGACCCCGCAGACAGGGAGCGGGCAGAGCAACTGCTCAAGGACAACCAGGTGAAAGCCCTTGTAGCCACCTCCGCCCTGGGCATGGGATTCGACAAGCCGGACCTCGGCTTCGTGATCCACCTCGGTGCTCCGTCGTCACCTGTCGCCTATTACCAACAGGTCGGTCGTGCAGGCCGTGGTGCAGCCAATGCAGACGTCCTTCTCCTGCCGGGCTCAGAGGACCGCGAGATCTGGCAATACTTTGCCACTGCATCCATGCCATCGGAAGAAAAGGCCGCGGCCGTGCTGGCTGTGCTCGGCGATGCCGGCTCTGCCATGTCCACCGTCGCGCTGGAAGCACGCGTAGACCTTCGGCGCACGCCTTTGGAGCTTCTCCTGAAGGTTCTGGCCGTAGACGGAGCCGTCGAGCGCGTAGGCGGAGGCTGGAGGTCAACCGGACGGCCGTGGCATTACGACGCCGAACGCTACGCCCGCATTGCCGAGGCCCGGGTAGACGAGCAGGATTCCATGGTGGTCTACCAGGACACAGCCGGATGCCGGATGGAGTACATTACGTCAGTCCTCGACGACGAGACAGCTGCCCCTTGCGGGCGCTGCGACAACTGTGCGGGCCGCTGGTTCCCCGTTGACGTGGCGGAATCTGCTGCGGATGCGGCCGGGCAGACGCTCCGCCGGGCAGGGATCGCCGTGGAACCGCGGCTTCAGTGGCCCAGTGGTATGGACCGGTTGGGCGTCGCCGTCAAGGGAAAGATCAAGCCGGACGAGAGCATGGCCGAGGGTCGCGTTCTTGCCAGGCTGACGGACCTGGGTTGGGGTGGTGCTTTGCGTGAACTGTTCGCAGCAGGCGCACCGGACCGGGTGGTCGATCCGGAAATGCTGCAGGCCTGCGTCCAGGTTCTGCGGGAGTGGTCCGGGGCCGAGGGCGGAACCCCATGGAGCGGAGCAGGCCGGCCCGCCGCTGTCGTCAGCATTCCCTCGCGCAGCAAACCACAACTGGTTGAGTCGCTGGCTCAGGGAATCGCCGGGATCGGCAGGATGCCATACTTGGGCCAGCTTCAGGTGGCTCACGGAGGACCCACCGGCTCGCGGGGAGGCAACAGCGCCTACAGGCTCGCCGGGGTGTGGGAACGGCTGGTTGTGGGGCCGGAACTTGCCCAGGCATTGTCGGGGATCGGGAGCCAGCCAGTGCTTTTGGTGGACGATCTGGTCGACAGCCGGTGGACCATGACAGTGTCCGCGCGCGCGTTGCGTCAGGCGGGTGTTGCAGCAGTACTTCCCCTTGCGCTGGCACAGGCGGGGTAGCCGGCAGTAGGAAAGCGTCATGTTGTGATCGCTCCCACATCAGGTCTATAGGATCGAGGAAACGCTGATTCTGCTCAACCGCTGAGCCAGCCGCAGAGCGCAGCCGAACCTGGACCGGAGCCATGACCACAAGACCCAGCGCCCATGTCACCGATGCCAGCCAAACCAGCTGGCGGCCGCGTTTGGCCTTGCTGGTCGCGGCGACGTTCTTCATGGAGTTCCTTGACGGGACGATCCTGACTACGGCCATTCCAAGCATCGCCTCCGACTTCCGGGTTGCTCCAGCGGACATCAACATCACCATGACGGCATACCTGGTCACTGTCGCGATGGGGATCCCGCTGAGCAGTTGGCTGGCTGAACGCTTCGGTGCCCGCAGGATCTTCTGCCTGGCGATCTCCGTCTTCACCATCGCATCCCTGCTCTGCGCGGTGAGCCCCGATCTGACCATGCTCACACTCAGCCGAGTGGCCCAGGGGATGGGCGGGGCCATGATGGTACCCGTGGGAACCTTGGTAGTCCTGCGGGGTACGCCCAAGTCCGAGCTCCTCCGAGCAACCGCTTATCTGGTCTGGCCGGGGCTCCTGGCCCCCGTCCTGGCTCCGATGGTGGGCGGGGCCCTCACCACTTTCCTTTCGTGGCACTGGATCTTCATTATCAACGTTCCCTTGGGCCTGGCGGCATTCATCGCCGCGCTCAGGTTGGTTCCGCGCACACAGTTTGACGGCGGCCGCCGCCTCGACTGGTTTGGCCTCCTGCTGACTACCTTGGGCGTGGGAGCGTTGGTGGTCGGTCTTGAAACCCTGGGCGGCCACGCCTCCAACCTCCTTGCAGTCCTGGTGGTGGTAGCCGGGGTGCTTTCACTGGCCGGGGCAGTTTTCTGGATGAGGAAGGCCAAGGTACCGCTCTTTAACCTCAGTGTGTTTGGCACCAAGACCTTCCGGGCCACCTCCACGGGCGGGTTCATTTACCGGCTGACCATCAGTTCCGTGCCATTCCTGCTGCCCCTGATGTTCCAGGACGGTTTCGGATGGGATCCCCTGAAAGCCGGCGTCATGGTCGCGGCGGTGTTCGTGGGCAACATCGGCATCAAGCCAGCCACGACGCCGCTCATCAGGCGCTTCGGTTTCAAAGCCGTCCTGGTATTTGCTTCCTTGGCCTCGGCCGTGACGTTCGCCCTGTGTGCTTTCCTCAACGCGCAGACGCCCGAACCCCTGATTTTTGCTCTGCTGCTGTTCAGCGGCGCTTTCCGCTCCATCGGATTTTCCGCGTACGCCTCCGTGCAGTACGCGGACATCGTTCCCGGTCAGCTGCCTTCCGCCAACGCGATCTCGGCCACGCTGGTTCAGCTGGCGGCTGCGGCCGGAATCGCTGTCGGGGCCTTGTTCCTGCGCCTCTTTGACGCGACACGCCTGTTCGGCCCTGACCACTCGGGAGCCTACAAAGGGGCGTTCATCGCCATGGCTGTCCTGATGCTGATCAGTACCATCGACAGCCTGACGTTGCACCGTCACGCGGGAGCGGAAGTCAGCGGAGCAGCGGCCGGGACGGACCGCAGCTGAAGGACACCCGGGCTGGGGACGCCAAAAACCCGAGCCCGCGCCACGCCACTTAAACGCAAAAGGTCCCGGTTCGAAAACCGGGACCAATTCGCGGAGACGGGGGGATTTGAACCCCCGGTCGAGTTTAACCCCGACCCTTCATTAGCAGTGAAGTCCATTCGGCCGCTCTGGCACGTCTCCATCCGCTATTGCTAGCCCACCAAGGATACGCAGAAGGTGTCGTCCAGTGCAAAACAGCCGTGCAATCCAGTGTCAGCGTCCTGGAAGGGGTTACTTGCTCCCGGCCAGTGCGAGCCACAGGAAGTGGTTGCTCCGGGCTTGGAGCGCTGCAGCTTGCCTGTTGTCGGACGCTCCGGCGTGCCCGCCCTCCAATGCCTCGTGGAACCACACGTTCGGGATGCCCATGGCTTGCATCCGTGCCGCCATCTTCCGGGCCTGCACAGGGCTCACCCGGTCGTCGGAGGTCGCCGTCCAGATGAACGTTTCGGGATACTCGATGCCATCGCGCAGCAGGTGGTACGGCGAGAACGTCCGGATGAATTCCCATTGCTCAGGGACATCTGGGTCACCGTATTCGGCGATCCAGGAGTAGCCCGCCGAAAGCTTGGTGTACCGGCGCATGTCCAGGAGCGGTACGCCGCAGGAGACGGCACCAAAGAGTTCGGGGTACTGGGTGAGCATGTTGCCCACCAGGAGGCCTCCGTTGGAGCCGCCGACGCAGCCAAGCCGGCGCCGGCTGGTGACGCCGCGAGAGATCAGGTCCTTGGCTACGGCGGCGAAGTCCTCGTAGGCGCGGTGCCGGTTCTCTTGGAGCGCAGCACGGTGCCAAGAAGGGCCGTACTCTCCGCCACCGCGGATGTTGGCCACAACATAGACACCGCCGCGGGAGTGGGCGGCAGCCCCGACGTCGGACGTTGTGCGGCGCTCCAGCCAGGCCCGTCCGATGGTGCCGCTGTAGGCCGGAGTCCGGGAAACCTCGAAACCGCCGTAGCCGGAGAGCTGGGTGGGGTTCTCGCCGTCGAGCACCAGGTCCTTGGACGCAACCTGGAAATACGGGACCTTGGTCCCATCCGAGGAGGTGGCGAAGTGCTGCTGGACTTCATAGTCGGCTTCGTTGAAGAACGACGGCGACCGCTTCACCACCGAGTGCTCGCTCGCCACGCCAGCGGACGCTGACCCGGAGGATGAAGGACCAAGCGTGCCCCGGGTCAAGGTGGTGGGCGTCGTGAAACCGGTGGCCACCAACCAGAAGTCATTCCCGGCGCCGGATTCAGCGTCGTCTTCATCGTCCACGGCGTAGGCGTTGACATCATGCAGGGGAGGGCAGGCATCCAGGATGGTGGAAGCCCACGTCCCGTCGCTGTCCACAGAAGATGGGTCCAGCACGCGGATCTCCGAGGAAACGTCCCGGAGCAGGTTCAGCAGCAGGTAGTCCTTGGCCCAGCTCCAGGACTGCAACGAGGTGTGTGCATCAGGGGTGAAAAGAACCAGCAGGGCACGCGAACCGGCAAGGTAGCTCTCGAAATCCGCTGCCAACAAGGATCCGGCCGGGTACGTTACATCGTCCACCTCCCAGTCACCCTGGGGCCGGAAGAGCAGCCAATCGCGGTGGGCGCTGAGGTTCACATCGGTGGGAACGTCGATGGGCACCCATGAGTCGTCCCGGAGCAACCACGTGCTGCGGTTGTAGAAGTCGATGTAGTCCACGGCGAAGGTCCGCTCGTAGCCGGGAGTGGAGTCGTGCGCCACCATGGCAAGCATGTGGTTTTCGGGGATTTCGAAGAGGCGTTCAGCGTCCGCAAGCAATTGACCGCGGCGAAGCTTGACGCCGGTCCGTGCGTAGGAGGAGGACGTTGCGGGCAGGCCTTCGGCGGTGCTGGACACCAGAAGGGTGTCGGCATCAAGCCAGCTCACGTTGCCCTTGGCTGTAGGGATGTCGAAGCCACCTGCCGCCGGGTCCACGAAGGTGCGGGATTCGACGTCGAACTCCCGGTGCCGGTCGGCGTCGCCGCCGTCGGGGGAGAGCGAAACCATGGCCAGGCGGTAATCGGAACCGTCGGCGGGACGAAGGAAACCGGCGCCGTGGAAGACCCATTCGACGCCTTCCGCGGCTGCCAGGGCATCGATGTCGAGCAGCACATCCCACTCCGGCTGGTCGCTGAGATAGCTCTCCCACGTGGTGCGGCGCCACAGGCCCTTGGGGTGCTCCTGGTCCTTCCAGAAGTTGTAGTAGAAATCGCCGCGTTTGTTCACCATGGCGATCCGGTCCGTGGAGTCCATGACTTCCAAAATGCCGGACTGGAGCACCGCATAATCGGCGTCTTCCAGCAGTTCCTCTGTGCGTGCGTTCTGTTCCCTGACCCAGGCGAGCTGTTCTTCGCCGTGGATGTCCTCCAGCCAGGCGTTCTCATCCGTGGGTTCCGGCGCTGCGGCATTCTCTGACAATGGCGAGGGATCAGCTGCTGTGGTGGTCATGGCCCCATCCAAGCAACACTGTTCGACGGTAGGCAAGTCACGCAGAGTTAGGCTTGAGCGTGGCTAAATCGCAAACCAACCGTGTTGCCCTGCTGGGGGCCGGCCCTCGGGGCACCAGTGTCCTTGAGCGGTTGCTCGCGAACTGGGCTGCCGGGGACACCGAGGGAGCCACCCTCCACATCCATGTTGTGGATCCTTTCCCTGCCGGTTCCGGGCACGTCTGGCAGCCCGGGCAGTCCCGCCTGTACTTGATGAATACACAGGCGTTCTACCCGACACTGATCCCCGAGGATCCCGAGCTCGCAACCCCGCTGACGGGTGGCTCCTTCGACCAGTGGCGAGAGGCCCGACGTCGTGATGGTGCGGGCCTGGACGACGCCGAAAAAGCCGAGCTGGCCACCCTGGAATCACACGACTTCCCCAGCCGCGCCCTGTACGGGCGCTATCTGCGCCAAACCCTGGAGGGGCTGCTGGACCGGCTGCCCGACGGCGTCGAGGTCACCTTCCATGAAATGCCCGCCGTTGCTGCGCGTCCGGTTGACGGGAAGTTCGACGTCGAACTCGCCGACGGCACGACGCTCACCGTCGGTTCGGTGGTGCTGGCGTTGGGGCACATCGAATCGCGGCTCAACCCTGAGCAGAAGTCATTCAAGCGCGCGGCCGACGAGCTGGGCTTGGCGTATTTCCCGCCGGCACCGCCCGCGGATGTGGATTGGCAGGCGGTGCCGGACAGCCAACCCGTTCTTGTCCGGGGCATGGGCTTGAACTTCTTTGACGTGATGGGCCAACTGACGGAGGGTCGCGGAGGCAAGTTTGTCGAGGCAGGGGTGCCCGGAGCCGGTGTCCTGGAGTACCGGCCATCGGGCCGTGAACCCAGGATCTTCGCTGCCTCCCGCCGCGGTACGCCGTACCGGGCCAAGGCAGGGCTGGACGGCTACTACCCACGCAGCATCACCATGCGGTACCTGACAGAAGACGCGGTTGACCGGTTCCGGGCAGCAGGCATCCAGCCCGGTTTCGACCACGATCTCTGGCCGTTGCTGCACAGGGATGCGTTGTGGGCCTACTACTCAACGCTGGCCAGGTCCCAGCCCGCCGCGATCAAGGATCCGGCACAGTTTTTGGCCGACCTGCAGGACGCGCTGCAACCGCATGCCCACACCACGGCGCACTGGGAACACGATGTGGAGGTCCTGGTTGAAAAGCACGTGGTTGCTTCGCGCCGTTTGAATCTTCGTGGGCTCGCGGCGCCGTTGGCGGGACGGACGTTCGCGTCACGGCGTGACCTGGATGCCGCGATCACCGCCTACCTGGACGACGACGCCCGGCGCTCGGCTTTGGGTGAAGCCGACCCCGTGAAGATGGCCATTGGGGCACTCCACACCGGCCGGGCGATCCTCAAGACTGTCGTAGCGGACGGCGGCATCACGGACGAGTCCTGGTTGGCCGGTCTGCGTGGCTGGTTCGAATCGTTTGTCGAAGGACTGGCCAGCGGGCCGCCCGCGCTCCGCTCGGAGCAGCTCGCCGCCTTGGCGCGTGCCGGCGTCGTAAGTTTTGTCGGACCGGACCCCAAGTTCAGCGTCGATCGCAGCGCAAAGGTGTTCCGGGCGGCTTCGCCGTGGGTTCACGACGGGCCCGTGGAGGCGGAGACCCTCATTGAGGCGATGTCGCCGGCGAACAGGGTGGGCATCAATATTTCCCCGCTGCTTGAGCAACTCATGGCCGACGGCCTGGTGCGGACCAAGATCATGATGAGCGTTGAGGGCACCCCCATGCAGACCACCGGCCTTGACGTCGAACCGCACCCGTACCGCCCGATAGCCGCCAACGGGTCCGTTACGGAAAACATGTACGTGCTCGGGCTGCAGTTGTCTGCGTCGCAGTGGGGCAATGCCATCGCCGCGGAGGCCCGTCCCCGCACCGGCCCCGCCTATGCCAGCGGGCAACGGACCCTGCGCGACGCCGACGAAATCGCCCGTAGCATTCTGGGACTCCAGAGCCCCCGGGTTGCGTCACCAGCCAGCCTTCGTTAGTGTGTGAGCTGCATCACCCGTTGGGTGTGCGCGCTTTTGATCTGCGGCGGGAGAGCCCTGCCGGTACATTTCGTCAGGCGCCGTAGGAGCAAACCCTCCCCAGGAATCTCTCAGGCCCATGTACCGCCGCGGCGAGGCAACTCTGGAAAGCAGTCCGGCCACCGGACTCACCGAAGGTGCAAGCAGGCCCATGCCTGCGGAAACTCTCAGGTCTACCTACAGAGCGGGGAGGAACCCGAATCAATGCGGCACCACAGTGCCGCCTGAACGACGGAGTTCCTTTGACGATTCATCCCACCACCGGCAACGATTCACCGCATCTCGAACGCCAGCTCAGCAACCGCCACATCCAGCTCATCGCCATCGGCGGTGCCATTGGAACCGGCCTCTTCATGGGCTCCGGCAAGACCATTTCCGCAGCCGGCCCCTCCGTAATTTTCGTGTACATGATCATCGGCTTCATGCTGTTCTTCGTCATGCGCGCCATGGGCGAGCTGCTCCTGAGCAACCTGAATTACAAGTCCTTCAGCGATTTCGCCGCAGACCTCCTCGGTCCCTGGGCCGGCTTCTTCACCGGGTGGACCTACTGGTTCTGCTGGGTCATCACGGGCATCGCAGACGTCATTGCGATTGCCGGGTACTCGGAGGAGTTGTGGCCAGGGCTGCCCTTGTGGATTCCAGGTCTTATCACCATCGGCATCCTGCTGCTCCTGAACCTGGCCACGGTCAAGGCCTTCGGCGAGACCGAATTCTGGTTCGCGCTTATCAAGATTGTGGCCATCGCCGCCCTGATTATCGTTGGCCTGTTCATGATCCTCAGCGGCTTCCAGTCCGACGCCGGACCGGCCAGCTTCAGCAACCTCTGGAGTCATGGCGGCTTCTTCCCGAACGAGTTCATGGGCTTTGTTGCCGGATTCCAGATTGCCGTGTTCGCGTTCGTGGGCATTGAGCTGGTGGGCACCACCGCTGCCGAGGCCAAGGACCCGGATAAGAACCTGCCCAAGGCCATCAACTCCATCCCCATCCGCGTGCTGCTCTTCTACGTAGGCGCGCTCATCATCCTCATGTCCGTCACTCCGTGGACCCAGTTCGCCGCGGGCCACAGCCCCTTCATCGCCATGTTCTCCCTGGCAGGCCTTGGTGCAGCGGCCACGATCGTGAACCTGGTAGTGCTGACCTCCGCAATGTCCTCGGCCAACTCCGGCATCTACTCCACGTCACGCATGGTGTACGGCCTGGCCCAGGAAGGCGACGCGCCCGCGGTCTTCAGCGCCCTGTCCGGACGCAAAGTACCCCGCAACGCCCTGTTCCTTTCCTGCGTCCTGTTGCTGTCCGGCGTCGTGCTCATGTACGCCGGGCAGGATGTGGGCAAGGCGTTCGACATGGTCACCACAGTTTCGGCTGTCTGCTTCGTGTTCGTGTGGTCGATCATCCTGGCCAGCTACCTGGCCTTCAGGAAGCGCCGTCCCCACTTGCATGATTCTTCGGCCTTCAAGATGCCGGGTGGGGTGGTGATGGTGTGGGTGGTGTTTGCTTTCTTCGCGTTCATCCTTTGGGCCCTGACCACCCAGCCGGACACGCTCATGGCGCTGCTGGTCACTCCGGTGTGGTTCCTCGCGCTTGGCGTGGCCTGGGCGGTCCTTCGCAAACGGCCCACCCACCTGGCCCGTTACGAGCACTTCAAGGCCGAGCTGCAGAAGGACGCTGAGCGGGTGAACGAACCCGAATCTGTCCGCAGCTGACACCCAAGCAAAGAGCCAGGTCCCTCGGAAGTCGAGGAGCCTGGCTCTTTGGCTGTCAGGGGAGGGTTAGCCCCGCAGGCACTTCTGGTACTCCAGCCAGGCGAAGGCATAACGAAGCCAGCCCACGATGTCGTACCACTTGGACGGCTTGGTTGGCTCGGTGCACTGAGGTGGCTGGGGCCCGCTTGCAGCCACCAAGACCTCCGCCTTGACCGTGGTTCCACTTTCGACGGCGGTCAGCACCACGGTGCCGGTTCCTGCGGCGGCCGCTGCGGGAACCTTGAGGTTCACTGTGGCGGAGCCGGCTGCAACGGGCACGTCGCCGAGCACCAGCGAGGCGCCCTTGGCGTCGGTAAAGACTGCCTTCAGCGTCTTGTTGGCCGGGCTGCCGATCGATGTCAGGTCCAGTTTGGACACTGCCAGGGTGATCGGGTCGCCAGCTTTGACCTCGGCGGCAGTTGTGTCGGCAACAGCGACGGAACGCCGGGCGAAGTCCGGCGATACCGGGTTGTGGGCCTGGAGGTACTTGATCCAGGCATCCCGGTCCACCAGGCCGGTGTCCTTTGTGTTGCTGCCTTCCTTGAACACCCGGAAGTTGTCACCGCCGGTTGCCAGGAAGCTGAAGGTGCCGATCCTGTACTGCTTGGCAGGATCGATGACCGCGCCGTTGACCCAGATCCCGGTGACGCGGTCGCCTGCGGCGCGTGCGGCGTCGTAGGTGTAGTTGACGTTCTTGGACAGGCCCAGCTGCTGGTACGGGCGGCTGGGCACCGTTCCGTCCGGGTTGGTCTGCCACTGCTGCTCCAAGAGAGTCTTGAACTGCGTACCTGTCAGCGACGTGGTCCACAGATTATTCACGAACGGCAGTACGGCGTTGGCTTCTGCGTAGGTGATGGTGCCGTCCGGCGCGTAGTAGAGCTCGTTGCGCAGGCCGCCAGGATTCACGACGCCGATCTCCGCCGCGCCCAGTTCCGGCGCCTTGAGCGTATCCACCAGGGAGTCCGCCACCAGGTTGCCCAGCGTCGATTCGCTCGCGCGATCGTCACGCTTGGGGGCTCCGCCTGCCGGGTCAGGAGTGAAGGCGGTGGTGATATCGGCTGTTACCGCACCGACCGGCTGGTTTCCGATTTCTGCGGCATTGGCCAGGGCCTTGTCCACGATGGTCTTGACCTGGGCAACGCGCGGGTAGGCGGCCACCAGGCTTGCGGCGGTGTCAGTGGTGCGGTCCACAACAGCAGCCTTGTAGGCCGTCACGGACTTGGAGGCTGTGTCCACCGTGAGCGTCACGCTGCCCACGTTCTCGCCGTAGTTGCCGGTCTGCACGATGGGTCGGGTTTTGCCTGTGGGCTGGCCGTTGGAGTCCAGGATGGGTGCGTCCCAGGCATACTCCTTGTGGGTGTGGCCGGTGAAGATCGCAGCGACGTCCGGGGTGGTTTCGTTGACCAACTTGGCGAACGGACCACCTGCCGCCACTTCCTGTTCCAGCGTTGCGCCCTCGGGTGTTCCGGATGCCGCGCCGTCGTGGTTCTCCACGATGATCAGGTCAGCTGCGTTGTCGGCCTTGATCTTGGCGGCCACACGGTTGATGGCTTCCACGGGGTCCCCGAATTCCAGATCGGCGATGCCAGCCGGGGTCACCAGCGTTGGTACCTCCTGGGTGACCGTGCCGATCACGGCGACCCGCATCCCATTCATGTCCAGGACTTTGTACTCCGGCAGGACCGGGGTGGTGGTGCCCTTCTGGTAGACATTGGCGCCCAGGTAGGCGAACTTCGCGTTGGTACCTCCGGCGATGACGCGCTCGCGCAGGTCCTGCCAGCCGCCGTCGAACTCGTGGTTGCCGACCGCGGAAGCCTGCAGTTCCAGTGCGTTCAGGACGTCGATGGTGGGTTGGTCCTTCGCAACCGAAGAAGCGAAGAGCGAAGCGCCGATGTTGTCGCCGGCCGAGATGAACGCCGTGGCGCCCGGTGCTGCCGCAGCGCGGAGCTTCTCCACGGTCCCTGCGAAGAGCACCGTGTTGTTGTCGATGCGGCCATGGAAATCGTTGATGCCCAGGAACTGCAGGTCCACTGTTGCCGGTGCGTCCGGGGCCAGGTTCAGGCCGACCACGACGGGGTCGTGGTCGCTGGCCCGGAATTCGTCCGCAGCGTAGTAGTTGGTCACGTTGTTGTTATACCGGCTGTACTCCAGTGCCACGGACTCCACGGAGTTGATGTTCCAGATGTCGGTTCCGGTGACTTTTTGTGCCGCCGAGGGGGAGGCCAGGATGTGGTCCAAGGAACCGACCATTCCGCCGAACAGGTAGGAGTGCTTGCCCGTGCCAACCTCAAGGTCGGTGTAGCCGGCGCCGGTCAGGACGTTGATGGGATCTTCCTTGCCGTAGGCGTTGAAGTCGCCGATCAGGAACACCTTGTCGGTTCCCTTGGAGGCCTGCAGATCCTGCGAGAACGCCAGCAGGGACTGGGCCTGCTTGGTCCGGGCAATATTGGAGGCGCCCTGGCCCTTGTCGGTATCGTCCGGGGTGGCTGCTGAGCCCTTGGACTTGAAGTGGTTCACGATCGCGATGAACTTCTTGTCATCAGCTCCGCCAACTGGCTTGAACACCTGCGCCAGCGGCTTGCGTGCGCTGGCGAATGCCACGGTGTCGTTGTGGATGATGGATTCGCCTACCGGCTCCGCCGTTGCCTTCTTGAAGATGAACGCCGTGCGGATCATGTCCTCGTCGCTCAGCGGGGGAGCGTTCGCAGGAGTGCGGACGTAGTCCCAGACGCCCGGGGTCTTGACGTTGAGGGCGTCC
Source organism: Paenarthrobacter sp. JL.01a (assembly GCF_025452095.1). Classification (NCBI taxonomy): domain Bacteria; kingdom Bacillati; phylum Actinomycetota; class Actinomycetes; order Micrococcales; family Micrococcaceae; genus Paenarthrobacter; species Paenarthrobacter sp. JL.01a. Next base: position 772,291 of record NZ_CP104877.1, read on the forward strand.
ACCAGCTTGGACAGTGCGTCATCACGGTTCTTTCCGAACTGTGCCGAGTTCTCGATCTCTTCGAGGGACACTACGTCGGCTCCGGACTTGGTGATGGCCGCTACGATCTTGGCCTGCTGGCGTTCGAAGTTCTCCGCGTTGGCGGCACCGCGGGCGTTGCAGCCGTCCTTGACGGTGATCGGGTTGCCGTCCCGGTCGGTGTAGAACACGCAACCGCTCAGCTGGTCACCGGTGGTGGGGAAGTAGTTGAGCACGTTGAAGGAGGCCAGCTTGAGGTTCCCGCCAACATCGGCGGGACCATTCGGCCGGGTACCCGTGAAGGACGCGGGTTGGACGGAGTCGGCGTTGGCCGGCGTGAGGGCTGTCAACGGCTGGAATTTCCAGGAGTTGTTGCCGTAGCCCAGAATCACGTCGGTCTTGAACGTGGCGGGTGAACCCACACGGACAGGATCCGCGGCTGTGAGGTACGGCAGCTGCTGGGCCTTCGTAGTGGCGTCCTTGAGGAAGTTCGTGGACGCGCCGTCGTCGAGTTTGATGGCCCGGAGCGCATTGTCGGCCACCACCGCCGCGTATTCGGGCGAACCGTAGCTGGCTACCGCCGTCGGCTGTACCAAAGGCGAGGTGCCTGCGGCGAGGCCGATTTCGCCGTACTGGTTCAGCGAATAGTTGTCCGTGACGGTGAAGTCGCCCTGCGGCGCAACCAGCATGCCTTCCAGGCTTTCGCGGGCTGCTTCATTGGCCGGGAGCGTGAACGGCGTGGATTTGACCTCGGGTGCGGCCTCCGTGAGCTTCTTGAGGCCCGCAGCCTCGACCGTGAGCTGGGTCTGGTTGGCAAACTCACTGACCACGCCGGTCAGTTCAACGTAGTCGCCCTGCTGGACCGTCGCCGTCGTCGTGGGTGAGTAGACAAACAAAGCGTCCGACGCCGTCCTGGCCGCCCCGCCGTTGTCACCGCCGCTTCCCGGGGTCTGGACGTAGTAGCCGTTGAATCCGCCGGTTGCGTAGACGGCGGTCACCTTGCCGCGCGTCGTCACGGTGCTGCCAACGAAAGGACTGGCTGCGCCGGTGCCCTGGATCTCGGCGATGGACTTGGTGCCAGGCTCAGGCTGTGGATCCGGGGGCGTCCCGCCTCCGCCCGATGCCGTCGGCGTGATGGAAGCGTTGAGGCTGAAGTCAGCTGCGTTGGAGTCTGTGTCCACCCCGTTGGTGCGGTTGAGGCTGCGGACATCCGTGTTGCTGGACGGTCCTGTTGCAGCCGCCGTCTCAAAGGTGTTGGAACTGCCATAGCCAAGGAGGTCCGCGACGGCCGCGTTGCCGGTCACGGAGCCGGCAGGCAGAGCTGAGACCGCGGTGGCCTGCTTGGCGAGGATGAGCGTTCCTGCCGTGCCGCTGGGGTTCAGCGTGCCGGTGGCCTGGACATCCGCAGCGGGAAGCGCGGGGGCCGTGGAGGTGCCGCTGTTCGTGGCACCCTGGATCAGGTAGTAGCCCTTGGCCGGAATGCTGCCGGTCAGGGCAGTGATGCCGGTAGGGGCTGCGGCACTGGTGGCTGAACGGTACTGCAGTGACCAACCGGCCAGGCTGACTGCTGCGTCAGAGGAGTTGTAGAGCTCCACGAACTTGTTCTTGAACGCTGCCCCGCTGCTGCCGCCGCTGAGATAGGCCTCGTTGATCACCACCGGCGAGGTGCCGCTGGGTGCGGCTGGATCGTCCGCCGCGAAGGCGGGTGCCGCCGTCAGCGGGGCCGCAAGCAACCCGACTGACAGGACTGTTCCCGCCGCTGTTTTCCAATGGTTTTGGTGCATCCGCTCTAACTTTCATGAGGGAGCCCTGTGGGGCCCTATGGACGACGCCCACCGTCTTGTGAAGTGGGCGATATGCCCGGAAGTTACTCCGGGGTAAAGCTGCCTCGGGCATAGCTGAACACGAACGGATGAATGGGAAGTGGCTCCCGGGTGGCCGGAGGGTTTGCCGGCCAGCACAGGTCCTACTTGGCGGCGCCCTTGAGGGTGCCGGTGGTTGCGGCCCCGGCAGCGGCGCCGATCAGGCAGACAATCTCACGATCGCCGGTCTTCCAGGAATCGCTGGTGGGGTGGAGGAAAGTCACGTCGAGGGCGGACTCTTCGAAGGGCACTCCGACGAACGAGGCAAACTGCGCGCCACAGAACTCTTCTGCTTTGGTTCCCACCTCGGTGGTCCCGGGGAACGCGGAAGTGTCGAGCTTGGTAACGGCGTAGGCCTCAAGGTCGTGGCTCTGATCGCACGGAATGATGGTGACGTCCACAACTTCCTCGGTATCAGGGTTGGCGATGCAGTCACCCAGTTTCACTTTGAAGGCGTCAGCTTTGGACGATTCCGTCGGTTTGCCGGATTCATCCCGCTTGGCATCCCCACTGCTGATGAGCGAACATCCAGCCAGCGCCAGCGATGCCATGGTCAATACGGCAGCAGCCCTGAAGGTCTTTGAAAGGTGGAGCATTCTGGTCCTCATTCCAGGAGGAACACAGGATCCGCATGAAACGGGCCTGTGGTCATCGATGAGGGACCCAACAAGGTAATCCCATCCCGGTCGATCCCCCAAGGCCGACGATGAGAGGCTCCGGCCGGCCGCCCTTGGGTAGGGGGCAGCCGGCCGGACCCGAATTTTCATAGTCTAGGCCGTCTGGCCCTGATCCTGGATCACCTTGAAAACGGCACCCGTGGGATCGGACAACGTGGCCAACCTGCCGAAGGGGGTGTCCTCCGCAGGCTGCATCACGGTGGCGCCGAGGGCTGTTGCCTGCTCCACGGTGGCGTCGGTGTCCGCAACGGCGAAGTACACGCTCCACATGGAGGGAACCTCTTCGGGCAGGAAGCCGGAGGCGTCCATGATGCCTGCCTTCGCGTTCTCCCCGGACCCCAAGGTGGTGTACCTGAACTCCGGGGTGTCGCTCATGACATCCGTTTCCCAGCCGAACACCTTCTGGTAGAACGCCACGGCGGAGTCGTAGTCCTTGGACAGAAGCTCGTGCCATGCAGGCGAACCCGGTTCGGCGGCGACCTCGAAGCCCTTCATCTCCCCGAACTGCCACGCCCCGATCGAGGCGCCGGAAGAGTCCCCGTACATCGCCATGCTGCCCTGCTCAGGAACCTCCATCGGTTCCATGTACACCTGGCCCCCATTGGTCGCTGCGGCTTCGGTGGTCGCCTTGATGTCGTCGGTGCGCAGGTAGGTGGACCACAGATCCGGCATGGCACCCATGTCGGCCTGTTTCTGCATGATCCCGGCTACGAGCTTCCCGTCCTTGGACGCGGTGATGTAGCCGCCGTACTTCTCTTCGTCTCCGGTCTCATAGGTCCAGCCAAACAGTGCGTTGTAGAAGGCCTTCGCCCTCTCTGTATCGGAGGTCATCAGGTCGATCCAACACGGCGAACCGGCAGTGATATCGGGCGTAGGCATGTGTTCAGCTCCTGCTGTCAGGCCGCGGCACATTCCGCGGCTGATGGTTTAGTGGTGGAGACAGGAAGAACACTATGCGGGGGCTCTGACAATTTTCAACGAAAATGCCCCGGGTTCAACAACCCGGGGCATTCATTGGCGGAAGGTAAGGGATTTGAACCCTTGGTACGGGGTTACCGCACACTGGTTTTCAAGACCAGCTCCTTAGGCCGCTCGGACAACCTTCCTCGCCTAGTAGTGTTTCATAGGGAGTTGGCTGTTCCAAAACATCACGTCCTCCAGCCCCCGCCCCGGGGGCCGGATGACACGCAAGAAACCGGGAGTTCGTCATGAAAGCCGTCTACATTTCAGAGCCGGGCGGGCCCGAAGTCCTTGAGGTCCGAGAGGTCCCTTCCCCGGTGCCGGGCGAGGGCGAGGTGCTGATCGACGTCGTCGCTGCAGGCCTGAACCGCGCGGACGTCCAGCAGCGCCGCGGCTTCTATCCGCCACCGCCGGGAGCTTCGGACATTCCGGGGCTTGAAGTATCGGGCCGCATCGCGGCCTTCGGCCCCGGTGTCACCAAGGCCTTCTCCGTGGGCGACAAGGTAGTGGCACTTCTCTCGGGCGGCGGCTACGCCCAGCAGGTGGCCGTGCCCGCTGAACAGGTACTGCGCGTCCCCGAGGGCGTGGACCTGATCACCGCCGCGGCCCTCCCCGAAGTGGCCGCCACGGTCTACTCGAACCTGATCATGACGGCCCAACTGCAGCCCGGCGAGACGGTGCTCATCCACGGCGCCACGGGCGGCATCGGCACCTTGGCCATCCAGCTGGCCAAGGCTTATGGTGCAACTGTGGCAACGACGGCCGGGACCGACGAGAAAGTCGGCACGGCCAAGGCGTTCCTGGGCGCCGACATCGCCATCAACTACGCCGAGGAAAACTTCGTTGAAAGCCTCAGGGCACAAAACGGCGGCAAAGGCGCCGACGTCATCCTCGACGTCGTGGGTGCAAAGTACCTGCAACAGAACGTCGATGCGCTCGCGGAGTACGGCCGGCTGATCATCATCGGCCTGCAGGGCGGCACCACGGCGGAAATCAACCTCGGCCAGCTCCTCAGCAAGCGCGCTGCCGTCATTGGCACCGCCCTCCGGCCGCGGTCGGTTGCCGAGAAGGGCATCATCATGACGGCGGTGCGCGAGTCCGTGTGGCCCATGGTCACTGACGGCCGGATCACGCCGCTGGTTGCCAAGTCGTTCCCCCTGGACCAGGTCCGGGAGGCCCACGAGTACTTCGACTCGGGGGAGCACGTGGGCAAGGTCCTGCTGCTCCTCTGACATTACCGACGCGCAGCAAGGAGCCTCATGTCGATCCGGCACAGTCTGCTGGCCCTGCTCCAGGACCAGCCCAGGTACGGCTATGAGTTGCGCGTGGAATTCGAGGACCGGACAGGTGCCGCCTGGCCGTTGAACATCGGCCAGGTGTACACGACGCTCGATCGGCTGGAGCGCGACGGCCTGGTCAGCAAAGACGGCGACGACGGCGGTGGCCACGTCATCTACAGCATCACTGACGCCGGGGTTGAGGAAGTCGGGGCCTGGTTTGCCGGTGCTGTTGACCGGGGGAATCCGCCCCGGAACGAGATCGCCATCAAGCTGGCGCTCGCCGTGACCATGCCCGGAGTGGATGCCGCCGCCGTCATCCAGTCCCAGCGCGAGGTGTCCGTCAAGGCGCTCCAGGAGCACACCCAGGCGCGTAAGGCAGTCTCAGCCAACCAGCGTGCTTCGGACACTGCCTTTCTGCTGGTGCTCGATTCCCTGGTCTTCCAAGCAGAGGCCGAGGTCCGGTGGCTGGACCTCTGCGAAGCGAGGATGGTGCAGAGCCTGGGGAAGGGCGGATCAAGCAGCGCCGGGGCGAACTGACCGCTCACCGCAGCGGGGATACCGCTCAACGCAACTGCCGTATCGGACCGTGGGTTCCCCCGGTAAGTGGGGTACATACTTGCTAGCTTGCCCGTGACGCACGTCCGAGCCAGGGCAGCACAGCAGTTCTCAAGGAGGAGATATGGGCAAGAATCCCGACCAGACCGGACTCATGGAGGGACTTGATCCCACGCTGCCTGCGCCCGCAGTTGACGATTCGGTCCGTGAAGCCGAGGAACGCAAGTGGACCCCCGCGAAGATCGGTCTCTGGGTGGCGATTTCGCTGCTGGGAGCAGTGGCATGGTTCATGCTCGCGTTGGTCCGCGGCGAAACGGTGAACGCCATCTGGTTCGTTTTCGCCGCCGTGTGTACCTATCTGATCGGGTACAGGTTCTACTCCAAGGTCATCGAGCGGTACCTGCTTAAGCCAAACGACCGCCGCGCCACCCCCGCGGAGTACAAGGCCGACGGCAAGGATTACGTCCGCACCGACCGCAACGTCCTGTTCGGCCACCACTTTGCGGCCATCGCAGGCGCGGGTCCGTTGGTGGGACCCGTCATCGCGGCCCAGATGGGCTACCTCCCTGGCACTATCTGGATCATCATCGGCGTCGTATTCGCCGGCGCTGTGCAGGACTATCTGGTGATGTTCTTCTCGATGCGCCGTGGTGGCCGCTCGCTGGGACAGATGGCCCGCGAGGAACTTGGCGTCATTGGCGGTACCGCCGCCCTGATCGCCACCTTGCTGATCATGATCATCATCGTGGCCATCCTTGCCCTGGTGGTTGTCAACGCCCTGGGCGAGAGCCCGTGGGGTGTCTTCTCCGTTGGCATGACCATCCCGATTGCCCTGTTCATGGGCGTCTACCTTCGCTACCTCAGGCCAGGCAAGGTCATGGAGGTGTCGATCATTGGTTTCGTGCTGCTGATGGCGGCCATTATCGGCGGTGGCGCGGTGGCAGGAACCGAGTGGGGCGCAGCATTCTTCCACCTGGACAAGGTGACCATCGCGTGGGGCATCATCATCTACGGTTTCATCGCCGCCATCCTCCCCGTATGGCTGCTCCTTGCACCGCGTGACTATTTGTCCACGTTCATGAAGATCGGCGTGATCGTGATGCTGGCTGTCGCCATCATCGTGGTGCGTCCGGAAATCACTGTCCCGGCGTTCAGTGAGTTTGCCGGCCGGGAAAACGGGCCGGTCTTCTCCGGCGCGCTGTTCCCCTTCCTCTTCGTGACCATCGCCTGTGGTGCCCTGTCCGGTTTCCATGCCCTGATCTCTTCGGGAACCACGCCGAAGCTGATTGAGAAGGAACGCCAGACGCGCTTCATCGGGTACGGCGGCATGCTGATGGAATCCTTCGTGGCGATCATGGCCCTGGTTGCTGCGATCTCGATCGACCGGGGCATCTACTTCGCCATGAACGCGCCGCTGGCCCTGACCGGCGGCACGGTTGAATCCGCTGCCCAGTGGGTGAACAGCCTGGGACTGGCCAATGTGAACATCACGCCGGATGTCCTTGCGCAGACTGCCAAGGACGTGGGTGAAGAGAGCATCATCTCCCGTTCCGGCGGCGCCCCGACGCTGGCCGTCGGCTTGGCGCACATCATGCAGCAGTTCATCGGTGGCCCCGCCATGATGGCCTTCTGGTACCACTTCGCCATCATGTTCGAGGCCCTGTTCATCCTCACGGCAGTGGACGCCGGCACACGTGTTGCCCGGTTCATGCTGCAGGATTCCATCGGAAACTTCGTTCCCAAGTTCAAGGAAGCCTCATGGCGCCCGGGTGCATGGTTGTGCACGGCCATCATGGTCGCTGCCTGGGGTGCGGTGCTCCTGATGGGTGTGACGGATCCGCTGGGCGGCATCAACACGCTGTTTCCGCTGTTCGGCATCGCCAACCAGCTTCTCGCCGCCATTGCTTTGGCCGTGTGCATGGCCATCGCGGCAAAGAGGGGAGCCTTCCGGTACTTGTGGATCGTCGCCGTCCCGTTGGCGTTCGCCGCCGTCGTCACCATTACGGCGAGCTTCCACAAGATCTTCTCACCGGTCCCCGCGGTCGGCTATTTCGCCAACAACGCGGCGTTCTCGAAGGCGCTGGCGGATGGCAAGACGGAGTTCGGCACCGCCAAGACCGTCGCAGCCATGGAAGCCGTGGTCCGTAACACCATGATCCAGGGTGTCCTCTCGGTGATCTTCGTGACCCTGAGCATCATCGTGATCCTCACGGCCCTGATCGCCACGATCAAGGCCATCCGCGCCGGTGGTGGACAGGATCATGAAGATCCCGCCGTGGCCTCCAAGGTCTTTGCTCCTGCCGGGCTGGTCCCGACGCCGTCGGAGAAGGAACTGCTCGCCGAATGGAACGCACTGCCGGCGGAAAAGCGGACCCACAAGGCCGGGCATCACTGATGAACGCCATCACCAAGGGCTTTCGGAGTTTCGCGGCCTACCTGGGATCGATCATGGGTGCAGACGCGTATTCGAAGTACCTTGAGCACTTCACCACCTCGGGCCATTCCGGTCCCGCCATGACTGAACGCGAGTTCTGGCGGGACCGGATGGACCGGCAGGACAGCAACCCGCAAGGACGCTGCTGCTGAGATGTAGTTTCGCTACGAACGAAGTCCAAATTCCGGTTGAGTCCAGGGGTTCACTGGAACCACGTGAGAGTATGAACGGATGAGCGATCTGAACGACATTCAGCCCACGGATGAGGCTTCGGACGACACCCCCGTGGAAGGAACCACGCTGGACGGCGACGCAGCGGCGTCCGACGGCCCTCAAGCTTCCCAGACGGAGGCAGCGAAGGATGCCAAGCCCAAGGGCGGCAACCTTCAAGAGCTGGTGGACGAACCAGCCAAGGTGATGCGGATCGGCACCATGATCCGGCAGCTGCTTGAAGAAGTTAAGAGTGCTCCGCTTGATGACGCTGCAAGGAACCGCCTCGCGGAGATCCACGAGCGCTCCATCAAGGAACTCGAGGATGGGCTTGCACCGGAGCTGATCGAAGAGTTGGAACGCATCAGCCTGCCCTTCCCCGAAGACCAGGCGCCTTCGGATGCTGAGCTGCGGATTGCCCAGGCCCAGCTGGTTGGTTGGCTGGAAGGGCTGTTCCACGGCATCCAGGCTGCGATTGCAGCGCAACAGGCGGCCAAGGAACACGCCGCCGCCCAGATGCAGCTGCGCCAGCTGCCTCCAGGAACTGTCATCGCTCCGGGCATTGTCATTGGCGAAAACGGGCAGCCGCAGCGGGCTGCTGCGCCTGGCGCTCCCGGCGCCGCTGCCAATGGTCGCCCGGAAGATCCCGACCACGGTCCGGGCCAATACCTCTGAGTTTGCTGGTGGGTTTCTTTGGGGCCGTCCGGCAAGGGCGGAAAGATGATCTTGAGCTCGGCAAGGGCCTGTGGCGCCGTGCACACGACCGGTTCCATCGCGGCCTGGACCGCTACCACCAGGTCTTGGAGGGCGTGGACGACGAACAGCTCTACAACGAGCTGGTGCAGATCGCCAATGAGTTGGCGGAGTTGTCGCCCCGGGTTCGGAGCGTTTGCGTAGAGGCGCAGCGGCGCTCGCCAAGCGACGGCCTGGACGTGCCGGGGGCACTGGCCGGGGTGCACCGGGCCTTGTCCAAAGCAGGCAACTCGCTCGCGACCACGGCTGAAGCTGCGGCCATGTTGCGGCTGGCAGTTGGTCCCGTGCCTGTCGGTGCCCTGTCAGTGCGGCGCAGGGCCGAGTCAGTCTTCGAGCAAGTGGCCGACGCGGAGCGCCAGCTGAATCCCTAATATGCGAGGCGTTCGCAACTACCGGCGCACGCCCGTATTCCCTGCATGCAAGAAGTTAAGCGGATAGCTGATCTTCGTCATAATCTGGTGAAACTCCGCGGTAGGGCTGGCAGGATACAACCATGACTTCGTCACCAGAACTTACTTTCAATGACGGCAACACCATCCCCCAGCTCGGCTACGGGGTATGGCAGGTTGAAGACGATGTAGCCGAAAAGGTGGTGCGCCAGGCTTTCGACGCCGGGTTCCGCCACATCGATACCGCCAAGATCTACGGCAACGAGGCCGGCGTCGGCCGTGCCATCGCCTCCTCCGGCCTCTCCGCCGAGGAAATCTTCATCACCACCAAGCTGTGGAATGCGGACCAGGGCTACGAATCCACGCTCGAGGCCTTTGAGAAGTCCATCGACCGCCTCGGCCTGGAGACCTTGGACCTCTACCTGATCCACTGGCAGCAGCCCAAGCAGGAGAAGTACGTCGACACCTGGAAGGCCCTCATTGAGCTGAAGAAGCGCGGCCGGGTCAAGTCCATCGGCGTCTCCAACTTCACCAAGGAAGGCCTGCAGCACATTATCGATGAAACCGGCGTCGTTCCGGCCATCAACCAGGTGGAGCTGCACCCCTTCTTCAACCAGGCTGAACTGCGCGAGTTCAACGCCTCCAAGGGCATCCTCACGCAGGCCTGGTCCCCGCTGGGCCAAGGTGGCGAGCTCCTCGAGAGCGCAACGATCTCGGAAATCGCCGCCAAGCACGGTGCGACTCCGGCGCAGGTTGTCATCGCCTGGCACCTGGCCATCGGCAACGTCGTGATCCCCAAGTCCGTCACGGAGTCCCGCATCCAGGAGAACTTCGCGGCACTTGACGTCACGCTGGATGACACCGACATCGAGGCCATCAACAACCTTGACCGTGGTGCCGAAGGCCGTATCGGCCCGGACCCGGCAGTCTCCGACTTCGCCTAAAGTCTGAACCAATGCCAAGTGCCCCGCTCCCATCATGGGAGCGGGGCACCAGCGTTTAACGCCCGACGGCGGGTGGCCGCGTACTGAATCAGTCCAACGGTTCCAGCATGGTCACCCGGAAGGGCACCTCCAGCAACGGCTTCACTGCCTCCACGAAGTCCTTGACATGCTGTTGCTGGTTGTGGGCGTCGAGGTCCTCCTGAAGGGCCCAGCCTTCAAACATGACGAAGGTGCCGGGCTGCTGCTCATCCGCGAAGACGGTGTACTCCAGGCATCCGGCGTCCTTCCGGCTCTCGGCTTGGAGCGAGCCGAGCACGCTCCGCAGTTGGCTTTCACAGCCTTCCTTGGCCCTGAACACCGGCATGAGCCACACTTCTGCCGGCTTTTTGATGGTGGGCATTTCCTCGGTCATCAAGCGGTTATTTGGGGAACCTCAACCCACGACTCTTTGGCCGCGGACTCGACGATCGCGTCGTCGATGAGGGCGACTTGGTAGCCGTCGGCGAAGTTGGGGTTGACGCTGCCGCCTTCCGCGATGGCTTTGAAGAAGTCATAGGCTTCGATGATCTTCGTCTCTCCGTACCCGATGCCCAGGGCAGGAATGGGCCACAGGCCGTCTCCGTACGGGTGCGACGGGCCGGTGTAGACGGTCCGGAAGCCTCGTCGGTCAGCCTGGTCCGCCGCGAAGCAGACCTGAAGCTCGTCGCGGCGTTCGTAGTTGAAGACGATGCTGCCTTCGGTTCCGTGGATTTCGAAAGTGATGTAGTTGTTCCTGCCGTGTGCGTTGCGTGTTGCTTCGACGGATCCCACGGCACCGTTTGCGAAGCGGATCATGGTCATCACTTCGTCATCGACATCGACATCGCCCCGCGGGCCCTCTCCGCCGCGTACACTGCCGAGCGCATCCGCGCCACCAGTCTGGAGCGGGCGCTCCGGGATCCACGTCGAAAGGACTGCGTTGACGGCACTGAACTCACCCACGAGGTACCGCGCCATGTCGATGACGTGCGTGGCGATGTCACCCAGGGCGCCGGAGCCTGCGATGGATTTCTGGAAACGCCATGACAATGGGGAGTTCGGGTCGGCGCTCCAATCCTGGAGATAGGTTCCCCGGAAGTTGAGGATTTGGCCGATTGCGCCTTCTTCGATGTATTTCTTGGCCAGTGCCACGGCGGGGGTGCGCCGGTAGTTGAAGGCCACCATGTGGACGAGGTCCTTGTCCTTGACGGCGTCGTACATGGCCTTGGACTCTTCGCCGGTGCGGGCGAGTGGCTTCTCGCAGATGATGTGCTTGCCCGCTTCGGCGGCGGCAATGGCGATTTCGGCGTGCAGGTGGTTGGGTGTTGCGATGTCGACGACGTGGATGTCGGGGTCGTCGATGATGGACCGCCAGTCCGACGTCGAATTTTCGAAACCGAAGCGCCGGGCGGCTTCTGCGGCCAGTTCGGGATTGGCCTCCGCGATGACCTTGCGGACCGGCAGTGCCGGGGCAGGCCAGAAGAACATGGGCATTGCGGCATAGGCAAGGGAGTGGGCTTTGCCCATGAAGCCGCCGCCGATGAGGCCGACATTGAGGTTTTGCATATAGATCGTGGTCCTTCCGTGAAGCTTTTCTTAGAGGAGTGTCTCGAGGTATTTTTTGCTGATTTTGGCTGCTTCGCCGGGGTCGCCGTCGTAATTGTCGAGCTCGACCATCAGCCAGCTGTCGTAGCCGCTTTCGCGGATCGCAGCGATGATGTCGGGAAAGTCGAGGTCACCTTCGCCCAGGGGGAGGAAGGCAAAGGGGTCCTGCCGGAAGTCCTTGAGGTGGACGTGCTGGATCCGGTCGGAGTACTTGCGGATCACCGCTGCCGGATCTGCTCCGCCTGCCGCGAGGTGCGCGGTGTCGGGGCAGAAACCGATCCTGGTCAGCGGCATGAGCTTGTCCAGTTCGTCCGGGCTCTCCACGATGGTGCTCAGGTGGGGGTGGTAGCTCGCCGACAGGCCGAAGCTCTCCGCGATGTCCGTGACCCGGTCAAGAGCATGGCCCAGGAGGTAGTAGTCCTGCTCGGTGGTGCCGGCAGCCCGCCGTGCGCCGCCTCCAACCACGAGCCGCTCCGCTCCGAAACTTGCCGCCAGTTCCGCCGCGCGGTGGATCCGGTGCATCTCGTCCGGAAGGATGTCGGCGTAGATGAAGTTGGCGCCTGTATACACGCTCGTCAGCTCGACTCCGTTGCTGCTGAGGATCCCTTTGAGCTCTTCGGGCTTGTCGGCGTATTCGGCCAGGTTTCCGTCGAACATCTCCACACCCTGATATCCGACGGCGGCAATGTCACCTACCGCGTCGTGCATGGGGCCGTGGGTCAGGTAGAAAAGGTCCTTGACGCTCGTCACGCCTTGGGGGTGGCCGACCACGCCGCCCCAGGTGATGGAACAGTAGCCAAGTTTCATTGCATTTGCCTTTCAGCTGCCGGGTAAGACGTGTGGAATTCGGAGGGGCCGTCAGAGGTGGGAACGTCGACCCATGACTGCCGTGCCGCGGAGGCGACTACTGCTTCGGTCAGGACGGCTGCCCGGAGACCGTCGCGGAAGCCGGGCAGACCTTCGGGCGCCTGGCCACGGACGGCTGCGTAGGTGTCGGAGATGAAGGCATTGAAGCTGTCCTGGTACCCCTGTGGGTGCCCCGCGGGGAGCGTGGCGTAACGCCGGCCGCCCTGTGTGGAAAGGGTCTGCGGGCCCACGGCAATGTGTGAGGTGGAATCGACGCGCCCGATGTGCAGGGTGTCCGGTGTTTCCTGGTTGAAGCTAAAGGATGCATCCGTGCCATCGAAGGAGAACCACAGACGGTTCTTCCTCCCTGGGCTGACCTGGCTCACCACCAACGAGCCGGTGGCCCCGTTGTCGGTCTCGAAGATCAGTGTTGCCCCGTCCTCCGTTGACACCTGCGAGAAATGGCCGTGGGTTTCACGTTTCTCGTGGGCCCGGCTGGTGTTGGCCATGAGCCGGGTGATGCGGTGTCCTGTGGTGAACTCCATCAGGTCGCACCAGTGAACGCCGATGTCACCGAACGCCCTTGATGCTCCTCCGAGCGTGGAGTCGACCCTCCAGTTCGTTGCCGTCGCACCTGCCAGCCAGTCCTGCAGGTAGGACCCGTGGAGCATCCAGAGGCTGCCCGCGTCCCCGTTGAGGATACGGTCCCTGGCCTCACGGACCGCCGGATAGAACCGGTAGACGAAGGGGACACCGGTCACGACGTTGGCCTGTTCCGCGAGGGATGTCAGTTCCTTGGCATCCTCGACGCTGGTGGCCAAGGGTTTCTCGCACACCACTGCCTTGCCTGCCGCGATGGCCAGGCGCGCCAGACCCGCGTGCGTGGCGTTGGGAGTGCAGATATGGACAACGTCCACATCGTCCCGTGCGATCAGTGATTCCGCGGAATCGGCTGGGGCGAGCGCACCAAAGCGAGTGACGGCGGCTTCAGCACTGGCCCGGCTGCTGCCGGCAATGGCACTGATGGTGCCTCCAGCCGCGCGGACGGCGTGAAAGTGTACTGCACCCATGAACCCCGTGCCGATGATGCCTGCGCGTGGTGTAAACGTCATGCCCGGTCACTTCTTCCGGGCGAGGGCGACAGCCAGGATGATGATCGCGCCGCGGACCACCTGCTGCTGGCTGCTGTCCAGGCCTGCCAGGATCAGTCCGTTGTTGATCAGGCCGATCAGGAGGGCGCCGAAGAGAGTTCCGATGATGGAGCCGAAACCGCCGAAGAGACTGGTACTGCCCAGAATGACTGCCGCGATGGCCGAGAGTTCATCGCCTGCACCCCACTGGAACCGTCCCGACTGGAGGCGGCCTGCGTAGAGCATTCCGGCAACGCTGGCTACCATGCCCGAGATCAGCAGCACCTGGAATTTGATGCGCTTGGTGTTGATTCCAGTGAACTCGGAGGCGTTGCGGTTGCCACCGGTGGCCAGGACCTGGCGGCCGAAGCGGGTGCGGTTCAAGACGACGGCGCCGATGGCCACAAAGATGCCGCTCCAGACCACCAGGCCGGGGATGGGACCGAAGTTGCCGGAACCGAACAGTGTGTTGAACGTGTCGTTCAGGATGGGTTGGGGTGCCGAAGCCGTGATCCACTGCGCGACGCCCACGGCAATTCCGAGCATGCCCAGTGTCACCAGGAACGATGGGATTCCGAGGAGGCTGACCAGCGCGCCGTTGACCGATCCGACCACCAGACCCACGGCCAAACCTGCGAGAATGCCCGGCACCAGTCCCCATTGCGAGAGGGCCATCGCGGTGCAGACGCTGGAGAGGCCCGCTACGGATCCCACGCTCAGGTCGATCTCGGCGCAGGCGATCACGTAGGTCATGCCCACAGCGATGACAGTGATGGTGGCCGTCTGCCGGAAGATGTTCAAGAGGTTGTTGGGCGACAGGAATCCCTGGTCGCGCAGCAGGACCGCGAAGATCAGGAAGACGACGACGAAGCCGATGTAGATGACGTAGCGTCGCCAGTCGAGGTCCTTGAGAATGGCGCTGACATTGCGGGGTGCCCCGGTCTCCCGTGGCGCGATGGTGTTTGTCTTGCTCACTGTTCAGACTCCCTGGACTGCAAGTTGAAGATATTCCTCGTCAGCGATGTCGCTGCGGGGGATGTCGCGGATGATGGAGCCGTCCTTGAGGACGAGGACGCGGTCGCTGACCGCGAGTAGTTCGGGATATTCGGAAGAAATGACGATGATGGCCTTGCCGTCGCTTGCCAGCTCACGGATCATGTCGAGGATCTCGCTCTTGGTACCGATGTCGACGCCGGCGGTTGGCTCGTCGAGGATGAGGATGTCGGGATTGGTCCCCAGCCATTTGGCGATAACCACCTTTTGTTGGTTGCCGCCGGAGAGCAGACGAACGGGGCGATGCGGATGCGCGACTTTCACTGCGAATCTCTTGATCAGCGATGTGGACAATTCATTGCCCTTGGCACCGTCCAGAAGGGGGCCGCGCTGGATGTTCTTCAGCAGCGGAAGCAGCAGGTTGTCCTGGACCGAGTGCTCCAGGACCAGCCCTTGTGCCCGACGGTCCTCCGGGACGAGGGCGATGCCGGCGTCGATGGCTTGCTGCGGTGATGCGAGGGCAACTTTCCTGCCGCGGATGAGGACCTGGCCGCTGTCCGGTTTGTCGATGCCGAAAAGTGCGCGGGCGAGCTCTGTCCGTCCGCTGCCCATGAGCCCGGCCAAACCGAGGATCTCGCCGGGCCGCAGGGCAAACGACACGTCCCGGACCCGTTGTCCCGCGTTCAGTCCGCGTACCTCCAGCAGCGGCTCGTCATCGTGGCGGATGGTGTTCCGCGCGCGATAGGAGAGTTCGCCGTCGACCTTCTTGCCGACGATACCTTCGACGATCTGTTCAGGCGTGACCCCGGTCAGTGGCTTGGTAAGCAGGTGCTTTCCGTCCCGGAGGATGGTGATCCGGTCAGCGAGCCTGTACACCTCGTCCATGCGGTGGGAGATGTAGATGATCGAGATTCCACGCTGCTTGAGCCGGTCTATGAGCTCAAAAAGCGCTTCGGATTCATGCCGGGCCAAACTTGCCGTGGGCTCGTCCATGATCAGCACCTGGGCGTTCTGCGACAGGGCTTTGGCGATCTCTGTCAGTTGCCAGTAGGCGGTGCCCAACCGCGAGACCTGCGCGCCGGCGTCGACGTCCACTTCCATCTCCGCAAAGACTTCGTTGGCCCGTCGCACAGCGGCGCGGTCATCGATGAGACCGCCCCGCCCGAGCGGCTCAGTGCCGAGGAAGATGTTCTGCGCAACGGTCAGGCTGGGTACCAGGCTGAATTCCTGGAAGACCATTCCGATTCCAGCGGACTTGGCATCCTGGATCGAGTTGATGGCGGCGGGTTTGCCGGCGATGAGGATTTCGCCTGCGTCCGCCTGGTAGACGCCCTGCAGGATTTTCATGAGGGTGGACTTGCCGGCCCCGTTGCCGCCTGCCAGCGCGTGCACCTCGCCTTTGCGGACATCGAAGCCGACATCCTTCAGGACGGACACGCCGTTGAAGGCCTTGGATATCGAGCGCATCTCGACGACATTGTCTGCGGTGTTCATTTCCCGCCCTTTCGGCGCGGTGCGGGAGAGAGGTCCCCCGCACCGTAGGGTCTGGCTACTTCTTGTAGGAGTCCTGGATGTCCTTGGGTGCGTCCTCGTGGTAGACCTGCTTCCAGGCATCAAGGACGTTCGCGTGGTCAACCGGCAGTGCGCTCAGCGCGACGTACGGAGGGGCCTGCTTGCCGATAAGTGCTCCTGCGGCAAGGCGGGCTTCGGTGACGCCCTGGTCAAACGGAACCTGGGCGCCGAGGCCGACGACGAGTTCGTCCTTGGCCAGGGCAATCGCCACATTCTTACCGAGGTCCTCGGTGGCGATTTTCAGGTCCTGCCGTCCAGCGGCGCGTGCTGCCGCCATGACGCCTTCTGCCGGAACGTCCCACACGGCCCAGATGCCGGCGAGGTCGGGGTACTTGCTGATCATGGCGTTGGCTGCAGCCTGTGCGTCCCCGGCGAAGTCGGGGCCTGCGATGCCCTTTTCCTCCACGATCTGGATGTCCGGGTATTCCTTGGTGATGGTGTCCTTGAATCCTTCATGGCGCTGCTTGGTCACGAAGAAGTCGGCTTGGTGGAACACCAGGCCGATCTTGCCTTTGCCGCCCAGTGCCTTGGCCATCTGGTGGGCAGAAACGACGCCGTTGCCATAGTTGTCAGCGGATACGACCGAGACGTAGTCCGTCCCGGGAGTCAGTCCCTGCGGGACGTTGTCCATGAAGACGAGCTTGGCGCCGGCAGCTGCGGCTTTCTTGTAGGCCGAGGCGGTGGCCACAGGATCCGTGGGGATGGAGACGAGGACATTCGGGTTCTGCGTCATGACGGTCTCGATGTCCGACACCTGCTTGTCCGGCTTGAAGTTGGCGTCCGTTGTGGCGATGACCTTGATGCCGAGCTTCTCGAATTCACTCTTGAGCCCGTTGACCTGCGCTGTTGCCCAGTCGTTGCCACCGTAGTGCATCACGATGGCGGCCTTGGCGTTCAGTGCCTTGACCTTTTCGATCTCTTCCGGCGTCAGGTCCGCGACGGATGCCGGTGAGGGCGTCTCGCCATTGGGTCCCTTGCTGAGGACCTGCCCCTTGATCTTTTCGAGGGCCTGCTGGGCTTTTTCGGACACTCCGGCGTCCGGCGCATTCGAGGTTGTCGCTGCCGAACTGCTGCACGAGGCGACGGAAAGTGACAGGACGGCGGCCAAAGCCACGAGGGGAAGCCTGCGGATCATCATTGTTCTCCAGTGCTTATGGGTGGATGGTTATTGGGGATGTGGTGGTGGAGGGGCGGGTTCCAGCGCTGCTGGAGCCGGCGAAGGGCAGACCCTCCTCGGCCGAACTGTCGATGGTGGACGCCGAAGAGCCTGCGGGGAGTGGCCCGCTTCATCCGTGGTGAAGAGTGACCGTAATCGCTAACGGAATCTCCGTGAACGTTTACGGAACCGATCGTAAACGTTTACGGTGAATAGTGTCAAACATCACGTCCTTCCGGCTTTCTAGTAACCGGAGGAGGCCTTCGCACGTAGTATTGGTACGCATCGGCCCGGTTGGACGGTGCAAAGACAGGAGAGAGCGTGTCAGGCATAACGGGTCCACATGGAGCCCACGGGCAAGCAGGAGCCACATTGCGGCGGAAGCCGACCATCAACGACGTCGCGGAAATCGCCGGTGTGTCCTTCGGCACCGTCTCGCGGGTCCTGAACAACGCCCCCGACGTCAGTGCCGCTACCCGCGAACGCGTCCTGCAGGCCATCAAGGACATCGGGTACCGCAGGAACCGCGCAGCAACGGCGCTGGTCACCAACCGGTCGACGTCCATCGGGCTGCTCTCCGACGGCTCCCCGCGGTTTGGCCCGGTCGGGACGCTCATGGCCCTTGAAACCGTCGCGCGGAAGAAGGGCTACGCCACCACTGTTATCAGTGTCGAGCAGCCCTATGAAGAATCCGTGCAGGCCGCCCTGGACACCTTGGATGACACCGGTGTCGGGGGAATCATCGTCGTCGCACCCATGGTCGATATGGCATCGGCGGTCTGGAATGCCACCTGCCGGGTCCCGGTCGAGATGATCGCAGCCGGAGCATCATCAACTCCGAAGGTCTTCACCTATTCGGAAGACCAGGAGCTCGGAGCCCGGCTCGCCACCGGGCACCTCATAGACCTGGGACACACCGACATCGCCCATCTGGCCGGCTCCATGGATTGGTTCGACGGGCGGGTGCGCAAGAGCGGCTGGGAAGCTGCATTGCGTGACGCCGGACTTCCGCAGGGACTTTGCCTGGAGGGAGATTGGAGCCCGCGCTGGGCCTACGAAACCGGCCTTGACCTCGTCCGGGAGAACAGAATTCCCCAGGCGGTTTTCGCGGCGAGTGACCACACCGCGCTGGGCCTGATCCGGGCGTTCACCGAGAACGGCATCCGGGTCCCCGAGGACGTAAGTGTGGTCGGCTTCGACGACATTGAGGGTTCGGACTATTTCCTGCCTCCGCTGACCACTGTGCGCCAGGACTTTACGGCCCTGGCGCTCATGAGCATGGAGGTGCTCCTGGGTGCCATGGAAGGAAGGGAAGTTGACCGCACTCCAATCGCACCCACACTTGTTGTGCGTGGGAGCTCAAGGCGCGTAGCCTCGTAGGAACCATCCGAGGAGCGTAAATGAACGGTCGGATCCTCTCAGCCCGCCGCGCCCTCGTCTGCGTGGGATTCGGGGTCGTGGCCGGCGCAGCAGCCGGGCTCGCCCTGGCCCCCGCCCTTGCGCCCTTGGTTGTCTGGTGCACGGCCGGCATCATTGCGCTGGCCTGGGCATGGCGGATCAGTTGGCAGCAGGATCCGGCAGGGACGGAGCGGGTTGCCCGTGAGGAATCTGCCTCCCGGTTGACCGACAATGCAGTCATCACAGCCTGCCTGGTGAGTATCGCTGCGGTGGGAGTTGCGTTGTTCCAGTCGGGAAACCAGGACGGTGACGTGGCTTCGGCGGCTCTGGTGATCCTCGGGGTGCTCGGCACCTTTGTCGCCTGGGCGCTGGTCAACACGGTCTATGCCTTGAAGTACGCCCGCCTGTACTATGTCGACCGCGACGGTGGCGGCTTCGACGACAAACGGGGGAGGGAACCTGCCTACAGTGACTTCGCGTACTTCGCCTTTACGGTGGGTATGACTTACGCTCCTCCCGAAGTCGAGACAGGCAGCACCGAGGTCCGGCGCAAAGCTCTTCCCCACGCTCTCTTGTCGTACTTTTTCGGTACGGTCCTGATCGCGGTATCCCTTAACGCGGTCACCAACCTCGCCCAAGGATGACGCAACAGGGGCTACCAGCAACGCCTTGCCGGTAGCCCATGTTGCCGTTAGTCAGAGCGGGGATCCGTCAGGGTCACCTGCGCTTCCGCAGTCCGCGGAGGACGACGACGGCGAGGCCGCCCGCCGCCAGCGCCCACGGGCCACCGACGATGATCGGATCCATCCACTGGTGGCTGAGGTCGGTGCGCTTTTGTCCCACCCGGGAACGGACACCTCCACGGGAGAACTCGCTGAGTACGCCCGTCTCCGTGATGGGGTTGTCCGGATGCAGCGTGGCGAACGAACGGAGGTGGTGCTCCCAGGCGTCCACTCTGTCTGCTGCTACCAGCAGCAGCCAGTGGGCAGCCCGGCCCTCACTGTACTTGTACGCGTACTTCCGGATGACGCCCGAGACCCCGGCCGGAGGAGTGGAGGTTCCAAAGACGGGAGGCAGGAAGGCGTGTTCCACCGACCGTTCCCTGGGCCACTTCTCTGGCTGGCGTTCCGGGAAGTCCCAGTGTGCGCCGGTTTCGATGCCGGGTTGCTCGCGGGGGTAGGAGGGGCGGTCGGCCGGGTCGAGATCGGCACCCCACCCCGGAATCCGGGCCCGCAAACTCTCTGCGGACTCTCTTTCGCCAGTCTTCTCGGCGACATAAGGCGTGGCTGTTTTAGTCAAGGTGTGCTCCCTTCAGGACTGGCCGGCGATAACGAGCGGTTTGATGATGTTGTCCAGCTTGGCGGAGAACATGTGGTACCCCTCGGCGATGTGTTCAAGCGGAATCCGGTGGGTGACGATGTCACTTGGTTTCAGGTACCCGTTCCGGATGTGCTCGAAGAGCCTTGGCCATTGCCGCTTGACCGGGCATTGGTTCATGCGCAAAGTCAGGCCCTTGTTCATGGCGTCGCCGAACTTCACGGCGCTGAAGATCGGACCGTAGGCGCCCACCACGGACACGGTCCCACCCTTCCGCACTGAGTCGATGGCCCAGTTCAGTGCGATGGGCGAACCGCCCTGCAGTTTGAACTTGCTGCTGGTGACGTGCTGCAGGAAGTTTCCGTCAGCTTCGGCCCCGACGGCGTCAATAACGACGTCGGCACCCAGGAAGTCGGTTTCCTTCTTGAGGTGGACCACAATGTCGCCGTACTCGGCAAAGTTGTACGTCTCGGCGTGGGCGAAGCTGCGTGCCTTCTCCAGCCTGTATTCCAGGTGGTCAATCACGATCACGCGACCGGCACCCATCAGCCACGACGACTTTGCGGCAAACAGCCCCACAGGGCCGGCGCCGAACACCACCACGGTGTCGCCTTCCACGATGTCCCCAAGCTGGGCGCCGAAGTAGCCGGTCGGCAGGGCGTCGGTGAGCAACACCGCATCCTCTTCCTCCAGCCAGTCGGGGATCTTTGAAGGCCCCACGTCCGCGAACGGAACCCGCACGAACTCTGCCTGACCGCCGTCGTAACCGCCGCAAGTGTGTGAGTAGCCGTAAATGCCGCCCACCGCCGTCGCATTCGGATTCACGTTGTGGCAGTTCGAGTAGAGGCCGCGCGAGCAGAAATAGCAGGAGCCGCAGTACACGTTGAACGGCACCATGACGCGGTCGCCCACCGAGAGGTTTTGCACGGAAGAGCCCACCTCGTGAACTGTGCCCACGAACTCGTGGCCGAAGGTCATGCCAACCCGGGTGTCCGGCATCATGCCGTGGTACAGGTGCAGGTCGGAGCCGCATATGGCGCCCGCGCTGACCTTGACGATCGCATCGTTCGGATGCTCGATTTTTGGTATGTCCTTCTCTTCGACCCTGACTTTGTAGGGGCCGCGGTAAACCATTGCCTTCATCAGTACCCCGTCCTGTTTCTGGTTGGTTGTGACATGGGAAGATCCCTCTCAAGCTCCGGCCGGGTGCAGGACGACCTTCGTCCAGCCGTCCTCGCGGCTGTCGAAGTTCTTGTAGCCCGTGGGCGCCTCATCGAGGCTCAACTCGTGGCTGACGATGAAGGAAGGGCTGGCCTTTCCGCCGGCGACGAGGTCGCGGAGTGCGCGGTTGTACTTCTTGACCGGACACTGGCCGGAGCCCATTGTCTGGCCTTTGAACCAGAAGTTTCCGTAGTCGAAAGCGAGCTGGCCCTGCTTCTCGAGTTCGTCCGGGGAGCCCGGATCCTGCGGCAGGAAAACGCCCACCACGCCGATGCCACCCACGAAGCGGACGGAGTCCACCAGCCTGTTCAGGGTTTGGTTGGGGTGTTCGTTGCCTTCGGGATCGTGGGCCTGGTAGCCAACGCATTCGCAGCCGCGGTCTGCGCCAAAGCCCATGGTCTGGTCCTTGACGAATTCCACGGGATCCACTTCGGCGTCATTGACGGGAATGGCGCCGATCTGTTCGGCCAGCTTCAGCCGGTCCTTGTGGCGGTCCACCACCATGACTTTGCCCGCGCCCTTGATGACGGCGGAGTAGGCGGCCATGAGTCCCACCGGGCCACCACCGTAGATGACCACGGAGTCGCCCGGGTAGACGCCGGCCATCTCGGTAGCGTGCCACCCCGTGGGGAAGATGTCCGCCAGCATGACGTAGTCGAGCTCCTTCTCGACGGCGTCCTCACCCAACCGCAGGCAGTTGAAGTCGCCATATGGAACCCTGAGGTACTCTGCTTGACCGCCCTGGTACGGGCCCATGTCCGCGAAGCCGTAGGCAGCGCCTGCAAGCTTTGGCTCGGGCTGCATCGTCAGGCAGTAGTTGGTGAAGCCCCGCTCGCAGTTCTTGCAGAAGCCGCAGGCGACGTTGAAGGGCAGGACCACGCGCTCGCCTACTTTGACTTTGCTCACCGCGGGGCCGACCTCCACCACCTCCCCGAGGTTCTCGTGTCCGAAGGAACGCCCCGGTTCAAAGCTCGTCCGGCCCTCATACATGTGTAGGTCCGAACCGCAAATGTTCGCTGAGGTGATTCTTACCAGTACGTCGGCCGGGTGTTCGATCTTGGCATCGGGGATTTCCTCGACGCTGACATCGTTCGGTCCTTTGTAAACTACTGCCTTCATCTTCCACTCTTTTCTTCTGCCCATGCCGATTCACCACGTATTGCGGGCGCGGCTCGAGAGCGCCGGGTGTCTGGAACCTGTGATGGTGGCGCGAGGGATCACCTGGATACCGGTGATGAACCAGCGAGGAACTTGGAAATGCAGGATGGGTCCTGTGATCCGCCTGAATGCTCGGAGGGCCTGAGGCTTTCAGCCGGCAGGTTGTCCGGGGACGAACTGCCGGTCCGTCAGCAATAGCGATGCTGCATGACCAATGCTAAGCATACTTATCATGCATGTCGAGGGGTGACCGGAAAAGGGGGCCGTCACTCCGGCCATGCTTCGTCAAGCAGCAACCCGCAAGAACCTTCACCCCGCCCTCACCTTCCGTTCATGACGGCCGGAAAGGGTGGATGCCATGACCGACTTTTCACGCCGCACCCTCGTCAAGTCCTCCCTCGCCGGCCTTACGCTGGCCGGCCTCACCACAGGGGTCGCCACCCCGGCGGGCGCAGCGCCCGCAGCCATCCCGCTGGTCCGCAAGCGACTCACCCTTCCCACGGGCATCGCTACCGGGGACGTCACCACGGATTCGGCCGTCCTGTGGTCGCGCGCCTCAGGACCCGGACGACTCACCGCCACCCTCAACGCCGTCGACGACGCCGGGGAGCTCCTGCGCGGACGGTACGGGTTCAGCCGAACCATTCGTGGACCCCTGGCCACGGAAGCCAGCGACTTCACCGCGAAAATCCACGCCAAGGGACTGCCCCCGGGCACCAGGTTCAGGTTGGAGCTGAACTTCGAGGATGAGAACGGCACGGGCGAAGCCGCCCAAGGAAGCTTCAGCACCGCGCCCGGCAACAAGCCCGACGACGGCGGCACGCCGGGCGGCCGCGGAGGCGGCAGGCCGGCGTCGTCCTCACAGTCGTTCGTCTGGACCGGCGATACCGCCGGCCAGGGCTGGGGAATCAACGAGCAGATCGGCGGCATGCGCGGTTACAAGGCCATGCATGACGTCCGCCCGGACTTCTTCATCCATTCGGGAGACACCATCTACGCCGATGGCCCCATCACGGAATCCGTTACCGAGAAGGACGGCCAGGTATGGCGCAACATCGTCACCGAGGAAGTGTCCAAAGTAGCCGAAACCCTGAAGGAATTCCGTGGCCGGCACCGCTACAACTCCCTCGACGCCAACATGCGGTCCTTGTTCGCCGACGTGCCGGTCATCGCACAGTGGGACGACCACGAGACCCACAACAACTGGTACCCGGGCCAGGTCCTGGACGACGCCCGCTACACCGAACGCAACGTCAACGTCCTCGCCGCGCGCGGGCGGCAGGCCTGGCAGGAAAACATGCCGATCGCGGACTCCGCGGCGCTGTGGCGCCCCGGAACCTACGACGCCGGGCAGTATCAGCCGGCGCGCATCTATCGGAAGATTTCACGCGGCCCGCAACTGGACATCTTCTGCTTGGACATGCGGACCTACAAGTCGCCGAACACCGACGGCAAGGAGCCCTACACCACCAACATCCTGGGCCAGGAACAGGTGGACTGGCTGATCAAGGAAGTCGGTCAGTCCAAGGCCACCTGGAAGGTCATCGCCGCGGACCTGCCCTTGGGCATCGTGGTGCCTGACGGTCCTGTGAACCAGGAGAGCCTGTCCAACCGGGACAACGGTGCGCCGCTGGGCCGGGAACTGGAGATCGCCGGGGTCCTGAGCGCCTTCAAGAAGCATGGCGTGAAAAACACGGTGTGGCTTACTGCCGATGTCCACTACTGCGCCGCCCACCACTATTCTCCGGAGCGGGCTTCCTTCAAGGATTTCCAGCCGTTCTGGGAGTTCGTTGCGGGGCCCATCAACGCGGGCTCCTTCGGCCCGAACGACATGGACGGGACCTTCGGGCCGGACGTCGTGTTTTCCAAGGCAGGCCGGTTCCCTGGTGAGTCCCCGCGCAACGGGGAGAACCAGTTCTTCGGGCATGTGGAACTCGGGTCCGACAACACCTTTAACGTGAGCCTGCGCAACGCCAACGGTGGGGTTGTTTTTTCGAAGACGCTGAGCCCGGAGCGCTGACACTTCAGACCTGCCCAGCCCTAGCGCCGGATCACCTCAAGCACACCGTCACGCACACGCCCCATGGTCTCCGAGTCCCTGGCCTCGACGTTCAGCCGCAGCAATTCCTCGGTGTTGGACGCACGGACGTTGAACCACCAGTCTCCTGATTCCGCGGTCACGGTCAGACCATCCAAATCATTCAGGAGGACTCCGTCCATGCCCTCGTAGGAGCCCTGAATGTCCGCGATGGACCTGGCCGTGTCCGCCACGGCCGAGTTGATTTCACCGCTAGAGGAATACGGTTCGTACTTTTGCGCCAAGCTGGAGAGAGTTCCGGGCTGCTCGCCGAGAGCTGCGAGGACGTGCATTGCGGCGAGCATGCCGGTATCCGCATTGTAGAAGTTGCGGAAGTAGTAGTGGGCGGAATGCTCGCCACCGAAAACTGCATGCTCTTCGGCCATGCGGGCCTTGATGAACGAGTGGCCCACACGTGTACGTACGGGCCGGCCACCGGCGGCTTGGATGAACTCTGGAACTGATTGCGAGGAAATCAGGTTGTGGATCACGGTGGGCTCCACTTCTCCGGCGCCTTGGGCCCTGGCGATCTCACGCACGGCGATCATGGAGGTGATGGCGGATGGCGTCACGGGTTGGCCGGTTTCGTCGACCACGAAGCAGCGGTCAGCGTCGCCGTCGAACGCCAGCCCAAGGTCGGCGCCGTGCACGACGACGGCCGCCTGCAGGTCGCGGAGGTTCTCTGGTTCCAAAGGGTTGGCCGGATGGTTCGGGAAGGTGCCGTCCAGCTGGAAGTACAGGGGGATGATCGTCAGCGGCAGGGCCTCCAGAAGTTGGCTGCCAAGCACCGCCGGAACGGTCATCCCGGCCATTCCGTTTCCGGCGTCCACCACCACCTTGAGTGGGCGGACGCCGGAAAGATCCACGAGGGACCGCAGCTTGCGTGAGTAGTCGCCAAGTACGTCCAGTGCAACCACGGTCCCCCGTGAGCCGGCTGCCGGAATTCCCTCAGCGAGGTAGCGCTCGGCGAGGTCCCGGATGTCGAACAGCCCTGAATCGGCGGAAACGGGGACGGCTCCGGCCTTAGCCATTTTGATCCCGTTGTACTGTGCCGGGTTGTGGCTGGCCGTAAAAATGGCGCCCGCCGAGTTGAGGGATCCACAGGCAAAGTAGAGCTCGTCGGTTGAAATCAAGCCGAGGTCGGACACATTGGCGCCGCGCGTGGAGGCACCGCGCGAAAATGCAGAGACAAACCCCGGAGATGACGGACGCATGTCACCGCCGCAGAGCACGGTCTTCCCGGCAAGGCCCAGGACGTCGACGAAAGCGGCACCGATGGCTTCGGCAACCTGGTCGGTCAATGATGTGCCGACGATGCCGCGGACATCGTAGGCCTTGAATGACGAAGAAAGATCCATGATTCAGCGAGCGCCGAAGTCGGTATCCGTGTACGAGCCGACGCGCCGCTCAGGGGTTTCGCTGCACCCGCAGTTGGTGTCGATCTCAACTCGGACTCCGCTCGGATCAACCGTGAGCGACACGGGTTCCCCGTTGGAGGTGGAAACTCGCAGGGTGCTTTCTTTGGAGGAGACGTCAAACATGATGGTCCTTTTCGTAGGGGGTATGGGGTTCAGCTGACGGCGTCGAGGACGCCGCGGACAATGGTGGCTGCCGCACCGAGATAGGCCAGCACGATCAGCAGGATCTGCGCGGCCCGCGCAGAGACGCGCTTGGAGGCGAGGTCGCCCAGGACGAGGCCCACCAGGCAGGCGACGGCGACTGCCACCCACATAGTTGCCGGGAGGACGGGAAACGATTCCGGTGCGGTGACCGCCTTGGAGGCGAGCGACAAGGAGCCGATGGTGAAAAAGTAGGGCTGCATGGTGGCTGCGAACGATTTGTGCTGCCACCGGGTTGCGATGGAGTACATGCTGACGGCTGGCCCTCCCACCCCGGCCGCGGTGTTCATGAAACCGCTGAGGCCTCCGGCGGTGAAGAGGTACCGGCGACGTTTAGGCAGGACCGCGGATTTCATCAACAGCAGGATTGTCAGCCCGACGGCGAGGATGACGCCGATCGAGATCTCCAGTACCGGAGGCGGCATGAACCGTATGAGGATGGCCGCGGGGACAATCCCCAGGAGGGCTGATGCGGCCAGTGCCAGGTACCGTTTCCAGTCGATATCCCGGGCTACCCGGAAGATGATGGCCCCGGCCGTCACGGCTCCGCAGACGTTGACCAGCACTACGCCCTCCACTGGACCGAGCAGCAGGACCAGGAAGGGAGCCGCCACGAGGGCGAATCCCATCCCTGTCACCCGTTGCATCCCGGCGCCCATCACGACGGCGCCCAGCACCAGCCCGGTGGTCAGCATCTAGGCTTTCCAGGCAACGTACTGGACCTCCTCGAATTCCTCGAGGCCCAGGCTGGATCCTTCCCGGCCCAGGCCGGACTGCTTGGCCCCGCCCATGGGCGCGAAGGCCACCGACGGAAGGGGATCATTGACGCCGACGATGCCGGCTTCCAGCTGCTCGGGAATGTCCCAGCCGCGCTTGGGGCTGTTGGTCCAGACGTAGGCTGCGAGGCCCATTTCCGTGGCATTCGCCTTGCGGATCGCTTCCTCTTCCGAAGCGAAAGTTACGACGCCAGCCGCCGGACCAAAGACTTCCTCGCTCACCAGAAGCGCGTCGTCGGGAACGTCCACGAGGAGCGTGGGTGCCATGAAGGATCCTTCGCCAGGAACCTCGGTGCGCTTGGTGACCCGTTGGGCGCCGCGGTTGAGGGCGTCGCCCACCAGGGCCTGGACAGCCGCCACGCGCTCGGCATCGATCACGGGACCAAGGTCCGGTACCGGTGTGCCGCCGTCGGGAACGCCGTGCCCAATTGTCATCGCATCAAACCGTGCGGCCAGCTTCCGGGCGAATTCGTCCGCGACGCTGTCCTGGACCAGGAAGCGGTTGGCGGCCACGCAGGATTGGCCGGTGTTGCGGAGCCTGCCAAGCACTGCGCCGTCGACGGCGGCATCGAGGTCGGCGTCTTCAAAGACGATAAACGGCGCGTTGCCGCCCAGCTCGAGCAGCGGCCTGACGACCCGCTCGGAGGCGGAGGCCATGATCTGTCGTCCGACGCCGGTGGATCCTGTGAAGCTGACCGCCCGAACGGCGGGGTGCTTGAGCAGGGCCCCGGTCACCTCCCGGGATGGTCCATGGACAAGGTTGACGACGCCGGCGGGGAACCCTGCGTCGTACAGGATTTCGAACAGGCCCGTCGCGGCAAGGGGTGCCTTCTCGGAGACCCGGCCCACCACGGTACAGCCGGCGGCGAGCATGGCCGCGAGTTTCCGGGCTTGGATGGACACCGGGAAGTTCCAGGGTGTGAGGCTCAGGGCGACGCCGATCGGCTTGCGGGAGCTGAGGTGGTGGCGTCCCCGGAGCTCAGGTGGGCTGACTGTCCCGGTGGTTCGCCGGGCTTCCTCCGCGAACCACCGGAGGTACTCCACGGAGAAGTCCACTTCGCCCTGTGCTTCGGGAAGCCGTTTGCCGGCTTCCAGTGCCAAGGTTTGGGCCAGTTCGTCGCGGCGTTCGGCCAAGAGACCGGCGGCGTTGTGGAGCAGGTCGGCCCGGGTTCGGGCGGTGGTCCGGGACCAGTTGCCGAACGCTTCGGCGGCCGCATCGGCGGCTTGGGTAGCGTGGTCCGCGCTGCCCCAGGCAACCTCACCCACAGTGGAACCGTTTCCGGGATCCGTGACGTCTTTGGAGGTTCCGGCTGAGTGCCAGGTTCCGTTGATCAGGTGTTGTGCAGATTTCAGGTTCATGCGTAGTGCCTTTCCGCTGGGTGGCGTGGTTATCCCTTGCTGGCGCCGGCAGTGATGCCTGCCACGAAGTAGCGCTGCAGGAAGATGTAGGCCACCACCACCGGCAGGGAAGCCAGGATGACTCCTGCGAACAGCAGCGGGTAGTTGGTCTGGAATTCGCCCTGGAAGCTGAGCAACGCCAAGGGCAGCGTGCGGTTTCCGGGGGACTGGATGAACAGGAGGGGATACAGCAGTTCGTTCCAATGGATGACGAAAAGGAAGATTGCTGCGGCCGCGATTGATGGTGCGGACAGCGGCAGTGCGATCGAGGCGTAGGTCTTCCACGGTCCGGTTCCGTCGATGGAGGAGGCTTCGTAGAGTTCCTTGGGCAGCGTCCGCATGAAGCCGCCAAGGATGAACACGGCGATGGGCAGTGTCGAGACCACGTTGGCCACGATCAGTCCCGCGAGGTTGTCCAGCAGTCCCAGCCGTCCGAAAAGTACGTAGAGCGGAACCATGTTGGCTTGGGCGGGAATGGCCATGCCCAGCACCAGGAAGCCGAAGATGGCCCAGGACACGAAGCCCCTGAGCCG
The DNA here is from genome assembly GCF_025452095.1 of Paenarthrobacter sp. JL.01a. Taxonomy (NCBI): domain Bacteria; kingdom Bacillati; phylum Actinomycetota; class Actinomycetes; order Micrococcales; family Micrococcaceae; genus Paenarthrobacter; species Paenarthrobacter sp. JL.01a. The sequence goes on from NZ_CP104877.1 coordinate 801,190, forward strand.
CGACACGGCGTAACCGGCCAGGCTGGCAATAAAGAGCGTGACTGGTACGGAGATGGCGGTGACGACGACGCTGTTCCAGAAGGAGGAACCCAGGTCCTGGCCACCGATCACCTCGGCGTAGTTGGCGGGGGAAAGGGACTGCGGCAGGCTGAACGGACCCTCGAACAGTTCCTGCGTGGATTTGAAGCTTCCGAAACCAACAACGGTCAGCGGAATGATGATGATGAGCGCGTAGATACCGAGGATGGCGCGGCGGCTGATTGAAGCGAGCATGCTGTTATTCCCCCTTCGGGGTCAGCCGGAGCAACCGGCGCTGCAGCCAGGTGACCAGGGCGATCATCGCCATGAAGATGATCGACTGTGCGGCGGCGTAGCCGAACTCCGAGTTGGCAAAAGTGCTGTAGATGCGGGTGGAGAGGATGTCCAGAGAGCTCTTGGGCGGGTTGCCCGCGATACCAAGGATCAGGTCGAAAGCCTTGAACGACTGCACAGTGGTGTAAGCCACCACAATGGACGTTGCCGGGGCCACGAAAGGCCACGTGATGGACTTGAACTGCTGCCATTTGTTGGCGCCGTCCATTTCCGCTGCTTCGTAGAGTTCGCGCGGTATGGACTGCAGCCCGGCGATGTACACCACCATCATTTGTCCGGCGTGGAACCAGACCTGGGTCACGGCCACCCAGTAGAGCGCCTGGTTGTTATCTCCGAGGTAGGGCCCTTGGAGTCCTCCAAGTCCCACCGCACCCAGGGCCGAGTTGGCCAGGCCGAAGTTGGGATCGTAGATGAACTTCCAAATAAAGGCCACCGACACGGAGGACAGGATGGTGGGGAAGAAGAACAAGGCGCGGAGCAGGATGCTGCCGCGGGAGTTCTTGGTGAGGAGCAGGCCGAGCAGGAGCGAGAATGCGGTTTGGGCTATGACCACCAGCAACACGAACTTCAGGTTGTTGGTCAGCGCGTTGGTGAACAACGAGTCCTTGGTGAACGCCCGGATGAAATTGTCCACGCCCACGTAGTTGAACGCTGCCGAGAAGCCGTTCCAGTCGGTGACGGCATACTGGAAAGCCTGGAGGGTGGGCATCACCAGGAAGAAGGCGATGACCGCAACGGCGGGGAGCGGGAAAAGGTACAGCGCAGGATTTACGCGCGTAGGGGACCGGCGCTTCTTCGTGGCAGCTTCCGCGCTGCTTTCCGGTGCCTTTCGCTTCGCAGCCATTCCGGTGTGGGTGCTCATAGCCTTTCGTCCACAATCTTCTGGGCAGCTTCGGCCGCCTGTTCAGGGCTGGTACCGGAGATGACCGCCGTCGCGCTTGCCTCCACGGCATTGCGGACGTCCAGGTTCAGGAACTGGAAGCGGGCGGCCAGCGCCGTTTTCTTGTCCAGCCACGGGCTCAGCCGCTTGAGGTCCGCGTTGGTGTAGTCGACGTCCTTGACCGAGACGTGCTGGGCTGTCTGGTTGGCGTAGTACCCGGCGTTTTCCGGTTCGGACAGGAAATCGATCCAGGCTGCCGCCGCGGCCTGGTGCTTGCTGGCCGAGTTGACGCCGAGGATGAACGTGGCGTTGTAGACACCCTCATACTTGGCGTTGCCGTCGGTTGAAGTATTGGGGAAAACCAACTCGATCGGGAACTTCGCGCCCAGGTTCCGGACCGCCGCGAGGTGGTAGGAACCCGTGGCCAGCATGGCGGCCTTGCCTTGGGAGAACAGGTTCTGTGCCGGCTCCACCGCGGTGCCCGTGGCGTTGGACTGCAGGAACGGCGCCAGGTCCTTGTACTGGTTCAACATCCTGATGAACCAGTCGTCAGTGCACTTGAGCTTGCCCTGCTCGATTTGTGCACACATGTCGTCCACTGGGGCGTTGTTGGCGATCATGCAGTTGAAGAGCTGGCCACCGTTTCCCACATCGCCGCCGGGCCACGAGATGGGCGTGACACCGGAAGACGCCAGCTTCTCGCACATGGCCAGGAAGGCGTCCCAGTCCTTCGGTGCCAGCTCCGCGCCGGCTTTGTCGAAGAGCTCGGTGTTGGCCATCGGCATGGGGAACACCACTTGGTAGGGCAGGCCAAGTTGACTGTCGCCGGACTGCCCGGCTGTGAGCAGGCCTTTCTGGTAGTTGCCAACGGCCTTGCTGTTCTTCAGCTCGGTGTAGATTCCGGCCTCACCGAAGTTCTTGAACTGTGCACCCCGGAAGGTCGCAAACGCGTCGCCGATGGCCGCGCCCCGGACCTTCTGCAAACCCTGGGCGTTGTAGTCGTTGGAGGTCGAGATGTCCTGGACAACCTCCACGCCGCTGTTCTTTGCAACGAAGCGCTTGATGAGCTCGTCAAACACTGCCTTGTCTTCGCCACGCCAGTGGGCGAAGGACACCTTGCCAGTGATGTCACCGGTGGCCGGAGCAACCGGCCCGGTGGCGCCACCAGGGGCTGTGGAACCGCCGGGTCCTGCGCATGCCGCTGCAGTGGCACCGAGACCCAGGGCGCCGAGAACGGCCATGGCCTGCCTGCGTGAAATTTGATTCACAATATTCTCCTCATTGAGTGTTGCTGTGCCTGGTTGGAATGGGGCGTTGTTTGGAATGGGGCGCTTTCACGGCCGCTGGAAGGATCAGGCGGTGGTGCGTTGTGCCGCCACCACCTCGTCCACTACGGCGCAGAGCCGCTGCAGCCGACGGACAGCATCCGTGGACAGGGACGCCTCTACGTCGGTGGAGCCGATGCAGGACGCCCAAACGGCCCGTCCGGACAGGAACCCGCTGGCCCCTTCCAGGCACGCCCACCGCACGGCGTCGGGGAAGACGTCCTCCGGGACTCCGGACGAAAGGACCACCCATGGGCCGTCGATGGCTTTGGTCAGTTCGGCGCACGCTGCCCGGACCTCTGCTTCGGGGGCCTGGCCCTTGAACGGGACCTCGGCCTTGTAAAGGTCGGCCCCCAGGCCGCCGAGTTCCTTGGCTGCGGCCAGGATGCCGGCATTCCAATCGAAGTCGCCACCGGCCAGGGGCTTACGGGAGACGGGTTCGATGATGCTGATGAGCCCGGCGGACTTGCAGCTCTCTACGAACTCGCGGACCATTGCCACGCGGCCTTCGGCGGGCTCGTCCGGACGGTAGAGCACCAGAAGCTTAAGGGCCTTCGCGCCCAGCGCTGCGTACTTGGCGGGATCCACGAGCTTGTCGATGGTCACTTCGCCCACCAGCTCGTCGTGGGCAGATTCAAAGTGGTCTGCGGAGGCGATGAGCCCGCAGCCGGGCGCGACGACGTTCGCTTCAATGGCCTGGTCCAGTGCGAACTGGCGGTCGATGAGAACGCCGGATGCATACGGAGTGAGGATCCGGGCGGCCGCGAGCTTGAAGTCACGGAGGTCCTCGTCGGTGACGGGCTGGGCGGTGTGCTCGGCGAACATGTTCCGCATGGCTTCGCGCTGATCGACTGCGAGCATCGCGAACGCACCTGAAGGCCGCTGGAGGGGAGAAAGGTCGGTGGTGGTCATGGGCTGCTTCTTTCAGCTAGGCAGTGGGATTGATGGTCAAAACGGGGGTGATGGCCTGCCGGGGAATCATGGAGCGTCCGTCCAGACCTGCGCACGAAGCCGTGGCTGTGCGGCCGGCGAAGGCTGCTGCCTCCGCCAGGGGGAGTCCGGCTGCGACGGCGGCCAGGATAGCGCCGTGGTAGACATCGCCGGCACCAAGCGTCGATACGATCTCTGCCGCTGTTGCCGGTACGTGGAAGGGAACGCCGTCCCGCTCCAGGCCCCAGGCTCCCGCGGAACCTGCCGTGGCCACCACGGCGGAGGCACCGGCGTCGACGGCTTTTTGCACAAGGGCCCCAGGGGACAGGTGGTCACCGTACTCGGCCCGCAAGCGCTCGATCGTGGGAACGTACAGCGCCACACCTTCGGGGCTGAAGGAGGGGATGGGGTTTCCCGCATCCACGCTGATCCGCAGGCCCTGCAGATCGGCAATGGAATTCCATCCCAAGTGGTCCACATGGACCCAGTCCGCACTGCGCACCAGCTCATGGAAACGGCTGCCTGCGGGAAAGCGGACGGGAGGCACGGGCCGGGTGACGATCGCCCGGCTTTCGGTCGACCTGCTGACCACGATCACGCTGGCGCCCGTCTTCACCGCGGGGTTGCGGATGACGGCCGAGGTGTCCACGCCTTCCGCTTCGAGGCCGCTGATGATCCGGTCGCCTTCCTCGTCTTCACCTACGACGCCGGCAAAGGCCGCCTTTGCTCCGGCACGGGCTGCCGCGACTGCCGCCGTGGCGGCCGGGCCACCGCCTGCAGTGGCAAAATCTGCGGCTACGGTGCGGCTGTCGGCACCGGGATACTCCTGCACCAGGGCGATGGAGTCCAAAGTGGCACACCCGACGAAGAGAAGGGTTCCGGATGACGGTTGGGGCACGATCCACCTCGTTGTAGTTGGGCTGGTTTGAAAAAATATACACACGCTATGTGTGAAAAACAACACATTCTGTATAGTGATGTTTGGGATGCAACGTCGATCCCCCACTCAACGCAGAGAAACGGAGCAGCTCATGGCATTGCCCTCTGAGGAAACAGCCCAGACCATTCGCTACGGCCTCATCGGCGCCGGCCACATGGCCCGCGAACATGTGCGAAACCTTGCTTTGATCCCAGGAAGCCGCATCACAGCGGTCTCCGATCCCACGCCCTCCTCCCTCGAGGAGACCTCTCGCGAAATTGGCTATGAGGTGAAGACGTTCTCCTCGCACCAGGACCTGCTGGCATCGGGGCTGGTGGACGCCCTCGTGATCGCGAGCCCGAACGATACACATTTGGGAATCCTGAAGGACATCTTCGCCAGCGGCACCAACCTGCCGGTCCTGGTGGAGAAGCCGGTGTGCACCAGTGCGGAGCAGGCCGACGAACTGGAAGTGCTGGCCGGTTCGTACCCCGCCCCCGTATGGGTTGCCATGGAGTACCGCTACATGCCGCCGGTGCAGGAAATCATCCAGGCCGCGCATGGTGGCAAGCTCGGAAACATCCACATGCTCTCGATCGTCGAACACCGCTTCCCGTTCCTGCACAAGGTGGACGCCTGGAACCGGTTCGCCGAGCGCACCGGCGGCACCCTGGTGGAAAAGTGCTGCCACTTCTTCGACCTGATGCGCCTGATCCTGCAGGACGAGCCCACCCGCGTCTACGCCAGTGGCGGGCACGACGTCAACCACCTGGACGAGTCCTACGACGGACGCACACCGGACATGGTGGACAACGCCTATGTGATCGTCGATTTCAAGGGCGGCCGCCGGGCCATGCTCGAACTGTCCATGTTCGCCGAGGGATCCAAGTTCCAGGAGCGCATCTCGATCGTGGGGGACGCAGCCAAGATCGAGACCCTCATCCCGGTGGCTGCGAACCACTGGATCGAAGGCGACGAAACCGAAGCAACCGTCGAGTTCAGTCCGCGCTCGCCGCTGGGTCCGGAAAAGCATGACGTTCCAGTGGACGAGGCAGTCCTTGCCGCAGGGGCGCACCACGGTTCCACCTACTACGAGCACTTGGGCTACCGAAAGGCCATACTGGGTGAGGGGCCTGTGGATGTGACAGTGGCGGATGGCCTTCAATCAGTCAGGATGGGCCTTGCAGCCGAGCAGTCCATTGTGGAAGGACGCGCCATTGAACTCCAGGCGCCGATGGTTGGCGCCCGGAGATAAGTAGGATTGTGTTGGAATTGCAACACAATGCGACACCTTAGGTCGTCCAGGGGCATGACAGGAAAGGGGAAGCCATGAGCATCGCACGGGAAGAGGCGCCGCTGACGCCGCGTCAGCGCACCATTCTGGACGAGCTCGGCCGGCGGGGGTTCCTTTCCACGGCGGACCTGGCCGGGACTTTCGACGTCTCGGACATGACAGTCCGCCGCGACACCCGGGCGCTGTCCAAGCTGGGACTGGTCAAGGTGGTCCATGGTGGGGTCAGTGCGGTTGAGGGACATGGACAAAACGCTGACTTCGCGGCACGTGCCCGTGAGGATGCCGATGCGAAGCAGCGGGTTGCCAAGGCCTGCGTGGATATGGTGGCCGAACGTGACGCCATCATCCTTGATGCAGGAACCACGACGTACCAGATCGCCCAGGAACTGCCGGCGTCCTTCATGGGCACGATCATCACCCATTCGGCGCCAGCCATTCAGCGGTGCCTGCAACTGACGTCCGCACGGACCATTTGCCTGGGCGGCGAACTCTTGCTGGACAGCCAGGCGTTCAACGGTCCCATGACAGTCAGTGCCGCCCAGGGCCTGCGCGCCAAGACCGCCTTCATTGGAGTCAGCGGGATCCACGATGAAGCGTTCTACATTGAACGTGATGTTGAACGGGCCACGAAGCTCGCCCTCATGGCATCGGCCGAGCAGGTGGTAGTGGTCGCTACGCACCAGAAAATGCTGCGGTATGCGCTGGCCAAACTGGCGGTGTTTGATGCGGTCGATGTTCTGGTGACGGACGCGCCGCCGCCGCGGGAGATTGAGGCCGCGTTGAAGGCTGCCGATGTGAAACTCATCGTGGCGGCCTGACCGCATTACGCGGTCCTGCCTGCCTGCCGGAGCGGCTCGTTCCTGACCCGCCCTGGCGATTGACCGGCGTCGGGCATCCTTACGTCCGGATTGACGACGGCGGAACCCGCCGCTGCACGGCGCGTCGTCAACCTTGGCGCAGCCTTGAAATCTAAATGTCTGAATTCAAACTCTCTTTGGTGGAATTTCACCAAAAGGAGTTAAGATCGCAACAGGCCCCTTTGGCGGCCCCATAATCATTGAGGAGAAGCACATGACGTGGCTGAACAGCGCCGCTCACGCACGTTGGCTCGAAGCAGAAACGGACCGGCTCATCAACTTCGCGGCCGGTTCAAAGGTCGCCACAGGATTCGGTTGGCTCGACAACTACGGCAAGGTGGACCCGGGCATGCCGACCCACCTGTGGATCACTGCGCGAATGGTCCACAGTTTCGCGGTGGCAGCGTTGATGGGACGGCCCGGTGCGGCATCCATGGTGGACCACGGCATAGCCGCGCTTAACGGAGTTTTCCGTGACACTGAGCATGGCGGCTGGTACGCCGAGGTGGACCAGAACGGGCCCGTGAACGACGCAAAGTCCGGGTACCAGCATTCGTTCGTACTTCTTGCAGCGGCCAGCGCCGTCGCGGCCCGCCGGCCGGGCGCGCAGGAGTTGCTCGAGGAAGCCTTGCACATAGCCGACTCCAAATTCTGGGACCACGAAGCCAACATGTGCTTTGACTCCTGGAACCGCGACTTCACGGAAACCGAGGCCTACCGTGGCGGCAACGCCAGCATGCACTCCGTGGAGGCTTACCTCATTGTTGCTGACGTGACCGGCGACAACCGCTGGATCGAACGCGCACTCCACATCGCCGAAGTGCTTATTCATCACTTCGCGCGCAACAACAACTACCGGGTTTTTGAGCACTTCGACTCGGAATGGAATCCGATTCCGGAGTACAACACGGACGACCGCGCAAGCCAGTTCCGTGCTTACGGCGGAACGCCCGGACACTGGGTGGAATGGGCGCGCTTGCTCTTGCACCTCCGGGCCGGCCTCGAGGCCCGGGGCTTGGAGGCGCCGTCCTGGCTGACGGAGGACGCCCGGGGCCTGTTCGACGCCGCCATCCGCGATGCCTGGCAGCCGGATGGCCATCCCGGCTTCGTGTACTCCGTGGACTGGGAGGGGAAGCCCGTTGTCACGTCCCGCATCCGGTGGGTGCCGGTGGAAGCGATCGGCGGTGCAGCGGCGCTGTACATGGCCACTGGAGACCAGAGCTACGCAGACTGGTACGAACGGATCTGGGACCACGCACGCGACTGGTTCATCGACTACGAGCATGGCTCCTGGAAGCAGGAACTGGACGAGCAAGGCAACGTGGCTTCGACTGTGTGGTCGGGCAAGGCAGACGTCTACCACTTGTGGCACTGCCTCGTTGTTCCACGGCTCCCGCTGGCGCCCGGTCTGGCTCCGGCACTTGCGGCCGGGTTGCTCGACTCGCGCCTCCACTGAACTGCTGCGTCAACCCCGAGCACTTGACATCAATGCGGGGAAGGCGGACCGGGGGCGCATTTGACTTGCCCCTGCTACGGGACGGCCTGCGCGGCAGAGCCAGGGTGCCAGAATTTTTCTGGCGCCCTGGCCGTCGTTCGCTGTTGTCGAAGCCGCCGGCCAGTAGACAGCATCCCGTGGGTGACCCGCGCTCCCTTATATTCTGGCTGTGGGCCCGTGTTGGAATCCCGGGGCTCCCATCGAAGCGAACGGAGGGCCTTGGTGTTGTTTGACGCGTTGGAGCGGCAGATCGTCGCCGCCCTGCAACTCGATCCGCGCTGCCCGTGGCGCAAGATGGCCGCGGTGCTGGGCGAAGCTGAGCGAACAGTTGCACGCCGAGGATCCCAGTTGCTGGATTCCGGTGCGGTGGCTGTTGTCGGGATTCGACCCAGGCCCGCTGTAGTGCTTGTGCAGATGCGATGCATGCCTGGAACGGTCCGTGCCGCCGCGCAGGCCTTGTCGCAGCGCAATGACACGACCTTCGTCTATACCACCACGGGAACCGGCGACTGCGTGGCCGAGATCCTCACCGAACCGTCCCGTATGGGCACCGTCCTGTCCGATGAGTTGCCGTCCACTATCGGTTTACGTGATTCCACCAGCTATCCCGTCCTTCGGTACTTCCGCACCATCCGAGGTTGGCGGCCTGAGATCCTCACCGCTGACCGGGTAGAGGCATTCCGTTCAGCGCTGACCCCCGATTCGGGCGTCCTGGTTCCGCAGCAGGAGCTCAACCGTCAGGACAACGAGCTCGTCGATGCGCTGTGTGCCGATGGCCGAATGAGTTTTGAAGCGCTGGGGCGCCGGGTTGGTGTTTCCGAGGCTACGGCGCGCCGGCGCAGCGAATGGCTGCTGACCAACAACCAGGTCCACCTGCGGGCGATCGTTGAGCCAGCCGCTTTCGGTCTCGGTGTCGAGGCCCTGCTGTGGATCCGGGCGTCGCCGCACCAGGTCGAGCCGGTGGGCAAGAGCCTCGCGGAGCTCCCCACCGTCCGCTATGCTGCGGCAATTGCCGGCGACTACCAGATCATGGCCGACGTCACTGTGGAGGACATGTCGTCCCTCTATCGCTTCATCACCGATTCGGAATGGGCCCGGAACGCCGCTGGCGTGGACGTTTCCATCCTGCTCGATGCCCGCAAGCGCGGTGGTCGGCTCATGCGCTCACCGTCGTAAGCCGTGCCGGTTCTGCTGTGAACACAGGGGCGACGGCGGCGTACCCGGTCTGCTGCTCGAAGGCGCGGCCCCAGCGGAGCAGTTGCATATCGGAGTAGTGGTTGCCGGCCAGCTGCAGTCCAATCGGCAGTCCTGCCTTGCTGAAGCCAGCGGGTACGCTGAGCACGGGCAGCCCGGTGGCGGACAGCAGGCAAGCCGAGCGCATCCAGTCGAGGTACGTTTCCGATTCCACGCCGGCCACCGAGGCCGGGTAACGCAGGGCTGCATCAAAAGGCAGTACTTGGGCGCACGGGCTGGCGAAGAGGTCGTAACGGCCAAAAAAGTCCTGCACACTCCGTTCCAAACGGGTCCTGGCTGCTGCGGTCTCGATCAAGTCTTGTGCAGTCAGGCCGAGGCCCTTGTTGACGTTCCAATGGACCTCCGGCTTGATGACATCACCGGAACGCTCAAGGATTGGACCAAGGCCGGCAGCGAAATCCATGGCACGGGTGTTGCCGAAGACGAGGTCGGCCTCGCCGAAGTCTGGCGTTGCTTCCTCCACGACCGCCCCCAGGTCTTCGAACACTGACAATTGCCGTTCCAGGTGCTCAAGGATCTCCGGTTCCACCGGCACTCCAATCCCGAAATCCCTGGACCAGCCGATCCGCACACCCCGCATGTCCGTTTCCAACGAATCGCGGAAAACCTGCGGATGCAGGGCCGCCGGATAGGGAACCCGGGGATCGCTGCCCGCGGTGACGGACATGAACAAAGCGATATCCTCGACGCTGCGGGCCATAGGCCCTGTCCTTCCCAACCACGCATAGGCGTTCACGTCGGACGGCATGGGGATCACCGCCGTCGACGGCCGGAAGCCCACCACGTTGCAGAACGAAGCCGGGATCCGGAGCGAGCCGCCCATGTCGCTGCCGTCGCCGATCGCCTGGATCCGGGAAGCGACGACGGCGGCCACCCCGCCGCTGCTCCCGCCGGCGCTCAGGGTGGGCGCGTACGGGTTGGTGGTGGTTCCGAAGAGCTCGTTGAACGTATGCGAGCCGGCTCCGAACTCGGGAACGTTGGACTTGCCGGTGCTGACGACGCCCGCCGACTTGAGCCGCGCAATGATGAGGTCGTCGGCGTCGGGCACGAAGTCACGCAACGCCAGCGAGCCTTGGGTGGTGTGCATGCCGGCAGTGTTGTTGGTGTCTTTATGGGTCATGGGAAGGCCGTGCAGGGGCGGCAGTTCCGCCCCGGAAGCCGTCAACTGATCGGCTTTGAGGGCCAGGGCACGTGCGCCTTCGGCATCCAACGTCACCACGGCGTTGATCACTGGATTCACGTCCGAAATCCGCTGGAGATGGTCATCCAGGGCTTCGCGCGCCGAGATTTCCTTGCTGCGGACTGCGGCGGTGAGTTCGACGGCGGACAACTCGCCAATGGTGCTGGACATGGTGCTCCTTTGCTGGATATTCGCTTGCTGAAAGTGTGCCGGGTCACATCGGACCCCCGGAAGGGTGCGCTACCCAAGCGGTGCCGTTTGACTGTTTCGGCCAGAAATTTGGCGGATTCCGTCAGCTATTGTGTGTGATCCGGCTCATAGCGGAAGGTATTGCTAACCCACTGGCCGATCCGGTCGATGGGCTGGTTTCGCCCCCAATGCAACGCGACCGCACAACGTGGTTCGGAAGTGAAGATGCAGCGGGGCTTTCACCCGGAGGTTTCCCCATGCACCAACCCCTGGCATTTCAACCGCTCACAAGCCAACCGCTCGCATCCGGCGGCTCCAGCGACATCCTGGCCGTCGCCAACACCCCCGTCCTGTGGGTCTGTGTAGCAGGCGTGTTCGGTGTCATCATCATCCAGTCCATCATCTTCATGAAGGCAGCCCGCCGCGCCGCACCGTCTGTGGAGATGAGCAGCCAGGACATCCGGACGTCGTTCCGATCCGGGGCGGTTTCGGCAATCGGTCCTTCTCTCGCTGTCTCCCTCGTAGCCATCGCCCTCCTTGGCCTGTTCGGCGCCCCGGCGGTCCTCTCCAGGATCGGCCTCATCGGCTCGGCAGCTTATGACGTCTCGGCCGCGGGCATCGCAGCCGGCTCCATGGGGGCCAAACTCGGCGACGCAAGCTACACCCAAAGCGTCTTCGCGGTGGCCTTCTTCGCCATGAGCATCGGCGGAGCCATGTGGATGCTGGCCACCCTGATCCTCACTCCAATCCTCCGCAAGGGTGACGCCAAGATCCGCTCGGTGAATCCGGCCGCCATGGCGATTGTCCCGGCAGCCGCATTGATCGGTGCGTTCTCCTGCCTTGGCCTGACCGAACTTCCCAAGTCCGGCATCCACGTCCTTTCCTTCGTAGTCTCTGCCGCCGTCATGGGGCTTTGCCTGCTGCTGGCCAAGCGGCTCGGCAAGAGCTGGTTGCGCGAATGGGGCCTGGGCTTCTCGATCGTCATCGGCCTCGGTGCCGCTTTCCTGGCCGCCGCCCCCGGACTGGCCGCCTGAGAGACCGTCAGGGACACGAAAGGAACAACATCATGACCTCCACCCTCACCACCTCAGCCACCACGAATGCCATGGCGGACTTCAACCGGACCACGTCCCGCTGGGGGCAGATCACCATGATCGCCGGACTCCTCATCTCAGTGGCCGGTCCCTTGTACCTGGTCTTCGCCGGTGGCTTGGACATCGCGCCGGCCCAGCTCTGGATCGCCTTTGCCGCGGTCGCTGCAACATTCGGCATCATCTGGATCGTGGAGCCGCTGACCTACTTCCCGATCCTCGGACCCGCAGCCATGTACCAGGCCTTCATGATCGGCAATATTTCCAACAAGCTCCTGCCCGCGGCGTTGATTGCCCAAACCAACATCGGCGCAAAGCCGGGAAGCAAGCGGGCCGAGCTGGCCGCCGTCGTTGCCATCTGCGGAGCCGCAGTGGTGCACCTGGTTTCGCTCGCCATCTTCGTCGGCCTCCTGGGCAGCTGGCTTATCAGCGTCATTCCGCCGTCGGTGCTGACCGTTACCCGGCTGTACGTCCTGCCCACCGTCCTCGGCGCGGTGCTGGTCCAGGCCATCGTCTCCATGAAGCAGCCCCGCACCACCGTGTTCGCACTGGTGGTGTCCGCCGTCGTCGTCTTCGTGGTGCTGCCCCTGGTGCCGTCGCTTGCCATGGTGTCCACCGCGATCGCCGTGCTGGGGACCATCCTGCTGGCGTGGTTTTTCCGCGGAAAGCAGGTTGCGGCCGCCACACCGATCCACATCGAGTAGCCACCGCCGCCGCCCCCACCGTCAGCACGCAGCAGAAAGAAGAAGACCATGACCCAAACAGCCACTGTCCTCCAGCTCGATACCGAACAGACCACGGCGCTCCACGAGCTCTACCGCAAGCTCCACGCACACCCCGAACTTTCCATGCAGGAGCACGCCACGGCTGGCCTTATCGAGGAACAGCTGGACCGGCTCGGGGTGGACCACTTCCGCTGCGGCGGGACAGGGGTGGTCGGCATCCTGCGCAACGGTGAGGGGCCAATGGTCGCATTCCGCGCAGACACGGATGGGCTGCCCATCGAAGAGGCCACCGGCCTGGACTATGCCAGCACGGACACGGGAATCCTGGACGGTTCCGAGGTTCCGGTGATGCATGGCTGCGGGCACGATACACACGTGGCCAGCTTGCTCGGGGCCACGGAGATCCTTGCCGGAAACCGGGACACGTGGAGCGGGACCTTGGTGTTGATTTTCCAGCCCGGTGAAGAAACGGCCGCCGGGGCGCTCGCCATGCTGGAGGACGGGCTCTGGGACAGGGCTCCCCGCCCGGAGGTGGTCTTCGGGCAGCACGTCATGCCGCGGCCCGTCGGCACAGTATCGATTTCCAGCGGTCCGGTGGCAGCCATGGCCGACTCCCTCCGCGTGACAGTCCACGGACAGCAGTCGCACGGTTCCCAGCCCCAGGATTCCATCGATCCCATCGTCATGGCAGCCCACATGGTCACCCGGCTGCAGACGATCGTGTCCCGCGAGCTGGATCCCCGGAAGTCCGCCGTCGTCACGATCGGAACCTTCCACGCCGGGCTGAAGGAAAACATCATCCCCGCTTCCGCGGAGTTCACCCTCAATATCCGCACCTTCGACGAAGAGGTCCGCGGCCAGGTCCTGGCCGCGGTCCGACGGATCATCGAGGCCGAAGCGGCTGCCTCCGGAGCGCCGACCCCGAAGATCGAGGAGCTGTACCGCTTCCCGCAGTGCTACAACGACCCCGACGCCGTACCTTCCGTTCTGGAGGCACTGCGCGGTGCGTTGGGGGACGGGTCTGTCGAGGTTACCCCGCCGATGATGGGCAGCGAAGACTTCGGACACTTGGGTACGGCCATCGGCGTCCCGTCCGTGTTTTGGATGTTCGGCGGCACGCCCAGCGCTGTGTTTGACGGCCCGGGACCAGTCCCGGTCAACCATTCGCCCTTCTTCGCCCCCGAGCTTGAAGGTTCCCTGGCCGGGGGAGTCTCTGCCGCCGTCGCCGTCCTCCTGTCCCGCTTGGGCAACTGAGCTGCTAGGAGCCTCCCATGACTTCAGCATTGACCGAACCGGCACCCGCGCTTCAGGAGACCGGAGGCCCGCTGTCCGGCAGGCTCGTGGTGGACCTCAGCCGCGCGCTCGCAGGCCCCCACGCTGCCATGATGATGGGTGATCTCGGCGCGAGGGTCATCAAAATCGAAAATCCTGGCACGGGGGATGACACCCGCGGGTGGGGTCCGCCTTTCGTCGGCCCCGAGGACGATCCTCAGGCCACCTACTTCCTCTCCTGCAACCGCAACAAGGAGTCCCTGGCACTGGACCTCAAGAGCGACGACGGCCGGACAGTCCTGCGCCAACTCCTCGAACGAGCCGACGTGGTGGTGGAGAACTTCCGGCCTGGCGTTCTTGAACGGCTTGGTTTCAGTACCGACGCCATGCATGCCATCAACCCGCGCCTGGTGATCCTGTCCATCACCGGTTTCGGCCACGACGGACCGGAGTCCCATCGCAGCGGCTACGACCAGATTCTCCAGGGCGAAGCCGGGCTCATGTCGCTCACCGGCTCCGGCCCGGACGACCCGCAGCGCGTCGGGGTTCCCATCGCCGACCTCCTGTCCGGCATGTATGGAGCCTACGGTGTGGTTGCGGCATTGCTGGAACGCGAACGGACGGGGCAAGGGCAAGTGGTCCGGACGTCCCTCTTGGCTTCGCTCGTGGGGGTCCATGCCTTCCAAGGAACCAAGGTGACGGTCGCGGGGGAGTCGCCCGAAGCCCAGGGCAACCACCACCCCTCCATCGCGCCGTACGGGCTCTTCCGTTGCCGGGGCGGGAGCGTGCAGATCAGCGTCGGCAGCGAGAAGCTGTGGGCGGCCTTCACCTCCGCCTTTAGCCTCGACCCGGCAGCCGACGGCCTTGCCACCAACGCTGACCGGGTGCGGAACCGCGCACACGTGATCGACGTCGTTGAAGCAGCGTTTGCCGGCTACGACGCCGAACCGCTGTTGGCGAAGCTCGCCGCCGCGGGGATTCCCGCCGGGAAGGTGCGCTCCTTGAAAGAGGTCTACGAGTGGCCGCAACTGGCTTCCCAAGGCTTGCTGGTGGAGGTGGACCACCCGGTCCTTGGACCTGTCACCCTTCCCGGACCTCCGCTGCGCTTCTTCGACAACGTTTCGGGGGCGGAAGCCACCCGGCGGGCCCATTCTGCGCCTCCGGTGCTTAACCAGCACGACGAGGAGATCCGCGGCTGGCTCGAAGCAGGGGAGGAAGCCAGATGACCGCCACCGCTACCCGGCGGCGCCTCGGCGCGCGCGAACTGCTGGAGACAATGCTCGACGCCGGGACTTTCGTTTCGTGGGATGCTCCCGTTCGCGGGGTCGACGGCTTCCCCTCCGTCCCTGAAGGGTACGCCGCCGAGCTGGCTGCCGCCGCCGACAAGTCCGGCAGCGACGAGTCGATCCTCACCGGGGAAGGCCGGATACGGAACCATAGGGTCGCCGTCGTGGTTTCCGACTTCGCATTCCTGGCCGGTTCGATCGGGCGGGATGCGGCACATCGTCTGGTGGCCGCCGTCGAACGCGCCACCAAACAGGGTTTGCCACTCATCGCCATGCCCGCCTCAGGCGGAACGCGGATGCAGGAAGGCACGTCCGCCTTCCTGGCCATGGTGGAAATTGTTGCCGCGGTCCAGGCACACCGTGCGGCGGGGCTGCCATACCTGGTGTACCTCCGGCACCCGACCACGGGTGGAGTCATGGCCTCGTGGGGTTCGCTGGGACACGTGACCGTTGCCGAACCGGGAGCCCTGCTCGGGTTCCTGGGACCCCGGGTCTATTCCGCCCTCCACGGCGACGAGTTTCCGGCCGGAGTCCAGACTGCCGAGAACCTCTTCGACCATGGGCTGGTTGATGCCGTCGTGCCTCCCGAGGGGTTGGGTGACTACTTCGGTCGGGTGCTGGACCTGTTGCTTTCCCCGGGACGTGGCCCTGCGGTGGCCCCTCCGGTCGTGGCTCCGTCCGTTGTGCCGCAAGCCTGGGATTCCGTGGTGCGCTGCCGCGACCCACGACGGCCATCCACGGAGGAGCTGTTGCGGCGGGCGTCCGGGAACACCGTGCTGCTGCGCGGTGCCGGGGACGGAGCCAAGGAACACGGCATGCTGGTGGCCCTTGCCCGCTTTGGTCGGGTCTCATGCGTCGTGGTAGGGCATGCATCCGGTCAGTCCATGGGGCCGGCATCCCTGCGGGACGCCCGGCGCGGGATGCGGCTGGCGCAGGAACTCGGGCTTCCGCTGGTGACCGTCATTGACACTCCGGGAGCAGCGCTCTCCAAGGACGCCGAAGAAGGTGGGCTGGCAGCTGAAATCGCCCGCTCGCTCTACGACCTCCTGGCCTTGGCGACTCCCACGCTCTCGGTATTGCTGGGGCAGGGAACCGGCGGGGGAGCACTGGCACTCCTTCCCGCCGACCGCACCGTCGCCGCCCAGCACGCCTGGCTGGCCCCGCTCCCACCGGAAGGCGCGTCGGCGATCGTCCACCGGACAACGTCGCAGGCTCCCGCGCTCGCCGAGAGCCAAGGCATCACCGCCGCCGTGCTGGCAGGCCGGGGAATAGTGGACGTGGTGGTGGAGGAACTGCCCGACGCCGCGAAGGAACCCGGTGACTTCTGCCGCCGGCTCGGTGCGGTGATCGCCGTCGAACTCGAAGGGCTGCTGCTTACGGGTGCTGCGGGACTGCAGGCCCGCCGGGCAAAGTACCGCGCCTTGGTTTCCTGACTACTCCCGTTGCGAGGCCCGCTCTGCGCGCTTTGGCGTGATCTTGGGGCGCAGAGCGGGCCTCACAACAGGGCTGCAGTGCGTCGTCAGGCGCTGGTCGCGTCCTGGACTTCACCGACCAGCTCTTCGATGATGTCCTCGAGGAACAACATGCCGGTAGTGACACCCTCGGCGTTGAAGACGCGGGCGACGTGCGAACCGCTGCGGCGCATGGAAGCCAATGCGTCCTCCAGTTCACTTCCCACGTACACCGAGGCGAGTTGGCGGATCCGCTTCTCAGGTACGGGCCGGTTGAATTTCTCCGGCGTCGTCAGGTCCATGACGTCCTTCAAGTGAAGGTACCCCGATGGCTCCCCGTTCGCGTCAGTGAGGATGTACCGGGAGTAGCCGTGCTCCGCGACCGTCCGCTGGATGTCGGCCGGTGTCGACGTGGCAGGTAGAAGCACCATCCGGGCGATCGGCACTTCGACGTCGCCCACGGTCTTGGCCGTGAATTCGAAGGCCGCGGTCAATGTGCCACTGGTGTCATTGAGCGTGCCCACGCGCGTGGACTGCTCAACGATGTTGGCCACTTCGTCCAGTGTGTAGGCGCTGGTGGCCTCGTCCTTGGGTTCCACCCGGAAGAGGCGGAGCACAGAGTTGGCGATCCCGTTCAGGGTCCAGATCACCGGCTTGAAGATCTTGGCCACGAGGACCAGCGGGGGAGCGAGGATCAGGGCTGCCCGGGTCGGGACGGAGAAGGAGATGTTCTTCGGGACCATCTCGCCCACGACCACGTGCAGGAACGTCACCAGCAGCAAAGCCACCACGAACGCGATGATGCCAATGGCTTCTGCCGGGAGTGACGTCAGGCCAAGCGGAATCTCCAGCAGGTGATGAATGGCAGGTTCGGAGACGTTAAGGATCACCAGGGAACACACGGTGATGCCCAGCTGACTCGTGGCCAGCATGAGGGTGGCGTGCTCCATGGCCCACAGTGTCGTCTTGGCGGCCTTGCTGCCAGCCTCGGCCTTGGGCTCGATCTGCGAACGACGGGCCGAGATCACAGCGAACTCGGCGCCAACGAAGAAGGCGTTGACTACCAGCAGGATGACCAGCCAGATAATGCCTGGAAGGTACTCACTCATGGCCGAGCTCCTCGGAAATCTTGTCAACGATCTGGTCGTGGGTGCTGGTTGTTTCCGCGTCGGGACCCGGCGTGAAGCGGATGCGTCCCAACTGGGCTCCTGCTACGCGTTCCACGCGAAGGACACCCCCGGAGATGGCAACTTCGTCGCCGAGCTCCGGCACACGGTCCAACTGGTCGGACATGAAACCGGCGACGGTGTCGTATTCCTCGCCTTCCGGAACCACGATCCCCGTGCGGTCCAGCAGTTCATCGGGTCGCAATGAGGCATCAAAGGTGATGGAGCGGCCAACGCGGACCACGCCGGCGCGGGCACGGTCGTGTTCGTCTTCAAGTTCGCCCACGATTTCTTCCACCAGGTCTTCAAGGGTGACGATCCCCGCAGTTCCGCCGTGTTCGTCCGAGACGATGGCCACCTGCAGGCCCTGCTTCCGCAGAAGAACCAGCAAAGAGTCGACGTCCTTGGATTCAGGAACGTACAGCGGTTGGGTCATCAATTCCGTGGCGGTCACTGCTTCACGCCGTTCCAGGGGCACAGCGAAGGCCTGCTTCACGTGCAGCACACCCAGCACCTCGTCCCGGTCCCGGCCAATCACCGGGAACCGCGAGAATCCGGTAGCTGATGCGAGGGCAACGATTTCGGCCGCCGTGTCATCAGCATCCACGGCAACCATCCGGACACGCGGAGTCATGACGTCACCAGCGGTGTGCTCGGAGAAGCGCAGGGTCCTGTTCAGCAGTTCGGCGTGGTCCTGGTCCAGCAGGCCTTCAGTCGCGGAACGGCGTACCAGCGATGACAGTTCTTCTGCCGAGCGGGCGCCGGAGAGCTCCTCCTTCGGTTCGATGCCGAAGGAACGGATGATCTTGTTGGCAGTGTTGTTGAACAGCAGGATCGCCGGCTTGAAAACAGCTGTGAACAGAGCCTGGAAGGGGACTACCACCTTGGCAGTTGCCAACGGAAGGGCCAGCGCGAAGTTCTTGGGAACCAGCTCGCCGATCACCATGGAGAACACGGTTGCCACGAAAATACCCACGACGGCTCCGACTCCGGGAACCAAAGCTGCGGGCAGTCCCAAAGACTGCAGGGGTGCACTGAGCATGCTGCTGATGGCAGGCTCAAAGGTGTACCCGGTAAGCAGGGTGGTCAAAGTGATACCCAGCTGCGCGCCGGAGAGGTGCGTGGAGGTAATTTTGAGGGCCTTGATGGTTGGCCCCAGCCGCTTTTCGCCGCGGGCTTGGCGGACCTCGAGTTCAGCGCGGTCCAGGTTGACCAGTGCGAATTCCGAAGCAACAAAGAATCCAGTGCCGACAGTGAGGACAAGGCCTATGCCGAGCATGATCCACTCATACATTCGGGCGCCCCTCTCCCGTGGAAACCGGCAATCCGGTCAGTGAGCAGAGGGGCCTGGGCATATGTGAAGGAGGGTCATCCATAGTGTGGGCCAGTCTACCGGGTGACCGTCCGCCGTCGGACGCTTGTGCGCCGCAGGCGGAAACCGGAACCCGCTGGAGGGCCGGATCGTTGAAGGTCCCGGTGGCGTGATGCGCAGGCGTCTGACCAAAAAACGAGAACCCCCGGAAATCCGAAGATCTCCAGGGGGTTTGTCCCGAGCTTCCTATCAGAATCGAACTGATGACCTTTTCATTACGAGTGAAAACCAACAGGCAGTAATTCCAAGGGATTCAGCCGGGTTGGGTGTCGAAAAAGTGACGACCCTACTTCCAGTTCATCGCTTCCAAGGCTCGATTCAGACGCTCGGCGCTGTCGTGGAGATCGTGATCAAAGAGTCCAGCGTACGTATCTAAGGTCATCGTAGCAGTGGCGTGACCGGCGATGCGTTGAACCACTTTGACGTTGGCCCCGGAGCTGATGGCCAAGCTGACAGCCGTGTGGCGGAGATCGTGGAACGTTGGACGGGGAAAGTCAGGATCCTCCGCGCGGAGGCGTGCGATGGCGGGGGAGTAGTGGCGTTTAGTCCACGTACTGTCTCGGAGCGCCGATCCTCGCCCGCCGCTGAAAACTCGGGTTCCTACCGAGCCGGAACCCGCTGTGGCAGCAAGTCGCTCGGCCACAACCTTCGGCAACGGCACGACCCTGTTTTCCCCGCTCTTTGTAGGACCCAAAACGAGCTTTCCACCGATCTCGGAGTAGGCCCTGCTGATGGTCAAGCTGGGTTTTGCGCCGAGATGGAGATCTCCGTACGTGAGCGCAGTGATTTCGCCCCATCGGAGGCCACATGTTCCCGCAACCATGACCATCAGTTCAAAGCCTTTGCACGCTGCAGCGAGGGATGCGAGCTGAGGCATCGTCAGGTAGACGTGCTGTCGCTGTTTGACGCGGGCAGGTACATAGTCCATTTGGCCGAGAGCATCCTTGGCGGGGTTGGCCGCCAGCAGGCGCCGCTTAACGGCGTGGCCCATGAGCCGACCGAAGTGCAGTGCAACCTCGCGCCTGGTGGTGGGTCCAGCAGGCTTCCCATCCTGCCCGTTTAGGCCGACTACCCATGCCGCAACATCGTCATAGTGAACCTTGCTGATAGGGGTGGTGCCCCAGCGAGGGCTCACGTAGTTCTCATAACAACGTCTGTAATTGTCTACCGTCTTGGGGCTGGCGGGTTTTCGTCCTCTTGCGCCCACCGTCGAGATCCGGTGAATCCAGTCCTGGTAGAGGCCGTCAACGGTGAGCTTGGACGCTGCCTTCGGGTCGATGTAGGTCCCGCTGCGGATCGAGCGCAGCATCGCCTGCCAGTGGTCATGGGCTTCGCGCTTGGTGTCAAAGTTTTTTCGGTGCCGACGTCCGTCTGGGGTGGTCCAGTCTGCCTGCCAGCGTTTTTTGCCGCTGGAGAGCTTAGTGACGGCCATCAGGGTTGTCCTTGCCTGCGCGCATCCTCATCCAGAGTTCGTTTGACCGTTTGAGATAGGACGGAGCTATCCGCGAGTTGCGGCCACGCCCTTCGAGAATCCCCTTGGCACGGGCTCGACGCAGCCTCGCCGACCATGTGTCCGCGCTCTCGCCGGTCCACTCAGCAAGTCGTTTAATGGGTTCCACGGAACAGGAGCCAAGGGCAACGTAGGCGCATGACACATGGACGTAGTCGGCTTCCGAATTGACGCGGGCCGGTAGCGGCGTTATTTCATCCTTTAGGGCGGCAACCGACAGTTGCTCGTGCCGGTCGCGCATGAGCGCACGCGCATGCGCCATGGGGATGGAACGCAACAATGACGTGGTGATTCCATTTAGCGCGGAGGCATGTTGGGAATGTGGGTCAGAGGCAACCTTGATGCCGAAGTCCTCCGAGTCAAACTGGATCGTCAACTGATGGGGCTCACGAAAGCTGCCAAGTTTGTAGTCGACAACCCAGCCAATCTCAACCAGGAAGTCGTCCACCCGGTACCTGCCGACAAGTCGCTTGAATGGCAGGCCGTCGAGCCGGCAGTATTCTTCGTCTGGCCCTGTGCGCTTACCGAGGTATTTTACGTTGGGGCCTAGGGACGGAAGCGACGGCGATTTCATGCCCAAACGATAGCACAGCCTGTTTGCCAAGTCAGCTGTATTTATGTTTCACCCTTTCTTCGTTAGCTAGGCCATTAGGGTGATCTATATCACCGCAGACCGCCACTGAATGTGGTCAAGGTCTTCAGAAATGCGCACAGCTTGCTTGGTGATTGAGCTGTGCTTTGACGAAGGAGATGCACATATGAGCAGTTCTGCCGTGGCAGCTTCGGGATCGCCCATGCCGGGCGAACCCTTGCCCGCTTCGCCCTACATGACCCGCAAGCAGGTCGCCGCCTACCTGAACGTCACCGAGAAATGGTTGGCGGAGTACAAGGCATCCGGTCCCCGTTTCTACAAGTTCGGCTCTCGGTGTCGCTACCTGCGCGACGACGTCCTGAACTGGGCCCGCCAGCAGCGGGCTACGCGGCATTAGCGACCACAACTAGCGCCAGTGGGCGGCTCGAACGAACACCTGGCCCCCCCGTGAACAATCCACGCCACCCTTTAGCGAACTCCGGCTCGCACGAATTGCCGGTCTTCACAGTCCAATCAATCAGGAGACAAATGAATCCACTTACCGCCGCGCTGTGTTCGCGGCCGACTGTTCCCTCCGTTAATTATCGGCCCCAGGTTGTTGCTGGACGGGAGGCCGAGTGAGTTTCGGGGTCAATGAATACAGGGACAACTGGCTTCAGGCCGTCAAGAATGACATCTCGATGAGCTCCGCGGCGTGCAAGGTGGCATACACGATTGGCGATTCGATGGGGCTCGGGCGGATCGTCACCAGCAATTGGCATCGGCTGAACAGCTACATGAACCGCAGCCGCACTGACCGCGCCATTCTCGCCGGCATCAAGGAGCTTCAGGTTGGCGGCTATCTGAACTGGTATACGGGCACCGAATATTACTATTCCTTCGGTTGGCGGCTGACCCTTCCCGGGGAGGGGCTGTGAAGACTCCGATCCGGGGCATTCCATCGCGCCCACTGCAGTACGCAAGGGCAATCAGCAATTCGGACCTTCCCACGACGACACGGACTGTGTGTTGGGCGATTGCCAGTTTCGCCAACAACAACACGGGCAAGGCATTTCCGTCCCTGCGGGCCCTTTCCAAGGCCACGGGGCTCTCCAAGGCTACGATCTCGAAGCACACGATTCTTGCTGAATCTGAGGGGTATCTTCTGAAGCATCAGCGGTTCAACAACTCCATCTGGTATGTCATCACAACGCCACCGTCGGATGCACCGGAGTCGGTAGCGATGGCCAAGTGCGAGGAAGCTGCAGTGCATTCCGAAGCCTGGCTTCGGTCTATTCACGGCCTCGACGAGCCCTCGAAGGAGGGATAGGCAACACTCGCTGGTTTGTGGGGTGGGTATTGCAGACACTGCTGGGTGCTGATCCTCCTGCCGCTACCTACCTCATGCAAATGGGGGTACCCCTGGCCACAACAAAGAGGCCGAGGTACCCCCACAAAACCGTTCCCTAACTACCTCACGGTTAACTACCTCAGAGTAGAACTACCTCAGTAGTTCTACCTCTGCGGAACTACCTCTACTACAACTACTCCAATGGCCACCACGTCGTGCTCCGAGGTCGGGGCCCCTGACGGCGCCCCTCCTAAGCGGCGGTGCCGCACTAAAGATCCAGCCTCCGGCTGTTCCCACCCTGCCTTCAGGGCAGGGACAGGTTTCAACTATGCATCGCATATAAATTGCCGAATTCATCGATTCGGCTGTGAAGGCAAGCGGAGCGCCGCGCAGCCCGCAGGGCGGAGCAAGCTCCGCGTAACTCAACGATTTCTGAGACGTGCCTCCGGCACAAACAACCCGATGGAGGAAAACCATGACAAAATCTGCGTCCGGGCGTGCCGCATGTGTGGAAAGCCTCAGGCAGGCCCGTTCGTTCGACGCCTACAAGCGCCGTTATGTGCGTCTGGGTCTCTGCTACCCCTGTGCCGCTCAGGCGGCATACGGACACCAGTTGGGCTTTTCCCTGTCCAAGCCGCCCTGCCACGCATGCGAGGCAGTTGTGGACACTTTTCCCGTGAAGCGGGTAAACGGGTGGAGCTCGTGGAGCCCGCGCCACGGGGCCAAGCTTTCAGCGGGGCTGCGCCCCAAGAAGGCCATTTAGCGGCCCTGAGCGCCGAATTTCTGACAACGGTCCCAGCACTAGGGACCGCGGGGTCCATCCTCACCCGGGAACGGTATCGATCATCAGCAGCCGCTTTCAACAAGGTTTTGACAAGACGGCGGGACCAGTGACGTCGTGTGGGGAACTCGAACGCACCGGGGAGCTCGGAGCTGAACCTTCCGCGCAGCCCGTCCATGGCAAATGATGATGCGGATTGACCGACATTGGAGCCCTACGCCTAAGCCGATGGATGGCCGCTGAATGTGCTTAGACGGGCCGTGGGCTTGTATTTCTTGACAACACCTCATTCCCCTTAAAGACGTACTCAGAAAGATGTGACATCACTCCACGATGCGAGCTTCTCGTAGCGCGGCTTCCGCCGTGTCACGCAGGGCCAGCCCGGCCCTGAATGTCGTTACGCCGGGCAGATGTCGCCGACGTCTCGGTACCTAACCAAAAAGGACGCGCCCAGCCCCAAGTGAAGTCATCCCGATGGATGGGCTTCTCGTAGCGGCTTCCGCTGTGTCACGCAGGGCCAGCCCGGACTTGAGTATGTTGACCGCAGCGTTGACATCGGCGTCATCCACATGCCCACATAAAAGACAATTGAAAAACTTGCCATTTCGGTTGGCGGCTTCCCGGTGTCCGCATTTGCTGCATGACTGGGACGTGTAAGCGGGGTCGACCTGGATGAATTCCCGCCCGGCGCTCTCAGCCTTGGCACGTATCATTTCCAGGAACAATCTCCAGCCCGCGTCGCGGATGGACCGGTTGAGTCCAGTCTTTGCGCTCCCTCCGTTGTGCTCGTAGCCCCCGGTCCCGTCGGGCCGGGGCGCTGCACGCCGAGTCATACCGGCGATATTCAGATCTTCGGCCACTATGACGTCGTAACGGTCCACTAGCCGGCGTGCCGCCTTGTGGAGATAGTCGTGGCGCTGGTTCCTGATCTTCCGATGCACATCGGCGAGCCGCTCCCTGGCCTTGCGCCGCCGGTTGGATCCCCGCTGGGTGCGGGCCAGCGTCCTGTCGGCATCAGCCAGCCGGGACTGGGAAGCCCTGCCGTAGGCGGGGTTTTCGATACGCTCTCCCAAGGACGTGTACGCTAGCCCGTTGGGCCCAGTGGCCAGGTCAATCCCAACCCTGACGCCCGTCATTTGCAGCGCCACCGGCAGCGCCTGATCGGCGGCCAGGACGACATACCAGCGCCGGCCTTCCCGCCTGATGCCGATTCTGGTCAACCGCCGTGCCACGACAGGGCGATGCTGCTTGACCTTGATGTGGCCAACACCTTGAAAGTAGACCCTGGTCTGGGTCGGGTGGGAGTCCCACTTGGCACCGTCGCCATTGCGATGGTCCACCGTGTCGAAGTAGCCGATGCCCTTGAAGCGCGGATATCCAGGGGCGGAAGAAGGCCTTAAATGCCCTGTCAAGCCGTCGGAGTGTCTGTTCCTGCGCCGAATAGGACCAGCGCGCTTGATCCTCGTCCTCTGCACGTACCGCAGTTAGCTGGGCATCCTGATCGGCAAACCAAACCTGCTTGCCACGTTTCCATGCATCCCTACCTTCCTGCAATGCGGCGTTGTAGAGGGACCGGTGGTCGTCCAGCATTGCCCGGAGCAGTGCGTCCTGCTTCGAGGTCGGGTACATGCGGAACTTGTAAGAGCGGATCACTGCAGGTCCTCATGTGGCGAAAGCCACCCGGTCTAAAAGCGTCGGGATCGACCATGTGTTACTAGTGCTGCAGACAAACCAAGTGTACTTCCACTGGCATTGATTTGTGCCTATACGTCCGCAGCAGTCTTCCGGGGAGCAAACGCTCCGCTGGGCTGAAAGGCGTGCGCTTGTTGGGGGCCGCATCCGGGAGATTCGCCTTGAGCAGGGCTTGTCACAGGAAGCCCTGGCCTTGGAGTCAGGCCTTAGCCGGACCATGATCATCGGGATCGAGTGGGGTCGGAAGAGTGTTGCTTATGAGCGGTTGTGGGACATCGCCGCGGTCCTGGACTGTGACGTCACTGAATTGTTTGTGCCTGCTCAGAGCCGTCCATCAGTGACTCCGTATCGAGGCGGCAGCAGAGCGATGAGCAAATCAGATGACAGGTAGTGTCCCGAGCATGCCATAGGCGCAGAAAATGGAGTTGTTTAAGAGTCGAGCGCGGCCCGGATGAGAGGCCGGATGACAGGTTTACCGCGAATCTGGGATCTGCCTTCGGCGGAAAGATTGCACAACGGGTGGATATCCTGCAGGGCCTGCGACATGTTCGAGGCGTAGTGCGAGCGTCTTTCCTCGCGTACGGAATGGGGAGCCGCCGGGATCAAAAGGATTCCGCGTTGTTGCTGGAAAGGGATACCGTGGGGTGACCAATCTCGGGACGTGTTGGAACCCCGGCGAAACTGGCAAGGTGTCCCAGCCCGGCCGGGTTCCCGTAGGGCAGGCCATTGGCTTCGGCCCACGCGTCCATTTCCGGGCTGACAGGGATGTGGCCCAAGGCCCAGGCTGTCCCGGCGGGAGCAAAGGCTCTCGCATCGCGGCGCTTGGTGTTTACAGTCCCGGTGACAACCTGCATGTGGTCTGGCCGCACGCAGAGCTTACGGTTGCAAATGTGGTCCAAAGTCTTACCTTTGGCGTGGCCACCGTAGAACCAGACGTAGGCGAAGCGGTGGGCTAGCCATGGCCCGCCGGCATGGAACTTCCCGTAACCGTCATCAGGGGTCTCTCGCCATAACCAGCAGCCGTACACCCAGTCAGGTTCGATAGCACTAAGGAATCTGGCCAGTGTCTTCTCTTGGGCAGCTTTGGATCTGGTGGTGAGAGCTAGTTGCTCGTGGGGCCGACAGTAGTCGGATCTCGTTTTCCTGTCCCTGGGGAACAACCTTGTGGTGCAGCCTTCCGCCCGACACTGCGGCTGCTTACGCAACCACGCCTTGTAATGCTTCTCGCACATGTCCCGCTTGATTGCCCGTGCCTCGCAGCCGCCCTCTAGGCAGGTCTTCCCCTTAGCCAAATCGCGCCCATCCTTGTCCCACTTTTTCAGCCCCTTCAGCCTATCCGGCCCCCGGTTTCCAGGCGCCACTGGGCGGTTTTCGGCCTGCTTTCGATTGCTGGGTCCGCAGTGACCCTTTTAGGTATCTAGTGGGTGTTGGCTGCTGGCGGCCCGCGGAGCCAACCGCGCGGATCGGCGGGCTGACAAGCTACCAGTGATGGTGGGGCTCGGCCTGGACCATAGAGTGTCTCCATCTGGGATCTGTACCGGGGCCTCCGGACGGAACGTCCGGGCTGTCATACCCCACCGATCACTTAGTTCCTCGCGGGCACCTATGGCGTACACCCACCCTGGCACGGTGCGTCGCCAAGCTCAGTGGGCAGATCCGTTGGCCACACCGGGCAGAATTTGCTCGCCACCAGCGGGAACATCAACTGGCCGCCCGTGGGCAGAAACTACTGGCCATTGACACCGTGCCGTCAAGACAAGCGTCCGTGGCTTGTATCGTCGTGCCTCCTTTTTCGGAGTCACCTGCGTCTCTCGTACGAGCTAGGGCGATTAGGAGGGCGAGGTGGGGAGGGAAACTCACCCGCGTCTCTCGCGCGGAATAACGGAAAGCGCACCTGCGTCACTCAGATGCAGTACGCGTGGCCCATCCCCAGAACCACCCAGCTCTCGTGGGGATCGAGGATGCTCTATCGCGGAGACCAGGTCGCACCGCGAAAATGCACGTGTGTTTGGTCGAGCTACCCTGCCCCGGAGGCAATCGAAGCGTCGTCAGAATCTCGGCGCACACGGCCTCCTGTGGGGCTGCTGAGCCGGCAGGCACCACTACGAATGTCACCGCCAGCTGGGTAGGAATGGCTCTCTCCTAAGTGTCGCCGTGCCCACGCAATTTCTTGCTTGACAGGTGCTGCTGACTGAGCCGTGGGCATGTCCGACCCTACTCGGCGTTCGTCTGGTGGGCCCGTTCCTGTCGGATTTCCTCGCGGCCCCTAAGTATCGACTCCGCAAGCGACATTGCCATTACCAATGCGATGTAGGTCCAGGCCCACAAGCCACTCAGGACGCCGGTCGCCAGCAGCAGGAAGCCGAGGGCAACGAGTGCCCACGACGTGACCTTGAGTGCGCGCACAACGCTTGCGACTGGCATGAAATGATCATCCCTTTCCCAGTAACTGCCGTAAAGACCTTGCCAAAGCCGTTGGTGGCAACTTCGAGTAGTCCATGAGTGCATCATCTCGACGCATCACAGGGTGATGTCCGCCTTGCCTGATGCGTCTGGTCCAACCGGCATCTGGGAATCAACAATGGCAGCAACCCTTGAGACCGGTAACCGCTTCAATATGGGTGACAACTACCATGCCCATGATCTGATGCAAGCGAAGGGGTGGGGGGAGACTCTCAATTTCTGCGGGCCCCTGCCCGCCGGTGATAGCGCCCGCCAAGTCGTACGGGAATGAGAGTGGACAAACGGAGGATTTACATGCGGCGGACCCATCTCGGGATGGTACCAAGATGTGCTCCGGGTCAGCCGACCTGTTAGGCCGTGCGCGCCATGACACGCGTCCGGCATGATTACGAAAAATCTCGACACTGACCAGGACCCGGAATGTCCGACGCGCATCTGGAGCGGCGGGTTCGCACCTTCGCGTGGCTTCAACGCGTTCGTCCTCGCGCAGCTAGTCTGACACTTGTCGTAATAAGGGAGCCGGAAATGCCTACCCTTTGTGTGTCTGAGGTGTTTATCGCCGCCCTCTCGTCGTGCTTCATCCAATTGCACGGAAACCGTTTAGCTCGCGAGACCCATACACCGTCCAGCCCGCGTCCAAACCAAATCCAACCTCCGATTTGGCCTGGAACAGCGGGCCGAACGTCGGTGTCCGTCACATCTCAGGCCCGGTTGCTCCTTGGCTGAGGTCCTTGGCTTTCGTCTCCGGAACGGTGATGATGACGGCAGCAGCGATGAGCAGTAAGGTGACCGCGTAAACCGTGAAGGCGACGGGACCCACGGTTGAGTTCAGCCATGTCTGCAGATACGGTGCGGTTCCACCGAAAATGGCAACCTGGATGGAGTAGGGGACCGCTACGCCCACTGTGCGGATGCCTGTGGGGAACATCTCGGCGAAGAACGCTGGGACTATTGCTGCGTTCGCTGCGATAAAGAAAAGCATGACTGACATGGAGATGAACAGCTGCCAGGCGGAGTCGCGCAGTAGCCAGGTCATGGGGAAAAACATGATGGCTGCGCCGATGAAACTGATCCACAGGATTGGTTTGCGGCCGAAGCGGTCAGATGCTTTGCCCCACAAGGGGAGTGCAGCTAGGAACACCACGTTGGCACCGACCCCGGCCCACAACGCTTGGCCGGGGTCGATTCCCAAGGACGTGGATGCGAAGACCGGGGCTGCGACGCTCCAGACGTAGAAGGCCACGCCTCCACCCATCCCGATTCCCACGATTTGAATGGCCTGCTTGCGGTGTTTGACGATCTCGCGCCACATGGAAGACTGTCGGGCCTTTGAACTGTCGTTGGCGAATGTTTCGCTCTCGCTCATGCGCATTCGCATAACGAGTGCGTAGAGGCCGAACACGCCACCCAAAAGAAAGGGGAGCCTCCAGCCCCACGCGAGCATGTCCTGCTTGGAGAGTATGACGGTAAGCACCGCGCCCAGCAGTGTCCCAAAGAGCACACCGATAGTTGCCGAGACGTAGATAAGGGAGGACCACAGGCCGCGTTTCTCCCTTGGAGCTACTTCTGAGATAAAGGTCTGGGCGCTGGGCAGTTCACCACCATGCGCAAGGCCTTGCAGTACCCTTGCACACACCAGGACCACCGAGGCCCAGGCCCCAACGGTTGCAAAAGTGGGAGCAACACCGATCAGCAGGCTCCCGACTGCCGCGAGTCCCACCGTTAGGCTCATCGAGGTCTTTCGACCGACTCGGTCTCCGATCCAACCGAAAACAAAACCACCTAGCGGGCGTGCGAGAAAACCTATGGCAAAGACCCCCAGGGTGGATAACACGGCGGAAAGCGGGTCAGCGTTGTTGAACAGTTGGGTGGCGAAGAAGGGGGTGAACGTGGCGTAGATGGTCCAGTCGTAAAACTCAAGAGCATTGCCGAGGCCAGTACCAAGGGCGTTTTTGCGCTTTTGCTGCCTTTGGCCTGTATCGGCGTTCTTGGTTGGAGAGAGTTGGGTTAGTTGTGAATCATTCATCGGTCTTACTTTCTGAGCTGGGATGTTGGGGAGTTGTCGCGCGCCGCTTCGTAAGGTGCGCGTTGGTGTGCCATCAGAGGAATTTCTTGGTGTTTTCCATCCGGCGCCGGAGCTTTAGGAATGCTTCGCGGTCGAGCTTGGGACCGCTCTCTTCGATGACTTGGCTCGCCTTGGTTGCACCATCACAGAGGAGGTCAACAACGCTGACAGCTAGAAGTTTTGCGTTGTTGACGGCGGTGAGAACATGATCGGCGATGGTGAAGTCGCGGGAATGGATGAGGCCGTCGCAGCCGCTGTTGACCAAGGGGAGGACCAGCGGGAGGAGCAACTGAAGGTCTCCGGAGTCGGTTGATGCACCGATTGGCCTGCCGTGGCCCTCGATGGCATTGTCTCCGAAGAGTTGCCTTCCGTTGCTGTCAACCAGCTCTACCAATGGCTGATCTTGTTTGAATGGGAAGCATCCGACGACCGTGGTGATCTCTACCTCTGCGCCCACCGCCACGGCACCGGCCTGCATGCTTCGATCGACCTTGTTGGATGCGTCTTCCAAGGCCTCGATTGATCTTCCTCTGATCATGACTTCGAGTTCAGTCAGACCTGGGATGGTGCTGACCATTTCGCCCGAGTTGGTGATCAACTGGCTGATCCGGACGGAGTCCTCGTCTCTAAAAGTCTCACGTTGGCTTTCGAGGGCCGTTAGAGCCAGCGTCAGTGCCTTGAGCGCGTTAATTGACTCATGCGGGTTCTCACCTGCATGTCCGGTTTTGCCGGTGAAGGTGACCTTTTTCAAGATGGAGCCTGTGAAACTGTGGCCCATCGTAAATAGTGGTGCGGTGCTGTCCGTGCTTGGATGGGTGATCAGGCCCAGGTCGATATCGTCGAATTCTCCCAATCTGATGAGTTCGGGTTTTCCGCAGACGAACTCGATGTCACCGGCCTCACGCAGCGAAAGCCGCCAGTCCACTTCGATAAGTTCCTCGGCTGGGAGTGCGAAGAGGACCACGTCACCATCGAGCTGGTCCATAACGCCTTGAAGTCCTAGGGCGGCACCAATCATGGCGCCAATCTCGATGTGGTGTCCGCACGCGTGCGCCGCCCCGGTGTGCTGATTTGCCAGGGGATGGTCCGGGGTGATGACGGAATCCATTTCACCGAGAAGTGCCACTGTGTGACGATCTGATCGTCCAGTCATACGAGCTTTGACACCAGTCCTGGCAAGGCCTGAACGGTAATCGATACCCATGTCTTCGAATTGAGCAGCAATACGACGGGCGGTGCCGAATTCGCGGAATCCTGTCTCCGGGTGCAGTTGGATTTCACGGCTAATCGCGACGATCCGTTCAGCCTGCCTGTCGATCTCCGCCAGGACGCGGGCCTTGATATCCTGTGCGGTCCTTGGATGAGCAGAGCCCAGAGTCTCCTCTTTGAGCGCCATGATGACCTCCTGATTTGAGTACTCTTCAAGACGTACTCGGACGGGTTTGGAACGTGGTTGCTTGCGGTGGGTGGCCTCTTTACGGCGCTGGCCGGGAGGCCCCTCCAAAGCCGAGATCCCTTGCGCGGAGGGTGAACTCAAAGCTGCGGTGGTTTTTTCATTCTGACCGGATTTTCATGCGTGTAATCTTTTATGCATGATCAGAGAAATTTCTTAGATGCTCATGTCTGATTCGTTCATTCCGGATGAGGTGGATCTGCAAATCATCAATGCCCTACAGATCAGGCCCAGAGCGTCCTGGAGCCAGATCGCCGGCGTAATTGGCATTGATCCCGCCACAGCGGCACGTCGCTGGCGTCGCCTCGAAGATGCAGGTGCGGCATGGATAGCGTGCAATCCTCCCTACGAGTCGCTCACAGCTATCGCCCACGTCGAAATCGACTGTGTCCACGGGCGCACGGCCGACGTTGCACAACAGCTCGCCCGTGATAGCGCGTCTGTCTCCATCACCATCAACGCAGGTGGTCGTGATCTGCAGGTCATGGTCTGGACATGTACCAGCAAGGAGCTCGCACGGTACGTTCTGGACCGACTCGCCCAGATCGACGGAATCCGCGCCGTCCGGACTTTTCCTATCGTCAGGATCTACAGGGAAGCCACTGGCTGGAGATTGGGCGCGCTGAACGCCGAACAGAGTAGGCGCCTGCGCCCGCCTAGTGCCGTAATGGTCAAGCCTCTATCGAGGCAGTTGACAGACGCGGAATGGGCAGTTTTCAATGCCCTGAACAGGGATCCCCGCATCGAGATCAAACAATTGGCTTACGAGCTTGGGGTTAGTCCCTCGACTGCCCGGCGTCGACTCGACGATCTGCTCAACAATCAATCAATTCTCCGCACGGAGGTAGCTCGCAGTCTCTCCGGAACTCCCGTTTACGCCACGTTCTTCGGTGTGTGCCCGGCGGAGAGACTCGACTCCACTGCTGAAGCCCTCACCACCCTGCCGGAAATCCGCGGAGTCAGTACGCATGCAGGAAAGCACAATGTTTTCATCACCGCCTGGTTACGTTCACTGGAACACGTCCAAACCTTCGAAGCGGAAATCGCGCGCAAGCTCCCACACCTACGGATCGTTGATCGAACAACGGTCCTTCGGACGATCAAGCTAATCGGCAGACTGATGGACGACGACGGATGGTCTATCGGCAGCGTTTCCACCGACGTGCGACAAACCTCGATGGGGGACGTGGAAGGCTTGCCGGATCGGGCACAGCTGCGCCCTGGGCCCTGATAATATCTGCCGTCAGCGCCGGCCCGGCATGAGCGTTGCCGGCAGATTATCGGTCTATCGAGGCGGTGCGCCGGCATAGACCGCTGGTCATTCACCAGGACATCTACGGGGCGCTTCCGGAGGGATTCACAGGGCACGACTTCAAGTATTGGGCTGCCTGAGCGATGCCATTGCCTGTGGTCTCGACCGGGATGTCTGGGGCAGCCCTGGCACGCGCCATGATGACGATCGTGGCCGCCTCCGCACAGCTCAATGAACGGCAGCTTTCGAGCGCGCTCGTGCTGTATCGGCTGCTGCCGTTGCCCACGGAGGAAAGACCGGCCGCAAGCCGCCGCTTCCAGCAACTCTGTCGCCCCGACAACAGCTTGCCTAATGCGAGCATGGGCTCCCACAGCACGGCGGGTGGATACATGTCCGTGGGACCCAAGGTTTCGCGTTGCCCAATCCGACAAGTCCCGAGCCCGATGAGAGGGAACTACTTGGGCAGCGTTCCTATTACGGGCCTGAGCGCAGCGGATGAGCCTGGCAATAAGGAACTCCCCAGATGTTGGCCGCCACTGAAGTGCTGGCTAAAGGGGGTGTTCAACGACCGAACTACTTTTGCAGAAACAGCCTTATGACTTCTGCTACTCCTGCTGGGTCGGTGATGTGGGCGAAGTGTGTCTGTCCAGGGAACGTTATCTCTGTGGAGTTCGGTAGGTTCTTTAGGTGGCGGGAGGCGCCAATCATGTGTGATGGGCTTGCTTCGCCGACCAGTAGCAGCGTGCGTGTTGGTATCTTCAGATATTGGGGAATGAGTGCCGCTGTTAGGTCGATCTCTCGTAGTTCACGCGTCCATGTGGGGCTGAGCCGGACCATGTCGGGCCACAGGGGTGTTGCCGCCAAGGCTTCGGTCTCTTCAGGGCTGATGCGAAGGAAGTGTGCGGCGGCGATGTGGATGGCCTTCTCTCCGTCGCCTTCCTCTATGGCGGCGGCATAGTCGTCGAGAGCCGGGCCGGCGGTCGGTGAGTCAACTGGCAGCGGCGGTTCGTAGAGCACAAGGTCCGATACGGGTGCCCCGGTCCTTGCAGCTTCCAGGGCGCAAATGGCGCCGTAGGAGTGGCCAAGAAGGGCTGGGTTGTCGCCAGCGACGGCCATTATGGTTTTGATGTCTTCGACTTCCGTGGCTAGTGAGTAGTCGTCGGCGTCGGAGCTTAGCCCGCGCCCGCGGCGGTCCATTACATATACGGTGTTGCTTTTAGCCAGTTGCTCGGCAACGGGGAGCCACTGGTCTCCCGTGGAGATGCTGCCGTGGACTATGACTATCGGGGCGCCGTCGCCCGCTTTGCGGAACCCAATCATGGTGCCGTCGGTTGATGCCACAGCGTGCTGGCTGATGGTGTGAGATGTCATCTGGAACTCCTCTTCGTGTGGATTGCTGGTCGAACTGAGTAGGAATGCCGGCTTGCGCCGGTTGCGATTCGGCCCACCGGGGCAACACTTGGTCTGGAGTTCCGAAGGTGGCCTTATCCATAGTCGGAAGCGCCTGGCGATGCGCTTGGGACTGGGAGTGATGCCCGGAACCGCTCCGTGTTTGTGGGGTTCGTTCCTGAAGAAGTACATGGATATGTAGCCGTCGCCCAGGGCCCCGAAGTTCCCTTCCGCCAGTGCCTGCTGTGCCACCTCTGTCGAACGGCTCGCGCACCGCCTCGCAAAGAAGGCCGGGCGAGTCATTTCTGGCCCGTCGTTGGATGTCTGTCTCGGCATTGCCAGGTCTGTTGCTGTCCTGGATGGCCGGGGCAGAAGTGGGGCCGTAAGCAACGAGGCGGCCGGCTGGCAGTGCCAAGGGCCGCTAGCTGAAGTCGGGGTCGCGGTCTTGGTAGATGCGCGAGTCTACGCGCCAGACGTCGATGCCATCGTTCTGGTGGATCATCTTTCTCCCCTTCCCTTGGCTGAGTTGAATCCACAGGATGGTCCCGTCGCCGGTTAGGTCGTCGACCCAGCCTGTTTCGAGTACTTTTGGTCCGCGTTTGAGTTCTATAAACTCGGCCCGCCACAGGTACTTCCATTGCTTTATCAGGAGGGGTGAACCCCGGCGCGGAGGCGTCATGTGAACACCCGGTTCGCATGAGTGGACTGCCGGGAGCTTGCCTGTACTCGTCAGAGTGTTTCTATTGTTCATGTATTTCTACCTGGGCCGCACGTGGTTTAAGGTTTTACCCGCCCGAAGAGGGAGTTGGCTGGTATGCGGCAAACTTCCAGTTCCCGGCATCCTGAACCCATACCGCCAACGACCGATTGTTTATGGTCTTGTCGGTGCCGTTTACTGTGACGTCCGCGCTCATCTGGCCGAAGACTAGTGCCGTGTCTCCGATGATGAGGATGTTGTCAATGTCATGCTCTATACGGCGGTAGCGAAGCGCCCCCGTCCGGAGTTTGTCGAGGTACTCGGTTCGTGAATCCCGGTTGCCACCGGAGTGTGAGTAGACGAGCTGTGGGTGGCATAGGCCTTCAAAGGTTGCCAGATCGGGTTCAAGAGCCGCCGTATAGCGGGTTTCTTCCAGGCGCCGGATGAGGGACTGCGGATCATGTATAGGGGACATGGTTCTCCTGACTCAACTGACGGAGGTCATCTGGTATCGACGATCCCGTCTGCTCTTGATGGATGTGAGCACGGGAATGGGGGCCTGAGGGGCCCCCATTCCTAGCCCTAAGCGGTCAGCCCTGGGGCTTTCAGTGCCGTGAGGGCATACCTAGTTCGCGAGTCGCGGGAAGAGCGCAAGTGCGTTTTGGCGATTGATTGCCCGCTGTGTCTTTGCCGGCAATCGTGATTCGTCCAGCTGTTTGGTGAAATATGCCACCCCTGGCGCCGTGACGTGCGGGAAGTCGCTTCCGAACAGGACACGGTCTTCTCCTGCAAATTCCAGGAGTGTCGGGAAGGCAGCCTGGGCAGAGGTTTGCGCGGTGTCGTAGTAGAACTTGCCCAGTTCATTGAGTACGGCTTCAGGTGTCCAGGCCGATCCATCAAGCCCGAAGGTGAAGGCAATCCGGTGAGAGGCGTAGGGCAGGAATCCTCCGCCGTGCGCCAGGATGTACCGGATGTTCGGGTATCGAGTGGTGGTGCCTTTGCGCACCAGATTCACGGCGGCCCTTGTGGTGTCGAGGAGGAAGTCGGCGATGTATGGAGGGACTCCTGCGATGGGGTTGGCAGGAAGACTTGAGGGGTGAACGAAGACAACTGCGTGCCTGCGGTTTAGTTCCTCCATGAGGGGATCGAACGCCGGGTCGCCCAGGTAAACGCCTCGTGAATTTGCCAGAAGGATGACTCCGTCGGCGTGCAGGGTGTCGAAGGCGTAGGCGAGTTCTTCGAGGGCCCCGGCAACGTCGGGGAGAGTCAGAGTTGCGAAGAGGCCGAACCGGGCGGGTTCGTCTTTGACTATTTCTGCAACGTGTTCATTGACGCGGCGCGCCATCGTTCGCGCTTCAGTATCATCACCAAGGTGGACGCCTGGTGTTGAGATGCTAAGGATTGAGGTCCTGACTCCGTGCAGATCCATGATCTCTTTAGCCATGGGAACTGACCAGTCGGGGATCTTCAATCCTCCTGCGGTCTGGCCGCGGGAAACCAGCCAGTCTTTATAAAAGGCCGGCGACGCGTGGTGATGTACATCGATCCTGGACGGACCATTTGCCCCGTAGGCTGGGCCCCCTGCGCTGGCCGGCGCTGTCCCCACTGCTGCCAGCGGGAGGGAAACAGCACCCACTCCCATTGCTTGAAGAATCGTTCGCCTTTGAACCGGAAAAAGCGACTTTGCATTCACCGGTGCCTCCTCTATCTAGTTGGGTTGATTGTTGCCGTTTGAGTGCTCATTTTGGCTGGTACTTCTGCACGCGCCCGCAGCCTTTGGCGGACGGGCGCGTAAGGCCTTAGATCTCTGCGGGGGCAAGGACGATATCGAAGCGGGTCCTTGCCCATGAATGGCCGTTAAGGTCGCGCCCGTCAGGGGTAGGGGTGTCAGGGGCTTTTGTCTCGAAACGCTTGATGAGCGAGTCCTTGACGCCGAAGACGGAGTCACCTATTTCGATTTGGGGATCTCCCTCGACGAATATGTGGGTGACCAAGGTCCGTTGGCCCGGGGCGGTCACCATGAAGTGAAGGTGGGACGCTCGGACGGGGGAGCGGTCGGTAGCCTCCAGCATTCGTCCGACGGGGCCGTCGTGTGGGATCGGGTAGGGGGTCGGAGTCAGCCCCCAGAAGGCGTACTTTCCTTCATGGTCGGAGTAAAGGTGCGCGCGGCCGGTGACGCGGCCGTCGTCGTACTGAACGTCATAGAACCCGTCTTCGTCTGCTTCCCACACCTCAATCCGTGCGCCGGGGACAGGATTGCCCGCGGTGTCGGTGACGGTTCCTTCCACCCAGCAGCTTTGGCCCGGTGCCCCTCCTGAGATGTCTCCTCCGATGGGTATCTCCGGGGCATCCTGCGTGAAGAAGGGACCGAAGACGGTGGCTTCGGTGGCGTTTCCGGAGACCGGGTTGTTGACGGCGATGGTCTGCATGGAAGCGCCCAGTACGTCAGAGAGAAGGATGAATTCCTGACGTTTGTCGTCCGTTATGTGCCCCACCTGGGTGAGGAATTCGATGGCTTGGTTCCATTCGTCTTCGGTGAGTCGAACTTCGCGGATGTAGGCGTGCAGGTGCTTTACTAGGGCCTGCAGCAGTGTTTTCAGCCGGTCATCTGATGTGGCTTCGAAAGACGCGACGACGGTGTCAGTGAGTTTTTTCTCGGCTGCGGCTTGCGCCGGGCTGACACCGTGAGAGGTGGTGTCGATCATGGTGCATCTCCTGCTTGCGTTTGGTTGTGGTTACTGTGCCAAGCTCAGCGCGACGGAGGGTGCTGTTCCGTCGAGCGCGTCCGAGAGCAGGCGGCGGATGCTGGCCTCGGTAACGGGTGCCGGGTTGGACGCGGGAGCCACTTTCAGGATCCGATGGACAGCTTCCGATATATCGGTGGCTTTGAAGCCGTAGTCGGAAAGACGTGTGGGCGCGCCGAGGATGTCACGGAGTGCGTTTAGTGCATCAACGGCGCCCTCAGGGGCCTGCCTGTTATTGGCTTCGGGGGTACTCAGCGCTTCGGCCAAGCGCGAGGACAGCTCTGGCACCGACGGTGCGTTCAGTGCCAACACGTAGGGCAGGATGGTGGCGTGTGTTTCGGCGTGAGGCAGGTCAAATGTTCCACCCAGAACGTGACAGATCTTGTGGTGCAGGCCAGATCCGGCGGAGGCGAAGGAGACGGCTGCAAGGTAGCAGCCGTAGAGTGCTTGCTCGCGGGCGTCCATGTCATCCGGGTTGGAGACGATGCCGCGCAGAGCCCGTGCGATCGCCCGGGTTCCCTCCAGTGCCAGAGCCTGGTTGATGGGGTCTGCTTTGGGTGCCCAGAGGGAATCCACGCAGTGTGCAAGTGCGTTGAGGCCGGAGGAGACCGACAGCGCCACCGGCAGCGTCCTGGATAGTGTCGCGTCGTAGATGACGGTGACCGGGAGGACCTTGTCGTCTATGCCGGTGGTCTTGGTGCGGTTTTCGGTGATACCCCACATATTGGTGGCTTCGGATCCGGCGTAGGTTGTGGGGACGGCTACAACGGGGATGCCGCTGGTCAGCGCCACGGCCTTTGCCAGCCCAGTCGTTGACCCCCCGCCTACGCACACGATCAGGTCAATCTCCGCTTCAGCGGCGGCGGATCGGGCGGATTCGGCTACCTCAACGGGGACGTGCTGAGCCACGTTATGCCACCACAGGGCTACGGGGACATCATTTAATGATGCACGGGCGGCTGAGGCCTCCGATTTCGAGGCAATAGCCATGATGCGCCTGCTTCCCAGGCGACGCGCCTCCCTGGCGATATTAGTGGAGACTTGGCCTGTTCCGAAGAGAACCCGCTGACCAAGGGTGACATGTTCAAATTCCATTAAATTCTCGTCTTTCTGTGCTCGTCTCGGGCGGAAACGTCCCTGCCCCAAGCACTTTGATTCGCCCCAGTGGCCGGCTCCGGCTTCGCGCTGTTGTTGGCCGGAGGTCGCGGGGCCGGAAACCGGCCCCGCGATTCCAAGCCCTACCCGGGAAAGTGCACTACGAGGGGCTTTTCTTGGAAATAGGTAGCAACCGATTGTCCAAAGCTTCGGGCGTTGTCCGTGGTGGGGAACACTTCAAGATGGTCTTCGATGCGGTCCCATCCAACTTTCAGCAAGTAGGTCGACGGTTGGTCGATGCTGCGCGTGAGATCGACGGAGCGGCATCCGGGAGCAGATTCCAGGTGGTGCCGCGCTGATGCGAATGCCGATTCGAAAGCGTCCGATTCCTCGGGGCTGATGGTCAGGTGCGCGTGTTCGTAGATCATGCCGGTATCTCCTGTCTGCTACGCGCGGTCGGCCAGGTCAAGGAAGCTTCCGTTGAAAAAGACCAGGGGCATCCCTTCGTCGTGGACCTCGAAACCTCGTACTTCGCCCACCACTTGTACGTGGTCGCCCAGGATCAGGGTGCTGTACGTGGTGCATTCCAGGCTGACTGAAGCATCGGCCAAAACGGGATTCCCGCTCTTATTCACAGACCAGTCAACTCCGTCGAACCGGTCCGATCCCTTCCTGGAGAAGGCGCGGCAGAGGTCTCCCTTGTCGTGTCCGAGGACGTTGATGGTGAAAGTCGGGGACGTTTTGAGTCGAGGCCAGGTCGTTGAGCTGACGTCCACGAAGAACGTCACCAGCGTAGGTGACAGCGAGACAGAGGTGAAAGAGCCTACGGTCATGCCCACGGGGCCGTCCTCTGTCATCGCCGTCACGATCGCGACGGGCGTCGGGACAAATTTCATCGCCTGACGAAATTCCTGGGGGTCCACTGTTTGATCTGTCTCGAATTCTGCAAGAGTTGTCATTTCACACATCCATGGTGAGGGGGTTGTCGGCGCCCAACAGGAGGCGCCCGTATACTTCCTTGCCTACTTCAGGCGTGACGTAGGCGTGCCGGCCCGCGATCTCCGCGTCCCGCCAGATGCGGTTCAGAACGTTGGCATCTGCGAAGGAGCCAGCACCGTTGGCGGTCATGAGGTCGTCAATACCTTCTTTGACCAGTTCGGCGATGATGCCGGTGTCATTGCGGATCCTGCCTCGGGTGAGCAGATCCGGAAGGTGCCTCTCTGCTGCTGCCCGGTCGATATCCAGGCATCCCTGGCGCATAAGCAGTTCAGCGAGGTGGAACCGGTTAGCTGCGCGTGAAACTCCCAGCTGGTGGGTGGGGGAGTTCTTCGCTGCCGTGTACTGCGTGTAGGCGACCCGCTTATCCGGGAGCTTGGCCAAGGTAAGTTCCAAGGCATGGCGCGCCAAGCCAATCTGGGCCCCGACCAAAATCAGGGCAGCGACCGGGATGAAGGCCATGTTGGAATTGCGTTCCTCTGCCTGGTGCGGTGTCAGGAAATTTGCCTCGCGCATGTCAACGAAGCGCTGCACCCGATGTTCAGGGACGAAGTGGTCCTCAACGACAATCGTGTCGCTGCCGGAGCCACGCATGCCAGCGACAAACCAAGTCGGGCGGATCGTCCACGCCTCCTTGGGGATCAGGGCCAGGGCGCGGGGATCATTGTCACCGGCATCCGGAAGGGCTATTCCTAACGTGGCCCAGTCTGCGGCGAACGAGCCGGAGGAGTAGGGCCATTCACCGCTGACGAGATATCCCCCCTCGACCCGTTCGGCTTTGCTGCCTGGGGTGAAGATGCCGGATACCTTGGCCTTCGGGTTTGCGCCGAAGACGTCATCCTGGGCTTCCTGGGAGAAGGTGGTGGCGAACCAGGTGCAAACGTTCAGCAGCGCGACAGCCCATGCAGTAGAACCATCTCCCTTGGCCACTTCTGCGATTGTCTCCATCGCAGTGCGCAGGTTCGCCTCGTGCCCGCTGTAACGGGCAGGAACCAGGAGGCTGAAAAGATCCGCCTCCTCCAAGGCAGCGATGACCTCGGGGGCAACGCGGCGGTCGTCGGAGGACTGCTCCGCGTACTTGCGGATGAGCGGAATGAGTGAGGTAGCGCGGGCGACGATATCCTCGTTGGGTTCGATATCGACGGGAGCGGCTATGGAGTCACGGCCCGCTTCACTGAGGGTCTGCGTCATGATATGTCCTTAGAGATATGATGTGGATCACTGGTTCAACTACCGTAGGTCCGGGATTCCGAGGTAGAAATCCCATTGACGAAGGGGACTATCCCCAAAGCGCAACCGCTCTATCCCAGGGTGAAATGAATCCGGCGACACTAGTGTTTGAACACCTATCGGACAGAACAGAACAGGCTGGGCCACCAACAAGTGCTCCCCGCGCCAGGAAAGACAAGGAACGGCAAAGGCGTTGTTTCCATCAGATGATGAGCTGTTAGCAGGCAAGGAAGTCAGCCGCTCTACTGACTTTGATGAATTCAGCCAAGCTCTAAACAGCCACTTTTATCCGGCTCGCGTGCAACTGCGGGAGCCGAGCGACTCAGACATACAGCCCCGGCTCAGCGTCTCGCACCTTAGGCTCTCGACCATCGGACTCGTGCACTTTAGGGGGCGCGTATCCGTAGACCCTGGCGATCTGGGCGCCTATCACGTCAACGTACCCCTCCACGGGCAGGTTGTTTCGTTCTGTGGCCAGGAACAAGTAATCGCAACACCCCTACGCGCTGCTGTGTTCACCCCGGGTCAACGCACCTTCCTCCCCAACTGGGACGAAATGTCCCCGCAATGGTGCTGGAAAATTGACCGCATCGCGGTCGAGCGTGAAATGGAAGCACTCCTGGGAAGATCCCTCAAAGGAAAAATCGACTTTGACTTGGCCTTTGACCTCAGCTCATCTGCGGGCAGCAGGTGGCTTGAAGGCATGAAATTGATGGTTGACTACGTCAATGACATGGACAGGACTCCTGCCGCTTCCCATCACGTAGAGAACCTGGAACGTACGCTCATAAGTGGTTTGATCCTGACGCAGCACCACTCCTTCTACGAGATGCTGCGGGAGACCGGCGGCCCTGTCCGTCCCCGAACTGTTCGCCGGGTTATGGATGCCATACGGGAGAATCCCTCAACCCCCTACACTCTGGGGGACCTGTCCTTGATTGCCGGCATCAGTGCCAGGCAATTGCAAAACAGCTTCAATGACCACCTCGGCGTTTCACCTTTGACGTACCTGCGGAACGCACGCCTTGACCTCGCACGCGAGCTGATACTGACCAGCCGGCTGCCTGTCAGTGATATCGCCATGCAATGCGGTTTCAACCATTTGGGAAAGTTTGCCAAGTATTACCGGGAGCGTTTCGGCGAGACTCCCTCGGCCTCTCGCCCGCGCTGATCTTCCTCCGGCACCAACTGTTCCCCAAAAGCCAACACTAGGCTTCATGGCATCCTGCTAGGAAAGACCGGGGCCGTCCTCGGTGGAGTGCAGGCGGCACGACCCTGAACAGTGGGCGGCAATCGCCGTGACTACGCAATATTGATAGCGCACTGCGCAAAAGGGATTTCGGACGCAAGACGCGAGACCTAGGCTTACCTTCCAAGTTAGTCATCCACAGGAGGACTAAAACTACTAAGGAGAGATCAGCAATGGCGCAGATCATTAAGACCCGCATGTGGCGGTTCAAGTTCATAGCCGCTTTGTTCGCTCACCAGGCTTCAACGCTGGCCAACTACCAGAGGCGAGGTTTTCCTCCCGTCTCTATTGGACTTACAAACCCGTGGCGGGGAGCTTCCGAGAGCCGGCTTGTGCACGAACCGTGGGCAGGCTGGTACGAGCCTGAGGATGAGGAACGCTCTACTAGCCCTGCAGCAGAAAGTTTTCATGTCTGACCGCAGTACCCATTCCAGTAAGTTTCAGCGTAGGTTCTTCTGCGGCCTCAGCAGACGCGTTCCTTCCCCGATCCCTCGACCCACGCGATTGTCTTCACGCCCCGCGCAACTCAAACAAAAACGGCTACTACAGAACCCATTTGTTCTATACACCTAAAAGTGCGATTGACGACAAGCGCCCTGACGCCTCCCACATAAATAACGATCTAGCGGCTTTTCCGAGGGTCAGATTGACACTTTCCTGGGCAGTGACGACGCCGATCTCGTGCCCAGACCACATGGTTTGCGGGCTCGCCAGAAGCTGATGCAGCCCCGTATCCCATCTCACGGGATGTAGAACACTCAGCAAACTCCACCCAGAACCAAAGGAATCCCCATGAACCAGGCTTTTGTGTACGACGCCGTGCGCACGCCGTTTGGCAAGTTCGGCTCCGGGCTTGCTGCCGTCCGACCCGATGACCTCGCGGCCCATGTTGTGCGTGAGTCTGTTCGCCGGGCACCCGGGCTGGATCCGGAGCGGATCGATGAGGTGGTGTTCGGCAACGCGAACGGTGCCGGCGAGGAGAACCGCAACGTGGCCCGCATGGCGACGTTGCTGGCTGGCCTGCCCGTCTCGATTCCTGGCACGACCGTGAACCGTTTGTGTGGTTCGTCGTTGGATGCGGCGATCATCGCCTCGCGTCAGATTAACGCCGGCGACGCCGATGTCGTGCTGGTTGGTGGGGCCGAGTCGATGTCCCGGGCGCCGTGGGTGCTGCCGAAGACGTCCAAGCCCTACCCTGCTGGTGATATGACCTTGGCGTCCACCACGTTGGGTTGGCGTTTAGTGAACCCGGCCATGAACAAGGACTGGACCATTTCCCTGGGCGAGGCCACGGAACGGTTGCGCGAGAAGTACGGGATCACCCGCGAACGGCAGGATGCTTTTGCGGCTGATTCGCATAATCTGGCCGACGCTGCGTGGAATGAAGGCTTCTACGACAACTTGGTGTCACAGGTTCCGGGGACGGACCTGGTCCGCGACGAGGGCATCCGTGCCGGTTCTTCCGCTGAGAAGCTGGCCGGGTTGAAGACGGTGTTCCGTCCCGAGGGTTCAGGGCCCGACGGCGGTACGGTCACCGCCGGGAACGCCTCGCCTTTGTCTGACGGTGCTTCTGCGGCGTGGATCGGTTCCGAAGCTGCTTCCTCGATCCTTGGCCTGGAGCCGCTGGCCCGTATCGCCGGCCGCGGCGCGCACGGCAATGATCCCCAGTACTTCGGGTTCGCCCCGGTGGAGGCCGCGAACAAGGCCCTCGCGAAGGCGGGCATCGGCTGGGACCAGGTTGGCGCCGTCGAACTTAATGAGGCGTTCGCCGCGCAGTCGCTGGCATGCATTGATGCGTGGGGGATCGACCCGTCGATCGTGAACCGCCACGGCGGTGCGATCGCGATGGGCCACCCGCTCGGTGCCTCCGGTACCCGCATCCTGGGCACGCTGGCCCGTTCCTTGCAGGCCTCCGGGCAGCG
Organism: Paenarthrobacter sp. JL.01a; assembly: GCF_025452095.1. Lineage (NCBI taxonomy): Bacteria > Bacillati > Actinomycetota > Actinomycetes > Micrococcales > Micrococcaceae > Paenarthrobacter > Paenarthrobacter sp. JL.01a. The sequence goes on from NZ_CP104877.1 coordinate 844,708, forward strand.
CTGGGGTGTCGCCGCGATCTGCATCGGAGTGGGCCAGGGACTGGCCGTGGTGCTTGAAAACGTAACCTCTGGCATTGAAGGAGCGTAAGGGCCATGTTGAATTTCATTGACACTGTTGGCGAGGCCGTGGCCGGGATCAAGGACGGTTCCACGGTGATGATCGGCGGGTTCGGCAATGCCGGGCAGCCGTTCGAACTCATCGATGCGCTCATGGATTGCGGCGCGAAGGACCTGACCGTGGTGAACAACAACGCCGGCCAGGGCGACCAGGGCTTGGCGTTGCTGATCAAGGAAGGCCGCGTGCGGAAGATGATCTGTTCCTTCCCGCGGCAGTCCGATTCCTGGCACTTCGACGCGAAGTACCACGCGGGGGAGATCGAGCTGGAGCTTGTTCCGCAGGGCAACCTGGCCGAACGCATCCGTGCTGCCGGGGCCGGTATTGGCGGGTTCTTCACGCCCACCGGGTACGGCACCACGCTGGCCGAGGGCAAGGAAACCCGGTTCCTCGACGGGAAATGGCAGGTGTTCGAGACGCCGATCCACGCCGACGTCGCGCTCATCAAGGCGTTGAAGGCCGACGGCAAGGGCAACCTCGTGTACCGCAAGACCGCCCGGAACTTCGGCCCGATCATGGCCGCCGCGGCAAAACACACCATTGTGCAGGTTTCCGAGATCGTGCCCACGGGTTCGTTGGATCCGGAGAACGTGGTGACGCCGGGGATTTACGTGAATTCGGTGGTCCGCGTGGTTTCTGCCGAAGCAACAGGAAAGGTGGCCTGAGCATGGGCACGCAGACAAGCATCCAGACCTCCGAGAAGCCGCTGGGCCGCGACGAACTCGCACAACTGGTGGCCCGCGATATCGCCCCGGGCTCGTTCGTGAACCTGGGCATCGGGCAGCCGACGCTGGTTTCGAACTACCTCACCGAGGACCAGAACATCACCCTCCACACCGAGAACGGCATGCTCGGCATGGGCCCGGTGGCTGAGGGGGATGCCGTTGATGGCGACCTGATCAACGCCGGCAAGATCCCCGTCACTGAGCTTCCCGGCGCCTCCTACTTCCACCATGCCGACTCGTTCGCGATCATGCGCGGCGGGCACCTGGACATCTGCGTCCTCGGAGCGTTCCAGATCTCCGCCACCGGTGACCTCGCGAACTGGCACACCGGCGCACCGGACGCGATTCCCGCCGTCGGAGGTGCCATGGACCTGGCCACCGGCGCGAAGGACGTGTTCGTGATGATGACCTTGCTGACCCGTGACGGCGCCTCAAAGCTGGTCGAAGCATGCACCTACCCGCTCACCGGCGTCGGCTGCGTGACCCGCGTGTACACCGACAAAGCCGTGTTCCTCACCGGCCCCGAAGGCGTCACCGTCCGTGAAACGTTCGGCTGCACCTTCGAGGAAATCCAGGAACTCGTCCCGCTGCTTCTGAAGGCCGCCGTTGGCGTAGGAATCGCCGCCTAAGGTTGGAAGCCATGCCGGCAGGCCAAGGTAGCATCCTCAGTCCGTGACTATGTATGGTTCCGGTTAACCTAGGATGAGAGATCCTCACAGGCCAGCCCAAGCTCCGGCAACGCGTCCACGATCCGGTTCGTCTCCAGACTAAGCGTCACGATTCGGCCGATTAGGTCGATGATGTAGCGCGGCTGCCCATGCTCGTAGGACCAGTCATTCGGGTCGTTCACGATGCCCGAAGCCTTGTCGATCTTGACCTGGTACCGCTCCAGGACCCAGTCGATGGCGGATCGGGAACCCAGCATGTAGCGGTGGGCGTCCTCGGGGACGCCTTCCAAAGTGATCTGCGAGTTGTAGATAATCCTGGTCTTGTCCCACGAGCCCGGCTTTCCGGCGTACTTCATCTTCTTCACCGCGTACCGGTCGTACTCGTCCTGTTGGACGGTTAGCCCGGTTAGCACCTCGTCTAAGGCGTACGGCTCCAGTGACTCGTAGCCTATGTGCAGGACGGAGAGTGCCTTGCCGGCGTCAACGAAAGCCCGGAATCGGTCTTCCCCGGGTACCTGTGGGATGCGCGGAAGCATCTTCTTCAGGTCTGCAGCGAACCGGGTCCGGTACTCAGGGGAATGCAGTAAGCCATAGAGGTAGTGGAAGATGTCATCCTTTGTGACTGCCGGTCCGTAGGTAGCGCGATAGTCCTCGAGGGCAAAGTCAGTTACGTTGTCGATTCGGTCAGGTTCGTGGGATGAAGGGATGCCGGCGAAAAGACCCTCTTGCTGCATTGGAGCCGAGTAAGTGTACCGCGGAAAGAGTTGTCCTGAATCGAGGAGGCGTAGGTCTGTAGTGCTGTCCGCAGCGATGCAGCAGAACTGGAAGTGGCTTCCTGCACCTGTGAGACAAATGCCCCAGTTGGTTCCCGGAGCGTCAAACCAGCCGGGTGTCCGACCGACGCTCTCGATGAAGTCATTTTCCCCGAAGACAAGTTGTTTGTTGAAGGGACGATATGCAACAGTTCGTGAGGTCTCACCCGAGCTTTGCCGAATCTGTTTCCGATCCAGGGCTCCCCGAAGGCCACGTGACCAGCTGATGCGGTTCGGGCTGTCGACAGGGCTCCCTGAAGCGAGTGAGTCGGCATAAGCAGATGTCAGTGATTGAGCTTTTTCCTTGAGCGCACGTTCACCAAAGGAGTACGCCCACGCATCACGGCTAGTCACCAAACCGGGCCCTTGAGCGGACAGTAGAGAGCCATTCGGACCATCCTTAGCGCTCAAGGGCGTGAAGGATTCAAACAGATCGTTGCGCTGATTGATCCAGTCACCGTCGCTGTTCGGGGCGATGTCTACCCATGGAATGTTGGCCAGTGTGGCGTGATCGACGATGTCTAGTTTTTCCTTGCGATCCAGGTAGTCACCGACGTCCCGGTACTTCAACCGACACTCCGTTACAGTCCCTGGGCGTTTGACCAAGATGAGGATGGCTACTGTGTTGCGGCTGCCCGAGTCAAAGACCTTGCCGCCCTCTTTGCGGCTCTGCTCCCCGGAGGTCCGCTGGTTGCCGCGGAGGTTGAAAACGTAAATGTAGTTGAACTCCCGGTAGAGAGTCTGGCGAAGGCCGTCTGCGTTGTTAGCGTCGATGTATCCGCCGTTCGAGACGAAGGCGACGACCCCACCGGCTTCCTGGTCCAAAATACGGTTGGAGGCCCAGCGGATGGCGCGGATGTAGGAGTCGTACAGATTCCTTTTGAGCCCGGCCGAGGACTCCTTGGCATATGTCCCTGTGATGGAGGCGTCCAGGGTGGGGTACCTCAGGTTGGCATTGTTGTCGTTGCCACTTGACTGGCCTACGGAATACGGGGGGTTGCCAATGATTACCCGGATGTCGAGGGCGTTCTGGGCTTTGACCCGGTCGTTGTTGGAGGTGAAGACGAGGTCGTCCAGGGTGTCGCCGTCTTCGGTCATCTGGAAGGTGTCGGTCAGGACTATGCCGTCGAATGGCAGGTACGCCACTTCGCCAGGGTCCTTGCCCTCGGCCGCCGCCTGTTCTTCCATGAGTCCGTGGACGGTGGCCTCGATGTTGATCGCGGCGATGTAGTAGGCCATGAGGAGCAGCTCGTTGGCGTGCAGCTCCTGGGTGTACTTGCGCAGCAGGTCTTCCGGCTTGATCCGGCCGGACTGCAGCAGCCGCACGATGAAGGTCCCCGTGCCGGTGAACGGATCCAGGACGTGGACGCCTTCGTCGCTGATAGAGGCACCGAAATCTTTGGCCAGGATGTCGTCGACGGCGCGGATGATGAAGTCCACGACCTCCACCGGGGTGTAGACGATGCCCAGGGATTCGGCAGTGCGGGGGAAGGCCAGCTTGAAGAACTTCTCGTACAGCTCGGTGACGATCTTCTGCTTGCCTTCGGCGTTGGTGATACCTTCGGCACGGACCCGGACGGAGCGGTAGAAGGATTCCAGGCTGGCGACCTCGGAGTCTAGGTTGTACTTCTCCAGGATGTCCACCATGGAATCCATGACTTGGGAGACGGGGTTGTTGGCCGCGAAGGAATAACCCTCAAACAGCGCTTCGAAGACCGGTTTAGTGATCAGGTGCTGGGAAAGCATGTCGATGGCGTCCGACTCGCTGATCGAGTCGTTGAGGTTGCCGCGCAGGCCCTGAAGGAAGACGCTGAATTCCTCGCGGGGACGCTGGTCGTCGCCGTTCAGGATGGTGCGGATCCTGAGTACGTGCCGGTCGGCGATCTCCTTGACGTCTTTGGCCCAGGATTCCCAGTAACGGCGGTCGCCGACCTTGCGGACCATCCGCGCGAAGATGGCGTCGCGCCACTGGTCCGCGCCGGCCATGTGGAACAGGGCCTCGGTGCCACTCCCATTGGTGTTCTCGCCCCCACCGCCACCGGGGCCGTCGCCGAACGGATCGGCCACGGTGATGACGTCGATTTTGTCGTTGGCGTTCCGGTTCAGCTCGAGCTTGTTGATCATGGCTTCGAATCGGTCATCGTGGGCGCGGAGGGCCTGCAGGACGTCCCAGACGACCTTGTACTTCTTGTTGTCGTTCAGGGCTGTCTCGGGGTCCTGGCTGGCCGGCACCGCGATGGGCAGGATGATGTAGCCGTATTCCTTGCCTTCGGCTTTGCGCATGACGCGGCCGACGGACTGGACGACATCGACCTGGGAGTTTCGAGGGTTCAGGAACAGGACAGCATCAAGGGAAGGCACGTCCACCCCCTCGGAGAGGCAGCGGGCGTTGGAAAGGATCCGGCAGGTGTCTTCACCGTCGGCGCCGGCGGTGTCTTTGGCCTTGAGCCAATCCAACTTGGATGAGCGCTCCAGCACGTTGAAGGTGCCGTCCACGTGGTCCGCTTCCAGCTTCAGGGCCGGGCCGTCGGACTCACCGCGGTTGACCAGCAGCTGCCGGCCGACAAGCTCGAAGTCGGCGGCCAGTTTCTTGGACTCCTTGATGTTGCGCGCGAACGCAACGGCTCGGCGCATGGGGGAGGCGTCGGTGATGTCCAGGCGTTGGCCGTTGACGCCCCGCTTTGACAGGCCGTTCCAGCAGCCGACGATCCGGGCAGCGTCGTCGAGATTGAGGTCTCCGTTGCCTTCGAAGAGACTCTGGAAGGACTTGCTGACGGATTCTTCGTCCACGGCAAGGACCAGGACCTTGTAGTCGGCCAGATGGCCCATCTCTACGGCCTTGCCAAAGCCGAGGTGATGGAACTCGGGGCCATACACGGCTTCGTCGTCCATGGAGTAGACGGTGACGTTGTCCTGGGCGGCCTTGATTTTGGACTCCTGGACGTAGATCCGTGGGGTAGCGGTCATGTAGAGCCGTTTGCCGGCCTCGATGTAGGTGTTGTCATGCACCTTAACGAACGACGAGTCGTCGTGGCTGGCTTCGGTGATACCGGTTGTGCGGTGGGCCTCGTCGCAGACGATGAGGTCGAACTCCTGCAGCCCTTCCTTCTGGGCTTGGTGGAGGACGTCAATGGACTGGTAGGTGGAGAACACCACTGTGATGGCTTCCTGCCCCGTGCTGATCCTCGCCCGGTTGAGCAGTTTTGCAGGGTCGGTGGTGGCCGGGAAGGCCAGGTCGTGGACACTGACGTCTTCGTGTTCCTTCCGGCCGACCTTGGTGTCGGAGCAGACGGCTAGGGGCCGCAATGGGACGGAAGCCTGGGCGGTCCATTCGTTTAGGGTTTGTTGCAGAAGGGCGATGGAAGGGACGAGAAACAGGACAGATCCCCCGATGGGGACGATCTCCTCGACTATCTTCAGGGAGGTGAACGTCTTGCCGGTCCCGCAGGCCATGATGAGCCGGCCGCGATCGCTCGTCGTGAAGCCCTTTTTCACGTCATCGATGGCCTGGCGCTGGTACTTTCGTGGTTCCTTGCCGCCCAGTTGTTTCATTTGCTCCGGGGCGTCAACGCTGAACTCCGTCCAGTCAATTGTGGAGTCTGCCAAGTCCGCAAAACGGAGTCTTGTCATTGGCTTTGATTGGCCCTCAAGAGCGTCCTCGGCATGCTTGGACCATTTGTCGGTTGTCGAAACCACCATGCCATAGGAGAAGTCGGCCTTGCCGACGGCGGTGAAGAACGAGTCGATCTGCTTCTTGTCCAGCGTCCGGGCCGGGTCGTAAAACTTGCACTGGATTCCGGTCAGTTCGCCCGTGTAGCGATCCTTCGCGACAAGATCGATGCCGGTGTCGACGTGCCCGCTTCGGCCTGGCCATTCCGTCCAAAGCCAGACGTCGGAGAACTGGTCGGCGTACTTGGGTTCCAGTTCCAGGTAGCGCTTCATCAGGTGTTCGAATTTCGTCCCTTTGTCATGCTGATCGGTCGCCGAAAAATAGAGGCGGTCGAGGACGTCTTCGAAACTTGCTGAACCCATGGAAGTATCTTGCCCTACCCGAGTCCGACCATCGCAATCCTTGTCTTGTTGCCTGACCGAGGAGCTGGGGTTAGTTGTTTTTCTGCCTTGCCTCGCATCGGCGATCGAAGAGTGACCAGCCGGCTTTCAACAGGCGATAGGAAGCTTCAAAGGGTTGCGCGATATCCTCCAGGGAGCCGCCGGCCGTTCCTGAAGTGAGAGGCTCGCCAGGCCGCGGCGGGCCAAGCGTTGCCCTCAGGGTGAGAGCCCACCCAAGCGCGTGGGCGTCACCGCTCATTTGGCGCCACTGCAGATTAAGGGATTTCTCGAGCTCAGGAGTAGCACCGTACACGTACGCTGCTGCGTAGGGAATTACCGCTCCGGTCAGTTTAAGGCCGCTGGTGTCCGCGCCGGCGGCAACGGCACTTTCGATTCGTGAATCCAGCCAGTTCAGTTGCTTCTGGACCGCTTCCTTTTCACCGTCGGATAGGTCTGGTAGGCCCAGGCAGTCGGCGTGGAACTGTCGGAGGCGCCTATAGGACTCCACGATGACGGCAAGCCCGCGCCGTCGTCGAGTGCTGGCGTCGTCTGGTCCGAGAATGTAAAGGGCTTGGGCGGCTGCCACCAAGGCACCACGGAGAGAGGTGAAGTGTGCGGAGGGATACAGCTCGCCAGCCTTGATCGCTGTCCACGCCATTCGAAGATGTTCTCCGGATGAAGCAAGTGAGAGTCGTGCAACATCGCTCACGGGGTGATAGAGGAAAGCTTTATTGTCGTCGTGCAGTTCGCTTCCGGGTTGTGGCGTCTCCAGTTGGTGAACGCGGACCCTCCACCGTTCCAGATCAGGTTCGTATCGCGATAAGTGCCGAAAGTAAGAGTCGTGTGTTCCTGTCATGGTTGCTGGCAAAGGTGTCGGCGCGAGTTAATTCGAAGCATTTGGCCATCATAGGGCCGGGGGTGTTGGCCCCCAGATTTTGGTTTGGAAGTGCGCTCAGTAGCGTGGTTGCCGCCTTGTGCACAGCTCTGAAGGTGCTTTGAGTCGACAGACCAGGATGCACCGCCGTCGGATGTCAACTGCAAAGCGACGCCAAGAAAGGTGACGAAAAAAGTACGAAGAGCTCCGGACATGCCAGGTATTCGGCCGCACGCACAGGTGATCGATCTTGTCAAGGAAAAAATAAGAAACCCCCGGAAATCCGCAGATCTCCGGGGGTTCAACCGAGCTTCCTATCAGAATCGAACTGATGACCTTTTCATTACGAGTGAAACGGTGGGCTACACTTAGAGTAGGAAATCCGCATAAAATAGCGGAATCTAGGGGCTGAAAGTGAGTGCATGCACGTGCAATCCAGCGTATGCATGGCTACACTAATGGCTACACCTACCGAATGGGGAGGAAAATGACCATCACCGAGTTCCTGCAAGCCAGAATTGCTGAGGACGAAGCTCTGGCTACGAAAGCTGCTCGTGGCTCTGACGGCGAGTGGCATCGAGGCCACGGTTGGATGCCTGATGAGGACGAATGCCGAGTCGAGGGTGACAGCATCGTCATCTACGACGAGGGCGGCCACGACCCAAATCAAGCTGAGCACATCGCCCGCCATGATCCTGCACGCGTCCTTGCCGAGTGCGCGGCGAAACGGGCGATCATCGAGTTGCATCGGCGTCTCTTTGCGGCCCCGCATTCTATTTGTAACCGTTGCACTGACTACACGACTGGCGATGCTGACGATTATCCATGCGACACCCTCTGCGCCCTTGCCACCATCTACAAGGATCACCCGGATTACCAGCAAGAGTGGGCAGCATGAGTGTGCCCATCGAGTGGAGTGACAAGACGCTCTCTTACAACGCCGTTTGCCCCGCCTGCGGAAAGTGCGTCTTCATGGTCACGGCCGAAGCTATCAAGGTTGGCCCCCGGCGGCCGAGTGGCAGCAGCTTGCTCCTACCTGTGACGATGGCAGTTCCTCACGCCTGCGGCCCTCATGAACTGTTGACTAATCACAACGGAGATCCTCAGTGCCTGTGCGGCTACATGTCCCCGCCGGCGGCTGGGGTATCGGCGGCGGCAGCGAACGTATCCAAGCATGTTTCAGAGGCCGCCCGTGGCTAGGGGCAAGGGTGAGGGTGCGCTGTTCAAAGACGCTCGCGGGCTGTGGACCGTAGCTATCGAGTTGCCGCCCGGCCCGGATGGGAAGCGTCGCCGGAAGGTGATCCGCAGCAAGGACAAGAAAGTGGCCATGAAGAAGCTGGCCGAGGTCAAGAAGGAACTCAACCAGTTAGGCGACTTGCCGACGTCGGGCCTCAAACTCGAAACCTGGCTGCGTCGGTGGATAGACGACATCGCACCCAATGAGGTTCGACCGAACTCCTACGCCTCATACAAGTCCACCACTGACGGCTGGCTCATCCCAGTACTCGGCAAGAAGAAGATAGATGAGCTCACCGCCGACCACGTCCGGCACATGTTCAAGGTCATCATGTCCACGCCCAAGTCTTTGAAGATGCGCGAACGGGATCCCAGCGAGTGGCCGGAAGACGTCAAGGTGGTTGGCCCGGACACTGCCATCAAAGCCCACGCCGTCCTATCCACCGCACTCAAGACAGCCATGCGCGAAGGCAAAGCAACCCGGAACGTCTGCGAGATGGTGGACCCACCCAAGAAGGCCAAGACCCAGCAGCACGCCCTCACCGCTGACGAAGCTATTCAACTCATGGCCCACCTCGCCACGCAGCCGCATGGGGCGCTCTGGGCAACCTACCTACTCACAGGTGCCCGGCGCGGCGAAATCCTCGGACTTGAAGCTGACCGGATCGGTGACACCCTGGACCTGTCCTGGCAGCTCATCCGCATCAGCGACGAAACGAAGATCCCCGCCGACTACGAGCGCCGGCACTTGCAGGGCACCATGTACCTGACCCGCCCGAAGTCATCCAGCGGGTGGCGCATCCTCCCGCTCGTGGAACCGCTCAGGTCAATCCTGCAGCTCCACATGCAAAAGCACAGCGGCGAGGGACTGGTGTTCCTGAACAACGGCAACCCGTGGGACCCGGACAGCGCCACGGACGCGTGGGCGAAACTACTGGCTGATGCTGGGCTGCCAACCAACGTGGTCCTCCACGGCGCCAGACACACCGCTGTGGACCTCCTGGACGCCGCCGGGGTGGACTGGGACACCATCAAGGACATCGTCGGTCACAGTACCCGGCAAATGTCCCGCGAGTACCGAACCAAGGTGGACATCAAACGCCTGGAAACGGCACTCAAGCAGATGTCCAAGATGATCGAAGCGTAGACAGCAAGAAGGCCCCCACTCGATTGAGTGGGGGCCCTTCTTTCGTTGTTCCTTATTCGTCCTCAGCGCCAGCTTCACGCAACGCCTTGGCTGCTGCTGCCCGGAAACCTTCGGAGTCCGCGTCAAGCTTCTCGCAAATAACCTCGACGTCGTTCAGAGTGAAGGGAGCCTCGTCGCGCAACCGCTTGTTCACGTAAGTAGGGGAGAGGCCGGTCGAGATTGCCAACTGCTTTGCTGTGATCCGTCGCCGAGCAAGGCAGGCGCGGACCTCCCCGGCGAAAGCCTTCGCGAGTGGTCCTGATTCTGGTTGCTTTACGGCAGGCATGACCATAATCTATCCGTTCCGGAGTCAGAAAGCCGTAAGCGGCATGCAGACGCCTCAACTCGTCGTGAGAACTCATATAAGTTCTGGTGGCTCAATATTAACTCTAAGCATGGACCATGGAAGTCCTTAAGCTCAAATTTAACTCTCAGACTCATCAGAGGCTACTCTTTAACCCATCTGGACCTAATCCCGTCAAGCAGAGGCGAGATTGCTATCTTGTCGGCCCGGCAGCATAGGGTTGAGATTCATTCGAACACATATTCGATCTGGGGAGATTATGCACTCTGAGCGCCTGACTGCACCGGCCACCAACGCAGCCACCAACCACACCGTCGTGGTTGCGCTTAAAAGAGAAGAGCGCCCCCTATCCCATAGTGGGACGGGGACGCTCTGCTGTGCAGTGCAGCGGATGACAGTCCGAGAGTTCGGCGACCTTGCGGCGTCTAGAGGATTTATGCCGACTGAGATTCTGGCTGGATCCGAGCCTCGGCGCGAGCCATTAAGGCTACTGGCGTGAGGCCCAGGGCTTCGGCCACCTTCATAAAGGTCGGCATGGGCATGCTCTTGTGACCTTTGAGGTAGTGATTCATCGCGGGGCGGCCAATGCCGATTGCCTCAGCGAGATCCTTTTGGGTCATGTCTCGCTCGACTAGCTCCACCTTGATCTGGGTGGAAAGAGCAGCTTCGAGTTGTTCCCCATAAGTTGTTGTCATGTGTGCAAGTTTAAGTGCATATGAGTACTTGAAGCAACCTGAAGACTACTTATGTTGCCAAAACGAGTACTCAGATTGCCGACACGCCGAGTACTTGATTGGGACTTGCGTGTACTCGTTTGAATACATAGAGTACTTTCATGAGTACCGACCAGGGCGATGGAGTCCCCACCGCAGACACTGAAATTGGTAGCCGCATCGCAAATGCCCTGATCGTGAAGGGCACAAACGCCCGAGCACTTTCAGACGCAACAGGCATCAGCTACCCCACCCTACGCCGCAGCCTCACAGGAGGCCGCAGCCTAACCATCCGAGAAATCGGCCGCATCGCCGGAGCACTAAACGTCCCGGCACAAATCCTCCTTCCACCCTCCCTAACGGAGGTCGGACAGTGACACAGAAACTCGCCTACACGTTCGAAGAAGCTGCAGAGCAAAGCGGCTACTCAGTACGAACACTCAAGCAACAAGTAGCAGACGGCAACCTCGCAGCCCGCTACGCAAACTCCAAAGGCGTCATACGCCACGAAGACCTGGCCGAATGGCTCGACAGTCTTCCCGCAGAATCACCCAGCAAGTAACCGCCGACGCTTCGGCCCCTCCGCCCGCTTCAGGGCAGACACCCAAACTGATCCGCCTCCCTCTTGTCTTTCGAGACTTGAGTTTTCAAGGGAGAAGTCTGTTGTTTTACCGATTCGTGGACCGTTCGCGGCCCAAAAACGAGATACGCGACCAGCTCATCTGGACGGCGTATGACCATGGCGAGTGCTTGTCTATGGCACGCGCTGACAAGTTGGCCAACAAGTTCAAGAAGGGCTTGTTCGATCCGGACCTTGCGAGGTTCATCCAGTATTCCGACCCGACTGGGGAGGAAGCGTCCGCTCGTGTGGACAAAGAGAAGGCCGCCAGCGCTGCAACGCCGGCGGCCCAGACAAACCCTTATCAAGGAGTAAACCAATGACCAGTGTACAAGGCCCGAGCGTGTTCTTGGAATACGAGGGCAAGCCAGTCCCTGCCCGCGAGCTCACGTGGGCTGTTTATTCGCCGTGCGGGTGCCAGTCCGGCGTGATCGTTGCGCAGTCAGGAACGTACCTCATCCCTGACGAGGCCACCGCCTGGAAGGAGTACTTCGAAACCGCTGCAATCCGGAACCGTGAGAAGAAGCGCGGTTACAGTTTCCGATTGTTGCGCCACGAAGACAGCACGAAGAACTTGGGCGGCAATTGCCCGCACACCCCTAAGTGGGGAGTTCCTGACACCACGCCGCCGGAGGGAATGGCGTGGGGCAAGTCCAGCAGCGGCAAGACCATGCACTTGATCCCGTTCGATGGGGAATCATCCAACCGCCACTCCTTCGTCACTGCCAAGGATTACAAGGGGCGGATCGTTGCGAGTTGCGGCAAAGAGGACTGGGGATGGGATGTCGATGACTTCCTACTCAGCGAGCTTCTGACCTGCTCGAAGTGCGAAGCGGCGTTGACCAAATGAGGGCGATGGCGTTTGAGCAGGATAAGGACGAGTGGCTGGAGGATGCGGTGGCGACGATTGTTGGCCTGGCTGAGTCGCAACCCACGTTCACGGCTGATGATCTGCGCCGGGAGATGCGCGAACCGGATGATTCGCATTGGCCGGGTACCGCTTTTTCGAAGGCCCGCAACCTTGGCCTGATCGAGGGTGTGGATGGCCGTTACGTGAAGTCCACAACCCCGAGCCGGAACCGCAGCGCCCTGAAGCTGTGGACGAAGAAGAAGGGGGCGCGGTCATGATCGACGGCATTACTTTCCTTTTGATGGTGGCCACGGTGTTCGCGGCCCCGTTGATGATGCACAAGGCCTGTGAGCACGACCGCCGTTTTGAGCCCGTTGAGCCGGTCGATTACGACGCCGTCGAAGAGGAAGCCCAAACCCGATACGAAGACGACGCGGACAGCTACAGGAAAGGTGAGTCATGAGCCAGCAGGACGAACTAGCCCGCAAGCTGTCTGACTGGCACGAGGACTGGTGCGAGCAGAACGAGAACCGCGACCCATTCCATATCGACTCTTGGAAGTATGTCGCGGCCGCCCTGCAAGCTGATGAGGCCCAACCATGATCCGGAATCCACGCCGCGCACCCCACATCAGGCAGCGTCCGGCTGAGGGTATGCCGCCGGGTGGTTGGGCGGCCGCTGACCTGAACCTGCCCGCGTACTGGTACGACACCCTAGCCCGTGCCGCGACCGGCTGCGAATACCCCATCAGCGGCGACCAACAACCAGAGCAGAGGGAGGCGCCATGAAAGGCACAGTCCCGATCATCACCTGCGATTCCGAGTACGGGTGCGACGAGTGGACCATAGACCACCAAGAGATGGGTGTCATGAACTGGCGTGAACTGATGGCTGGATGGAAGTACGACCCATACGACTCGGGCGCTGACATGTTCTGCCCTCGCTGCAGCAAGGAGCAGGAGCCATGACCGCCGCCGAACTGGCCGCCCTTGCTGTGACGTGCCCGCACCTAGCAGCCAAAGCCGCCAACCCCTTGCAAGTTGAACTTGCAACAATCCTCCAAACCACCAAGGAAGAACAAGATGGACACCCTGAAAGGTAACCCGCACGCCGATGATGGCATGCGATACGCCGCCGAAGCCTCCGAGCACAACGCCTGGAACTACGAAGACCGCCTCATCATGGCAACCATGGCCAACGCCTTTGCAACCCTCGCCCTCGCCCATGAGCAGCGCACCGCCAATCTCATCGCGTTCTACGGGTACGGCGACATTGTTGACCTGGAAACCATCACGGAAAGGCTGGGCCTCTGATGAGCACCGAACGCGACGAACTGGCCGAGCTGCTTCAAGTTGTGATGCACCGGACAGATGAGATAACCCGCTGGACCCTGCAAGCTCCTATTGACCTTGCCGACGCGCTCCTTGCCGCTGGTTACCGGCACCCCCGCACGATCACCACCACCGAAGAACTCGACGCGCTACCGGATGGTTCCGTCGTCCAATCAGCAGACATTGAATTCAACGGACGAACAACACCGGACATCTGGAGTTACCGTCGCGGGCACTGGTTCTGCATCACGGCCATATCAATAGGTGGCGAGGTATACAGGGGGCCTGCAACTGAGATCGCACTCCCCGCAACCGTCCTGCACGAAGGGGCCGAATCATGACCGCCGCTGGTATCCCTGCCCTGCTCGCACCCATCCAGGAACGCCTGGCGGAAGGGTGAGCGATGAGAGATGTCAGGTTTTCCCACACCGACTGGGATGGCGACCAACTCACTGTGGTTGCTGGCATGCAGGGCGCAATCATCGCCACCGTTGACTGTGACGACGAGTCAGAGGTCAGGGTGGCCGTCCGCTATCCGGATCTGCCGGCGCTGATCGAGGCCTTGCAGCAGATCCTTGGTGAGCAACCATGATCCGCAATCCACGCCGCGCACCCCACATCAGGCAGCGTCCGGCTGAGGGTATGCCGCCGGGTGGTTGGGCGGCCGCTGACCTGAAATTGCCCGCGTACTGGTACGACACCCTGGCCCGTGCCGCGACCGGCTGCGAATACCCCATCAGCGGCGACCAACCAGCAAAGAAGAGGGCGACTCAGGCCGCGCAGGCACCGCCAGTCGCTGTCATCAAACGGAAGCAGTTCATCCATAACGGCCGCAAGCCATGACTCCTGCTGAGCTTGCGGCCCTTGCAGTGACGTGCCCGATCCTCGCCTCTAAGGCTCGCAATCCCTTGCAAGTTGAACTTGCAACAATCCTCACCACCGAAGAGAAAGAACCCACCAAATGAGCAACAGCCCATACCCCGTGGAAGTACTGGATGAGAACGACGACGACGGCACCATGCCGAACAACGTAGCCGATCTGTCCAAGCATGTTGTCGGCCGCCGAATCGTTGCCATAGACCGCGATGCCAGGACCCGCGGCCCCTACGAATGGTCTGGCGATGTCACAGGCACGGCCCTCGTCCTTGATAACGGCCAGCGCGTAACCCTCATCAACAACGGCGACTGCTGCGCCTACACGGACCTTGAAGATGTCATCCTCAACCTGGACAAAATCGACCACGTAATCACAGGCGTAGGCACCACCGAGGGCTACACCAAATGGCACATCTACGCCGACCTTGGAGACGTCGCAGAGCTTACGGTCGGATGGTCTTGCGGCAATCCCTTCTACTACGGGTACGGGTTCGACATTGTGGTAACACCTGAAGTCGAGACAACAGCATGACCGCCGCTGGTATCCCTGCCCTGCTCGAACCCATCCAGGCACGCTTGGACGCCGCGACTCCGGGGCCATGGGAAGCGTCTGATGTCGTGGACATGGACGTGGATGGCACCTACGAACTGGCGCATGTTCTTGCTCCGGATCCGGGTGAGCCTGAAACTTCGACGCTGGGCGTCGCACTTGGCATCCTTCGCCCAGATGCCGAGTTCATCGCGAACTCTCCCACGGATACCGCCCGCCTACTCGCCGCCGTGAAAGCCGTGGAGGAACTGCACAAGCCATTCACGCACCACTTCCTAACTCCGCCAGCCGGGTCGGTGGAGATATGCCTCGCCTGCCACGAGCAATGGCCCTGCGAAACCGTGTCCGCTGTTGAGGCCGCGCTCAGGGGCGAAGCATGAGCGCCGACGAGCTGCCAGCCCAATGGACTATCGGGGTAGCAAGGCAAGGACCGCCGCCCCCACCACGGCACGACAAACCCCGGCACAAAGCAGTAGTCACGACCGAATCAACACACGAGTTCGTGGACCACTACATCACCGCCGAGGAAGCCATCACCGAACGAGTAGCCCGACTCAAAGAGAACAAGACCCGGCACACCCGGGAAGGCATGACAGTCCGGTACACGGCAGCCAACGGCGACCACGTCACGATCACCTACCAAGATGTCTGACACGCCGAGCATGGGTGGCGACTTCTGGCAACGGCGCACCAACCGCCAACCCGGATGTTCTTGCCCACCCGCACGATATGACCCAACCAAACCCAAACCAACCAACGCAGACTGCAAACTGCACGGAACCAAGGAGCCCAAATGACTGAGCCATTCGAGTACGGGGCAATGCTCCGAACCACCACCGCGCACCACGAAGACGGATACAAATACAACAAGGGCGTGGAATTCGAAGTTGAGGACTACGTCACCGCAGAGGAAGCCGACGCTGACGACGGATACGGCTACTACTACGGAAGCAACCACGGAGGCATCAACAACGTGGAAGTCCGAGAAGACCACGTCGAACTGGTCCGAACCCTCGAAGAGATGAGGGCGCGCACCCTGCCCAGCATCAGTGACATAGCGGAACACATCGGCAGCGAAGCGCTCGGCGGAGACTTCGACATCCGCGAAACAGACTGGGCAGGCGGAGAGGGCGTCATCAACCTCTACGGCACAACCCCGGAAGGCTTACCGTTCGCCGCCGTCGTGAAAGTCCTATCCGTTGAAAGCACTGACTTCTGATGTGCAGCCTCCAGGAACACACCGCCCGCGACACCCGCCAACAATCCGCCGAACCCATCTACACGGCAACAGCCCGAGACCACGGCATCCCATACCAGCCACCCACACAAGGCCCCACAAGGGGCCTTTCTTTTGCCCAGAAACGGAGCAGCCATGACCCTCCACGTCTACGAAGACCTCGAACAAGGCACCGAGGAATGGCTGCAGGCACGCTGCGGCATCCTCACCGCATCCGTCATCGTCAACCTCGTTTCCTCCCGCCA
The DNA here is from genome assembly GCF_025452095.1 of Paenarthrobacter sp. JL.01a. Taxonomy (NCBI): domain Bacteria; kingdom Bacillati; phylum Actinomycetota; class Actinomycetes; order Micrococcales; family Micrococcaceae; genus Paenarthrobacter; species Paenarthrobacter sp. JL.01a. The sequence goes on from NZ_CP104877.1 coordinate 861,098, forward strand.
ACCAACCGCCATCGAAACCGACTGCCCAGACTGCGGGGCACTGGCAGCCGGGCCCTGCATCGGCAAACGCTCACCCGAGCCGCTCAAAACCCTCCACCCGGCACGCGCCGCTGCAGCCCGCGAACTCGACAAGGTCATCACCGCCGACGTCACCAGCGAAACGGCGCTGGGCTTGCTCATGACCCTCGCCGCCGAACGCATCACCGGTTTCGTGGAGCCAACGGTGCAGTCAAGGTCCATGGAACGCGGGCAACTGGACGAGCCGTACGCCCGGGACGCCTACGCCACGCACAACGCCAAGGTCAAAGAGTTGGGCTTCATGGTTCGCGAGTTCGACGGCTACAGGCTGGGTTACTCACCTGATGGATTGGTTGCCGACAAGGGCCTCATCGAAGTCAAGTCCCGGTCCCAGAAGATCCAACTCCGCACCGTACTCGCCGATGAAGTGCCCGGCGAGAACATGGCCCAGCTTCAAACCGGGCTACTCGTGTCCGGCCGCGAATGGATCGACTACGTCTCATACTCCGGCGGCATGAAGCTATGGACCAAGCGCGTACATCCGGACCCCGTATGGCAGGCAACGATCCTGGCCGCCGCAAGCAAAGCCGAGCGCATCATCTCGGACATGGTCAGTGACTACCTCGAAGCCACTGCCGGCATGCCCGACACCGAACGCATCATCCACTTCCCCGAACTGGAGATCACCTTCTAATGGACATCTCAAAAGCCTTGGTAGCTAAGAGTGATCAGCTCAATGCCTCGGACCTGACCGGCGCCCCAATCGTCGCCACCATCCAAAACGTCCGCCGCGGCGACGCAACCAAGCCCGTCATCATCGACCTCGTAGGCATGGACGGGCGGCCATGGAAACCATCCAAAGGCATGCTCCGCGTCATCGCCCACGCATGGGGCACCGAATCAGACGCCTGGATCGGCCGCCTCGTGAAACTCACCAACAACCCCGAAGTCATCTACGCCGGCGAAAAAGTAGGCGGAGTCGAAGTCATCGCCATGTCCCACATCCCCGCGGACTTCACAATCCCCGTCCGCATCAGCCAAAAGAAAGTCAAGCAACACACCGTGACCGTCCTGGCTGAACCGCAAACCGAACCGTGGCGGGCCCAATGGCAGGCAATCACCAACGCACTCACCGAAGCCGGATACGAAGGCGACGGACCCGCCATGCTCACCACCGCCGGACAAATCCTCGGCACCACATGGGACCACCCCAACAAAATCAGCCCCGAAGACGCACAAAAAGTCCTCGCCGCCGTCCGAGAAGACAACCACCAGGAGCCCACCGAATGACCACCAGACCAGAAGGCATCATCAGCGTCAGCATCAACGCCGGGGAACTCGTAGCCACCGGCAACAAAGGCGAAAACACCCACCAATTCCAAATGGGCTACATCAACCACTTCCACTTCACCCCCGAAGCAGCAGCCCAATGGATCGAAGCCCTCACCCCCGTAGCCAAGGAGGCCAGCGAATGAGCGGCGAAACCATGCTGACAGTCCGCGGCCGCCTCACAGCCGACCCTGAGTTACGGTTCACCCCGTCCGGCGCCGGCGTCACCAACTTCACCGTCGCAGTAACAGCACAAAAGTTCGACAAGAACACCAGCGAATGGAAAGACCAGCCCACCAAGTACTGGCGATGCGCCGCCTGGAACCAAGGGAAACTCACACGGGCCGAGAACATCGCGAACCTTCTCAAGAAGGGTGACAACGTAATCGTGTACGGCGAGCTCACCACCCGTGAATACGAGAAGGACGGCGAGAAGCGCACCGCCGAAGAGATCCGCGTCGAAACAATCGGCAAAGACCTCACCTTCCACGGTCAGGCATACGCGGCTGGCAGCAGCGAACAGCCACCAGCGGCCGAAGACCCATGGGCGACACCACCCGCCAGCACCGGCGGATGGCCGGAGCAGTCCTCGCCTCCGTTCTGACCCGCACCACCCGACAACCCAAGCGCTCACCGTGGCGCTTTTTTCATGCCCCGCGGCGCCCGGCACACCACCGGGCGCCGCACCCCCGAAAGGACCACAACTTGACCCTCACGCTCTACACCCAGCCCGCATGCAGCCAATGCAACATGACCAAGAAATGGTTGGACGACCCCGAACGCGGCAACCTCAAAGACCAGTACCAAATCATCGACCTCACGCAGAGCCCAGAAGACCTCGCCAAGGTCAAAGCACTCGGCTACATGAGCGCACCCGTAGTCGTCGCCGGTGACAAACACTGGTACGGATTCCGCCCGGACCTACTCGCCGAAGTCACAGCACGCACAGCCCAGGACGAAGCCGCATGAGCAAGCTGCTCACCGACAACTGCTGCTACCTGTGCAAGTCCGCATCGGGCATCTGCTTGACCCGGGGCACATGTGACCACCACGTAGACGCACGACGCCGGCAAGACGCCAACGACCGCGCAATGACCACCCACCGCGACCCAACCGGCAACCAAGCCGTCAACAACGTCATGCGAGCCCAACACCGCAAAACCCAACCCACCCCCAAACGCCCCTTCAACTACCCACGAGAAGACCGATGACAAACCAACGACTCCTAGACGCCACCGCCGAAGCATTCCCACGCACCCGCCGCGGAACACCACGCCCAGGCAACGGCCGCAAGAAATCCATCGACCGCGAAGAAGTCCGCCGTCGCACCCAACAAGGCCAAACACTCGAACAAATCGCCCACGACCTCGGATGCAGCATCCGTGGCATCGCCAACGTCCGCGCAGAACTCGGCCTCACAAGCCCCCACCTACTCACCCCAGAACGACGCGCCACCATCGAAGCCGCCATCGCAGACGGCTGGTCACAAGCCGAAATCTGCCGCACCCACCACGTAGACCCCGAAACCATGCGCCGCCACTACCCACACGCCAAATGGGACCACCAACAACGCGCCGAACACCAACGCACCCTCCGCCAAGAACACCAATACGACTGGGGCCGACAAAAACACTCAAGCAGAAGGAAGGCGGCGTGACCTACCGCTACAACGGCGCAGAAACATGGTCCGGGCCCCGGCAAACCATCACGTTTGACCCTTCCAAGTGCGGCACCCGCAAAGGCTACCGGCAACACCAAAACCACGGCATCCCAGCATGCCAAGCATGTAAAGGCGCCCACAACACCTACATGAACGACCGCAACAAGCGCATAAGAAAGGAGTAGCCGTGGCGAAGGACACCCGCCCGTACTTCACGCTCACGAATGAGTACCCGCGGCACCGCAAGATCCGCACCCTGTCAGACAAAGCATTCCGGCTGCACGTCGAACTCATAGCGGACTGCAACGAGGCGAAAAGCGACGGGAAGTTCAGCCAGCACGAACTGAACATGCGCGGCATCAAAGCAGGCAAGGAACTCATCTCAGCGGGCCTGGTCGAAGAGACAAAGGACGGGTACCAGCTCCACGACTACCTCAGCCACCAACCCTCGAAGCTAGAGATCGACCAGCGCCGGCAAGAGAAGCAGGAACGCGGCACCAGAGGCGGTAAAGAGTCAGCACACAAACGCTGGCACGTGGACCGTGGAGTGTTCAAAGAGGACTGCGAACTGTGCGTGAGCGTCCCGAACGGTGCATAAGCGGGATAAGCAGAACTGTAAGCGGCCGCTTACAAAACGCTATAGCAAATCCATAGCAAACCTGTAACCCAAAATAAGCACCAACACCAACACCTATATAGCTACTCACCTAAGTGTCTATCTCACCTTCTGTTTGGGGTGCTTTTTAGAGAGATGGGTGAAAGTTCTCAATCAATCGTCACTTAAGTGAGGGCACCCGCCGAGACATCTGATTGAAGGAAGGAGCAACCATTGATCACCGAAAACCAAGCCAAAGCGCTGGCATCCCTACTCCACGAAATCAGGCCACGCTGGTCCGCCCCGGCCATGCTGAAACTCTTGGAGAAGAACCACACTCACCCCGCCCCGTTCGCTGACATCGCGGCGGCTGCAGTCAGCGCAGCCCGCGACCCACTCATTGACACACCCGGGGCTTTCCTCCACGACCAACGCTTCTGGCCACAAGAGACCCGCAAACACCTCCCACGGCCCGCACCATGCCAAGACCACATCGGAGAACCCGCCCACCAATGCCGGTGCTGCAACGCCGACTACAAAGCAGGCATCCGACCCATGGACATGATCGGCCGACACTACGACCCACCCAACATCTACGAACCCCACATCGAAGACAACAAAGCCCCGGCAAACGCTGGGGCTTAGCCATACCCAAGGAGAAACCAAATGACCATGACCCGATCCAAGATCGAAGGCGCCATCACTGAAGCGCAACGCTTCATCAGCAAGGCCGAGTCCGCCCTTGAGCGGATCAACGCCGAAAACGAACGGCGTGACACCACCTACCAAAGCGACCACAGTTGGGGCTCAGCAGAGACAGGGGCACTCCGCCGTGCATCCCTGGACCTCACCCGCAACCTCGCAGAGCTCCGGAAGTGACCGCCATGAAATTCCGCCTCGGCGACACCGTCCGCGTCATCGACCGTGCTGACTACCACTTCGACCAAGTAGGCCGCGTGACCAGCATCGATAAATCACCCACTGCCATGATGCCTTTCCGCATAACCGGCCTAAACCCCATCAGCCCACTCTGGTACGCCCCAGACGAACTCATCCTCGCCGACAAGGAGCCACACGCATGATCCGCAAAGAAGGCAAAGCACGCTGGGTGTTTACGTGCGAGGAATGCGCCGTCCACGCAACCTACCCAGACCACTTCCGCGCCATCGAACGCAAGCAGCGGCACGTGCAGACCTTCAAGCACTTCGGGAACAGCATCGGGGCCACAGTCCGCGAAACCTTCCAGCCCCTCATGGACGCCTTCGGATGGGGCCGCCTCGCACCATGGCAAGAACAAGCATTCGCACGCTCACTCTGGGAGGACCTCAAATGATGATGATCCACGTATTCGTCCCTGGGGATCCTGTCCCACAAGGATCCGTTGAGCTCTGGCGCGGCCGCATCGTCGGCGTCAAACCCGAACTCGCCGCCTGGCGACTCGCCATCCGCAAAGCCACCCTCGCCAAACACACCGGCGAACCACTCGACGGACCAATCACAGTCAGCATGGTCTTCCAACTCAAACCACCACAGCGACCACGATGGCCACTCCCCGCCGTCAAACCAGACCTCGACAAACTCACCCGCGCAGTCTTCGACTCACTCAGCACCACCAAACACAAGAAGACCAAAACCGTCATCCCCGGAGTCATCGTGGACGACGCCCGCATAGTCAGCTTCCACGCCGCCAAAACCTACCACGGCAACCCCGGCGTCCTCATCACCATCACACAACCAGCAAAGGAGGCAATGTGACGGAGCAAGAACACCACCACCATCTTGAGCTGGACGTCCACAAAGGCTGGAAGTGCACACTCTGCGGCGAACAATTCCCACTCGACTACCGAGGTGAGCGAACCGATACAAAAGATCCCGCAGGCAGGGAAGTCGAGGCAGCCCTGGCCAAGTACCGCCCAAACGTCGCAGCAGACATTCTTGCCGCCGCCCAGCCTCTCATGGCCATCGCATGGGATGAAGGCTACAAGCAAGGCGGCCCAATGCATGACGTGAACATGGACGACCCGGACGCCCACACCCGCAACCCGTACAGGAGGCAAGAATGAGTCACGAGTGCACCACGGACGGCTGCCTCAACCACACAGACACCTACCTCTGCCCGCAATGCGTCCGCGACCTCCAAGCATGGCTAGACAAGGTCCCCACACTCATCACGGCACTCACGGTCACCATCGCCAAACTCGACCACGTACGGCCCGTAGGAGGCGGCTGGAACGGCGGCGGCAAACCAGGATCCGCCGCACCACTCAACCTCGACGCACTACAACTCCAAGAGAACCTCAAGAGCGTCGGAACAAGCGCCAAGGACTACGCCCACGACGAACGAGCAGCAGGCCTCGCCTGGCTCATCCAAGACTGGGTAACCAAAGCCGAACTCCTGGTATCCGGGCCCGAAGCGGAGATGGTGGACCACGCAGCCAACAAAGCCAAACTCAAAGCAGCCAACCTCCAACCCATGCCCACAAGGCAACTACTCCCATGGCTCCGAGACAAAGCAGGCGTCCACCTCATCAGCCAACGCATCCGCGACTGGGTACGAGACGGGCACCTCAAAGCAGCAAGCAACGACGGCCAACCCGCATACCACCCAGCAGACGTGATCGACGTCTGGCAACGAATCGGGAGGAAATAACACCGATGTAATTGCCCACTGTCAAATGTCCTGTTAAAGTGTGGGTAGAGCGCGGCAGAGCTGGCTCTACACTCAGGTTCCACCAACACGGTGGGACCTTTTTTGTTTGCCCTCACCCCCCCATGGAGGCCGACATCTCGCAGTCCAGCGATACGGACACCGCCGCTCGTCGAGACGACGCCGGCACAAAGGGCGTGCCAAGCCAAGGCATTGCTGACCGTTCGAGCCGGTCCACGTCCACTGATCGAAACGCACGCCGACCAACAACAGAAAACGCGGCCTAGCAAAGTAGATCACCACATCCCATAGCTGACGGATGGGTGAGACCGCAGCAACGCCGGACCCGGTCACGGTGCACCACGGCCGGGCCTGGCACCAACCATGTGAGGACACCATGGCAAGCAGCAGGACAGGCACAGCGAACTGGCAACGAGTACGCAAACAACGACTCGACCACGACCGAGACGCAGGCCTAACCAACTGCCCACGCTGCGGCATCGGACTCGACTGGGTCTACACACGCCGCCCCAACAGCCCCGAACCAGACCACATCATCCCATGGTCAAAAGGCGGCCTGGACACGTTCGAAAACACGCGAACCATCTGCCGACAATGCAATCAACAGCTTGGCGGGCTCCTAAACCGCAAGAAATCAAGACCCATTGTCAACACCGTAGAGCTAGAAACCGGCACAAACTGGTAGCCAGGGAGCCCAAAGAGGGGTTATCCACAGGCCCCCAGGGGGTATACCCCAGGACCCCCCACCCGCCTAGCCCCACCCTGCATAGCGATCTCTCCCCGCGTTTTTTCCACACAGCCCGTCAGGAGGTGGCGGCATGTCTAAGAGCCCGTTGCGTGCTGTGGGTCCTGATGAGAAGGCTGAGCGCACTGAGCCTAAGACGGTCTTGGAGGCTGCTGAGTCTGGTGATCGTGTTGCTGAGTTGATGGCTATGCGTCGTGTGATTGCTCGTGCTTTGGACAACGAAAACACTTCTCCCCGGGATCTCGCTGCTTTGTCTCGTCGCCAGATTGAGATCAGCAAGGAGATTGATGCCTTGAGGCGTCAGAAGCTCGAGGAGGAACGAGAGAGTGACATCTCCGCCGACGAAGAGTGGTCAGAGGAAGCTATCTGAGGTTGCGCGGCATATTTGCCGGCCGACTGGGATTGTTTCGACTGGGTTCCCGCCTGTGCGTGACCGGGCGAAGGCCATGGGTATGCCGATGGATCCTTGGCAGGATGGCGCGGCCCGTTTGGCTTTGGCTAAGCGTGAGGATGGACTATACGCGGCCGGCATCGGTGGTGTGGTTCTTTCGATTCCTCGGCAGGTCGGCAAGACGTATCTGATCGCTGCCATCGTTTTTGCTCTTTGCACTATCTTCCCGAACTTGACTGTGATCTGGACGGCTCACCGGACCAGGACTCACAACGAGACGTTCAAGAAGATGCAGGGCATGTCTCGCAAGCCGAAGATCGCCCCGTACATCGAGAATGTCCGGGCGACTAACGGTGAGCAAGAGATCATGTTCAAGAACGGGTCTCGGATCTTGTTTGGCGCCCGTGAGTCTGGTTTTGGCCGTGGCTTCGATGAGGTTGACATCCTTGTGCTGGATGAGGCCCAGATCCTTACCGCTGATGCGATGTCGGATATGGTGCCGGCGACGAATGCGGCCCCGAATGGTCTTGTGTTCATGATGGGAACCCCGCCGCGGCCCAAGGACCCTGGCGAGGTGTTCACGAACGTCCGGCAGGCTGCCCTGAACGGGGACCCTGACACGCTCTACATCGAGTTTTCTGCCGATAAGGGCGCGAGCTTGGATGATCGGAAGCAGCTAGCGAAGGCGAATCCTTCCTATCCCCACCGGACCAGTGACGCGGCGATTCAACGCATGCGGAAACTGTTGGGCTCCGATGAAAGCTACCGCCGCGAGGCTTACGGCGAGTGGGATGAGGAAGCTCTTACCAAGAAGGCAATCAAGGTCAGCGCTTGGAATGGTTTGAAGATCAGCCAGGACGATGTTCCTGATGATGACAGCCGGCAAGTGTTCGCGGTGAAGTTTGCGATTGACGGTTCCGCCGTGGCACTCGCGGCTGCACGCCGGCCAGACGTCGGCGCTGTCCATGTTGAGGGCATCAAGATGTCATGGATGGCGGACGGGACGCGCTGGCTTGTGGATTGGCTGCTGGAACGTCATGAGCGCGCCGCGCAGATCGTCGTTGATGGCAAGTCCGGCGTTGGTTATCTCGTGAATGCACTCATTGAGGGTGGTGTTCCGAAGTCTGTTATCTGGACTCCTGGAACTGATCAGGTGGTCGCGGCTCATTCAATGCTTGAGGCGGCCATCGTGTCCCATGACAAGGAATTGTCCCACCTCGGCCAGAAGGACTTGGACGACCAGGTTAAGACTGCTGAGAAGCGGAAGATCGGCGCGACTGGCGGCTTTGGCTGGGCTGCTCCGGAAGGCGAGAGTGTGGTTTTGCTGGATGCTGTGACCCTTGCCCATTGGGGCGTAAAGACGACGAGACGCCGACCAGGCAGAAAGGCGGGTTTCCTGTGAGTGCATGGACCGCCACTGACATTACTGGCCTGCGGATTGACAACGTAACTGTGGATGAGCTGTCGAAGATCCGGAGCTTGCTTGCTGAGTGGAGCGCCCGTCGAGACAAGAACTTGAAGCGGTCGCTGTACTACGACGGTGAGCAGGCGTTCAAGGATCTCAACCTGATGCTTCCCCCGCAGTTGAAGAACGCGAAGTTCTATCTGGGGTGGGGCACGATGGCTGTCCGGAAGGCTGCGATTCGTTCGCAGTTCGAGGGGTTGCGGCTGCCTGGCTCTGAGGATCCTTTGGGCTTGGGCCGGACGCTCACGGAGAACAACTTTGGTTTGGAACTCTCCCAGGGGATTGTTTCGGCGTACAAGCATGGCCCGGCTTTCGTCACTGTGGCGAAGGGCGATGTTGGTGAGCCTGATGTTCAGATCCAGTCGCATTCTGCTGAAACGTCCGCGGCGCTGTGGGATCGTCGCCGCCGGCGTATCAGCGCTGCCCTGACGATCTCCGCTTTCAGTGACGACCGCCCGTCTGAGTTCATTGTGTACCTGCCGGATGTGGTTCTTCGCTGTGCTCGTAACGCACTTGGGCGCTGGCGGGCTGAACGGATCGAGAACAAGATCCGCCGGACTCTTGTGGAGCCGCTGACTTACGATCCGCAGTTGACGAAGCCGTTTGGCCGTTCGAGGATCACTCAGCCAGTGATGGCTTTGTGTGACATGGCCGTCCGGGCTTATGTCCGCATGGAGGGCAACGCGGAGTTCTATAGCTCCCCGCAGCTTGCTATTGAGGGTATCGACCCGGATTCGTTCGGTGAGGTTTCGGAGTCGAAGAAGTTCAAGCTTGCGATGGATCGTCTGATTGCTTTGACTCGTGATGCTGACGGTAACGCGCCGAGCATCAAGCAGTTGCAGCAGGCGACGATGACGCCTCACTCGGACATGCTCCGGACGGTGGCATCGGCGTTCTCTGGTGAGACTGGCATCCCGTTGAACTCGTTGGGTGTCATCCATGACAATCCGGCAAGCGCTGAGGCGATCCGGGCCGCGGAGCATGACCTGCTGATTGATGTGACGTACCAGAACAAGTATGTGCTGAGTAACGCTGTGGCTAACGTTGCGCGGCTGGCGGTCATGGTCCGTGACGGGCTTACGGAGCCGTCTGCGGAGTCGTGGAAGTTGTCGGCACGGTTCGCGGATCCGGAGTTCCGTTCGACGTCGGCAAATGCTGATGCTTACGTGAAGCTGGCCGGCGCCAATGAGGATCTGAAGAGCTCGCCTGTCCTGCTTGAGACGGTGTTCGATGATGACCAGGTTGAGCGGATCCAGGATGAGCGGAAGCTGAATCAGGCTGGCGGCTTGATTGGGCAACTGCTTGGCGTGCCTGCCGCAGGCGGCGCACCTGACGAGACGCAAAAGGCTGAGGCTGAGGTTTTGAACCTGAAGGCTGCCGCGCTGGGTACGCTCCGGCGTGCTGGAGTGGACGCTGAGTCGGCGGCGCAGCTTGTTGGCTTGGATGGTGTGAAGTTCATCCCGGGCCAGCCGATCACGATCCGCGCTGAGGGGGAATAGCTGAATGGTGGCACGGGAGGATATCGAGCAGTTCCGTGCCGCCAACAGTGAGCTCTCTAAGCGGGTGAAGGACACTCTTGAGGCGTTCGTGCGGTCGCTGGACTTCACCAAGCCCGAGTTGGTGCGTGATGCCCTGCTGGAATTCATGCCGGTACTGACAGCCCAGTATGGCTCCGTGGCGGCTTCGATTGCTGCGGAGTGGTACCAGGAGCAGCGGGCGGCTGATGGGGCTGTGGGGCGGTTCCGGCTGGCTCTCGCGGCCAACGTGCCGGCTGATGCTGTGCAGTCAAAAATTCGGTACCTCGCTGGCCATTTATGGACGCCCACGCCGGAGGCAATCGTTGGCCCGCTGCTGACCGCTGCTGACAAGTACGTGAAGCAGCCAGGCCGGTCAACGATGGCCCTCAACGCGAAGCGTGAAGGTGTGGCTTGGGCCCGCGTGCCCACGGGCGCCAAGACTTGCACTTGGTGCCTGATCCTCGCCTCTCGTGATGCTGTGTACGTTTCCGAACGGGCAGCCAAGAAGGACAAGAGTGGCGAGGACTATCACGGTGATTGTGACTGCCAGGCTGTCCGGATCGGTTCCAGCGCTGACTACCCTCCCGGCTATCTGCCGGATGACTACTACGACATGTACCAGTCAGCCCGTGATGAGGCTGGCTCGAATGACGTGAAGGACATTGCGGCTGCTTTCCGGCGGCTGCATCCGGACGCTGTGAAAGACGGCGTCCACACCCACTAAACTTCCGCGGTTCTCCCGCGAGGCGGTACGCGCCCGTAGCGCGGTTCAACATGCCCGACGGGGCCAAACGGAAAGGCGCATTCACATGCCTAAGAAGATGCTGCATGGAATCGACATCACCGCCCCCGGTGGTGTTCAGAAGCTCCTTGACTTTCACCGCCTGACTTTCGGCGATGCGGTCATGGAAGTTGATCCTGATGCAGGTACCGCAGCAGCGGGAGAACCGAACGGTCAGATTGCGGAGTTCAAGGCGCCTGCCAGTCAGGCCGAGTTGGACCGGATCATTCAGGACCGGGTGGCACGAGTCAAGAACCAGTTTGCGGATTATGACGATCTCAAGGCGAAAGCCGGGCAGGTTGAAACTTTCCAGTCGCGCATCTCTGAGCTTGAGGCCACAAACACTGAGCTCGACGGCAAGGTCAAGGGCTTCGCGGCAGAGAAGGAGCGTTCCGCGCTTCTTGCTGATGTCGCAACTGCCAAGAAGGTGCCGGCTGATGCTCTCCGCGGTTCTACCCGTGAAGAGCTTGAGGCCCACGCTGACCAGCTCGCCGCATTGCTCAAACCTTCCGGCCCAATTATCCCGGGCCAGGAAGTCTCGCCAGGCAACGTTCCGGCCGCTGATGACCGCGCTGCGGTCAAGCAGTTGTTCGGCAAAGACTAATCGAAAGGTAAAACCATGGCTGTTTTCGGTACCGCCGAAACTAAGGTTCTGCTGCCCCGCAATATCGCGGACGGCATGATCCAGCAGACCCGCACCCTGTCCACTGTCGCCAAGCTCTCCAATCGTGAGCCTCAGCGCTTCGGTGAGACTGAGTACATCACCTTCAACGACTTCCCCAAGGCTGAGTTTGTGGAGGAAGGCGCCCAGAAGGGATCCACCACGGGCGGCTTCGGCTCCGTGAAGTCCAAGCCCCACAAGGCTCAGGTCACCATGCGGTTCAACGAGGAAGTTCAGTGGGCCTCTGAGGACTACCAGCTTGACGTACTTGGCCAGCTTGGTAGCGCCGGTCAAGTCGCTCTTTCCCGCGCACTTGACCTCGGCTTGTACCACCGCATCAACCCGCTCACGGGTTCGGTTATCACCGGCTGGGACAACTATGTCACTGCGACGACCAAGAGCGTTGAGATCGCGACGGCGGAAGCTGACGCTGACCTTCGCGCCGCTGTCGGCCTGCTGGTTAACACCCCGACGTCGTGGGGTGTCAACGGCGTGGCCATCGACCCGAAGTTCGCATGGGCGCTCGCCAACCTGCAGACGAAGAACGCGGACGGTTCTCCTTCCGGCACGCAGCGTTACCCGCAGCTTGGCTTCGGCACTGACGTGACCTCCATCCTGGGCATCAACGCGGCCCAGGGCAACACAGTTTCGGGCACTCCAGAGGCTACTGACACGAAGGTTCGCGCCATTGTGGGTGACTTCCAGAACGGCATCCGTTGGGGAATCCAGCGCGAACTGCCGGTCGAACTGATCCGCTTCGGCGATCCGGATGGGCAGGGCGACCTGAAGCGCAACAACCAGATCGCACTGCGACTCGAGGTTGTTTACGGCTGGTACGTCTTCGCTGACCGCTTCGCCAAGATCGTGGATGCCGTCTGATGCCGCGGTTCACAAACAAGCAGTCAGGATCCCGCGTGAACGTCTCCGAGGCTGACGCTGTGCATCTCGGCCCCGATTACGTCCCCTACGAAGAAGAGACCGATGCCGGTGCCGCTACTGGCGGCGATCCGGCAGCCCCGTCTGGCGCGGAAAAGCCGGCAGGGAACGCTGGCCTTGCTGAGTGGCAGGCGTACGCGGCTGCTCAGGGCAAGACTGAGGAAGAGCTGAAGGACCTCAAGCGCGAGGAAATCAAGGCTCTCTTCGAGTCCGAGTAAGCACCACAACTAGGAGGTCAGGCCAATGGCCGATGTGACACCGTTCCCGTTCGCTACGTTGAGCGAGTTGAAGGATCGTTGGCCTGACTTCCCGGTTGGGGCTGATGCCTACGCCAACACTCAGTTGGAGGATGCGTCCCAGTTCATCCTGGACACTGTTCCGGCTGCTGGTGCGGCTGATCCGAAAACGCGCCGGCGGATTGTTTGCGCTGTCGTCAAGCGGGCAATGCCTGAGTCGGACGAAGCCGGCATGGAAAGCATTCAGCAATCCGGTGGACCGTTCTCGCAGACGTTCAAGCCGGTCAACCCGAACGGTGACTTCTACCTCACGAAACAGGAACGCAAGGCTCTTGGTGATGGTGTGCAGAAGGCTTTCGGTGTGACCATCGCAGGGCCAAGCACGGCGAACCATTTGCCATGGTGCAACCTGAACTTCGGAGCAACCTACTGCTCTTGCGGTGCGGACATCGCTGGTGAACCGATATTCGAGGGCGCCTGATGGGTATAGTCAAGCGCTTTCCGAGGAAGTGGCGCACTGATGTTGTGGTGCTGCGTGGTGGCGGTCGGGACGCTAAAGGCAACCCTTTGCCTGTCACTGAGATCCCGGTTCGGGATTGCATCGTGGCGCCGCGTGCAACGTCGGAGCCGGCGGACCGTGCGGACCTTGTTGCGAGTACGGCAGTTCTGTACCGGGATCCTGATCCTGGCTTTTCGTTCCTTCCCAAGGACCGGGTGCGGGTGCCGGCTGGTGCCCGGATGTCTGGTGAGTGGTCTGTTGATGGGTTGCCGGGTGAGTGGCCTTTGGGTGACGAGGTCGGATTAGTGAGGTCCTGATGGCACTTCGGAGTGTCCGTGGTTCACGGAACTACAAGGCGGATGATGCGGGGCTGAAGGAGTTGGCCACATATCAGACTGTTGGTGACGCGACTTTGGCGGCTGCTAAGCGGCTTGCTGGGAACGCGGAAGCTGTGGGCCGGGGCACGTACGAGGCGGCGCCAGCGACCGTTACGGCGGGCTGGGCTAATGAGCGCCGCGCCGGTGCTGTTGTTCGGGAGAAGTCGCACGATTACAAGGACGCCCGGGATTCGATTCTGCGCCGCGTCATTGAGGCCATGAAGGTGGTGGGTCAGTGATTGATGGTCTTGTTTTCCCGGATGTTCGTGAGTGCCTGACTGATTTGGTGGACGGCACGGAGCATTTGGACGAGACAGTCCGGATGGTGTGGCATTTGCCGGCCGATGATTACGGGGTGTTGCAGGGCCCGTTCCCGGTGGTGCTCGTGTACACGACTGGCGGCACCGAGGGCTACATCGATCGTGTGGACCGGGTGACGTTGGAATGCTACGCGCCGGGCACGCAGGCGGTAAACACGTTGGAGTCCATCAAGGCGTTCATCTGCGGGACCGATATCGAGACGGTTCACGGTTACTTGGATGGCATCAGCGTTGACCAGGTGCCAACGGATGTTCCGTACGCTTCGGACACCTTGAATAAGGCGGACGCGACTTTCCTGGTCACGTCCCGCCCTCTCTGAACCCCGAACGGGGATACCAAAAACCATTGCCCTTGAAAGGGGTTCATTGCCATGCCTACTTTTGACACTATCCGCCAGGAAGCTGATGACCGGACGCTGATCCGGAAGATTCAGAAGGCGGTTGCTTTCCTCGCGCCAACGAGCGTGGATCTTCCTGACACTCTGTTCACGGGCGCTGGGGCTCTCGTTGACCTGAAGGCTGCCGGATGGCTGCCCATCGGCATTGTCACGCCTGACGGATATGAGTTCGGCCGTGACGTTTCCAAGGAGGACGTCAGCGCTTTCGGTTACGCAGGCGCGGCACGTTCTGACGTGACCGAAGTTGCGCGGTCCATCACCCTGACACCGTTGGAGTATGGCCGCAAGCACATGCTTGAGCTGCAGAACGGCACGGACCTGACCGCCGTCACGCAGAACGCCACGACCGGTGAGGTTGTGTTTGATGAGCCGGAGCTGCCTGTTGGTCAGGAGTACCGCTTCCTTGTGATCGGCTCGGACGGGCCGGCGGACAAGAACTGGATCATCGGCCGCGGATACGGCTCGGTGAAGCTTGCTTCGACGGACTCCGAAAAGTGGGGTTCGAGCGACCCGGTCACTCAGCCTCTCACGTTTGACGTCTTCACTGACGAAGAGATCGGCACCCCTGTCCGGAAGTACATGGGCGGTACGGGCGCTAAGGCGGCCTCGACTGTCCTGGGCTTCACGCAGGGCACGCCGTAATAGACCGCGGGCCGCGCCACTTTTCCGGGTGGTGGTGGCGTGGCCCGCTTCAAACCCTCCAACCACCCGACAAGCCCAAGGGAGTCATCATGCCCCGCTTCACCAAAGAATCTGACGGCCGAACCATTGCGGTCGAAACTTCCATTCCTCGCGAAGCCGCTGAGCTCCGCGCCGGCGGGTTCACTGAGCAGAAGGCCAAGACGGCCGCTGTGAAGGAATCCGACGCGGCCAAGCCCGCAACCACACCCAGCAAGTAACCATGAGCCGATACGTCGTAGAAGGAATTCAGCGCGATCTTGCCAATGGTCTTCGCGTCGGGCTCGTTGGCTTTACGCAAGTCGGTGCGCATGAAGTGTTCTCCCGCGTTGCCGAGGTGATGGCCGAAACCGCAGAGAAAATCACGCGGACAAATGGCCGCGAGCGAATCACCTCAAGGGAGGGCGGCGAGCTACACATATTCTCCCGCCAGTCCCGTGCGATGAGGGGCGTCTCGCTTGACGTTCTCGTGATCCTCGACAGCCGCGCATACACCTATGGACAGTACACCGCACTAATGGAGGAAGCGCTGCCAATGCTTGACGCCAGCACTGACTCCGAGATCATCCCCGCATAAACAAACCAACCACCACCCGGAGGTAACACCATGGCTAACGACAAGCCAACCATCCACCTGTCCCTTTCCGCGCTCGAGGCTGAGGTGTCAAAGCCGGAAGCGTTCGTGCTTGCTCTTTCTGGCGGTAAGCGCATCACCTTCCCCGACCTATTTGACATGCCGGCGGACGAGGCAAACGAGTTCTTCAAAGACCTCGAACAGACTGGCCAGAATGACTTCTCCTTCTTGGAGAAGTGGCTGGCCCCTAAGGACTTCGAGGCGTACAAGGCTGAGAAGATCCCGCTCCGCGTTCATGCTGCCTTGATTCAGCGTGTCATGGACTACTACGAGCAGACGGTTGGGAAGCCGGGGGAAGGGCGCGCCTCCGCGAGCTCCTAACCCGCTACCGTCCGCAGATCCGCGCCGACCTCGCACACGAGTATCCCGGCGTGGATCTTGCGGAGTGGTTCGCGGGCAAGCGGTGGGTGGCGTTGCTCGAATTGATCGACATGCTGCCCGCCGCTTGCCGGCTCAACGAGGCTATAGCGAATGACCCTGAAGCGGCCAAAGCGATTGCTGAAGCGAGCCAGGGTAGGGCGAGTGATCCTTGGGCGCCGCGCACTTCCGAGTGGGATCTCAACGCGACTTTGTTGAGTGAGATTTCCAACGGGATCAAGGTGCTCACTGCCGCGACGATCAAGGCCAACGGCGGCAAGCCAGGCGATGTGAAGCCGTTCCCGACTCCGCAGACGAAGATTCAGGCGGCTATGAAGGCTGCTGAGCGCGAATGGGCTGTGCAGTTCGCCGGCCAGTTTGGTTTCTCCGCGGAGGACCTGTGACAACTCAATAGGAGGCCCTGTGCCCGTCATCGGCGTAGCTGAAGTGCTGGTCAAGCCATCGTTCAAGGGCGCTCAGCAGAGTGTTGCCCGCGAGTTGGATGGAATAGCTGAGGAATCAGGGCGCTCGGCTGGTGCCAGGATGGGCACGGCACTTGGTACTGCGCTGAAGGTTGGCGCGGTTGCCGTTGGCGGCGCCGCGATTACCGGGCTTGGCGTGGCACTCACCAAGGGCTTCGGTCGTCTGCAAGCTATCGAAAACGCCAAAGCCAAGCTGTCCGGCCTTGGCCATGACGTCGAGACGGTCACAGGCATCATGAACGACGCAATGGCCGCTGTCAAAGGAACCGCGTTCGGCCTGGACGAAGCCGCGACCGTTGCCGCTGGCGCTGTCGCCGCTGGCGTGAAGCCGGGCAAGGACCTGGAGCGCACTCTCCGGCTGACTGGTGACGCAGCGACTATCGCCGGCGTTGGCATGGGCGAGATGGGCGCGATCTTCAACAAGGTTGCATCCTCGAACAAGATCCAGGGTGATGTGATCGCCCAGCTCAACGACGCGGGTATCCCCATTGTTCAGCTCATGGCCAAGGAGCTCGGCAAAACGGCTGAAGAAACAGTCAACTTGGCATCTGAGGGCAAGATCAACTTCGAGATCTTCCAGAAGGCAATGGAGAACGGCCTAGGCGGCGCCGCTCTGAAGTCCGGTGACACGCTGCAGGGTGCTTTCAAGAACACCATGGCGGCTGTTGGTCGCATCGGGGCAAGCCTGCTGTCCGGTGTTTACCCCAAGATTCGGGACTTCTTCGCTGGCGCTATCGAGTGGTTGAAGCCGCTTGAAGAGGGTGCGAAGGTCGCGGGCGCTGCGATTGGCGACTTCCTGAACAAGGCGCTGACTGGCGCTCGAGGGCTTTATGACTTGATCGTAAAGGGCGACTTCACCGGCAAGCTCACAACCGCTTTCGGGTGGGAAGAAGACTCGCCATTTGTGGACTTTCTGCTGAAGGCCCGCGATGGCGCTATCGGACTCTATGACCTGATTGTGAAGGGCGACTACCAGGGCATGCTGCGTCGCACTTTCGGGTGGGAAGAGGATTCTCGGTTCGTTGGATTCCTCCTGACGGTGCGTGAAACCGTGCTGAAGATTCCCGACGCGTTGAAGAAGGTCATCGATGGCGGCGCTGACGTGGCCAAGTTCCTGTGGGACATGCGAGTCCCTATCGGAATCATTTCAGGCCTTATCATCACTGCCCTCATCCCGCACTGGGTTCGGCTTGGCATCGAAGCGCTGACATCAGCCGCAAAACAGAAGCTCTCGTGGGTGACAACTCAAAGTGCCGCGATCAAGTCAACCTACTCGCAGCTATGGGGCTTCGCGAGGATCATCGCCGGCTGGGTGGCCGCTGCCGCCGCGGCAGTTTCCTCAGGCGCTATCACTGCCGCTGTCTGGCTGATGTACCAGTGGGACTCTGTAAAGGCTGTTGCCGCGATGGTGGCCGCTCGAGCAGCAATCGTCGGTAGCTGGATACTGATGGGCGCCCAAGCAATGATTCAGGGCGCAAGGATCGCGGCTGGGTGGTTGCTTGCTATGGGGCCTGTCGGCTGGATCATCGGCATTATCGCGGCAGTTGTGGCCGCGTTCGTCTGGGCTTACAACAACGTCGGTTGGTTCAAGGACGGCGTTGACTCCGCTCTGCGCTGGGTCGGTGACGCCTTCACTTGGCTCTACGAAAACGCGATCAAGCCAGCCTTCGAAGGAATCTCGGCGGCAATCCGCTGGGTCTATGAGTCTGTGATCAAGCCGATTTTTGATGGCATCACGACGGCGGCGAACGTTGTCGGTGCGGTCTTCAACTGGCTGTACCTGAACGTCTTGAAGCCAGTGTTCGACTCGGCGAGCGTCATCATTGGCGGGTTCTACCTGTTCTTCCGGGGCGTGTTCCAGGTCATCGTGTCGATCATCATGAACATCGTTGTGCCGCTGTTCCAGTACTTCTGGGCTCGCATGGTTGAGGCGTTCGTTGGGATCGGCAACACGATTGCTGACTGGTGGAACGCGGCTGTGACGATTTTCAACACGGCTGTGACGTTCGTCCATGACGTCTTCGCTGCAGCGTTCACGTGGTTGTACGAGAACGTGGTGAAGCCGGTCTTTGACGGGATCAGCGCCGCTATCACGTGGGCGTGGAACAACGTTCTGAAGCCGACGTTTGACTCTTGGGTGTGGTTCTTCACGAAGGTAATCCCTGACGCGTTGAACTGGCTCTACCTGAACGCGGTCAAGCCTGTGTTTGACGCTATTGGGAACGCGGTCAATTGGGTGTGGCTGAACCTGTTGAAGCCTATCTTTGACACGTGGGTGAACGTCTTCATGGTTGTCATCCCGAACGCGTTGAACTGGTTGTACACGAACGGCATCAAGCCGGTGTTTGACAGCATCGGCGGGGCGATCAAGACGGCTTGGGACACGGTCATTAAGCCGGTGTTCGACTTCCTGACGAAGGCGATCAACGAGGACATTCCCAAGGCGTTCGAGACTGGTGTTGCTGCGATCAAGAAGATCTGGGAGGGCATCCAGGAGGTTGCGAAGGCGCCGGTGCGGTTTGTCATCGATACGGTCATCAATGATGGTCTGATTGGCGCGTTCAACACCATCGCCGGTTCGTTGCCGGGCGTGGACAAGCTCCCGCGTGTTGCCTTGCCTGCTGGTTTTGCTGATGGCGGCTACACGGGTGACGGCGGCAAGTACCAGCCGGCAGGCATTGTGCACGCTGGGGAGTTTGTCTTCACGAAGGAGCAGACATCCCGCGCCGGCGTGGGCAACCTTTACGCAATGGCGAAAGCCTTGTCTGGTTACGCGAAGGGCGGCCTTGTCCGTCCTATCGGCAGCGCCACGGTTTCGCAGCCTTTCAGTAACACGCACAACGGTATCGACTTCGCAGCACCCACCGGCTCGCCGGTTGTTGCTGCTGGTCCTGGCCGCGTGTCCTCTGCTGGTTGGTCATCGTATGGCGGCGGTAACGAGATCCACATTGATCACCCGAACGGGTTGCAGACCTGGTACGCGCACCTTTCATCGTTCGCGGTGAAGATGGGGCAGATGGTCACGGCCGGTTCCAAGATCGGCGAGGTTGGTTCGACCGGTAATTCCACGGGCCCGCACCTTCACTACATGGTGCTCAACGGTGGATGGCCGCACTACACCGACCCTGCCGCATACCTTGATGGTGGCGGCGAGGCTGGTGGGGCCTGGAACCCGCTTTCGGGGATCATCGACGGCCTGGTTGGCGCGTTCAAGAGTGCATTCCCACAGGGTGGCATGTTCGCTGACGTCGCTATCGGCGTCGGACACAAGCTGTTGAACACTGTCTCTGACTTCATCACTGGTCAGGGAGGTAAGGACAACGGTCTTGGGTCCACTGGGCTGCCGTATCTGCATGACAACGGCGGGGTGTTGAACCCTGGGCTGTCGCAGATCATGAACGCTACTCGCAAGCCGGAAGCGATCTTGACAGCTAGGCAGTGGGAAACCATGTACGGCCTCGCTGCGAGCGGCGGGAATGGGCCGGGCCTGAATATCGAGCAGCTCATTGTCCGTGACGCTGACGAGGCTGTCCGGAAGTTCGAGAACTCGCTGTCTGACATGCAAGCGGTCCACCAATAAGGCAAGGAGCCCCATGGGTATCAGTTATGCGATTCCTTATCGGCCGCCTGCGCCGGCTGCGAGTCCTTGGACTCGTCTCCGGATGACGTGGACAGCTAAGGGTGTGACGTGGCCGCTGACAAGCCCGGCGTCAGGGTTGTTCCTGATGCCGGGCATTCGGGGGCTGGGGACGGTCACCACGGAGCGGCATTCGACGTCGTCTCCCGCGGTGGCCGGGTCCAGGCATGAAGGCACTTCAGTTCTTGACCGGGAGGTGTTTTGGCCGGTCCATATCTATTCGGATTACCGGGTGGATGATGCTGCTGGTTCTGCTGCCTGGATGGAGCGGGACCGGGCGTTCTGGCAGGGCATGGACCCGGACGACACGGGCGTGTGGGAGGTGCATCTTCCGGATAGCACTAAGCGCCGGTTGCGGATCCGGTTCCGTGATGACGGTGACCACACGTTCACCTATGACCCGATGAAGCACGGGTGGCAAAGCTATGGGCTGAAGTTCGTGGCTGAGCATCCTTACTGGGAGGGTGAACCGGTTGTCCGGTCTTGGAAGAACGGCGAGTATCAGCCGTTCTTCGAGCCGAACGGGCCGCACCTTTTCAACATCGGTTCCGGGGCTGAGATCTCTGAGGCGACCATTGACAACCTTGGCGATGTTGAGTCGTATGCTCGCTGGTTCATTGATGGGGAAACCACTGAGGCTGCTGTTGGCGTGAATGGTCTTGTGGCTGAGGTGCCGTTTGATGTGCCGGAGGGCAAGTGTCTGGTGATCGAGTCGGAACCGGACCTTATCGGCGCGACCATGTACGACGTCGTCCCGGGCGCCCCAAGTAAACCGTCTGAGCGTGTGATCGGTGTGGACATGGTGAACCCGGTGGATCGTTCGGCGGATCTGGGTGAGGCGGATTTTGCGCCGATCCCTGCAGGCGCCAGCGTCCCCTTGTCTTTGTCTCTTGCAGGTACTGGCACGGTTGAGGCTTTGTTGCCGTCGTTGTATCGGAGGGCGTGGTGAGCATCTTCCGTGTCAGCGTGTTCGATAAGGACCGGCAGTTCAAGTGCCAGATCGGTAACCCGTCCGCGCTGGTGGTGACGCCAAGGCATAACCTTCCCGGGACGCTGCAGTTGACGGTGCCGCTGAACCATCAGCGTTTGCCGCATCTCATGGCGGACGGTGCCCGGTTGCGGGTGAAGTACAAGGGTGAGCATCTGATCTCTGGGCCTATCACTGGTGAAGAGGGCGAGACGAACGGTGTGGATGGGCATGTGACGTTCACGGTTGAGGATGACTTCCGGGTGCTCCGGGACATCCTTGGCTGGCCTGTTCCGGGCGCGGCGCTCACCGGGCAGAACGTCGAGTACCGGACCTATACGGGCAACGCGGAGACGATCATCAAGACGGCGGTGCAAGAGAACGGCGTGACCCGCATGGGGATCCCCGGGCTGGTTGTGGCGGCCAACGCGAACCGTGGCGCCGTGGTGCCGGGTGGTGTTCCTGTACGGATGCACCCGTTGATAGACAAGATGTTCCCCGCCCTTGAACTGGCCGGGATTGGCGTGACGGTGCGGCAGGTCGGCTCGGATCTGGTCCTGGATGTTTATGAGCCGCGCCTGTTCCCGCGGAAACTGTCCGTGAAGGGCCGCACCCTGAAGACGACCAAATGGACCCGCACCCGTCCGACGTCGTCCCGCGTGGTGGTGGCCGGTCAGGGCGAAGGCGTGGACCGGAAGTTCCGGCAACTCATCGACGCCGCACGTGAAGCCCAGTACGGCATGCGTGCAGAGGCGTTCCGGGACGCCCGGGATGGCAACACTGACTCGGTGATGGACGCCCGCGGCCGCGAAACCCTTGACGAGAACGGGCCCAAGAACGGGCTCTCACTCGACCTCGCCGGGACCGGCATCTTCCAGTACGGCGGGCCGAAAGGGTTCCGCGTCGGCGACCGCGTCCCGGTGGACATCGGCAACGGCGTGGTCATCACCGAAACCATCCGCGAAGTGAAGCTCACGTGGAAGTCCAAGGATTACGCCCTGATTGAGCCGTCCATTGGGGAGATAACTAACCAGCCTGCGCGGATTTTCGCACAGCGACTTGCTGCCCTTAGTAAGGGGCAGCGGAATCAGGAGCGTATCTGATGCCAGTGGAATTCACGTCCCGCGGGTATGACACCACGCCGGCTAAACCGTACAACGAGGACGCGTGGGCTTTGGCTCACTCGACGGCCCCTATCGGCACGTCCCGGTATGGGGTGTCTGGCGCGAACGACTGGAAGGTCAGCATCGTGGCCGGCGCTACTCGTACCGTGTCAATAACTGCTGGCACGGGGTTTGGGTGCGGCATCACGGATCAGACGTCGGAGAATGAGACGCTGCAGTTCCCGCCGTCCGCTTCTGGGACGCGTTGGGACACTGTCGCTGTCCGTCGTGATTGGACGCCGACCGCGGGTGAGTCGAAGTTCGTGATCATCCCTGGCGGTTCCACGAAGGCTGTGTCCGGTGCGAGGCTGTCGGGGCCGGGAACGATTGATGACCAGCCCATTGCTTTGGTGCCGATCATCGAGAATCAGACCCAGCCGGGCGAGATCGTGGACATCCGGTGCTGGGCTGGCAACGGTGGCGTGTACGCGAAGGACGTCCTTGCTTGCCAGTACCTTGGCCAGCTCGGCGGCATGGTCACGGTCGGTTATGAGCAGTACCAGTACATCCTTAGCGATAACGATTCGCCTACGTGGGTGAATGTCGGCGGCGTGATGCGCGGCCCGGTACCGCTGGGTTTCGACCCGGGCATCTACATCGAGCAGGGCACGTGGATGAAGAACGCTGTCAAGGCGCCGGCTGTCTCCCGGATCGGGCGGCGAGTTGAGCTGCAAGGCGGCCTGGCCAACGTGATCCCGATCAAGTATGACGCCATGGACGTCAACAAGCCGGCCACTGAGTACACCTTGGCAACGGTTCCTCCGGAGTTCGCACCGAAGGCTCCCAGCGAGGTTCTGACGCCGCTGCTGGTGAACGCCTATCAGGCGGACCTACGAGTTACTCCCGCCGGCGAAATCAAGATCAGCTTCCGGTCAGGCGTACCGCTTCAGGTGGCCCGGGCGATGGTGTTCCAACTCGGCGGGCTCGGGTGGTACGTGTGAGAGGGGCCGATCATGCCGCATAGGTTCACTGGTCATCGTCTCGCGAATCTTTACGCGCAACCGTTCGAGGCCGCCGTTGCCCTGGTGCTGATCATCACCGGCGTGCTTGTCACGTTCGATGAGAAGTTCACGCCAGCCTCCATCAGCGCCCTGTCACCACCGTGGAACGTGCTGTTCCGGCTGTTGCTATTGGTGGCCGGCGTGCTGATGTTCTCCGGCCTCATACGGGGCAAACACCGTTGGTCGTTCGGGCTGGAAATGGTGGGCATGTCACTGGCCGCTGTCGTCTTTTTCACCTACGCGGCCGGGCTCATGGAGAGCATCGCCACGAGCGGGCAGCACCGCGCCGCTATGGGCGGCCTGACCTACGCCATCGTTGCGTGCGCCTGCATCGTGAAAGTCCGGGCCCTATGGATCGAGGCGCACAACCGGCTCTTGCTGATCAAGGAGCTCCCATTGCCGCAGGAGGACAAGAATGACTGAAATTCTGCCATTGATCCTCGGCGGCGGCACACTGGGCGCCATTGTGGCTCTGGTGGGGTCATTGATCAACCGCCGGAATGTGAAGTCCGAGGCGCAGGCCCGCGACCTGAAGACACCGGCTGAGGTAGACAACCTCGTGGCCACGACCCACCGGGCGAACCTTGACGCTGTCCTCGCCGTGAACGCGACGCTGCTGGCGAACAACGGGAAGCTGCAGGAACGCCTTGCCGCCGTAGAGGAAACCCAGAAGGACCAGGGCCGGGCGCAGGCCGAGCTTGGGGCTTTGGTGGACATGCTGCAGCGTGGCCTGGCTTCGGCGTACGCGTACATCACGACGCTGCTGAAGATCATCGAGGACCACCTCCCGCACGTGGAGATCCCGACGCCACCCAAGGGCTACAAGCCAACCACCGAATCACTGGACCAGGAGGCATCATGAGGCGACCTGTCGACGCCCGACTGACGCAGGACTTCGGCGACGGCGCAACCGCTGGCGTTGTCCCAAACTCGGACCCTGCTTCCGGAATGGGCTATTACGTGTGGCTGTACGGCAACTACCAGCCTGACGGTCATACGGGGCAGGACTACGGCGCCAGCTCAGGCTCCAAGGTGTACGCGGTCACTTCGGGAACCGTGCTGCATGTTGGGCGTTTGAGTGGCACCTACGCGGACAACCCGTGGTGGATCCTGCCCAGCTTCTTCGGCTACGGCTACGTGATCGACCACGGCGCCTTCATCGGGATCTACGGCCACTGCCTCGACGGCGGAGCGAAGGTCAACAAGGACCAGTGGGTGTCCGAGGGCCAGGTCATTGGCCTGTCCGGTTCCACCGGCGCGTCCGTGGCGCCTCACCTTCACTTCGAGATCCTCCGCGATGGCTACGTGCTGAACAGCCGCTACTACGGCCGCAGCAACCCGGAAGACCTCTTCTCTGGGGCATCCATCGAATCGTCTGGCAACAGTGCGCCAGCGCCCACCTACACCGCGGACCAGTTGGTGCTGGTCAATCTCGGCATCCCCCTCCCGTAAAGGAAAAGACCATGGGAAAACTCCCTGAAGGTATGACTAACGAGCGTTATCTGCGTTTCGGCCCTGAGGCTCTGGTGGAGGGCGGCCCGTCCATGAAAGACGGGCTCTCCATTGAGCAGCAGATCGAGAAAGCACCGGTGGACGCTCTCTGGAATCCCCAGATCGATTGGGGCAAATACAAGACCAGCGCGTACGGCCAGCTCGCTTTCAACGCCCAGGCTCTTGCCCGGATCGAAGCGAACCAGCGTGCCGACCGCGCCATCCTGCAGCAGATCCTGGCGGCGACGTCATCCGGCGCGAGCGTGGTCATCGACTATGACCGCATTGAGAAGGCCATCGCCGACAACATGCCGACCTTCGAAATTACCCCGATCACGAAGGAGGGCTGATCTATGACACCGATCGTTCCCGGAGTTGACCCGGCCGCCCTTGAAGCCCTCGCGAAGCTGGGCACGCCCGTCCTCTGGCTGATGGCTGTGGCCTTCTTTGCGCCGCCGGTCATCGCTGTCATTCAGCAAACACGGTGGTCCGCCCGCAAGCAGTCCATCGTGGCGTTCCTCTTCTACGTCGTAGTCGCAGGTGTGTGGGTCTGGCTCAACGGCCTGTTCAGTGTCGTTGGCTGGGTGGCTGCCGTGCTGCTGGTCTTCATCGTCGCCGGTACTGCTTACCGCGAGGCATGGAAAAAGCTCGGCGTTACTGGCGCCATCCAGGCCGCCACTGATGCCAAGAAGAACGACGAACCCACCCACCGCGCCTAACCCCACCACCCGCCTTGGAGGCTTTTGAATGACTGACTACCCCATTGGGATGGAACTGGTTGTTGATCCTGACAACCCGATGAATGTTGTGGTGAATGGTTCGGTGGGGATTTACGCGCCGGAAGACACGGCAGGCACGACGTTGTTGGCGTTGAAGGACGCGAACGGTTTCCCCCTCGCGAACCCGTTGACGTCTAATGCGTACGGGTTCCTGCCGCCCTTCCTCGCACCACTCCCGCAAGTGCGTTGGAAGTCCGGCGAATTCACCGGGTTCTACAACTCATTCATCGGCCTCCGAGACGAAGCCGTAGCCGCCAAAAACGCGGCCCAAGACGCCGTCACTGAAGCCGCCGGCGCGGGTGCCAGTGCAGCCGTCGCCCAAGCCGCCGCCGAACTCGCCGCCCAGGCAGCAACCGGTGGCGGCGTAGCGCTCGACCCTACCGACGCTGACACTCTCGTCTTCACCACCAAGTCTGATGGTTCCATTGCCGTGGATCCTGCCGACGCTGACGCCCTGCTCATCACCGCCTGATAGGAGCCCCGCCCATGGCCATCAAGAAAGTCCCGTCGCTTGACGGGTCCGGCAAGATCTTCAACAAGCACATCCCCGACCGCCTCCAAGACACGGCACTTAATGCCACTTATGTCCCCAAGTGGAAGGCCAACACTGCGTACCTCGCAGGTGAGGCTGTCGTTTCTCCGACTGGTGACACAGTGACCGCCAAGGAGAACTTCACCTCTGGGACCAACTACAGTGCCGCGAACTGGAACGTACCCACTAATGTCGCAGCAAAGCTGGACAAGGTAGAGGCAGCGGCGACGTATGCCACCAAGAGCTACGTGGACAACGCTGTGGGTTCTGGATCTGGGGTGGCCAAAACGGTGCAGGTAGGAGACTCGCTGACCCAGAACTGGGCCTCTTACCTGCAACCACTGATCACCGCTCTGGGGCGGACCGTCGATAACATCGGGATCGGCGGCCAGGGAACGGGCCAGATCGCTGCGCGCCAGGGCGGCTCTCCAGCGCTGCTCACGGTCACTGGCAACGTCATCCCTGCATCCGGGCCCGTCTCCGTGACGGCGTACAGCAAGAACCTCTTGCAGCGTCCGAGCGACGGAACCCAGACCATCGATGGCGTACTCGCGGGTGTTGCCGGAACGTTGAAGCTGGTGCAGTCCGGAACCACGTACACGTACACCTTTAGCCGCAAGGATGCTGGGTTGGAAATGCCTTGCCCGCCAGCCTCACCATTCGCCGCGGGCTTTCCCTATCAGGACTCCTGGCCGATTATTTGGACCGGTCGAAACGACATCGGCGCGGGCGTGTTCCGGGTCCCCAAGGCGGACATCATCGCGGACATGAAGAAGATGCTGGGCTGGTCACGGCAGCCGGCTCGGGCTCTAGTCCTCTCCGTGCTGCCACGCGCTGATCAGGACACCGCCGGAACGGCAGCGCGAGCAATTCTGGACGAACTCAATGACGCTTTGCGGACAGAGTTCCCGGGTGCATGGTGGGATGTTGCGGCTTTCCTCCGCACTGACACGGCCTTCACTATCGCTGGGGTGACGAAGACTGCACAGGACATCACTGACATCAGCAACGGGCTTACCCCCACGTCGTTCCGGAGCGACATTGTGCACCTCAACGCTACCGGCTATGCCCTGTTGAACAAGGTTCTGCCGCACGTGCTGAACGGCAGGGGATGGAACGTCGCCAGCTTGCCTGATCTTGGCGTACCGCCAGTCACGTTGCACAGCAACGGTGTCGCCGGAGCGGTACAGCGCTACGTTCTCTCCACAAACACGGCCGCAGTGGGAGCGGAAATCGTCTCGGTCAAGGACCAAGCCGGAAGCGCTGACCTGGTCCGAATGGGAGCAAACCCCTTCCCCCGGATCGCTCAGGTGGGCGACGACTTCACAGCCCAGTTCGTGCCTGGCGCCGTCGGTGTCGGAACAGTTGGTGCACTGGGAGCCAACCCGGCAACCCTCAACGCACCATTCACCATGGCCATCGTCGTACGGTCCCTTGCCAACGCTTTCAACATCTTCTCCGTTGACGGCTACAGGCTCCAGCGGGCGCAGAACGGCACATGGTTCCTCGGAGGCGGACAGGCCGACCCAGCCACCAGCGGTTTTGTAACACTGCCGGCCACTGACGACTACGTCGTGCTGTTCGGCCTTTGCGACGGCACAAACTCCCGGCTGGTCGTGAACTCCACCGTATCCGCCAATGCCGGGACGATCGTCGGCAAGGCAACCGCGTACTCAGGCTTCACCAAGCTTGGCCCCCAAGTCGGCGGCATGGGGGGAACGATCGACGTCGCCGAAGCGAACGTCTGGCCATTCATCCTTGACGCCACCCAGCGAGCCGCGCACGTGGCAGCCATGAAGGCTCAGTACCAGATGATTGCCTAGAAAGCAGGAGGGGCGTGAATAGGTTCTACCCTGTTCACGCCCCTCCTCAGCATTTTTGCTTTACTTGGCTGCTATCCCCGCTTGCTGCAACAGGCTGAGGTTCTTCTCGAAAAGCACTTTGTAACCAGCGTCATTTGGGTGTTTGCTATCCGATGCGAGCAGTTCTGGTTTTCCCTGCAATGGTTGGCCGCTATCCAGGTAGACGCCTCCAACGGCCGTGACAGACTCCTTCACGGCCGCCGCGATGGTTGGGATGGCAGCAGGAGCGGGATCATCATCCCAAAGCGGGCTGAAAGCTACGATCTTCGCGTTCGGTAGCTCCCGACGAAGATCCGTGTAAAAGCCTTTGATTGCGGCGACTTCATCCTCAACCTCGATGGCGTAGTCATTGCGCCCACCGGAAACAATGACGACTTCGGGCGCGAATGCCTTAGCCTCGGCGATCATCTCCCCGTAGCTTGGGCAGGCCTCGCGGTTGCAGGCATCCTTAGCCTTTACTGGATCCTTGGTCCCAGCCACGTAGCCAGTCCCCCCGCGTGCGAAGTTCTGCAACTGCCATGCCTGGTTGCGGCCAAGCTGCTGCACCCAGCCGAGGTCAAGATTCGTGGCACCCGACCCTGCTGAATAAGAGTCACCAATCGATGCCACCTTGACCGGAGCTGCTTTTGTGGGAAGAGGAGTGGCTGAGTAGTTGGCCACCTTCTCTGAGACCGGCGGCGGGGGTGTGGGGCGAAGGACCGCAAAACCGGCTACACCAGCAGCCGCGATGCCCAGCGCTGCGAGCCCAACAATTACACCTACGCGAGCGTTACGCTGCCGCTTCCGTGCCATCATTCCCCATCCCCAGATTATGCAAAGTCAAAGGCCATTCTACGGTGCCCGCTAGGGGCAAATAAGACCGGTATTGTTCCCCTGCGTAATAGAGCCCCATCCTCTTCTGAGGGTGGGGCTCTTGCCGTGTTTAAGAGGTGCGGATGACGATGGCCTTGGAGTCTTCGGGGATCAGTGCCTGGGCAGCAGCGTAAGCCGTCGCGTAGTCGGCGCCGGATGCTCGCACGGTGTTCTGTCCGCCGGCCGCGTTCTCAATGGTCAAGATAACTTCCACCCCACCATCTTGGCATGATGGGACGTATGCCGATCCTCCCGCCAACATCGTTCCACCTTGACGGCGTCACCTACGACTTCATCCAGCCCGACCGCATAGGGCCGGTGGAAGACGTCCAATCATGGGGCCTCGGCAACCAACCCAAAGTCCAGGCGCAAATCCCACTCAAAACTGGCGGGACCATCACCGTATACGCAGAAGCCACCCACTGGAACCGAACCCAAATCCACGTCCGCTGGCACGACGACAACAAAGACAGCCTCACAGCCTGGCTACTCCGCGACCAAGTCCGACCAGTCACCGAGTCCGAATGGGACATCGACCAATACAACCGATGCCCGGAGTGGTTGCGGCCTGCGCAGTGGGGGAAGCGGCTACCAGGATTCCTGCCAGAGTGAATGGCTACACCTTTTCGGGTACTTTTGGACCTCATGCACGCTGGTTCCATTCCATGCACGTTTAGCGTCGTCGGCTACACCGTTGGCTACACTTGGGCAGTTTCTTGGCCGTTACGTGGGGGAATGGGAAAGGCCCCGATCCCTTGTGGCTACTGGGATTGGGGCCTCTTCTGCTCCGAGCTTCCTATCAGAATCGAACTGATGACCTTTTCATTACGAGTGAAACGCTCTACCGACTGAGCTAAGGAAGCACCGCGTTTATCCCCGGTTTCCCGGGCGATCACGCAAGACATAACTGTAATAGAGGCACCGCGCCCGGGTCAAAACGAGCGAGGAGGCCGCCGTTGCGGGGATGTTCACCCGGGCGTCGGGCCGGGTTCAGGCGGCTGTTTCCCGGTCGCCGGAAGCTGGGGCATCACCTGTGGCACCACGTCGCCACACCACCAGCCGAAGGAGCCGCTCGATGACCGGGGACGCACTGACCAGGGACGCCAACACCACACCCAACCGGCTGCGGCTGGCTGTGGTGGACATGGTGGGGACCACCATCACCGACGACGGCCGCACCGAACAGGCCCTGTCCCGTGCTCTGGCCGAACACGGCATTGAGCCGGGGAGCAGCCGTTTTGAAAGCATGCTCGGCTACGCCCGGGACACCATGGGCTTCTCCAAAATGACCGTTTTCAGCCGCCTCTTCGAGGACCCCGCGGTGGCCAGCAGTGCCAACAAAGTATTTGAGCGGGCTTATGACGAACTCATCGAAGACGGCGGAGTCCGCGCCATCCCAGGCGCGGAGGACGCCATCCTGTGGATGCGTGAGTCCGGCATGCAGGTCTGCCTGGCCACGGGGTTCGGCCGCCACACCCAGAACATGGTGCTCGAGTCTCTGGGGTGGATGGGGCTGGCCGATCTCAGCCTGTGCCCGGCAGACGCAGGCAGGGGACGGCCCTACCCGGACATGATCCTCACCGCTGTGCTCGCCCTTGACCTGGATGACGTGCGGGAAGTCGCGGTGGTCGGGGACACCAGCTCGGACATGCTCTCAGGAGTCCGCTCCGGGGCGTCCCTTATTGCGGGCGTGCTGACCGGCTCGCACTCAGAGGCGACCCTTCGCGCGGCCGGTGCTACCGTCGTCGTCGATTCCATCAAGCAGCTCCCGCTCCTGGTGGAGAAGCGCGAAGCCAGGCACCTCTAGCAGGTGAGGCCGTCCTGCGGCAGCTTCCCGTCAACAAAGTAGTCGTCGACGGCGGTGCTGACGCAGGAGTTCGAGCGGCCGTAGGCGGTGTGCCCCTCGCCTTCCCAGGTGACGAGGGAGGCGTTCCCAAGCTGTTTGCGCAGCGATTGGGACCATTCCAGGGGAGTGGCAGGGTCTCCGGTGGTGCCGACCACCACAATGGGGGCTTCGCCGGAGTACTTGACCGGTGCAGGTGTGCGCGTGCTGGGGTACGGCCAGTCCTTGCAGTTCACGCCGCCGTAGGCAAAGAATGCGCCGAAGGTGGGGGACTCCTGGAGAAGACGGGCTTCCTCAGCACGCATTCCGGCGGTGTCCATGACCATCGGGTAGTCCAGGCAGTTGATGGCCTGGAAGGCGAAGGCCGAGTTGGAGCTGTACGTGCCGTTGGGTTCGCGGTCCGCGCCGAGGTCGGCGAGGCGCATCATCTGCGACACGTCGCCGGAGAAGGCGCTGTCCAATGCCTGGGTCAATGCCGGCCAGCTTTGGTCGTTGTACAGCGGCAGGATGAGGCCGTTGACGAAGTCGTTTCCGGTCACCAGTCTGCCGTCCTTGGCAGTTTGCGGATTCTGGTCCACAGCGCTGATGAGGTCCCTGATTTCCTGGACGCCGTTGTCCACGGAGCCGCTCATGGGGCACTGGTTCTGTTTCTGGCAGCTCGCCACGTAGGTGTGGATGGCCTTTTCGAAGGCGCGGGCCTGCCCCGAAGTCAGTTCCTCGTTGCTGATGGACGGGTCCACGGCTCCATCAAGAACCAAGTGGCCCACGTTGTCCGGGAAGAGTGAAGCGTAGGTCGAGCCAAGGAACGTTCCGTAGGAGAAGCCCAGGTAGTTGAGCTTGGAATCATTGACCACGGCGCGCAGGATGTCCAGGTCCTTCGCGGCGCTGACGGTGTCGATGTGTCCCAGGACAGGACCGGTCTGTTGGGCGCACTGCCCGGCGAAGGACTTGTTGAAGGCGATGGCAGCTGCCAGGCCCTCATCGGTATCTTTTCGGAAGACTTTTGCGCGGGCGGCATCGCGCTCGGCGTCGGTCATGCACTTCACCGGTGCCGAGTCCTTCACGCCGCGGGGGTCGAAGCCCACGACGTCGTAGTTGTTCCGGAGTTTCTCCGTGAAGTGGGTGGTGCCAGCGTCCTTGATGAAGTCCACGCCCGAGCCTCCGGGGCCGCCGGGGTTGACCAGGACTGAACCTTTTTTGTTGCCCGTGCTGGGCAGCTTGATCGCGGCCAGCGTGATTTCATCGGCTCCGGGCTGGGCGTAATCCATGGGAACACGGACCCTCCCGCACTGGAGGCCGTCCCCGCACGAGCTCCACTCCACGGCCTGCGAGTAGAACTTCTCCAACCCCTTGGGAGCCGACGCCGCGATGGATGGTTCCACCGTGCTGGTGGAGGGCTTCGCCGTGGGCCCCTGCAGGAAGGGTACGGTGCAGGCGCTGAGGGCCAGCATGGCTGCCAAGGCCACGCACATTGCCGCGAACCCGCGGGCACGGGATCCCGGCCGTGCCTTGCCACGGTACGCAGCACCACCGGCAGAAGGCTGGGCAGACCGGTCCCTTGAAGGGTTACCGGCGGGCCGGCGTCGTGCGGACGTCATGCGTTCTCCTATTGCTGGATGAGGCTGGTTGCCATGGACTCGACCGCCAACAGCGGCGCCACGTTGGTGGTGGTAATGCGGACCCGGGCTTTATTGATGGCGTCCATCCGGGCCAGGGTGGTTTCCGGGTTTGAACGGCCTGCGTATTCTTCCAGTTCGCCCCTGAGCTCAACGTTGACCAGTTCAACGGCGTTCCCCAACTGGATGATCAGCACGTCCCGGTAGAAGGACAAGAGGTCCGTCAGGGTGCGGTCCAGGGAGTCGGTGATGGAGCGCTTGGCGCGCCGCTTCTGGTCATCCTCCAGCTGCTTGACCTGGCTGCGCATCGACGGCGGCAACGTTCCGGACTCGGGCGCGCCCAGACTGGCGAGCAGCGCGATCTTCTCGGCGGCATCGCGTTCATCGTTGGAGCTGTTGGCTTCCTCCGTTGCGATCTTGACCAGCTTTTCGGCCATCATCACGGCAGCTGTCACTCCCCGCAAACCCAGGGGAATGCGGACGGTCTCCAGGCGACGCTCCCTGGCCTCGGCGTCGCGGGCCAATCTGCGGGCGATGCCGATGTGGCTTTGGGCCGCGCGGGCGGCCCGTTCCGCGAGTTGGCGGTCTACGCCGTCGCGCCTTACCAAAAGATCGGCGACGTCGGCGGCCGGGGGAAGCCGCAGGCTCACCGGGCGGCAGCGGGAACGGATGGTG
The DNA here is from genome assembly GCF_025452095.1 of Paenarthrobacter sp. JL.01a. NCBI lineage: Bacteria > Bacillati > Actinomycetota > Actinomycetes > Micrococcales > Micrococcaceae > Paenarthrobacter > Paenarthrobacter sp. JL.01a. Next base: position 894,263 of record NZ_CP104877.1, read on the forward strand.
ACCAGGACATCGGCAGGGGAGGGGGCGCAGAGCATCCAGATGGTGCGCGGCGTTGGTTCCTCGATGGCCTTCAACAGTACATTGGTGGTGCGCTCGGCCATGCGGTCCGCATCTTCCACCACGATGATGCGCCAGCGGCCCGTGGCCGGCCGGTCGCCGGCTTTGGAAACGAGTTCGCGGGCTTCATCAATGGTGATGGTGACTTTCTCTGTTCGCACGAACGTCACGTCCGAGTGCGTCTCACCAAGGATGGTGTGGCAGGCCGCGCAGACGCCGCAGCCTCGCTGGGTGACGTCGTCCTGTTCGCAGTTCAGTGCGGCCGCAAAGGCTTTGGCCGCGTTGGAGCGTCCGGAGCCCGGGGGACCGGTGAAGAGCCACGCATGGGTGAGGCCCGACTCGCCCTGCGCCGCCTGCTTCAGCTGCGCGACAACGGGAGCCTGCCCCTGGAGGTCGTCCCAGACGCTCACGGGCGGAGGCCGGGAACTCGGTCACCCAACAGCGACTCCACCCGCTCCAGGATCCGGGCGGCGAGTGCCTCGATGTCATCGCCGGCAGGCAGGACCAGGTAGCTCGAGGGCGCGGCCCCGGCCAGGTCCAGGAAAGCATGGCGGATGGCTGAGTGGAATTCGTCCGGCTCGGATTCAAGCCGGTCCTCGGCAGCGTCCCCGGCCGTGCGGCGCTGGCGGCCGTCGGCGGGATCGACGTCGAGCAAAACGGTCAGGTGCGGATGGAGCCCTTCGGTGGCCCATTCATTAAGGGACAAGACACCGTCGGCACCCAGGCCGCGGCCGGCACCTTGGTAGGCGACAGAGGAATCGATGTAGCGGTCCGTAATGACCACCGTCCCGTTGGCCAAGGCAGGACGGATGACCTGGTGGGCGTGGGCGGCGCGGGCAGCGGCGAACATCAGGGCCTCGGTACGGGCATCGATGGTCCCATGACCATGGTCCAGCACCAGGGAGCGCAGCTTCTCGCCGATCGGGGTGCCACCCGGTTCGCGGGTCCGCAGGACGGATAGGCCCCGGGATTCGAGGGCATCGGACAGCCGGGCGGCCTGTGTGGACTTGCCCGCTCCGTCCCCGCCTTCGAACGCGATGAAAAGACCTGTGCTCTGAATACTCACGCGTCTAGCCTACCGAGCTTCCCTGACAGCAAAGGCGCGTAATGCCTTTCATCCACAGCATCGCCCGCGACTACGCTGAAACCATGAGCCTTTCCGATCAGCACGCCGCCGAATTGTCGCCTGAAACCGTTGTGGTTGCTGCCGGTCGTCCGGATCGATCCCACGATGAACCGGTGAATCCGCCCATCGTCCTGTCCTCCACATACTTCGGTACAGGCAGCCTGGGCGACGGCGACAGAGGCTACGGCCGCTATGCGAACCCCACCTGGGACCCCTTCGAGGACGCGCTGGCAAAACTGGAAGGCGCCACGCTCCCGGGCCTGCTGTACGCATCAGGCCTTGCCGCGGTCAGTTCAGCGCTCTCACTGGTGCCGGCAGGGGGCGTCGTGGTGATGCCCACCCACAGCTACGCGGGCTCCTTGGTGATGGCCACGGAACTGGCAGAGAAGGGCTTCCTTGAACTCCGTACCGTGGACATCACGGACACTGAAGCGGTCAAGGCCCTGATCAGCCCGGAACACGGCAGGAAGGCAGACCTGCTCTGGCTCGAAAGCCCCACCAACCCCATGCTCGGCATCGCCGACATCCGCTCCTTGACCGATGCCGCCCATGCCGCGGGCGCGATCGTGGTCACCGACAATACTTTCTCCACGCCCCTGGTGCAGCAGCCCCTGAGCCTGGGCTCCGACGTCGTGCTTCACTCGGTGACCAAGTACCTGGCCGGGCATTCGGACGTCGTCCTGGGCGCCTTGGTGACATCCAACCCGGAGCTGCGCGCGGCCCTGCTGCACCACCGCATCATCCACGGCGGCATCGCCGGCCCGTTCGAGGCCTGGCTGGCCCTTCGCGGCCTGCGTACCCTGGCGTTGCGGATCGAGCGCTCGCAGGCCTCGGCAGCCACCCTCGCCGAACGGCTCAGCACGCATCCCCGGGTCGAAGCCATCAGGTATCCGGGCCTGGCCGCCGACCCCGGACACGAGCGGGCGAAAGACCAGATGAAGGGCTTCGGCTCCATCCTTTGCATCCAGCTCGCCGGAGACCAGCACCGCTCCGGCGCCGACGCCGCGGACGAACTGGTCCGCGCGTTGCAGCTGTGGCTACCGGCGACATCCTTGGGCGGGGTTGAGTCATTGATCGAACGACGGCGCCGGCACACGGCCGAGCCGCTCAGCGTCCCGGACAACCTGGTCCGCTTGAGTGTTGGAATCGAGAACGTTGAAGACCTCTGGTCCGACCTCGAGCAAGCACTCAAGGCGTTGGACAGTTAGGCTGGAGGGCGTGGACGGAAAAATCTTGATCGCGTACGTCAGCACCGGCGTTTACCTCATCCTGGGGCTGGTGGCCCTGGCCTTGGAACTGTGGGCGTTCGCTGATTGCCTGCGGCACCGGCCCACCCTGTTCGTGGCTGCTTCCAAGCGGACCAAGACCTTCTGGCTTGCGCTGACGGGTGTGTCCTTGGCCATCGGGGCGTTGACGTTGCTGACAGGCGGCAGCAGCCTTGGCCTCTTCGGGATCGCCGCCGTCACCGCGGCCTGCGTCTACCTCGCCGATGTCCGCCCGGCTGTCCGTGAAGCGGGCAGTGGCGGTAACCGGAACGTGGGTCCGTACGGCCCCTGGTAAAACGGGGTCAGTTCGGCGCCACGGCGTCCCACGCCACCGTCAGTTCACCCAGGCGCCACCGCGAGGGTCCATCCTGAAGCGGCCACCCGGCGTCGCGCAGTGAACGGCACATCCCTGTCCAACGCTGCCGGTTTCCGAACGACGCCAGAGGCGCCGCGTCCAGCCAGGCTTTGTCCATGGCCTGCAGAAAGGCGTGGATTGGCTCGCCCGGCACGTTGCGGTGAATAAGCGCCTTGGGCAGCCGCTCGGCAACCTCGGACGGCAGCTCGAAACTGCCGAACCGGACAGAGAAGCTCAGGCTCAAGGCTCGCTCCCGGTCGAGTGCCACCCAGGTGACGCGGCGGCCGATTTCGTCGCAGGTGCCGTCGATGAACAGCCCGTTCGGGGCAAGCCGCGACTGCACCAGCGACCAGATAGCGGGTACGTCCGCCTCCTCGTACTGCCTCAGCACGTTGAATGCCCGGACCAGCACGGGATTGCCCGGCACCGGGACTTCGAAGCCGCCCACGTGGAAGCTCAGCCCGGGCCGTTCCAGCGCCTTCGCGGTCCGTACGCGCTCAGGCTCGATCTCGATTCCGCTCACCCGCACGTCCGGGCGGACGGCCTGCAGCCTGTCGAACAGCTCGACGGCGGTGGTCGGCGAGGCGCCATAGCCCAGGTCCACCACAAGGGGCTCGACGGCGGTGCGCAGCCGCCACGCCTGCGGTCCGGCGAGCCAGCGGTCCAGGCGCCGCATCCGGTTGGGGTTGGTGGTTCCACGGGTAATGTTGCCGACCGGTTTGCCGCCCCTGCTGCGGGGAGAGCCCACGCGTTCCGCCTTTTGCACCACGGCCCCACTTTATCGTGCTGCCCGTAACGCCGGGCAGGGCAGGGGGCCGCTCAGCTAGGATGAAAACCATGACTTACAAGCTGATTCTGCTGCGCCATGGCCACAGCGAATGGAACGCCAAGAACCTGTTCACCGGTTGGGTGGACGTTGACCTGAACGACCAAGGCCGCAAAGAAGCAGTGCGCGGCGGGGAGCTCCTGGTGGAGAACAACATCCTCCCGGACATCCTCTACACCTCGCTCCTTAAGCGTGCCATCAACACGGCCAACATGGCCCTGGACAAGGCTGACCGCGGCTGGATCCCGGTCAAGCGCGACTGGCGCCTCAACGAACGCCACTACGGCGCTTTGCAGGGCAAGGACAAGGCCCAGACCCTTGCCGAGTTCGGCGAAGAGCAGTTCATGGAGTGGCGCCGCAGCTACGACACTCCGCCGCCGCCCCTGTCCGATGACAGCGAGTTCTCCCAGGCACACGACGTCCGTTACAAGGACCTCGGCGACGCCTTGCCCCGCACCGAGTGCCTCAAGGACGTCCTTGTCCGTCTTCTTCCGTACTGGGAATCGGACATCAAGGAAGACCTCAAGGCCGGCAAGACCGTTTTGGTCACGGCCCACGGCAACTCCCTGCGCGCGCTGGTCAAGCACCTGGACGGCATCAGCGACGACGCCATCGCCGGCCTGAACATCCCCACGGGCATCCCGCTGGTGTACGAACTCGATGAAGACTTCCAGCCCGTCACCCCCGGTGGAACCTACCTGGATCCCGACGCCGCGGCCGAGGCCATCCTCGCAGTAGCGAACCAAGGCAAGAAATAGGCAAACGACGGCGGCCGGTCACCTCAGGGTGACCGGCCGCCGTCGTATGTTCTGCAGTTTGAGCGCTAGAAGCCCTCGGGCTGCCATTCGCCGGTCACCAGGTAGGTGACCTTGCGGGCGACGGAGACGCCGTGGTCGGCGAAGCGCTCGAAGTAGCGGCTGGCCAGCGCGACGTCCACGGTGGTGGCTGCTGATTCGCTCCAGTCCGGGGCTGCGATCGCCTTGAAGACGCTGAGGTGGAGGTCGTCCACGGCAATGTTGATCTTGAGGATGTCCCGGGCAACTTCAAGGTCGCGGGTCTCGAGCAGTTCAATGACCTTGGCGACGATCTCGATGTCATGCTGGGCCATGGCCTTGAAGGTCTGGGTCAGCGAAGCCGGGATCACCGTTGCGGGGTAGCGGAGGCGTGCCAGCTGGGCCACGTGGCGGGCGAGGTCACCCATGCGTTCGAGCGAAGCACTCATGCGGAGCGAACCAACGATCATGCGAAGGTCGCTCGCCACCGGGCCCTGCAGCGCCAGGATGTCGATGGCGCGCTCGTCCAGGCTGTTCTGGAGGAAGTCGATCCGGGCGTCTGCCGCAATGACATCCTGTGCAAGATCCACGTCAGCGCCTTCGAAGGACGTTGTAGCCTTCGTGATTGCTTCGTGAACCAGCTTGGAGATCTCGATGAGGTCGTCACCTACCTGGGTGAGCTCCTCCTGAAAAACCTTGCGCACTAAGGCGTCCTTTCCTTGGAAATCCTGTCCCGGGGCGGGGACGGACTTCAAAACCATTGGCAGTCCAACCAGTAACTGTGTCAGGGCACCATGAACTGTTTGGCACCTTTAGATGAACGTTTGTTGAACCGTGGAGGTTTGGCGCCGGATCAATGCTTCGGCCTGATTCCACAGCATAAGCTGGACACGTGGATCCGTTGCTTATAGGTGTCATTGCAGGCCTGGTTGGCCTGTCGCTGGGCGTCTTTGGCATGCTCGCTTTCAGGATCAGCGAACGTCAGCGCAGCATCGTGGATCTGGATGTCACCGAGCCACTGCTCCCTGAAGGTGCAGCGGAAGTCCTTGCCGTCGTCGGGCGTGCGTTCGTGGTGGTGGACGCCATCGATGGTGTCGTCCGCGCCAGCCCTGCCGCCTACGCTTATGGCCTGGTCCGGGGACACACGGTGGTCCACAAGCAGCTCCTGGACATGACGGCAAAGGTCCGCCGTGACGGCGTGATCCTTGAGGAGCAGTACGAACTCCCGCGCGGACCCCTGGGCAAAGGCACCATTGTGGTCCAGGTCCGGGCGGCCATGCTCGGCTGGGAATATATCGTTCTGTTGGCCGATGACCGCACCGAGATCACCCGCACCGAGGAGATCCGGAACGACTTCGTGGCCAACGTCTCCCACGAACTCAAGACCCCCGTCGGCGCGATCTCCCTCCTCGCGGAGGCGCTGGAAGCATCGCCCGATGACGAGGAAGCCGTGCGCCGCTTCGCCAAGCGGATGCACAAGGAGTCCGGCCGCCTGGCCGCGCTGGTCCAGGACATTATTGAACTCTCCCGCCTCCAGGGTGCCAACGTCGCGCAGCAAGGCAACAAGGTGGACATCAACACGGTGATCACCGAAGCCGTGGACCGTTCGCAGCTTCCGGCCGAGAGCAAGAACATCCAGATCGTGGTGGGCGGCCATTCCGATTCCCTGGTGTTCGGCGACCGCGACCTCCTGGTGACTGCCTTGCGGAACCTGATCGACAACGCCATCCGCTATTCGCCCGAGAACACGCGCGTGGGCGTCGGTGTCCGGACGCGCGAAGGCGTCGTGGCCATTTCAGTCACCGACCAAGGCGAAGGCTTGACGCCCGAGGACCAGGAGCGGGTGTTCGAACGCTTCTACCGCGTTGACGCAGCACGCTCCAGGCACACAGGCGGCACCGGTCTCGGACTCAGCATCGTCAAGCACGTGGTCTCCAACCATGGCGGCGAAGTGACCGTTTGGTCCCAGCCCGGCCAGGGCTCCACCTTCACCATCCGCTTGCCGGAGATGGAAGAGCAGGACGACGACGCCGGCCTTCCGCCTTCCGTAGCCACCGCGGCAGTCGCCGTTGGGTCCGCAGGTGGCCCGGCCGCCGTCGAACGTGAACCTGCTACCCAGCAACCCCAGCACGTGAATCAGCAAGGGGGCGCCAGCGGCGCCCGAGAACAAGGAGCCAGCGCTTGAGCCGGATTTTGATAGTTGAGGACGAAGAGTCCTTCAGCGACCCCCTGTCCTATCTTCTGGGCAAAGAGGGATTCGACGTCGAAGTAGTGGACAACGGCAGCGACGCCTTGGTGGAGTTCGACCGGAACGGTGCGGACCTGGTCCTGCTGGATCTGCAGTTGCCGGGAACGCCCGGTACGGAAGTGTGCCGCCAGCTGCGGCAGCGTTCCAGCGTCCCGGTGATCATGCTGACCGCCAAGGACTCGGAGATCGACAAGGTTGTTGGGCTGGAACTGGGGGCGGACGACTACGTCACCAAGCCCTACTCGTCCCGTGAATTGGTGGCCCGCGTCCGCGCCGTGCTGCGCAGGCAGGGCGAACCCGAGGAACTCATCACCTCCACCGTGCAGGCGGGACCTGTCCGCATGGATATCGAGCGCCACGTAGTGAGCGTCAACGGCGAGCAGGTTTCCTTGCCGTTGAAGGAATTCGAACTGCTGGAAATGCTGCTCCGCAATTCCGGCCGGGTCCTGACGCGTGGACAGCTCATTGATCGTGTGTGGGGTTCGGATTACGTTGGCGACACCAAAACCCTGGACGTGCACGTGAAGAGGCTCCGCAGCAAGATCGAGCCGGATCCGTCCGCGCCGCGGTACCTGGTGACGGTGCGGGGCCTGGGCTACAAGTTCGAGCCGTAACCCCCGCACCGCCTGCCCCGTCCCCCCGGGAGTTTTTGTACAGGTAATGCCCTTAAGAACGCTTCTTAAGGGCATTACCTGTACAAAAACTCGCTCAGTGGGGGCAAAAAGGAAGGGTCCCGCCGCGGCGGGACCCTTCCTTTTGTCTGTTCGCTGGCCCCGGCCGTTAGTGGCCGGCTGCGGAACTCGTGGAGGTCTCAGACGGGGTTGCCGAGCTGGTGGCGGTACCCGTTGCGCCAGGAGTTGCCGAGCCGCTGGGGGTTGCCGAAGGGCTGGGCAGGTACTTGGCGTACTCCGGGAGAGTGCCGTTGACTACCGGGACGTTGATCGTTGCGGAGTCGGATCCGCTGCGGATGGTCACGGGGGTCAGGCCACCGGGGATCACGCCCGCGGTGCTGAGGATCGCGGCGTCGGCGGTGTCGTTGAGGTATGTTTCCGACATTGCCTTGACCGGAATTTCGGTCTGGGCGCCGTTTGCTCCGCTGAGCGTCAGCGTGGCGTCGGAGTTGGACTGGTTGAACACGGCACCGATGACGCGGCCGGGTTCCTTCTCGCCGGAAGCGACGATGAGGATGTTCCGCAGCTGCAGCTTTCCGAGGTCGGCCCTGACCCCGTCCGAAGCCGAGTACTGGTGCGAAGTCTGCTGGGCGTTGACGAAGCCGCAGCCGGTAACGGACAGAAGACCGACGCCGATTGCAGCGGCCGCAATTGCCAGCTTGCCGCGCTGGACAGTGTTCATCGCAGAAATGCGCACGACACCTACTCCTAGAGTCATTGGAAACTTTTTCAGCCATAGCCTATCGGCAAACGGCCCAAAACAAGGATTCGTGAGGGCTTTGTGGCGGAGTTGACGGAGAAGCCCGGCGCCTCGCGTTGCCTGCCCGATGCATCTTTCGGCGAATACGTCAAGAGCTTGGATGAACCCGTTTGGGGCCTCTTTCCCAGTATTGGCGCGGGCGAGACAGCTGTTCGATGCCAGTCGTATGCCTTAATCGTGATAGACTAGTCTGCGGGAAAGGGGAAAGTCCACATGGTTTTTGAGGTCGGCGAGACAGTAGTTTACCCTCACCACGGTGCAGCAAAAATTGAGGAAATCAAGATGCGCACCATCAAGGGCGAAGAGAAGATGTATCTCAAGCTCAAGGTGGCTCAGGGTGATCTGACCATTGAAGTTCCAGCAGAGAATGTTGACCTTGTTGGGGTCCGGGACGTAGTGGGCAAGGACGGTTTGGAGCACGTTTTCGATGTTCTCCGCGCCGAGTTCACTGAAGAGCCCACCAACTGGTCACGTCGTTACAAGGCAAACCTGGAGAAGCTTGCTTCAGGCGATGTCATCAAGGTGGCAGAGGTCGTCCGCGATCTTTGGCGTCGTGATCACGATCGCGGCCTTTCCGCAGGTGAGAAGCGCATGCTGGCCAAGGCGCGGCAGATTCTGATTTCAGAACTGGCCCTGGCCGAAAAGACAGACGAAGAGAAGGCTGCAAGCGTTCTTGACGAGGTCTTGGCTTCCTAAGAATTGATGCCCGGTGGTGCGAAAGCGCCGCCGGGTTTCTTTTTGCCCTCAGAGGCTGCTGCACGGCGGAAATACCCGGAATGTGGGTATTTCATGCATATCTTGCATACCCTTGAGCGCATGACTCATCCTTCCAAGCGCGCCGTTACGGCCGTGATTGTGGTTGCCGCCGGTTCCGGTGAGCGCCTCGGCTACGGCATGCCCAAAGCCCAGGTTCCGTTGGGCGGCGAAACCATCCTGATGCACGCCCTGCGCGGAGTTGTCGCCTCCGACGTCGCCCGCCAGATCTGCGTTGCTGTGCCCAAGGGTGACACCGTGTTGCGCGCTTCGATCGCGGACTTCACGGTGGACCTGGTGGACGGTGGTCCTGAAGTGACAGTCGTCGACGGCGGATCCTCCCGCGCGGATTCCGTCCGCGCCGCTTTGGCTGCTTTGGAAGACGGTACCGAGTTCGTCCTCGTCCATGACGCTGCCCGGGCCCTGGCCCCTGAACGGGTGTTCCAGCGCGTTGCCGATGCTTTGTCGTCCGGTGCCAAGGCCGTGATTCCCGCGATGCCGGTGGTCGACACCATCAAGACCGTCGCGGAAACGGATCCTTCGGATGCCTCGATTGCGCCGGAAGTTGTCACGGGCACCGCTCCCCGGGAGCAGCTCCGGGCCGTCCAAACCCCCCAAGGTTTCGAGCTCGCCACCCTGCAACGGGCGCATCAGGCCGCCGAACTCTTCGATGACAAGCAGGCTGCCGCAGTAACCGACGACGCCATGCTGGTGGAACTCCTCGGTGTCCCGGTCCACGCTGTCCGGGGGGCGAGCCAGTCCCTGAAGATCACCACGCCATTGGACCTCATCATCGCCGAGGGGCTCCTCGAAGGTCCGCTGGGAATGCGTTGGGTGGAGGGCTGATGGCGCTGGAGAACAACGTCCTGCCGCGGACCGGCATCGGTATCGATGTCCACGCTTTCGCTCCTGAAGATGACCCCCAGCCGCTCTGGTTGGGCGGCCTGCTGTGGGAAGGCGAACAGGGGCTGTCAGGGCATTCCGACGGCGACTGCGTCGCGCACGCTGCCGCTGATGCCCTCTTCTCCGCGTGCGGCATCGGTGATCTTGGCACACACTTCGGCACGGACCGGCCCGAGTACGCCGGCGCTTCCGGCGTGACGCTCCTTTCAGAGGCCGCCCGGATCGTTCGAGCGGCAGGTTTCGAGATCGGAAACGTGGCGGTCCAGTTCGTGGCCAACCGGCCCAAGTTCGGGCCACGGCGGGAAGAGTCGCAGAAAGTCCTCAGCGAAGCAGCCGGGGCCCCGGTCAGTGTCACGGCCACCACCAGCGATGGCCTGGGATTCACGGGTCGCGGCGAGGGCATTTCGGCCGTGGCCACTGCATTGGTCTACGTGGTGTCCGGCCATGAGGTACCGCCCGCTGAGCCGGGCCCGGCGAAAGGTGCGCCCCATGCGTAAGCCAAGTGCCGGCGTCGTGCGTTCGGCAGTGGTGCTGGCGGCCGCGCTGGCCACCGTGCTCCTGCTGGGAGGTTGCGCAGGGACGCCCAGGATGGATGTGAAGGCCAGCTGCGATTTCCTGAACAACGACGCCTTCAAGCCGGACGGCAACCAGCAGCAGCAGTCGAAGCAGCTTGCTGAGCACTATCACGAGATCGCGGATAAGGTAGCGCCGGAAATCGGCGATCCCATCAAGGAAATGGCCGCGATCATGGACAAGGCCGCCGCGTCGTCGCTGGGAGCGGCCACGCAGGAGCAGCAGGAAAAACTCAAGGTTCAGTTCAACAAGATCGGTGAATACTGCAAGTAGGCAAGTCACGCCGCGTCATCGGCTAATCTGGAGCGGTGACCCTGCGCTTTTATGACACCGCCTCCGCCGAAGTCCGTGACTTCGTTCCCCTCGAAGACGGCAAGGCCAGCGTGTACTACTGCGGGGCCACTGTCCAGGGAATGCCCCACGTGGGCCACGTCAGGTCAGCGATCGCCTTTGACCAGCTGACCCGTTGGCTCGAATTCCGCGGGCTGCGCGTGACTGTCGTACGCAACGTCACGGACATCGACGACAAGATCCTGGCAAAGTCCGCGCAGTCGTTCGGGCCGGAGTGGGACAGTGAACCCACGGCCCGCCAGGCGGAGGAGTGGTGGGCCCTTGCCTACCGCTACGAGCAGGAATTCGAGAAGGCCTACGAGTCCCTGGGCGTGCAGCGTCCCACCTACGAGCCGCGTGCCACAGGGCACATCCCGGAAATGCACGCGCTGATCCAGCGCCTCATGGACCGCGGCCACGCCTACGCCGCTCTGGACGGTTCCGGCGATGTCTACTTCGACGTGCGCTCCTGGAGCAAGTACGGCTCGCTGACGCGACAGAACATCGACGACATGCAAGGCGCCGCCGACGCCGACCCCCGGGGCAAGCGCGACCCCCGCGACTTCGCGCTGTGGAAGGGATTCAAAGAGGGCGAACCCGTCACCGCCAAATGGGACTCTCCCTGGGGCGCAGGCCGGCCCGGTTGGCACCTGGAGTGCTCAGCCATGGTCACCAAATACCTGGGCACGCGCTTCGACATCCACGGTGGGGGACTGGACCTGCGCTTCCCGCACCACGAGAACGAGATGGCCCAGTCACAGGCCGCCGGCGATGAGTTTGCCAACTTCTGGATGCACAACGGCATGGTCACGTACGAGGGCGAAAAGATGTCCAAGTCCATCGGCAACACCGTAAGCCCGGCCGAGATGCTTGAACTCGCCTCACCCCGCGTCGTCCGCTACTACCTTGGCCAGGCCCACTACCGGTCCGTGCTGGATTACCGGCCCACTTCGCTGCAGGAGGCCGCGGCCGCCGTCGAACGCATTGACGGATTTATCTCGAAAGCTTCCGCGAAAGTCCCCGGTGGCATGGACGTGGCACCACAAGCCAACATGCCTGCAGCCTTCAGCGCCGCCATGGATGACGACCTCAATGTTCCCCAGGCTCTCGGTGTGCTGCACGAAACCGTCCGGGCAGGCAACACGGCCCTCGCCTCAGGTGACCTGGACGCCGCCAAGGCAGCCCTGTACAGCGTGCTTTCCATGACCGAGGTACTAGGCCTGGACGCGGTGAAGCAGCCCGAAGCCGAGCAGGGCCGTGAACATGCTGCGCTGAAGGTCCTCGTCGACGCACAGCTCGAAGCCCGCGCCGCAGCCAGGGCCAGCAAGGACTGGGCCGCGTCCGACGCGATCCGCGATACGCTCGCGGCCGCCGGCGTCGTCGTCGAAGATGGTGCGGACGGCGCCAGCTGGAGCCTCAAGCGCGACTGACAAAGCGGCGCTGCGGCCGAATTGCATTGGGTCAGTAGACTTGATTCCAGACTTACTCACAAAAATCAAGGATGGAACCCCATGGCCAACAACGGTAACCGGTCGGTCAAGAAGAAGAAGGGCCCCTCCGCTGGTACCGGAGGCCACGGCCGCAAGGCCCTCGAAGGCAGGGGCCCCACTCCCAAGGCGGAGGACCGCGTCTACCACAAGGCCTACAAGAACAAGGAGCTTGCCGAGCGCTCGGCTGCCAAGCGCGGACCGGCACGTCCGGGTGGCGCAGGCGCCCGCTCGGGCCCGAAGGGCCGTGCCACCGAGGAACTGGTCACCGGCCGCAACTCCGTAGTGGAAGCCCTGCGCGCGGGCATCCCGGCCAAGGCGCTGCACGTTGCCATCCGCATCGAAATGGATGACCGCGTCAAGGAATCCCTCAAGCTCGCGGCCGAGCGCGGTATCCCGTTGCTGGAGACCGGCAAGCCTGAGCTGGACCGAATGACCGAGGACGCCGTCCACCAGGGACTCGTTCTGCAGATCCCGCCGTACGAGTATGAGGACGCGTACGAGCTCGCGGAACAAACCGTGGAGAAGTGGAAGAAGGGACACATTTCCAACGCCCCGATCTTCGTGGCATTGGATGGCATTACCGATCCCCGCAACCTCGGCGCCATCATCCGTTCCGTGTCCGCTTTCAGTGGTCACGGCGTGATCGTGCCCGAGCGTCGTTCGGTGGGCGTTACGGCGTCCGCCTGGAAGACCAGCGCCGGTGCCGCTGTCCGCGTACCGGTGGCCCGCGCGTCGAACCTTAACAACGCGCTCAAGCAGTTCAAGAACATGGGCATCTACGTCCTTGGCCTGGACGGCGATGGCGATGTCTCGCTGCCCGACCTCACGGTTGCCACCGAGCCTGTCTGCATCGTGGTTGGTTCAGAGGGCAAGGGCCTCAGCCGCTTGGTTCGCGAAAACTGCGACCAGATCGTCTCCATCCCGATCGACTCAGCCATGGAATCGCTCAACGCCTCCATGGCCGTGGGAATCTCGCTGTACGAGGTCTCCCGGCAACGCTCCGCCAAGTAAGCGGTTGCTTTAAGGGCGGTGGTCGCTGACGCGGCCGCCGCCTTTTGCATACCAACGCTCTCTCGCGTCCCGCGGGTTTGGTGGCGTCGCTCGCTCACGTCCAGCGTGATTCGGTCGCGAAGACACGACGGCGGTAGCCCCCTCCCGGTCATTGCCCAGGGGATGTGCGTGAGGGTTGGCGTGAAGCAGGTGGGATGTGAGTGAGGGTTCGCGCCAATCCCGGGGGATGTGAGAGAGGGTCAGAAGTCGCGGCGGTTGGCCAGGACCGGGAGCTTCTGGCGGGCGTCGTCCACCACAGCCCGGTCGAGGTCTGCGAAGATCAACCCCGGCTCACCTTCGAGGCCCTCCAGGACCTGCCCGAAGGGGGAGACGACGGCGGAGTACCCGACTCCCGTGGGCGCCGCGCCCTTCGCTTCAATGCCTTGGGTTGCCGGATCGCCTTGGCCGCACGCCAGAACGAACGTGGTGGTGTCCACTGCGCGTGCCCGGGCCAGAAGTTGCCACTGGTCGGCCTTCCCGGGACCGGCTCCCCAGGACGCCGACACAATGTTTACCAGGGCACCGCGTTGCGCATTGGCAGTGAAGAGGGCAGGGAAGCGGATGTCGTAGCAGGTGGCCAAACCAAAGGTGAGGCCGCCGGCGTCGAACGTTACGGGATCTGTGCCGGCCTCAACGGTGTCCGACTCCGCAAAGCCAAAAGCGTCGAAAAGATGGACCTTGTCGTAACTGGCGTCCACGCCGGGGCCGGTGGCCAGAAGGGTGTTGCGTACACGGGGTGCTCCGGCCTCCGTAGCAGCGCCTGGTGTGAACATGCCCGCGACGATGACCAGCTGCAGTTCCTCCGCGATGGCGCGAACCTTGGCCGCCCACGGCCCATCCAGGGGTTCAGCAATGTCCAGCAATGAGTTTCCGAACGCGCGCATCATGGCTTCGGGGAAGACCACCAGCTCGGCGCCGCCGTCTTTGGCGCGCCGTGCATACTCCTCCAGGAGCCGCAGGTTGTCGGCCAGGTCCCGGCCGGAGATGACTTGGGCGAGTGCCACGCGCACGATAGAACCTCCAATTCTCTGCCTCCCAGTATGCCAACTAATGAAATCAGTGGGCAGTTCGTCGTCATATGGGCCGCCAAGGCTGCACATACCGGGCGTGGAACTAAACTTGCCTTCAATGGTTATGCCTATCTTTGACACAGAAGCCGCCGTAGATGCGTCGCGGCCCCGCCCCCTCGGACTGAGCGCACCCCAGCCCGCTCTTTCGGATGCGGAGAGAACGCGAAACCATGAATTGAACGTGGCCGTTTTTGCGCCGGACCTGGAGCGGGTGGAGATCGTGTTCCAAGCGCCGGGCGAATCGTGGCGTGCCCAGATCCTTCCCAACACGGAAAATGACGTGCATTTCGGCCTGGTTGGCGGGTTGCCTCCGGGAACCCGCTACGGCTTTCGGGCCGCGCCGTCCGAAGGCTTGCTTCCGATGACGGTTCCGGCGCTGGACCTCGACGACGACGACCGGCAGCCGCTGCTGCTGGACCCCTACGGGCGGGCCGTGGACCAACGTGGCGAGTTCCTGACGAGCGTCCACGTGGACACCGGCTTCGATTGGGGCAACGACCAGCCGCCGCGTACCCCGATGCGGACGTCCGTCATTTACGAGGCCCACGTCCGGGGCCAGACAATGCTTCACCCGGAAATTCCCGAGCACCTGCGCGGCACCTACGCCGGCATGGCGCATCCTGTGATGATCCAGCACCTCACCGAGCTCGGCATTACGGCCGTGCAGCTGCTTCCCATCCACTTCCACCTGGATGAGTCGCACCTCCAGGACCTCGGCATGACCAACTACTGGGGCTACAACACCGCGGCCTTCTTCGCTCCGCACGCCGACTACGCCACGGAAGCTGCACGCAATGCAGGTCCGCATGCCGTGCAGGACGAACTCAAGGGCATGGTGAAGCTGCTCCATGCGGCCGGGATCGAAGTCATCCTCGATGTCGTCTACAACCACACCGCTGAAGCCGGCCCCGACGGACCGGTCCTGAGCTTCCGGGGTCTGGGGGAGAAGCGCTACTACCGCCATGATGCCCATGGCCGCTACCTGGACACCACGGGGTGCGGCAACACCCTGGATTTCAGCGAACCCGTGGTGGTGGACCTTGCGCTCGATTCCCTGCGCTACTGGGTCAACGAGTTCCATGTGGATGGTTTCCGCTTCGACCTCGCCGTGACTTTGTGCCGCGACGCCGGAAACACCTTCGATCCCCGGCACCCCTTTCTGCAGGCCATTGCGGAGGACCCGGTTTTGTCGGAGGTCAAGCTGATCTCCGAGCCGTGGGACGTGGGCTACGGCGGCTGGCAGACGGGCCGTTTTCCGCAGGGTTGGTCTGATTGGAACGACCACTTCCGGGACGGTGTCCGCAGTTTCTGGCTTTCTGACCGTGCCGCCATGCAAGCCGGCGGCCAGGGCGGTTCGGTGGCGTCGTTGGCCGAGCTGATGGCGGGGTCCGCAAACCTCTTTGGGTCCTCGGGCCGCACTCGCCTGGCGTCAGTGAACTTCATTACGGCCCACGATGGCTTCACCCTCAAGGACCTGGTCAGCTACGACCGCAAGCACAATGAGGCCAACGGCGAGCAAAACCGCGATGGCCACGGAGACAACCGCAGCTACAACCACGGGGTGGAAGGCCGTAGTGAGAACGAGGCCATCGTTGCGGCGCGGGCCTTGTCCATCAGGAACCTGATGGCCACGTTGCTGATCTCCATCGGTGTTCCCATGATCACTGCCGGTGATGAACTGGGTCGCACCCAGCAGGGCAACAACAACGCCTACTGCCAGGACAACCCCACGGCATGGCTGGATTGGAGCCGGACCCAGGAAGCCAACGCCATGTTCCGGACCACACGGGAGCTGGTGCGCTTGCGCCGCTGGTTCCTGCGGCACCAGCCGGAGAGCTTCCCCGGCCAGGCCAACAGCTCCAGCCTTCAGTGGTTCGATGACAAGGGTCAGCGGATGACGCCGGCACGCTGGAACGATCCCGGTGTTCGTGCCGTCCAGCTGCTGATGGGCCATGAGGACAGCGAAATCCGCGGGCTGATTGTGGTCAACGGCAACAACCACGACGTGAAGATGGTGCTTCCGGAGATCCTGAGTGAGTCGGGCATCGGCAAGCGCATGTTCGAACTGCGCTTCACCACCTCGGTGCTGCATGACCGCCGGAAGGGCGCGTTGGTGGCCAGCGGCGAGCGGGATATCCTGCAAGCCAACACCATCAACATCTACCGCACCTAGGTACCAAGCACAGGGAGTTCTCCGCATGAACCGCAGCCGCAGCAAACTGGTGGCTTTCGCGGGACTGGTGATCGCCGTCGTCGTGCTGGTGGTTGCCATGGTGGGCGGAGGCGCGCTGACGGCACCGTCACCGGCGCCAAGCGTCCAAACCACGACGCCGACACCTGGCCCTGTGCCCACGTCAACGGCCGCCGTGCCTGGGAAGACCACGGCCCCGCAGGCTGTGGAGAACCCCTCCGGCCTGCCCTCCATCAACGCCTCGCAACTGCCGAAGGAAGCCCGCCAAACTCTGGCATTGATCGCCAAAGGGGGCCCGTATCCTTACGACCGTGACGGCGTGAACTTCGGCAATTTCGAGGGCCTGCTGCCCAAGAAGCCTGGGGGTTTCTACAAGGAGTACACCGTGCCCACCCCGGGGGAATCGGATCGCGGAGCGCGGCGGATCATCGTGGGTAAGGACGCCGCGAAGTACTACACGCCGGACCATTACGAGTCGTTCGCGTTCATCGTCGAGGACAAGTAGCCGAGGACACATAGAGGAGCCCATGAAGATCTACTCAGCAGACACCTGGACCGTGGAGGAACTGCAGGAGCAGCTTTCCGACGCCGGCCGCAGGACAGTCCTTGTGCCACCGGCAACAACCAAGCAGGCAGTCCTGGAGGTCTTTGGCCAGGTCCTGGACTTCCCCGAGTACTACGGCGTGAACCTGGATGCCCTGAACGATTCCCTCCACGACTACGCCGATGCCTTGTCAGAGGACGACGGCAGCCCCGTCACCATGATCTGGCAGGTCCCCGCCGCCTACCGCACGGACCGTTCCTTCGGCGTCGTGTGCGAAATCCTGCAGGACGCAGAGCGCTACGCAGGCCGTGACCTGGCGATCATCGCAGTTTTCGAGCACTAAAACGTCAGTGACCCGCTTTTACGTTGTTGGGCAACAACGTAAAAGCGGGTCACCGACGTGATTGGGGCTAGGCGTTCGCGATCAACCCAAGTTCAGCTTTGGACGCCAGCGCCGAGTGCTTCGGGAACACCCGGACGGTGTAGCCGAAGGAGCCCGAGCGGTTGATGACCAGCGAGCCGTTGAACAGGTGCCGCCCGTTTCCGAGGTCCTCCACCGGGTCCAGCTCCGCCACGACGATGTCTTCGAGTTCGTCGGATTCCTCCGCACGCCCGAAGGCCACTTCCACGGAGACGTCGTCGGGAGTCAGGTTGTTCAGCGCGACGTAGGCGTTGACCTGGAGGCTGTCGCCTACCTGGGGCTCCTCGGACACACCAACGGAGTCAACGTGTTCCACCACAACCTGCGGCCACGCCTCGCGGACCTTGGACGTCCACGCTGCGAGTTCCTTGGCTTCCTTGAAGGACTCGGCAACAGCCCTGCGGCCTGACACCGCGGCCGGGCAGTAGAGGTTGTTCACGTAGTCGTGGAGCATCCGTTCAGCCGAAACGGCAGGACCGAGGTGGGCGAGAGTGTGCTTGATCATGGAGACCCAGTGGGTCGGCACGGTCTCGTGGCTGGACTCGGACGGTCCTGCGGCTCCGGCGCCCTGGGCAACCGTGGTGCCGTAGAAGCGGGGTGCCACCTGGGTTTCAAGCAGCTCATAGAGCGCCGCGGCCTCGATGTCATCCCGTTCGTCGGCGGATGCGCCGTTGTTGGCCGTCGGGATGGCCCAGCCGTTCTCGCCGTCGTACATCTCATCCCACCAGCCGTCCAGGACGGAAAGGTTGAGCGAGCCGTTGATCGCGGCCTTCATGCCGGACGTGCCGCAGGCTTCCAGGGGACGCAGCGGGTTGTTGAGCCATACGTCGCAGCCCGGGAACAGCGTCCGTGCCATGGCGATGTCGTAGTTCGGCAGGAACACGATCCTGTGCCGGACGTCGGGGTCGTCGGTGAAACGGACCAGGTCCTGGATCATCTTCTTGCCGGCGTCATCTGCCGGGTGCGACTTACCGGCGATGACCAGCTGGATGGGGTGCTTGGGGTCGAGCAGCAAGGCCTTCAAGCGCGCAGGGTCGCGCAGCATGAGCGTCAGCCGCTTGTACGTTGGCACGCGGCGGGCGAAACCGATGGTGAGCACATCCGGGTCCAGTACCTTCTCGGTCCAGCCCAGCTCGGCATCGGCGGCGCCTCGCTTCTTCCAGGATGCCCGGAGCCGGCGTCGGACGTCTTCGATGAGCTGCGTGCGGAGTTCACGGCGGAGCCCCCACACGTCCTCGTCGCTGACGTTGTAGGCCAGGTCCCAGCGTCCCAACGCTTCGGCTTCGGCACCGAACTGGTGGCGTGCCAGGGAGGAAATCCGGGGGTCCACCCAGGTGGGCACGTGGACGCCGTTGGTAACGGAGGTGATCGGGATTTCGGAATGGTCGAACCCTGGCCAGAGGCCGGAGAACATTTCGCGCGAGACCACGCCGTGCAGCTTGGCCACACCGTTGGCGCGTTGCGCCAGGCGCAGGCCCATCACGGCCATGTTGAAGACCGAGGGGTTGCCGCCGTCGTAGTTTTCGCGGCCGAGCTCCAGGATCCGTTCCGTGGGCACCGCCGGTGCCAGTCCGGCGTCGAAGAAGTGCTTGATCTGCAGCGCCTCGAAACGGTCGATGCCGGCAGGTACGGGCGTGTGTGTCGTGAACACAGTGGACGCACGGCCAGCGGCGAGTGCTTCGTCCCAGCTGAGCGGGTTTTCGGCATCGGACATGGCTTCCTGAATGCGTTCAATCCCCAGGAACCCGGCGTGTCCCTCGTTGGTGTGGAAGACTTCCGGCGCAGGAGTGCCGGTCAGTTCCTGGTAGACGCGCAGGGCCTTGACGCCACCCATGCCCAGCAGGAGCTCCTGCTGCAGGCGGTGATCGCCGCCGCCGCCGTAGAGCCGGTCGGTGATTCCGCGCGCGGCTTCGTCGTTCGAGGGGACGTTGGAGTCCAGCAGCAGCAGCGGAACGCGTCCGACGTCGGCACGCCACACGTGCGCGTGCAGCTCGCGGCCGTTGGGCAGCGGCAGGGAGATATGGACAGGCTTGCCTTGGCCGCCGTCCTTGGCCGGGTGGCGAAGCAGGGTCAGCGGGAGGCCGTCGGGATCCAGGACGGGGTAGGTTTCCTGCTGCCAGGCGTCGCGGGACAGGGACTGTTTGAAGTAGCCGGCCTGGTAGAGGAGCCCGACGCCGATCAGCGGCACACCGAGGTCCGAAGCGGCCTTGAGGTGGTCACCGGCAAGGATGCCCAGGCCGCCGGAGTACTGCGGCAGAACTTCCGTGATGCCGAATTCGGGGGAGAAGTAGGCAATGCACGCCGGAGCGTCCTGGCCGAGGCCCTGGTACCAGCGCGGTTCACTGAGGTAGCGGTCAAGGTCCGCAGCCGCAGCCTGCACGCGGTCCACTACTTCGCCGTTGTTGGCCAGGTCCTGCAGCTGTTCGCGGCTGATGGATCCGAGAAGGGCTATGGGGTCGTGCTGGGCGGCCTCCCACAGACCGGGGTTGATGCTCTCAAAGAGTTCCCGGGTTGGCCGGTGCCAGGACCAGCGCAAGTTGGTCGCCAATCGGGCCAGCGGCCGGATGGGCTCGGGGAGGACGGTACGGACTGTAAACCTTCGAATTGCCTTCACGAGCGCCACACTAACCGACTCACATGGCAGTCGGAACAGGATCGGGTTTCTTTTAGGTAAATGTCATCTTGCGTCGAGTAGAAACCTCGTTTGCTTAGCATTCTGTGATTTTTCTCGCTAACGTCATGTTTGTGACGAAAACTGCGCGAACCACCACCGCTCTGAAATCCAAGACGACAACGGACATCACCGACGGACTTCGCTTCGGCCGGTTTCCCATCACGGCCGTGCAGCCGGTGGTGGAGGGTGGCCGTTTCCCGGCGAAGGCGTTGCCTGGCGAGGACCTCGTGGTTGGCGCCACGGTCTTCCGTGAAGGGCACGACCAGCTGGGCGTAACCGCCGTGCTGCTCGATCCCAGAGGCAAGGAGCGACAGCGCGTGCGGCTGGCCCCGGCCCAGGGCGAGCAGTGGAAGGGCCTTGACCGCTGGGAGGGCCTGATCACCCCCAGCGGCACAGGTGCGTGGTCGTTCGTCATCGAGGCCTGGCACGACCGCTATGGCACGTGGCACCACAACGCCGAAGTGAAGGTCGCCGCCGGCATCGACGTCGAATTGATGCTCGCCGAGGGTGCGGCCCTTCTGTCCGGAGCAGCCGACGACGCCGGACGTACCGGCGCTGAAAAGCGCACCCTGCGTGCCGCTTCAGTCGCTCTCGCCGACACCACCAAATCCGCCGAGGAGCGCCTTGGCGCCGGTTTCAGCCCCGCGGTGCTTGCCGCCGTCGAGCGTCTGCCCATCCGTGAACTGGTGACCGTTTCCGAACAATTCCCGCTGCAGGTGGAACGGGACCTGGCCGGCCGCGGCTCCTGGTACGAGTTCTTCCCGCGGTCCGAAGGCGCCGTGCTGGACCACTCCACGGGTGTGTGGACCTCCGGCAACTTCCGCACCGCGGCCAGGAGGCTTGACGCCGTGGCAGAGATGGGCTTTGACATCATCTATCTGCCGCCCATCCATCCGATTGGCTTCCAGCACCGCAAGGGGCGCAACAACACGCTGACTCCAGGGCCCCAGGATCCGGGCTCGCCGTGGGCCATCGGTTCCAAGGACGGCGGCCACGATGCCATCCACCCTGAGCTGGGAACGTTCGAGGATTTTGACGCTTTTGTGGCAAGGGCCAACGAGCTCGGCCTCGAAGTGGCCCTGGACCTGGCATTGCAGGCAGCTCCGGACCACCCCTGGGTCACGTCCAACCCCGAATGGTTCACCACGCGCGTGGACGGTTCGATCGCCTACGCCGAAAATCCTCCGAAGAAGTACCAGGACATCTACCCCCTGAACTTCGACAACGATCCCGTGGGCCTGTCCAAGGAAATCCTGCGCATCGTGCAGTTGTGGATCAGCCACGGCGTCAAGGTCTTCCGTGTGGACAACCCGCACACCAAGCCCGTGTGGTTCTGGGAATGGCTGATCGGGAAGATCAACAAGAAGAACCCCGAGGTGGTATTCCTGGCGGAGGCCTTCACACGCCCGCCCATGATGCACGCCCTGGGCCGGGCCGGCTTCCAGCAGTCGTACTCCTACTTCACCTGGCGCAACACCAAGACTGAACTGGAAGAGTACTTCTACGAAGTCAGCCACGTCAGCCCGGCATATTTCCGGCCGAACTTCTTCGTGAACACCCCGGACATCCTCACCGAGTACCTGCAGTACGGTGGCCCGGCGGCCTTCAAGATCCGCGCCGTCCTTGCCGCGACAGCCAGCCCGCTCTGGGGTGTCTATGCCGGCTACGAGTTGTACGAGCACGTGGCACGGCCGGGCGCCGAGGAGTACATCGACAACGAGAAGTACGAATACAAGGCGCGGGACTGGGAAGGCGCGGCCGGGTCCGGGCGCACCCTGGCCCCGTACATCACCAGGCTCAACACCATCCGCAAGGACCACCTGGCGCTGGGCGACCTGCAGAACCTGACCATCCACCGCAGCACCGATGACGCCACGATCGTCTACTCGAAGCACAAGACGCTGCCCGACGGCACCAAGGACACCTTGATCATCGTGGTCAACGTGGATCCGCACAGCACCCGTGAAAGCACGGTCTCGCTGGACCTGGCAGCCTTGGCGCTGGACCCGGCCGACCTCAACGAGGACGGACAGTTCCGCGTGGATGACCTGATCAGCGGACAGAGCTGGTGGTGGGGGGAACACAATTACGTCCGACTGGATGCACACGTTGAGCCGGCACACGTCCTGAGCATCCGGAGGCAGCCTTAGTGAGTTTTTCCCCGCAGAATCCCAGCCAGTACTTCACTCCGAAGAACACCTTCGAGCTGAATGCCCCAGGTCTCCAGCATGATCCGCTCTGGTACCGCAAGGCAGTCTTCTATGAAGTGCTGGTGCGGGCTTTTGCGGACGCCAACGGGGATGGTTCCGGCGATTTCCAGGGATTGATCGACAAACTGGATTACCTCCAGTGGCTGGGCGTTGATTGTCTCTGGCTGCCGCCGTTCTTCCATTCCCCGTTGCGCGACGGCGGCTATGACATCGCCGACTATACGTCCGTCCTTGACGAATTCGGCACCATCAGCGACTTCAAACGCCTGGTTGCCGAGGCCCACGCCCGGGGTGTGCGGGTCATCATCGACCTTCCCTTGAACCACACTTCGGACCAGCACCCGTGGTTCCAGGAATCCCGGAAGGACCCCACGGGACCCTACGGCGATTTCTATGTATGGAGCGATACTGACGAGAAATACCAGGACGCCCGCATCATCTTCGTGGACACCGAAGAATCCAACTGGACGTTCGATCCCATCCGGCGGCAGTTCTTCTGGCACCGGTTCTTCAGCCACCAGCCGGACCTGAACTTCGAGAATCCCAAAGTCATCGAGGCGCTGTACGACGTCATCCGCTTTTGGCTGGACCAAGGAATCGATGGTTTCCGCGCTGACGCCATTCCCTACCTTTTCGAGGAGGAAGGGACCAACTGCGAGAACCTGCCGGCGACGCACACGTTCCTGCAGGACCTCCGCCGCATGGTGGACGCCAACTATCCCGGCAGGGTGATCATCGCGGAGGCAAACCAGCCGCCGCATGAAGTGGTGGAGTACTTCGGCACTGACGAAGCCCCCGAATGCCATATGGCCTTCCACTTCCCGATCATGCCCAGGTTGTACTACGCCCTCAGGGACCAAAAAGCCGCACCCATCATTGAGACGCTGCGTGATACCCCCGAGATCCCGCGCGGCGCACAATGGGGAACATTCCTGAGGAACCACGACGAACTGACGCTCGAGATGGTTCCCGCGGAGGAACGCGCGGCGATGCTCGGTTGGTATGCCCCGGACCCACGCATGAGGGCGAACATCGGCATCCGCCGTCGTTTGGCTCCGCTCCTGGACAACTCCCGGGCAGAGATCGAACTCATCAATGCCCTGTTGCTGTCCCTGCCCGGCAGTCCCTTCCTCTACTACGGGGACGAGATCGGCATGGGCGACAACATCTGGCTCGATGACCGCGATGCCGTCCGCACGCCCATGCAGTGGAATCCCGACCGCAATGCGGGCTTCTCCTCGGCGGACCCGGGCAAGCTCTACCTGCCGGTGATCCAGTCGTTGGTTTACAACTACAGCATGGCCAATGTCGAGGCCGAAGCCGCTCATTCCGGTTCCCTCCTGCGGTGGACCCGGCAGATCCTCAGCGTCCGCAAGAACCATCCAGTGTTTGGCCTGGGCGGCTTCCGCCACATCGAAGCTGATCATGAGGTGGTGCTGGCCTACGTCCGGGAGCTGCCGGCGGGAAATCCGGAAGGGGCGGACGCGGAAACCATTCTGTGCGTCTTTAACCTTTCCCAGCACCCGGTGGCGGCAACGCTGGATGTTCCCGAGTTCGCGGGCCGCGGCCTGCGCGATATTTTCGGCGGCCAGCCTTTCCCGGCCGTCGGCGACAACGGTCATCTGACCGTGATGCTGGGCAGCCACAGTTTTTACTGGCTGCGGCTCCGCTCGGCATTTTCCAATCCCTCGTCGCCTTTTACCCAGGCGATTCCAGTGGTGACCTCCAAAGGATGAGATGAACAAGGAAAACTTGAACCCCTCCGTTGAAGGACTTCTTCGGGCATGGCTTCCCGGCAAACGTTGGTTCCCGGTCAAGAGCCCCGACTTTGCACTGGAGCAAGTGGGCAGCTTCCGGCTTCCAAGCGGCGGCGACGCCGTGTTGGAAGTCCTGCTGTTGGCCGTCACCCACAGGACGGCCGACGGCGGTCCGCGGACCGACGTCGTGCAGGTACCGCTGAGCTTCCACAGCCAGCCGCTGGTTGACGCGCCGACGGCCCTCCTGGGTGAGATCACGGATCCTGGCCTTCGCCTGGTGTACGACGCCGTCTACGATCCCGGATTTATTTCGGCCTGGCTGCAGCTGATGAGCAGCGAAGGAGCAGTGGCTTCGGTCCAGGGCCACCTCACCCATGGTCGCGTTCCGCTCCCGGGGACTCCGGTATCGGTGCGGGTCCTGTCCGGTGAGCAGTCCAACACGTCCGTCATTATCGACGACGGCGAGTCGGCCGCGATCGTGAAAATCTTCCGCGTCCTCTCGGCAGGCAAGAACCCGGAAGTGGAGCTGGGCGCCGCCCTGACAGCCGCTGACACCCGCGAGGTTCCCGCGACGTTGGGGTGGATCACGGGCTCGTGGCATGAGCCGGCGTCGAAAACCAATGCTGGGGAGTCCATTGCGGAGTCATCCGGCGAGCTGACGGTTGCGCACGAATTCCTGAGCGGTGGCCTGGACGCTTGGCGCCTGGCTGTTGACTCGGCAGCGGCCGGCCAGGATTTCACGGACGAAGCCCGTGGACTGGGAAAGGCCACGGCTACAGTCCACGCCAGGCTGGCGGAAACCTTTGGCACCCACGACGGCCAGGAGCAGGGCTCCGACATCATCGCAACCCTTGCCCGGCGCGTCCGGCAGTCGTGGGCTGAGGCGTCAACCGCCGTCGGGCCTTATGACGGAAGTCTTGAAGAGCTGCTGTCGGCGCTCGATCCGCAGTCCGTGGGCCAGTTGCAGCGCATCCATGGCGACCTCCACCTGGGCCAGATCCTGCAGGTTCCCGGCGCAGCGGGGGAGCCTGGACGCTGGGCCATCCTGGACTTCGAAGGTGAGCCGCTCCGGACGATCGATGAGCGCAACA
Organism: Paenarthrobacter sp. JL.01a; assembly: GCF_025452095.1. NCBI lineage: Bacteria > Bacillati > Actinomycetota > Actinomycetes > Micrococcales > Micrococcaceae > Paenarthrobacter > Paenarthrobacter sp. JL.01a. The sequence goes on from NZ_CP104877.1 coordinate 919,401, forward strand.
ACCCCGACCTTCCCTTGCGGGACGTCACCGGCATGTTGCGCTCGTTCGACTACGCAGCCGGGGCAGCCATCCGGGAAAACCCCGAGGCGAAGGTGCCGGAAAACTGGGTGGATGACTGCGCCGCAGCCTTCATCGAGGGGTACAGCGACGTCACCCCTGGAACCATTGACCGCCAGTCGCCGCTCTTTGTGGCATTGTGGCTGGACAAGGCCTTATACGAGGTGGTGTACGAGCTGCGTAACCGGCCCGACTGGTTGTCGATACCGGTCCACGCATCGCGACAAATCCTCGACAATACAAGCCGCGGCAAGCATGCGGCAGCAACAGCGGAAGGTAATGACATGACTGGCTCAGCACGTACCGAACGGCCCCGAGTTCCCCTGCACGTGGACTCCGAGACCTTGGAACGCGTGGCGGCCGGCGCTTACCACGCGCCGCATTCGGTCCTTGGTGCCCACCTCGATGACCACGGCCATGTGACCATCAGGACGGTGAAGCATCTGGCCAAAACCGTCACCGTAGTGACCGAGGCCGGCCGTACCCCCATGGAGCACGAATCCCACGGCGTGTGGACAGCGGTCCTCGAACCGCTTCAGGCCGGCCACGTGCCGGACTACCGTTTGGAAGTGGTGTACGACGTCGAACCCGTCACCATCGATGACCCGTACCACTACCTGCCTACCGTGGGTGAGGTGGACCTGCACCTGATCGGTGAAGGCCGCCACGAACGGCTCTGGGATGTTTTGGGGGCGCACGTCCAGCACTACCGTTCCTCGCTGAGCGCCGTGGACGGTGTTTCCTTCGCCGTCTGGGCTCCGAATGCCCAGGCTGTCCGCGTCAAGGGTGACTTCAACGGCTGGGATGGCCGTTCGCACGGCATGCGGTCCTTGGGCTCCTCCGGGGTGTGGGAACTCTTCATCCCGGGCGTTGTAGCAGGGGCGTGCTACAAATACGAGATCCTCACCAAGTCCGGCCACTGGATCGAAAAGGCCGACCCGCTGGCTTTCGGAACCGAAGTTCCTCCGCTGACGGCATCGCGCGTAGTGGACCCCAGCTACCGCTTCAAAGACGCGGAGTGGATGGCCGCCCGGGCCAAGAAGGACCCGCACAACTCGCCCATGAGCGTCTACGAAGTCCACCTTGGCTCCTGGCGCCTGGGCCTTGGCTACAAGGAACTCGCCAAGGAGCTCGTGGAGTACGTGAAGTGGCTCGGCTTCACCCACGTTGAATTCATGCCCGTTGCCGAGCACCCCTTCGGCGGCTCCTGGGGTTACCAGGTGACGTCCTACTTCGCGCCGACGTCACGCTTCGGGCACCCGGACGAGTTCCGGTTCCTGGTGGACTCGCTCCACCAGGCCGGCATCGGTGTCCTGCTCGACTGGGTTCCTGCGCATTTCCCCAAGGACTCGTGGGCGCTGGCGCAGTTCGACGGCCAACCACTCTACGAGCACTCAGACCCCGCATTGGGGGAGCACCCTGACTGGGGAACCCTGATCTTCGACTTCGGCCGCAGTGAGGTCCGCAACTTCCTGGTGGCCAACGCGCTGTACTGGCTCGAGGAGTTCCACGTCGACGGCCTGCGCGTGGACGCTGTGGCCTCGATGATCTACCTGGACTACTCCCGTGAAGAAGGCCAGTGGCGTCCGAACAAGTTCGGCGGCAGGGAAAACCTCGAGGCGATCTCCTTCATGCAGGAAGTCAATGCCACGGTCTATAAAACCCACCCGGGCGCGATCGTCATCGCTGAGGAGTCCACTGCGTTCCCAGGTGTTACGGCACCCACCAACCATGGCGGATTGGGCTTCGGGCTGAAATGGAACATGGGCTGGATGCATGACTCCCTCAAGTACATTTCCGAGGACCCCATCAACCGCAAGTGGCACCACGGCACCGTCACCTTCTCCCTGGTGTACGCGTTCACGGAGAACTTCCTGCTGCCCATCAGCCACGACGAGGTTGTCCACGGCAAGGGTTCCATGCTGCGCAAGATGCCGGGCGACCGTTGGCAGCAGCTGGCCAACCTCCGCGCCTTCTTCGCCTACCAGTGGTCGCACCCGGGCAAGCAGCTGATCTTCATGGGCAGCGAATTCGGCCAGGAAGCTGAGTGGTCCGAGCAATACGGACTGGACTGGTTCCTCGCGGACATTCCGGCGCACCGCGGCCTGCAGCTCTTGGTGAAGGACCTCAACGAGGTCTATTCGTCCACGCCGGCCCTCTACGAGAAGGACAACGAGGCCAGTGGTTTCCAGTGGATCAACGGCGGGGACGCCGACCACAACGTCCTCACCTTCATCCGCCGGGGCAACAACGGCAAGCCCCTGGTGTGTGCGGTGAACTTCTCCGGCGGTCCGCACCACGACTACATCCTGGGTGTTCCTTCAGCAGGGGAGTGGACGGAAGTGCTGAACACGGATGCCGAATCCTATGGAGGTTCCGGGGTAATCAACACCGGCACCTTGAAGGCCACGACGCCGGGAACCGACGGGCAACCGGCCGCGCTGTCGGTCACCCTCCCGCCGCTCGGAGCCGCATGGTTCAGTCCGGCTGAGTAGCGGACGCCCGCTCACGTTCCCGGGGGTTTGGTGCGGATGCTCGCTCATGTTCCCGGGGTTTGGTGCGGATGCTCGCTCATGTTCCCGGGGTTTGGTGCGGATGCTCGCTCATGTTCCCGGGGTTTGGTGCGGATGCTCGCTCACGTAACGGCCGCTTTCACGCGACGCTCCTTCACTGCGGTGGAGGAGCGTTGCTGGTTAGGTGCCAGTGAAGCGTTCGACGGCGGACCCCGGCTGCGGCGTTTGGGTTCCGAACGGCGCCGGAAGCCAGGACCACACACTGCCGGGTTACCTGCCCGGTTCGGCGGGCACATGCCCGCCGAACCGGGGCTTTGCCAACCCGGCAGAGTGTGTGTATAGTTAATACCCGCGCTGCTCCCCAGTGGAGGGCGGTGATGCTGACAAGAACCCGCAAGGAAAATCAAGTCCAGCTCACCGATTTGACCCGGAGGCAGGCAGCGTGTAAGTTTGAAAAGTTGCTTCGGAGCGATCCAGTGGCCCTGTGGGGTTGGTGGTGGTGCCGGTAGTGTCTGTTGTTTGAGAACTCAATAGTGTGCCAAGTTTGTTGATACCGATTGTTTTTTGATTGGTTGAAATTTATGCCAGTACTGTCGCGCACCCCCGTGTGTGGTGGTCTGGTTTTCAGCTGGTTTCGAATTTTGTGCAGCCGCGTTCTTGCCGTTATTTCCGGTGGGTGTGGTTGTGTCTGTTTGATTTGTTTTACTTCAACGGAGAGTTTGATCCTGGCTCAGGATGAACGCTGGCGGCGTGCTTAACACATGCAAGTCGAACGATGATCCCAGCTTGCTGGGGGATTAGTGGCGAACGGGTGAGTAACACGTGAGTAACCTGCCCTTGACTCTGGGATAAGCCTGGGAAACTGGGTCTAATACCGGATATGACTCCTCATCGCATGGTGGGGGGTGGAAAGCTTTTGTGGTTTTGGATGGACTCGCGGCCTATCAGCTTGTTGGTGGGGTAATGGCCTACCAAGGCGACGACGGGTAGCCGGCCTGAGAGGGTGACCGGCCACACTGGGACTGAGACACGGCCCAGACTCCTACGGGAGGCAGCAGTGGGGAATATTGCACAATGGGCGAAAGCCTGATGCAGCGACGCCGCGTGAGGGATGACGGCCTTCGGGTTGTAAACCTCTTTCAGTAGGGAAGAAGCGTAAGTGACGGTACCTGCAGAAGAAGCGCCGGCTAACTACGTGCCAGCAGCCGCGGTAATACGTAGGGCGCAAGCGTTATCCGGAATTATTGGGCGTAAAGAGCTCGTAGGCGGTTTGTCGCGTCTGCTGTGAAAGACCGGGGCTCAACTCCGGTTCTGCAGTGGGTACGGGCAGACTAGAGTGCAGTAGGGGAGACTGGAATTCCTGGTGTAGCGGTGAAATGCGCAGATATCAGGAGGAACACCGATGGCGAAGGCAGGTCTCTGGGCTGTAACTGACGCTGAGGAGCGAAAGCATGGGGAGCGAACAGGATTAGATACCCTGGTAGTCCATGCCGTAAACGTTGGGCACTAGGTGTGGGGGACATTCCACGTTTTCCGCGCCGTAGCTAACGCATTAAGTGCCCCGCCTGGGGAGTACGGCCGCAAGGCTAAAACTCAAAGGAATTGACGGGGGCCCGCACAAGCGGCGGAGCATGCGGATTAATTCGATGCAACGCGAAGAACCTTACCAAGGCTTGACATGAACCGGTAATACCTGGAAACAGGTGCCCCGCTTGCGGTCGGTTTACAGGTGGTGCATGGTTGTCGTCAGCTCGTGTCGTGAGATGTTGGGTTAAGTCCCGCAACGAGCGCAACCCTCGTTCTATGTTGCCAGCGGTTCGGCCGGGGACTCATAGGAGACTGCCGGGGTCAACTCGGAGGAAGGTGGGGACGACGTCAAATCATCATGCCCCTTATGTCTTGGGCTTCACGCATGCTACAATGGCCGGTACAAAGGGTTGCGATACTGTGAGGTGGAGCTAATCCCAAAAAGCCGGTCTCAGTTCGGATTGGGGTCTGCAACTCGACCCCATGAAGTCGGAGTCGCTAGTAATCGCAGATCAGCAACGCTGCGGTGAATACGTTCCCGGGCCTTGTACACACCGCCCGTCAAGTCACGAAAGTTGGTAACACCCGAAGCCGGTGGCCTAACCCTTGTGGGGGGAGCCGTCGAAGGTGGGACCGGCGATTGGGACTAAGTCGTAACAAGGTAGCCGTACCGGAAGGTGCGGCTGGATCACCTCCTTTCTAAGGAGCTGCTTACAATCTGTTGTCCCTGCCTGCATGGGTGGGGGTGTGGTTGTCAGTGTTGCCCATTGCGCAGGCGTTTGTTCTGCGGTGGGTGCTCATGGGTGGAATATCAACGAATCATTTTTTTGGCATGGCCTTTGCGGTGGTGTCCTGGTGCTAGTACGGCGGTCCTTCGGGGTTGTTGGGAACGTGTCCGGGGTGTTGGTTGTGGGGGTTGTGTTTGGCGCACTGTTGGGTCCTGAGGCAACAGGACCTTTTTGCAGCAATGCATTGGAGACTGGTGTTTCTTTTGTTCCTGCTTCCGGTACTGCCGTGTTCCCTTGTTGGGGGTGTGGTGGTCTGGTTGATGGGGTTGTTGTTTGAGAACTACATAGTGGACGCGAGCATCTGAGACACACGCACTTGTGTGTGTGTTTCTACAGCAATTTCTTTTTGATGAACCTGGCCTTTTGTGGTCGTGGTTCTCTCGAGTAGTTGATGCATCATGATCGGGCGTTTTGTTCGATGTGTGTGGTCAAGTTTTTAAGGGCACACGGTGGATGCCTTGGCATTAGGAGCCGAAGAAGGACGTAGGAATCTGCGATAAGCCTGGGGGAGTTGATAACCGAGCGTTGATCCCAGGATGTCCGAATGGGGAAACCCCGCACAACGCTGCAAGGTGATTGTGTGACCCGCATCTGAACACATAGGGTGCGTGGGGGGAACGCGGGGAAGTGAAACATCTCAGTACCCGCAGGAAGAGAAAACAAGAGTGATTCCGTTAGTAGTGGCGAGCGAACGCGGATCAGGCTAAACCGTTTCCATGTGTGATAGCCGGCGGGCGTTGCATGGGCGGGGTTGTGGGACTTTCCGTTCTGGTTCTGCCGGGCCAGTGAGGTGAGAGTGCGTGCATAGGTGAACGGTCTTGAAAGGCCGGCCAGAGAGGGTGTGAGCCCCGTAACCGTAATGTTGTGTGCCGCCTGGAGAGTATCCCAAGTAGCACGGGGCCCGAGAAATCCCGTGCGAATCTGTCAGGACCACCTGATAAGCCTAAATACTTCCTAATGACCGATAGCGGACCAGTACCGTGAGGGAAAGGTGAAAAGTACCCCGGGAGGGGAGTGAAACAGTACCTGAAACCGTGTGCTTACAATCCGTCGGAGCAGCCTTTGTAGTTGTGACGGCGTGCCTTTTGAAGAATGAGCCTGCGAGTTAGTGTTACGTCGCGAGGTTAACCCGTGTGGGGTAGCCGTAGCGAAAGCGAGTCTGAACAGGGCGAGTGTAGTGGCGTGATCTAGACCCGAAGCGGAGTGATCTACCCATGGCCAGGTTGAAGCGACGGTAAGACGTCGTGGAGGACCGAACCCACTTCAGTTGAAAATGGAGGGGATGAGCTGTGGGTAGGGGTGAAAGGCCAATCAAACTCCGTGATAGCTGGTTCTCCCCGAAATGCATTTAGGTGCAGCGTTGCGTGTTTCTTGCCGGAGGTAGAGCTACTGGATGGCCGATGGGCCCTACAAGGTTACTGACGTCAGCCAAACTCCGAATGCCGGTAAGTCAGAGCGCAGCAGTGAGACTGTGGGGGATAAGCTTCATAGTCGAGAGGGAAACAGCCCAGACCACCAACTAAGGCCCCTAAGCGTGTGCTAAGTGGGAAAGGATGTGGAGTTGCGAAGACAACCAGGAGGTTGGCTTAGAAGCAGCCATCCTTGAAAGAGTGCGTAATAGCTCACTGGTCAAGTGATTCCGCGCCGACAATGTAGCGGGGCTCAAGTACACCGCCGAAGTTGTGGATTTCACACAGTACCCTAGCCTTCGTGGTTCAGGGGTGTGGAGTGGTAGGGGAGCGTCGTGTGGGCAGTGAAGTCGCGGTGGAAACCAGCGGTGGAGCCTACACGAGTGAGAATGCAGGCATGAGTAGCGAAAGACGGGTGAGAAACCCGTCCGCCGAATGATCAAGGGTTCCAGGGTCAAGCTAATCTGCCCTGGGTAAGTCGGGACCTAAGGCGAGGCCGACAGGCGTAGTCGATGGACAACGGGTTGATATTCCCGTACCGGCGAAAAACCGCCCATGCCAAGCGGGGGATACTAACCGCCCGGAGCCTGCCCGCTCACCCTTGTGGTGTTGTGGGTTTTGGCCGAGCGCGGGACCTGATCCCGGGAGGTAAGCGTATTAACAGGTGTGACGCAGGAAGGTAGCCGGGCCGGGCGATGGTTGCCCCGGTCTAAGGATGTAGGGTCAGGGATAGGCAAATCCGTTCCTGTGTGTTTCGAGCACGATCCTGAGATCTGATGGGACCCCCGTTCGGGGGGATCCGGTGATCCTATGCTGCCTAGAAAAGCATCGACGCGAGGTTTTAGCCGCCCGTACCCCAAACCGACACAGGTGATCAGGTAGAGAATACCAAGGCGATCGAGAGAATTATGGTTAAGGAACTCGGCAAAATGCCCCCGTAACTTCGGGAGAAGGGGGGCCTGCCCCGTGATGGAGACTTGCTCTCCGTGAGCGGGTGTGGGCCGCAGAGACCAGGGGGAAGCGACTGTTTACTAAAAACACAGGTCCGTGCGAAGTCGCAAGACGATGTATACGGACTGACTCCTGCCCGGTGCTGGAAGGTTAAGAGGACCGGTTAGCTCTTCGGAGCGAAGCTGAGAATTTAAGCCCCAGTAAACGGCGGTGGTAACTATAACCATCCTAAGGTAGCGAAATTCCTTGTCGGGTAAGTTCCGACCTGCACGAATGGAGTAACGACTTCCCCGCTGTCTCAACCATAAACTCGGCGAAATTGCAGTACGAGTAAAGATGCTCGTTACGCGCAGCAGGACGGAAAGACCCCGAGACCTTTACTATAGTTTGGTATTGGTGTTCGGAGTGGCTTGTGTAGGATAGGTGGGAGACGTTGAAGCCCGGACGCCAGTTCGGGTGGAGTCATCGTTGAAATACCACTCTGGTCACTTTGGACATCTAACTTCGGCCCGTGATCCGGGTCAGGGACAGTGCCTGATGGGTAGTTTAACTGGGGCGGTTGCCTCCTAAAAAGTAACGGAGGCGCCCAAAGGTTCCCTCAGCCTGGTTGGCAATCAGGTGTCGAGTGTAAGTGCACAAGGGAGCTTGACTGTGAGAGAGACATCTCGAGCAGGGACGAAAGTCGGGACTAGTGATCCGGCGGTACATTGTGGAATGGCCGTCGCTCAACGGATAAAAGGTACCTCGGGGATAACAGGCTGATCTTGCCCAAGAGTCCATATCGACGGCATGGTTTGGCACCTCGATGTCGGCTCGTCGCATCCTGGGGCTGGAGTAGGTCCCAAGGGTTGGGCTGTTCGCCCATTAAAGCGGTACGCGAGCTGGGTTTAGAACGTCGTGAGACAGTTCGGTCCCTATCCGCTGCGCGCGCAGGAAATTTGAGAAGGGCTGTCCTTAGTACGAGAGGACCGGGACGGACGAACCTCTGGTGTGTCAGTTGTACTGCCAAGTGCACCGCTGATTAGCTACGTTCGGATGGGATAACCGCTGAAAGCATCTAAGCGGGAAGCTCGCTTCAAGATGAGATTTCCATACACAATTTGTGTGAGAGGCCCCCAGCCAGACCACTGGGTTGATAGGCCGGATGTGGAAGCGAGGACTAACGACTCGTGAAGCTGACCGGTACTAATAGGCCAACAACTTACACCACACACAACACACTGCACGCGTCCACTATGTGGTTCCCAACCAACAACCCACCAGTTGAAACAGGAACCAACAACTAAATAACAACACCACAGTTGTAACCAACAGTCTTCCCACCCCCACCACACAAGAGCGGGGGAACGGGTAACAAGGTTACGGCGGTCATAGCGTGGGGGAAACGCCCGGTCCCATTCCGAACCCGGAAGCTAAGACCCACAGCGCCGATGGTACTGCACCCGGGAGGGTGTGGGAGAGTAGGACACCGCCGGACACACATTCAGAAAGGCCCCAACCACGACGGTTGGGGCCTTTCGACTTTAACAACCACAAACACCATGTAATGAGGTTGGTCTCCGCCACCGCCGACGCTTCCACCCCCGGTAGAGTTGGTGGTCATGGAAAATCTCTTCAGCCACCCTGACCAAGAGCCCGAGGCGTCCCGCACCGGCGAGGACCTTGAGCCGCTCATCGTCAGTGTCGTCGTACCCACTACCGTCCCGCATGCCTTCCAGGGATTCACGGATCATCCCCACCTTTGGTGGCCGCTGGAAGAGGAGAGCGTTTACGGCGCTGGCTCCCACGTGGAGTTTGAGGAGAACCTCATCCTGGAGACAGCCGAGGACGGCCGTACATCAGTGTGGGGCACCATTGATGACTGGCAGCCGCCGTTGTCCTTCCACGCCAGCTGGTACCCCGCTGGCACGCCCTTATGGTCCACCGAGATCCGGGTGGTCTTCAGTGCAGTCGAGGGTGGCACGGAAGTGCGCCTCATCCACGACGGTTGGGAGGGCGCCGAAGACCCTGCAGCCTCCAGGGCGTCGTACGCGGAAGGCTGGCCCCGGGTTCTGGAGCGTTACGCAAGGTTCATGGGCGGAGCAGTTGCCTAGGGTTCGCAGGCTCAGCGCAGCTGACTGGCAACTCCTGAAGAAGGTCCGTCTGGAGATGCTCGCGGATACTCCCATGGCCTATATCGAGAGTGTTGACGCTGCACGACGCCAGACGGACAGTCAGTGGCAGGAACGCGCCGTTGCCATGTCCGGGGACGCGAGCATCACGTTGGTGGCCGACGACGGTGAGGACGGCTCCAGGTTCTGTGCCCTCATGCGGGTGGCCGTGAAGCATCCCCAGGATCCGGCGCGGTCGCTGCAGGCAGTGCTTATCAGTGTGTACGTAGCGCCCGAATATCGTGGACTTGGATTGGCCGATGAACTCCTGCAGCAGGCGGTCGAGGCAGCGGCCAAGGAGCTCAGCGCCCATTCCCTTGAACTGGGTGTCCACGAGGATAACGCGCGTGCCCAGGCCTTCTACCGCCGCCACGGTTTCGTGATCACGGGCGCCAGCCGGCCGTACCCGCAGGACACCACCAAACTGGAGCTCTTCATGGAGCGCCAGCTGCCGTAGCTGGCTGGCAGATGATTCCAGACGCGTGAACCCGTGCCTAGCCAGCAACAGTTTTTGGCACGGCCGTGCTGTTGCGAACAACCAGTTTGGTGGGATGCTCCGCATCGGCGGCCTCAAGGACCAGTCCATTGTTGATCGCTCCAAGGAGCGTCCGGACGGCCAACGCCCCCTGGCCTTTGGCGTCCTGGTCGATCGTGGTCAGGCCCAGGACAGCTCCGAGGTCGTGTCCGTCTATGCCCATGACGGAGAGATCCTCAGGAATACGTAGACCAAAATCGCGGGCCGCCAGGATGATTCCGATAGCCATCTCATCGGAGGCCGCGAAGACAGCTGTGGGCCGCTCAGGCGCACTTGCAAGCAGCTGCCGCGCAGCCGCGTACGCACCTTCGATAGTGAAGTCAGCAGTAACGATCCATTCGGGCCTGACCTGGCAGCCGGCGTCGTTCATTGCCTTTTCGAAGCCGCCGCGGCGGGTTCCGGGCAGCTGGAAGTCCTGGTTGTACGTTTCGTTTCCCGTGATGTGCGCGATTTTCCTGTGGCCGAGTCCCAGCAGATGGTTGGTGGCCTGCATTGCGATGCCGGCATCATTGATCCGGATGGTCGACGCTCCCGGCAGCGGCCCGCCAATGCCCACGATGGGCCGGTGCATGGCGTGGAGTTGCCGGGTCTCGCTTTCGCTGAGTTCCAGGGACACGGCGATCACAGCGTCGACGCGTTTGCGCAGCAGGAAATCGCTGAAGACGCTGTGGCGCCGCGCAGGGTTTTCGCCGATGTTGTACAGGGTGAGGTCGTAGCCAGCTTCGAGGAGTGCTGCCGAGGCTCCCTCGACCACCGCTGAATAGAACCAGCGGTGGACCGAGGGAACCACAAGGCCAACGTTGTGCGTACGGCCGGACGCCAGGCTTGAGGCGTGGTAAGACAACACAAAACCAAGTTCGGCGGCCGCGGCGCGTGCGCGCTCCCGGCTGGCGGGGGAGACATGCCCTTTGCCGCTCAAGGCCCGCGACACCGTAGCGACGGAAAGCCCTGCGTGCTCGGCCACGTCCTTGATGCCGGTCATGCTGCTCCTTGGTGGGAAATTAGCTGGCTGAAAGCCAGATTGTCTCCCCCGAGCCTAGTGGATGCGTGGCTTCGGCCGCGGAGCTGCGCAGGATGACCTCGCCCGCTGGCAACGGAAGGGATTCCGCCCCGACGTTCATGACAACCAGGGTGTTTCCATTCAGATACGCGAGGGTGGATTCCGTGCAGTAGTCCTCCACCCAGGCGAGCGACCCTGCGCCCAGCCGCAGCCGCGCCCGTTCGGCAAGCAGCGCGCGGTACAGGTTAAGGTGCGACGCCGGATCGGACTCCTGCTGGTCCCTCGCCAACGTGGGCCAAGACTCGGGTTGCGGGAGCCAGGGATCCTGTCCGTGCCCGAATCCCGCGTGGGGTTCAGCTGAACGCCAGGGCAGCGGCACGCGGCAGCCGTCGCGCCCGATCCTGGCCCCGCCGGTGCGGACGAAGGTGGGGTCCTGGCGCATGCTTCCCGGGATGCTCGTGGAGTCGGGCAGGCCGAGCTCTTCGCCTTGGTAGAGGTACGCCCCGCCCGGCAGGCCGAGCATGAACGCGGTTGCCGCGGCAGCCCGGCGTCGTCCGAGTTCTTCATTGGGCTGTTCGTCGTCCGGGCCGATACCGTCGCCGTCACGGGGGCCCGGGCCGTCGTAACCGAAGCGCGAGACGTGGCGGACGACGTCGTGGTTGGACAGGACCCAGGTGCTCGGGGCGCCTACGGCGTCCAGGGAAATCAACGAGTCCGTGATGATGTGGCGCAGGCGGTTGAGGTCCAGGCCGGCGTGGAGGTAGGGGAAGTTGAAGGCCTGGTGCATTTCATCAGGGCGGACCCATTGGGCAAGACGGGGCAGCGGATCCACGTTGGCCTCGGCGCACAGGATGCGGTCCGGGCCGTACTCCTCCAGGATGGAACGCCAGCGACGGTAAATGTCATGCAGGGCCCGCTGGCCAAACATGGGAGCGTCCTGGCCGGGGAAGCCTTCCGAGCTGTTTCCGTCGGGCCGCCCGCCCCAGTTTGGCAGGCCGGGGGCCTTGACCAACGCGTGGGCCACGTCGACGCGGAAACCGGAAATCCCACGGTCCAGCCAGAAGCGGAGGACGCGTTCGAACTCCGCGTGAACCGCTGGGTTGTCCCAGTTGAAGTCCGGCTGCGAGGAATCGAAGAGGTGGAGGTACCACTGCCCTGCCCGACCGTCCGACTCGATGACCCGGGTCCAGGCCGGTCCGCCGAAGTGCGACTGCCAGTTGTTGGGTGGTTCGTTGCCGTCCGGTCCAAGTCCGTCCCGGAAAATGAAGACTTCGCGCTCGGGGCTGTGCGGCCCCGCTGCCAAAGCGGCCTGAAAAGCGACGTGCTGGTCCGAGCAGTGGTTGGGGACGATGTCGGCAATCACCCGGAGATTGAGCCGGTTGGCTTCGGCAATCAGGGCATCGAAGTCTGTCAGCGTTCCGAACAGGGGATCGACGTCGCAATAGTCGCTGACGTCGTACCCGGCGTCACGCTGAGGCGAGCGGTAGAACGGCGACAACCATACGGCGTCGACTCCCAGGCCTGCCAGCTGCGCGAGCTCGGCGGTGATGCCCGCAAGGTCGCCGATGCCATCGCCATTGAAGTCCCGGAAGGACCGCGGATAGATCTGGTAAATGACGGCGGAACGCCACCAACCGTGGGCCGTGGAGGCATCGTGGATGGGGGTGATTTGCGTAAACGCTGCAGGGGGCTCGACGGCGGAATCCTGGAGCAGAGAATCAACGGACATGGAGTCATCGTAGAAGAGGATCACCAAAATTGTAAACGTTTCCAGTGCTGAGGATGCTGTTATTACAAGCCCTAAGCCATGCACGCCGTATTGCGTGCAGCGTGACAGTCGAACTGTTGGAAACGTTTGCAGATGCGGCCCTGAAAGCATCCGCGATGCTCTGGCTAGACTGGCCTGACGACTGCGAAGACTGCCGGTTTGGCGTGTCCGCGGTGCTCATGTGGAGGGAATGTCTTGTCGGACGAAACGGCCATCGCCGGAACATCAGCAGAAAGCATCAGAAGCCGCACCATGGGTGAGGCAAAAGCCGGGGTGTCCCCGGCTGGAGCGGCTTTCCTGGACCAGTTAGCCAGCGGGCTTGCGGCCAAGCAGGTAGCCCGGGACGAAGAAACACTGACGGTTTACTCGATCGATCAGGGGCCAATGGTGGAGCGGCACCTTCCGCTCGCCGTCGTGTGGGCAGAATCGGTGGCGGATGTGCAGCACGTGGTCCGCAGCTGTGCCGCGCATCAGGTGCCGATCGTCGCGCGCGGCGCCGGAACGGGGGTCTCGGGAGGAGCGCACGCCACCGAAGGCTGCATCGTCCTGAGCCTGGAGCGGATGAACCGCATCCTGGACCTCAACCCCGACGACGAGACCGCCGTCGTCGAACCCGGCGTCATCAACGCCGACCTGAACGCCGCCGCCGCCGAATACGGCCTGATGTACGCGCCCGACCCGGCAAGTTACAAGATGTCCACCATTGGCGGCAACGTAGCCACCAACGCCGGAGGGCTCCGCTGCGCCAAATACGGGGTGACACGCGACTCGGTGTTGGCGCTCGACGTCGTCATGGCGGATGGGTCGCTCATGCGTACCGGACACCAGACCTTCAAGGGCGTGGCCGGCTACGACCTCACGGCGCTGCTGGTGGGATCGGAGGGAACCCTGGGCATCGTGGTGGGGGTGACCGTCCGACTGAAATACCTGCCACGGGAGGTGCACACCATCGCGGCGTTCTACCAGGACTTCCGCAGCGCTGCCGCGGGCGTCCTGGCTGTGGGCAAGGCGCGCGTGCAGCCCGCCATCATGGAGCTGCTGGACAACGGAACACTGGTCCAGCTCGATGAACTCCACGGAGGGGATCTGCAGAAGCGCGGGAAATCGTTGCTCCTGATCCAAACCGACGGTTTCGGTGCGGCTGCAGAGGCCGACGTCGTCCGGCAGGTTCTCGCCGCAGGCGGCGCCACTGTGACCACGGAAGCCAGCGCCGAGGCCGAAATGCTGGTGGAGCTGCGCCGCAACAGCCGCGGCGTGGAAGTGGACGACGAGTTCAGGGTGGGGGAGGATATTGCGGTTCCGCGGTCGCGCCTGGTGGACTTCGTAGCCTCGCTCGAGGCAATGGCCAAGCGCTTCGAGGTCAACCTCAAAGTGGTGGCCCACGCCGGCGACGGTAACCTGCACCCAACGTTCTGGATGGACCGGGTGGATCCCGCAACAGACGCCGATGCCTTGGTGCGACTCAATGCTGCCCTGGACGAATCGATCCGTGTGGGCCTGGAAATGGGCGGCACCATCACCGGTGAGCACGGGGTAGGACAGTACAAGCTGCGGTGGCTTGGACTGGAGCAGCCTGAGCCGGTGCGTGAGCTGCAGCGCAGGATCAAGGAGCTGTTTGATCCGCAGGGGATCCTGAATCCGGGGAAGGCCATCTAGCGTCAGACGCTGCGCGGGAGTTTCAGAACTTTCCGAAGGTGTGAAACCTTTTGCCGGCTCCCGGACAATACAGGGCATGGGGAACAATGAGGCCGGGGATTTCCGGCTGTGGCAGGAAAGCCTGAGGGGCGACGGTGCCTCCTTCGGACTGCTGTTCGATCGGCACCGGGACCGGATCTTCCGCCACGCTTACCGGCTGGCGGCGGACCGGACCGAAGCCGAAGACATCATGTCCACGGCATTTCTTGAACTGTGGCGGTGCAGGGCCAAAGTTCGGCTGGTCGAGGGATCGGTGCTTCCGTGGCTGCTGGTAACAACCACGAATATCGCCCGGAACAGCAAGAGGGCCATGTTCCGTTACAGGAAATTGCTCGACTCCCTGCCGAGATTCGAAGCGGCGAGTACGGCCTCGGATGAGTTCGTGCTCCAAAAGGAGATGGACCAGGACGCTGCGCGGGCACTGGGCACGCTCAACAATCTTGACCTGCAGCTCGTGAGCCTGGTCATCTTCGAGGATTACACCATCGCCGAGGCCGCGAAAGTGTTGGACCTGACGCCCGCGGCCGCCAAAACCCGGATGCACCGTGCGCGTCAAAGGATGAAAGCGGCATGGGGCACGTTTCAGTCAGCACCTGCATTGGAAGGCGACCGATCATGAGCCAGTTACAGCCGGATGAATTGTTGAGCAGGGCCCTGCGCTCAGAGCTGGTCGCACGGGTTCACAAGGCCTCCCCGTCCCGAAAACGCAAGCACATGCGGCTTTGGTTGGGAGCAGGCTGCGTGGTGGGCGTCGGGCTCTTGGGCGGTGTAGGCGCAGCGGCGGCAGGATATTTCGTGATGCCGGGGAGCCAGCAAGTGACGTCCCTCTCCGCGCCCGTCTCGGGGAGCTATGAAGGAACAGCCACCGTCGACCTCGGCGAACCGCCTGCCGGCACCACAGGTATTCAAATGGAGCTCACGTGCCTTTCACCTGGATTCCTCAAGATCGGCGACGGGGGAGCTGGCCTTGGCTGCACCAGCGAGGACCTTGTCCGGGGCCCCTACACCTCCCGGGGAATCAGCCCGCTCATACCTGGCCGGACGAGCCTGACGATTTCCACTGGCTCCAACACGCGCTGGAAGATCACTGCAAAGTACGTCAATCAGGAAACAACTGAATGGGCCGTTAACGATGATGGAAAGACCTACGGGATGGAGAACGAAAAAGGGGCGCCGGACCTGATCGCTGTGATTGCGACCAATGAAACGCGGGGCTACGTGTACAGAACGGATCTGGAAGAGGCGGACGGGACGGCTGCGATGAAGACCTTCAGGAGCCCTGCCGATGCTTTGGCTTGGCAGGAGGCACGGGCGGGGAAGTCCGTGGCGATTCCCGTGTATGACGTCAACGGCAAGAAAGTGGTGGGGGAGTTCGTCATCGGCGGTGGGATCGCCGTTGAACAGCTCACGGTTCCTGTTCCTTCTGCTGGCATGCAGTGACCCGCGGGCGAGGGGCACTCCAGCACTGATTCTCAGTGGTATCCCAAGCTTACTCGCGGTCGAGTGAACGTCAGGTTGACCTCGCGCAATAACGCGGATTTACATCCAAGCGATCAACCCATACTCTTGTTTGGTATACCAAAGAGGCTATGAGGAGATCGACGTGTCAGAACAGCGCCGGGCGGTGCCCCAATCTTCGGGACGTCGCTCCCACGTCCCTACGGCTCTGGTGTTGCTCGCCTTGGTGCTGGTGTCTGTCAATCTCCGTCCCGCCATCACCACAGTCGCGGGCGTCATGGCGCAGGTGCCCGGCGCGTTCGGCCTGGATCCGGCTCTGCTGCCCCTGTTAGGCACGCTCCCTGTGTTGGCCTTCGGAGTGTCCGGGCCGATCGGGCCGTGGTTGGCCCGACGCCTCGGGACAGGCCGGGCCGTCGCCGTCGCGCTTTTGGTATTGGCGGCAGCATTGATCATCCGCTCGACCGTACCTGCACTCCTGTTGCCCGGGACCTTCCTGGCCGGCATGGCGATCATGACCGCCAGCGTGCTGGTGCCCCAGATCGTCAAAGCCAACCGCGGCACAGGATGGTGGACGGGGCTGTGCACCATGGGATTCGGTCTTGGCGCTGCGCTCGGTGCGGGCCTGGTCCAACCCCTGGAACTGACCTTCGGCGGCAATCTTGCTTCAGCCCTGGCGGTGTGGGCGGTACCGGCCCTCATCGGTGCGTTCCTGATCCACCGCTCTGGAGGGCGTCCGACGGCGGCACTCGCCTCGTCCGCCTCCGTCACCACGGCGGTCGGTGCCACGGCGGTCGGCGCCACCGCGGTCGGCGCGCCAGGAGCGCCGTCGGACGTCCCGCCGTCGGACGTTAGCGCTCCGCTCAGAAGGCAACGCACCGCGTGGGCCGTGACGGCCTTCTTTGGCCTCCAGGCCATGCTGTACTTCGCCATCACATCCTGGTTGGCTGTCTACCTGGTGTCCCGTGGCCTTGGCCCTGCCGATGCCGCTGCGCTCCTTGCCTGGTTCAGCCTCGCCGGACTCCCGGCCAGCCTGCTGGCTCCCGTCCTGGCCAGCCGGCCTGCAATCCTTCGGATCCTGGCGCCGGGGCTGGGACTCTCGGTGGCTGCGGCACTGCTGGGTGTTCTGGCGGCGCCTGCGGAGCTTCAGTTCCTGGCAGTGGGGATCCTGGGGGTTGTGCAAAGCGCCGGGTTCGGACTCGGCATGGCGTTGATGGTGATTCGATCAGCCGGACCGGAGTCGGCCGGGAAACTGTCCGCCATGAGCCAAGGGTTTGGCTTCGCGCTGGCCTCGTTGGGTCCGTTGCTGGCGGGGCTGCTGCACGAGATCACCGGAGGCTGGGAGGTAACCTTCTGCGTGCTGGCCGCGGAAGCGGTGGTGCTCGCCGTCGCCGGTTTCTTCGCCATCCGCGGGCCTTTGGTGAGCGTCGGTCCCGGGACTGTCAGAGGGCAATCCAGCGGCGTATCCTCGCGGTATGAGCAACTCATCATCGACGAACCAGCCAAGTAGCCCGGCAACGGAAATCCTTGAAACCAACGAATGCTGGGAACTGCTCCGCGGCGTTTCGGTGGGCCGGCTGGCCGTGGTGGTGGACCACCAGCCGGACATTTTTCCCGTGAATTACAAGGTGGACCACGGCACCATGGTGTTCCGGACAGGAGAAGGCACCAAGCTGCACGCGGCACTCAGCGATACCCCTGTCGCCATCGAGGCCGACGGCGTGAATCCTGAAACCGGAGTGGCCTGGAGCGTAGTCGTCAAGGGACAAGCCACCGCTGTGAGCCTGACGCAGGAAGTGCTGGATACCATCGGCCTCCTGCTTTTCCCTTGGGAGGCGGGCCAGAAGGACCAGTTCATCAGGATCATTCCCTCTTCCGTGACCGGACGCCGGTTCACGGTGACGCCGCCGGATACGTGGTGGACCCCGATGGATAAAGCACCCACGGCGCGGAGCGAGTAGGCCGGGCAGCAAAGAACCCGCCCTTACGCGGAGCCCTCACCGTACGACGGCCAGAGCTCCGTGCAAGAGCGGGTTCGGCAACAGCTAAACGAGTTCCAGCTGGTCCGCCACAACGCGACCGGCATGAATGACCGTGCGGTCCTTGCCCCGGTCCATCACCGTGGAGGCCACGGTTTCGCCGTCCACCAGGAGCAGCTCCGCGGGATCGCCGACCTCGACGCCGGGACGGTGGGCGGTGTCCTTCAGCCTGGTCGCGCCGGGGTCCAGAATGCTGGCACCACCAATGGTGGCGATGGCCAGGCAGTGCTCAATCAGCTCGTCCTTCCGGAACCCATGGGTGAAGGCGAGCTGCCAGGTCCGGTCCAGCATGTCAGTGTTGCCATAGGGGGACCAGTAGTCGCGCTGGCCGTCCTCGCCCAGACCCAGACGGACCCCGGCCTCGGTCAGCAGAGGAATCGGCAGCTGACCGGCGGCAGCGGGTGCAACCGAAGCCAGGGAGACGTCAAGCTCCGCGAAGGCGTCAATCAGCCTGCGGGTGGTGGCCTCATTAACACTGCCCAGTTGGTAGGCGTGGGACATGGTCACCTGGCCCTGCATGCCCAAAGCGCGGGTGCGCTCCAGTACCAGATCGGTGCTGAAGACACCCAGTTCACCAGGTTCGTGGAGGTGGATATCGATGGGAACCTGGTATTTTTCCGCCAGGCCGAACACGATGTCCAGATGCCTGGCCGGATCCCGGTCCACACTGCAAGGATCAATTCCGCCCATCACGTTGGCCCCGGCTTTCAGGGCTTCTTCCATGAGTTCCACGGTGCCCTCCTCCAGCAACAGGCCAGCCTGCGGGAAGGCAATGATGTCCACGGACGCCTGCGCCGCGAACTTCTCCTTGGCGGCAGCAACGGCGTCGAAACGCTCAAGACGGCAGTCCACGTCGACCTGGGCGTAGGAACGCACCCGGGTGGTGCCCCGCGCGATCATCCGTCCCAGGGTGTCGTTCACCCGGTCCTGCAAGGGCACCTCGGCGTTGCGCCAGTTCTGCCTGTCGTTCATCATCATGGTCCACACACCCGGGCCGCCGGTGTGCTCACGGAACGGCAAGCCGATCCGGGTGGAATCCAAGTGGACGTGCACGTCGGAGAAGGACGGCAGCAGCAAACGCCCACGGCCTTCCACTACGCTCACGTCACCTGGAATGACGCGTGACGGGTCATGCGGTTCGACGGCGGTGATCTTGCCGCCCGATTCGGCGTCGCCCGCTTCGCCTGCGGCGAGGGTGACGTCGCTGAGGGCCTGCCCCCAGGGGCGGACGGCACGGATCAGGGTATTCAATGGTTGCTCCTTCGGTTGTGAATCCATTGACTGCCGGTTATTGCGCGGCGGTCAAGACTTTTGCGGCATTGTCCACGTGGTGGCAGGCCGGCGCGGCGGGGGTGGCCGGTGCAGGAATCGAGTCGATGCAGCGGCGGCGTTGTTCCTCCGGCAGCGTGCCAATCAGCGGGCAACGGGTCCGGAAGACGCAGCCGCTGGGCGGATTGGCGGGAGAGGGGAGATCACCCCGGAGCCGCACCTTCACCTGTTCCCGGGCAGCACGCGGATCCGGCAGCGGGACCGCGGACAGCAGGGCCTTGGTATAGGGGTGCAAGGGGTTGCTGAACAAAACATCACGGGGTCCTTGTTCCACGATCTTGCCCAAGTACATAACAGCGACTTCGTGGGAGATGTGCCGGACCACAGAGAGATCGTGGGCGATGAAGATGTAGGAAACCCCGGTGTCCCGCTGGATTTGCTGGAGCAGGTTCACTACCTGCGCCTGGACTGAAACGTCCAAGGCGGACACAGGTTCGTCGCACACGATCACCGACGGGTTCAGTGATATGGCCCGGGCGATGCCCACCCGCTGCCGCTGCCCGCCGGAAAATTCATGGGGGAAGCGGTTGTAGTGCTCCGGCTTCAGTCCCACCTGGTCCAGAAGTTCCTTGACCCTGTTCTTCAGTCCACCTGGTGGGTTGATCTTCTGCGCCACCATGGGAGCCGCGATGGCGGTCCCCACGGATTGCCGCGGGTTCAGGGACGCGAAAGGGTCCTGGAAGATCATCTGGACCTTGCGCCGGAAGTTGTACAGGTCCCGGCCGCGCAGCTGGCTGATGTCCTCGCCGTCCACCAGGATTCGTCCGCCGGTCGGATCCAGTAGCCGGGCCACCATGCGTCCGGTGGTCGACTTACCGCACCCGGACTCACCGACCAGCCCCAAAGTCTGGCCTCGAGCGAGACTGAACGATACGCCGTCGACCGCTTTGACCGAACGTTTGGCGGCGCCCGGAAGGAGGCCGCCCTTCAGCGGAAAATGTTTCTGCAGGTTCTCTACCTGGAGAATTGCTTGCTGTTCCATGGCAGTCCTAACGGGAATTCCGGATGGTGATGATCTGCGGGCCGCTCAGGTGGCAGCGCTTGCCGTGCCCATCTTCGACGCGGAGTCCGGGCCGCTGGCTGGCGCAGACGCCGTCGCCGGCGAGATCGGCGTATTGGCACCGTGCGCTGAAAATGCAGCCCTTGGGCAGGTCAAGGAGCGACGGCGGCTGGCCGGGGATGGGGGTCAGCTGGCTTGCAGCGCCGGTGAGGGTCGGCATTGAGTTGAGCAGGCCCAAGGTGTACGGGTGCTGGGTGTCGTAGAAGACTTCGTCCACCGTCCCGGACTCGACGCACTGGCCGCCGTACATGACCAGAACGTTGTCGCAGACCTCGGCCACGACGCCGAGGTCGTGCGTGATGAGGATGAGCGCCGAGTTGGTCTCCTCCTGGAGCTCTGACATGAGATCCAGGATCTGGGCTTGGACCGTTACATCCAAGGCTGTGGTGGGCTCGTCCGCGATCAGGAGTTCGGGCTCGCAAATCAACGCCATCGCGATCATGGCGCGCTGCCGCATGCCCCCCGAGAAATGGTGCGGGTACTCGTCGAAGCGCTGCTCCGGGCTGGGAATCCCCACCCGTCCCAGCATGTCGACGGCGGCAGCCCGGGTCTGCTTCTTGCTCGCCTTGTTATGGACCAGGTACGCCTCTGCGATCTGGTGCCCCACCGTGTAGAAGGGGTGGAGGGCCGAGAGGGGATCCTGGAAGATCATGCCGATGTTGCGGCCGCGAAGTTGGCGCATGGCCGACTCGGGGAGGGCAACAAGGTCCTTGCCCTGGAACATTGCCTGGCCGCTGACCTTTGCCGAGGTGCCCTTCAACAGGCCCATCAGCGCCTGGCTGGTCACGGACTTTCCGGAGCCGGATTCACCCACGATGCCAAGGGTCTGGCCGCGATCCAACGTGAAGTCCATGCCGTTCACTGCGGAGACAACGCCGTCGTCCGTAGGGAATTTCACGGTCAGGTCGCGGACCTCAAGGAAAGGCGCGGTAGCTGTGGCGCCCGCCGTTGTTGCTGTGTGGAGCTGGGTCATTGGAGCCTCACTCTGGGATCGATGGCGGCATAGGCGAGGTCCACGGCAACGTTGGCGACGATGACGAAGAACGCGGCCAGCATGGTGATGGCCATGGTGACAGGGAGGTCGCCGGAGATCGCGGCGTGCACTGCCGTGAAACCCAGGCCAGGGACGGAGAAGATCTGCTCCGTGAGGACAGCGCCGCCGAGCAAGAGGCCAATGTCCATGCCCAGCATCGTCACTACCGGGGTGATGCCGGCCCGGACGCCGTGCTTGAACGTGACGGTCCGGGGCGCGAGGCCTTTCGCGCGTGCTGTGCGGATGAAGTCCTCACCGAACGTCTCAATCATGTTGGTGCGCGTCACCCGGATGTAGGAGGCGCTGAAGAGCACTGCCAAGGCGATCCAGGGCAGCAGGTAGTTGGCCACCCAGGCTCCCGGACCCTGTGGACCGAACGGGCTGTTGATCTCGTTGGTGGTGAAGGGCAGCAGATGGAGTTGGTTGACGAACAAGAGCAGCAGGAAGAGGCCTGTGACGGGGATAGGCAGCGAGACGCCCACAGAGGCGGCCCCGACGATGAACTTGTCCACCGGGGTTCCCTTGCGCAACGCAGCGAGGAGGCCGAGCCCCACGCCCGTGATGGTCCAGAGCACCAACGCGCCGATGGCCATGGAGAAGGTGTAGGGCAGTGATCGGCCGATGATGTCAGCGACGTTCTCGTTGGTTTGGAAGGACTTGCCCAGGCAAGGCCATTCGCAGAGGGTCTGTGCCCCCGGGGCTCCGATCATCCTCGAGGAGAAGAGCCCCCGGATGTAGTCGAAGTACTGGATGAAAAACGGTTGGTCCATGCCCAAGGCAACACGGGCCTCGGAGACGCGCTCGGGTGTGCACTCCTGGCCGCAGGCAGCCGCTGCGGGGTCGGACGGTCCCAGCTGGAACAAGGTGAAGGTGATGAAACTTACCGCGAAAAGGAGCAGGACCAACGATCCGGCCCGGCGAAGAATGAACGTCATCATGGTGGTGGTTGCGGGCCGCCCGCCACTGCAGGCGGCCCGCTTCTCCTTCTGGACTAATGGTTCGAAAGCGCAGTTAGTGCTCGACGCCGACGATCGAGAGGTCGATGCCACCGAAGAAGTAGCCCACCTGGGCGTTGCGGACATTGAAGCCCACGACGCTGTTGGTGTGGGTGCGGATGAGCGGCACAATTGGGTAGGTCTTCAACGCTGTACCAAAGGCTTCCGACCACTTCTTGCCCAGTTCCTCGGAGGAGCCGTCCGTGTTGCGCAGCTCGAACATCGTCTTGGAAACTACGGGATCGAAGTAGCGGGACGTGTTGGAGAAGCCGTAGCTGGTGCCGTCATTGTTCGGTCCCAGCAACGGATCCGCGGAGGTACGGACGGAAGCGGGATCGGCCCCTCCACACCAACCGGAGCGGCCCATGTCCGGAAGCTGCTCGCTGGCAAGGACCGAGTAGTAGTTCGGGGCGGGAATCGGCACGAGCTCGACGTCGATTCCCAGGGCCTTCAGGTTCTGCTGGACCACGGTGCCGGTGTTCTTGAAGGCGTCGCGGTTGTTGGCGTAGCCGTACGTGAGGGTTTTGGGGTATTCCTTTCCTTCAAGCAGCTTCTTGGCCTCTTCCAGTTTGGGCTTGCCTGCCGGGTCAAGTTCCAGCGGCGTCTCCACGTAGCCGCGCATCTTGTCGTTCAGCGGGCTCTGGGTCAGTTCGCCAAAGCGTCGTCCGCCGTACTGCACCAGAATGGATTGGCGGTCCAGGGCCAGGGCGATTGCCTTGCGGACATCGGGATCCTTGATCTTTTCCGTGTTCAGGCTCAGGACGTCGTTGCAGCCAAGCAGCCCGGATGCCACACGGTCCTTGACCTTGGCGTCAGCGAGTTTCGCGGAGTCCGAGGTCTGCAGGGCGCCGTTGGAATCAAGCGTGATGGCGTTTGGATCCGAGTCCGCCAGCAGCTGCTGGCTGATGGTGGCCTGGGACGTGGAGAGGGAGAAGCTGAACGTGTCCGGAAGCGCCGAACGGTTGGGGTCCGTGGACGGGTCCCAGTGCGGGTTGCGAACCAGCTTCAAGGACTTGCCCCGGTTGTAGGACTCCACCATGTACGGACCGGACGATACTGGGTGGTTGGTGTAGTCCAGCTTGGTGTCCTTGGCCTTGGGGACCGGCGCGGTGTTGGACCGGGAAGCCAGCGCCGGGAATTCGGCGAACGGCTTCTTCAGGTGGAAGACCACGGTGCGCTCGTCCGGTGTTTCAACCGCCTTGAGCACAGCGGAAGGATCCTTGTAAGGCCCCTTGTACCCGCCGGCGTCGAGCGCTGCATTCAACTCCTGCGGCGCCTGGGTGAAAACGTCCTGCGCGAAGGTGCGCTCCACGCCGTACTTGATGTCGGCCGAAGTAATGGGCGTGCCGTCCTCGAACTTCACGCCTTCCTTGAGGGTGAAGGTCCAGCTCAGGCCGTCGTCGGACGCTTTGCCGGTGTCCGTGGCGAGGTCCGGCACCACCGTCGGAGGCTGACCTGCTGTTTCCTTGGCCATGGTGAGTGTCCGGTAGTAGAGCTGTCCGACGTTGGCGGTCTGAACGTAGTTGCTGTTTCCGGGATCGAGCGTCTGGAAGTCCGAGGACATCAGGACGTTGATGTTGCCGCCCTTGCCGGTGAAGCCGGACTTGACCACAACGGGTGCGAGTTCGGTGACGGATTCGGCGGGCTTTGAGCTGTTGGGCTGGTTTTGGCCTGCCGCGCAGCCGGTAGCGGCCACTGCGATCAGCACGGAAAGCGCCAGTGCTCTCGTGGGGGTTTTCATAATGCTCCTAGGGATGTGAGTGAAACGGGGGTTTGTTAGTGGCGTGAGGCCTTGGGATCGAGTGCATCCCGGACGGCATCGCCGAGGAGGTTGAACGCCAGAACGGTGACGATGAGCATGACGCCCGGGACGGCAAGGAACCATGGGTCGCTGAGGTACCAGTTGCCGGATTGGGCGGCGTTGAGCATCTGGCCCCACGACGGTGTGGGGTCCTTGACACCGACGCCCAGGAAGGACAGGGCTGCTTCAGCGGAGATGTTGGTGGGGATCAGCATGGTGGCGTACACCAGGACGACGCCCATGACGTTCGGGATGATCTGCCGGAACAGGACGCTGAGGTGCGAGGCGCCGAAGGACCGCGCGGCTTCGACGAACTCGCGCTCGCGCAGGCTCAGCACCTGGCCGCGGACAATGCGTGCGAGGTACGCCCAGCCGAAGAAGCCCAGGATGATCACCAGGGAAGCCATGGGGAGGAAGCTGCCCTCGCCCAGCGGGGTGTCCCGGAGGCGCGACTGCAGGATGGGCGTGAGGGAGAGCACCAGCAGAAGGTGCGGGAAGGCCAGGAACAGGTCCATGATCCGGCTGATGATGGCGTCGGTCTTGCCACCGAAATAGCCGGCGGCGGCGCCCAGGACGGTTCCGAGGATCACGGAGACGGCAGTGGACAGCAGTGCGATGGTCAGGGAAACCTGGCCGCCGTACGCGAGCCTGGCGAAAAGGTCCCGGCCCAGGCCGGGCTCCACGCCCAACCAGTGTTGGGCCGAGGGGTACATGTAACCGGGGAGGGGCAGCCCGGGAGTCTGGAAATCGTCGAGTACCTCCGGGCTGGTGTTTGAGGTGAAGGGATCGTTCCCGGACATTGCACTGAGCACGGGTGCCAGGACCGCGAACAGCATGATCACCACGACGACGCACAAGCTGGTGAGGGCGATCTTGCTGCGCCTGATCCTCATCCACGCGGTGGCGAGCAGGGATCGTGCTTCGGCGGGGGCAGCGGCTGTGGCCGTCGTCGCCGGCGTCGTTGCTGGCGGAAACGGCGGGCTGCCGGTGTTGGGTTCGACGGACTGTATTTGGGTCAACGGTTCTGCTCGTTTCATGATCTGGAGCGGGCTCCGGAGTTTTTGTATACCAAAATAGATTAGATCAGGATTCGTGCGATGTAAATCACAAATAATGTACTGTTTGGAATACCAGAGACTATGACGAGCTGTCCTTCCCGGACAGGAAACAGGAGCTGCCGTGCCCACCAAGGTCACCGCCCGCTATGTGCTGGGCCATCACGACGGACGCCATGTCCTGTTGGAAAACGCCTGCGTGGTCTACAGCGGCCACACCATCGACTACGTCGGATACGACTACCCGGGACCGGTGGATGAGGAGCGGGACCTGGGCGATGCCCTGCTGATGCCGGGATTGATTGACCTGGATGCCCTCACGGACATCGACCACCTCATCCTGGACAGCTGGGCCGGCCCGGAGCAGGCCAAAGGCCACCAATGGTCGGAGGACTACTTCCGGAATCGCCGTGCCAACGTCTTTAGCGCCGAAGAACGCCATCAGATCCGCGAATACGCCTTGATACAGCTGGTCCTGCACGGCATCACCACCTACGTGCCCATCGCCTCCGAGGTGCACTCCGAATGGGCCGAGCCCTTCGAGGAACTGGCCGGCATGGCGGAGACCAGCCGGCGCCTGGGCCTGCGCGGATACCTCGGCCCCGCCTATCGCTCGGGAGTGAACGTGGTGCTGGAGAACGGCGCGCGGTCAGTGATGTTCGACGACGAACGCGGCCGTGAGGGGCTGGCCGACGCCCTGCGCTTCATTGACTACGCGAACGAACTCAACGATCCACTGGTCAACGGAGTCCTGCTTCCCTGCAGGATCGAGACCTTGGACCTCCAGCTGCTCAAGGAGACCGCAGCTGCCTCCACTGAACGGGACGTCCTTGTACGCCTTCACTCGCTCCAAGGCCTCGTGGAACGCCAGCTCATCATGGACTGGCACGGCATGACGCCCCTGGAACTCCTGGATCAGGTCGGGCTGCTCAATGAGCGCCTGTTGATCCCGCACGCTACGTACACTGACAGAAATCCCGCAGTATATGGCGAGGACCGCGGAGACCTTGCCCTGCTGGCTAAGAGTGGCGCCAGTATCATCCACTGCCCGCTGACCTCCATGCGCTACGGCAGCACGCTGGATTCCTTCAACGCCTATAAGGATGCGGGAATCAACATCTCCCTGGGCACGGACTCTTTCCCGCCTGATCTCATTCGCGGCATCGATGCCGGAGTTCAGCTCGCCAAGATCCTCGCCGGGACCAACGACGCCGGTGACGTCGCCGGATACTTCGACGCCGCAACCCTCGGCGGTGCGCAGGCGCTCAGGCGCCCGGATCTCGGCCGACTCGAGCCAGGGGCGCAGGCGGACCTGGTGGCATTCTCCTTGGGGGACATTCGCGACGGCGTCCACGAGGACCCGCTGCGGACCCTCCTTCTCAACGGAACAGCCCGCCAGGCCGTGCTGTCAGTTGTAGCCGGACGGACCATCATGGCCGAGGGCAGGATCGAGGGAGTTGACCTGGAATTCTGGCGCTCCAGGGGGCAGGAACTTTTCGACAAGATGCGCCGGGCCTACAGCCAACGTGACATCAGGAACCGTCCTGCCGATGAGCTGTTTCCTCCCGTGTATGCTCGGTTGGAACGCTGACCGGCGCCGACCGGTGACGGGAGCGTACGCAGGAATGAAGGGAAGTTCCACAGTGGCTGAGGCGACGCCGGAAACCGGGAATGGCCGCGATGACGAGGCCCGCGCGGAGAACGTGTACCAACTGGTACTCGAAGGCATTGTCACAGGCAAATACGCCCAGGGTGCCCGGCTGCGTGAACGTGAACTTTCCGAGATCTACAACGTCTCCCGCATCCCGGTCCGGGAGGCCATCCAGCGGCTGGAGCAGGACGGCTTCGTGGCCACCTTCCCGCGGCGCGGCGCCGTGGTGCGCCAGCTGACGCTCACTGACGTCAATGAACTCTTCGACGTCCGGCTCTGCCTGGAGACGTTTGCTGCACGCATGGCCGCTACCCGGGTGGCAGAGGGCGGCGACGGCGGACGGCTCGTGGAACTTATGGAGGCCTCCCGCGCGGCCATCGACGAGGACCGCACTGACGACGTCGCCTTGATCAGCGCCGAGCTGCACGCCGAAATCGTGCGCCTCTCCGGGAACAGCCTCCTGATCGAGTCGGTGAAGCCGTTGTTCGGGCGGATGCGCTGGATTTTCGGGCTGACGCACAACCGCAGCCATGAACTCCAGCGCGATGAACACACTGAGCTCTGCAACGCGATCCTCAAGGGCAAGCCCGACCTTGCCTACTCCCTGGCGTACTCGCACATTGAACTGGGCCGCGAGCCTGTCCTGGCCGGGCTCGCGGAGACCCTGGAACCTTGAGTTTTTGTACAGATAACGCCCTATAAAGGCCCTCTAAAGGGCGTTATCTGTACAAAAACTCCACTAGTCGTCGGCGTCGGGGTAGGCGTCTTCTTCGTCGTCGTACCGGCCGGATTCCTCTACCTCGACCTCAAGGATCTTGAGCAGTTCCGTGTCCGGGTTCAACATGATGGCTGCCTCGTCGCGGCGGTGCTGCAGCACGGTATCCAGGTACGACTGCACAGTCTCAGCCAAGGGCACGTAGCGGTCCTGCTTCTGGCTCATGTACCAACGGTGCTCAAGGACTTCGTGCACGACTTCGGCCGGCTCCAGCTTTCCAGCCAGGTGCCGGGGGATGGAACGCACAATGGGTTCGAAGATCTGGCTGACCCAGATATGGGCACTGATTTCCTCGTCCAGGTCGGGGTTGTTGTCAGCCCGGAACTGGTCCATGTCATTCAGGAGCCTGCGTGCCTGGTTCTCCTGGGCATCCAAGCCGGTAAGGCGCAGCAACCGCCGCTGGTGATGGCCGGCGTCGACAACTTTTGGCTGAAGCTGGATGGTGGAGCCGTCCGCCGTGGTCTTGATGGCGTATTCCTCGACGTCGAAGCCGAGCTCGTTGAGGCGACGGATGCGGGCGCCCACGCGCCAGCGCTCGCCCAATTCGAACGATTCCTTCTCAGTGAGTTCCGTCCAGAGCCGGCGGTAGCTGCCCATGATCAATTCGCTGGTGGCCACTGGATCCACCTTCTCCTCGATCAGTCCGCCGTCGAGGAGATCCATCAGCTCACCGGCGATGTTCACACGGGCGATCTCAAGATCGTATTCCCGCTGGCCCATGGACAGGTCCGGGTAGAGCTCGCCCGTCTCCGCATCCACCAGGTACGCCGCAAACGCGCCCGCATCACGGCGGAACAACGTGTTGGACAGGGAAACGTCGCCCCAATAGAAGCCAATCAGGTGCAGCCGGACCAGCAGGAGAGCCTGCGCGTCAATCAATCGGGTCAGGGTGTCCTTGCGGAGCATCTGCGAAAATAGGGCGCGGTACGGCATGGAGAACTTCAGATGCCGGGTCACGAGCACGGGGTTGAGCGGCTTGCCGTCGGCTGTCGTGCGGCCGGTGATGACGGCCACGGGCTCCACGCACGGGACGTCCAGACGGGCGAGTTTGCGCAGCATGTGGTACTCGTGGCGTGCCACGTGCTCGGACGTTTCCTTGATGGCGATCACCGAGCCGCCCAAGTGGGCGAAACGGACAATGTGACGGGAGATACCGCGGGGGAGCGCAGCCAAGTACTCAGCGGGCCAGTCCTCCAAGGCGATGTGCCATGGCAGGTCCAGGAGCTCAGGGTCGGCGGCTGCGGCCGTGATGTTCAGCGAACCAATCACACTGGCTGGAGGGGCGGAATCCTGCGCGCTGGCGGCCTCAGTCCGGGGGAGCTTGCCGATCTGCCCGTAGTCGGTGGGTTCGTCGTGCCACTGGGCTTCGTTTTGCTCGCTCATGCTTCAATTGTTCCGTACTCGGGGGATACCGGCGCACCTGGCGCCGCGAAGGGATCTGCCGGCTTTGCCGACCATTCGACGTCGGGGGCCTCCTGGAAAACGACCCCCTGCTTGGCGAGGCGCTCACCCAAGGCGCCCAGCCGACGTCGGAAGTCACCGGCGTTGCGGACCTCCTGTTCGGACCAGGCGACTTCCGCAAGGGAAATTGCCCGCGGGTAGAGCAGCCACTGGGCCTGCTGGTTGTTGCGCACAGTTTCGGTCCAGAGGGGTCCTTCGATGCCCAGGATTTGCTCGTCCTTCAAGCCGCCCTGGGCCGGGTCCCAGTTGTAGTACTCGGCCCAGGTGAACGGTCCACCCTCCACCCACTCGAGGCCGATGGGGCTCTCCGGAGAGTACTTCTGGTCAAGGTACGTGGTGGCCGCGGGGGACATGATCACGGTTGGTGCGGTGGCGGAGGCCTTGCGGACGGTCGCGTCCAGATCGCCGAACCAGTACTGGATGACCGAACCCTCCGGAAGCTCGACGGCGGCGTACTCGTTCCAGCCCACCACCGTTTTGCCGGTTTCGGCGCCGATCCTGACGAACTCCTGGACCATGGCGACGTAGTCATCGTGCCCGGTGACATGTGCCTCGTCGCCGCCGATGTGCAGATAGGGGCCGTCCGTGATGGCGGCAAGCTGGCCGAGCACCTCACGGACGAATTCGTACGTCACCGGCAGGGCCGCACTCAGCGTCGACCAACCCACCTCCGAGGTGGTGCTCATGGGCTTTGCCTGGCCGTCCGGGTTGAGCTGGGGAATCGCGGCGAGGGCTGCGTTGACGTGGCCGGGAAGGTCTACCTCGGGTACCACCACCACGTTCTTGCTCGCGGCATAGGCCTGGAGGTCCTTGAAATCCTGCTGGGTATAGAATCCGGAGTTGCCCCGAGTCGGAATTGCCGTTGGCACCTCCACAGCGCCCTGCCCGCCGACCGCCGTCAGCTGGCTGTAGTCCAGGCCCGAAGGGCTCTCCGCCGGCTGGTGGATCTCGATCCTCCAGCCCTGGTCATCCGTCAAGTGAAGGTGGAGGGCATTGAACTTGAACCGGGTCATGACGTCGATCTGCTCCTTCACCTCCTCCACTGTGAGGAAGTTCCGGGCAACGTCCAACATCAGCGCACGGTACCCAAAGCGCGGGGCGTCCAGAATTTCGACGGCGGGAACCACCCAGGTGCCGGCGTCGCCGTCTCCGGCGCTTTCCTCGATGGCGGCAGGGAACAGCTGCCGCAGCGTCTGTACTCCATTGAAGAGTCCCGCGGGCGTGGACGCCGTAAGCCGGACCCCATCAGTGGTGACGTCCAAAGCGTAAGCCTCCGGACCGCCGTCGAACGCGTCCTCCGACTCAAAGGCGATGTCCCCGGGGCGGGATGCGTCAACGATCGGCAGTCCGTAGCCGGTGGCGGTGCGGAGCAGCGTGGCCAGCTGTTCAGCGACCGGCACGGCGGCGCCGCTGGCGGCGATCCTGGCACCGGGGGCGAGGGTGAAGACGGGACCGTCATGGGGCGCAACGTGGGACGGCCGTGGAATCAAGTTGTCTGTGGTGTTCATGCCGTTCTTTACGGGAAGAAGGTTAACGTGATAACGGCCCGACCGAAGGGGGTCGGGCCGCCATCACAATGCGGAACGTACAGACGCGGTTAGTCGCCCAGGCGCAGGCCCGTCTTGGTGTCGAACAGGTGCACGTGGCCGGACTGCGGACGAACGAAGATGGACTCACCCTTCATCGGAGGGCGGCGGCCGTCGACGCGTGCAACGATGTCGTGGCTCTTGCCATCGAGGACGGTGTGGCCGTAGACGTAAGCGTCGGCGCCGAGCTCTTCGACGACGTCGACCTCAACCTGGAGGCCTTCGCCCTGCGGAGCCGTCTCGAGGTCCTCCGGGCGGGAACCGACGGTGACGGTCTGGCCGTGTGCCTCTTCGAGGACGTCGCGCGGCACGGGGTAAACCGTTCCACCGAACTGGACGCCGCCGTCGACAACCGGCAGTTCCAGCAGGTTCATGGCCGGGGAGCCTATGAAGCCGGCGACGAAAACGTTTTGCGGGCGGTCGTACAGGTTGCGCGGGGTGTCAACCTGCTGCAGCAGACCGTCCTTGAGGACTGCAACGCGGTCGCCCATGGTCATGGCCTCGACCTGGTCGTGCGTCACGTAAACCGTGGTGACGCCGAGCCGGCGGGTCAGGGATGCGATCTGCGTACGGGTCTGGACACGGAGCTTGGCGTCAAGGTTGGACAGCGGCTCATCCATGAGGAAGACCTGCGGGTTACGGACGATTGCGCGGCCCATGGCAACACGCTGGCGCTGACCACCGGAGAGTGCCTTCGGCTTGCGGTCCAGGTACTGCTCAAGGTCAAGAAGCTTGGCGGCTTCGCGGACACGCTCTGCGCGCTCTTCCTTGGAAACGCCGGCGATCTTCAGTGCGAAGCCCATGTTGTCCGCGACAGTCATGTGCGGGTACAGAGCGTAGTTCTGGAAGACCATTGCGATGTCGCGGTCCTTCGGGGGAACATCCGTGACGTCGCGGTCACCGATCAGGATGCGGCCGGCGTTCACATCCTCAAGACCTGCGAGCATGCGCAGGGAGGTGGACTTACCGCAACCGGAGGGTCCAACGAGGACCAGGAATTCGCCATCGGCGATGTCGATGTTGAGCTTATCGACGGCGGGCTTATCTGTGCCCGGGTACAGACGCGTAGCGTTATCAAAAGTAACTGTAGCCACAGTTATCAATCCCTTCACCGGCAGGTACGTGCCGGACGATCCGTTGTGAATGGTTCATTTTCTTCAGTTGAACTCCCCGGCCAAGGGCCGGGGAGGATCCTGCAACGCCGCACGGATACTGTGCGTCACGTCACAAGCAAGAGTATGTCAGACTTTTTGAGTAACCGCTCAAATGTTACGAACATCACATGTTGTGTTGATCACCCTAAGCCTCAGCCGTCACGCGGCGACGCTCCCGCAGCAACGCTTCCAGCAGCTCCGCAACGTGGACGGGAGCCTCCACCCGGTACTGCGCCTGGGTGAAATCGAGGCCCACCTTGATGCCCACGTCGTCGCCCATAAGCCGGCCCAAGGCGTCTTCGTCAGTGACGTCATCACCGGCGAAGAGGATGGCCGTGGCCCCTGTTGCCTGCCGGAGGAACTCCACGGCCTCGCCCTTGGAAGCATGGACCACGGAGGTTTCCAGCACGCGTTTGCCCGTCTTCAGATAGACGCCCGGGTGCTCGCTGAGGACCCTGGTGGCGGCTTCGACGGCGTCTTCGGCAACGTCGTCGTCAGCCATCCGGGTGTGGAGGACCACCCCGGCCGGCTTGTCTTCGAGGACCGTGCCTGGGGCGATATTCACGATTTCGGCAAGGACTTCACGGACGGCGGACAGCTTCTGCCGCTGGTCCTCGTCCAGTTCCAAGCCAAGGGATCCCTCGCCCAGCCACACCTCGGCCCCGTGGCTCCCGATCAGCAGCGTGGCCGCCGGAGGAGAGGCGACCAACCGCAGGCTGTCCAGGGCGCGGCCCGAGATGAGGGCCGTCGTCGTGCGTGGCAGTTCGGCGAGGCTCTCCAATGCCGCCGCCGACCGCGGCAACGGCCGTGCGTCCTCGGCACGGTCAACGATCGGCGACAGGGTGCCGTCGAAGTCCAGTGCAACCAGCAGATGTTCGGTAGTGGAGATGCGGCGCACTGCGTCGAGCAGCTCAGGTGCCAGGGAGAGGTGCTCAGCTGTCATCGCGGACCACCTTCTCTTCGAGGGCAGCCAGGAACGCAGCCGACCAGTAGTCGACGTCGTGGTCCAGGATCTGCTTGCGCATCAGCTTCATGCGCCGGCGGGCTTCCTTCGGCGGGAGGTTCACGGCCCGCAGGATTGCGGACTTGAGGCCGTCGATATCGTGCGGGTTGATCAGGAACGCCTGCTTGAGCTGGTCGGCGGCGCCGGCAAACTCGCTCAGGACAAGCGCGCCGTCGTCCTCCGAGCGTGCCGTGACGTACTCCTTGGCCACCAGGTTCATGCCGTCGCGCAAAGCCGTCACCAGCATCACGTCGGCCGCGAGGTAGAGTGCCACCATTTCCTCCACCGGGTAGCTGTGGTGCAGGTAGCGGACTGCAGTGTTTTGGATGGTGTCGTAGGTGCCGTTGATGTGACCCACGGTGCCTTCGATTTCCTCGCGGAGGAGCCGGTACTGCTCCACGCGCTCACGGCTGGGGCTTGCGACCTGGATGAGGGTGGCGTCTTCGACCTTGATCTGGCCGTCCGCCAGGAGTTCCTCGAAAGCCTTCAGCCGGTGGCCGATTCCCTTGGTGTAGTCCAGGCGGTCCACGCCCAAAAGGATGGTTTTGGGATCGCCGAGGTCCTTGCGGATCTGCTTGGCGCGCTCAATGATGTCCGGGCGGCCTGCCAGCTCGCGGATCTGGTCCACGTCGATGGAGATCGGGAAGGCCTGGGCCCTGGCGATATGCGTGACTTCGCCGTCGGGGCCCTTCACATGGACCTGCTGCTGCTTAACGCTGGCACCCAGGAACCGGCGTGCCGAGCGCATGAAGTTGCCGGCATCGCTGGGCCGCTGGAATCCCAGGAGGTCGGCGCCGAGCAAGCCGTCGATGATGTCACGGCGCCACGGGAGCTGCGCGAAGATCTCCGGGGGAGGGAACGGGATGTGGTTGAAGAAGCCGATCTTGAGGTCGGGCCGGACTTCACGGAGGAGGCGGGGAACCAGCTGGAGCTGGTAATCCTGGACCCAGACCGTGGCGCCGTCGGCAGCGTGGCGGATGACGGCGTCGGCGAACTTCTTGTTCACGGCCCGGTAGGAATCCCACCACGTACGGTGGAACTCCGGCGGAGCGATGACGTCGTGGTACAGCGGCCAGATGGTGGCGTTGGAGAAGCCTTCGTAATACAGCTCAACTTCATGGCTGCTCAGCTGTACCGGGACCAGGTCCATGCCTTCATGGCTGAACGGGCGCACAGTCTCATCCGGGGCGCCATGCCAACCCACCCACGCGCCGTCGGACTTCGTCATCATTGGCGCCAAAGCCGTGACCAAACCGCCGGGCGAACGGCGCCAGCCGCCTCCGCCGTCTCCGTCGTCATTGCAACGGTCCACTGGCAGTCTGTTGGAGACCACCATGAACTCGAACTTGCTCGCCGTGGGCTTCCTGGTCGGAGACGACCGGGTGCCCTGCTCGGTTGTGAGTTTTTCGCTTGCCGGTTCCTGCATTAATGCTCCCTGGGGTTGCTGTGACTCAACTCCCAGCCTACTAGCGGAATCTTCCCCGGCGGTTGATCGTTCAACAACCGGACGGGAGGGTATGCGGTGGAGCTCCAAGTTGGCTCCCGTAAACTGTCCCCGTTGCCCTAGCTATTCACTACGACGTCGAGTAACCCGAGGAACTGATGAGCCCCGCAAACGAATCCCGCCTGTCAAAGGCCGAACGCACCGCCCAGGCACGGGAGAAAGCGCGGGCAATCCGCGAAGAACAGTTGAAGAAGGACAAGCGCAACAAGCTTCTGGTCGGCTGGGGCATCGTGGTTGCCATCGTCGTCATTGTTGCGATCATCGCAGCCGTGGTTGTCGGTAATATCCAGAACAACGCCCCGATCGCCGATCAGGGCCCGACGCCGGCCAACGGCAACGTCCACGGCGGTGTCACATTGCTGGCAGGCAGCGAAGTCCAAAAGTCCGAGCCCAGCTCAGTCAACCTGGCAGACATCCCCTCCGCCCCGGCTACCAAGCCTGCCACGGTGACCGTGCCCGGCGGCGAGGCCGAGGCAGGCAAGCCCGTCAAGGTGATTGCCTACATCGACTTCATCTGCCCGGTCTGCAAGCGCTTCGAGACCACCTACGGTGATGCGCTGACCAAGCTCCGCAACGACGGCAAGATCTCCCTCGAGTACCGCGCCCTCGGGTTCCTGGACCAGCAGTCCACCACCAACTACTCCTCCCGCGCTGCCAACGCAGCAGCTTGCGTAGCGAACACCTCCCCGGAGAAGTACGCGGACTTCTTCAACCTGCTCTTCGAGCGCCAGCCCGCCGAAGGCAGCGCAGGCATCTCCGACAAGGACCTCAAGGCCATGGCCACGGAGGTTGGGGCTGCCAACATCGACTCATGCGTTGACAGCAAGCAGTACCGTCCGTGGGTGAAATTTGCCACCCAGGAAGCTGCCGCAATCGGCATCACCGGCACCCCGACCGTCTTCGTCGACGGCAAGCAGTGGGACGGCAGCACCGACCTCAACGCTGAGATCCAGACCGCCATCACCGCAAAGGGCTAAGCCTCTTAGTTGAATTACGACGGCGGCCGGTCACCTCGCGTTAGGGGGGTGGCCGGCCGCTGCGGTTCAGCCGGGTGTTGGTTCAGGCAGATTTCGTTGAAGGGAATGGTCTGGGCTACCCTTATCTAGCGCTCTTTCGCGCTTTGCTCCGGGATACCGGAGCGCGCCTCCTTAGCTCAGTTGGCCAGAGCACCGCTCTTGTAAAGCGGGGGTCGTCGGTTCGAATCCGACAGGGGGCTCCAACGAACCCGGAACCATGACACGCCTGCGGGCGTACCACTTGTCCGGGCCCTCAAGCTGACCCCTGAGGTGGCCGACCGTGCCCCTCGCACCAGTGATCACCCACCCGGGACCGTTCCGTGCGCGGTGCCCGCAACAAACTCCAGATAAACGCCCGCTCCTTCTGATTCCTGAGCGGCATCAGCAAACTGTGGTGCTGTCTGGCTGAGACTGTTATAGAACTCGGACCGGGTGAAGCTCGGGTTCCTGTAGGCGGCTCGCTGCTGTTGCAGACATCGGTTTGTTTGTTGCGGGTAGAGGTCGAGCTGGTCCAGCAGAAACTCGTCCGGGTTCACCGCCTCGATGCCATAGGGCGCCAAAGCCTCGGCTGGGAAATCCTTGAGGTTCGCCGTGACGATGAGTGCGGCTTGTCCGTGGATGGCTGCGGCCAGCACATGGCGGTCCTTGGGATCGTTTGTCATGGCCGGGACCAGAGCCTCATATCCGCTCACGGTTGCGTGCGGGAAGACTTTTCGCATCTGCCCTACACGGCGGGCGGCCTGCTGCTCCGTCCGGCCCAAGGATGTGACCAGGTTGCGTTCAACTTCTTCCAGGATCTGGTCGGACCATAGCGGCTGGTAAATGTCCGTTTCGCCGAGGCGAAGGAGCAGGTCGCAGAGCTGATAGGGCAGCAGAACGCACGCGTCGATAAGTACTCTGAAGGCCATGGGCGCTTCAGCGGGTTTCGATGAAGGTGTTCAGCTTGGCGTAGGAATCATCTTCCGCGGCATCCCTGGTCATGGTGTCCAAGGTTTCCCGTCGCGTTTCTCGAAGCCGCTGTTGATAAGTCAGCACGTCCGCCAGATAGACGCGGCGGTGTCGGCCGGGCTGCGTGAATGGGATCTCCCCGGCTTCGAGTAGGCGTACCAGGGTGGGGCGGGACATATTGAGCAGATCAGCCGCTTCCTGGGTCGTCAGCACGGTGTTGTGAGGTGCGATAGTGATGGCCTGGCCGCCGGCCATCGCCGTCACGACGTCGCGCAATGCCTCGTACACCTCGGCCGGCAGTGCCAGGGTGGAACCATCGCCCGTCACCAGTGCAGCGTGGTCATTGCGGTGCAGTGCTTCTGCGACAGCAGGCAACACGTCTTCGTTCACGGGAGGTAGGACAGTGTGGTCCGGCATGATTGCAGTCATACCTTTGAGGATAATCGAAAAATTCGAACACACAAGCGATAGGAGGATGGCTGCAGGCTCTTGTTCATAGGAAGTCCCTCGCGGCGGCAGCGACAGCGGCAGGCTCGGAGTCCGAGCTTCTCCAAGAGCCCGGCAGGCGGCCCCGGAGTTGGCCGGTCCGCAGGAATGCCCCCAGACGATGCCGTGCTCGTCTTGACGGGTCGTCGACGCCAGGATGCCGATCGGTTCGGTGCGGTGCACTACGCATACGGCCGGCCCGTCCTCCCGGCTGCCGATCATGTTGAGTTGTCAAATAACCATGGCCGGAAAAACCTGACTTGGGTTATAACGCTTCAAACAAGCACGATCATGCGGACGCAGCACGTCCGGAGGTAGACCCGGCGGGTGGCAACCGGGCTGCGTGGATCCGTCCACCCTCTTACTGGCTCCCGGTCCTTCTTGGAGTCCCCTGGTTCCTTTGAGAAGACTGAGAGGCAGTTTTCTCATAATGAAGGGAAATGAGTATATCCGGCCTGCTTGTTCTCAAAACCGCGACGCTCGTCGCAACGGCTTTCAGGAAGCTAGGCGTCGGACTTGCGGGACTGGAGAACGCCATCGGCTGTCCCGCGCAGCTGCGCCAGACCTGCAACAGTCAGTCCGGCAGTGAGCGCCAGCGCGGCAACCCAGAGGGCGAGTCCAGCGATGTCGTGGACGGCCATCTGCGGCAAGCGCCTTTCGGGTACGGCGACGACGCCGATGAACGCACCGACGAGCCCGAAATAGCTGCCCGTCATGAATCGCTGGTGGGACGCTATGTTGCCTTTGCGCACCGCCCACAAGCCGAGGGTGAGGGTGCAGAACGTCAGCGCGGAGAGGGCATGCAGCCAGTTGAATCCGCCGTCGATGGTCCGGATCCCGAAGGAGCTGAGCACCACTACGTACATGCTCACTGCCCAGATCCGGCCCAGGATCTTGTGGGCTGATGTGCCCTTGTTGCGGCGAAGCAGGTTAACAGCGCCAAAGATCAGCGCGTAGCCTGCGGTGATGGCATGCACGGCAATAAGCACGGTCCACGGTGCCATGGGTTCAGCCCTGGGATCCCGCGGAATCGTCAGTCCAGAACGCCTTGGCCCCCGCCGCCGCGGCCCGCAGCTGTCCGCCGTCGAGAATCAGGGAGCTTTCATCGATGCCGAGGGCTGGCCATTGCGTGACCAGCCGGAGGTCGCCGGCTTCAGGGAGGGGCCACAGCCAGAGCGATCCCGAGCCTGCCAGTTCGTCATCCCCGCCGCTGCCACCACCGCCGTTGAAGGTCAGGACGGGAGCCGTGGGTTGCTGGGACGGGTCCATGTACCGGTTACCTCCGTGAGCCCCGGTGAAGGCGCGGGAACCGTCAGGGAGTTCGACGCCGAACAGAAACAGCACATCCAGCAGGTTCTGGCCGGCTTTCGGCCGGAATCCGTGCTGGAAGAACACCCCGTTGAACGCTTCCCACTCTTCGTCGGTCTCTGCGACCCGGCGGAGGATCCAGGTCAGGTCGATGTTGCAGCCCGTCGAGAAGACCTCGACGCTCTTGACGGCGATCACGCGACTCGGGCTGTAGTGCAGGAACTGGCCCACCTGGACCAATGCGGGGAGCTCGTAGCGGGGTGCGCCGGACCAGGGCGGTGGAACGTACCGGACCTGGCGGCCACGTTGTGGCTGCGTTGGGAGGGGGAAATCCTGGAAGAAGGCCACAGTTGTCCTTTGCTCGCTGGTTTCGACCGACCAGCGGAACGACGATTTCGCGTCGTATGGATCCCCCAATCCGTCCTTCTGGTGATGAGTCTAGCTGTGACGGCAGGCTGTGAATGCCACGTGAGTCTGTCAGTCTGTATTGACAGCCAAGTTCCGTCAGTCTAGCCTGACGGGTATGGAAGCCGATGAACTGTCCGAGCAGATCCACTCCACCAGCCCCGCCGTCGGATTGCGGGCCGTGGGCGCCCTTCATCGCCTGGGTGAACAGGTCGAGGCCGTCCATGTGCGGGCTGCCCGCGAACAGGGCTGGACGTGGGAGCAGATCGGTGACGCGTTGGGCGTTTCCCGGCAATCGGTGCACGCCAAGTACAGGGAATGAGTTGAGCCATGTTTGAGCAATTTACGCACGACACCCGCCGGATCGTCGGCTATGCCATGGAGGAGGCACGCAGTCTGGGCGACAAGAGGATGGGAACGGAGCACCTGCTGCTGGGCGCCCTTCACGAACGTGGTCCGTCCGAGGCTCTGGGAGTCTCGCTGGAGGATGCCCGGAAGGCGGCGGCGCGATTGGACGCCGCTGCGTTGAAGGCCATCGGATTCGACAGCAAAGACCTGACCCGGGCTGCGATGCCAACCCGTGGAAGGAAGCCGCCCTTCAGTTCCGGCGCCAAGGAAGTCATGGCTGCGATGCTGAAATCCGCGGTGGACCAGAAAGCCAGGAAGATCACGTCGTCGAGCCTTGTGGTTTCGCTGCTGGAGAGGGGGGAGCACGACCCCGTGACCGCCCTGCTCCAGGAACTCAGGGTGGATCGCGCGGCCGCTCGCGACCGCATGATGTCCAAGTAGCCGGACTACACCAGCGGGACTGGAGCCAGCGGGGTGGGAGTCAGCTCGAGGGGAGCGAGTTCCAGTGCGGCTTCCCGGAGCTGCTGGGGCCGGAATGGCTTGATCAGGTAGGCAGCTGCCCCGGACGCCATGCCCTGGAGTTCATCCTCCCGCTCGGCGAACGCCGTAATCATCAGGATCGGCGCCGGGGTTACGGCGGCGACCAGCTTTGCCGCCTCGCGGCCATCCATGTCCGGAAGGCCGAGATCCAGGGTAATCAGGGTGGGGTTCAGCCGCTCGGCAGCCATTACGCCTTCGGTTCCCGTTTCGAACGAGTGGACCTCGAAGCCTTCGGCGCTCAAAATCAGGCCGATGAGGTCGCGGATGTCGTGGTCATCTTCGATGACCACGCAGATGCCCCGTGAAACCATATGCACCCCCTTCCAGCCCTAGTGTAGGGCTTCCGGGGCAAGCAAGTAGCTCGAACGTCGAGAGTGTCAAAAAGCGAGTACCGATTACTCGTGTCTTTGGCCGCCGCCGCGCCTTTACTGAATCCAGCGGATCCTTGCAACGGCCCATGACCCCCCTCGTCGGCCGGTGCTGCCCAAGGGATCCGCGGCGCAGGGCCGGACGCACTTCCCCCAAGTGCTGTCCGGCCCTGACGCGAGGGCATTACGACGACGGCGACGCCCCCGCGCGTGGAGGCGTCGCCGT
The DNA here is from genome assembly GCF_025452095.1 of Paenarthrobacter sp. JL.01a. NCBI lineage: Bacteria > Bacillati > Actinomycetota > Actinomycetes > Micrococcales > Micrococcaceae > Paenarthrobacter > Paenarthrobacter sp. JL.01a. The sequence continues at coordinate 959,340 of NZ_CP104877.1, forward strand.
CGTACTTCTGTTGTGTCGCGCTACGGCGTGGGGCTGCCGCCGTTGACGTTCAACGTCTCTCCCACGACATAGCTGGACTCCGGCGACGCCAGGAAGACATAGGCGGGCGCCAGTTCTGCCGGCTGTCCTGCGCGGCCCAGGGGAGTGGACTGGCCGAACTCGGGCAGTTCCTCCTTGGGCTGGCCACTGCTGACCTGCAGCGGGGTCCAGATGGGGCCCGGCGCCACGGCGTTGACGCGGATGCCCTTTGGCGCGAGCTGCTGCGCGAGCCCCTTGGTGAAGTTGTTGATGCTCGCCTTGGTAGTGGCGTAATCCACCAAGGTGGGCGACGGGTTGTACGCCTGGATGGAGGTGGTGTTGATGATCGTGGAGCCGGCGGGCATGTGGGGAAGCGCGGCTTTCGTCAACCAGAACATCGCGTACACGTTGGTCTTCTGCGTGTGGTCGAACTGTTCATCGGTGATGTCGGCCAGGTCTTCCTGGGCCACCTGCTTGCCGGCGTTGTTGACCAGGATGTCCACGCTGCCAAAGGCCTCGACGGCGGTGTCCACCACTTCCTGGCAGGTTGCGGAGTCCTTGAGGTCGCCCGGAACCTTCACGGCCTTGCGGCCTGCGGCCTCGATAAGTCCCGCGATCCGCGCTGCGTCCTCTTCTTCTTCCGGAAGGTAGGAAAGCACGACGTCGGCACCCTCGCGTGCGAAGGCGATGGCGGTGGCTGCGCCGATTCCGGAGTCGGCTCCGGTGACGATCGCCTTGCGGCCCTCGAGCCGTCCGGTCCCGCGGTAGCTTTCCTCGCCGAGGTCCGCCTTGGGTGTGAGCTCCGCGTCGAGGCCCGGTTCGGGCTGGTGTTGCTTTGGCGGGGAGATCTGCTCGTAGGCAGTGACTGGGTTGCGGAAGGTGTACTGGTCAGTCATGGTGGTCCTCCGGTTGCTTAGGCATGGAACACAAAGCTAAGTAAGCTTATGATTTCCAGCCTAGACAGGTGGAGGCGTCTCTGCCAAACCCGATGGACCCGGTATCAAGCAGCCGAGTGCACTGCCACCGAGGCCCGCTCAACTGCCGGGCACTCAATTTTCACCGGACCATCGCCGCTTGCCTGGTCCAGGCCCAGCAAAAGGCGTACCCCTGCCGCGCCAAGTTCGTAGTGGGGGAGGGACACTGTGGACAAAGGAGGACGTAGGTGGGCAGCGATGACCTCCTGGTTATCGAAGCCCACGACGGCGATGTCGTCGGGGATGGCGAGCCCGTGCTCCCGGAGACCGTCGTAAAGCCCCATGGCCATGCGGTCGTTGTAGCAGTAGACGGCGGAAACGTTGAGCTTGAGCAGCTCCTCCGTAGCGCCGTAGCCACCTTCCTGGTCCGGGTAAGCCTCCAGCACCAGCCCGGGATCGAACGCAATTCCTTCAGCCGCCAACGCGTCCATGTAACCCTGAAGCCGCCCGTCCTTGGCCGGCGCGGGTGTCGTGGTGTTGATGAAGGCGATGCGACGATGCCCGCCGCGCAGCAGGATTTCCGTGGCCGACTTCCCGCCTTGTGCCTCGTCCGGCACTACGGCCCGGGAGGTCAAGGAATCGGGCGAAAAGCAGTTCACCAGCACAAAGTCCGACTCCCGCAGCGTTTCCGGAACCTCCGTGGCCCGGTGGAACCACGTGGAGTACAGGATGCCCCGGACCTTGTACTCGAGCATCATGGCGATGGCGTCTTTTTCAAGGTCCACGTTGCCCTCGGTGTTGGCGATCAGGAGGGCATAGCCGTGCTTCCACGCCTCGTCCTGCGCGCCGTGGATGATCTGGCCGGCGAAGGGGGTGGTTGCAACCCCGTCCGCCACGAGCCCGATGAATTTCGAGGTTCCGCTGACCAGGTTCTTGGCCATGGCATTGGGCCGGTACCCCAGGCGCCGGATGGCCTCCTGGACGCGCCGCCGCGTCTCGTCCGCGATGCGGGCATTCTTCTTTTTGTTGATCACCAGGGAGACTGTGGCGGTTGAAACACCGGCTGCTTCAGCAACTTCGCGGAGGGTGACCGGATGTACGCGGTCGGTGGTGAATGGAACATCGGCCGCGCTGCCTGAATTTTTCTCCTGCGAAATCATCTGTCCTCCATCAGGAGTATATCCACCTGCCGTGACCGTCATCCCTTTGTCGCCCCGCTTTCGAGGCCCTGGATCATGGCCTTGTTCAACACCAGGAAAACCAGCAGCAGCGGCGTGATGGTGACGCAGACTGCAGCGAACGTCGCCGTCCAGTCCACCTTGCCCATGGCGCCGATGTAGTTCTGCAGGCCCAGGGGGATGGTCTTGAGCTCTTCGGAGAGAACAAAGGTGTTGGCGAAAATGAAGTCGTTCCAGATGAAGATGCTGTTGACCAGGACCACGGTGACCACGGTGTTCAGGGACAGCGGCAGAGTAATCAGTCCGAAGATCCGGTAGGGCCCGGCACCGTCCAGGGAGGCAGCCTCGTAGGTTTCGCGGGGAATGTACTCAAAGAAGGACGAGAACAGGTAGATGGACATGGGCAGGGCGAAGCCGGCCAAAGGAATGATCATGGACTGGTAAGTGTCCAGGAGGTTCACCGTGGAGTAATCAATGAAGAGGGGAACAAGGGCGATCTGGACGGGAACGATGATGCCCACCATGAACAGCCCCCGCACAAACCTGCTGAAACGGAAGCCAAGGACCTGCAGGGCATAGGCGGCCATCATGCCGAACAGGACAATCAGCAGATTGGCGCCCATGGTCACAATGAAGCTGTTCAGGATGTTCCGGCCAAGATCGCCGGTTTCAAAGGCCCGCGCGTAGTTCTCCCACGTCAGCGAACTTGGCAGGGCGAAGGGGTCTCCGGTGGCAAAGTCGTGCTCGGTGCGCAGGCTGGTGAGGAAGAGCCAGGCCAACGGGTAAACCTGGACGATCACGATGAGCATGATCAGGACCCGCGAAAGCGTCCGGTACAGGCTCGGCTTGCGGCGTCGCCGCTTTGCCACGGGCCGCGCCGACGGCGGGACCGCCGGAGTGTGGGTGGCCGGAGCTGTCTGGGCGATCATGAGTCTGCCTTCCGCTTGAGCATGAAAAGAATGAGGCCGACGGCGACGAGGCACTCGATCACTATGAACACGGAGATGGTGCTTGCGTACCCGAAGTCCGTGCTGGTGAATGCCGTCTTGTACATGTAGGTGGTAAGCAGCTCGGAGGATTGTCCGGGGCCGCCGTTGGTCATGAGGTAGGGGATGTCGAATCCGCGCAGGCCGTAGGTGGTGGCCATGATGGTGGTGGTGATCCAGACGGGACGGATGTAGGGGAAGCGGATCTTGGTGAAGAGGGTCCACTTCGACGCACCGTCAAGGACAGCGGCTTCTTCCAGTTCCTTGGGCACGGCAATGAGTGCGGCGTAGATGATCAGCATGTAGAGCCCGGTGAACCGCCATCCTTCGGGAGCGGAAACAGCGGCGAGCACTGTGTTGACGTCCGAAAGCCAGGCGCGTTCAAGGGAGCCGAGCCCAATCCAGTTCAGGAGCTGGTTCAGCAGTCCCACGGGATCGATCGAATAGATGCGGACAAACAGGAATGCAATCGCCACGGTGGAGATCACCGCCGGCAGCAGATAGAGGGTTTTGATGAGCTCGCGGCCGCGGCGCAGGGAGGTCAACAGGCTTGCGACCACCAGGGCGCCGCCGAGCTGCAGGACCAGGCAGATGGCCAGGTAGAGCAGGGCATTGAAGAAGGAGCGCCAGAAGATGTCGTCCGCTGTCAGCATGCGGATGTAGTTCTGGAGTCCCACGAATTCCATGTCGCTGATGCCGTTCCAGGAGAAGAAGCTGAGGAACAACGACTGCAGGATGGGGAAGAGCACGGCTGCGCAGTAGAGCAGCAACGGCGGGAGCAGGAAGACCAGGACGGATGTCCTTGACCGGTTGGGAAGCATGGCAGGGCCTTTCGGGGCGGGGGGCCTTGCGGTCCCCCCGCTGCTACGTTTACTTGAAGAACTTGGGCGCGTTCTGCTTGATGGCGTCATTCATCGTGGTGGTGAACTGTTCGGGCGTGATGTTGCCCTGGACCAGCAGCACCAGCTCTTGTTGGAGCCTGCCGTTGGTGGTGGGGTCCAACTGCGTATCCCATGGCATGGCCTGCTTGTCCCCGAGGTCGTTGGCAGTCTCCAGGGCCTTCTTGTAGAGCGGCGTGGCGTTGGCAGGGATGGTGGTCTGCACGTTGGTGGTAGGTGACAGCGCGCCGGTGGCCGCATACTCGGTGGGGTACTTCTCCAGCGCGAACTTCAGGAAGTCGCTCACCAGCGGATCGTACGTCTTGGAGTTCACGGCCATGCCGATGCCCGACGGCGAGACGAACTCATTGGCCGACGTCACCGATCCCGCTGTGGTGGGGAGGGTGAAGAAGTCGATGTTGTCCCGGACAGCCGGGTTCAGCTTGTCGGTGGCAAGGCTCGGCAGCTCCCACGTTCCGATGTTGTACATGGCTGCCTGGCCGGACGTGAACTGGTTCTGCGCATCCGAGTACCCTTGCGAGGAGAATCCATCCTGGAAGCAGTTGGCCTTGCCGAGCGCAGACATCCACTGCACCGTCTTCGGGCCGGGAGCATCGGAGAACGATGCTTCGCCCTTCTTCAACTTCTGGACGAAGTCGGGGCCGGCCTCACGGAAGGGCTGGTAGGCAACGTAGCGTTCCAGCGGCCACTGGTCCTGTCCGTCGATGGCGATGGGCGTGATCCCGGCATTCCTCAGCGAGGTGCACATGGCCGGGATGTCATCGAGCGATTTCGGAACGGAAACTCCGGCCTTCTCCAGGAGGGCTTTGTTGTACCAAATGAATTCCAGCTCAAACTGGAACGGAATCATGAACAGGGAACCGTCGTCGAAGCGTTGGTAGTCCAGGGCGCCCGGACGGTAGTTGTCGTAGAGGTTCAAGGACTTCAGCAGCTTGTCGGCGTCCACCATCTTGCCTTGCTTGGCCAACTGCTGGGCGAACGGTGTGGCGTCGGTGTCGAAGAGCTCAGGAAGCTTGTTGGCCGCGGCCAGTGTTTCCAGCTTTTGGATATAGGAGGGACGGTCCGGTGTGGTGATGAGGTTCAGCGAGAAGCCCGGGTGGTCCTTGGCATAGTCATCGGCGAGCTTTTTCATGATGTTGATGACTGCCCCGTCGGCCGGCCTGGAGAGCAGCCACGAAATTTCGCGTGGTTTGATCTCGCCGGTCGGAGCGACGTTGGCAGGGTTGGCGGCGCTTCCTCCTCCGCCGCAGGCAGTCAATGCCAGGGCAGCGGCGGCTGCGACGGCGGCAGCACGGAGTAGTTTTTTCATTGCGGCAATCTCCCTTGATTGGAACAGAGGTTGGGGTTGGGTGCTTAGTTTTCGGTGCGTTGACGGATTTCAAGTTCGGTGACGGTGGCGGAACCTTCGCCGGCGAAGACGCCGATCCGTCCCGTCGTCAGGTCGTAGATTCTGGCGCTGAGCGCAACCTGGCGGTCGACGACGGCGACGCACGTGTCGCCGTCGACAATCACCTCGAGGCTGTGCTCGCCGGGGGCGAGGTTGCAGGGGCGCTCCAGTTCGATGTCGAACGGAACGTCTCCGGAAACATGCCACTGTGCCTCGCCGGTGATCGTGCGCGGCCACCGGTCAAAGACGAGGCGGTTCCGCTTGGGCTCCAGGCGCAGGATGTAGGACTGGTCGCCGTCCTCGCTTGATCGCAGGAGCAGTCCGCATTCTGTGGTGTCGGGTGCAATGTCCAGCACCGCTTTTGCGCAGAACTGCGAGGGCAGCTCTTCCTGCGAGACCAGGGCGGCGTAGCCGTCGGGCACCTCCAATCGAGCGGGCAATTCCGCGGCCAGGGAGACCGGCACGTCTTCCCAGAAGCTCTCCACCAGTTCGTCTGCGAAGGAGAAGCCGAGGGTGCCGTCCGGATTTTGCCGGGCTTCCAGGACGGACATGGTCCCGGCCCATTGCCAGGGCCCTTGGTCCTTGTTTCCTTCTTTGCTGGCGATCCAGCCGAAGAAGAATCGCCGTCCGTCCCGTTCAGCTGTCTTGGATGCATAGAAGGCGCGGCCATCGATGCTGTCCAGGTTTGGTACGGTCCACGGGCCATCGGGGCTTTTCGCCATCCTGTACCTGGTGGTGAAGGACTCGGAGAACTCCGAATACACCATGTACCACCAGTCGCCCCACTGGAAAACGTCGGGGCATTCGTGGGTGATGTAGCGGCGCGGATCCCAGAAGGGCTCGGCGTACTCCCACGTCATCAGGTCCGTGGACAGGCACTGGGCGATCACGCCGCGGCGCCGTTCCGGGCCGGTTGAATGCCGGGCAGCGAGCAGCATCCGCCACTGGCCTTTGGCCTCGTCGCGGAAGACGAACGGATCCCGCCAGTCTCCGGACTCGTAGCCTTCCGGAGCGCCGAATGTCAGTTCCGGGTGCTTGGTCCAACTCTGCATCCCGTCTGTGCTGGTGGCGTGCATGACCAGTTGGAGGGGGAGGCCGTCGGCGCCCAGGTTGCGGGGGTTCTGACCGGTGTAGAACAGGTGGTGGACACCGGATTCATCGACGACGACGCTGCCCGTGTAGGCGTTGAAGTCCGGTTCGGCGGTGGTTCCGTGGGGGAGTGCCACGCCGTGGTCCTCGAACTGCACGAGGTCCTTGGTGGTGATGAGGTTCCAGGAGGTGCCGGGTTTGGGATCCGAGCGTACTTCGTGGAGGTAGAAGAGCCAGAACTCCCCGTCCTTCTCGAAGGGGATAAGGTCTCCAACCCAGCCGTCGGCGGGTTGGAAGAAGACTGAGCGATTCATCTGCGCTGATGTCCATTCTGCTAAAGCGTTTGATCACCATGAAGGTAGCGCAGGTCACACTACCTGATCAAGCGTTTTAGCAAAGTTAATTTTCGACAGGAACTTTCCTCGCTAAAACGCTTGACCAACGAAACCCCAAGCCGCTAACGTCCTTGCTACCGACGGCACACCCGTGTCCCCTCGACGCCGAGCGGACACACCGGGAAAGCCCTACGGCCGAAGTAATCCACACCCTTTGATGGCGCACTTTGGCGTGCCCGGATGCGCAGCTGTGTCCGCGCCGCCATAGCGTTCTCAACCAATGAATGCTTGAGAGGAAACCACTTCATGACGCCCGAATTCTCACGACGCACCATCCTGCAAGGCACCGGAGCCGGCGCCTTGGCCCTGCTGATGGGTGGAGCCGCCACCAGCCCAGCCCACGCATCCGGGTCTCAGCGGGCGGTCTATCATATGACCCCGCCATCGGGATGGCTCTGCGACCCCCAGCGACCGGTGTACACGAACGGGGCCTACCAGCTCTACTACCTGCACTCCAGCATCAACAACGGCCAAGGCGGTTGGGACCACGCGACCACAACCGACGGGGTGTCGTTCGCCCACCACGGTGCCGTCCTGCCGCTCCAACCGAACTTCCCCGTATGGTCCGGATCAGGGGTGGTGGATACGGCCAACACCGCAGGCTTTGGTGCCGGGGCCGTCGTCGTACTGGCCACAAAGCCGACCGACGGCATCCGCAAGTACCAGGAGCAGTACCTGTACTGGTCCGCGGACGGTGGCTACACCTTCACGGCGCTCGCGGACCCGGTGATCGTCAATACGGACGGCCGGATGGCAACTACCCAGGCCGAGATAGACAACGCCGAGTGGTTCCGTGACCCGAAGATTCATTGGGATGCGGTGCGCGGTGAATGGGTGTGCGTGATCGGACGCGCAAGGTACGCCGCGTTCTATACCTCACCGAACCTCAAGAACTGGCAGTGGAAATCCAACTTTGACTACCCCAACCACGCGCTTGGAGGTATCGAGTGTCCCGACCTGTTCGAAATGACGGCAGGGGACGGCACCCGGCACTGGGTTTTCGCAGCGAGCATGGACGCGTACAGCATTGGGCTGCCCATGACCTACGCGTACTGGATGGGAACGTGGAACGGCACGTCGTTCGTGGCGGACAACCTTACCCCTCAGTGGCTCGACTGGGGCTGGGACTGGTACGCCGCGGTGACCTGGCCGTCGGTGGATGCCCCGGACACCAAGCGGCTGGCGACGGCATGGATGAACAACTGGAAGTATGCCGCCCGCGACGTCCCGACCGATGCCACGGATGGCTACAACGGCCAGAACTCCATCACGCGGGAGCTTCGCCTGGAGAAGCAGGGTGGCGGCTGGTACTCCCTGCTGAGCACGCCGGTCAGCGCGCTCAGCGGATACGTCACCGCAACAACCACCGTTCCCAGCCAGGCCGTGAACGGCAGTTACGTCCTGCCATGGACCGGCCGTGCCTACGAGCTTGAACTCGATATTGCCTGGGATACCGCGGCGAACGTTGGAGTATCCGTAGGGCGCTCCGCAGATGGAGCGCGGCACACAAACATCGGTAAGTACGGCAACGAGGTGTACGTCGATCGGAGCCCCTCGGACCTGAACGGGTACTCCTTGGTTCCTTACACGCGGGCTGCCGCGCCGATCGACGCCAGTGCCCGTTCAGTGCACCTGCGGATCTTCGTGGACAAGCAGAGCGTGGAAGTGTTCGTCAATGCGGGGCACACAGTACTTTCGCAGCAGGTCCACTTTACGGACGGCGATACGGGTATCTCCCTCTATTCCGACGGCGGTCCAGCGAACTTTACGGGGATAACCATCCGGGAGTTCGGCAACCCCATCTGAAGCGTCGGCTGCGGCGGCACTCAGGGGCAGTTCAGTGTACCGGTAAGGGGCAGGCCAGCCCAGCTGTTGGTGGAGTTGGGAACTTTGTAGTAACCACGGATCTGGTAGGTCCACGTTCCACTCAGGCTCGCAGCATTCTGGACACCCGAACTGTAGGACCGGCCGGCCGTCTTGCTCAGGTCACCGGTGAACTGCACCACGCCATCGGGGTCAATGACCTTGAGTTCGTAGTAGTTGGCGTAGGTAATGGCCGTGTAGCTGCCGACGCTGATCTTGGCCTGGCCAAACCACAGGAAAGAGTCGCAGCTCTTGGTCACGGTAACAGTGTTGGCTGCGGGCGCCTGGATCTTGGCCGCGGCCACTGGCATGCCGGCACTTTCGGTGTCGTTGAATCTGGCGTGCGCCGGCGAAATCGAAAAGCCCATCAGCACGAGCAGGAGGGCCACAAAGGTGGCCGGTACCCGCCAGAGGATGGGCTTGACGTGCATGATTCGTCGTCACTTTCGTTTCGATGGTGTGGATTGCGTTGTTCCAAGTCTCCCAAGCGGACCTCAGGAAAGAATCCTTCGTAGCCTCAAGGTCCGCTCAAGAGTCCAGGAACCGTGTGGTGCCCGGCCCAGGAACGACCCACGACAATGGCCGGAAACCGGCCCGAAGGGCAAGCGGGCCGGTTTCCGGGGTCTGGGGCTTGGTGGTTATTTGGTGGTTTCGGTGCGTTGGGTGCCGGTGAAGGCGAAGGCGATGGTGGAGGTGGCGCCTTGGAAGGTGTTGTCCGCGGTGGTGGGGAACGCGGTGGTGACTTTGAGGTTGTCGGTCTTGGCTGAGGTCAGGGAGGTGAGGTTGTTGAGGACCTTGTTCGCTGTGATGACCGGGGCCGAGGCCAGGACGGTGGTTTTGGTTCCGCCGCAGGTGTAGGGGGCTGCCGTACCGGTCCAGGCAACACTGCAGTTTTCGATGGTCAGTTGCAGGCCGTTGGTGGTGTCGGTGGTGAGCAGGGATCCGGTGGCTCCGGCGGAGGTGGTGAGGGTGACGTTGTTCAGGTCGGAGTTGCCGGTGTTGGCCAGGGTGACGAGTTTTTCGACTTTGTCACCGGGGAGCAGTCCTGCGATGGGGACGTTGAGGGTGTTGGCGGGGCCGGGGGCGCCCAGGGCGATGGTGACGGTGCCTGCGGTGACGGCTTGGGAGGCGGAGGTGGAGGAGGTGAACGCGCCGTAGGTTCCCATGCCGGCGACGGCGGCTGCGGTGCCGACCAGTGCGACGGAGGCGAGGATTTTTCCGGTGGTGGTTTTGAGGCTGATGGCCATGGGGATCAGTGTTCCTTTCCTGTGGCCACCGTGAGACCGGCCGGCCTGTTGTTCCAGCCTGTGTGGCTGACAGGAATTACTTTGCCGGGCCTGGATCAAGAACAAATCCTGCAAACCCGCAACACTTCCTCAGGAAACACTCAAGAAAACCGCAGCGGTTATCCACAGGTCCCATCCGGCGAAAAGACGCTTCCCCTCCGGCTCGCGCTAGGCTGGAGATCTCGGCTGATGCAGGTGGCCGCAGGAACCACCAAGCGGAGCCATATCTTCCATGTCAGCTGACTTTGACCTGACTGCCCTCGCGGCGTCCTCCTTTTCCCTTCCGGAGTTGCGCGACGGCCAACTCGCCGGGATGAGCTCCCTGGCCGAGGGCCGGGACGTTCTGGCAGTTATGCCTACGGGGTACGGAAAATCCGCTACCTACCAGGTCGCGGCTCTGTACCTGCACCAACAAACAAAACGCCCCGCCGTCGTGGTTTCGCCCCTTATCGCCCTGCAGGAGGACCAACTGGATGGGCTCGCCGAGGACCTTGGCGACGGCGCCGCCGTCGCCATCAACTCTTCGCGCACCGACGCGGAAGTTGAGGCTGCGTGGCATGCAGCCGAGTCGGGCCAAGCGGTGTTCCTCTTCCTCGCCCCGGAGCAGCTGGCCAAGCAGGAAACCGTTGAGCGCATCGCCAAGCTGGATATCACGATGTTCGTGGTGGATGAGGCCCACTGTGTTTCAGCTTGGGGACATGATTTCCGCCCGGACTACCTGGAACTGGGCCACGTCCGGGATCGCTTGGGAAATCCGCCGGTGATCGCCCTGACTGCGACGGCGTCGCCACCGGTGCGCGATGAGATCGTTGAGCGGCTGGGCATGCGGGACCCCTTGATCCTGGTCCGGGGCTTCGACAGACCCAACATCAGCCTTGATGTGGTGCGCCACCAGGAGGACAAAGCCAAGCGCAAAGCCGTGGTGGAACACGTGGTGGAGCTTGCCGGCTCGGAAGGGCTGGGCCTGCTCTACGCCGCCACGCGGAAAGACACGGAGAGCTACGCGGCCACGCTGACGGAGCGGGGTCTGCGGGCAGAGGCTTATCACGCGGGCCGCGCGGATGCCGACCGCGAGGACATCCACGAGAGGTTCCTGGAGGATCAACTGGATGTCGTGGTGGCCACGACGGCTTTCGGCATGGGCATCGACAAGGCCAACGTGAGGTTCGTGGTGCACGCGGACATTCCGGATTCCCTGGACTCGTACTATCAGGAAATTGGTCGCGCCGGCCGTGATGGTGAAGCCGCCGCGGCGATCCTTCATTACCGGGCAGAGGACCTGGGTTTGCGCAAATTCTTCGGCACCCACTCACCGGATCCCGAGGCCCTGAGAGCTGTGCTGAAGGTTGTTAAGAACGCTGGAGGGCCGGCTCCCAAGTCCGCGATAGCGGAGCTGACAGGTTTCCCGGCGCGGCGCGTTACCGGGTTGGTGAACCAGCTGGAAGAAGCCGGTGCAGTAAAGAGCGGCAAGCGCGGAACCCGGCTCGCTTCCAAAGCGAAGCCCGCCACCCTGGTCAAGCGCGCGGTGGAACTGGCCGAGGCGCGGCAACGTGTTGACCAGTCCCGGCTCACCATGATGCGGGCCTACGCCGAGACGGACGGTTGCCGTCGCCAGTTCCTGCTGGGCTACTTCGGTGAAGACCTGCCGGAGCCGTGCGGCAACTGCGATGCCTGCGCTGACGCCCGGAATCATGACGCCCGGAAGCATGACGAGCCGGCTGCGGGCAGCCCGGCAGATTCCGGTGCGGAGCAACTGTTCCCCCTGCAATCCACCGTGATCCACAAGGAGTGGGGTCCCGGTTTGGTGATGCGGCACGAGGACGACGTGATAACTGTCCTGTTCGAGCAGGAGGGCTACAAAACCCTGTCCAGTACCGCCGTCGTCGAGCATGAACTGCTGAAGCCCGCCTAGGCGCGGGCCGTGGCGGCCCCGTAGCGCCTCCGAAAGATCGTCACCAACAGTGCTGCCGTCAGGGCCGCGGCACTCACCAGACACAGCAAGCCACCCCACGGTGCGTAGTCGCCACCGGAAATGAAGAACGCATCAGCCAAGGCCATGCCGGCCGGGAATGATGTGAAGAAATAGATGGGCGCGCCCATGGCCAGGATCAGCAGGTCCAAGATCACAACGATTCTCATCCGTGAAACAACCCGTGTTGCAGTCAGCAGAACCACCACGCCGGCAAGAACCGTGCCAATGCTTGACCACGCTACAACCGCCGCCACTGAAATTGACTCGTTGCCTCGGGCCAGACCCGCATGTATCTCCTCCAGCGAGGCACCCGGAACAGCGGCGAGCGGATTCCATACAAGGATCTGCAGAGCTGCGGCCACGGAATATACGGCTATTACGACCAGCCCGAGCAAGCTAACCGTGACCCGCCCTGTTTGAGTGCTGCTTTCAATTGTCCCCATGCTGGGAGCCTAGCCGAAGGTTCAGGTATTCAGTTCCAACATCAGCGCCGGTAGCTGGTCGGCCAGCTCGCGTGCCAGGAATCCGAGCGGACCCAGCTTACTTGCCAGGCGATCCGCGGCGGCCGCATGCAGATGGGTGCCCCAACAGGCGGCCTGGGCATTGCTCGTTCCGCGGGCCCTCAGTCCGGCAACCGCGCCGGCCAGGACATCGCCGCTGCCGGAAGTCCCCAGGCCACCGTAACCGGTGGTGATCTTCCAAAGTTCAGGCTCCGTGCCTTCCGGACCGGCGATGAACCCCTGGCAGCTGACCACGGCGTCAAAGCGCCGGGCAATGTCCAGCAGGGCAGCTGGCAGGTCGTCGACATCCTTGCCCAGCAGGATTCCGGCCTCCGTCGGGTTCGGGGTGAGGATCAGGCGGCCACGCCATGGTTCGAGTCGGTTCTGCACCTTCGCAAGCGCTCCGAGGGCATAGGCGTCAAGCACGACGGCGGGACCCCGGTCGGCGTTCGTGCCGCCGTCGGCTTCCTCCCGTTCCAACAGCGTTCGAAGCAGGGTCTCGGCGAGATCGAGGTCGTCCAATCCAGGGCCGACCAGCAGGGTGTCGGCGCGTTCCAGATAGGTGGAGATCCTGTCCAGCCCCTCGCCCGTCAGTGACCCGGCGGCTGTCTCCGGTAGCCCGATTGAACCGCACTCCGGCAGCGCTACGCCCACCTGGACTGCCGCGGATTCGGCAACGGCCAACGTGATTTTGCCGGCCCCCGCACGCAGCGCCGCAGTCCCTGCAAGAATGGCCGCTCCCGGGGTCGCCCGTGCTCCGCCGATGACAAGGACCGCTCCACGTGAATACTTATCGTCTCCGGGGGCCGGCAGCGGCCAGTCACGCAGAAGCGATGGAGTGACCAGGGTGGGTTCACTGCGGGTGGACACTGGCATCCCCGGCGTGTTCGGTGACTGTGACACCCTGCTCTGTCAGGTGGTCGGCAACGTTGAAACTCTCCAACTCCCAGGGGCCGGCTCCGGTGGGACGTACGTACCGTGTGATGGAGGCATTCAGCACTGACGTGGTCGCGGCGAGGTCCAGGATTTCCTCTTCCGACATGCCCTCCAGCACGTAGCGGACCAGGAGGATCACGGCATCGTGACAGACCAGCATCACCCTTTGGCCTGTTCCCAGGGTGTTTAGTTCGTCCAGGACCGAGCGAAGACGCAGGGCCACATCCGCCCAGGACTCACCCCCGGGCGGCCGGTAGTACAGCTTGCCAAGCCACGCACGACGCTCGAATTCATCGGGGTAGCGGTTCTTCACGCCGAGGCTTGTCAGCCTGTCCAGAATGCCCAATTCCCTGTCACGGAGGCGCTCGTCGGTGAGTACCTTCACGGGCCACCCTGCAGTTTCGACGGCGATTTCCGCCGTCTGCCGGGCGCGGGCGTAAGGGGAGGAAACAACAGCGTCCGGTCGCAATTCCTCGGCGATGCGGGCCAGCGCGGTCCCCAAAGCCTTGGCTTGGTCCTGGCCCGTGCCCGAGAGATTTACGTCCGGGTCCCTCGCGGGCACGTCGATGATCTCCGCTCCCGCCACCCGGGCTTCGGTGGCGGCCACGTTTCCTTCGCTCTCACCATGCCGGACCAGCAACAATTCCACGGCACCGGCCTCCTGCACGGCGTCCGTCAGACCGTCCTCGTTCACAAAAGCCACCCCTTTCGCGTGCGTTGCCGAATTGCAGAACACTACCCACTGCGTACCCACGGATCCAGAGAATAAACGCCCGACGGCGGTTCGGGAACCTCTGTTGCCTGGACCGCCAGTGAAGTATGTTGCTCGCATGAAGGACACGTACCAGGTCATTGTGGTCGGTGGCGGATTCGCGGGCGTTGCGGCAGCCAAGGAACTCGGCCGCAAGGGTGTACGCGTCTTGCTCATCGACTCGAACAACTACCACCAGTTCCAGCCCCTCCTCTATCAGGTTGCCACCTCACAGATAGGGGTGTCGGCCATTGCACGGCCACTGCGCTCGGTGTTCCGTCGCCTTAAAACGGTCAAGGTCCTCACCGCCACAGTGGAATCTGTGGACGCAGCACAACGGACCGTCACCACCGCGGACGGGCAGACCCTCAAGGCCCAAATATTGGTCCTGGCCGTGGGGGCTGTCCCTAACTTCTTCAATACCCCCGGTGCGGAAGAGCTGGCGTTCCCCCTGTACTCCGTCACGGACGCCACCAGGCTTGGGGCTGGGCTCACCCGCTTGTTGGATGAGGCCGACGGGAACCCCGACACGTCCGTGGACGTGGTGGTGGTTGGCGGTGGGCCAACGGGTGTTGAAACTGCCGGAGCCATGGCGGAAAACGTCAAATATGTAGTGACGAAGTACTTTTCACCAGAGCTGGCGGCCCGTTGCCGGGTGCACCTGGTGGACATGGTGCCCAGCGTGCTGAACATGTTTTCGTCCAAGTCGCAGAAGTACGCCACTGAGCATTTGGAGAAAGTGGGCGTTCAACTTCACATGGGCGTGGGGGTCACCGAGGTCCGGCGCGACGGTGTGACGTTGGCTAACGGAAGCTCTGTTCCGGGGCAGATTGTGGTGTGGGCCGGCGGCTTGAAGGCCGGCGACATCATTGCCGGCGCGGGGCTTGCCCAGGGGAGGGGCGGGCGGATCGACGTCAACCCGGACCTGACGGCGCCTGACTCGGAGGGCGTGTATGTCATTGGCGATGCTGCCAACATCACAGACTCGACCGGTGCCAAACTGCCCCAGCTGGGTTCGGTCGCACAGCAGGCCGGAAAGTGGGCGGCAAAGAACATCCTTGCGGACCTCAACGGCGGCACCCGCGAGCCATTCCGCTACCTGGACAAGGGGTACATGGCAATGGTGGGTCGCGGCGCTGCCGTGGCTGAACTTGGCCGGAAGCGCATCCAGTTGCAAGGTGTCTTCGCGTTCTTGTCGTGGCTCTTGGTCCACCTGGCGCTGTTGTCCGGGCTGCAGCAAAAGATCCGGGCATTGTTTTCGTGGCTCAACGGCTATCTCCTGCACAGCCCTGCGCAGGTAGTTGTCAGTAGCCCCCTGCAGGTTGAACCTCCCTCGGAGGCTCCACCGGGGACGCTGCCATCAAAGGAAACTTGAGGGGGCCTGGCTCTTGTACTTCTTATGGGACACCACGGCGTAGACCACAAAGAAGCCGCCGACGAGGGCAAGCGGGACCACGTGCAACGGGATTGCCAGCAGGACCAGGAGGACTCCTGAAGCGGCTGCCATGACGTCACGGACGCGGGGCTGGACCGGACCGTGCACTGGGACGCCTGTTTCCAGTTGCCGGGCCAAATCGGGATCCTGGATGAAAAGCTCCCGCTCGAGCTGTTGCAGAACCCGGCGCTCGCGTTCCGAAAGGGGCATAGTGGGTTCCTCCTCCAGGCTCAGTGTTCCAATAAGCTAAGCATGCTTATTATTCGGACCGCAAGCATCAAATCGGGGATATTGAGCCCCCGCGGGCATCTGCTGGGAAGATGGCAGGAGGAAACCCGATCGAGGAGAATCATGACACTCAAAGAACGTTTAAAGGCAGACGTCGTCGACCACATGAAGGCAGGCAACAAAGTCGCCCTGACTACAGTTCGCAACGTCCTGGGTGAAATCACCACCCGCGAAAAGTCAGGCAAGACGCCGGTGGAGCTCGACGACGCCCAGGTCACCTCACTGCTGCAGAAGGAAGCCGCGAAGCGGCGGGACACAGCACGGATTTACACCGAAGCAGGGGAGGCTGACCGTGCGGCGGCCGAAGTCGCTGAGGCCGAGATCATCGAGGCCTACCTTCCCAAAGCGCTGACGCGTGAAGAGGTAGAGGCCATCGTGGACGAGGCCATTAATGCCTTGAAAGCGGAAGGCCAGGACCTCTCCATGCGGTCCATCGGTGCTGTCATGAAGCCTGTTACCGCAAAGGTTGCGGGACGCTTTGATGGCAAGACCGTCAGCGAGATCGTGCGCGCCCGCCTGGCATAGCTGCCACGGGGGTAAACTGCCGCCGGGCAATTTTGTGCTCCACTGATGCCGGAGGCTTGGATGCTCGGATTGGGTTGCTCCAAAGCCTCCGGCGCAAGCAATGGACGCCAGGGGTGTTCCTGGTGGCGAAGCCCCCGGCGGGAGAGGTTTAGTAGCGGGATATGTTGTAGTAACCCCCTCCGGTGCCGACAGGTACCTCTACGATGCAGCCGGCGTCGTAAGCCGCATACCAGGCATCGCGCCCGTACATGGAGTACGAGCCGGCATAGCGGCATAGCTGGTACCACGTATTGTTGCCGACGATGCCATCGGCGGTGATGCCTGTATACCTTTGAAAGCGAGTGACGTTGGTGTCAGTGTTGTAGCCGAAGGAATTGTCCACGGCGAGCTGGTAACCGCCATAGGCGCCGCCTCGGACCGACGCGATTCCGTTGAGGGATCTCTGGATCAGGCCCACGCAACCGGAATATCCTCCGTATTGGTAGACGTATGCGGTGCATCCTTGATGCGTGACCCCGGAGGCTTGGGCCGGCGCGGCGCTCAATAACCCCGCCGCGAGCACTGCGGAAATCCCTGCCACAGTGGCTATGGCCTTCTTCAACCTTCTCATGACTTACTCCTCGACGAATAAAACAAATGAGTGGATTAATAGCAGGGTTATTATCAGGTCTGACTGCCCCTTGGTGCAAACTAGTGGTTGCCTCAGTTGACCCCAAGCAGCCACCGCAGGGTGTCAGCGTTGCGCACGGCGTTACCACCGCCGTCGTTATTGAAGTAGACGTAAATGTCCTTGCCGGAGCCGCTCCATTCGCGGATCCTGTCGGCCCACCACCTCAAATCGTCCTCTGAGTAGGAGCCGCCGTAGAGGTGCTGGTGGTCCGGCCCGTGCATGCGGATGTAGACGAACGGGGCGGTGGCGCGGAGGATGCATGGCAGGTTGGCGCCGCTCATGATGCAGTAGGCGGCCTGGTGGCGTTCCAGGAGCGCGTACACATCGGGGTGGTCCCAACTGTCGTGGCGGAACTCGACGGCGACGCGGATCCAATGGGGAAGGGCGGCCAGGAAGTAGTCGAGCCGGGCATCATCGCGGGCAAAATCCGGCGGCAACTGGGCCAATAGGACGGCCCTTTTGTCGCCGAGTTCGTGCCAGCAGCGGACGATGCGTTCGACCCATACCTCGGGACTGTACAGCTTCTTGGCGTGCGTCAGTCCGCGCGGCGCTTTGACCGACATCTCGAATCCCGGTGGTAGCCTTTCCCGCCAGCCAGCGAAGGTGGTGTCGCGGGGCCAGCGGTAGAAACTGGCATTCAGCTCGACTGTGTTAAATCGTGCTGTGTAGTGGGACAGGCGCTTGGCAGCGGGAAGGCCCGGGGGATAGAGCACATTCTCCCAGTGGTCGTAGCTCCAGCCCGATGTGCCGATGTGGATGCCCATGGTGAGGATGTACCCCTTTTGGGCAGCTTCTTAACGCAGCGCTCAGTTGAGGGAGGTCCTGGCCATCAGTGCCCGGAGGTCATCGGCGACCTTCGCTACTTCGCGCTGGCGTGCGCCGCGGGGCGTTCTTGTCCCGTGGGTTGACGGCCGTGGCGCCTGCGTGGCGGTGCGGGAGGGGCGGTGAAGTTGGGGATCACGCACGGGCTGGGCGTCAACGGTGACTGTGCCCTGCAGGGGATCGTGGAAGAGAGGGAAGCTCATGATCCCTGATCCTGACACAACCCGTCGTCCGCCGAAATAGACAATCGCATACCGACTCCGGGAGTGGCTGTGCAACTGTCCATTCCAACCTACCCCCATAGCGCCTTCTTCAACAGCGCCCTCAGTTGAGCGTTCTCTTCCTCGTTCAGCGCAGCGAGCTGTGTTTGCTCGCACACCTCAAGTGCAGCCCGCGCCTTGTTGTGGATCCGCCGGCCCTCGGAGGTGGAGACGATGATCTTCGCGCGCCGGTCCTGCTTGCCCTGCGCCCTTTTCACCAGGCCGCGGTGCTCAAGATCGTCAACCAGGCTGACCACCTGGCTGGGGTCGAGGCTGAGGAAATCGGCAAGCTCCCGCTGGGTCGGCTCCAGTCCACTGCAGGCCAGCGTCAGGACGGAGAAGGACCTCTCGCGGAGCCCGTAGTCCGCCAGTGCCTTGTTATTCAGGAGGGACCCGGTGGCATGCAGCTTGGCGAGCAGCAGCCCCACATCGCTGCCAATTTTGGCCTCGGCCAGGCGCGGGGTTTCCACTTCGGTGCTTTGCAGGCCCATGACAACTCCAATAGTAATGAAAAACAATCGTTGACTTTCTCAATGATCCGTATTCTCATTGATCATGACAAGGATCTCACGTCGCAGTGGGATCGGCCCCACCGGCTCCGGCCGGTTACTGCATGCGAAGGAGCACGCCATGAGCTTGAACGGCAAGGTTGCAATCGTCACTGGAAGTGGTCAGGGCCTTGGACTCGCCTACGCGAGGGAGCTCGCCCGCCAGGGTGCCGCCGTCGTTATTAACGACGTGAACGCTGAGACAGCGGCGGAAGCGGTCGCCCGGATCGAGGCCGAGGGTGGCAAAGCCACTGCGGTGGTGGTCCCCGTAGGTTCAACGGACGCTGCCAAGGCACTGGTCGCCGGTGCTGTTGAGACGTTCGGCCGCCTGGACATCCTGGTCACGAACGCCGGCATCCTCCGCGACAAGAGCCTGCTGAAGATGACCGACGAGGACTTCGACCTGGTCATCAACGTCCACTTGAAGGGCACGTTCACCTGCGTCCGTGAGGCCTTCTCCTACTTCAAGGAAAACAACATCCCGGGCCGGATCATCACCATCGGCTCGCCGACCGGCCAGCGCGGGAACTTCGGTCAGAGCAATTACGCCGCGGCAAAAGCCGGAATCGTCGGCATGGTCCGCACCTGGGCACTGGAAATGAAGCGCGCCGGCGTCACGGTCAACTCCGTCATCCCCGTGGCCGCCACCGCCATGACCAAAACCGTCCCGTACTTCCAGAAGGCCGTTGAGGCCGACGAGCGAGGCGACGCGATGCCCTCCTTCTTCCGTCACGACCTCGGTTTTGGAACGGCCGACGACGTCGCCGGGCTGATTGCCTTCCTCGCCTCTGACTCAGCGTCCGATATCACCGGCCAGGCGATCGGCGCCGGAGGTGACCGGCTTCAGGTGTGGACGCATCCGACGCCGGCAACCACCGAATACCGCGAGGGCGGCTGGAGCTACGAGGCCCTGCAGGAGAGCGCTGGTGAACTGTTCAGCAAGGAAACTCTGCAGAGCTACGGCGAGGAATTCCTGCCGCTGCCCGAGGAACTCCAGCCCGAACCGGCACAGGCCCGCTGACCATGACTACCCGCTATGAACCTGGCCTTGACGTCACAAGGTTGGACGCGATCGACATGCACGTCCACCTTGAAGTGGACAGCTGCGGACATGGCTCGCTTCCTGACGCCCTGACGGAGGCCTCGGCGAAGTACTTCAAGGCCGAGGACAGGACGCCGTCGCTGGACAGGATCGCCGAGGTCTACCGCGAACTGAACATGGCCGCCGTCGTCTTCACTGTGGACGCCCGCACCCAGCTGAAGCACGAACCGAACAGCATCCCGGAACTGATCCAGGGTGCGGCGAGGAACAACGATGTCCTGATTCCCTTCGGCAGCGTCGACCCGCGAACAGGGGAGGACGCCGTCGCCGGCGCGAAGCAGCAGGCGGTTGAACTCGGCGCCCGGGGGTTCAAGTTCCACCCCTCACTGCAAGGGTTCGATCCCTCCAACGAGCAGTTCTACCCATTATGGGAGACGCTCCAGGAGCTCGGTTTGCCGTGCGTTTTCCACACCGGCCAAAACGGTATGGGTGCAGGGCTCCCGGGCGGCTACGGCATCAAGCTCGCGTACTCCAATCCGCTGTTGCTGGATGCTGTCGCCGCAGACTTTCCCGGGCTGCAGATCATCATGGCCCACCCCTCGGTACCGTGGCAGGACGAGGCGAACTCGATCGCAACCCACAAATCCAACGTCTTCATCGACCTGTCCGGCTGGTCTCCGAAGTATTTCCCGGAGTCGTTGGTGCGTCTGTCCAACAGCGTGCTGCAGGACAAAGTGCTGTTTGGCACGGACTTTCCCCTGATCACGCCGCAGAAATGGTTGGGGGCGTTCGCGGACCTGCCGTTGAAGGACGAGGTCCGGCCAAAGATCCTCAAGGACAACGCCGTCCGCCTGCTGGGTTTGGGTGGCTGAGATGACAACAAGCACGACGACGGAAGCCGGCTTGGGTGCCCGGCTTTACCGGGTGGCGGATTGGTACGACGCCGAAGCGCTCCTGGGTCCTGACGAGCGCGCAGTGCTGGCCAGGTTGCGGGATTTCCTGGACGCCGAAGCCAAGCCGCTCCTGGCCGATTACTGGGAACGCGGAGAATTCCCGGAGCAACTGGCGGGGCCATTGATCGACCTCGACCTGATGGAACCGTTTGACGCTCCCGCCCGCGGGATTTATCACGGTTTCCGGATCTTCGAACTGGCCCGCACCGATGCTTCCCTCGCCACTTGGTACACCGCGCAGGCAGGCCTGTTCCGGACGGCAATCCGGGTAGGCGCCTCGGCGGAGCAACAGAAGGAGTGGATGCCCCGCGTGATCGACTTTTCGCTCAAGGGCGTCTTCTCGCTGACCGAACCGGATCATGGCTCCGATATTGCTGGCGGCCTCTCCACCACGGCCCGCTTCGACGCAGACCTTGAAGGTGGAACGTGGATCCTGGATGGCGCGAAACGGTGGATTGGTGGCGCCTCCACGGCGGATGTGCTGTGTGTGTTCGCCCGGGACGTCGCCGATGGCCAGGTCAAAGGCTTCCTCGTGGACCGCAATGCGCCCGGAGTGACTGTGGAGAAGATCCACGGCAAGGCCTCGCTGCGCATGATGCAGAACGCCCACATCACTCTGGCCGGTGTCCGGGTTCCTGAATCGATGCGCCTGCACAACGTGAACTCGTTCAAGGACGTTGCCGCCATGCTGCGGGCCATGCGATCGGACGTCGCATGGATCTCCACGGGCATCCAGGCCGGGGCTTTCGATGCGGCCTTGGAGTACGTGAAGCAACGCCAACAATTTGGCCGAACGCTCGGTTCCTTCCAGCTGGTGCAGGAGAAACTGGCGCGGATGCTTGGCAATCTCACCGCCTCCCTGTCCCTGGTGGTCAGGCTGAACGAACAACAATCACAAGGCAGCTACCGGGACCAGGATTCCGCACTGGCAAAAATGCAGACAAGCCTCATGATGCGCGAAACCGTCGCCTTGGCCCGCGAAGTCGTAGGCGGCAACGGCATCACGCTCGCCGCCGACGTCGCGCGCTTCCATGCCGACGCCGAAGCCGTCTATTCGTACGAAGGCACCCACGAAATCAATGCGCTGATCGTCGGACGCGCCCTCACGGGCGAAAGTGCTTTCACCCACTGAACCACGCTCATACAACACAACAACCAGGAGGCAAAGATGCCCAATCTCGTCGTCGATTTCGACACCCTGCTCACCATGTCCGGCAAGGACCTGGGAACCACCGACTACCGGGAAATCACCCAACAGCAAATCAACCTGTTCGCCGACGCCACGGACGATCAGCAGTGGATCCACGTTGATCCCGAACGTGCCAAGGACGGCCCCTTCGGCGCTCCGATCGCGCACGGCTTTCTCACCCTGTCCCTGATCATCCCGTTTTGGGGCGAGCTGTTCGACGTCGACGGCGTCACCACCAAGGTCAACTACGGCCTGGACAAAGTCCGCTTCACCTCCCCGGTCAAGGTCGGCTCCAAGGTCCGCATGCAGGGAAGCATCGCCGAGGTCACCGAGGTCAAGGGCGGCGCCCAGATCAAGGTCAACGCCACCATCGAAATCGAAGGCCAAGATCGCCCCGCCGTCGTGGCCGAATTCCTGGCCCGCTTCTATAAGTAAGCCGCTTCTACAAGTAACCCGCTTCTGCAAGCAACCGCTTTTTCAAGTACCCCTCCAACAACGTCCCTCCTCTTCCAAGGAACAGCCATGTCAGGACACACTGCACTCGCATCGTCGAGCACGGCCGCCAAGCGTAAAGAAGCGCGCACGGTCATCATGTCCAGCTATCTGGGCAGCACCATCGAGTTCTACGACTTCCTGCTGTACGCGACGGCGGCAGCAGTTGCCTTCCCCAAGGTGTTCTTCGCCGGAACGGACGAGTGGGTAGGAGTCGTGGCGGCTTATGCAACGTTCGCCGCGGGCTACGTCGCACGGCCCTTGGGTGGCATCGTCTTCGGCCATTTCGGTGACCGGATTGGCCGCAAGGGCATGTTGATCGTGTCCATGGCCATGATGGGCGTCGCGTCCACGTTGATCGGCCTGATCCCGGGATCCAGCGTGATCGGTCCGTGGGGAGCGGTGCTTCTGGTGATCCTGCGGGTCTTCCAGGGCATCGCCGTCGGCGGTGAATGGGGCGGCGCCGCGCTGATGGCCCTGGAACACTCCGATCCGAAACGGCGCGGCTTCGCGGCCTCATTTGTGAACGCGGGTGCGCCGACGGGCGCTGTCCTGGGCACCGTGGTGATGGGTATCTTCTCGGCCCTTCCGCAGGACGCCTTCCTGGCCTGGGGGTGGCGGGTGCCGTTCCTGCTGTCCTTCCTCCTGCTGATCGTCGGCATGTTCGTCAGGCTGCGGGTTTCCGAGAGCCCGATCTTCGCTGAGGCTGTGGCCAAGGAAAGCGCGTTGGGAGCCAAGCGCAAGGTTCCGCTGCTGGAAGTATTGAAGCGTCCAAAAGCCCTGATCATGATCATGTTTGCCGGAGCCGCCGGATTTGGCCTCCAGGTGGTGCTTCCCACGTTCTCTGTCACCTACGCGGTTTCCAAGGGCGCCCCACAGCAGGGCGTGCTCTATGCCTTTGCGGGAGCCTCGGCCATTTCCATCCTCTTTGTCCTGTTGGGCGGGCGCTTGTCCGATCGTTTCGGCCGCCGCCCGGTCATGGTCACTGGCCTGGCTCTTTTCATCCTGTACCTGTTCCCCATGTTCGGAATGCTCAGCTCAGGCAGTATCGCCTTGATCTTCCTGGCCTTCACCGTTGCACTCATTCTGCATTCCTCGCTCTACGGGCCGCTTGCGGCGTTTGTCTCCGAGCAGTTCGGCACCACCAACCGTTACACCGGTGCGGCTGTGGGCTACCAGCTGGCGACGTTGATCGGCACAGGCTTCACCCCGGGCATCGTTGCAGGCCTGTACAAGGATGCAGGTCAGAGCATCGTCCCCGTGGTGATCTTCCTGGCCGGTATGTCGCTGGTGTCAATTGTCTTCATCCTGCTGACGCGGGAGTCTAAGAACAACGACCTTTCCACGGTCAGTTAGGAGTACCCACATGGACAACAACGGAGTTGGATCCTGGTTGCACCGCCGCCGCAACAAGTCCGGAAACCAGACAGCGCTCATCCATGGCGAGCGGAAACTGAGTTACCTCGAACTCGCCAACCGGACCGATCGCCTGGCCAACGCGCTCAAGGACAGGGGAGTGGCCAAGGGCGACCGCGTGGCCTATCTCGGCGAAAACCACCCGTCCTTCGTGGAAACCTTCTTTGCCTGCGGGCTGCTCGGAGCGATTTTCGTTCCGCTCAATACCCGCCTGGCCGCCCCGGAACTCCAGTTTCAATTGCAGGATTGCGGCGCCAGCGTCCTGGTCAACGCCGAAGCCCTGGACCTCGTGGCCTCCGCATCAGTAGCGGACACATTGGTAACCCACCGTCTTGTGGTGGCGCCCGACGACGGCCCGGAAAGTGCCGCCGCCAAGCTGCCATCCGGCGTCGAACAGTACCGGGAGGTGATTGAGCGCGCCGACGCTGCCCCGCTGGATGAAGCGGTGACCCTGGACGACGGCGCCATGATCCTCTACACTTCCGGCACGACGGGCAAACCGAAGGGAGCCCTGCTGACCCACGGCAACATCACGTGGAACTGCATCAACACCGTGGTGGACATGGACTTGGGCCGGAACGACGTAGCGCTCATGATTTCGCCGCTCTTCCACGTGGCATCCCTTGACATGGGACTGCTGCCGATGCTGCTCAAAGGCGCCACGGTCATCCTGGAGTCCAAGTTCGACCCCGCACGCGTCCTGGAGCTCGTGGGCCGGCACAAAGTCACCACGCTCAGCGGCGTCCCCACCACCTTCCAGATGCTCTGCGACCATGCTGAATGGTCGACGGCGGACCTCAGCTCCCTGGACAAGCTCACCTGCGGCGGGTCGGCGGTTCCGCAGCGCGTGCTGGACGCGTATGAAGAACGCGGTATCGGATTTACGGCGTGTTACGGCATGACCGAAACGGCTCCCGGTGCAACCATGCTGCCGGTCTCCGCGTCCAAGGAGAAAGCCGGCTCGGCGGGATTGGCCCACTTCTTCACGGATGTGCGGATCGTCGACCCCTTCGGCGGGGTCGTTGGTGCAGGGCAGGTAGGCGAGATCCAGATCTCCGGGCCCAACGTCATCAAGGAATACTGGAACCGGCCCGAGGCCACAGCGGAAAGCTATGCGGATTCGTCGTGGTTCCGGTCGGGGGACATGGGCTCCCTCGACGATGACGGCTTCTTGTTCGTCTCGGACCGGCTGAAGGACATGATCATTTCCGGTGGCGAGAACATTTATCCAGCTGAGGTGGAAGCAGCCATTGCGGAGCTCCAGGCTGTGGGGAGCGTGGCTGTCATCGGGGTGAGCGACGATAAATGGGGAGAAGTGCCCCGCGCCGTCGTCACGCTGCGCGAAGGGAGTTCCTTGACCGAGGAGCAGCTGCGCTCGCATCTGGAAGGAAAGCTGGCCCGGTACAAGATTCCCAAGTCCGTGGTGTTCGTGGAGGAAATGCCGCGCACAGCCAGCGGGAAGATCCGGAAAACCGACCTCCGCAAGCAATACGCCCAGTAGCCCTCCCGACGCTCTCTCACATCCCTTGGGCTTCCTCCCTACGCTCTCTCACATCCCCCGGTTGTGGGGGCCGTAATGGGCGAAACAATCCATCAATGGGCTAAATCCGGGTTAACTTTGTCCATCGAACTGCCTAAATGGCTTCCGGGGCATTACGATTGGCACGACTCTTCTCTGAGTACGCATGGTCACAACGAAACCGGGGGATATACCAATGAGCTACCCGCAACAACCGCAACAGACCCAGCCTTACGGCACCCAGGCGGGCGAACCGCCCCTTTGGGCTCCCTACTACGGCGCTCCGATCGGCGCAGCCATCCAGCGCTTCTTCAAGAAGTACACCGCCTTCAGTGGCCGGGCCAGCCGCAGTGAATACTGGTGGGTTGCCCTGGCACTGGGTATTGTCGGCCTCGTCCTGCAGATCCTGACTGGCATCCTGGGCAGTGCAGGCGCGACGGTTTCCGCCAATGGAACTGCTGTTCCCGGCCCGGGCGCTACGGTGGGCTTCATCCTGCTGGGTATTTTCTACCTGGCAGTCCTGATTCCGTCCATCGCGCTGCTGGTTCGTCGTCTGCACGACGGCAACTTCAGTGGCTGGCTTGCCCTGCTGGGACTCATCCCGTTCGTGGGTGGCCTCGCCATCCTGGTCTTCGCACTCCTGCCGTCCAACCCGGCCGGCCAGCGCTTCGACCAGCCGACGGCCTAGTACGTCACGCACTAAGTAAAGCCACGCACCAAGAAAAGGGGGCGGCACGCATTGTGCCGCCCCTTTCGCGTGCCCGGGGGTCGGCGACAAGCACTCCATGAAATGCTGTCATTAACGCGGACCGACCCCAACGATGAGGAGCGCCAGCCATGGGACCGATCAAACGATGCGCCGTGGTGGGTGGCGGAATCATCGGTATCGCGGTTGCGCGGGAACTTGCCAACAAGCTCGACGGCGCGCAGGTCACCATCTTCGAAAAAGAGGTCCGTCTGGCCGCACACCAAACCGGCCACAACTCTGGTGTGGTCCACGCAGGCTTGTACTACGAACCCGGCGGGCTCAAAGCACGGTTGTGCCGCAGGGGAGTAGAGCTGCTCCAGGAATTCTGCGCCGCAAAAAACCTGCCCTACGAGGCCTGCGGAAAGCTGGTCATCGCGCAGACGGCCGAGGAGCAGCACCGCCTGGAAGCCATCTTTGCCCGGGCCAAGGCCAACGGGGTGCCCGGCGCGCGCATGCTCAACGGCGACCAAATACGCGAGGTGGAGCCGAACGCCGTCGGGCTTTCCGCCTTGCACTCGCCGGAAACGGCGATCGTGGACTATGCGGCCATCACCAGGGCGCTCGCCGACGACGTTCGTGCCTCGGGCGGGACCATCCGGCTCGGGCAGGAAGTCACTGCGCTGGAACAGCAATCGGAGGGCGTGGTGGTGCGTACGAAGGACGGCAGCGGGCATTTCGACCTGGTGGTGGCCTGTGCCGGCCTCCAATCGGATCGGCTGGCCGAGGCCACAGGCGAGCCAGCCACCCCGAAAATCGTGCCCTTCTTTGGGCAGTACTTCCTCCTGGGCGACGAAGCACGCCACCAAGTGAAGGGTCTGATCTATCCCGTTCCGGATCCCAGGCATCCTTTCCTCGGCGTCCATCTCACCAAGCGCATCGACGGTGAAATGATGCTGGGTCCGAATGCCTTCATTTCCTTTGGCCGTGAGTCCTACGCCTGGAACGCGGTGAATGTCCGCGACATAATGAATTACGCGCTGTTTCCAGGGTTCTGGAATTTCGCCCGGAAAAATGTGCCCTCGGCGGTGCGGGAACTCCAGACCGTCGTGAGCAAAAAGAAATTCATCCGTGAGGCCATGCGCTTCGTGCCGTCCCTTGAGGGTGCCACCGTTCTCCCCGGAACCCGGGGCGTGCGCGCCCAGGCGATGAACGGTGACGGATCGCTGGTGGACGACTTTGTGATCGCACGACGCCGGGACGCGGTTTTGGTGCGGAATGCGCCTTCGCCCGGTGCTACTTCGTCCATGGCGATCGCCGAGTACATCGTGGAGCAGGCGCTTGCTGACTGAGGAATGTGAGTTAACAAGCCTGTGACCACCCGGAAACGGTGCTTACATCCCCGGTGGATAGCTTTGGCCCATGATCACTTCACTGGCAACCCGCATTGGCCAAGCCCTCGGGCGTTGGATCGAGGCCGCCTACGTCTTGGACTGTGCGGGGCCTGAAGAGGACGAATCCCTGGCCGTGGCTCCGGATTGGACCTGGCTGCCGGCCCTGAGCGGGGTCACCGTCGCAGGTGCCCAGGCCATCCAATCCCACGCAGGGAGGCCGCCAAAAGCCTTGTAGGAACCGCATCGGAAGCTGCGTTGTGTTGCGTTGAGCACACTATTCGTTATTGCCGGGTAGTATGCCCTAAACTCCTTCACTGAGGTGCCGGAATGGGCACTATGCAGCAACGAAAGCGAACCCTCAATGGCTACTGATTACGACGCTCCGCGCAAGACAGAAGAAGAGTCTCCGGCTGAATCGCTTGAGGCTTTGCAGGCGTCCCGCGGGGGTGGCGCCCAGACCGCCGTCATCGACGTCGAGGACGTCGATACCGCTGAAGGAATCGACCTTCCCGGCGCCGATCTTTCGGGCGAGGAACTGACCGTCGTCGTGGTCCCGGAACAGTCCGACGAATTCACCTGTGGCTCCTGTTTCCTGGTCCGGCACCGGTCCCAGGTTGCACTGGAAAAGAACGGTCTCAAGTTCTGCAAGGACTGCGAAGGCTGAATAACGCGCTGATCACGTTATCTTCGATCACGAAAACGTGGCAGATGCCGTCTGAAACAGCCCTTGCAGCGTGCTCACGCCACTCTTTGATAATCCTCCTGTGACCCGCTGGCCGTCCCCTTAACAGTTATGCGCCGAAGCGGCCACAACCGGTCCAATGGTCTGAATCCGCTCCTACAGTTGAAGTATCAACTTCGCCTGAAGGGGGCACAAAAAATGAGGAAAATTGGAGCGGGTTTGGCGGCTGTCCTGGCAGTCGCCGGGCTCGGTCTTGCAGTGCCGGGGCCAGCCTCGGCGGCATCGTATTGCGGCATCACCTGGGGCTCGCTGGCCAAGGCTGATCCAGATATGGGTTCAGGCAATGTCACAGCTGTGCGCACTGGACAGCAGCCGTGCTTTGACCGTCTGGTGATCGATGTGAGCGGCAAAGTGGCCGGATACTCCGTGCAGTACGTTCCGGTGGTGACACAGGATCCCTCCGGCTTCCCTATCCCGGTCCTTGGAGATGCGGACCTCCAAGTGATGGTCACTGCACCTTCCCATGATCAGCAGGGCAACCCCACGTACCTGCCGGCAGCCAAGGCGGAGCTCTCCAACGTCTCCGGCTATCAGACGTTCCGCCAAGTGGTCTATGCGGGCAGCTTCGAGGGCACGACGAGCATCGGGCTGGGTGTCCGGGCCAGGCTTCCGTTCCGGGTCTTCGCCTTGGACGGACCCGACGGCGGTTCGCGGCTTGTGGTGGACGTCGCCCATCACTGGTAAGCCCGCAACCTCGTAGAACGCCGAGATAGCGGGAAAGCTGCCAGCTCGCCGGAAGTTTCCGGGCGAACTGGCAGCTTTCCAGCGTTTTCGGCGTTACACCGGCGGAGCCTACTCGGGCACCACCAGCGCCGGAGTGTCCTTCCGGATGGTCTCACCGCGGAAGAAGCCGGGCCGCATGCGGGCCTGGATCAGCATGACCACTGCGCCCAGGGCCAGAATCCCGATGCCCAGGATGAACACGAGTCCCACCCCGAAGATCTCCGATCCACTACCGAACTCCGGATCCCAGCTGTCCATTGCGGTCTGGAGGAACACGACGAACAGTCCCACGCCACCCAGTACCGGGCAGACCAGCCGCAGGAAGAAGTTGCGTGCACTGCTGAACACGCTGTTGCGGAAGTACCAGGCGCAAGCGATGGCCGTGAGCCCGTAGTAGAAGCAGATCATCAGGCCCAGGGCCAGGATGGTGTCGTTGAGGACGTTCTCACTGATCACGTGCATCACCGCGTAGAAGCCCGCGGACAAGACGCCGGCCGCGATGGTGGCGAAGCCCGGCGTCGAGAACTTCTTGCTCATGTGGCTGAAGCGCTCCGGCAGGGCGCCGTAGTGCGCCATGGCCAGCAGGCTGCGTGACGGCGAAGTGAACGTGGACTGCAAGGAAGCCGCCGAGCTGGAAAGCACGGCCAGGGACATGAGGATCGCGAACGGACCCATGACCGGTGATGCCAGTGCCGTGAACACGTTGGCATGGTTCTCAGGGTTGTTCAGCCCGATACCTGTATCTCCCACGCCGGCGAACATCATGGTGGCGATGGTGACCAGCAGGTAGATACCCAGGACTATGACGGCGGTGAGGGTGCCTGCGGCGCCCGCGGTCTTCTTGCCGTTGGCGGTCTCCTCGTTCACGGTGAGGCAGACATCCCAGCCCCAGTAGACGAAGATCGACAACGAAATTCCGGCCGCAATTTGGCCGAAGGTCTCAACCTTGGTGACGTCGAACCAGTCCCAGCTGAACGGAACAGCGGTCTCGGACGTCGACCAGTTGGCGAAGGCCATGGCGACGAAGAGCCCCAGGACCAACAGCTGGAAACCCACCAGCCCGTACTGGACAATCTTGGTGGTGTGCAGGCCGCGGTAACTGATCCACACGGCCAGGGCCACGAAGACGAAACAGGTGGCTACGTTCAGGAGCTTGTTCGAGGCGAGGTCGGCCAGCTCGGGGGAGCCGGTGGCCTGCGCGAGGAACAGGTAGAAGAAGTCCACTGCCACACCCGCAAGGTTGGACAGGACAATGATGTTGGCGGCGAGCAGGCCCCAACCGCCCATCCAGCCCACCCACGGACCGAACGCCTTGGTAACCCAGGTGAATGTGGTGCCGCTGTCGGGGGAGTCTGCGTTGAGCTCCCTGTAGGCCAGCGACACCAGGATCATCGGAATGAACCCGATCAGGAAGATCACGGGCAACTGCAGCCCGACTTCATTTACGGTTGGGCCGAGCGCACCGGTGAGGGTGTACGCCGGGGCGATGGTTGAAATGCCAAGAACGACGACGGCGAGGAGCCCCAACTGCCCCGTCTTCAGTCCCTTGCCGCTGATGTCGTGCGAGTCTGCAGCGGCGGTGGTGCTTGTGGAAGCACCGTTGCGGATTGTCTGGCTCATGAAGGGCCCTTTCTAGATGGCCGTAGGCTGCTGCTGCGTGATGCAGTGGATGCCGCCGCCCCGGGCGAAGAGCTCGCGCGCGTCAACACTGACCACGCGGCGTCCCGGATAGGCATCGGCGAGAATGCGGAGGGCTTTCTCGTCCATGGGGTCATTGAAACTGCAGGCGATGACTCCGCCGTTGACTACCAGGTGGTTGATGTAGCTGTAGTCCACGTAGCCCTCATCATCGGTAAGGGTTTCCGGGGCGGGAACTTCGATGATGTTCCACTCCCGGCCTGCTGCGTCATGGGTGGTGCGCAGGAAGTCGATGATCTCTCGGGAGACCTTGTAATCCGGGTGCTCGGGGTTCTGCTGGGAGTGGACCAGCAGGGTTCCCGGCGAAGGAATGGCAGCCACGATGTCCACGTGGCCGCGCGTGCCAAACTTCTCCGAGTCACGCGTCAGGCCCCTCGGGAGCCACACCACATGGGTGGCGCCGATGGTGCGGGCCAGTTCCTCTTCGATGTCGGCCTTGGTGAGACCGGGATTGCGGCCCTCGTCCAGCTGGACGGTTTCGGTCACCAGTACAGTGCCTTCGCCGTCCACCTGGATGCCACCGCCCTCGTTCACGATCCCGGAGGGAAGGTGTGCAACTCCAGCCCGACCGGCAACGAACCCGGCGATGAGCGAGTCCTTGTCCCAAACAGCCCAGTCCTGGGCGCCCCAGCCGTTGAAGATCCAGTCCACGGCGCCGAGCTTCTTGTTGGCATCCAGTACGAACGAGGGCCCGATGTCCCGCATCCAGGCATCGTTCAGCTCGGCGGTAAGCACCTCAACGCGAGGGTCGAGATAGCGCGCGGCTGTTTCGACGTCGTCGGGCGCTACCACCATGGTGACGGGCTCGAACTCAAGGATGGCGTTCGCGACGGCGGCCCAGGTGGAGCGCGCTGCGTGCGCCTTTTCCTCGGTGTCACCCAAGGTGTAGCCGCCGGTGGGGAAGGCCATCCAGACGCGGTCCTGCGGTGCCGTCTCGGACTGCATGCGCCAGGCGCTCACGCGGAGACTGCCTGGGGCTGGGCGCTTGAGGCGGGGCTCGCACCGAGGGGAGCGTCCGGGTTTACGGGTTCCGTGAGGCGGCCGTACGTCTCCGGACGGCGGGTTGCCAGGAACGGGAAGAGCGTGAGCCAGTCTTTGCGCTGGTCGAGGTCGAGGTCGGCCACCAGGACGGCGGACTCATCGCGGGGAGCCTGGGCCAGGATGCGGCCGTACGGATCGGAGATGAAGGAGGAGCCGTAGAAGTTCAGGGTGCCCTCGTTGCCGTAGCGGTTGGGAGCGATCATGAACAGGCCGTTGGCGATGCCGTTGCCCACAATGACCTGCTGCCACAGCGGCTGCGTGTCGAAGTCGGGGTGGTCGGGCTCGGAGCCGATGGCCGTGGGGTAGACCAGGATTTCCGCGCCGCCCAGCGAGTACATGCGGGCGAGCTCCGGGAACCACTCGTCCCAGCAGGTGGGCATGCCAAGGCGTGCGCCGCCCAGTTCGGCAGGAGCGTGCACTGCGTAGGCATCCTCGGCGTCCGGGCCCTTGCGGAAGAACTTGTCCTCGTAGTAGCCGGCAGTCACGGGGATGTGCAGCTTGTGGGTGCGGGCCACCAGCTCGCCGTCGGGCGAGACCAGGATTGCCGTGTTCAGGCCAAGGCCGTCGTCCGTCCCATCCGGGTTCTCTGCACGCTGGTACAAGGAGGCGTGGACCGAGACGCCGAACTTGCGGGCGGCTTCTGCGGCGAAGGTGAAGGTGGGGCCGGTCAGCAGGTCCTCGGTGATGTCCGACGGGCGGATCCCTGCCGCCGGGTTGTTCTCCGGCTTGGTGTCGGCGGGGTAGCGGGAGAGCGTCAGCTCAGGCAGGAAAACAACAGTGGCTCCCAGCTTTGCTGCGCGTTCGATGCCCTCGGAGAGTTCTGCGCGGAGGGCGGCTTCGTCGGCATGCCAGCGGTGCTGGACGACGCCGACGCGCAACGGCGTCCGCGTGGAGGGCTCGGTGCGGGCCAGGGAAGTGGGGGCTTCGAGGCAGGTAATTTCAATCATGGGGGCATGTACTCCGGTGAGACGACAGTCACTAAATGAATAGCGTTCATTTAGTATGGCGCGAGTCACGCCGGAGCGCAAGAGGCAAATGAACGGTGCTCATTTATGACGGCCGGTGGGTGTCCGTGAAACAGTCCCCGGGGCTTCAGCCCACCAGGGTGCCCAGCCCGCCTGGGTACTCAACCCGCCAGGGTGGGCAAGGTGAGGATCTCGGCCCCGTCGTTGGTGATCGCGATGGTGTGCTCGCTGTGGGCCGTCCTGCAACCGGTGGCACTGCGAAGTGTCCAGCCGTCGACATCCGTGACCAGCTGGGCCGTATCTGCCATAACCCACGGCTCTAGTGCGAGCAGCAATCCGGGCTGCAGCTTGTAGCCGCGTCCAGGCCGGCCCATGTTGGGCACGTGTGGCTCCTGGTGCATGGTGGAGCCGATGCCGTGGCCACCGAATTCCGTATTTACCGGGTAGCCGGCCTCCTTGAGGGCCGACCCCATTGCGTAGGAGAGATCGCCGATGCGGGCGCCGGGCCGGGCTGCTGCGATGCCGGCACGCAAGGCGCGTTCGGTCGCTTCGATCATGGCCACGCTCCCGGCGGGCTTAGTGTCGCCAACGATGAAACTGATGGCGGAGTCCGCGGCGATTCCCTGCAGGGAAACGGCCAAATCGAGGGTCAGCAGGTCGCCGTCGGCAAGTGCGTAGTCCCGCGGCAGTCCGTGGAGGACGGCGTCGTTGACGCCGGTGCAGATGTAATGCCCAAACGGTCCGCGGCCAAAGGAGGGGGCGTAATCGACGTAGCAGGACTCGGCTCCGGCCTCCAGAATCATGTCCTTGGTCCATGAGTCGATGTCCAGCAGATTGGTGCCCACGGTGCAGCGGCCCTTGAGGGTGTGCAGGATATTGGCCACGAGAGCGCCCGAAGCCTTTGCCCTGAGCAGTTCGTTGGCGCTGAGGATCTCGATCATGAGCAGCCTTTCTGTTGTGCGTCCAATAACTATCCCGGCCATATTATCCCGGTATTACAATTGGAGCTATGGTCAGGTTGCCTCTTACACCCGCAGAGGCCGAGCGTGGACAACGTCTCGGCTCATTGTTGCGCCGCGCACGGGGCACGCGCTCCATGTTGGAGATCGCCCTTGATGCCCGTGTTTCCCCGGAGACGCTCCGCAAAATCGAATCCGGAAGGGTAGCCACCCCCGCCTTCCCCACCGTGGCTGCGATTGCCGATGTCCTGGGCCTGTCCCTGGACGAGGTCTGGGCGGAGATCAACCAGCCCGACGCCGGCGCGGATCCAAGCGCGCCGCGCCGCAGCGCGCGCGAGTTCCTGGCTTCCTAAGCTTGGTCCGGGCGTTTTGGCCGTGCCCGGACGTGCAGGCGCTCGCCTTGCTGGCCGAACAGTGTCAGCAGTTCCACCGGCTCTGACGTAGCGCTGGCGAACCAGTGCGGAGTCCGGGTATCGAACTCGGCTACCTCGCCGGGTTTGAGGATGAAGTCGTTCCCGCCCAGGACCAGCCGCAATTTGCCGTTGAGGATGTACATCCAGTCGTAGCCCTCGTGGGATTGGGGCTCCGGCGTCTCCTTGCCCGTGCCACTTTTCAGCACCATCTTGAAGGCCTGGATCCCGCCCGGGCGACGGGTGAGGGGGAGTGCGGTTCCCCAGTGGTGGACTTGCGGCTTGAGGTGGATGCGGGGATCGCCGGTCTCGGGGGCGTCGATCAGTTCCTCAAGGGGTATCTGATGCAGCCGCGCTATCGGGAGCAAAAGCTCCAAGGTGGGCTTCCGCTGCCCCGATTCGAGGCGGGATAACGTGCTGACGGAAATGCCCGTTGCCTCCGAAGCTTCCGCCAGCGTCAGGTTGCGCTGGGTCCGCAGCGCGCGCAGGCGCGGGCCGACGGCGTCGAGCATGGAACTGAAGTCTTGGCTCATGGACCAAGTTTGCCATATCAGCAAAATTCTTTGCTGATTCTCCCGAGGCTGTCCAACCATGGAAGGAACGGCACAAGGCCGCGAGGGAATCACGGAGGCAAAGTGGGCAAAGAAAAGAACATCAAGGAGTACGACGTCGTCATCATTGGAGGTGGCGCAGCTGGGTTAAGTGCCGCCGTGACGCTGGGCAGGGCTCTGAGGTCAGTGCTGGTGATCGACGCCGGCGAACCCCGGAATGCTCCTGCCGCGGGGGTCCACGGCTTCCTGTCCCGCGACGGCATCAACCCCAGGGAACTCCTGAGACTGGGACGGGAGGAGGCGCGCGGCTACGGGGTGGACATCATCAACGGCGTCGCCGTTGCGGCCCCTTCGACGGCGGCGCAAGGCGAGGGCGCCGAACCCGCCTTTGAGGTGGACCTGGGAGAGGGCGGCACTGTCAAGGCGCGGCGCCTCCTGGTGACTACTGGTCTGACGGATGTGCTTCCTGACATTGAAGGCCTTCGCGAACGTTGGGGTCGGGACGTGCTGCACTGCCCCTACTGCCACGGCTGGGAAGTGCGCAACAAAGCGATCGGGATACTGGGGACCCTTCCGATGGCCCTGCACCAGACCATGCTCTTCCGGCAATGGAGCCCGGATATCACCTTGTTCCTCAACGACGTTGTGGAACCGACGGATGAAGAGTGGGAACAGCTTGCCGCACGCTCCATCAACGTTGTGGAGGGCAAAGTGCGCTCACTTGAGGTCACGGATGATGCTTTGAGCGGGGTGGTCCTGGCTTCCGGCAGGGTCATTCCAGCCGAGGCCCTGGCAACAGGGACCCGCCTGGAGGCCCGGTCCGGAGTACTGGAATCCCTTGGGGTCAAGGTGGTGGAGCACCCCATGGGCGTAGGGCGGCATGTCGAAGTGAATCCCCTGGGAGGCGCCACCTCGGTGCCGGGCGTGTGGGCGGCAGGGAACGTCGCCGACCTCATGGGGCAGGTCATGGCATCGGCAGCTTCGGGTGTCATGGCGGGAGCGGCGATCAATGCCCACCTGATAACTGAGGAAACCAGACTCGCGGTGGAAGCGGCCCGGAAAAATAGTGGTCGACGTTCGGCTTAAGTGCGGGGATCATTAAAGGATCGCCACTAAAGGAGGTTGGCATGTGCTACGCGTACTATGACGACTTCGAGCGGCGCACGAAGAAGGACTCCGCGCGCAAGCCCGAGACCCGCACCACAGAGGCCAAAGAGCCTGCTGCCCCGGCGGAGACCCGCCCAGGGACAGAAGGCACGCTGTGGACTTTCCTGGCACGTCGTCGCAGGGAGCCTGAGGTTTACGAACCGAAGGTGGACCGCATCTACGAGAAAGTCTAGGGATCACTCCCGGACCGGAACGAGCACCGAATCCACGCAAAAGGCGCCGGGACCACCGGCGCCTTTTCCATGGGCTCCCAGGTCAGCTCTCCCCGGGCTGGTTTCTTTCTGCCGTGCCCAGATACTCCAGGGCAGCGGTGACCAGGGCTTCTGTTCCCTTGGCCAGCGTGGGCTGGATAAGCGGTGCGAAATAGGGCGAGTGGTTGGATGGAATGTCCTCAGGGAGCCGCCCTGTGGTGGCCCACTCCCTGAACAGTGCAGGGTCGGCGCCTCCAAGGAACCAGAACACCAAAGGTGCATCGGCGCCCTTTGCCAAGGCTCCGACATCTTCGCTGCCCGAGACCGGGCCGGGATCGATCACCTGTGCCGTGCCGAATTTGGCCTTGAAGGCTGCCGTGATTCTGCCTGCAGCCGATTCGTCATTGACGGTGAGGGGAAAGTGCTCCTCGAAGTGGATCTCCGGATCCTTCGGAGCGCCGGAGGCTGTTGATTCCCCCTGGACGATCCGCTCAATGGATCCGAGGATCTTGTCCCTGATGGAATCGCTGAAGGTGCGGACACTAAGGCCCAGGGTCGCGGTCTCGGGAATGATGTTGTTTTTTGTCCCTGAATGGATCTGCCCAACGGTTACCACCGCCGAGTCACTCGCCGCGAGCTCACGCGAGACAATGCCCTGCAAGCGGACCGTGGCAGCTGCTGCCATGAGGACAGGGTCAACGGTGGTTTCAGGGCGGGAGCCGTGTCCGCCGCGTCCGTGCAGGGTGATGTTGAGGGAGTCGGCAGAGGCCATGGCGACGCCGGAACGGATGCCGAACCAGCCGGCGGGGAATGGGGCGACATGCTGGCCGAGTACGACGTCGGGCTTCGGCACGACGTCGTACAGGCCGTCCGCCACCATCGCGTTCGCTCCACCGCCCCATTCCTCTGCGGGCTGGAAAACGGCGATCAACGTGCCTTGCCACTGGTCGCGGTGCGCGGCAAGCGACTCCACAGCACCCACCAGGCAGCTGACGTGGACATCGTGGCCGCATGCATGCATGACGGGAACGTCGTTGCCCGCGTGGTCGACGCCGACGGCGGTGCTTGCGTAGTCCAGTCCTGTGGATTCTTTGACGGGCAGTGCGTCCATATCGGCCCGGAGCATCACCACGGGCCCGGCTCCGTTCTCAAGGATGCCCACCACGCCGGTTTTGCCGATGTTGCGGTGGACCGTGAAGCCAAGGTTTTCCAGGTGCCCGGCGGCGATTCCCGCCGTCCTGGTCTCCTGGAAGGACAGTTCCGGGTTGGCGTGCAGGTCTTTGTAAAGCTCTTCGAGGTCAATGGTCATGGGTTTACCCTCTTCGTTCGACGCCTTTGGTCCGGCCAGTGTATCCACCGGCGGTGTGCGAAGCCTGTGTGTGCGAAGACCGGGCAGTCGCGGCAGACTGGATGCCATGAAGAATTCCGAACCCGCCACAACGCAGAAGTCCACGGTCGAGTGCTGGACGAAAGCCCTGGCAGAGTCGAACGGTTCGCCCGGTGGCGGCGCAGGAACGGGGGTCATGCTCTCGATCGCGGCCGCGCTGACCTCCATGGTGGCAGGGTATACGGAGCCCGAAGACCACCAGCGGGAAGAGCTTTCGGGGATTCATGCCCGGGCCCAGGAACTGAGGAACTCTGCCCTGCAACTGGCAGACGATGATGCCTCAGCCTCCAACGCTTTCGGGGCTGCCTTCCGTCTGGACCCGGGTCCGGAACGCGAAAAGGCCATCCACCGGGCTTCGGTGGACGCGGCCAAGGCCTCTGCCGTGCTGGGTGAGCGGGCCATCGACGCCATCGAGGACCTTGGCTGGCTCGCTTCCCATGGCAACCCGGCCCTCATCGCGGACGTCGTGGTTGGCTTCGGTGCGCTGCGCGCCGCCATAGCGGGAGCGCGGACCAACGTGAGCTTCGACCTCGCGTCCCTGACCTCCGCGGGGACTGGGCTGGAGGAGGTCAGGGAGCAGCATCCGGATCTGTGGAAGACGGTCAGCCGCCTCAGCGACGCGCTGGAGCGGATCGACCTGCTGACTGCCGGCGTCGACAAGAAGGCAGCACCTACCGAAGCGGTGTAGCTTCCTATTTCGCCTTGGGTACCTTGCGGAGTACGACGGCGGCCATCACTGCCGCTCCGGCCATCAGTACCAGCCCAATCGCCGCAGTGATGTGGACTCCGGAGTCGAAGGCTATCCGGGCGGCGTTGGTCAATGCCTCGGAGAGCTGGGTGGGAAGAGCGGAGGCTGCGTCAACGGCACCGGCCAGGGTTTCCCCCGACTTCCTGGCAGCTTCGGCGGGGACGCCGTCGGGAATGACGAGGTTGTGCTGGTAGGACGCGGTGAGGATTGAACCGAGCACGGCTGTTCCCAGGAGGGAACCGAGTTCGTAACCGGTCTCGGAGATGGCCGAGGCCGCCCCTGATTTGTCTGCCGGCACGGACGCCAGGATGAGGTCATTGGAGATGGTCTCCGCTGCACCCACGCCGACGGCCAGGACCGTCAGGGCTGACAGGAGGAACACCGGTCCGCTGCCGTGGTCACCCACGACGGCCACCAGGTAGCCTATGGCGCTCAGCGTCAGTCCGCCGGCCACCACGAATCCGGGCCGTACTTTCTTGACCAGCGGTACTACGAGCAGGCCGGCGATAACTGTGGCCAGGAGGGCCGGGATCATGGCGATGCCGGCTTCCATGGGGGACTGCCCTTCGACCAGCTGCAGGTGCTGGGCAAAGAAGTAGATGAACCCCGTCATGGAAAACAGGGACAGCACGTTGGCCACGATGGCCGTGCTGAATACCTTGTTCTTGAACAAGCTGACGTCCAGCATGGGGCTCTCGATCCGCTGCTGGCGGCGGACGAAGAGGACACCCATCACCAATCCGAAGAGCATGAAGGCTACAGCGGATGCCCCGAGTCCGTGGACGGCGAACTCCTTGATGCCGTAAACGAACGGCGCCATGGTGACCACAGACAGGACGATGCTGGGCACGTCGACGCGGCCGGGGTTGGCGTCCTTGGACTCGGGAATGAGTGCCCGGCCGAAGGCGAGGAGCGGCAAAAGCAGGAATGCTGCCACCAGGAAGACGGCACCCCACCAGAAGTGCTCTACCAGCCAGCCACCGAAGATGGGACCGAGGGCGGCGCCACCGGAGAATCCGGCAGCCCATACGGCGATCGCGAGCCGGCGGCGGTTGGGGTCGGTAAAAATGTTCCTGATCAACGACAACGTTGATGGCATCAGCATGGCGCCGAAGACACCGAGGGCGGCGCGCCCGGCAATAAGCCACTCAGCGGACGGCGCGAATGCCGTAGCAGCCGAAACCGCCGCGAAGCCTGTGCTGCCGATCAGCAGCAACCGGCGTCGTCCGATCCGGTCACCAAGGTTGCCCATGGAGACCAGGAGCGCGGCGAGCACCAGCGGGTAGGCGTCAACGATCCACAGGAGCTGTATGCCGCCCACGTCCAGGGAGCGGGCGATTTCCGGCAGGGCAAAAGTGAGCGCGGTGTTGTCGACGGCCACCAGCAGCACCGGGAACATCAGCAGTGCCAAGGCCGTCCAGTCGCGCCACGGTGCAGCCGGGCCCGTCAAGGGGGCGGCGGAACGGGGTGCTTGGGTTGAGGACGGCGAGAACATGCCACTTACTGTACCGTCCAGACGGTACAGTTACAAATGCAAGGACTGCACAGCTTTAGGGAATGATGTACACATGCCACGAAAACCAGTTGCCCGGGACGCCGTCCTGGATGCCTACGAATCCCTCCTGATCGAGGTAGGGGAGCGGGCGGCTACCCTGGATGCCGTCGCCAAGAGGGCCGGTGTCTCCAAGGGCGGGCTGCTGTATCACTTCCCCAACAAGGAAGCCCTGATCAGCGCCTTGCTGGAACGCCTGGACGAGTTGGCGCAGGAAGACATTGAGCAGATGAAGGCCGCGTCGGACGGTGCGGCCGCGTACTTCATCCGGTCCTCCCTCTGGGCCGACACCCCCATGGACAGGGCCTTCGTTGCGGCAACGAGGCTCGCTGAAGTAGCCCATGAGGAAACGCGGCGGCGCTTCGCAGGAATCCAGCAGCAGTGGCTGGATGTCCTGGCCGAAGACGTAGGACCGGAGATTGCCAAGGCCGTCAGCTACATGGGCGACGGCCTCTACTTCAATGCGATGTTCGAAGGCGGGCAGGGGGCCGGCAACGCCGGGCGGGAGGCCGACGTCGAAATCCTGCTGGGCGTCCTGGACCGCCTGCGGAAGTGACGTTTCATCCATTTGCCGCAGGGCCTTGCACGTAGGACAATTAAGCCTTGTGGCGTGCCCGGCGTGGTGCCCACAGACAACTGAACATGCCTTTGATCTGCGGCGGGAGAGTCCTGCAGGCACGTGATGCAGGCGCCGTAGGAGCAAACCCTCCCCAGGAATCTCTCAGGCCCACGCACCGCCGCGGCGAGGCAACTCTGGAAAGCAGCAGGCACTCCACGCCATTGACGTGGGATGCTGTGCTCACCGACGGTGCAAGCGATTCGTTGTGCGGACAACACGCGGAAACTCTCAGGTCCAATACAGAGCGGGGAGGAACCCGAGCCGCTGCGGCGTACCCAAACGCCGCCCAAGTATTGGAGTTCCTTCGTGACGGTTAGTTCCGCCTCCACCACCTTCGTCGATCGGCATATCGGCGCCCGCCGCCAGGCCGACATTGAGACCATGCTCAAGTCCGTTGGCTACGACTCTGTTGACTCGCTGGTCGACACTGCCGTTCCGAACGACATCCGCCAGGACGTCGCCCTCACCTTGCAGAACGCGCTGAGCGAAGTCGAGGTCCTTGCCGAGCTGCGCAAGCTCGCCTCCAAGAACAAGACGGCCGTCCAGATGATCGGCCAGGGCTACTACGACACCGTCACGCCGCCGGTCATCCGCCGCAACATCCTTGAGTCCCCGGCCTGGTACACCGCTTACACCCCGTACCAGCCCGAAATTTCGCAGGGCCGCCTTGAAGCACTCCTGAATTTCCAGACCATGGTGCAGGACCTCGTTGGCCTGCCGATCGCCAACGCCTCCCTGCTGGACGAAGCAACCGCCGTGGCCGAAGCCGTCCTCATGATGCGCCGCGCCAACAAGAACAAGGCCGTGCAGGACGGCAAGACCGTGCTCGACGCGGACTGCCTGCCGCAGACCATCGCCATCGTCAAGGGCCGTGCTGAAGCCCTCGGCTTCGAGGTTGAGGTTGCCGATCTTTCAGCCGGCCTTCCGGAAGGTGCCATCAACGGCGTCGTCCTCCAGCAGCCCGGTGCTTCCGGCCGCGTCTTCGACCACTCCGCCGTCATTGCCGAGGCCAAGGAACGCGGCGCACTGGTCACCGTTGCCGCCGACCTCCTTTCCCTGACGCTCATCACCCCTCCGGGTGAGCAGGGCGCTGACATCGCCGTGGGTTCCGCCCAGCGCCTGGGTGTCCCGCTCTTCTTCGGCGGCCCGCACGCTGCCTACATGGCCGTCCAGAAGGGTCTTGAGCGTTCCATGCCGGGCCGCTTGGTGGGCGTTTCCAAGGACGACGCCGGCGTTCCCGCCTACCGTCTGGCCCTGCAGACCCGCGAGCAGCACATCCGCCGCGAGAAGGCCACGTCCAACATCTGCACCGCGCAGGCGCTGCTGGCCATCGTGGCTTCGATGTACGCGGTCTACCACGGCCCGGAAGGCTTGAAGGCGATCGCTGAGACCGCCCACAGCCACGCCCGGACGCTTGCAGCGTCCCTGAAGGCTGCCGGCGTCGAGGTCCTCCACGGTTCGTTCTTCGACACCATCACCGTCCGCGTCACGGGCAAGGCAGCAGAGATCGTCGCCGTCGCCGAGGCCAAGGGCATCAACCTGCGCGGCATCGATGCTGACACTGTCGGCATCTCCGTTGACGAAACGACTACGTCCGACATCGTCGGCCGCCTCCTCGATGTCTTTGGCGCTTCGGTCACCGATGCCGCCGAGGACTTTGCGCTGGAGGCTTCCGTTGAGCGCACCAGCGCATTCATGCAGCACCCGGTGTTCAACACCCACCGCTCCGAGACCCAGCTCCTGCGCTACATCCGCAAGCTCTCGGACCGCGACCTCGCGCTGGACCGCACCATGATCCCGTTGGGTTCGTGCACCATGAAGCTCAACGCCACCGCTGAAATGGAAGCCATTTCCTGGCCCGAGTTCGCCTCGATCCACCCGTTCGCTCCGGACTCCCAGACCGAGGGCTGGCGTGAACTCATCAGCGACCTCGAAGCGCAGCTGACCGAGATCACCGGTTACGACCAAGTGTCCATTCAGCCGAACGCCGGTTCCCAGGGTGAGCTGGCCGGGCTCCTCGCGATCCGCGGCTACCACCTCTCCAACGGAGATGACCAGCGCAACGTGTGCCTCATCCCCGCCTCCGCGCACGGCACCAATGCCGCCTCGGCAGTGCTGGCAGGCATGAAGGTCGTGGTCGTGGCCACCGCTCCCGATGGCACCATCGACCACGTTGACCTGAAGGCCA
Organism: Paenarthrobacter sp. JL.01a; assembly: GCF_025452095.1. Classification (NCBI taxonomy): domain Bacteria; kingdom Bacillati; phylum Actinomycetota; class Actinomycetes; order Micrococcales; family Micrococcaceae; genus Paenarthrobacter; species Paenarthrobacter sp. JL.01a. Next base: position 1,001,693 of record NZ_CP104877.1, read on the forward strand.
AGATCGAAGCCAACCGCGACGCCCTCTCGGCCATCATGATCACCTACCCGTCCACGCACGGTGTCTACGACGCAGACGTCCGCGAAGTCTGCGACGCCATCCACGAAGCCGGCGGACAGGTGTACATCGACGGTGCCAACCTCAATGCCCTCGTAGGCCTTGCCCAGCCGGGCAAGTTCGGCGGCGACGTATCCCACCTGAACCTGCACAAGACCTTCTGCATCCCGCACGGCGGCGGCGGACCCGGCGTTGGCCCGGTCGCAGCCAAGGCACACCTGGCACCGTTCATGCCCGGCGACGCAGCGTCCTGGACCGAGGGCAATGACGTTCCGATTTCGGCCTCCCGCTTCGGCTCGGCCGGTGTCCTCCCGATCTCCTGGGCCTACGTGAAGCTCATGGGCGGCCAGGGACTGACCGAAGCCACCAAGTCCGCGTTGCTGGCGGCGAACTACATCGCATCCCGCCTCAACGAGCACTTCCCGGTGCTCTACACAGGTGAAGGTGGACTCGTAGCCCACGAGTGCATCCTGGACCTGCGCGAATTGACCGCGAAGACCGGCGTCACCGCTGAGGATGTGGCCAAGCGCCTGATCGACTTCGGCTTCCACGCGCCCACCCTGGCCTTCCCGGTTGCGGGTACCTTGATGGTTGAGCCCACGGAGTCCGAAGACCTCGTGGAGATCGATCGCTTCATCGAGGCCATGATCACCATCCGCAAGGAGATCGACCAGGTTGCTGCCGGCGACTTCTCCGTGCAGGACTCCCCGCTTCGCCGCGCGCCCCACACGGCAGCCGCCGTCGTGAGCTCCGACTGGGACCGCGCGTACCCGCGCGAGCAGGCCGCCTTCCCGGTCCACCATCTCAAGCAGGACAAGTACTTCCCGCCCGTTGGCCGCATCGACGGCGCAGCCGGAGACCGCAACCTGGTCTGCTCCTGCCCGCCGATCGAAGACTTCGAGAACTAAGGACCGGTCATGACAGGGAAATACACCGCCCTCTACGAAGAGCACAAGAAGCTTGGCGCGTCGTTCACCGACTTCGGTGGCTGGCAGATGCCGCTGAAGTACTCCTCGGAATTGGCCGAGCACCACGCAGTCCGCAAGTCCGCGTGCCTGTTCGACCTCTCCCACATGGGCGAAGTCTGGGTCACCGGACCCGAGGCCGCAGCGTTCCTGGACTACGCCCTGGTGGGCAAGATTTCTGCCATGGCCGATGGCAAGGCCAAGTATTCGCTGATCTGCCAGGAAGATGGCGGCATCATCGATGACCTGATCGTCTACCGTCGCGGTGCAGAGAAGTTCCTTGTGGTGCCGAATGCCGGCAACGCGGCAGTTGTTGCTGCGGAACTGCTGGTGCGTGCGGCCGGGTTCGACGTCGTGGTTGTGGATGCCTCGCCCGAGACTTCGCTCATCGCCGTCCAGGGTCCCCTTGCCGAAGCCATCCTTCTGCGCCTTGTACCGGCCGAGCAGCACTCGCTGGTCACCGGATTGAAGTACTACGCCGCCGTCGAGGTCACCTTCCTCGTGGCCGGAAGCGGCCAGGAATTGCTCTTGGCACGCACCGGGTACACCGGCGAAGACGGCTTCGAGATCTTCGTTCCCAACGAATCCGCCGCCGCGCTGTGGCAGGCGATCACCGCCGTCGCCGAAGAGGGCGAACTGGTCCCGGCGGGCCTGGCCTCGCGCGACTCACTCCGTCTGGAAGCCGGTATGCCACTGTACGGCAACGAGCTCTCCCGCGAAGGCAATCCCTTCGCTGCCGGGCTTGGCCCTGTTGTGGCGTTGTCCAAGGAAGGCGACTTTGTTGGCAAGGAAGCACTTGCTGCTTTGAAGGCCGAGGGTGCCGGGGTCTCCACTGGCCGCAAGCTCGTGGGGCTCAAGGGCCTGGGACGCCGCGCCGGCCGCTCGCACTACCCCGTGGTGAAGGACGGAGCCGTTGTTGGTGAAGTGACGTCCGGCCAGCCGAGTCCCACCTTGGGGTACCCCGTAGTGATGGCGTACGTCGACGTTGCCCTCTCTGAGCCCGGGACTGCCCTCGATGTGGACCTCCGCGGCAAGGCCGAGCCCTTCGAAGTCGTCGCGCTCCCGTTCTACAAGCGCCAAAAGTAGCGAGTTTTTGTACAGCTAATGACCTCATAGCCCGGCTATAAAGGCATTAGCTGTACAAAAACTCCTGGATTTTTCATTCAGCACACGTAAAGGAAAAAGAATGCCCAAAGTAGCGCCCGAACTTCAGTACTCCGACGAACACGAGTGGGTCTCCCGCGGCGAAGGGAACTCGGTGTCCGTTGGCATTTCCGAGGTTGCCACCGACGCACTGGGCGACATCGTGTACGTGGACCTGCCCGAGGTCGGCTCCACCGTGACCGCCGGCGAGACCTGCGGCGAGGTGGAGTCCACCAAGTCCGTCTCCGACCTGTACTCACCCGTCACAGGCGAGGTCACCGAGATCAACGACGCCGTTGTTTCCGATCCCGCCCTCATTAACAACGACCCCTACGGCGCCGGCTGGCTCTTCAAGGTGGCCGCCGAATCCGACGGCCCGCTGCTGTCGGCCCAGGAATACGCCTCCAAGAATGGCGGAGACCTGGCCTAGTTGCCGGCTGCCCGGGTCCGGCACTGGACATACGGGCGTAGCGTGGTTTGTAGTAACTGAATAATTTGCGACGCCGGGTTGCCGCCTTTGGGGGCCATCCGGCGTCGCGCTTCGGTCGTCTTTCGCCACAAGCGGGGGAGGCCATCCGGCAGGACGATCTGCCGGACCGATTCAAGCTGTATAAAAGGGATCCCGGCTATGGCTGTTGGTGTTTTCGATCTGTTCTCTGTGGGCATTGGCCCATCAAGCTCGCACACTGTGGGGCCGATGCGGGCCGCAGCGGTGTTTGCCGAAGAGTTGAAGGACAGCGGTGTCCTGGGCTCGGTGGCGTCGTTGCGGGTGGATCTGTATGGTTCCTTGGCCGCGACGGGCAAAGGTCATGGGACGATGACTGCCACGCTGTTGGGCCTTGAGGGTTACCACCCCGAGCTGATCCTCCCCGAGGAAGTGGAGGAACGCCTGGCCGCGATCGCCGAGACGGGTGTGTTGAACCTTGCCGGTGCTTCCGGTGAGGGCGTGGAACTGCCGTATGCGGTGGAGGATATGGTGTTGCATCCGTTGACGGTGTTGCCGCGGCATACGAATGGGATGAAGTTCGTGGTTTCTGATGCTGAGGGGGCGGTGCTGAGGGAGGCGACGTTTTTCTCGGTGGGTGGCGGGTTCATTGTGCGTGAGGGTGAGGAGAGCACGGCCCGGGCGGAGTTGGAGGAGTCCAAGGCGGAGTTGCCGTTGCCGTTCCGGACGGCGGCGGAGTTGTTGGGCCGGTGCTCATCCAAAGGCTTGGGCATCAGCGACATCATGTTGATCAATGAGCGGGCGTCCCGGTCGGAGGAAGAGATCCGGGAGGGTCTGCTGCATATTTGGTCGGTGATGGAGGCCTGTGTTGAAACGTCCCTGAAGCGTGAGGGGGTGCTGCCGGGCGGGTTGCGGGTCCGTCGTCGTGCTCCTGACTGGTTGGAGCGGCTCCTGAAGGAGGACAAGGACCGGAACGATCCGAAGTATTGGCAGGAGTGGGTGAACCTGATCGCGTTGGCGGTCAATGAGGAGAACGCTTCCGGGGGCCGGGTGGTGACGGCCCCGACCAATGGTGCGGCGGGCATCATCCCGGCTGTTCTTTACTATGCGTTGAATTACGCTCCGGGCATGGATCAGGCCACCCAGGCCGATAAGGACGATGTGGTGGTGCGGTTCTTGCTCGCCGCGGGCGCAGTGGGGGTTTTGTACAAGGAGCAGGCGTCGATTTCGGGTGCTGAGGTGGGGTGCCAGGGTGAGGTTGGTTCGGCGTCGTCGATGGCTGCTGCGGGGTTGGCTGAGGTGATGGGTGGTTCCCCGGCGCAGGTGGAGAACGCGGCGGAGATCGCGATGGAGCATAACCTGGGGCTCACGTGTGATCCGATTGGTGGGTTGGTGCAGATTCCGTGTATTGAGCGGAACGCGATTGCTGCGGCGAAGGCGATCAACGCGGCGAAGATGGCGTTGTGGGGTGATGGGACGCACCGGGTCTCGTTGGATGAGGTCATCGTGACCATGCGGGAAACGGGCAAGGACATGTCCCATAAGTACAAAGAAACAGCGATGGGCGGCCTCGCCGTCAACGTCGTCGAATGCTGAGTCTGTTTACTGTCGGTGCCTAGTGCCATGCTGTATGCATGAGCGGGGGATATGACAGGGACTTCTTGCGGGCACGCGTTGAGCTGCCCAGTCCGTCGGCAACGACGATTCTGTTGGATTACACCCACTTCTCCGTACGCTTCCGGGTAAACCGGAAGCTTGCGGCGATCGTGGGCGTCAACATCAGCGGCAGCGAACTGAATCCGCTGGCACGCGAGGGAACCTGGCATTTTGACGAGCGCGTTCCCAAGGAGCAGCAGGCCGGTCCTGACGTGTACAAGAACAACGCCTTCGACCGTGGTCATCTGGTTCGGCGCCTGGATCCGGTCTGGGGCGACCAAGCGACAGCCAAGAAGGCCAACCAGGACACTTTTGTCTTCACCAACGCAGCTCCACAGGTTGATGATTTCAACCAGGGCAAGGAACTGTGGGTCGGGCTGGAGGACCATGTCCTGGAGCACGCCGACTCCTTCGATGCCAAGCTCAGCGTCTTCACCGGGCCGGTCCTCCTGGATGACGATCCTCCCTACCGGGGCGTCCAGGTGCCGAGGAAGTTCTGGAAGATCGCGGTGTGGACCAACGACGCGAAACTGGGAGCTGCCGGCTTCATCCTTGACCAGTCGCCGTTGCTCGGGAAGGTAGAGCTCAAAAAGGCAATCACAGAACGGCTGCTGGAGGGCGAACCACCCCCGTTGGGTCCTTTCCGGACGTTCCAGGTTCCGATCGGCGAGATTGCCGACCTCACAGGGCTCAGCCTGAGCCGGCTCACGGCTGCGGACCGTCTAACCAGCGGCCAGCGTGAGCTGGGTAAGGCCCCGAAGGCGATCCAGCTCGAGAGCATGGAGCAGATCCGGTTGTAGGATGCTCGAGGAATCAGCCGGGACTTTACTGGCCAGAGGCCAAGATGGGGAGGCGCCGTGAGGGACGAAACCGCTTGGAATGTCAGCGATAGTCGCGTCGTCGTCAAAGACAAATGGATTTCTTTGCGGGCTGACGAGTGTGTGACGGCATCCGGCGTCGTGGTGGCACCGTATTACGTTCAGGAAAACCCGGAATGGGTCTCCGTTTTCGCCCTGGATCGGGCCCGGAATGTGGTGCTGATCCGGGAGTATCACCACGGCGCGGGAATAGTCGCGCTGGGGCTGCCAGGGGGCGGCGTGGAACCGGACGACAGTTCTTTCGATAATACTGTGAGGCGTGAACTCCGCGAGGAAACGGGATACGAAGCCGGAGAGCTGCACAGTCTCGGAAACTCCTGGGCCAACTGGAACAGTCAAAGCAACCGGGTCCACTTCTATCTGGCCCTGGACTGTGAACCCACTAGGGATCCCAGCCCGGATGAAGCAGAGGACATTGCCATCTCTCTTCTGCCATTGAGCGAATTTCACCCGGGAACGTTGGGCCAGGGCTATCACCGGCTGAACGCGTACATGGCAGCTGAACAGCTGGGTTCCGGGCCATCGTCGTAAGTCTGTGGAATGAAGATCACGGCGTTCCATGAGCCCGTCCACTCCGCGCCACTGAACCGCGTCCTCCCATGACCGATAGACTTGGGGCTGCATGTCCGCATGCGCACCTGCTTTGAACACTGCACCAAAACCCTGAGATTGGACACGGCCACCTTGCGAGAATTTACCGCCCGCTTTGCCACTGCCGAGGAAACCGATAACTGGGACAAGCACGTCACCGCCAACCCGCATGGCGGCAACATGCTGCAGTCGGACGCCTACGCGGCAGTCAAGGACGGCAACGGCTGGCTGGTCCGCCGGCTCGTCGTCGAGACCGCCGACTACGCCAGCTACAACCTCCTGCTGGAGAAAAAGTTTCCTGTCCTCGGACGGCTCTGGTACCTGATCAAGGGTCCCGACGCCGAGTCCGTCGACGACATCAAGCCGATGCTGGACGCCGTCGCCACCTTGGCGAGCGAGCAAAAGCTGAACGTGTTCACCATCAAGATAGAGCCCGACGTCGTGGAGTCACCTGAGGTGAGTGCGCAACTGAAGGCGGCGGGCCTGGTCAAGGCCCCGAACATCCAGTCCAACGACTTCACAGCTGTACTGGACATCTCTGCACCCGCCAACGAGGTCCTGCGGAGCATCTCATCCCGGGCCCGGAACGCCGTCCGCCGGGCGGAGCGGGAGGGCTGCGAGGTCATCCAGGAAGAAGCCGGCGAGGACAGCTACCGCAAGCTTTATGCCCTCATGCAGAACACGGTAAATGCCAAAGGTGCCATGCCGCTGCGTAGCTATGAGTACTACGCGGCATTCTGGGGAGAATTCAGCAGCAGGGGCCAGGGCCAGTTCTTCTTCGTTTATGAAGACGGCGCTCCGAGCGTTGGTGCGTTCGTGATCAACTACGGGTCCAAGGCCACCTATAAAGACGGCGGCTCCACCCAGAAGCGCAAGCAGTACGGCGACTCCCACTTGGTCCAATGGGCAGCGATCCAGCGGATGCAGGAGCTCGGCTGCGTGGAGTACGACTTCTGCGGCACACCTCCCGCGGCGAGTATCAAGGACAAATCCCATCCGCTGTACGGCCTGGGGTCCTTCAAGACGAGCTTCACCAAGACCGTCACTGACTTTGTGGGCTGCTACGACCACGTGCTGGGTCCAATCCGATACAAGCTCTGGCTCAAGGGTGCGGAGAAGGTCTTCAGAAGGCTCGAAACCATGCGTACCGGCGGCCAGTTCTACTGACAGGCCGCCCCAGCCAGCAAGCCAACGAACAGGCCCGCCCCGGCCACCAACGGGCGCAAAACTAATCTAGGTGAGGTAATTTCTTTGACTCCGATCGAGGCTGGAACCGACATGGAATTCGTGATTCTCAGCGACGCTGATTTCGAGACGTTCGCCAAGGGACACCCGCAAGGCAGCTTCATCCAGTCCATGGACCTAACGCGTTTCCAGCGTGCCCGCGGGCAAGAGGTCGAGCTCTTCGGCGTGACCCGCGGGGGGAGCCTCATTGCAGCGGGCAAGCTTACTTACACGTCCAACCGCATCGGCTACAAAACCGCGGACTGCGCCAAGGGACCGCTCATGGACTACAGCGACCCCGCCGTGGTTCGCTTCGTCGTCGAGCAGTTGAAAAAGCACGCGGCTTCGAAGAAGGCCGCGGAGCTGCGGATCTCGCCGAACCTGCGTTACATCGCACGCGATGAGGACGGTGCTGAGCACCCGGAGATCGAAGACAACCGCCCGTTGCTGAAGGAACTCGAAGGACTCGGGTTCAAGCACCAGGGTTTCGATATGAACTTCGCGAACATCAACTGGATGTTCATCAAGACCCTGGACGGCGTTGCCGATGCCGAAGAGCTCATCATGGGCATGAACTACCGCACCCGGAAGGCCATCCGAAAAGCGGAGAAGAACGGGGTGTACCTGGAGCAGGCCACGCTGGAAACGCTGGACGACTTCTACAACGCCCTCAAGACCGCCGGCGACGAGAAGGGCTTCACGTACCGCGAACGCGAGTACTACGAGCAATTGCTCCGCAACACCTCCGATGAGTTCACCAAACTCATGATGGCCAAGATCAACATCCCGGAGTACCGGGCGTCGATCACCGAGCGCCTTGAGGCGGAGTCCAAAACCTTGGCCGGGCTCAAGCGGGAGGTGGAGGAAACCGGCAGCAAGAAGAAGGCCAACCGCGTCAAAGTGGTTCAGGACCTTGTGGACAGCTACGAGCGCAGCCTCAAGGACATTGAGCGCTTCCCGGACTCGGTGGGCGTGGCAACTGTGGCTGCCATCCACTTTGCCTGCTCGGGCGACGAACTCACCTGCGTGATCGGCGGGACGGTCCAGGACTACATCTATTTCAACGGTGCAACGTCCCTCTACTGGGGCATGATGCTGCACGCGCTGAACAACGGCTACTCCCGGTACAACTTCTACGGCACTTTCGGAATCCAGGGCCAGGACGAGACCGGCCACGGCGGGTACGAATTCAAGAAGGGCTTCGGCGGTGAAGTAGTTCAGTTGCTGGGTGATTTTGTTGCTCCCGTGAACCCCCTGAAGTACAACGCGTACCGCGTTGCCAGAAAGCTTGCAGGAGCCGCCCAGACGGTACTGGGACGATTGCCGCTTGAGAAATTGCCGGTACTAGGAAGACTCCAGGGGAACCGCTAATCAAACAAGCCAGAGGAGGATCACCGCGTGACTGAACGCCCCGATGGGTCCACCGGCAGGCCCCATACCGACGGGTTGCCCAAGACCCAGCCATTGCGCCCGTCGCAGGTACGGCAGAACGTCAATGCCAAACGCATGCTCATGCGCCTGGTGCAGGGTGATAGCCCGCCCACGGCCCCCATGAATATCGTGGATCGTCTCGCGGGCAGTCCTTACGCGAACCCCACCATCCAAGTGGTGGGCGTTGATGCCTCGGCCCGTAAGACCATCGATTTCGCGCTCCATCTGGCCGAAGTCATGTTCCGGTACGGTGCAGGTGCGTTGGAAGTCGAAACGAGCATGATCGCTGTCACGGCTGCGCTCGGCTTGAAGAACGTGGAGGTGGACATCACCAACCAGTCGGTGGCCATCAACTACGCGCCCAAGGACCAAACCCCCATTACGCTGCTGCGTGTGGTGCGCTCCTGGACCAATAACTACGCAGGTTTGGCACAGGTCCATCAACTGGTCACGGACATCGTTGCCGGGGGAGTGGGGCGCGACGAAGCCGTCCGCAGGCTGAACGACATCATCCGCAGTGCAAAACCCTTCCCACGGTGGATGGTCACGATTGCTTTCGGTATTTTTGCCGCGGTCTTCGTTGGCGTGCTGGGTGGGGGAATTGGCGCCTCGGCGGTGGCCTTTGCGTCCAACATCGTCATCAGCCTGCTCTCGCGTCAGCTCGCACGATGGCGCACGGCCGACTTCTTCAACACCATGGCCTGCGCCTTCTTCGTCACCTTTGTTGCCCTGATGCTTCGTTGGGCGGGGGTGGAGATAGCGCCATCCATTGTGGTGGCGGGCGGGATCCTGCTGCTGCTTCCGACTGGCCGCCTGGTGTCATCGGTCCAGGATGCGATCAACGGCTTCCCTGTGACCGCCGCAGGCCGGTTCCTTTCCACGCTGCTGACCTTCGGCGCGATCGTCGCGGGCATCGGCGTCGCCGTCGTGGTCGGAACGCTCATGGGCAGCACGGTCCTGGACGTCACGCAGACTTTCCCCGACGCCTACCCGTTGTGGGGCCAAGCCATCCTGATAGCCATCGCGGTGGTCGCGATTGGCGTCACCGAGCAGACCCAAATGCGGTTGCTGCTTCCGACGGCGGCAGTTGGGTTGGTGGGCTTCTTCGTTTTGTGGGGGGTCGGCCAAGCGGGACTGGGCGACCGTTTGTCGCCCGCCGTCGCTGCCGTCGTCATCGGCCTCCTTGCCCGCGTAGTCGCCCTGAAACTGGGTGCTCCCCAACTGGTGGTCGCCGTTCCGGCGGCGCTGATCCTGCTCCCCGGGCTCACGATTTTCCGCTCTATGTATGCCCTGACCGTCGAAGGCGGAGACATTCTCCTGGGCGCGGGCGGCATGCTCAACGCAGGCGCGATCGTGCTCGGGGTGGCGGCTGGAATCGTGCTCGGCGACAACCTTGCGCGGCCACTGACCAAGGGCCTCTCCAGCAACGAACGCCGGAGGGTCCGCAGACGCTAAGACGCCCCCTCCCTCCCGAGTTTTTGTACAGATAATGCCCCTAAAAGGATCTTTTGGGGGCATTATCTGTACAAAAACTCGGCTAGATCTGGCCGACGGGGAGTTTCTTTTCCGCCTGGAAGACTTCCTCCACACGGCCCTGCGCCCAATACCCGGACAACGAAACCTGCGAACGTTCGAGTCCGCGCTGGACAAAGAAGATCTCCCGCAGACCCTTCATGTATCCGCGCTCACCGTGGGCGAAGACATCTACCCGCCCGGGCAACCACTCGGTGCCGCGGAGGGCTTCGAGGAGAAGGTCGCTGGACCCTGCGGGCGTGCCCTTACGCAACAGCCAGTGGATCTTCACTCCCTCCGGGGCTGAGATCGGGAGGGCATCGGCCTCGTTGTCGACTTCAAGGTAGACAGTTCCGCGGGCGTCGGGGGCGAGGGCTTCAACGCAGGCGGCGATGGCGGGAATCGCAGCGTCATCTCCCGCGAAGAGGTACCAGTCGGCGTCGGGGGAGGGGTTGTAGCCACCTCCGGGGCCGGTGAAGACCAGGGAATCTCCGGGCTTGGCCGCAGCAGCCCAAGGGCCTGCGAGGCCTTCATCGCCATGGACGACGAAGTCGATGGCCAGCTCCTGCGTCTCCAGGTTCACCCACCGGATGGTGTAGGTCCGGGTGTGCGGCCACTGTTCGCGGGGCATGGTCTCGCGGATGGTCCAGAGATCAAGGGGCTGTTCGTAGTCCACGCCATCCTGCGGAAAGACGATTTTGACGTAGCGGTCCACGTAGTCGTTGTTCGCGTAGTCGCTGAACCCGGGTCCGCCAGCCACGATCCGCACCATGTGCGGCGAAAGGCGTTCGCTCCGCAGGACGGTCAGGTTGACCTGCGGGCGGGTGTTGCGTGTGGCGGACGATGTGACAGGAAGAGCGGTCATATAGGCAAGCCTAAGCTAATTGGCTGGGTGCTTGATGGGTATGCGTCGAAGGTTACACACGCTCGCTCACGTTCCCGGTGTTTGGTGGGATGTGAGTGAGGGTCGGCGCTACAGGACCGGGAGTTCCCAGTCCACGGGCTCCGCGCCCTGCCCGGCCAGCAGTTCGTTGGTCCGGCTGAAAGGCTTGGACCCAAAGAAACCCCGGGACGCCGACAACGGGCTGGGGTGCACTGAAACTATCGACGGCGCGTCCCCCAGCAGCGGTGCGACACCTTCGGCGTCCTTGCCCCACAGGATGGCGACCAGCGGCTTCCGGTGCCCGGCACCATCCGTACGGTTTACGACGGCGGTGACTGCCGCCGTCGTAATGGCCTCCCATCCTTTGCCGCGGTGGGCGCCGGCGTCGCGGGCCTCCACGGTGAGTACGCGGTTCAGCAGCAGGACGCCTTGCTCTGTCCACGCGCTGAGGTCGCCGTGGACGCGGGGTGGGAGGCCGAGGTCGTCCTGGAGCTCGCGGTAGATGTTGGCCAGGCTGCGGGGGATGGGGCGGGTTTGGCGGGAGACGGAGAAGGAGAGCCCCACTGCGTGTCCCGGAGTAGGGTACGGGTCCTGGCCCAGCAGCAGCACCTTGACCTCGGCCAGCGGTTGGCGAAAAGCGCGGAGCACGTTTTCCGAGGCGGGGAGGACGTGTTTTCCTTCCCCGGCGCGACGTGCGACGTATGCCAGCGCATCACGAAGGTGCCCTTCCACAGGACGCATCGCCTCGGCCCAGTCGGGAGCCATCAGCTCCTTGAGGGGCCGGTCAATCAGCGTGGCGAAGCCAGGATCGGCTTCGCCAGCGGGTTCAAGATCAAAGAGAGCATCCTCGCCAGTCACCCGGCCATTGTCTCCCGCGTGGCGGAGGTGGAGCGAATGACAGCGATGTTATTCGCCCGTAACATAGGGGTAGGACATTTTCCCCAACAAGCGTCGAAGGAGTGTGCCGTGGCAGAACCAGCACCGGAACCAATGGCGCCGCAGGCTGACGGACTGGCCCTGGAAGACCTCGCGGCCGATACCCGAAGCGACTCGCCGCTGAGCGAGCGGGACCAGCAGATGTTGGCGCTTGAACGGCAGTGGTGGAAGTATGCCGGGGCGAAAGAGCAAGCCATCAGGGAGCTCTTCGATCTTTCCGCCACCCATTACTACCAGATCCTGAACGCGCTGATCGACACTGAGGACGCGTTGGCGCACGATCCCATGCTCGTGAAGAGATTGCGTAGACTACGTACGTCCCGCCAGCGGGCGCGGACAGCGCGGCGCTTGGGGTCGGACGCGTAATTCGCAGGTGCGATCCGTCAGCAGCAACCAGCAAGGACAACGCTTCACCATGACCAAATATGCCAGGGACGAATTCGACCAGGTCCCACAGAACACCTCCCGGCAGGGCGTTCACCGCGACAACCAGGACGCCGCGCGCCCCACGTTGTGGCCGGTCCTGACCGTCGGAGCCGTGGCGTTGGTACTCGGCCTGGTGGCGTTCCTTATCCTGCCGAACCTCGGGATTGTCGCCCCCAGTGCGTCATCAAGCGTCACGACGCCGGCACCCCAGCAAACCTCGACGTCGCCTTCGGCTGCTCCTTCCGCTTCGAGCAGCGCACCGCCTGCCTCCAACGAACCAAGCACCCAGCCGTCGCCGTCGGCCACGCCGTCGTCGTCGCCGTCGCCCTCCACCGCCCCGGTGGACAAGAGCGTTCCGGTCGCTGTGTACAACGGAACCGGCACCGCCGGCTTGGCCGGCCGGGTGGCCGGGCTGGTGCAGGGCGGTGGCTGGACTCTTAGCACTGTCGCCAACTGGGGCGGCCTTCCGCAGCAGACGTCCGTGATCTTCTACAACGCTCCTTCCCAGAAAGCCAATGCCGAGGCTTTGGGCGCGCTTCTGGGGATCCAGTCGATCGTGGAGACCCCTGATGTGCAGCAACCACTGGTTGTAGTAGCGGGACCCGGCTACCAGTAACCGCGCCGCTCCAGGGCCCAAAAACCCAAACTCGGTTAAGCCTCAATAACAAAACCAGCGCCCTGCCCTTTGGGGGAAGCGCAGGGATAGTGACTGTGGTTACAGTGGATTAATTCCGGTCCGGAGATCCCGGCAACCGGTCTTGGCTACTGCGAAAGTGTGGGCATCATGGCATTGGGAACCGTCAAATGGTTCAACGCCGAAAAGGGCTACGGATTCATCACTGTGGATGACTCCGGCGACGACATCTTCGTGCATTGGTCGGCTATCCAAATGGATGGCTTCCGGGCCCTCGAAGAGGGCCAGCGTGTTGAGTTCGAGTTGGGTGAGGGCCAGAAGGGTCCGCAGGCCGAAGGCGTGCGCGTAGCCTGAGGCTTTCAGTGCTCGCCGTAACGGCGGTCAGCTCTCGGCTGAAACCCTCTTCGCGGGTGCCAAAAGTGGCGCCTCTGCTTGCACTCTCACCAGTCGAGTGCTAATTATTGATTTAGCACTCCTACGGTTCGACTGCTAATCCGATCCGGCTCCCGCCGGTAACGGAATGATGGTTGAACCGCTGGGGGACCAAGAAACACCTTGGTGGGGTGAGGTCCGGAGCGCGGGGCATACAGAGGCTGCACGCAAAGGACCGTCCGTCGCGGGCATCCCACCTGACAGGTACCTTCTTAACGACTGTCCCGAAAGGACTACCGCCGTTATGGCCAAGATCATTGCATTTGATGAAGAGGCACGCCGCGGCCTCGAGCGGGGCCTGAACACCCTCGCTGACGCCGTCAAGGTCACCCTCGGCCCGCGTGGACGCAACGTCGTCCTCGAAAAGAAGTGGGGCGCTCCCACGATCACCAACGATGGCGTTTCCATCGCCAAGGAGATCGAGCTGGACGACCCTTACGAGAAGATCGGTGCTGAGCTGGTCAAGGAAGTTGCCAAGAAGACGGATGACGTCGCTGGCGACGGTACCACCACTGCAACCGTTCTTGCCCAGGCACTGGTAAAGGAAGGCCTGCGCAACGTTGCCGCCGGCGCCGACCCGCTGTCCCTCAAGCGCGGTATCGAGAAGGCTGTTGAGGCAGTCATCAGCGAACTGCTGACCTCCGCCAAGGAAATAGAAACCAAGGAAGAGATCGCAGCTACGGCTTCCATCTCCGCCGGCGACCCGGAAATCGGCAGCCTGATCGCCGAAGCCCTGGACAAGGTGGGCAAGGAAGGCGTCATCACGGTTGAAGAGTCCAACACCTTCGGTCTGGAACTCGAGCTCACCGAAGGCATGCGCTTCGACAAGGGCTACATCTCCGCTTACTTCGTCACCGACGCAGAGCGCCAGGAGACGGTCCTCGAAGACCCGTACATCCTGATCGTCAACTCCAAGATCTCCAACGTGAAGGAACTCGTCACGGTTCTGGAGAAGGTCATGCAGTCCAACAAGCCGCTGCTGATCATCGCCGAAGACATCGAGGGCGAGGCCCTGGCCACCCTGATCGTCAACAAGATCCGTGGCACCTTCAAGTCCGTTGCCGTCAAGGCTCCGGGCTTCGGTGACCGCCGCAAGGCACAGCTGGCCGACATCGCCATCCTCACCGGTGGCCAGGTCATCTCCGAAGAAGTCGGCCTCAAGCTCGAAAACGCCGGCCTGGACCTCCTTGGCACCGCCCGCAAGGTTGTTGTCACCAAGGACGAGACCACCATCGTTGAAGGTGCCGGCGACGCCGACGCCATCGCAGGCCGCGTCGCCCAGATCCGCGCCGAGATCGAAAACTCCGACTCCGACTACGACCGCGAGAAGCTGCAGGAGCGCCTGGCCAAGCTGGCCGGCGGCGTTGCAGTCATCAAGGCCGGTGCCGCAACCGAAGTTGAGCTCAAGGAACGCAAGCACCGCATTGAGGACGCTGTCCGCAACGCAAAGGCTGCTGTTGAAGAAGGCATCGTTGCCGGTGGTGGCGTTGCCCTCATCCAGGCCGGTGCCAAGGCATTCGCCAACCTCACCCTGCAGGGTGACGAGGCAACCGGTGCCAACATCGTCAAGGTTGCCATCGATGCTCCGCTGAAGCAGATTGCCTTCAACGCCGGCCTCGAGCCTGGCGTAGTGGTGGACAAGGTCCGCGGCCTGCCTTCCGGCCACGGCCTGAACGCTGCCACGGGTGTCTACGAAGACCTTCTGGCTGCAGGCGTGAACGACCCCGTAAAGGTCACCCGCTCGGCTCTCCAGAACGCTGCTTCCATCGCCGGTCTCTTCCTGACCACCGAGGCCGTAGTTGCCGACAAGCCTGAGAAGAACGCTCCGGCTCCCGGTGGCGACGACATGGGCGGCATGGGCGGCTTCTAAGCCACCTGTCCTGCTGCGTCACGCATAGCAAGTACGACGGCGGTCCCCACCTTCTGGTGGGGGCCGCCGTCGGCGTTTCAGCGAAGTGCCTGGGTCGCCGAACGACTACGAATACGTCCAATTCGTAGGGAAAATTACGGCGATTTCGCATGGTTCCCACGTTCTCGGTGGGCGCGGAGACAGCTTTAGTGTCGGTGCGGTCTGGCAGGATTAACGTATGACGATTATTGCTGCCGCCGACGGGTCCGCCCTCGGTAATCCTGGACCGGCCGGATGGGCCTGGTACGTTGATGACTCCTGCTGGCGAGCGGGAGGATGGCCGCACGGGACCAACAACCAGGGAGAATTGATGGCTGTCCTGGACCTGTTCCGGTCCACAGCCCACGTGCCGCACGAAGAACTGCTCATCCTCTGCGACAGCCAATACGTCATCAACTGCATTACCAAGTGGATGTCGGGCTGGAAGCGCAAGGGCTGGCGCAAGGCCGACGGGAAGCCGGTCCTGAACGTTGACATCCTCAGAGACATCGACCAGGCGATCGTGGGGCGTAAGTACACCTTCGAGTGGGTCAAGGGTCACGCGGGCCACGACCTCAACGAAGCTGCTGACGAGCGTGCACGCGCGGTGGCCTTGGCCTACCAGCAGGGCGTAGCCCCACGGACCGGTCCGGGCTTCCCGGGTGCCTTGGAGGGCACTGCCTCCTTGGAGGGCTCTGCCTCCACCGAAAGCGAGGCCTTGCCGGGTACGCCGGCCGCCCAGACGGCGGTCCGGATCCCCGAGACAGTACCGGCGCCCGTGCGCCCGGACCGGAGCATCCGGCCACACTTTGAACCCACCCTTTTTGGTGAATCGGGCATCTTTGGCCAGGCAGATCTGTTCAGCGAACTTGGCGATGACACCTCGGCCCCGGAACTTTCGGCGGAGGACACTGTGGTGGCCTTGGAACGCGAACTGTTGCGTCCGGACGTCAGGGCCGACATCGGCAGGATCGGAGTGCTGCTCCACCCGGACTTCGCAGAGATCGGCAGCTCGGGCCGTTACTGGACCCGTGAAGCCATGATGATGGCACTCGAGGAGGACCCGGGAGATGCTACCGAACTCGAACTGCTGAGTGCCGACCGGCTCAGCGAAAACACCATCTTGCTGACGTACCGCAGCCTCAGCCACACAGGTTCAGCACTCAGGAGTTCCGTGTGGTCGCTGGACCGAGGCCAATGGCGGCTCCGGTTCCACCAAGGGACGCTGGAGAAGTAGGGAACGTAGCGGTGAGGCTTTGGAGCGCCGGGTATTAACCTGTAGGGCCGGACGCACAGGGGGATGGCAGCCGGCCCTACAGGAGTTCACAGGAGCTAATACATGAAGCGCTGCGTGTTGCCCTGCTCAACCTCGGAGTAGCTTGTAGCTGCCGAGGACAGGGCCGTGGTGATGGAAGCCAACGATGCTTCAACCTTGCTTTGGGTGAGCGCCCATTCCACCACCAAGGCTTGAAAGTTCGTGGCCGCAGAACCCTTCCACGTAGCCTGCAGTTCCTCCAAGCCCCGCGTCATGGTGTGCACGTCGGAACTGATGCGGTCCACAGTTCCTTTGACGTTTGCCGACTTGAGCTGAAGCAGCTCGGTATCAACGGAAATGACGCTCATGGGTGTTGCCTTTCGACGAAGATGTGCCGCTGAATGCGGGGATGCGTGAGCACTGCATTCAGCCTAGGTTTCGCGTTTGGCGCCCGAAACGGTTCTTCGCCGGTATGTGGACAAACGGTGCTATGTGGAAAAGAAGCGCCGTGGATAAGCAGCGCGCCGTAACAGCAGCGTTAGGCGGAAGGCGCCTCGGCCGGCTCTTCGTGGAACGGCAGCCGTACCACCAACGTGGCCCCGCCGCCGTCGGTCTCCCTGACCTGAACGGAACCACCGTGGGAACCCACTATCGCTGAAACGATCGCAAGGCCCAGGCCGCTGCCACCGGTTTCCCGGGTCCGTGACGTGTCAGCCCGGTAGAAGCGTTCAAAGATCTTGTTGGTTTCCGCATCCGGAATGCCGGCCCCGTGATCGCGGATCTCAATCACGGAATCCTTGCCGGCCGGGGTATCGCGAACGCCCACGGCGAGCTCGATCGGTGATCCTTCGGGCGTGTAGCGCAAGGCATTTCCCACCAGGTTTCCAATGACCTGGCGAAGTTTCGCCTCGTCTCCCTGTACCGGCGCAGCGGAGGGGGAACCGTCGTCGAGACCTGTGAGCGTGATGGTGCGGTCCCCGGAGGAGGCCCGGGTATCCACCACGGCGTCATGCGCCAGGAGCTGAAGGTCCACCGGCTTGAGCTGCAACGGCCGCTGCTCATCAAGCCGCGCCAGAAGGAGCAGGTCCTCCACCATGGAACCCATCCGCTTGGCTTCGCTTTCGATCCTCCCCATGGCCATGGCGACATCCTCTTCGGTGGAGAGGGCGCCGTGCCGGTAGAGCTCGGAGAAGCCGCGGATGGTCACCAGGGGAGTCCGAAGCTCGTGGGAGGCGTCAGCTGCGAACCGCCGCATCCGGCCTTCGGACGCAGCACGCGCGGCGAAGGAGGCTTCAATGTGGGCGAGCATGGCGTTGAGGGAACCGCCGAGGCGTCCGACTTCGGTGTGGGGGTTGTCCACTTCCACACGGCGCGAGAGATCGCCGGCGGCGATGGCGGCCGCGGTCTTTTCCACTTTCGCCAAGGGCCGGAAGGATCGCGCCACAGTCCAGGTGGCGATGAAGAAGGCCAGCACCAAGGTCAGGAGGCCAACGCCCACCACCACCAGAACAGCATGCTCCATGACTTTGTCCACGGGTGTCAGGGGCAGCCCGATGATGACCACGCCGTTTTGCCCGTTGGCAACAACGCCGACGGCGACAACCCGCCAGTTTGTTCCGGCGGTGCCCTTGACCTGGAACGGCGCGTTGGCGCGCTGCTTTGCCTCCAGCGGGGTGATGTTGGCGATAGCGGGCCGGTCGCTCTGGCTGCCGCCGAACGGATACGGCGCGAGGTCCGGGACGTACAGCGTCAGTGAATAGTCCGTGGGAACAGCGGTGTCCGCAGGCGCAGCGCTGTTGGGCTCGGTCAAACGGTCAAAGGACTGGCGATCCTGGGCCAGAGCCACCGCGGCCTTGAGCTTGTCGTCCACTTGGCCCTGCAGGTAGCTCTTGACGAGCGTCAGGGTACCCGCTCCTGTTGCCGCAAGGGCAAGCAGAAGCAGGCACATGATGATGGCAACCAGCTGCGACCGCAGTGATGCCGACTTCCAGCGTTGCAGCAAGGTCAGCGCTTCTCTGCCGTCCGCAGCACGTAGCCCACGCCGCGCTTGGTCTGGATGAGGGCTGCGGCATCGGGATCGATGTCCACCTTGCGGCGCAGGTAGGAAATGTAGGACTCCACGATCGAGGCGTCGCCGTTGAAGTCGTACTCCCACACGTGGTCAAGGATCTGGGCCTTGGACAACACACGGTTGGGGTTGAGCATGAGGTAGCGCAGGAGCTTGAACTCCGTGGGGGAGAGCTCGATGACCGTGCCGCCACGGCGCACTTCGTGTGCGTCGTCGTCGAGTTCGAGATCGTCAACGCGGATCACCGCATCGTCATCTTCCAGCGGCTGGGTACGCCGAAGAACGGCCCGGATGCGTGCCACGACCTCGTCCAGGCTGAACGGCTTGGTGACGTAGTCGTCGCCGCCAACCGTGAGGCCCGTGACCTTGTCCTCGGTATCGTCCTTGGCGGTCAGGAAAAGGACGGGGAAATGCTTGCCGGCCGCACGAAGGCGTCGGGTGACGGTAAAACCGTCCATGTCCGGAAGCATGACGTCCAGGACTGCCAGGTCCGGGGCATGAAGGTCGGCTGCTGCGAGGGCTTCGCGACCGTTGGCTGCGGCCACCACCTCGAAACCGGCGAAACGCAGCGACGTGGACAGAAGCTCGCGAATGTTGGGTTCGTCGTCAACCACAAGGAGCTTGGCTTCAGGACCGTTCTTTTTCATGACACCCATAGTGCTCCCAGAAACTGTGAGTTATCTGGATGCTGCATGTGAGCCTACTGCGTGCCGCCGATACGCCGAAGCGGTTCAAGCACCCAGGACCAGACCGAGCCCCAGCGCCACCATGGTCACGGCAATTCCACCGTCCAGAAACCGCCAGGACAACGGACGCGCAAAGAATCCGCGGAGGAAGCGGGCGCCGAACCCCAGCGAACAAAACCACAGGATGCTTCCAGCCATGGCCCCGGCTCCGAACCACCACTGCAAGGGGCTTCCTTGGGCGCTGGCAAGCGAGCCGAGGAGCGCGATGTCCAAATAGACGTGCGGGTTGAGCCACGTGAGAGCCAGCACGGTCGTGACCGCTGCCGCGGCGCCTCCTTTGCCACGGGGACGTTCCTGACCGTCGCCGGCCATCAAAGACTGCGGACGCATGGCGCGCCTGGCGGCCATGAGGCCATATGTCACCAGGAAGGCGGCGCCTATGTAGCGGAGGACAACGACGGCGGCAGGGGCTGCCGTGGCGAGGGCACCGGTGCCAAGGACTCCGGCGGCGATGAGGACGGCGTCGGAGAGGGCGCAAACGGCGACAATGGGCACGATGTGCTCGCCGCGGATGCCCTGGCGCAGGACGAAGGCGTTCTGGGCGCCGATGGCAACGATGAGGGCCAGGCCTGTGGCCAAACCGAGGCCTGCTGAATGAAGGAAATCAAGGGAAGTCACTCTTCGAAATTACGGTCAGCGGATTCCTTAGACCAGCTAAAGATTCTGATGCTGCGTAAGCTGTGCTTATGACGCAATTTCCCTCCGAACAGTTATTGACGTTCGCCACCGTCCTCTCCGAGGGCACGTTGGAGGCCGCCGCGCGCCTGCTGCACATCACGCCGTCTGCCGTTTCCCAGCGGTTGAAGGCGCTGGAACAATCCACCGGCCGGGTCCTCCTGCAACGCAGCAATCCGGCGCTGGCCACCGAGGCCGGGGAAGTGGTGCTGCGGTTGGCCAGGCAGGTGGCCCAGCTCGAGGCCGATGCTGGAGAGGAACTGGGCTTGGACGGGGACAGGCCCAGGCTGGCTGTGCCGATCGTGGTCAACGCCGACTCTTTGGCGGTGTGGTTCCTCAAGGCCCTGGCGCGGGTTCCCGGCAACCTCAACGTGACGTTCGATCTCCACCGCGACGACGAACAACACTCCACGTCACTGCTGCGGTCCGGAACGGTCATGGCGGCTGTCACGGCCACCCCGGAACCCGTTCAGGGTTGCCGCGTGGAAAGCCTCGGCACCATGAGGTACCTCCCGGTCGCGGCACCCCGTTTTGTGGACCGCTGGTTCCCGGACTTCCCGGACGGACTCGACGGCGATGCGCTCAACGCTGCCCCCACAGTGGATTTCGACCGCAAAGACACCTACCAGTGGGCTTTCGTACAGTCCCGCCTTCGAGACGAGGGGAAGCCCGTTCCGGAGAGGAAGGGCCCGCGCCACTATGTGCCTGCATCGCAGGACTTCGGCGACGCAATCCGGCTGGGACTTGGCTGGGGCCTCATCCCGGAGGTTCAGTGCGGCCCGGACATCGCGGACGGGCGGCTGATCGAGCTGGCTCCGGAACGGCCCTTCGACGTGCCGCTCTACTGGCAGCGCTGGCGAACTGCCTCCGCGGTGCTCGATACGCTCAGTGAAACCGTCCGCGCGGTATCGGCGCAGTACCTGAGGACACCTTGACAGGGGACACCGTAAAAGCCCGAAATCCGAACACGCCCACGGATGCTTCAAAAAATGTCAGTGCCCCGTTCCACACTTAAAACATGGCAAACACAGCAGCTCCCGTCAGCATCCACCAGCATCAGAATTCCGATGTCGAGTTCCACGTCACCTACCTGGACACGGACACTGGCCGGATTCGCCGCGAGGACTTCCACGACCTCGTATCGGCCGAACGGTTCGCCAGCGCGCAGCTCCGCGACGCCGATGCCTGGGCAGTGGTAGACCAGGTGGACACCACGCCCAGCAAGCGGATGGTTGCCTGAATCCAGGCTCACTCGGGCCGGTTTCCGGCGTGCCCGCCGTGAACGAACGGGGATGACACGCCTTCGTATTTGAGCATCATCATCATGCCCTCGGCTGCATGATCGAGGTTGTGGCAATGATCCATCCAGATGCCCGGATTGTCAGCGTGGAGCAGCACTTCCCAGACTTCACCGGGCAGCACCTCCACGGTGTCCAGGATCAGAGGTGACCCAAGCGGGGCCATACCATTCCTGCTCAGAACCTGTACGTGATGGCCATGTGGATGCATGGGATGTGGCTCGGCGGTCCGGTTGACCACGGTTACTTTCACTGTGTCGCCCTCGGCCACCTCGATGGACGGAACCAGCGGGTAGGCGGCGCCGTTCACGGTAAATGCATACCGTGGCACTCCATCGACAAAGCGGAACTGCCGGTCCAGCACCACAACTTCCTCCCTCGTGACGGCCGCCGGGGCCTGAGTGACTGAAGGCCTATTGCCGGAGGATATTTTTCCGGCCGGGAGCGGCTCGCCATAGTCCAGCAAATCGAGCACAGGCAGCGTGGCAAATGTGCTCAAAGACGCCTTCCCGCCGGCCGCCGGAGCAGATCCCGCCGGCGCGAAGACCACCACGGCATCGGCAGCGGCATCCGAGCGCAGGGTCACGGGGGAGTCAGGCATGGTGAATGCGAGGTCCAGCCGCCCGCCAGCTCCCAGTCGGACCACCTTTCCCGCGATGTCCTGGGGTCCGTTGACCTCCGTTCCATCAACTGCCACAGCTTTGAACGAGGTACCCTCCAGCAGGTAGCGCTGCGGCAAGGAGTCGGTGTTGATCAGCCGCACCCGCACGCTGCTGCCTGGGGCGGCCTGGTACCCACTGCTGCGGTCTGAGGAGCCCAGCAACCCCAGACCGCCGAGGTCGTGCCCCGCCACCACGAGGTCCGTGCCCGCACGGACCTCCGCGGGATGGTGCACGACGAATGCACCGTAGAGGCCCTTGCGGACCCCCTCGGCTGAATCCTGATGTGTGTGATACCAGTAAGTACCAGTTTGCGCCGCGGTGAAGCGATACGTCACGGATTGCCCTGGCATCACGGCGTCCTGCGTCGCCCCGGCCACTCCGTCCATGGCGTTGGGAACGTCGTAACCGTGCCAGTGCAAAGTGACACCGGCGGCCACGTCCCGGTTCTTGAGGACCACCTCCACCACCTCGCCCAGCGTCGCTTCGATCGTTGGCCCGGGAAGACTCCCGAAGGTCCACGCTTCAGTGGCGCGCCCGGACGGCAACGTTACCTGTTCAACGCGGGCGGTCAGTTCATAGTGCCGGACCACAGCGTTGGCAGGCGTGCTCCCCACCAAGCTGGTCACCGACGTCGTACCCGTTACCGGGCCGTCGTCGTTACCGTGGTGACGTCCGACGGCAGCCGCGATCACCGCGCCGTTTCCGGAGCGGCTCCCAAGCCAGGCGAAAACTCCGGAGCCCACTACCGTGCACACCATAAGCGCGGCCACGGCAGCAGCCGGGCGCCTGGCGCGGGTGCGGCCGGAAGCTCCAGGCTGTGCCATGACGACCCCCGCAATCACGACCGTCCCGGCCACCATGAACAGGAGCACCGCGACGCTCCACGGTGCAGGGAACGGACCCAGGATCAGCGCCAATGCCAGTGAGGCCACGGCTGCCGCAGCTGCGGCCACCAGAGCCATCACTGCAGCCCGGCGGGTTCGGCCAAGAGGCCAAGGGGCGGTCCAGGATAGTTTGGCGCCGGTGTTCCGCCTCCTCAGCAAGAACGGAACACCGGCCATCGCGGCCCAAGCCGCGGGGATGGCGGTCAGAGGCAGGTTGATGGTGATGCGTTCGCTGGCAAACCACCAACTGCCGGCCACCAAAGCGGGAAGCAGGGCACAGCGTGCCGCCGTCATGGCGACGGCGGCACCGACCAACAACAACGCCAGATCGGTTCCGCGGCGCGGTCCTGGCTTGCGGTCAGTGCTTGAAAGTACGGTCATCCATGCGGCAGCGATCCACGCTGCTGCCGCCAGGACGGACAACACCAAATCCAGGGCAAGCAGCTGCGAGGTATTCACAGCTGCCCGGGTTCAGGCTGTCCTGGGCGTGGCAGAAGCATCCGAAGCCTTGGGCGGTAGCGGCTGCGGATTGAGGGCCGCGGCGCGGGCACGGGTAAAGAGCCAATAGGACATGAAGATGATCAAGAGCCCGGTCAGGGGGTGGATGGAAGCTACCCACGAACCAGATGGCGTGATGAAGTCTTCCGAGGAGCCGGTGAGCATACCCCCAATGATGAAGATGAACAACTGGACCCAGGAGAGCAGGAAAATTCCGGCGGCGAGCCAGATCGTCCGGGCACCCATCCTGGCAATGGCCGCCACAATGGCGGCGAGCAGTGCCGAGTAGCGCAGGACATACTGGCCGTTCATCACGTGGAAGACGCCCGCTTCACGCTGGGCTTCGATGGTGTTCTGGAAGTGGAAGTATCCTGCGAAAAACAGCTGTGCGAGTGCTGACAACAGGACGATTGCGGAAATGACCAAGAGGGCTTTGCGCATGGGGAATCCTCTGGGAAATAATCTCGGATTCTTCTAGGCCTGTGAACCGTCGGCGCCCTGGCTGCGGGCTTCCCCCACTGCCGGCGGCTGGCCGCCGGACTGCCTGGACCAAGGGCAGCCGCATCGGGCGGAGAGCTTCACTAGGAATCGTAAATTCGTTGGACGGCAATAGCAAGGGCCAGCAGGTGCATTCCGTGCGAAGCTACTGCTCCTGACCCACGTCCTTGCCGATGCCCTTGGCATCCATGATCCGGTAGGCGTAGCCCTGTTCTGCCAGGAACCGTTGGCGTTTGGCCGCAAAGTCCTGGTCGAGCGTGTCCCTGGCCACCAAGGAGTAGAACCTTGCCGCACGGCCATCCTGCTTCGGGCGGAGCAGGCGTCCCAAACGCTGGGCCTCTTCCTGGCGTGATCCGAAGGACCCTGAGACCTGGATGGCTACGGAGGCTTCGGGAAGGTCGATGGAAAAGTTGGCCACCTTGGACACCACCAGGGTCTGGATCTCTCCTTTGCGGAAGGCGTCGAAGAGCTTCTGCCGGGCCTTGACGCTGGTTTCGCCCTTGATGAGGGGCGCATCCAACCGCTCGGCAATCTCATCCAGCTGGTCGATGTACTGTCCGATCACCAGCAACTGCTCGCCTTGATGCACGGCGACCAGGTCCTCCACCAGCTTGGTCTTGGTTTCGGACGTGGCGCAGAGGCGGTACTTGTCGGCGTCGTCGGCCATCGCGTACGCCACGCGTTCGTCCCGGGGCAGATCCACGCGCACCTCGACGCAGTCCGCTGGCGCGATGTAGCCCTGGGCCTCGATGTCCTTCCACGGGGCGTCGTACCGCTTGGGTCCGATCAGGCTGAAGACCTCGCCTTCCCGGCCGTCCTCGCGGACCAGCGTGGCTGTCAGGCCAAGCCTGCGCCGGGCCTGCAGATCCGCGGTCATGCGGAAGATCGGGGCGGGCAGCAGGTGGACTTCGTCGTAGATGATGAGTCCCCAGTCGTGCCCGTCCACGAGTTCCAGGTGCGGATACAGGCCGCCACGCTTGGTTGTCAGGACCTGGTACGTGGCTATCGTGACCGGCCGGACTTCCTTCACTGCGCCGGAATACTCGCCGATTTCATCCTCCGTCAGGGAGGTCCTCTTGAGGAGCTCGTCCTTCCACTGCCGGGCGGAAACAGTGTTGGTCACCAGGATCAGGGTGGTGGTGGAGGACGTCGCCATTGCCGCCGCCCCCACCAGCGTTTTGCCCGCACCGCAAGGAAGTACGACGACGCCGCTGCCGCCGGCCCAGAAGTTCTCCGTGGCCAGTTTTTGGTACGGCCGCAATTGCCAGCCGCTTTCGTCGAGCATGATCAGGTGCGGTTGACCATCGACGTACCCGGCCAGGTCTTCCGCGGGCCATCCGAGCTTGAGGAGCAGCTGCTTCAGTTGCCCCCGCTGTGAGGAGTGCACCACTACGGTTTCGCCGTCGATCCGTGGCCCGAGCAGGGGCGCAATCTTCTTGGCGCGGATGACTTCCTCCAGGACGGGGTAGTCATCGGTGCGCATCACCAGGCCGTGCTGGGGGTCCTTCTCCAGCCGCAGGCGGCCATAGCGGGACATGGTCTCTTCGATGTCGATCAGCAAGGCGTGCGGCACCGGGAAACGCGAGTACTTCAACAGGGTGTCCAGCACCTGCTCGGCGTCCAGCCCCGCGGCGCGGGCATTCCACAGGCCCAACGGGGTGAGCCGGTAGCTGTGCATGTGTTCCGGGGCGCGTTCCAGTTCGGCGAAGGCGGCAATGGCGTGCCGGGCTTCGGTGGCGAGCTCGTGGTCGACTTCCAGCAGTATGGTCTTGTCACTTTGCACGATCAGCGGACCGTCGGTCACAGTTGAATCCTCACTTGGGCACCCTCAGGGCGCGGTTTGGCGGTCAGCGCTGTTGTCATGAACGCAGTTCTCCGGCGGGTTCCACATCGATGATCCGATGGATGGACAACACCCGTTCGGTGTCCTTGGCGGGATCGAACACCCGCACGCGTCCACCGGAGACTGATACAGGAACAACGGTTTCGGTGTTGGCATTCCCCAGGCTGTCCACCACATTCATGGTGACTGCCTGTTTGAGCCGGATGGCCGTCTGCAGAGTCTCCAGGCCCAGTTGCGTGGAAGCTTCCCCCGTCGCCTCGGCCGGGACAGTACGATGCTGCCGCAGAACCACAAGCTGTGCCTCGACGTCGTCGTCCGGCGGAGCCGTCCGGGGCGCCGTATAAACCGGGCGCGCGCTGCCCGGTACCGCGGTGGTCCGCTTGAAACGCACGACGGCGGGCTCGGCGTCCTGCACGGCGGGTGAGAGTCCCAGCTCGCGAAGGACCCGGGCGGTTTCCCGGGTGCTGGCCGAAGACGTAAGCACCGTAGGGGCGATGCGCACCAGGCTCAGGACGGAAGTCCGAGCTTCCTCGAGGAGTTCGGAAATGGCAGACTCATCGTCACTTTGAATGAAACTGGCGCTGGTTCCAACACGCAGCCGGCCATGCCGGGACGCGGTGTCCTGGATGAGGTACGCCAGGGGTTGGGGCACATCGGTCGCAGAGTGCTCCCGGAGGAACGACAACAGCGATTCCGCATCCTGTCCGGCGTCGAGGGCCCTGCGGATGGTGGCGGCAGAAAAGCGGTAGATCGACGCCGGACCCTGCCCTTCGGCGTCTGCCATCAGCAGCAGTGTCGCGCTCAGCTCCGGCGCGAGGTAGCCCGGGGCGACGGCTGTCAGGTCAGCCTGCAGCAGGATATGGTTCACGGCAGCCGGCAGGTGCTCGCCGAGGATGGTCATGGCCGCTTCGGGCTGGGAAGCGGCGATGGCAGAGCCCAGCTGGGTCAGGGCACCGGAACCCATCAGGCCCAGCAATGCTGCCTCTTCGAGAATGCCGCGCACCAGGGAACTGAATCGCCTGGACATCCGCGGCTGGGCCCATTCGGCCCGCTGCAGGACCGCCCTGGCGTCCAGCACGGGGGCCTTCCCGTCCGGAGCCGCTGCCTCAACTGTCAGCTCGTTCAGGATCTCAAGGACCCTTCGCCGCACAACCGGGGCGTCGGGCCGCTGGGCCTCGGCGGACAGGGCGTTGATGGTGGTGCCGGCCGCGCCATGATGGGTAGCAGAGGACGAAGGACCCGTCAGCGGCTGCCCCACCAACGATGGGGCGCGCTCGCTGGCCAGCCAGGCATTGACCAACCACAACCACTGCTCCTGGCGCGGCAAGGTGAGCCATTCCAGGGATGGCGGCTGGATCCAGGTGGAACTGTCCACATCGAGCCGCAGGAGACCGGACAAAGCACAAAGCTCGAGCAGGACCGCGGTCTGGTGCACTCCCAGGCGGATCGACTCGGCAAGGCGCCTCAGTTCCCGCACGCCCACCCCGCCGCTCCTGAGCGTGGACAGGGGCTGCTCCCGGACAGCGAACAGCAGCCCATTGGCCAAGCGCAACGTTTCGGCGATGGCGCCCATGGCAGCATTGCGCCGCAGCGCCGCGCTGGTATGGCCCAGTTCCGGAACAGGCGGCGACAAAGTGAAATCGTCAATTATCGCACCGCCTCGCAGCGCAAGGCCCACGCTGTGGGGCAATTCCACGTGGCCGGCATCCAGGGGCACCAACAGTCCGCGCGCCAACAGCCAGTCGATGGGCCCGACGTCGTGGCTTTCGTGACTCACGGAAGCCCGCCGTTGGGCCTGGGGTACTGCGCCCATGGCCCAGCTGCCGAACTTGTCCAGCAGGCCAGCCGTCCGCTCCGGAGCGGTGGACAGAATGGCGCGGAGGTTCTCCGGAGTGGAGGTCCAGCGTTGGAGTGCCAGTGCGGCATCCATGGGCGTGCTGGCCGGGTGGATTCCCGCGCCGCTTTGGTGCAGCTCGGCTACCAGATGGACCACGCGCTGGGCGAACGCCGGCTGAGTCCGGACGAGCTCGGTGTAGCTCCGGCCCAAGCCCGCAGGGTAGATGCCGATGACGTCCTTGAGGCTGCCCACCGGGAGATAGAAGCGTTGTCGCGATGTGGCTGGTGGCGAGCCCTGGGGTGGGTCTGCCCGGTGGATCAGGGCCAGCTCCTGCAGCTTGGCGAGGATCGGGTCCAGGGCCGAAAGAGTGGACCCGGCAATGACCTTCTTCAAACCGGCCGCCGAGATGCTGTGCCCGGTGTCTGCATTCGTGCACAGGTGCAGGGTTTCGAGAACCTGCATTTCCGGCTTGTTCAGCCGTTCCAGCGCCCGCTGGACGCTGACCCGGGCGCTTGCCCGTGCAGCCAGTGCGGCGAAGTCAGGCGCCATGGGGGATATAAGGTCCGGCCGCGCGGCAAACAAAGCCCGCAGCGAGTTGTCGCTGCGCGCTTCCAGTTCCTTGCTGAGCGCGCGAATAAGGGACATCAATCCAACGTTACCGCCCCCGGGCCGCTCCTGCCCGTCCCCGGAAGGACAGGTGCTATTGGCGGCGGCGTTGACGGACCGCGTCGAGCACCAGGACCACCGCGAGCATGAAGGCCACGGGCAGGCCGTAGAGCGCCGTGGAAGTAACCCAGACGGGCGCTGACCCGCCGTTGTAGGCCACCGCGATGACCGCGGCAACGGCGGCCAGGGAGAGGACGGCGATGGCAACGGCCGCCATCATGAGGGGGCGGCGATAACCCGGGGAAGTCATGCCATCAACGCTAGCAGGAGCCGGCCGGGAGTGGACGGGTCACACAAATGACGCTGTACGTTGCCGGAACAGGGCCGGACAAAGCGGGATTAGGGGGTCGGGCAGGATAACCTTGAAGGAACAGACCAACACGGACCGGGCTGTCACCCTCGATCCCGCAGCAATCTGCGGATGCGGTAGCGGCCCGGCGTGTCTCCCACGCAAAAACGAAGAAGGTTGATTACGTGCCTACCGGCAAGGTCAAGTGGTATGACAAGGAAAAGGGCTTCGGCTTCCTGGCAGCTGAAGACGGCCAGGAAGTTTTCCTGCCCAAGACGTCCCTGCCCGCGGGCGTAACCGAGCTCAAGGCCGGTACCCGGGTGGAGTTCGGTGTGGCGGACGGCCGCCGCGGCGCACAGGCACTGGGCCTTCGCGTGCTGGAAAAGACCCCGTCCATCGCCAAGGCCAAGCGCATGAACGCCAAGGACCTTGCCCCGATGGTGCAGGACCTGGTCACCGTCCTGGACAACCTGTCCGGTTCCCTGTCCTCGGGCAAGTACCCTGATGGCAACAAGGCCAAGGCCATCAGCATGGCGCTGCGCAAGGTTGCCGACGAGCTGGAAGCCTAGGACTGCCATGACCTCGGAATCCGCACAGGAAACTACACCGGCCACGGATGCCCTGGGTAACACCGGGGCTGGTCCTCGTGGTGCCCGCACTCCTGCCACCGGCGAAGCTTCCTCGCGGAAGCCTGCGCCCGCCAAGCCGCGTGCCGGTTTGCCCGTGTGGCGCACCGGCAAGCCGGATGCATTCCTGGCCGCCGCCGTCGATACTGCCCGCAAGGCAGTGGAGGGCATAGCGAAGCCGGGCGAGGTGGGGGCACACCTGGGCGCAAAGTCTGAAGGCGACCGGGTGGTCACCCACCTGTTCGAGTCCAAGCTGGCCGGCTACGGCGGCTGGCAGTGGTATGCAGTGGTGACCCGTAACTCCCGCTCCAAGATCGTCACGGTGAGCGAGCTCGGCCTGCTGCCGTCCGAGGATTCAATCCTGGCTCCGGAATGGGTGCCGTGGGCCAAGCGCGTCCGCCCCGAAGACGAGACCCCGTTGGTAGAGGAAACCGAGGGCGACGTCTCCGAGGAGTCCGTGCAGGCAGCCGAGGATGAGGCCACTGGCCCCGCCGAAAGCGAGGACGACGTCGAACCGGAAGACGCGGCGGACGAGGACGAAGCCGGGGCCGAGTAAGGCGACGGCGGCCAGCGTCGGTTCGCTGAGCGCACTTTAACGACGGAGCCGCCCGGGAATGACCCAGGCGGCTCCGTTCAACCCTGCGGGGATTACTTCTTCAGTTCGCCTACGACGTAGTCGATGCTGGCCAGCAGGGCGGAAACATCGTCCGGCTCGATGGCCACGAACGTGGCGATGCGCAGCTGGTTGCGGCCGAGCTTGCGGTACGGTTCGGTGTCCACCACGCCGTTGGCCCGCAGGACCTTGGCGATGGTCGCGGCGTCGATCGAGTCGTCGAAGTCGATGGTCGCAATGACGTTGGAGCGGTCCTCAGCCTTGGCGACGAACGGCGTGGCGTACTCGGAAGCTTCGGCCCAGGAGTAGATGCGGCTGGCTGAATCGGCCGTGCGCTTGCTGGCGAAGTCCAATCCACCGTTGCTGTTCAGCCATTGCACCTGGGCATCCAGGGTTACCAGCGTGGACAGTGACGGGGTGTTGTACGTCTGGTTCAGCTTGGAGTTGTCGATGGCGGTCTGCAGGTTCAGGAAGTCCGGGATCCAGCGGTCGCTTGCATTGATGCGCGCGGCGCGCTCCAGCGCAGCGGGGGAGAAGAGGCCAAGCCACAGTCCGCCGTCGGACGCGAAGTTCTTCTGAGGTGCGAAGTAGTAAACGTCAGCCTCCGCTACATCCACGTCCAGGCCGCCGGCGGCGGAGGTGGCGTCCACCAGGACGAGTGAACCTTCGTCGGCGCCCGCAACGCGCTTTACGGGAGCGGCGACGCCGGTTGAGGTTTCGTTCTGCGGCCAGGCGTAGGTGTCCACTCCTGCCTCCGCCTGTGCCACGGGGCGGGTGCCCGGTTCTGCCTTGAGGACGGACGAGGCATCAAGGAACGGGGCCTTGTTGGTGGCGGCAGCAAACTTGGAACCGAATTCGCCGAAGGAGAGGTGCTGGGCCTTCTTCTCCACCAGGCCGAAGGCGGCGACGTCCCAGAATGCGGTGGAACCGCCGACGCCGAGCACGACTTCGTAGCCTTCAGGAGCGCGGAAGAACTGGCTGAGGCCCTCGCGGACGGAACCCACCAGGTTCTTAACCGGGGCCTGGCGGTGGGAGGTGCCAAGGATGGTCCTGGAAGCAGCAGACAAGGCCTCGACTTGCTCCGGGCGGACCTTGGACGGTCCTGCACCGAAGCGGCCGTCCTTGGGCAGCAGGTCGGCGGGAATGGTGATGCTGTTGTCGCTCACGGTGGCTCCAATGTGTATCGGTCAAAGATGGGAGGTGGCAGGTGGCATCAACTGCCCCTTCGACTCCCCAATTCTGCCTGACGAGGCGTGCGCGCAGGAACCTGCGGTCGTTATAGTCCGCCACGTGGAACGCGGACCAACCGGATGCGACTGGAATGCGACAAGGACGCCGGGGAAAATTATCCGGAGTAATTCCAAATAAGCTAAGCTGGGAGCTGGCGTTCATGGGTGGCGGTGGCACCGCCTGCCCCGGCATGGGACGCGGTACGGTGGAGATTACGCAAGAAACTGCGTTCGAGGAGAGCTGAGCTGGATGACGGATCTGATCGATACCACTGAGATGTATCTTCGGACCATTTTGGAGCTTGAAGAAGAAAACATTGTGGCGCTCAGGGCCCGTATTGCCGAACGCCTGCGGCACTCCGGCCCCACGGTCTCCCAGACCATCGGCCGCATGGAGCGCGACGGCCTGGTCATCGTCTCGAACGACCGCCACCTGGAACTGACCGAGGCCGGACGCAAGCGCGCCACCGAAGTCATGCGCAAACACCGCTTGGCCGAGCGTCTCCTGGCAGATGTCATCGGTCTCGACTGGGCCTACGTGCACGATGAAGCGTGCCGCTGGGAGCACGTGATGAGCGAACGCGTCGAACGCCGCCTCTACGAACTCCTTGAGCACCCCACCGAGTCTCCGTACGGCAATCCCATTCCCGGGCTCGAAGCCCTGGGCGGCCTGACCGGCCAGCAATTCCCAAGGATCGACGTCAACCTCCTCCAGGCCATGGACAGTTACGCTTCGGATTCGCGCGTGGTCATCACCCGGCTGGCCGAGCCTATCCAGGTTGAGCCGGAACTGCTGACCCAGTTGGACGAGGGCGGGATCCGGCCGGGAGCGCCGGTATCCCTCGAACGCGTGGGCGAGTACATCTCGGTACGCGTGCCCGGCATCGAGGGCGCACTGGAGCTTCCGCCGGAAGTTGCAGCGCACGTCTTCGTCTCCCTCAACTGACCGACCGCCCTCCGGGGTCGGAAATTCACGTGTCAAACCTCACTTCTGCGTTGCCCGCGCGCGTGTGACCTGCACTTTTTCGGAAAGAGTGATAAGGGGCCGCCGCTGCGGTCGCGTTTTCTGTTGATAACGAATTTATTACCGAGGGCCTTAATCCCCTATAGTTATCTACTAGCGCTGATACCAAAGCGCTACCTGATCCGGAGCCGAGCTCTGCCAGCGGATTGGGTGAACCACCACCACTGGCAGAGGCGGGGGAACCACAAGCGGCTGTCTAAAGAAGCAGCCTTGGGGTGAAGTCCGCAGCAGAAGTGCCCACTAACGCAAGTCCCTTTTGGGATACCTGTGTGCCGTGAGTGCTTCGTGCGGACCGGGTCTTTGAACTCTCTGACCCGAATCCGACAGCTAACTTCGCAGGCTTTTGAGAGAGGAACAGAGTTTGACATCGCAGAACGTCAGGGGCCGCCGTCGTGCGTCCGGCCCCGCTACTGAGCTGCGGCCAGCCCGCGTCGTAACGGAGATCCGGCCCCGCGACACCGAACGTCAGGTGCGCCGCCGTAAGAGCCCGATGCGCCAGGTTGCCGACTTCGCCGCAGCAAGTGGCGTCGGGCAGAAGGCCGGAGTTGCGCTTGCCGCCACCGGCCTGGTCCTGACTGTCGGGCTGCCGGCTACCAGCCCCGTCATGGCCACCTCGGAATCGGGCCAGACCGAATCCGCCCTCGCCGTTGGCGGCCCCGTAGGAAGCCAGCCCGAGGTTTCCGCGGCAGCATCGGCCAAAATCGACTTCAGCCGTGCAGCTGTTGCCACCGCCGCCGACCCCGATGGAAAGCTGAAGCAACTGCTCAGCGCACAGTCCGCCGGCAGCATCCAGCGGTCCTCCTCCCTGGGAACCCTGGGCAGCCCCCTTGACTCCTTGGTCACGGCGTCGCCTTTCGGTTACCGCGTCAGCCCCCTGACCGGCGGAACCGGCGACTTCCACCGCGGCCAGGACTTCGTCGCCCAGTGCGGCACTGCCGTGCACGCGGCTGCGGCCGGCAAAGTGACCTTCGCCGGATGGCATGAGTACGGCGGAGGCAACCGCGTGGTCGTGGACCACGGAAACGGCCTTGAGACCACGTACAACCACCTGTCTTCGTTCAACGTCCAAGTGGGCCAGACGGTCAACCGCGGCGACACCGTTGCCCTCAGTGGCACCACAGGCGCCTCCACCGGCTGCCACCTCCACTTCGAGGTCCAGGTCAACGGCGAAGTCGTCGACCCCATGGGCTGGCTCTAAGCCAGTTGATGGTCCTCTCTCGCATTGATGACACGTCTCGTGACCTGAATGTGACATTCGCTTTCAATTGTTATAACCTTCAGAGCGCATCGGCTTTTTAGGGGGCCGATGCACTTGAGTGGATTGCCTAGCTCTGCCACCACTCGAGGTCCGTTCGCAAAATTCGTCTGGCAGGGGCGGGGGAACCACTTTTGGTCTTCGCATGAAGGCCTTGGGGTTAAGTCGCAAAGCTTCCCAGGAAGCAGCGCGGCCGGATGACTCCCATCCGAATCCGACAGCTCACCTCGCAGGCATTGGGAGAGGCTACCTACGTGTCATCACGCACTACCCCTGCGCGCCACCGCGCTGAAACGGTTCGTTCGAACCCGTTGAACACTCTTTCGAAGGCTGTTTCGTCAAACGCCGGTACCGTAGGCCGCCAGGCCGCCGTGCTGGCAGCAGCCTCAGGCCTCGTCCTCACCGTCGGACTGCCGGCCAACGCCGCCGGCACCGATGTCACCACCTCGGAAGTTTCCAGCACCCAGCAGCTGGCTGCCACCGCAGTTGTCACCGCAGAGCCCACAGCCACCGTTTCCTTCGAGAGCCCGGTCGTGGCCACCAAGGAAGCCCCCAAGGTCGTCCAGCGGGCAGCCCAGGTAACCGAGCGCACCGCAGATGACGCCACGGCAGTCACCGCCAAGTCCTCCGAAACCAAGGATTCCGCTGCAAGCGCGGCAGCATCCGGGCTCGCCGCCATCGCCTACACCGGAATCGGCTCCCCGTACGTGTGGGGCGGCACCACCCCCGCCGGTTGGGACTGCTCCGGCTTCACCCAGTGGGTCTACGCGCAGGCCGGCATCAGCATCCCCCGCGTGAACGCCTGGACGGCGATGAAGGCCACCAGCACGCCGCAGCCCGGTGACCTTGTCATGCAGAACGGCGGAGCCCATGTGGGTATCTACGTCGGCAACGGCATGATGATCAGCGCTTTGAACCCCGGACAGGGCACCCTGCTGCATTCCGTGGCTTCCACGGGCACGTCTTCTTTCTTCACCCTCCGCTAAAACACACCGATTCGGGGCTGGCTGACGTACCCCTGCCAGCCGGCCCACTACCCGCAGGTACCCCAACTGCCTGCGGATACGAAAGAGAAAAACAATGACCAGTGCAAACAAAGTTGCACGGCACCGCGCTGAGGCCCCCAAGACCAGCTCGCTTGCCGTGATCGCCAAGGCCGTCAGTGTCAACGCCGGTGGCGTCGGCCGCCAGGCAGCAGTCATCGCCGCAGCTTCAGGTTTGGTCCTGACCAGCGGTATCGCTGCCAACGCTGCTGAATCGAACGTGGACCGCGAGTCGACGGCGACCTCCGCCCTCGACGTCCAGTCGGTTGCCCAGGCCACGATCGCGGCGGACTCCACGGTCGCCATCTCCTACGAGCGTCCTGTTGTCACCACCGTGGAAGCTCCCGCTCCCGTAGTGGAAGAGGCTCCAGCCAAGGTTGAAGCAAAGACGCCCAAGGCCACCACGGCTCCGGCCGCCAACGCCACACTGGCCGTCAACGCCGCAACCCCGGCGCCTGCAGCTCCGGCAGCCTCCAGCGGACTCGGCGCAGCCATTGCTGCCGCCGCCTACGCTCAGCTCGGCGTCACGCAGGACTGCACCATGCTGGTCACCAACTCCCTTGCTGCTGTCGGCATCCACTTCCACGACTGGCCCGCCGGCTACCTCTCCCTCGGCCGCACCGTCAGCGCAGCCGAAGCACAGCCCGGCGACCTCGCCTACTACGCCAACGGCGGTCTTGCCGGACAGGCACACATCGCTGTTTACGTCGGCAACGGCATGGCAGTCCATGGTGGATGGAA
Organism: Paenarthrobacter sp. JL.01a; assembly: GCF_025452095.1. Lineage (NCBI taxonomy): Bacteria > Bacillati > Actinomycetota > Actinomycetes > Micrococcales > Micrococcaceae > Paenarthrobacter > Paenarthrobacter sp. JL.01a. The sequence goes on from NZ_CP104877.1 coordinate 1,036,544, forward strand.
CGGATCCACCACGGCACTGTTCAGCGTCAACGTCGGCTCCGGACCGGTTTTCATCCGCGTCAACGGCTAGTCATTGACTCCCAGGAACACCCCGCAGGCAGTTGCCGGCGGGGTGTTCTGCTTTAACCGCGCATGAATTTTTGCGGACACTGTGAGCGAATCGACAAATAAATTCGTTGATACGGCATATAAGTGCTTACTCTTGTGTTGTCGATCCACAGCCCGTACATGCAGAGGGCAGCCGGCCCTCGTGCCCCTGACGGGTGCGGCCGTGAAGAGGTACGTGCATGCGCACACTCGTTCTGAATGCTGGATATGAACCGCTGGCGGTTATTACCTTCCGCCGGGCGCTGGTCCTTGTGCTCACTGGGAAAGCTAGCGTAGTGGCCGAAGGCGACGAGCCTGTCGTCGGGCCACAGGAGATTCTCGGACGCCCCTCCGTAATCCTCCTGAACCGCTACATCCGTCCCAAGTACAACAGGATCACTGCCGTGAGCCGTCGCGGAGTTCTTCGCCGCGATGGCCATCGTTGCGCCTATTGCGGGAAAACAGCCCACACCATAGACCACGTCCACCCCAAATCCAGGGGCGGCGCGGATTCCTGGGAAAACCTGGTTGCGGCGTGCTTGAAATGCAATAACGCCAAGAGCGACCACACACTGGCCGAAATGGGATGGAAACTCCGTTTCAAACCCGGTGTGCCCCAGGGAACCATGTGGCAGATCAAAGAACTCGAGAAACCTGCGCCGGACTGGGACCCGTTCCTGTTGCCGGAATCCGCTGCCTGATCGATTTCTGCTCAGCTCCGGCCGTCCGGGTACTCTGGGCGGATGGAGTTCAACGCCGTGATTCTGGCGGGTGGCAGGGCCACCCGCCTCGGTGGCGTGCCCAAGCCATCGTTGAAGTACGACGGCGACACCCTCCTTTCGCATGCCCTCAAGACTGCCCGGGGTGCGGCAGCGGTGGTTGTGGTGGGACCCGGCGTTCAGAATGACTCACTGCCCGAATCGGTGCTGATCGCTCGTGAGGAGCCTGTTTTTGCCGGGCCTGCAGCTGCGATTGCGGCAGGACTGGCAGTCCTGAAAACGAGGCCGCCCTCTGAATGGACCCTGGTTCTGGCCTGCGATATGCCCAGAGCCTCCGAGGGACTGGGCCGGCTGTTGGAGGCGCTCCAGGCGAATCCCACGGTGGAGGGGGCTATGGCGGTATCCGTTGACGGCCGCAAGCAGCCTTTGTTGGGGGTCTACAGCACAGCTGCCTTGGAACGGGAAGTGGCTGTGGCGTCGGCAGGTTCGGGATTAACGGACTCTCCGGTGTTCAGGCTGCTTGCTAGGCTGAACCTGCTGGACGTTGACGTCCCGGCAGGGTCTACGGATGACGTGGATACGTGGGAAGACGCCGCGGCCCTGGGTATTGACTACGAGTTGGAGGCGGACGTGAAGAGCCAGGAAGAGACGCTCGAGGATTGGTGCCGCACATTGCTGCAGGCCTTTGAGCTGGAGGGTGTGGAAGTGGACATCAACGAGGTGCTCGCTGTGGCAGGAGTGGCCGCGCACTCCGTGGTCCGCCCGGCTGCCCCGCTCACTACCTTCATTGCCGGATATGCTGCCGGCATGGCCCGCGGCATCGGCCAGGCCAGCGATGATGCCTCCATGAATGCCGCCTTGGACCTGGCCCGGAAGATTGCCAAGGAGTACTCGGAATCCGGGACTGACGCCGAATGACGGAGGCCCCCGGCGAGGGCCACCACGCGGCGCACACCTGGCAGGAAGCCCGGCAGCGTGCGTTCGACGTCGCCACGCCCATACCGGCCGGTCCGGTCCCGCTGAAGGCCGCCCTTGGCCGGACCCTTGCGTCGGATGCCCTGGCGGTCCAGGACATGCCGCACTACGCATCCTCCGCCATGGACGGCTGGGCGGTGAACGGAAGCGGTCCGTGGATACTCAGTGACCCCGGCCAGAGGCTGGCACCCCACCAGGCAAGCCCGATCGTCACCGGTGGCCTGATACCTCCAGGCGCCAAGGCGGTGCTGCGCAGCGAGAGCGGCGTCATCACCACGGACGACGACGGCCTGCCGCTTCTCGCGCTCGGCGGCGCCGCCAAGCCGGGGGAACCGCGCAACGGCCAACACATCCGCAAAGCCGCGGAAGAAGCCGCAGCTGGGGACGTCCTGCTCAAGGCCGGAACAGTCGTAAATCCCGCGCACATTGCCCTCGCGGCCCTGGCGGGCCTGGACCACCTAGACGTTGTAGGCAAACCCTTGGTCCGGTTCCTGTTGACGGGCTCGGAGGTAGTGGAACGCGGAGTGCCGCAGCCTGGCCAGGTACGCGACACCTTCGGGCCACAGCTTGGTTCCGTGGTGGAACTCCTCGGCGGTATCGCAGGGGAGCAGCTCAGGGTGGGCGACAGCTACGAGGAGTGGCTGGCTGCGCTCCAGGACACGGAGCCGGCACCGGGTGATCCGGACGCAGAAGCGGAGCCGCCTGCCGACGTCGTTATTACCACCGGCGGGACCGGCCGCTCCGGTACGGACCATTTCCGGCGGGCTGTGGCCGAACTCGGAGGCCGGCTGCTGATTGACGGCATCGCTATGCGGCCGGGGCATCCCGCCGTTTTGGCCGAGCTGCCGGACGGCCGCTTCGTGGTGGGGCTGCCGGGCAACCCGTTGGCGGCCATGATGGCCTTGTTCACCATCGGGGCACCTTTGCTTGCGGCGCTGGGGCACCGGCAGCTGGGCGAGGTGGGAGAGGTTCCCTGTGGCACCACCATCGACGCGGAGCCCGGACGGACGCGGCTAATGCCGTTCAAGCTGGTGTACGGCCTGGCATCGCCGGCCCAACACGCGGGGCCGGGCATGATGCGTGGGCTCGCCGGTGCGGACGGCGTGATGGTGGTTCCCCCGCATGGAGTCCAGCTGGGTGAACCTGTCCAGGCTTTCCCCTTGCCCTGGGGGAGGGCGTTGCCCGTGCCCAAATCCCCCGAGGACAAGCCCCGGAAAACGGCCGCGCGCCCGCAGCGGAAGCCGTCGTCGGGACCTGTGGACTGGAGCGGACTGGACGCCTGAGCGCGAGGCGGCTGCAGTGTTACTTGTGGCGAAAACCAGCGGCTGCAAGGTGCAATGATGGACTCATGAACAGGCATGCTCCCGAACAGGACATCAATGAAGATGACCTGCAGATCCACCCGCCCAAACGAGCCGCGGCAGGAGTCAAAGCCGTCACAGTGGCCCTCGAACGCGGCTACGCCCAAGCCGGAGTAACCCGCACTGTCCGTTCCATGCTGAGGGTCAACCAGCGTGATGGTTTCGACTGCCCGGGCTGCGCGTGGCCGGAGTCCATCACCGGACGGCGGAGCCCTGCGGAGTTCTGCGAGAACGGTGCCAAGGCCATCGCCGAAGAAAGCACTACGCGCACTGTTGGCTCACAATTTTGGGCCGACCACTCCATCGCCGAACTTGAAGGCAAAACGGAGTACTGGCTGGGCAGCCAGGGCCGCATTTCGGAGCCGGTAGTGATCAGGCCCGGGGACACGCACTATTCACCCATCAGCTGGACGGAAGCTTTCGCGCTGGTCGGGGACCACATCAACGCCACCACCCCGGATAAGTGCGTGTTCTACACCTCGGGCCGGACAGCCAACGAGACCGCCTTCATGTACCAGCTGTTCGCGCGCAGCCTGGGCACCAACAACCTGCCGGACTGTTCCAACATGTGCCATGAGTCCTCGGGAAGTGCGCTGAACCCCACGATCGGAATCGGCAAGGGCACCGTTTCCCTTGAGGACATCCACCACTCCCAGCTGGTGCTGGTGGTGGGCCAGAACCCGGGAACCAACCACCCGCGCATGTTGTCCGCCCTTCGCGACTGCAAAAACAACGGCGGCAAGGTAGTGGCCGTCAATCCGCTCCCTGAAGCCGGACTGCTGAACTTCAAGGACCCCCAGTCCCTCAATGGCGTGATCGGTGGCGGGACCACCATCGCCGACGAGTTCCTGCAGATCAAGGTAGGGGGTGACTTGGCGCTGTTCCAGGCACTTGGCCACCTGCTCCTGGCGGAAGAGAAACTCAACCCGGGTACCGTCGTCGACCATTCATTCATCGAAAGCCAGACCGAAGGCTTTGACGCCTACCGGCAGGCGCGTTCTGTGCTGGACTGGGAACAAACGGAACGGGCAACGGGTCTGTCGCGGGCCGGGATCACGAAGGTGGCCTCGATGATGGCGGCCTCGAAGGCCACCATCATCTGTTGGGCGCTTGGACTGACCCAGCAGCCGCACTCGGTGGACACACTGCGCGAGATCATCAACCTGCTGTTGCTGCAGGGCAACTTCGGCAAGCGCGGCGCCGGCGCCTGTCCGGTCCGTGGCCACTCGAACGTCCAGGGCGACCGCACCATGGGCATCTGGGAGAAGCCGAAGGAATCCTTCCTTGCCGCATTGGATAAGGAATTCGGCTTCACGATGCCGCGGGACCACGGCTACGACTCAGTGGAAACCCAGCACGCCCTGGAAAAGGGTGAGGTGGATGTGTTCGTGTCCATGGGTGGAAATTTCGCAGCCGCAGGCTCGGACACCGCCGCGTTGGAGGAGGGCCTGAAAAAGGCGGGACTGACCGTTCACATCTCCACCAAGCCCAACCGCGCCCACGTTGTCCATGGCAAAACTTCGCTGATCCTGCCCACGCTCGGCCGCACGGACATGGATGACAAGCACCCCAAGGGCAAGCAGTTCCTTTCGGTGGAGGACTCCATGTCCGTCATCCACAAAACACAGGGCAGGCTGGAGCCGGTCTCCGAACACCTGCTCAGCGAACCGGTGATCGTTGCCCGCATGGCGCAGGCGACGCTGGGGGACGACCACGGCGTGGACTGGCGCGCCATGGCCGAGGATTACGATGTGATCCGGGATCACATCTCCCGCGTTATCCCCGGATTTGAGGACTTCAACACCCGGATCCGTACCAAGAACGGCTTTGTGCTGCCCAACCCGCCCCGGGATACGCGGACATTCGCAACGGACATCGGCAAGGGCCGCTTCTCCGTGCGGCCGCTCGAATACCTGGAAGCTCCCGACGGCCACCTGATCCTGCAGACGATGCGCAGCCATGACCAGTACAACACCACGTTCTACGGCTTGGATGACCGGTACCGGGGTGTCTCGGACGGGCGCCGCGTGATCCTGGTCCACCCGGAGGACCTGACGGAGCTCGGATTCCAGGACCGCGAACTGGTGGACGTTGTTTCCACGTTCTCCGGGTCGGAGCGGCGGGCCAACAAGTTCCGGCTGATCGGGTATCCAACGGCAAAGGGATGCGCCGCGGCGTACTTCCCCGAAGCCAATGCGTTGGTGCACCGTGAGCTGGTGGCCCGGGAATCCAACACCCCCGGCTATAAGGCAATGACTGTACGTTTCGTGAGGCATGAGGAGGTCGGTTCCTGACATGGGACGCGTGACACAGCGCCGGAAGGTGCACAAGTTTGTCCTGGATGGCTCGCCCCAGGCATTGGAGCACCCGGTCCGCTTCAAGGAAGACGTACTCGCGGTGGAGGAGCCCTTGGAAATCCGGCTTGGCGACATGTCGTTCTCGGTGACCATGAGGACCCCGGGGGACGACTTTGACCTGGTGGCGGGTTTCCTTGTCTCGGAGGGCATCATCTGGGAGCCTTCCCAGCTGATTTCAGAGCGTTTTTGCTCGGGGGAGGACGAGAACGGGGTACAGACTTTCAACGTCGTGGATGCCCAGCTCCGCCCCGATGTCGTCCGCCCTGACACGGGCAGGAATGTCTACACGTCCAGTTCGTGCGGCATCTGTGGCACGGATTCCATCGAGGCCGTCCGCAAGTCTTCACACCACAGCCCCAGCGAAGACGACCTCACCCTTCCCGTGGCTGCCCTCGCCGCGCTGCCTGACCGCCTCCGCGAGGCGCAGGCAGTCTTCGACAAGACCGGCGGTGTCCATGCTGCCGGACTTTTCAGAATCCACGATGACGGCAGCACCGAACTGCTCTGCCTCAGGGAAGACGTCGGCCGGCATAACGCGGTGGACAAGGTGGTGGGCTGGGCCTTGCGCTCCGGCAAGCTGCCACTGCGCGGTGCGGTACTCCAGGTTTCAGGGCGGGCATCTTTTGAGCTGGTGCAGAAAGCTGCCATGGCCGGTATCCCGGTGCTGGCTGCCGTCAGCGCGCCCTCCAGCCTGGCGGCGGAACTGGCTGCGGAATCCGGCATCACGCTGGTTGGCTTCAGCCGGGGCGCGAGCCTCAATGTGTACGCCGGCCGCGAAAGAATCGTGGAGCAGGGGGCATAGTGTTGCCCGTGTAAGCGATATCCTCAGGTCACTTGGCTATTGGCCGTGAAGGCCGTAGATTTTATCCATCGATTGGAAACGCGGCGACAACCACGACGCCGTCCTCGCCAGGCACGCCGGCGCCCGGTCATCAAGCCTTGCCACCCAGTCAACGCCAAAAGGGGAATTAATTGCACGACGACCGCCGGATCACTGAACAGCGTCTCGATCGATTCGTTCGGGACCGCATTCTTCCGGCCATTTACGGCAGGGCGATACCGCTGCAACTGAGCAGTTGGGATGCTCCGGGCGAGCCCGTCCCTGCCGCAGACGCGATGCGCCAGCTGTTCACCCCGCAGGAGCCGGGCGCGCCATGGGGCAAGGCATGGAGCACCAAGTGGTTGCGCCTGCAGGGTGAGGTGCCGCAGGACTGGGGGATGTCCGATTCCACGGCCGTGGAGATCATCGTGGACCTCGGTTTCAACAGCGACGTGCCCGGGTTCCAGTGCGAGGGAACCGCCTGGCGCGCCGATGGCAGCATCATCAAGGCTATTTCTCCGCGCAACTACCACGTTCCCCTCAAGCTTCTGGGTGGGGGGCTCTCGGTCGATTTCTATGTGGAAGCCGCGGCCAACCCGGATGTCGCGCAGGGCTGGTCCTTTGCCCCAACGCCGCTGGGGGACAAGGCTACCTCGGGTGACGAGCCGCGCTACCGCCTTGGCCGTATCGCCATTGCCGAACTGAACGAGACCGTCTGGGAGCTCAACCAGGACATCTGGACCCTCAGCGGCCTAATGCATGAACTGCCCATGGAACTGCCCCGCCGCCACGAGATCCTGCGTGCACTCGAACGCATGCTGGACATCATGGACCCGGACGATGTCGCGGGAACCGCCGCCGCCGGCCGGGAAGCGCTGAAGGAGGTCCTGGGCCGCCCCGCCTACGCCTCGGCCCACGAACTTCTGGCAACTGGCCATGCCCACATCGATTCCGCCTGGCTCTGGCCGGTCCGTGAAACCATCCGCAAGTGCGCCAGGACCTTCTCCAACGTCGTGGCGCTCATGGATGAGGACCCGGAGTTCGTCTTCTCTTGTTCTTCCGCGCAGCAGATGGCGTGGATGAAGGAATTCTTCCCTGAGCTTTTCGTTCGCATCCGGGAGAAGGTCAAGGCCGGCCAGTTCATCCCCGTGGGTGGCATGTGGGTTGAATCAGACACCAACATGCCCGGCGGCGAAGCCATGGCGCGCCAGTTCGTCGAAGGCAAGAGCTTCTTCCTCAAGGAGTTCGACATCGAATGCCAGGAGGCCTGGCTGCCGGACTCCTTCGGCTACTCCGGGGCCATCCCGCAGATCGTCAAGGAGGCCGGTTCACGGTGGTTCCTGACCCAGAAGATTTCGTGGAACAAGGTCAACCGCATGCCGCACCACACGTTCTCGTGGGAGGGCATCGACGGCACCCGGTTGTTCACCCACTTCCCGCCGGTGGATACGTACAACGCTGAGCTTCACGGCCGCGAGCTGGCGCACGCAGAGCGAAACTACCGCGATCACGGCCGGGGCACGATGTCCCTGGTGCCGTTTGGATACGGCGACGGCGGTGGCGGCCCTACGCGCGAAATGGTGGCTGCCGCGCACCGAACCGCAGACCTGGAGGGCTCGCCCAAGGTACGGATGGGTACCGCCAGGGACTTCTTCACCAAGGCTGAGGCCGAGTACACCAACCTGCCTGTCTGGGTGGGGGAGATGTACTTGGAGATGCACCGCGGCACGTACACGAGCCAGGCCAAGACCAAGCAGGGCAACCGGCGCAGCGAGCATCTGCTGCGTGAGGCAGAGTTGTGGTGCTCCACGGCGGCGGTCCGTCTCGGCAGCGATTACACGTATCCCCAGGATGAACTGAAGCGGCTGTGGCGGCTGGTGCTCCTGCAGCAGTTCCACGACATCCTTCCGGGCAGCTCCATCGCCTGGGTCCACCAGGATGCCGAGCGGAATTACGAGGCGATCTCCCGCGACCTTGAGCAGATCATTGCGCAGGCGGCCCAAGCGCTGGTGGGAGAAGGCCAATCCGAATTCCTCCTGAACGCCGCTCCGCACCAGCGAAGCGGGGTGCCTGCCCTGGGCGTCGCCGAGACCACCCAACCCGGTGCGGGCGTCCACGTGGAGCAGTCCAAAGGCGGTTTCGTGCTGGATAACGGACTGATCCGGGTTGTCGTGGATGCGAACGGCCTGCTGACCTCGGTGATGGACCATGCCAGTGGCCGGGAGGCCATCGCGCCCGGGCAGGCTGCCAATCTGCTGGAGCTGTTCAGGGACACTCCCAACGAGTGGGATGCCTGGGACATCGAAGAGTTCTACCGCCGTAACGTCACCCCGCTGACCGACGCTGAAGCCGTCGATCTCGAGCGGACCCCGGCGGGCGCCGTCGTGCTGGTCAAGCGCACGGTGGGCGCGTCCACCATTACGCAGCGACTGAGGCTCGACGCCGGCGCAACCTCGCTGGGGATCGCCACCACGGTGGACTGGCAGGAACGCGAGAAGATGCTGAAAATCGCTTTCCCGCTGGATGTCCGCGCGGACCGCTCCGCCTCGGAGACGCAGTTTGGCCACGTGTTCCGGCCCACCCACACCAATACGTCCTGGGAAGCGGCGAAGTTCGAGATCTGTGCCCACCGTTGGATCCACGTGGCTGAACCGGGTTACGGCGTAGCCATCAGCAATGCCTCCAGCTATGGACACGACGTCACCAGGGCGGTCCGCCAGGACGGTGGAACGACGACGACGGTCCGCACCTCGCTGCTGCGCTCCGCCCGTTTCCCGGATCCGGAAGCGGACCGGGGCGAACACACGCTGGAGCTTTCCATCCGGCCTGGAGCGGCGATAGCCGACGCCGTGGAGGAGGGGTACCGGACCAACCTCAAGCCGCGTTTTGTCACCGGCGGGCACGCCGTTGATCCGTTGGTTTCGGTATCCAACCCGGCGATCGTGGTGGAAGCCGTGAAACTGGCCGAAGACGGCTCCGGTGATGTTGTGGTGAGGCTCTACGAATCCCTGGGTGAGCGCTCAGCTGCCCAGGTGAAGCCCGGCTTTGCCGCCACGGGTGTCAGTGCCACGGACCTCTTGGAGCGGGCTACGGAGACCTCCGGGGTCACTGTGGGGGACGACTCCACGGTGCGCCTGGTGCTTCGCCCGTTTCAGTTGGTCACGCTGCGCTTCTCGCGGTAGTCCTCGGGGAGGCTACTCCACCAGCTGAACGTCGACGCTGTCCTTCAGGATCTGTACGCGGGCGGGAATGACGGAGTCGAAGTGCTTGATGTCGGCGGCGACTTCCTTGGAGAAAACATTCTCGATGAGGGAGGGCATCTCTTTGACGCCTGACAGGTAGCGTTTTGCCGCGAAATCGAATTCGGACCGGTTGGCACGGATCCGGGCGTTGACCGCTTTGGCTTCGTCGGCGATTTTCAGCACCTCTTCGCTTGGTGCGTTCCGGGCCTCGGCATCGTCTGCCTTTTTGACCAGATCATCCTTGGCGCGGACGAACTCCGCGTACTTCTCTTCGCCTGCCGCCGTGACCTCGGCGCGTGCCTCGAGGTCGGCCACGTGCTTGTCGAAGGTGCGGGCGAACTCCACGTATGCGTTGTTCTTTGATTGCTTGAGTTCACTGGCTGCCTTGCGGCAGGGAGCCGCTGCCTGGGCCAGGAGGGTCTGGCGTTCCCGCAGTGTGGCCGCTTTGGAGCCCACGAACAAGCCGTTGCATCCAGCGGCGTCATCTTCGCGGAAAAGGCCATCAAACTGCGGGTAGGACTCCACCAAGCCCTCCATGTAATCGAAGTAGCGCTCGTGTGAGTCCACCAGCTGCAGCACCGCCACTCCCACGGGGTTGTCACCGGAGTCGTTCCCCGACTTCACTTCCTGAAGGGCGGAGCGGGCAGACGTGGTGGCCTGCTGGAATTCCTCTTTTTCCTTCTGGCTGTCCTGCACGGCCTGGTCCCGCGAGACAGGAGTGTTGCGGGCTTTCTTGTACGCCGCCAAATATGCGTTGACCGCCGGCTGGATTTTGTTCCGGGCATCACCCAAGGCGTTCAGGCGGTCTTCCTTCAGTGATGCCAGACTTTCCTTCTTCTGCTGGCTGGAGAACTGATTGACAGCCACCAAGGCGGCGGCAGCGATCACCAGTACGGCAACAATGATGCTGATCGCCAAAATAGCCCGACGGCGGGGGCGGGCAGGGGCGGGATTGGTCGCGGGGTGCTCAATCGTCATGGTTAATTCCCCTCTCGACCGGTTGCATCAAAACTTTGCAAGCGGGATTTCAAGGCACCTTCAAGATCGGCATTGGATGAGTTGGCGTCCTCAACCAGTTTGGTCGATTTGGCTTTGACGGCCTCCTCATACGTCGTTCGCACTTTATTCAAGGCATCGTTGATATCGAGAAGGGCAACTCCTGCCGTGGTGCTCTTGGCCAAACGGGCCAGCGGCTCTGTCTGATTCAGGACTTCCTGCTGCTTGTCCCGTTGCCCCTTGACCACAGCTTCGATGCCGGTGAGGAGCGCTACTGTCTCTTCATCGGCCTTGTCTTTGGCGCTGGCCAACCCTTCCAAGCATGCATCGGCGGTCTTGACGTAGTCCGCCGAATAGTTCTCGCCGGCCACGTTGAGGTCCTTGTGGAGCGGTGCGCAGGGACCTCCCACCGATCGGGTGATGTTGGCGGTATTAATGAGCTGCTGGTCGCTGTAGGCGATGACAGCGGCGTAGTTTTCCTTGAACTTTTGGAAAGCGGCAGCCACATTTTCCTCTTGGACCACCGGAGAGGCGGCCATGGCGTTCAGCCTGCCGGTATTGGCTTCCGATTCGCGCTTGATCAGTTCGCTTTCCCGGCTCAGCACGTAGTCTTTTTCCTGGTCCTCGTCCGCCTGTGCCACCACGTTGGTATAGCGGGCCGTGAACTCCTGGAGCAGCGGATCGTAGAGGTTCATGGAGTTGTCCACGATTCCGCGTTGTTTGTCCAGGCGCTCAACATCCGCCCGCTGGACCCCGGTGGGGCGGAACAGCGCGAACCACGTGCCGAAGCCTCCCGCTACCAGTGCGATGGCCACGATCACCACGATGAGCGTGGTGCGCCGCGAACTGCCGCTCTCCGGTTTGACGCTTGTCTCGTCCAATGTCAGACCCCCCAATTTCTCCCCACCAGCTTAGACGTCGTGCTGGAGCCGTTTCACAAAAAGTTTGGTCCGTTCCTGCCGGGGTGCCCGGAGCACCTCGGCAGCGGGGCCGCGTTCAACGACAACTCCACCGTCCATGAAGATGACCTCGTCCGCCACGTGCTGGGCGAATGCCAGCTCGTGGGTCACGATCACCATGGTCCAGCCTTCTTCCGCCAGCTCTTTTATGACGCCCAGCACATCGCCCACAAGCTCAGGATCCAGGGCTGAGGTGGGCTCGTCGAACAACAAGAGCTGGGGTTTCAGGGCCAGCGCCCGGACGATGCCCACCCGCTGCTGTTGGCCGCCGGAGAGCTCGAAGGGATATGCGTCGCGTTTGTCAGCCAGACCCACACGCTCCAGCAGACGCTCGGCCTCGGCGACGGCCTCGGCCTTGGGACGCTTCTGTACCTGGACGGGGCCTTCGATGATGTTCTTCAGCACTGTCATATGAGGGAACAGGTTGTAGTGCTGGAAAACCATGGCACTGCGGTCGCGCAGGGCAGCAACCGCCTTCTTGCCCACCTTGGCACCGAAATCGATGGCGAGCGCGCCGGTGCCATCGCTGTCCCCGAAGGTGACAGTACCGGCGTCGGGAATTTCCAGGCCGTTCAGGGAGCGCAGGACTGTGGTCTTCCCGGAGCCGGAGGGCCCGATGAGGGCCACTACTTGTCCGCGTCGGATATCGATGTCGATGTCCCGCAAAACGGTGTTGCTGCCGAAGGACTTGGCGAGGTTCCGTGCCTCCAGGACCATGCTGGAGTGATCAGTGGGCGACATAGCGGTCCAATCTTCGTTCCACCGCGGACTGCGCTGTGGAAAGAACCAGGCAGATGACCCAGTAGACCAGGGCTGCCTGCAGGTACAGGGCCATGAACTCCTGGCTGAAAGCGGCGATCTGCTGGGCATTCCGGAACAGTTCGGTGACCAGGATCAGTGATGCAAGGGACGTGTCCTTCACCAGGGAGATGAAGGTGTTGGACAGCGGCGGAACGGAGACCCGGGCAGCCTGCGGGAGGATGATCCGCACCAGGGTCTGCCGGTTGGACATGCCGATGGTGTGTCCGGCTTCCCATTGACCCTTGGGCACGGACAGGATGGCGGCCCGGATGATCTCGGCCGCGTAACCGCCCACGTTCAAGGAGAACGCGATGACCGCACTGGGCCAGGGATCAAGCTTCACTCCAACGCTGGGCAGGCCGTAGAAGATCACGAACAGCTGCACCAGCAGGGGAGTGCCGCGGATGACCGACACATAGAAACGGCCGATTCCCGAGAGCACGACGTTGGGACTCAACCGCAGCAAGGCCACGAACAAGGCAAGCACCAGCCCAAAGGCGAAGGACATCAGTGTTAGCGGAATGGTCCCGGTCACGGCCCCGGTGATGAGCGGCCCGAAGGAACTCCAGACGAGGTCCCAGTTCATCTATTTGGTGACGTCCGCGCCGAAGTACTTGTCCGAGATCTTTGCCAGCGTTCCGTCCGCACGGAGGTCTTCCAAAGCCTTGTCCACGGCCTTGGTGAGCTCAGTGGAGCCCTTGCGGAAGACCAACGCGCTTTCTGTCTTGTCCGGCGCCTCCGCCGCAACCTTCAGGCCGGAATCGGGAGTGGTCTTGGCATAGTCCAGGTAGGTGAGTTTGTCATTCACCGTTGCGTCGACGCGTCCCTGCTGGACCAGAGTGACGGACTGCGCCCAACCTTCAACGGCCTGGACATTGGCTCCGGCTTCAACGGCCATCTTGTAGAAGTTGCTGGTCAGGGACTGCGCGGTGGTTTTGCCCTTGAGGTCGGCGAAGCTGTTGATGCTGGAGTTGTCCGACTTGGTGACCACTACGCCGGTGGAGATGGTGTAGGGGCTGGAGAATTCGTATTTGGCCTTGCGCTCATCGTTGATGGAGATCTGGTTGGCGATGGTGTCGAAGCGCTTGGAATCGAGGCCCGCGAAGATGCCGTCGAACTGGGTCTCCTGGAAGGACGCTTTGACGCCGAGCTTTTCGGCCACAGCCTTGGCGATTTCGACGTCGAATCCGGTGAGGTCGCCAGCGCCCTCGGCATGGAAGCTGAACGGGCGGTAGGTACCCTCGGTGGCGATGACCAATTCGCCCTTGGACTTCACGTCGGACAGGGACGTGTCCCCGCCGGACTGCGCCGGTGCTGATCCTCCGCCACAGGCCGAAAGGGCAAGGGCAGCGGAAGCCAGGGTGGCGGCAAGGACGGAACGACGGGTGCGGAGGCTGTTCATGGAGCCATCTTAGCCACCGCAGGGGAACGGTATTGCGGTGTACACCGATGCCGGGCGAATGTGGCGTTAAAAAGGCTGAGTGGGGGCGGTCCCCAACAGCCCGCCACCACTCATCCCCCCAATTGTGCTCACTTGGGCGCCACATCCACCGGAAACCCGTTCTCTGATTCCGGTGTCAGGCTGCAACCGCATTCACACATTCATGATTGTGCCACGATCTAATGGTTTTGTGAAAGTCTTACGCCGAGAGACGTCGTTTGCGACGCGCGAAGGCCTTCGAGAACCTGATCCCAGCCAATCCAATGCAGGTGAACATGGCTGCGGAGTAGTTGATAAGCACGCGCAACCAAGCCTCCGAAAAAGGGATCAGAGGAAAGAGCTGGGACAGCAAAAGCAGCGACAAACCCAGCAGCAGCAAGCCCGAAGCGAGGCGCAGGAGCACCGGGGCCTGGCTCACCACCGTGCGCCAGATGGCAGGCAGCAGACACGCGGCCACGAACCCTGGATAGAAGCGGCCCATGAAGGCGTAGGCCTCCAAGGATGGTCCCCACACCAGCCCGCTCATCCCGGCCGACGAGCCCCGGGTGTCCGTGATGAGGAAAAAGTAGATGGTCAACGCGCCCACGATCGCCGCGACCGTGATGCCAATGGGACCACGGATGGCCCGTAAGGCGGACTCCGACCCGAAGGCCGTGGCGATCTTGATGCCCATGAAGAAGAACGTGGCATACAGCAGGAAGCGCAGGATCAGGTTGCCGATGTTCATCCCGCCCAACCAACCATCAATCACGAGGTAGGGATCTTCGATGCTGATGAAGATACTGAGAGAGATCAACGAAAAAATGTAAAACACCACGCGGTTTTCCCCGCGCAGCGCGCTGGGTATCCGTGCGACAGTGATCGCAAGGCAAACAACCAGCGTGACCCAGGGCAGGACAGCCGTCATCCGAGGTTCTCCCAAATTCTTTCAGTACGTTCGTGGTCTTGTTCCTGTCGGCGAAGAGTCTTGCCCAACGCCATAAGCCGTTCACCGGCAAGGGTCACCAGTGCACTTTGGCTCATCCGGTCCAAAGCGTCGCGGCGGGCATTGGGAACCCATCCGGCCTCGGCTTCGGTGATCAGTCCCCCTGCCACCAAGCCTCCCGCCGGGCCGACGCCGGCAGCACGCGAGGTGGCGATCGCGAGTTCCGGTGGAAGCCGGTTGGCTGTCAGGTGGGCGGAGAAGTTCTGGGGAGCGATGCCCGTGGTGCCGCTGACCCGGTGCCGCAGCTCGCCGTCGTCGATCGCGTCCACCCAGTTGCGGATCGACGTTGGGTGCGGTGGCTCCGAAAGGGGCGCGGCCGGCCCGGAACCGGGCTCGCTGCGTTCGACCACCGCACGCAAAAGGTCGATGGTGGCAACCTGGCTCACCAGCTCGCAGGGGGTGGGCGGCACGGGATCCCCGCGGAGATCGGAGTACAGGTCAAAGGTGGAGAGTGCCTGGACGGGGTTGATGTTGAAGCCCCGGCTGATGCTCACCAGCGTGGATTCGGCCACCTTGCCGCGGACCAGTTGCTGGGCCAAGGTTGTCCTCTTGATGCCGGCGATCCTGCAAACGTCCGCCGTGCTGGCATCGGGCGCAACGCCATGAAGCCAGCGCTGGAACGCCTTGGACTGTAGGGGCATGGGGAACTCTCTGTGATGTGACGCGGCAAACCAGCGGAATGCTGTAAGTGGGAGTACAGATCGATTTTACGCCGTCGCCACATTGAATTATGCTTGGTGATTGAACCCGCTGGTCCGTACACCCCCCAAGTCCGGACCGGCGGGTTTTTCCATGCCCGCGGGAATCGCGGCCGAACCATCCGCGTTCCCTTTGCTGGAGGATAGACAAATGACTGCAACCTTGGTGGCCAAGGAACTTGCCGGTGGTCATGGCCACCGCACACTCTTTTCCAAACTGTCCCTCACAGTGGCACCAGGGGACGTGGTGGGCGTGGTGGGCGCCAACGGTGCCGGCAAATCAACCCTGCTTCGCCTCCTGGCCGGCGTTGACCAGCCACAGGCGGGCAGCATCAGCCTGGCGCCCGCGGATGCTTTTGTGGGCTGGCTGCCGCAGGAACACGAGCGCACGCAGGCAGAGACGATCGCGGGCTACATCGCGCGCCGCACCGGCTGCGCCCAAGCCACATTGGAGATGGAAACCACGGCCGAAGCGCTCGGTTCGGGAGCTTCCGGCGCGGATGACGCCTACTCGGTTGCCTTCGACCGCTGGATGGCCTCCGGTGCAGCGGACCTGGAAGACCGCATCCCCGCTGTCCTGGCCGACCTCGGGCTCGAGCTCGGCGCCGACGCCTTGATGACCGGCCTCTCCGGCGGGCAGGCGGCCCGGGTGGCGCTGGCCGCGTTGCTGTTGAGCCGATTCGATGTGGTGCTCCTGGACGAGCCCACCAACGATCTCGACCTCGATGGACTGGCACGCCTTGAAGCTTTCGTCCAGGGTTTGCGTGGTGGGGTGGTCCTGGTGTCCCACGACCGCGAATTTCTGGCCCGCTGTGTCACGACAGTCGTGGAGCTGGACCTGGCCCAAAACTCGGTGGCAGTCTACGACGGCGGCTACGAATCCTTCCTCGAAGAGCGTGCCGTCGCCAAGCGGCACGCCCGTGAGCGCTACGAGGAATACGCCAACACCAAGGCCGACCTCGTCTCCCGCGCCCGCACCCAGCGTGAGTGGAGCTCCCAGGGCGTCCGGAACGCCATGAAGAAGAACCCGGACAACGACAAGATCCGTCGCGCCGCCAGTACCGGATCCTCCGAGAAGCAGGCGCAGAAGGTCCGGCAAATGGAGTCCCGCATCGCCCGGCTCACCGAGGTGGAAGAGCCCCGCAAGGAGTGGCAGCTCCAGTTCAGCATCGGCCAGGCACCCCGCTCAAGTGCCGTCGTCGCCACCTTGCGCGACGTCGTCGCCCGCCAAGGCGACTTCACTCTGGGACCGGTCAACCTCCAACTCAATGGCGGGGAACGGATCGGCATCACGGGACCGAATGGCGCGGGCAAGTCTACGCTGCTGCGACTGCTGCTGGGAACGCAGAAGCCCGACGACGGCGAAGCCTCCATGGGTGCGTCCGTCGCCATCGGCGAAATCGACCAGGCGCGAGGACTGCTCGACGGCGGCCAGCCGCTGGGTGATGCCGTGGAAGCTGTGCTGGTGGACTGGAACAGCGCGGACGTCCGCACCCTCCTTGCCAAGTTCGGCCTCAAGGCAGACCACACCGCGCGCACCGTGGACTCGCTGTCCCCGGGGGAGCGGACCCGTGCTGCGCTCGCCTTGCTGCAGGCGCGTGGGGTGAACCTGCTGGTCCTGGACGAGCCCACCAACCACTTGGACCTGCCGGCAATCGAACAGCTCGAAGAGGCACTGGAAAGCTACGAAGGTGCGCTCCTGCTGGTCACCCACGATCGCCGCCTGCTGGAAAACGTCCGACTCGATTCACGGTGGCATCTGGACAACGGACAAGTCCGGGAGCTTCACCACAACCCAAGCCAGGAGAAGTAACGCATGAGCATGGACCGCGTGGCCTGGAGCTCGCTGTACAACATCACCACTGCCAAGAGCGGTTCCAAGCCGTTCTCCAAGGAAACCCTGAAGAGGGTCCTGGCTTTTGCAGCCCCGCATAAGGGCAAACTCATCGCCTTCGTCATCGCCTCCATTGCGGGCGCTTTCCTCGCCGTGGCCACCCCGGTGCTCGCCGGGCAGGTGGTGGACGCGATCATCGCCAACGCAGGTGTGGGAACGGTCATCTGGCTGGCCGTTCTCATTGCGATCGTCGCGGTGGGCGAGGCCGGAGTGGGGCTGCTGACGCGCTGGCTCTCCTCAACGATCGGCGAGGGTGTCATCGTGGACCTGCGCACCCGCGTGTTCGACCACGTGCAGCGCATGCCCATTGCGTTCTTCACCCGGACACGGACCGGTGCCTTGGTGAGCCGTTTGAACAACGATGTCATCGGTGCCCAGTCCGCCTTTGCCGGAACCCTGTCCGGGGTGGTCAGCAATGTGGTGGCTTTGGCGTTGACCCTTGCCGTGATGCTCAATACCTCGTGGCTGGTCACTGTGCTCGCCATGGTGTTGCTGCCCATCTTCCTGATCCCGGCACGCCGCATGGGTTCGAAACTGGCCGATCTCCGACGCGAGGCCGCGGCCCACAATGCCGCCATGGGCACCCAGATGACGGAGCGCTTCTCCGCCCCCGGTGCCACCTTGGTGAAGCTTTTTGGCCGCCCGGACGAGGAATCGCGAGAGTTCGCTGACCGGGCCGGACGCGTGCGTGACATCGGCATCCGGACCGCCATGCTCCAGTTCACGTTCGTCACGGCCCTGACCTTGGTTTCCGCTTTGGCTCTGGCACTTGTGTACGGCCTCGGCGGTTGGCTGGCCCTCAGCGGCCAGCTCGCTCCGGGCGATGTGGTGGTCCTGGCGCTCCTGTTGACCCGCCTCTACGCACCGTTGACGGCACTGTCCAACGCCCGGGTGGAGATCATGAGCGCACTGGTCAGCTTTGAGCGCGTCTTCGAGATCCTGGACCTCAAGCCTCTCATCACGGAGAAGCCGGACGCCGTCGAGGTTGCCCCCGGCCCGGTTGCGGTGGAGTTTGACGATGTCCGCTTCTCCTACCCGTCGGCTGACAAGGTGTCCCTGGCGTCCTTGGAGGAAGTGTCCACGCTGGACACCCGCGGTGGGGAGGAAGTGCTGCATGGGATCAGCTTCCGGGTTGAACCGGGCCAGACTGTGGCGTTGGTGGGTTCCTCCGGCGCCGGGAAGTCAACCATCGCCCAACTGCTGTCCCGCCTGTACGACGTCGATTCCGGAGCCGTGCGCTTCGGCGGCCACGGACCGAAGACGGGTACCGACGTCCGGGACATCACCTTCGATTCCCTTCGTGACACTTTGGGCATGGTGACCCAGGATGGCCACCTCTTCCACGAAACCATCGCCTCGAACCTGCGCCTCGCCCGGCCGGATGCCACCGAGGAGGACATGTGGAACGTGCTCCGGCGTGCGCGGCTGGAGCCCATGATCCGGTCATTGCCCGATGGTTTGGAGACCGTGGTGGGGGAGCGCGGCTACCGGCTCTCCGGTGGCGAGCGCCAACGGCTCACTATCGCGCGGTTGCTGATCAAGCAGCCCCGCGTCGTGATCCTGGACGAGGCTACGGCAGCGCTTGACTCCACCAACGAAGCTGCCGTTCAGGCCGCTTTGGGCGAGGCGCTCGAGGGGCGTACCGCCGTCGTGATTGCGCACCGCTTGTCCACCATCCGTGCCGCGGACGCGATCCTGGTGGTGGAGGACGGCCGGATCGTGGAGCGCGGCACCCACAGCGGGTTGCTGGCGGCGGACGGCCGCTACGCGGAGCTCTACCGCACGCAGTTCGCCGAGGCTACGGCGGTGGCCCAGGAAGCGGTCCCGGAGCTGTAGACCCAACTGGGGGACAGCAAACGCTCCACTGGCACCTTAGTGGAGCGTTTGCTGTCCCCTAGTTGGGTGCTGCGAGGGCCGGGAGGACGTGGTCCGTCAGGAGCGGGGCAAGGTCGTCGGGCAGGGGAGCACCAAGGTCGAGCCAGCGGATTTCGGCGATTTCCGCAGAGGGGTGCGCTTCCCACGTCCCCGGGGCCGTGAAAACGGTGGCCTCGATGGTGGTTTCGTCCTCGTTGGCGGCGACGGCATGCCAGAGGCCCAAGGGTTCCAGATCCTCCGGGGCCACCTCGATGCCGACTTCTTCGAGGAGCTCCCTGGACGCTGCCTCGGCAGCCGTTTCTCCGGTCTCGGGCTTTCCGCCGGGGTGCATAAATTTCTCCGTGCCGCGTTTTCGGACGGTGAGGAGCTGGCCTGCCTGGTTGTAGACGCAGACGGCGCTGACCACGATCACGTTCATGCATTCCTCCTCAGGTGCGATTCCAGCAGCAGGTCCTTCGCCGGCCCGCGGACGTCCCAGGTGAAGCTGAACGCGTCCGGCCCCTCCCACAGGTAGTTGACGCGGTAATCGTCCGGATCGCACCAGTGTTCGTCCTGGTGGCCCTGCTCCGTGAAACTCATGACATGGAAGGGCCGGTCGTCAGGAAAGAACACGTCCATGGACTCCCGGCTGCTGCCCGGCCTCAGGCGGTATTCGCGGAAGGCGGGTCCCGAGTGGGTGGGCCAGTGCATGGTTCCGTCTTCGCGGTAGTCCAGCCCGCCGTCGGGGTTCTCTTGATAGCGCACGACGCCGGTGAAGGAACCTTTGGTGCCCGTGGCACGGTCCAGGAGTGTCCGCTCCACCACCCAGCTGCCGGCCAGGTAGGCCCGCAGGTCCGGGGTGGGCTGCTGATGGTTCAAGTGCCCTCGATTGGAATCGAACCAACGACACCGGCTTTAGGAGAGCCGTGCTCTATCCACTGAGCTACGAGGGCCTGTGTGTCCACGGCTTGGAATCCCACTGCTGGAGCTCGAGGGCCCGGACACGACTACAAGCATACAAGCTGCCGGGGCGCCGCCCGAACACGGCTAGGCTGACGGTCATGAATGGCCACCAGATTGCACCCGTACAGGCCGGAGCGTTCCTTCCGGACCTGCGCAGTACCAGGGCGAACATCGGCGGATGGGCCCAGCTGAGCGTGGTCCAGTATTTCGTGGCGGAGGCTGCCGTGATCGAATCCTGGGCCGGCCCGCAGCCCTACAGCAGGGCCACCGGTTTCATCAGCGACCTGGGCGCTGTTTCCTGCGGCGTGTATGAGGACCGGGCCGTGTGTTCGCCCTTGCACTGGCTGATGAATGCCTCCTTCGTGGTCCAGGGCCTGGCCTTGGTCCTTGGCGCCCTCTTCCTGACGGCGGGGCTTTTGTGCGTGGCGGCCAGGCCGGGCGTCCATGCCAGGCGTTTCCGCGCGGCCGGGGACAGCCTGGCTGTCGCCCGCGTGCTGACGGTGCCCTGGATTCTGGCTGTAGCTATCCGGATACTCACCGGCGTCGCGGGGTTGGGAACGGTGATTGTTGGCCTCGTACCCGAGGACGCTGGCTCCCCGTGGCACTTCGCCGGGGCACTCATGTTCTTCATCGGCGGAGGCTTTGCGCTGCTGCTGCTGGCCATTCTGTGGTTCCGGCAGACGCCGGTCAGCTGGTTCCTCGCTGCCTGCGCAACAGTCTGCCTTCTTGCGCTGGTGGTGGGTGGGATCACGGGAATGGACGTACCCCAGCCCGGGACCCTGGAACGGCTCATGGGCTATCCCGTGACCATAGGCCTGGCGGCAGCGGGCCTGGTGATCGCCCAACGCGTACGGACTGAACGGACGGCGCTCAGGGCCGGTTGAGGAAGTAGTCGCGGATGTCCACCAGCGAGGTGCCGCCGGTGTAGCCCAGCTCCGCTGCCCCGACGGATACGGTATCGTCCGGCGAAAAGATACTGACCGAGAAGGAACCGGAGTCCAGCTCCTTGGTCTTCTCGAGCATTGCCGGCAACGCTCCGTCCAAGGCCCCGGCAAGTGCGGCCTGGTCAGAGCCCGTCCCTGTCAGCTTCGCGGTGATGAAGTTTCCGGATGTGTTCATGTTCACGTGCACCTGGGCATCCTGGATTCCGGGTACGGAGCCTGCCGCGTCCTCCATGTCCTTGCCGAGCCGTTCCGCCTTGGATGGACCACCAACGCCGCAGGCGGTGACGCCGAGGATTAACAGCCCGATGATCAGGACTGTTGCCAGTGCTCTGGGAAGTTTGCTCAAGATCACTGCTTTCGGGAAATGTTGGACACGGTAGAGGACACCTGGCTTGCGTCGTTGGTCAGGAACTGCTGGGTGGAGTCCTTTTGACTGTACTGGTTGATGGGACCGCCGCCTTCCAACCGGGTGACTGAGTCCACGTAGCGGTAGGAATCGTGGTAGCTCAACCCGCCGAAACCGGGATCGATGTCCGGATTGGGCAATGTAACCACCACGGCGTTGTTGTCCCGGCTCATGGAGACCCCTCCGGGCGCCATGGTGACATCGGCCAGGTCAACTTTGGGAACGGGGTCGCCGGAGTGTTGCAGAGCCAGTACATCGATTGATGACGGGATGGGAGCCGAGTCCACCGGAGAGCCATACGTGACCACATTGGTCACGTTGAACCTGTCCGTGAATCCACTGTCCGAGGCCAACGCCGTGGCGATCATCCCACCCTGGGAATGCCCTGACAGCATGACTGGCGCACCAGGAGGAATCCCGGCTTTCTCCATTGCCAGGCTCACGGCCTGAGCGGCCGTGGACAGGTTCCCACCGGCGAGTTCAAGGTTTCCGGTGAGGTCCGTAGGGTTGGCCGCACCATCGGGCATCCACCGCGTCGTGCCCGGAATGCTCACGATGTAGGCAGGCGGACTGCCTGGCTTTTCGACCGTGGTGATCCTGATGCCGGTGTCCTCCGTGCCGTCCTTTCCAGCGTCAGAGTATGCGGCGTCAGTAGCGGCAAGGATGGCACTGATGCTTGAGGGAACAGGCGTGACGGCCCTGCCGTTGGCATCTGTTTTTCCGGGCGTTCCCACCGTCAGCGGAAGGGGATTCCCCGCCACCGGCCGACCATCATCCAACAAATGCGGGTTCTGGAAACCGAAACCCGTCACCGTCGCGGCGGTGTTCAGCGTCGCCGCGACGAGTAGCACGCCGTTGGACACCAGCTGGGTGATCGATGGTGGTTCACCTGACGTCAGCCAACCCCAGCCCATGTTTACCAGGTCGCCGAAACGAGTGAAGCGGTTCTCCTCGGCATCCATCAGGTTTCCGATGGGGAGGGGCGCCAGGTCCTGCGCGAGGTACCACATGCTTGAGGCGGTGCCGGCAAGCACACGGTTGACCCTGCCGAAGGTGCTCCACAGCTCGCCGGCATCGTCAGCGGCCGCGTCCAGCAGCCGGTCCAAAGTGGACGTACCAGCGGAGCCGGCCGATGTGGCGCTGGCTTCCAGCTGCTTGTCAACGTTCCGTTGCACGGCTTGTGAGGCGGCTTCGAGCGCATGCCCGGCGGCGACAAGTTGGCTGCGGTAGGCCTTCCAGTCGTGGGTGAACCGTTGCCCGTCGTCGCCGTACCACTCCACGTCGGCGATGAGCGGAGTGAGGCTGCCGCTGAGGTCCAGCAACCGTTGGCTGCTCCGGGCAAACTCCTTGCTGAGGCGCCGGCCGGCCTCCACGTCCATTCCATACAGGCTCATGCGTGCACGCTCCCGTTGCTCACTTCGACGCGGGCGCTGGCGAGGTATTCACGGCCGCCCAGCACGGACCAGGCGAACTCGCTTGCAATGTCGGTGGCAGGGACGGGCATCAAGGAGACCGTGGCAGTGTCCCCGGGGCTTGCCTCCAAGGAGTACAGGTGTTCGGCGAGGCCCCAGCTGTGGCGGCGTTGGTATGGCTGGGAACCGTGCCTCCCCGGGGGAACCGCCGTCACCTCGAGGTGGATAGTGCAGCCGACGTCGGCGGCCGTTGCCTGCGGAAGATTGCCGGGGGAGTCAACGAGCCGGGGCAGGTCCGGAAAATGACGGCTGAGGGACGCCCAAGCGTCCTCCTCCCGGAAAAAGGAAACCTCGACGGCGTTGCGGACTTCCGTGACAGCACCACCTCCCGCTTCGGTGCTGATGCGGCGGCGATACGAGAGGCCAACGCCCCGCCCGCCCGCGATGCCGATGTCAGTATGGATCGACTCCAGCGTGCCCTCAGACTGAAGCGTGCCCTCATGCTGAACGACGGTGGACGCTCTCAGCGGTGCCGACGCCGCAAGGAAGACTGCCAGCACCCATTGCTGTGACATCACCCCACGGGCGTCGAGAATGGCGGCGCCGAGGAGTTCCTCTGCAATTTCCGGCGTGACGTCACCCTGCGCCTGCAAGGAGGCCTGATAGGCGGCAAGGTCTTCGTCCTGGCCGCTGTCCATCAGTTCGGCGGCCTTGCGGACAGTTGCCGCCCATGCCAGACCGCTGATCTCAACAATGTTGAGCCTGGAATCGGCCCGGATTTCTCCCACGAATTTCCCCCAATACACTCCGCGCGCCGAACCTGGCGCCAAGGCTCACGGTATCGGCGTGGGGCTGGCGGCGGAATGGGGAGAAGTGCCCGGCCAAGCCGGGCGCGGGAGACCGCTCAAACAGCCGTGCTCAGGCGGGGCGCTTCTTTCCCAGGAAGACGGCGACCACACCGCACACCAGGCTCAGCAGGAAAAGGACCCACGATGCAACCGTGACTGCCGACGCCACGGCAACTGAA
This sequence comes from Paenarthrobacter sp. JL.01a, assembly GCF_025452095.1. Lineage (NCBI taxonomy): Bacteria > Bacillati > Actinomycetota > Actinomycetes > Micrococcales > Micrococcaceae > Paenarthrobacter > Paenarthrobacter sp. JL.01a. The sequence continues at coordinate 1,060,485 of NZ_CP104877.1, forward strand.
CCGGCGTCGGGTGCTTCTGCGGACAGCACCGAATCGATGGCAAGGTTGGACCACAAGTGGGCCACCGCGAAAAGCAGGGGAGCGGCCCACATGGCCCACCGCCAGGACTTGCGGGCCACGTTGGTGCCGATGAACAGGAGCCAGCTGAAGCCGAAAATCAGCGGGAACAGCGTGCCTGCCGTTTTGTGGACGTAGTTGAGCTGGCCGCGGGCGGAATCGTCCATGGCGGAGCGCAGCTGGGCGATGTAGTCCTGGGAGAAGCCGCCGATCAGGGAGTCGGGCATGGCCAGGCCGTTCGAGAGCTGCGTCATCTGGTTCAGCGTCAGCAGGTGCAGGTACCAGAACAGGAACAAGCTGGCCACGACACCGGCGATCACGATCAACCTGGAGTTGCTCTGTGCCTTCTGCGGAGTGCGCTGCGTGGTGGGGTTGATCACGGGAGGCAGGGAGTGATCGGGTACCACTGCCTTTGCTCCGTGCTTCTTGATGCGCTGCGCTGGTGTCTTGGCCATGTCATTCATTATCCCGCCACATAAGCTGGACGCATGACCATCGGCAGGCACACCGCAACTGAACTCGATCCTTCACTTGATGACTACCAGCTGGCCAGCGCCCTGGTCCGGGAAGCAGGGCAACTGGCGCTGCTCATGCGGATGGGCGGACTGCAAGGCGAACGCAAGACGTCCATTTCCGACGTCGTCACCGCCGCCGACCACGCAGCGGAGGCCTATGTCCTGGACCAGTTGCGCCGCTGCAGGCCCGAGGACGGGATCCTCGGCGAAGAGGGAGCTTCGGTGGCCGGGACCAGCGGACGGACCTGGGTGATCGACCCCGTAGATGGGACGTACAACTTCCTGCACGGCTCCACCTACTGGTGCTCCGCCATCGCCTTGAAGCGGGACGACGCAGACCACGGCGGCAACCCCGTCGTCGATCCGGCGGTCCTGCTGGGCGCCATCTACCAGCCAGAACTGGACAAGCTCTGGCTGGGTGGCGAAGATCAGCCGGCCACACTCAACGGCGAGCCGATCTCCGGCTCCGGCGATGTGTCCGTCGCCGAAATCTCTGCCGCCACCTATATCCACCCCACGTGGCTCGCGGACCCCCGTACGGCCATGCCCTGGCACGCAGCCGCCATCACCGCGGCGTCCCTTCGGATGTTCGGCTCGGGTTCGTGCGACCTCGGCCGGGTGGCCGACGGCGAGCTGGGTTGCTGGTTCCAGCACAGTTGCCCCGAGTGGGACTGGCTCCCCGGCAAGGCGATCGTGCGTGCAGCAGGCGGGGACACCGCCGTCGTCAAGGTCAACGGCATGAACTGGTTCGTAGCGGGAAGCCCGACGGCGGTCCGTGAGTTGGGTGCCGCTCTCACCTCGGTTCCCCAGTTCGCTTAGTGGCTGAACAGTTTGCTTAGTACCTGAAGGAGGCGTTAACCCCTTCGGGTACCCCCGAGACTGTGCCCCCGATCTGCTTGTTATTTTGCAGCGGGGGGCGTCTGCCCCCACAGTCTCAGCTGCAGAACAGCCCTGTCCTGCAGCGTTCGCAAGGGGGAATACTTGAACAGCAAGAGCAAGCTGTGGCCCACTGCCGTGGGTGTCACAGCGGTATCGGCCCTGGCCATCGGCCTGGTGGCCGCACCGGCAGCAAACGCAGCACCTACTGACGTCATCTCGGTGGGCAGCGGACAGATCATCGACGGGTCCGTCCTCACGCTCCCGAACTTTGCCAGCCTGGCATCCAACGGAGCAGCAACTGCCCAGCAGATCGGCACCCCGCCGTCCGGCCCGGCAGTCATTGAAAACGACACTCCGCTGGACCTCAGCGCCGTGTTCGGTGTCGTGAACGTGGGCGCGGGCAACATCCCGCTCCTCCAGAACAACGGCATCATCCAGGTCGGCGCTGTCAGCCAGTACGGCAAGGCAGTCAACGATGGTTCCTCGGAAGCATTCTCCGGCACTGTGAGCGGCGCTCCCGGCCTGGTGACCCTGCCCGGCGGCCTTCCGACGAACGGCGATCCTTCCATCCCCGCCGCCCGCATCAATGTCGGCACGGCCGGCATCCTGGGCGGCACCGACCTCGTCAACGTGAACCTCCAGGTGGCTACCCTCGCGGCAGCAGCCAAGAAGGACCAGGGCGCAGCAGCCCAGGGTGCCTACTCCGTGGCCGGCGTTTCCGCTGAAGTTGGCGGCACGGTCATCGGCGGCGTCGCCGGTACCATCAGCACTGCCATCAACACGGCCAACGCCGTCCTGACCCCCTTGGGCGTCACGGTGGCCAACCCGGTGGCCGGTGGAACCATCTCCATCACGGAGGCCGACCTCCTGGCTGTTGCCGGCGTCGCGGACCTGAACTCCCTGCCGGCCGGAACCGACTTGATCTCGTTCCTGCCCCAGGCTGTTGCCAACAAGCTGACCTCCGTTGTGAGCAGCACCCTGGCAACCGCTACCACTGCCGTGAACGGCCTCGGCCCGATCGCCCAGATCGTCGCCGGACCCGCCCTCGCCGCTTTGACCACAACCTTGAACGGCGTCACCGGCGCCCTCGCCACCAGCATCGTGGCTCCTTTGAGCACGGCGCTGACGGCCCTGGTTTCGGCCAAGGTCAACGTCCAGGAAACCGCACCGTCGGGCGCCTTCACCCAGCGCGCCCTGCAGGTCGCAGTCGCCGGCGGCTCCATCGCCACCGTCAACCTGGCCAACGCAACCGTTGGACCCAACCTTGACGCAGCGGCGATCCCGCTGGTCAACACCGACACCATGGCGATCACCGGTGGCGTGGCCCTCCTGGCACTGCTCGGCTGGCTGTTCGTCCGCTCACGCCGCCGCACCGCGGTAGCCGCTGCCTGATCGCTCCGGCGACCACGCAACGGCGAAAGGAGAACTGTCAATGTACGGCAATAACTGGACTGCCGGCGGCACGGCCGCAGGCGGTACCACGCTGGCTGTCACCGGTGCCCCAACCCTCGGTTGGGTCATCCTGGTGGGGGTTGCCCTGCTGATCACCGGCTTTGTGGTCCTGCGCAACAGCAGGCTCAAAGCGGCAAAGCGGGGAACCGATCCCAACGCGTAATACCATCGGCGGGACGGCTCTTTACGGGCCGTCCCGCCACCCCCATTTTTCCCGGGCCTTCCCGCCCTCGCCCAAGCATCGGAAGTAAATGTCGGTACTCGAATCCGCACAGGCGCTGGCTTTTGTGCTCCTGGTGGTTTTTCTGTCGTACATCCTGGTGATTCTGGTGCCCTTCCTCCGGCGCAAACCCGATCCCGAAGGAGATCCCGGCTCTTTCTCGTGGCACGTGTTCATTCCGTGCCGGGACGAAGAGGTGGTGATCGGCGAGACACTGGGATTGCTGCGGAAGCGATTTCCCGAAGCCCACGTCTGGGTTGTCGATGACGACAGCGACGACGCAACCGCGGATATCGTCGATGCCGCTTCACTTCGGGACCCCATGATCCATCTGGTGCGCCGGCGTCGTCCGCTGGCACGCACCGGCAAAGGCGATGCACTCAACGCCGCCTACCGCACCCTGGACGGTTGGCTCCCGGCCGACGTCGACCGTTCTTCGGTGATCGTCCTGGTGGTCGACGCCGATGGTCACCTGGCTGACAACGCCTTCCGCCAGGCAGCTGGTCCGCTTGCATTCGGCGACCCTGAAGTCGGGGCCGCGCAAACCGCCGTCTGGATGTCCAACCTGCAGGACCCTGCCCTCGAGGGTGGCACCGGGCTGCAGCGCCTCAAGAAGTCCTTTGGACGGTATCTGGTCCTGATGCAGGACATGGAATTCCGTACCACCATCGCTGCCATGCAGTCGCTCAGGCGCCACACGCTGACGGTCGGCCTGGGAGGAAACGGCCAGTTCACGCGTCTTTCCGCCCTGGACGTCATTGCCAAAACGTCCGGACAACCGTGGCATGGGGCGCTCCTGGAAGACTACGAACTCGCCATCCACATCATGCTTGGCGGCTACAAGACCGTCTACATGCACGACACCCACGTGGCCCAGGAAGCGCTCCCTGACCTGCGTCGCCTCCTGACCCAGCGCACCCGGTGGTGCCACGGCGGCATGCAGTGCAGCGTGTACCTGAAGCGGATCTTCGAATCGCCCTACTTCAGCAACGTCGGCGCCATCGAATCCAGCTACTTCCTGGTCCAGCCCTTCATCCAGATTCTTGGCCTGGTCCTCTGGCCTACGCTCTTCATCACCATGGTGGCGCAGGGTTCGCTGACCATGGGCAGCTTCGGCGCCTGGATCAGCGCGGCATGGTTCATCATTCCCTTGATCTTTGCCACGGGCGTGCTGCCCTTCGCGTTGTGGGGACTGGTGTACCGGAAGCAGGTCACGCCGGAGAAGAACTTCATGCTCGGCGTGCTCTGGGGCTTCGGCTACTGGCTCTACATGTACCAGAACTACGTCACGGTGCTGAGGGCGACCTACCGCCTCATCACCGGCCGGCAGGGGTGGGCCAAGACCCGCCGCAACCAGGAAGCCGACGTCAAACTCCTAGCGAAGGAAGCGTAGTGGCCATGAGCGCCGAAGCCGGCAACATCAGCATCCCCTCAGGACCCCGGGCAATCCCCGTGCGGAAGACACGCGGTGGTGGCCTCATCGGGCTGGTCTTCCTTGCCGCTGCAGCAGCAGCGATGCTGCAGCAGGAACACATCCGGTCCGCCGAAGCCTGGCTTATGTCCGTAATTTTCGACGGCGTACTCGGCGGCGCGTCCTACAGCGTGGATGACATCATTTTCCACAACGTGGGCGGTGGCCAGCCGTTCGCACTGCAAGTGACAGGACTGTGCTCCAGCGCGGTCCTGCTGGCCCCGGTCGCGGGCTTGGCCGGGATCTTCTTCCTGATGGGACGCATCCCGGTAACCCGGCTCATGCCAGCCGCCATCATCGCCCTGGTCATCGTGTGCATCAGCAACGCAACCCGCTATTTCATGATCGCAGCCGCGCAGCAAAGCTGGGGTCAGCAGGGTTTTGACCTCATGCACCACTTCCTGGGTTCCTTCGTGGTGATTTTCGGGTTCGTGGCCGCCATCATCGTCCTGGTCCGGGCCGCCGTCGTCCGCAAGAGCCGGCCGGCTGCGCAGGGCAAGGGCCGGCGTGCGTCGTCGTAGCCCGTTCCGCGCAGGGGTCATGGTGGCCGCTGCGGTTTTGATCTCAACACTGTCAGCATGTGAGCAGCCGCAGCCAGGTGTGGACACGGCCACTCCGGAAGCCGGGCTGTGCCATGCGGTGTTCTCGCCGGAGGAATACGACGCGGGCAGCGAATCCCGGCCGCCGGTGCCCTGCAGCGAACGGCACACCACACAGACGTTCCTGGTCACAACGTTCCCTGAGCCCTTGGCCAGCCAGGCAGCGCGCCCCAACCAGCAGCAGCTCAAGGCCGCTGGCAGGAGAGTGTGCACCACTGAGGAGCTGCGAAGCTATCTCTCAGCATCCACCCGGGATGCAACCACCCGACTGACGGTCACCAGCTACTTCCCAAGCCGCGACGCATGGGCAGCGGGCGCCCGGTCGGTTCGCTGCGACGTCGCACTGACGGACCAGCACGGAACGCCCCAGGAAACGGGCCTTGACCTCACAGGTGCGCTGGCTGGGCCGAACTCCGCCGTTGTACGGCTCTGCTACCGGCAGGAACTCAAGGATGGCGTCCTTTCCGAGGATGGGGCGGATGTTCCGTGCTCGGAACCCCACACCGCTGAGGACATCAGCGCCTGGGTGGCGCAGGACGCGTCGCTGGCAACACCCGAGGCGCGGGAAGCCCGCTGCCTTCCCTACGCCCTGGAGTTCCTGAAGAGTGAGAAGCTGCCCGCAGGCATAAGCGTCAACCCTGTCATCCGCACCGTGGGCACTGCACGAACCATCCGGTGCGCGGTGGCCCCTGCGGGCCTTCAAGAACCTGGCCAGCCCCTGGCACTGACGACCGGTAGCCTGGCACCTGTGCACGCCCCTGGGACCGGGGGAGTGACAAGCAATGGTTGAGGACGCGACCGGACTTCGTGAACGCACCAGCGAACCCACTGAAGTGTTCGCTCCCGCCCCGGTGCGCGGCCGGGAGCGGAACAAAGCACGGCCGATAGGGAGTGTGGCCCGCTTCCTCGCGAGGGCGTTCGGACCCGGGGCATTGCATCTGGGACCCGTTCCAGGGGTGGCCCTGATCGCCGGGCTGGTGTCGGCTGCCCTCATGATGGTGCGGTTGCTGGTTCCCGAACCTGTCGGCATGGGTGACCAAGGCGACGGGCACAGCTTGGTGTGCTCCTTGGGAGTGATGAACCAACGCCCATGGGACTACGCCGAATTCACAAAGTACATCCACCCAAGCTGGGTTCCCCACACGTACTACGGCGAAGGCTGTGGAGCCAGCGGCACTGGAGAGCCCTACTATTCTTCCCAGCTGCTGTTCCTGTGGCTGGGGAAGCTGTTAACCCCGTTGCTGGGCTGGGGGCAGGGGCTCGATACCCGTGCGGTGGGCATTGTCTGCTGCGCAGTGTTCGGGCTGTTGATCGCGGCGCTGGTCAACGTACTGCCGGGTCGGGCCTGGTTCCGCGTCCTGATCGCAGGGCTGGTGACGGTCGTGATGGCGGACGGAATCTTTGCTGACTTCTTCATCTCGCCTTACAGCGAGGCCGCGGCCTTCCTGGGCATCCTGGCCGTGTCCGTGGCGTTGCTCCACTACTGGAACGGACGCGGACCCCAGTGGCTGGCTGTACTTTTCGTTGTCCTCGCCACCGTGTTCACCTTTTCAACCAAGACGCAGCTGGTCTCGTGGCTGCCCGTCGTGGCCTTGGCGCTGCTCTGGCAGCCGTGGCGTCCCGGCGCGGCTGAAGGTGACGCGACCGCCGTCGAACCTTCTGCTGCGGCCGCCCGGCGTCCGCGCTGGCGGACATGGTTTCTGCCGGCGACGGCGATCCTGGTGATCGCTGCGTTCTCGGCAGGCTTCATCAACGCCCAGCCCAAGAGGTTCTCCGAGGTAAACCTGTATAACGCTGTGTTCGTGGAGCTTCTTCCGTACAGCCCCACCCCCGAGGCGGACCTGGAATGGCTGGGGTTGGACAGCAGTTTCATCAATGCCATGGACACCACCGTGGACTCAACGCGCTCAGCCGTGCACAACCCGCTGTACCACCAGTTCCAGGAGAAGATCAGCCTGGGCACCATCGCCGGTTTTTACGCCACGCACCCCGAACGGCTCATCACCATGGGTGAACGGGGCATCACGGCCATGCTGACACCGGAACTGGGCTATGTTGGCTCCTACCTTGAAGGCTCCGGGCATGGACCGTACGAGAAAGAACGGCGTTTCCCCGTAGTCCTGGGCCTGTTCAGCGCCCTGAAGGCCGCGCCAGTGGCCTTTGTCGGGATGCAGCTGGTGACCCTGCTGCTGGGCCTGGCCGTTGCCTTCCGGAAGCGGAGCGCCGTGGGCCGGTTGGCCGTGGTCATGGTGCTGGGATGCTGGTTCCAGTTCTGGGCTGTCATGCTCAACGGTGGCCAGTCCGAGATCTACAAACACATGATCGTCGCGGGATTCATGGCAGCATTGTGCGGCCCGCTGTTGGTTGCGTTGATCAGCCTGCTTGCCTCGGACCCAAAGAAGGAGTCCGCGCGAAAGCGCAGGGGCCGCCGGGCCCGGGCGCAGCAGGGCTCAGCTGATCCAGCCGTCAGTCGTTAGCTGCTTGCGCAGGCTGATGACGTTGCCCACTTTGACGCCCGCGGTGGCATAGCGCTGCCGGATCCTGTGCAGATGGGCCTTGACGGTCTGTTCGCTGATGCCCATGGCGTCGGCCACCCCGCGCACGGGCAGGGGATCGCTGCCGAGATACAGCTCGGCGAGGCGTTGCTCGCGCGGTGACAGCTTGACGCGTTCCGGCGTGCTGTCCGCTATGTGGCCCACGGCATCAGGATGCACGTACTGCTGTCCGGCGGCGGCCGCACGGAGGGCCGACTCCATGTGCTCAGGCCCCGCCGCTTTGGGAACGTAGCCCAGGGCTCCGGCAGAGCGGACGGCCTCGGCATCCCACGGGTCCAGTGCCGTAGCCAGGACCACCACACGTAAGCCCGTCCGGACCAGGTGACCGACTGCGGGGACAAGGTTTGCGCGGTGGTCAAGGGTTCCCAGGACCGCCACGGTCGCGGACAGGCTGGTCCAGGCGTCTTCTTGGAGATGGGTTGGAACGGTGGTGAAGCCTGCCCCGACCACCAGGTCAGGCGCATTGCGGCGCAGCCAGGCGTCCAGTGTGTCGATCATCAGTTGGTGCCGGTCCACCACCACCAGCCGCGTCACCATAGCTTGGGTGCCTTGATATGGACCATCACGCTTGCTCCTCCAGGGTCCGTGTGTACACGTGGGACCCCCAGCGATTCGACCTCACTCCACAGGGCAGGGGTGCAGCGTGCGGGATCGAGGTTGGTCACTCTCCACGTGATCAGCACCAGTTCCCCGATATCCGGCTCCACGTAAACGTGTAAGCTGCCTGGTGCCGCAACGCCGTCATGTCCGGGGCGGGGGAGGGGGGTGGCGAGCAGCATGGTCACCGAGAGAAACGCGTGGCGATGCGCCTGCGGAATGCGTTGCAGGAGGTCCGGCTGCGCAGCCACAGAGACCCTGGAATCAAGACCTGCCAGCACCAGGGACTCATTGAACCAGTTGTTGCTCTGGGCCACCATCAGCTGTGCACGCAACCGGGAGGCCAGCAGTTGGGCCTCCGCGGCGAGGTCCGGACCCGGAGTGCGGCCTTCGCTCCGGGCCGCCCTGGCAAAGAGCTCCTCGATGTGACGGTGCGTGGTGGACAGTTCCTCCGTGCGGGCTGAATCGAGGGCATCGGCCTGTCGGGTCAGTGTGGCCAGAGACTGGGAGACATGCCGGGCCATCTGCTCCTCCATGCGGCTGCGGATGCCCACCACGATCAGGACTCCCAACAGCCCGGGGATGAGGGTGATGAAGAAAATCAACAAGCCCTCCCCGGAACCGAAACGGGGGGTAATGGCGTAATAGGCACTGCTCAAGAGGGAGTTGGCGGCGGAAAGAAGCATGAATCCCATCAGGTCCCATCGCAGGCAGACCAAGAAGACCAGAGCCGTCCCCAGCATGACGTTGAACGCGAGCGCGAGGTAGCCCGAGGACATCGTCACCACATGGGCCGTCATGATGCCCGAACCAATGGAGCTGGCAAGCCAGAGCAGGCGCAACAGGGGAAGATGCCGCCGGGCGGTTGTGGGGGCCGATGCCAGGATGGCTACAACACAGCCCGCGAGGTCGAAGGCCACCGAGGCAAGCCTGGAGTCATCCAGGCTGGTCCCGTCCAAGGACCCTGCTTGGGTCAGGGCCGATAAGATCCACAGCGTCGCACTGGCCGCTACCAGCACGCCCCGGGACAGGAACAGTGGTCCGGTTGCAGTGGCAGTACTCTCCGGAAGGATCCTGCTCATGCTGCCTCTACTTCGAGGACCACCGTGGTTCCACGTCCCGGCGTCGACAACAGCCTGACCCGTCCTCCTACCTCCGTCATCCGCTCAATCACCGAGTGGCGCACACCAAAACTCTCCGGCGGGAGGGACCCGGCATCGAAGCCGCAGCCTGCATCGCTGACCAATACCGACACCAGGGGACCGGTTCGGGAGACGAGCACATCCACGTGGTCGCTCCCGGCGTGCCGCGCTGCGTTGACCATGCATTCCCCGGCTGCGTCGGCCACAGCCAGCCCAACATCCGGAGGCAATGACCCGCCCTCGCCGAAGACGTCCACGCAGAAACCGTCCCGGCTGTGTTCGCGGGCACGCGCCTTCAGCAAGGAAGTCACCTCGGTGCCTGTGGAAGGCTCGACGACGGCGAGGCGGCCGGCCGGGCGGATCGTCACCTGCCCGGCGTCCCCCACGGATGCGGTCCCAAGGGCGCCGACGTTTCGCGCGGGTGCCCCGCCGTCGTCGTAAGCTGCCGGTGCGATCATGCCCCGGAAGTCCTCCGGCGCCACACCGGCGCCACCCCTGGCCAGGAGGGTAAGTCCCCTGAGCACGGTGTCGTGGATTTGCCGGGCGTCCTGGGATGCTGCGTTGATCCGGTCCCGGGCAACTGCCTGGGCGGCCAGGGACTCAGCCTTGACAGCCTGGTCGCGCAGATAGACATCAAGGGCCCTGGGGGCCGACTGTCGGATGGCAAGCATGATGAGCCAGAATCCAAGAAGGATCAGGAATGTCGTGGGCCCAAGGTGGTGCATCATGGATGTCGCCAAGGTATGCCCGAAAACCATTAGGCCCAGCAGACCCGTAAAGACTCCGGACTTCCAGGTGCCGCGCAAGGACAAGGCAACGGTGGAGCTGGCACCGATGAGCAGACTGTGCGCCAACAACAGCGAATCCGAATCCTGGCGGTAGGCAACACCTGCAAGGAGCTCCGACAAGATGATCAGCCCGGCCACAATCATCAGCCGGAGCGGCCAGACGTCGCTGAGCAGCATCACCACGAAGCACAGCACCAGCGTGGTCACGATTGCCCAGGCAAGGGCCCGGTGCCACAAGGGACCATCCATGATGGGGAACAGGTATAGCCACGAGGCCGCAACGAAGACAAAGCTCATTACTGTCCCGGACCGGGCCAACAGGTCCGAGCGCTCCACCGCTTTCCGCTGCGCTGCCAGCCGCGTTATCCATGCCCCCATGAATGTCTCCCCAAAACCTGTCATCGGAATAAGATGACCACTTAGGCAGCATCATATGCGCGGAGGACCGATAAAAATGCGATACCCGGTGTCCCAACCCACCATCGAGGTGGACATCGTGGAAGACCATGCGGTCCTGCTGGAGGGGCTTTCCCAGTGGCTTCAGGACAACACCACTGGTATTCGCGTGGTTGGCCGCTACACCTCGTGGGCCGACGCCGCCGCCCGCCTGGGTGCCTTGTCCGACGTCGTTATCCTCGATGTCCTGCTCGGCGACCAAGTGCCGCTGCGGGCCAAAATCCAGGCGATCCTTTCGTCGGGTCCACAGGTGGTGGTGTGCAGTTCCGTCGTGGACCCGGCTGTCATGCGGCAGGCGATGGCGGCCGGTGCGCTGGCCTACATCCCCAAAACCGCCCCGGCGAGCGTGGTGGAGACTGCGCTCAGGTGCGCGGCGCAGGGTACGCATTACGTAACCCCTGAAGTCTCTGAGGCCTTGGACGCGGGGATGGGGGAGCCGCAATTGTCTGCGAGGGAACATCAAGTGGTGTCGGTGTATCTCGGAGGAGCGGCCGGGACGATGGCCGAGACCGCGCAATTGCTGGGCATTTCAGTGGACGGCGTGAAGAAGCATATCGCCTCGGTACGGCGGAAGTTCCAGGACGGTCCGGAGCCGCTGACGAGGCTGGGGCTGCGGGAACGTCTCACCGCGGGCGGGTGGTTGCTGGAGGATGATCAGCAGTAGCCGGGCTGTGGACGCAAGGCTCTATAGTGTCGGAGGCACCGCCTAGACTGGTAGGCACCATGGATATGTTGTTTGACCCCTACGCAGACGGACCCTTCAAAGCTGGAACCAAAGCCGCAGTCAAGGCTGCGCCGGAGCTTTCGCGCTCAGGTGGTGGTGCAACGGGCGCCCGCTTGCAGGAGGGCGACTCTCCAGCCTCCGGGGGATGGGGCAATTCGGGCGCATCAGGGCTTCCTTCCGCGGATGCCTTGCTTCAGGGGCTGAACCCGCAGCAGGAAGAGGCAGTCAAGCACGCCGGAAGCCCGCTGCTCATCGTCGCCGGCGCGGGCTCAGGCAAAACCCGCGTACTCAGTAACCGGATCGCCTACCTGATAGCCACCAAGCGTGCCCATCACGGCGAAATCCTGGCCATTACCTTCACCAACAAAGCGGCAGCCGAGATGCGGGAGCGCATCGAAGCCTTGGTAGGGGCACGGGCCAAGGGCATGTGGATCTCAACCTTCCACTCCTCCTGTGTCCGCATCCTGCGGCGCGAGGCTGCCAACGCGGGGTTGAACTCCAACTTCTCCATCTACGATTCCGCGGACTCCCTGCGACTGATCACGCTCGTGGCGAAGAACCTGGACCTCGACCCCAAGAAGTTCGCCCCGAAGGCCATCCAGCACAAAATCTCGGCGCTCAAAAACGAGCTCATCGACGCCGATTCCTACTCTTCCTCGGCGAACTACAACGATCCCTTTGAGCAGGCCGTGGCCGAGGTCTTCAAGGGCTACGCACAGCGGCTGCGCCAAGCCAACGCCATGGACTTCGATGACCTCATCGCTGAAACCGTCTACATGTTCCGGGCCTTCCCTGCGCTCGCGGAGTCCTACCGCCGGCGCTTCCGCCATGTCCTGGTGGACGAGTACCAGGACACCAACCACGCACAGTACGCGCTGGTCCGGGAAATCGTAGGGCTCGGGACCGACACCGACGTCCAGCCCAGCGAACTCACGGTGGTGGGCGACTCCGATCAGTCCATTTACGCCTTCCGCGGCGCGGACATCCGGAACATCGTGGAGTTCGAGGCCGACTACCCGAACGCGCGGACCATCAAGCTGGAGCAGAACTACCGCTCCACCCAGAACATCCTCAGCGCGGCGAACTCGGTGATCTCCCGCAATCCCAACCGCCAGGAAAAGCGGTTGTGGACGGCCGAAGGCGATGGCGAAAAGATCATTGGCTACGTCGGGGAGAATGAGCACGACGAAGCCCAGTTCATCGCCAAGGAAATCGACCGGCTGCAGGACGAGGAAGGGCTTCGTCCCGGCGACGTCGCCATCTTCTACCGGACCAACGCGCAGTCGCGGTCCATTGAAGACGTCCTGGTCCGTGTCGGCCTGCCGTACAAAGTGGTGGGTGGCACCCGCTTCTACGAACGCAAGGAAATCAAGGATGCCCTGGCGTACCTGCGCGTCCTGGTGAACCCGGACGACGACGTCAACCTGCGCCGCGTGCTGAACGAACCCAAACGCGGAATCGGTGACCGTGCCGAGGGCGCCGTTGCCGCCCTTGCCGAGCGCGAGCGCACGTCCTTCATGGCCGCTGCCCGTCGCGCGGACCAGGCACCGGGCATGGCCACCCGCTCGGTCAACGCCGTCCTGGGCTTTGTGAAGCTGTTGGATGACCTCGCCGAAGTTGCCGCAGGCTCCGGTGCCGCTGCGGCGCTCGAAGCCGTCCTGGAGCAGACGGGATACCTTGCGGGGCTGCGCGCGAGCACGGATCCGCAGGACGAGTCCCGTGTGGAGAACCTCGCCGAACTGGTGGCAGTGGTCCGTGAGTACGAACGCGACAACCCCGACGGTTCGCTGGGCGAATTCCTGGAACAGGTTTCCCTGGTGGCAGATGCGGACCAGATTCCGGACGCGCCGGGTGCCGACATTGATGCGGCTGTGGCAGAGGCCAAGCGCATGGGAGTTGTCACCCTCATGACGCTGCACACGGCCAAGGGCTTGGAGTTCCCGGTGGTGTTCCTCACCGGCATGGAGCACGGCATCTTCCCCCACCAGCGTTCGGCCACTGATCCCAAGGAACTCGCCGAAGAGCGTCGCCTGGCCTATGTGGGACTGACCCGTGCGCGGAAACGGCTCTACGTCACGCGCTCGGAGGTGCGGAGCATGTGGGGCCAGAGCCAGTACAACCCTGCCAGCCAGTTCCTGGAAGAGATTCCGTCGGAGCTGGTGGAGTGGAAGCGCGAAGGAATGAGCCGGCAAGCGGGCGGATGGGGCAGCGCTCCGATCGGTTCCAACCGCTACGGCGGTTCCTTCTGGGGCGCCGGAACCTCCCGTGGTCAGGCCGCAAGCCCTACCGCAGGGTTCGACGCGGACGTGCCTGCCGCCGTCGCACGCAACAGGGTCCAGCCGCAAAAGGAAGTCATTTCCGTCGCCGTGGGGGACAAAGTCAACCATACGAGTTTCGGCAACGGCGTGGTGCTCGGCGTCGAAGGCGCGGGAGACAAGACGGTCGCCAAGGTGAAGTTCGACGTCGGCGAGAAGCGCCTGCTGTTGCGCTACGCGCCGCTGACAAAACTGGATGCGTGACGCAGCACGGCATAATTGGTGGCATGCGACGCACAGTGTGGGGGCTCCTGGCCGCTTTGATCCTGGTTGTGGTGTCGGGTTGCTCCTTCGCCACCAAGGACCCCGACTACGTTCCGCCTGCCCCGTTGCCGCCCCTGGAGCAACTGCAGCAGGTTCCGGTCTCTGAGCAGACCTCGCTGTCCGCCGGCGAGGACGTTACCGCGTTCGTCGCCGCGGACCGGAACATCGTGTGTGCCATGACGTCCTCACGGGGCGGCCACCTCAACCTGCCCTACGAGGCCAACTCCTATTCGGACGCTGCCAACAACAAATTCGCGATTGTGCCGGTTGTCCATTGCGAGCTCGCAGCGTACGCCAAGCCTGAGCCTGATGACATGGCGGACGACTGCGCCGGGACGGGGCTGGGCTACCTCGGCGGTACGGCGCTCCTGACTCCGGACAAGGCCGTGTACGGCTCGTGTCGTTCCGGCGTAACACAAATGGAGTCGGAGTTCGGGCCCAAGGGCAGCCGCACCGGCCCCATCTCCAAGCTCCGCGAGCTGGCCGACGGGCAGAACATTGAGCGCAACGGCCTGCGGTGCTCGGCGTACAACGGCGGCGTTGCCTGCGGAAACGTCTCAGGGGGCGTGGCATTCTTCGTCAGCCGCAAGGGCTACCAGCTGGTTTCCGACGGCGGCAAGACAGTCCGGGGCAGCCTGAAGGAAGGCTTCTGATCGCCCGGAAAGGGCCGTTGATGAAGCCAAAATCCGCGTCATCCTGCGGTTTTTCTACATGCGATAGAAGTGTAAGGTTACTCACTTAACAGGTAGTGTGTAGCTGGCGGGACTCCTCAAAGGGCTAAAGTTCCGAGAGGACCTTACGCAATGTGACCGGCTTCAATCCTGGTTGTTACCGCGTACTTTCCGCAGCTGGCTATCGCGGTCATCGCGGTTCCCGGCTGAACATAAAACTACTTCGACGTAGAAGGACACTAAACCGTGGACCTGTTTGAATATCAGGCGCGCGATATGTTCGAAGCGCACGGTGTACCCGTGCTCGCCGGCATCGTGGCGCACACTCCTGAAGAAGCGAAGGCAGCTGCCGAGAAGATCGGTGGCGTTACTGTCGTCAAGGCACAGGTTAAGGTCGGTGGCCGCGGCAAGGCTGGCGGCGTGAAGGTTGCCAAGTCCGCTGATGAGGCGCTTGAGCACGCAACCAACATCCTGGGCATGGACATCAAGGGCCACACCGTCAACAAGGTGATGATCGCCCAGGGTGCCGATATTGCTGAAGAATTCTACTTCTCGGTCCTCCTCGACCGTGCGAACCGCAACTACCTGGCCATGTGCTCGGTTGAAGGTGGCATGGAAATCGAGCAGTTGGCTGTGGAGCGCCCTGAGGCCCTGGCCAAGATCGCCATCGACCCCGCCGTGGGCATCGACCAGGCCAAGGCCGACGAGATCGTTGAAGCTGCAGGCTTCGCTGAAGAACTGCGCGGCAAAGTCGCCGACGTCATTCTGAAGCTCTGGGACGTCTTCAAGAAGGAAGACGCCACGCTCGTTGAGGTCAACCCGCTGGTCCGTACCGGTGCCGGTGACATTGTTGCCCTTGACGGCAAGGTTTCCCTGGACGAGAACGCTGACTTCCGCCACGTTCACCACGGTGAGCTGGAGGACAAGGACGCAGCTGACCCGCTCGAGGCCAAGGCAAAGGCGCAGGACCTCAACTACGTCAAGCTGGACGGCGAAGTTGGCATCATCGGCAATGGCGCCGGTCTTGTGATGTCCACGCTTGACGTCGTTGCTTACGCTGGCGAAAACCACGGCAACGTGAAGCCCGCCAACTTCCTCGACATCGGTGGTGGAGCTTCCGCCGAGGTCATGGCCAACGGCCTGGACGTCATCCTGGGCGACTCCCAGGTCAAGAGCGTCTTCGTCAACGTCTTCGGTGGCATCACCGCATGTGACGCCGTGGCGAAGGGCATCGTGGGTGCACTTGCCGAGCTTGGTTCCTCTGCGAACAAGCCGCTGGTAGTTCGCCTCGACGGCAACAATGTCGAGGAAGGCCGCCGCATCCTGACCGAGGCCAACCACCCGCTGGTTACCCTGGCCGCCACCATGGACGAGGGCGCCGACAAGGCCGCCGAGCTCGCCAACGCAGCTAAGTAAGGGACGCGAGAATGTCTATCTACCTCAACAAAGACTCCAAGGTCATCGTTCAGGGCATCACTGGCGGCGAGGGCACCAAGCACACCGCGCTGATGCTCAAGGCCGGCACCAACATTGTTGGTGGCGTGAACGCCCGCAAGGCCGGCACCACGGTCCTGCACGGCGACAAGGAAATCAACGTCTTCGGCACCGTCAAGGAAGCCATCGCTGAAACCGGCGCAGACGTTTCCATCGTCTTCGTTCCGCCGGCATTCACCAAGGACGCCGTCGTCGAAGCCATCGAAGCCGGCATCGGCCTCGTAGTGGTCATCACCGAAGGTGTTCCGGTTCAGGACTCCGCCGAATTCTGGGCACTGGCCCAGTCCAAGGTGGACGCTGACGGCAAGCAGATCACCCGCATCATCGGACCGAACTGCCCCGGCATCATCACCCCGGGCGAAGCCCTGGTTGGCATCACCCCGGCAAACATCACGGGCAAGGGTCCCATCGGCCTCGTGTCCAAGTCCGGTACCTTGACCTACCAGATGATGTACGAACTCCGCGACCTCGGTTTCTCCACCGCGATCGGCATCGGTGGCGACCCCATCATCGGCACCACGCACATCGACGCCCTGGCCGCGTTCGAAGCCGACCCGGAGACCAAGGCCATCGTCATGATCGGTGAAATCGGTGGCGACGCTGAAGAGCGTGCAGCCGACTTCATCAAGGCCAACGTCACCAAGCCGGTTGTTGGCTACGTGGCAGGCTTCACGGCTCCCGAAGGCAAGACCATGGGCCACGCCGGCGCCATCGTCTCCGGTTCCGCTGGTACCGCACAGGCAAAGAAGGAAGCCCTTGAGGCTGCAGGCGTGAAGGTCGGCAAGACGCCGTCCGAGACCGCCACGCTGCTGCGCGAGGTTTACGCAGCGCTCTAAAGCTCCATCAAGCAACGCGGGGTCACTTACGGCCCATTCCACCCCCCGGAATGGGCCAAAAGTGACCCCGCGTTGCTGTTTAACGACGAGTACGACGGCGGCCCGTCACCTTTCCAACGGAAGGTGGCGGGCCGCCGTCGTGCTTCTGCTGTATCCAGAATCAGACAACTTTGTTAGTATGTTAGGACAAACTTCCAAGAAAGGTTCTGCAATGCCGCTTGTTCGAATCGACGTCAACCAAGGCCGTTCACCCGAAGAGCTGACCGCCGTCAGCCGCGCCATCCATGACGCGATTGTCGCCGAGTATGGAATTCCCGAGCGCGACTACTTCCATATCCTCACCGAGCATCCCTGGGGGCAGATCGTTGCGCAGGATGCCGGGCTTGGATTCGAGCGGACATACGGGGTGGTGATGATCCAGATCTTCACCCAGGAGGGTCGTAGCCAGATGGCCAAGAGTTCGCTTTTCGAAGCCATTGCAACGAGCCTCGCCGGGGTGGGCGTGGCCGGCGAGGATGTCTTCGTGGGCTACGTGGAGAACACTGCGGGCGACTGGTCATTTGGTTTCGGCCGCAGCCAGTATGTCACCGGCGAGCTGGCTGTTCCGCGCAAATAAAGCCGGGTTGTGTCATGTTGTAAATATGTCAGTACAAACCTTTGACAGGACATGCGATCTGGTGCAAAGTAGTCATGTGGCCCCGCTCACTGAGGGGTGGCAAGGCATTGGGGCCCAGCGCTCAAAGAGTTCACAAGAGAAAGGTCAACGATCACCGTGACCCACGAACTGCTCACGATCGGGCGCATCAGCGTTGATATCTACCCGAACGACATCGGAGTGGACCTGGAGGACGTGACGTCCTTCGGCAAGTACCTCGGAGGTTCGCCTTCCAACGTTGCCGTTGCTGCCGCCCGCCATGGCCGCCGTACCGGCGTCATCACCCGTACCGGCGACGACGCCTTCGGAAAGTACCTGCACCGCGAACTGCACAAGTTCAACGTTGACGACTCTTTCGTCTCGCCGGTAGCCCAGTACCCGACTGCGGTGACGTTCTGCGCGATCAAGCCCGCCACGGACGAATTCCCGCTGTACTTCTACGGCCGCTTTCCCACCGCGCCTGACCTGCAGATCAAGGCCGAAGAACTGGACCTGGATGCCATCCGGGAGGCCGGCATCTTCTGGTCCACCGTCACAGGCCTGTGCCAGGAGCCGAGCCGCAGTGCACATATCGCGGCGCACCAGGCCCGCCCCCGGACCGGGCTCAAGAATGGCCAGTTCACCATTCTCGACCTGGACTACCGGCCCATGTTCTGGACCTCCGAAGAAGAGGCCCGTGCAGAGGTGGCCAAGATCCTCCCGCACGTCACGGTAGCGATCGGCAATGACAAGGAATGCGCCGTGGCCGTAGGGGAGGGGACGCCTGACGAGCAGGCAGACCGCCTGCTGGCCGCCGGCGTCGAAATCGCCGTGGTGAAACTCGGCGCGGAAGGCGTCATGGCCAAGACCCGCACGGAACGTGTGGTTTCGGCGCCGGTACCGGTGGAAACCGTCAACGGACTGGGCGCCGGTGACTCCTTCGGGGGTGCCTTTTGCCACGGCCTGCTCTCCGGTTGGCCGCTGTCCGAAGTCCTGGATTACGCGAACGCTTCCGGCGCCATCGTCGCCTCCCGTCTCTCTTGCGCGGATGCGATGCCGACGCCGGAGGAGGTCACCTCGCTGCTGGCCGAACGCGGACGTCCGGTCCCGGGCGGAACCCCCGCAGAAGCCCCCATTGCAGAAGGAGCAGTGCGTTGAGCCTCAACGATGACCCCCGCCGCTATGAACACTTGAGCCGTATCCGGCTTGAGGACCCGGAGGCCGTGGCCCGCGCAGCTGCCACCCGCCGTCGTCATCCCGGCTTAAAGCATGGGGTGCAGAACTTCATAGTCGCCGCCGACCATCCGGCCCGTGGGGCTCTTGCCGTTGGCTCCGAGCCGATGGCGATGGCCGATCGCCGCGACCTCTTGGACCGCCTGCAAATCGCCTTGGCCAACCCCGCCGTTGACGGCATCCTGGCCTCGCCGGACATCATGGACGACCTCCTGCTCCTCGGCGCCCTTGAGGGCAAACTGGTTTTCGGTTCCATGAACCGCGGCGGCCTCGCCGGCCTGGTCAACGAGTTCGACGACCGCTTCACCGGCCACACCGCAGCCGCGCTCGAGGCACTGGGCGCTGACGGCGGCAAAATGCTGACCCGTATCTGCCTGGGCGACCCGGACACCGTTGCCACCCTTGAGGCCACAGCGAAGGCCATCGATTCGCTGGCCGAACGGAAGCTCATCGCCATGGTTGAACCCTTCCTTTCGGTCCGTGATTCGCACGGCAAGGTCCGTAACGACCTCCGCGCCGACGCCGTCATCAAGTCCGTCGGCATTGCCGAGGGCCTGGGATCCACCAGTGCCTACACCTGGATGAAACTGCCGGTAGTTGCCGAGATGGAGCGCGTCATGGCCTCCACCACCCTGCCCACCGTGCTGCTCGGCGGCGACCCGGACGGCAGCCAGGACGAAGTGTTCGCTTCCTGGCAGGCGGCCCTCGCCCTCCCCGGCGTCCAGGGCCTCACGGTGGGGCGCACCCTGCTGTACCCGCACGACGGCGATGTCGCCGGTGCCGTAGCGACGGCCGCCTCGCTGCTGAACAACACTTCGCCCGGGGCGGCTGATGCTTCCGGGCTCAGCTCGTCAAACCGTATTCCCGTGAAAGTATCGGAGTAGAGACCAGTGGGAGCAACCCGTCGGATGACCGTGGCGCAGGCCGTGGTCGAGTTCTTGTCCAAGCAGTACACCGTGGACTCTGTTGCCGGTGTTGATTACCGTGAGCGCTTGATTCCGGGAACGTTCGGTATTTTCGGACACGGCAATGTGGCCGGAGTGGGCCAGGCATTGAAGCAGTCCCAAGCCGCGGACCCGACCATCATGCCGTACTACCAGGGACGTAATGAGCAGGCCCAGGTGCATCAGGCCGTGGGGTACGCCCGGCACACGCGCCGCCGCCAGACGTTTGCTATCAGTACATCGATCGGTCCGGGCTCCTCGAACCTGTTGACGGGCGCGGCCTTGGCCACCACCAACCGCCTTCCCGTCCTGCTGCTGCCTTCGGATACCTTCGCTACGCGCGCCGCCGACCCCGTGTTGCAGCAGCTGGAGCTCCCGTATGCCTACGACATCACGGTCAACGACGCGTTCCGTCCGCTCTCGAAGTTCTTCGACCGCGTCTCACGGCCGGAGCAGCTGTTCTCGGCTTTCCACCACGGCCTGCGCGTACTGACGGACCCGGCCGAGACCGGTGCCGTGACCATCTCGCTGCCGCAGGACGTCCAGGCCGAGGCATTCGAGGTGCCCGAAGAGTTCCTGGCCGAGCGCGAGTGGCGGATCCGACGCCCCGAAGCCGAGGATGAGGACATCCGCCGTGCCGTCGAGGCAATCCGCGCCGCGAAGCGCCCGCTGATCATCGCCGGCGGCGGTGTGCTTTATGCCTACGCCAACGAGGAACTGGCAAAGTTTGCAGAGCTTACCGGCATCCCGGTAGGCAACACCCAGGCGGGCGTCGGCGTCCTTCCGTGGGACCACCAGTTCTCCCTCGGTGCCATTGGTTCAACCGGCACGACGGCGGCCAACGCCATCGCTGCCGAGGCGGACCTGATCATCGGCATCGGCACCCGCTACGAAGACTTCACCACTGCGTCCCGGACCGCGTTCCAGAACCCGGACGTGAAGTTCGTGAACATCAACGTTGCGGCAATCGACGCGTACAAGCACGGCACCACCCTGCCGATCGTCGCTGATGCCCGCAAGGCCTTGGTGAAGCTGAACCAGGCTTTGGGCGGCTATCGGGTCGGCGCGGACCTCGGAGAGAAAATCGCGGCGGAGAAGAAGCGCTGGAACGCGATCGTGGACGAGGCCTTCGAAACCCGCTTCACGCCGTTGCCGGCGCAAAACGAGATCATCGGCGCCACAAACAAAGCGATGGACGACCACGACGTCGTCATCTGCGCGGCAGGTTCGCTCCCGGGGGACCTGCACAAGATGTGGCGTGTTCGGGACCCCTTCGGTTACCACGTGGAGTATGCCTACTCCTGCATGGGCTACGAAATCCCAGGCGGCCTGGGTGTAAAGCGTGCAGCGCTGGCCGAAGCCGCCGCTGGGGGCGTGGACAGGGACGTGGTGGTCATGGTGGGGGACGGCTCCTACCTGATGATGCACACCGAACTGGTCACCGCCGTCGCCGAACGCATCAAACTGATCGTGGTCCTGATCCAAAACCACGGTTACGCCTCCATTGGCTCGCTTTCGGAATCCCTCGGTTCGCAGCGCTTCGGAACGCAGTACCGCGTCCTGGACAAGGAACAGCACAGTTTCGACGCCGGTGAGCACCTGCCTATCGACCTCGCCACCAACGCCGAATCACTGGGCGCAAAGGTTATCCGGATCGAACCGGGCGGGAACGTCATCGAGTCCCTCGGTGCTGCGATCAAGGAAGCCAAAGCCGCCCCGGAAACCGGCCCGATCGTGATCCACGTCGAGTCCGACCCCCTGCTGGACGCACCGTCCTCCGAGTCCTGGTGGGACGTTCCCGTCTCAGCCGTGTCGGAACTGGAATCCACGCAGCAGGCCTACAAGACGTACACAGACCACAAGAGCCGCCAGCGCAAGCTGCTCGGCTGAACCCAAAACCCCGCCACAAGAGCACTAAGACGAGGAAGTCCGCAGATGTCGACGACGACCACTTTGACCACCATCAACCACTTCATCAACGGCGCTGAGTCCGCCGGTGAAGGTGACCGCACCCAGCCGGTGTACAACCCGGCCACCGGGCAGGTCACTGCCGAGCTGCGCCTGGCCAACGGGAACGACTTGAACACCACGGTCGCCGCTGCCCGCAAGGCCGCTGATTCCTGGGGCGACATCTCCCTGGCCAAGCGCACTGCGGTGTTGTTCAAGTTCCGCGAACTAGTCGCAGCGCACGTCGATGAACTCGCCGAGCTGATCACCGCCGAGCACGGCAAGGTCCTCTCCGATGCCAAGGGCGAGATCGGCCGTGGCTTGGAAGTCATCGAGTTCGCCTGCGGCATTCCGTCCTTGCTCAAGGGTGACTACTCGGACCAGGTTTCCACCGGCATCGATGTCTTCTCCTTCCGGGAACCGCTCGGTGTGGTGGCCGGTATTACGCCGTTCAACTTCCCGGTGATGGTGCCGTTGTGGATGGCCCCGATGGCCATTGCCACCGGTAACGCGTTCATCCTCAAGCCCTCGGAGCGGGACCCGTCCCCGTCGCTGCTGCTGGCAAAGCTCTGGCAGGAAGCGGGTCTGCCCGATGGCGTGTTCCAGGTCCTTCACGGCGGCAAGGAAACCGTCGACGGCCTTCTGACCCACCCGGATGTGGACGGCATCAGCTTTGTTGGCTCCACCCCGATTGCCCAGTACGTCCACGAGACCGCCACCAAGCACGGCAAGCGTGTCCAGGCGTTGGGCGGGGCGAAGAACCACGCGATCGTGCTTCCCGATGCCGACCTGGACAACGCCGCCGACCACCTCGCCGCCGCAGCGTTCGGCTCCGCCGGTGAGCGGTGCATGGCAATTTCTGTTGCTGTCGCCGTCGGGGACGCTGCTGGCTTGCTGGTCAAGAAGGTCGAAGAACGTGCCCTGGCCGTGAAGGTCAACAACGGCACCGAACCCGGCGCCGAGATGGGCCCGGTGATCACCCCGGCCTCGAAGGAACGCATCGTCAAGATCGTCACCGAAGCAGAAGCCGCGGGTGCTGCCATGGTGGTGGACGGCCGTGACCTCGTCGTCCCGGGCCACGAAGAAGGCTTCTGGGTAGGCCCCACCGTGATCGACCACGTCAAAACCGAAATGACCGCCTACCAGGAGGAGATCTTCGGCCCAGTCCTGGTAGTGGTCCGCGTCGACACCCTGGAAGAGGGCATCGCGCTGATCAACTCCAACCCCTACGGCAACGGCACCGCGATCTTCACCTCCTCCGGCGCTGCGGCACGGAAATTCCAGCGCTCGGTGACCGTGGGCATGATCGGCATCAACGTGCCCCTCCCGGTCCCGGTGGCCTACCACTCTTTCGGTGGCTGGAAGGCCTCCCTCTTCGGCGACAAGCACATCTACGGCCCCGAAGGCGTTTCCTTCTACACCCGCGGCAAGGTCATCACCTCCCGCTGGCCCGAAACCCACCACGCCTCCGGCGCCTCCTACAACTTCCCCTCCAACTGAACCGCTGCAGAGAAAGACAACGCTGTCATGACTGATGTCGAGAACAAGCTCATCATTGGCACCGCACCCGATTCCTGGGGCGTGTGGTTCGCGGACGACCCCAAGCAGACACCGTGGGAGCGGTTCCTGGACGAAGTTGCCGAGTCCGGCTACAAATGGATCGAGCTCGGCCCCTACGGCTACCTCCCGAACGACCCCACCCGCCTGGCGGAAGAACTCAAGCAGCGCGATCTCAAGGTCACCGCCGGGACAGTCTTCACCGCATTCCACCGCGGCGCCACGCAGTACGACGAAGCCTGGGAGCCCGCCCGCAAGGTAGCGGAACTCACGGCGGCAATGGGCGGCGAGCACATCGTGGTCATTCCGGCCATGTGGCGCGACGACGTCACCGGCGAGGCCGTGGAAAACGGGGAGCTCAGCGATGAGCAGTGGGCGGACCTCTTCGCCGGCCACAACCGCATGGGCAAGGTCCTCTTGGAGGACTTCGGCCTGCACCAGCAGTTCCACTCCCACGCCGATTCCCACGTCGGTGCCCAGAAGGACATCGAGACCCTCCTCGCGGCCACGGACCCCGAGTACCTGAACCTTTGCTTGGACACGGGCCACGCCGAGTACTGCGGGGCTTCCAGCTTGGAACTCATCAAGAACTACCCGGACCGCATCGGCTACCTGCACCTGAAGCAGATCAATCCCGAGGTCCTGGCTGAAGTCAACGAGAAGAACATGACGTGGGCCGCCGCCAACCTGGCCGGTGTCATGACCGAGCCGCCGAACGGTCTTCCGGATCTGCGCGCGGTCATCGAAGCCGTGGAAGGGCTTAGCCGGCCCATTTTCGGCATCGTGGAGCAGGACATGTACCCGGTAGCGTTCGACGTGCCGATGCCCATTGCCAAGCGCACCCGCAACTACTTGCTTTCCTGCGGCTCGCGTACGCGGGTCCAGTAGCCAGACCACCCCGACTTTTTCGAAGGATAGATACAGTGACCAAGACTCTCCGCGTTGCCGTCATCGGCGCAGGCCGCATGGGTGCCGACCACATCAAGCGTCTCAGCACGCGCATCCACGGCGCTGAAGTAGCCGCCGTCGTCGATGTCGATCTTGCCCGCGCGCAGGCCGCCGTCGAAGGTATTGACGGCGCCGTGGCGCTGGCAAGTGCCGACGAGGCGCTCAACAACGGCGACGTAAACGCCGTCCTGATTGCAACCCCCGGCTTCCTCCATGAGGAAATCCTCTACAAGGCGCTGGAAAAGGACTTTCCAATTCTGTGCGAGAAACCGCTGACGCCGGACGCCGAGAGCGCCTGGAAGGTGGTCCAGGCTGAGCAGGCTTTGGGCCACAAGCGCATCCAGGTCGGCTTCATGCGCCGCTTCGATGCCGAGTACTCAGCTTTGGGTTCCATCATCCGCAACAGCGAATTGGGGGAGCTGTTGATGCTGCACCACCAGCACCGCAACCCCAGCACACCTGAGGGCTTCACCAACGAGATGCTGATCAACGACTCCGTGGTCCACGAGTTCGATGCCATCCGCTACTTCACGGGTGAGGAGATCACCTCGGTGCAGGTACGCCTGGGCAAGGCCACCCGCAATGCCCCCAACGGCCAGCACGACCCCCAGCACGTCCTGCTCGAAACCGAGTCCGGTGTGCTTGCCGACGTCGAAATCTACGTCAATGCCAAGTTCGGCTACCAGGTGGCCACGCAGGCGTCCTTCGAGGACGGCATCGTGAGCATCGGCGGTGACTCGGGCCCCTACATCCAGACCGCGGGCAAGTGGGGCGGCACCGTCACCCCCGGTTTCGAGGACCGTTTTGGTGCAGCGTACGACGTCGAGGTGCAGGCCTGGGTGGATGCGGCACTTCGCGGCGAAATCGGCGGCCCGACCGCCTGGGACGGTTACGCCACAGCAGCGTGCTGCGAGGCCGGCGTCGAGGCGCAGAAATCCGGTGAGAAGGTCAAGGTCCAGTTGAACACCAAACCGGATCTCTACAAGTAGGGGCATCGGCATGAAAATCGCACTTGATCCCACTCCGTTCCACCACAGTCACAGCCTGCTGGAGTTTCCCCGGGTCGCGGCCGACCTCGGTTACAAGTACCTGCAGATGACCCCGCACGCTGACCTCATTCCGTTCTTCAACCACCCCAAGGCCGACGATGAGCTGGTGGGCAAGCTGAAGGCCGCGTGCAAGGACGCCGGCGTCGAGATCGCTTCTGTGTTGCCTGTCCTGCGCTGGTCGGGGCCGGATGAGGACGCCCGGGAGGCCGCGGTGCGTTATTGGAAGCGTGCCATCCAGATTGCCGTGGACCTGGGTGTGCAGACGATGAACACCGAGTTCAGCGGCCGTCCGGAGAAGGCCGAGGAGTCCGAGCGGGCGTTCTACCGTTCCATGGAGGAACTCCTGCCCATCATTGAGCGGGAGGGTCTGGATGTGCTGATCGACCCGCATCCGGATGACTTCGTGGAAGACGGTCTGGCTGCCCTGCGGGTGATCCGTGGCGTGAACTCTCCGAACATTGGCATGGTCTACGTTGCCTCGCATACCTTCCATATGGGCAACAAGCCGCTGGAGATCATGCGTGCCGCCGGAGACAAGCTGCGCCTGGTGCATGTCTCGGATACCATGAACCACCATGCCTCGCACGGCCTGCGCTACATCACCAACCCGCCCGGTAACGCGGTGCGCGTCCACCAGCACCTGAAGATCGGCGATGGCGACGTCAACTGGACCGAGTTCTTCGGTGGCCTCAAGGAGATCGGGTTCCTGGACAAGGCGAACACCGTGATGGTCTCGTCGGTCTTTGCAGAAGACGAGAACGCCGAGGAAGTCTCGCGCTACCAGCTCAAGACGATGACGGACTACATCGCCCAAGCCTAAATCCCTTGAGTTTGTGTACAGATAATGCCCCTAAGACCTCGTCTTAGGGGCATTATCTGTACAAAAACTCAGGCCGTGAAGGGGAGCCTCGGGTCTACGTCCTGGCCCTCCCACGTCTGGCGGATCCAGCCATGGTGGGGGTCGTCGCTGATGAGCCAGTCGCGCACCCGGCCTGGACCGGCCATGACGTTGAGGTAGTAGAGGTCGTAGCCGGGGGCTGCCATGGCGGGGCCGTGCCAGCCGTAGGGGACCAGCACCACGTCTCCGGTCCGGACCTCGGCGGAGACGTCGATGGGTCGTTCATCTGAGGCGTAGACGCGGGCGTAGCCGATCGCGTCGGTTTCCTCCGGGGCCGGGGAGCCGGGAGCCACACGGGTTTCGAAGTAGTAGATCTCCTCCAGGCTGGTTTCGCCGTCCTTCTCCTCGTCGTGCTTATGGGGAGGGTAGGAGGACCAGTTGCCGGCCGGAGTGATCACTTCGCAGACGATGAAACGGTCGGCTTCCAGTGCGGCGGGTGTGCCGAAGTTATGGACCTGACGGGAGCAGTTGCCCGCGCCGCGCAGTTCCACGGGCGTTTCTGCGGCGGTGACCAGCCTGGTGGGGTACGAAGCTTTGGCGGGCGCAGTCGCGACGGCGACTCTGCCGCCGTCGTCGGAGCTGATGGTGACGGCCTTGTCGATGCCGGTGTAGAGGACGTCGCTTGGCCCGTGGAAAACGGACTGCCGACCGGCCAAACTGTACGTCCCGCCGTCGACCGTCACTGTAAAGGAGCCGCTCAGCGGCACCACGATGCGCTCCTCCGCAGCGGCAGGAAGTTCGACGGCGGCACCCGGCGCGAGCGTCGCGGCCTTCAGTCCTGTGTGGGCCCAGCCTTCGACGGCGAGGCTCGAATCGGAGGTGCCGAGGGAGATATCCCACTTACCGTCGTTGGCGGTTCCCAGCGGGTAAACCCAGTTGGCCATAAGTAAAGTCCTTGCGTTAGCGCTGTACGAGTGTCATTTCAAAGCTGTAGGAGTCAGCGCGGTAGACGTGGTGTCCGGTTTCGACCATGCGTCCGGTGTCATCAACCGCGGTGCGTTCCATAGTGACCAGGGCGGAGCCGACCTCGGCCTCGAGGAGGGGCGCCTGGTAGTCGTTGGCGATCATGGCGCCGATGCGTTGGGAAGCGAGCCGGAAGTTGACGCCGCCGCGGCGAAGGATGGCGTAGAGGCCTTCGCTGGCGAGCTGGGATTCATCCATGCTGGTGATGTCGTCCCGGACCCAGTTTTCCATGAGGGCCAAGGGCTTCCCGCCCACCTTGCGCAGTCGCGTGAAGTGGTAGACCTTGGACCCGGCAGGCAGTTGGAGGGCGGCGAGCGTTGCGGCGTCGGCTTCGACGTGGGAGAAGCTGAGGACCTCGGTAGTGGGCTTTTTGCCGTTGTTGCTGAGGTCGTCGTAGAGGCTGGAGAGTTCCAGCGGGCGGCGGACCTGGCTTGCCACAACCTGCGTTCCCACGCCGCGTTTGCGGACCAGCAGTCCCGCCCGGACCAGCTCGTCCATTGCTTTGCGCATGGTTGGCCGGGACAGATTGAGCTGCGCTGCGAGGTCAATTTCGTTATCCAAACGGCTGCCGGGTTCCAGCACACCGCTGTGGATGGCGGCCTCGATGCCCTGTACTACCTGGTGGTAAAGGGGTACAGGGGACGAACGATCGATGCTGAGACTGAGTTGGTTCGTCACTGGTTCCTCCTGGACGCCTGCTGAAGCCGGCGAGGAAGCAGGATGCGGCTCCTCTGCCGGATGGAAGGCTATGTCCGCTCATGTTCGCTTGATAGGACATACTGCCTTTTTCTGATAATAGCAGCCGGGTCGCGGCCGTCAAGGATGGGGTTCCGGGCAGCTCCCCTCTGGACATCTACACGAGGGGAGTACGTAAAAACATCCTAATGTCAGGACAAACTATTGACAAAGTGTGAGGTCAGTCACCATGATCTGAGTAGTGGGGAGATCCGGATACGAGTCTCCGGACCCCTCAACCTGAAATCAAAGGAGATAACGGTGGCAAAATTCTCATGGCGCAAAGCGGCGGTCGTCGCTGCAGTGGTTCCCTTGGTGGCACTGAGCGCCTGCTCGAGCCAGGGCGGCAAGCCGGCGGATGCCGGCGGGGGAGCAGCTGCAGGCCAAGTGGCCAGCACCGACCGCATCAAAGTTGCCCTGATTACGCATGCTGCTGCAGGAGACACGTTCTGGGACATCGTCCGCAAGGGTGCGGAGGAAGCATCCGCCAAGGACAACGTGGAGCTCCTTTACACCAGTGATCCCGAGGCCGGTCGACAGGCGCAGCTGGTCCAGCAGGCCATTGACCAGAAGGTGGATGGCATCGCACTGACCCTGGCTACTCCGGATGCGTTGAAGGATGTCCTGAAGAAGGCCACCGATGCAGGCATTCCCGTAGTGAGCCTCAACGCCGGTGAATCAGTCTCGGCCCAGCTCGGCGCCTTCACCCACTTCGGTTCCAACGAACAACTCGCTGGCGAAGCCGTTGGTACCCGGCTTGCGGCCGAAGGCTACAAGCACCCCGTGTGCGTCATCCAACAGCAGGGTCACGTGGGCCTGGAAGCCCGTTGCGCCGGCGTGAAGGCCAAGGTTCCCGCCACTGAGATCCTCTACGTTGACGGCAAGGACATGACCGCGGTGCAGTCCACGGCAACTGCCAAGCTCCAGGCGGCCAAGGACGCCGACGTGATCATCGGACTCGGTGCTCCGATCACGCTGACCTTGCTCAAGTCGGTTTCCGATGCCGGAAGCTCCGCCAAGGTAGCCAGCTTCGACCTCAACGCCGACCTCGCGCAGAAGATCGTGGACGGAGCGGTGATCTTCACCGTCGATCAGCAGCCGTGGCTCCAGGGCTACATGTCCGTTGATTCCCTGTGGCAGGCAAAGCGCGGAGGCTTCAAGATCGGCGGCGGCCAGCCCGTCCTGACCGGTCCCACCATCGTGGACAAGTCCAACGCTACCGACGTCCTCAAGTTCGCCCAGCAGGGCGTTCGCTAGATCCCGGCATCAGGCTGCGCGGCGGATGGCCGCCGCGCAGCCTGGACAACAAGGAGTCACTCCCATGGCAAACACAGCAACCCTGCCGCCGGCGACATCGCCTGGTGATGAACGGGTAGGCCGACGCAACCCCTTCCAAAAATTCCTCGCCAGGCCCGAGGTCGGTGCCCTCGTAGGTGCAGTGGTCCTGTTCATCTTCTTCGCCTCCGTCTCGCAGACGTTCACCCAACCAAATGCGCTGGCTACCGTCCTGTACGGCTCCTCGACCATCGGCATCATGGCGGTCGGTGTTTCGCTGCTGATGATCGGCGGCGAGTTCGACCTCTCCACCGGCGTAGCCGTGATCTCGTCCGCGCTGACGGCCTCGCTCTTCAGCTGGAACTTCTCTCTGAACGCATGGGTGGGCGTTGCTTTGGCCCTGGTGGTCTCGCTGGGCATTGGTTTCATCAACGGCTGGATCCTGGTCAAGACCAAGCTCCCCAGCTTTATTGTCACGCTGGCGACCTTCCTGATGCTGACCGGTCTCAACCTGGCATTGACCCGACTCATCGGTGGCAGTGTCTCTTCCCCGTCCATCTCCAAGCTTGATGGCTTCGAATCGGCGCGTGCGGTTTTCGCCTCCTCCATCAGCATTGGCGGCGTGGAAGTGAAGATCACGGTGTTCTTCTGGATTGTCCTGGTCCTGGTTGCTTCCTGGGTGCTGCTGCGCACCCGCGTCGGCAACTGGATCTTCGCCGTGGGCGGCGATGCCAACGCTGCCCGCGCAGTAGGTGTCCCGGTCACCAAAACCAAGATCGGCCTGTTCATGGCTGTGGGTTTCTGCGGCTGGATCCTGGGCATGCACAATCTCTTCGCCTTCGATGCCGTGCAGTCCGGTGAAGGTGTTGGCAACGAGTTCCTTTACATCATTGCGGCGGTCATCGGTGGCTGCCTCCTGACCGGCGGCTACGGCTCAGCAGTAGGCGGCGCTATCGGCGCCTTCATCTTCGGCATGGCCAACAAGGGCATTGTGTACGCACAATGGAACCCGGACTGGTTCAAGTTCTTCCTGGGCTTGATGCTCCTGCTGGCAACCATCGTCAACCTCATCGTCAAACGCCGGGCAGAGCTGAAGTAAGGGGCCGGAACCATGAACGCACAACAGATCGACCAGCAGACCCTGCTGAAAGACGAGAAGGACCCCTTGACGCACACACCAGTGCATCTGCTCTCACTCGATGGTGTAGGTAAGCACTACGGCAACATCATCGCGCTGCGGGACGTGACCATGGCCGTGGACAATGGCCGAGTCACCTGTGTCCTTGGCGATAACGGTGCCGGCAAGTCCACCCTGATCAAGATCATCGCCGGACTCCACCAGCACGATGAGGGCACGTTGAACGTGATGGGGGATGCCAGGAAGTTCAACTCACCCAGGGACGCCCTCGACGCCGGTATTGCCACCGTTTACCAGGACCTCGCCGTGGTCCCGTTGATGCCCATCTGGCGGAACTTCTTCCTCGGTTCGGAGTTAACCAGCGGTTTCGGCCCGTTCAAGAGCATGGATGTCCAGAAGATGAAGGACATCACCAAGAAGGAACTTGCTGACATGGGCATCGACCTGCGCGATGTGGAGCAGCCCATCGGCCAGCTCTCCGGCGGTGAACGCCAGTGCGTCGCCATCGCCCGTGCAGTGTACTTCGGCGCCAAGGTCCTGATCCTCGACGAACCGACGGCCGCGCTGGGAGTCAAGCAGTCCGGCGTCGTCCTTCGCTACATCCTGCAGGCGCGCGACCGGGGCCTGGGCGTCATCTTCATTACCCACAACCCGCACCACGCCTATCCCGTCGGTGACCGGTTCCTGCTGCTCAAGCGCGGCAAATCGATCGGTTACTACGACAAGAAGGACATCAGCCTCGATGAGCTGACGGCGCAGATGGCCGGCGGTGCGGAGCTGGCCGAGTTGGCCCATGAACTGGAGCAGCTGGGCGGACACTCGGCTGCATTGGAGGAAGTCAAAGCCGAGGTCGCGGACGTCGCAGAGGCTGCCCCGGAGGCAAGCTCAAAGCGCCACTAGGCTTTCTTCGCGGATCTCTGCCCGGAGCCCCTCAGTGGCTCCGGGCAGAGCCGTATCCAGCCCAGGTTTTCAGCCTCGAATGGATGTGGTTCCGCGCAGCACCAATGCAGGTTCGATCAGCGTCTGCTCGGGTTGGAGGGCGGGATCCTCGATCCTTGCCAGCAGCCTGCGGGCGGTAGCCACGCCCACGAGGTCGCTTCGATTGTCTATTGAGGTGAGGTCCAGATAACGCGACTTCGCCAGGGGCGAGTTGTCGTAGCCGATCACCGATACATCGTTCGGAGCTGAGAGACCGCGCGCCTTGAGCGCGGCGAACGCGCCGACCGCCATGGTGTCGTTGGCTGCGAAGATCGCGGTTGTCTCCGGGTGGCTGTCCAGGAGTCGGATGGCTGCCTGATAGCCGTCCTCTTCCGACGTGCCAGGTGACTGGCTGATCACAGGTTCGACGCCGGCCGTCTCCACCGCGCGCAGGAAACCGGCCCGGCGGTGTGCGGAGGCGCCGTCGGAACCTGAGAGGTGACCGATGCGGAGATGACCCAACTCCAACAGGTGGTTCGCGGCCAGGGTGCCCCCGCCGTCGTCGTCGTTGGTGATCAGGTCCGCGCCATCCGGAACGCCGTTGCGCCACCCGGCCACCGCCGTGGGCACCCGGATTCCGGACAGCATGGCATCGCTGGGCTCGGCGGCGAGCGTCAAAGCGTCCACGTGCATGGCCAGTAGCCCGTCGGTGGCTTCCTTGATGCGGTTCTCGCCAGGGCGGGAGTCGGCGAGCATCACCTGGTAGCCGAGGTCGGACAAGATCGATTCCATGCCGCGCAGGAGGTCGACGAACCACGGGTTCCGGTAGTCGTCGATGACCAGGCCGATGCTTTTGGTGCGGCTGCTGGCAAGAGTGGTTGCGGCGCGGCTGGGGCGGTAGCCGAGGTCGGAGATCGCTTTTTGTACGGCTCCCCGGCGCTTTTCGCTGATCCTTTCGGGGGCCTTGAGGTAGAGGGAAACCAACGACGGCGAGACACCGGCGTGTGAGGCGACGTCGTAGAGGGTGGGCCTCTTGCCCAGGGGGCTGTTGTGCGTTTCGGGGCTTTTCAAGGGATCTTCGTTGCCTTTCGTTCCTGCTTTCGAGGATAACCTCTGGAACATTGACAGGACATATGGACATGGCTACGATCGATCCAAGCGCACAATTGTAGCGCTACAAAATTGCCGACAGTGCTCACGCTGCGGCGACATTTCAAAGGAGAAATCAATGGCTGAAAGCCTCGGCGTCGCCGTCATCGGCGCAGGCATGGCCGGCAAGGCCCACGCTGCCGCCTACCGTGCGGCCTCTGCCCTCTACAGCCCCGTACTGCCCCCATTGCGCCTCGTGTCGATCGCGGATGTCAATGCCGAATTCGGCTCCCTGGCCGCTCGGCGCTTCGGATACGAACGCAGCGACACCTCCTGGCAGGCCATTGCGGAGGCTGACGACATCGACGTGGTCAGCGTGGTCATCGCCAACTCACTCCACCGCGAAGTGGTTGAAGGGCTGTTGGCTGCCGGCAAGCATGTTCTGTGTGAGAAGCCGCTCAGTGACACCATCGCCGACGCGCAGGCCATGGCTGATGCTGCCCGGTCCGCCGAAGCCCGGGGGACCTTGGCCCGTATCGGATTCACGTTCCGACGGACCCCTGGCATTGCCTACATCCGGGATCTCATCCGCAATGGAACCCTGGGTAACGTCCTGCACTTCAGCGGCCGCTATTGGACGGACTATGGCGTCAGCCCCGCCGCTCCCATGAGCTGGCGCTACAAGGGTGGGCCGGGCTCCGGTGCGCTCGCCGATGTCGGAAGCCATCTGACCTATATCTCCGAATTCCTGTGCGGCGACATCCAATCCGTCAGTGGAGGTCGTCTGGTCACCTCGATCGACAAGCGCCCGCTGCCACTGAGTGCCGTGATGGGACACGACCACGTGGCCGTGTCCGACACCTTTGAAGCCGTGGAAAATGATGACTACGCGGCCTTCAATGCCGGGTTCGCCAGCGGAGCGGGCAGCTTTGAGGTCTCACGTGTTGCCGCAGGGCATGCGAACAGCCTGCAGTTCGAGGTGTTCTGCGAGAACGGCGGCGCCAAATTCGACCAGCGCCGCCCTTCTGAGATCCAGTTGTTCCTGAACGACGAAGCGGGCCTGCAGAACGGCTACCGGCAAGTCATTCTGGGCCCAGGGCACCCTTACATTTCGGGAGGCCTTGCCATGGACGCCCCGGAAGTGGGTTTCGGTCAGAACGATGCCTTCGGCTACCAGGCCCGGGCGTTCCTCGAAGAAGTCGCAGGGCTGCCCGAAGCGGAGTCACTGCCTCGCTGTGCAACCTTCGACGAGGGCGTTCGCAACATGGAACTCCTCGGTGCTGTTGCCGAGTCCGCCCTTAACAACGGAAAGAAGATCACACTATGAAACTCGGTGTCTACAACGCCATCCTGCATGACCGGTCCTTGCCGGAGGCCTTGAAGGTCATTGCTGACCTGGGGCTGACTGGAATCGAAATCAATACCGGAGGGTTCCTTCCGGCGGTGCATGTGCCCACTATGGACGACATCCTGGTGTCGGATGCTGCCAGGGACGATTACCTGGGCCTCTTCGAAGGCACTGGGGTCTCTATCGCCGGCTTGAACTGCAATGGAAACCCCCTGCATCCGCGTCGGGAGATCGGTGAGAGGCATGCCGAAGACATCCGCCGCTCCATCCGACTGGCCCGCAGGCTGGGGCAGGATCGCGTCGTGACCATGTCTGGACTGCCCGGCGGCGAACCCGGTGCCACGGTGGTGAACTGGGTAGTCAACGCCTGGAACTCTGCGGCACTGGACGTACTGGACTTTCAGTGGGGCGTGGCGGCGGAATTCTGGAAGGAAATTGACCGGCTGGCCGCCGATCACGGGGTAAAAGTGGCCCTGGAGTTGCACCCGCAGAACATCGTGTTCAACACGGCCGATGTCTACAGGCTCATCGAACTCACGGGCGCCACGCATGTGGGCGTGGAGCTGGATGCCTCGCACCTGTTCTGGCAGCAAATGGACCCGGTGGCTGTGGTCCGGGAACTTGGGTCGCTGGTGTTCCAGGCTGCCGCGAAGGACGTTCGCGTGAACACGGGCAACGCTGCTTTGTATGGGGTCCTGGACAACAGCTTCAGGCGGTTGTCACCCGAGGAGGACCGGACCAACCTTGGCGGAGACGAATGGGCCAACGAATGGCCGAAGAACTCAGCCTGGGACTTTGTTGCCCTGGGGCGCGGCCACGACACCTCCTACTGGGCCGAGTTCCTCCGCGCGCTTCACGACGTGGATCCGGACATGCTGGTCAACATCGAACACGAGGATGTATCCCTTGGCCGGATCGAGGGTCTTGAGGTTGCGGCGAAGGTATTGCGCGAGGCGGACGCGGCTCTCGAGACGACGTTGGGTGCGAATGTTTGACAGGACAAACTGACAAGCTTTAGTGTCGCATCAGGAATTTTCCCAAGAAAACAACTTCTGCTGCAGTGACGGAGACAGAAATGACGAACGTAGTGACCCTCGGCCTGGTGGGCGTGGGCCGGATCGGCGTGATGCACGCCAACAACATCAGCGCGCTCAACGACACAATGGCACAGGACGGAGTGCAGGTGCGGCTGAAGCTGACGGACGTTGCGGAGAAGCACGCGCGCTCCGTCGCGGACAGCGTCGGTGCTGAATTCGTGGGCTCGGTGGAGGAACTGATCGCCTCCGGGGTGGACGGCCTGGTTATAGCTACAGGTACAGCAACGCATCCCGACCTCATCAGGGCTGGAGTGGATGCCGGTATCCCCGTGTTCTGCGAAAAGCCAGTAGCCGTGAACGTGGCGGAATCGCTTCCGGTCCTGGATTATATCCGCGAAAAGAACGGAGTAGTGCAGATCGGGCATCAGCGCCGCTTCGATGCGGGCTACCTTGAGGCCAAACGCGCCTACGAAGCCGGAGAACTCGGGTGGATCCACTCGGTCAGGGCCGTCACCTGCGACATGACCCCGCCCCCGGTCGAATTCCTAGCTACCTCGGGTGGTCTGTTCCGCGACTGTTCCGTCCACGACTTCGACATCCTCCGCTGGCTCACCGGCAAGGAAATCGTTGAGGTCTACTCCAAAGGTTCCAATAATGGCGACCCGGCGATCGGCGAGGTGGGCGACGTTGATACCGCTTTGGCGGTTGTGACGTTCGACGACGGCACGGTAGGCACGGTCTCAGCCAGCCGATACAACGGGGCCGGGCACGATGTCCGGCTGGAACTCCAGGGTTCCGAACGCTCGGTCCTGGTGGGCATGGACCAGCAGATGGCCATGCGTTCTGCTGAGTCGGGAGTGGTGTTTCCCTCCGGAACGGCGCATGCCACCTTCGCTGAGCGCTTCGATCAGGCATACCGGTCCGAGATGGCGGCGTTCGTGGAACTCGTGCTTGGGCAACGAAAAAACCCTTGCACTCCCGAGGACGCAGTGGCCGCATCCAAGGTAGCCGATGCAGCACAGGAGTCCCTGGAAACAGGTTTGCCGGTCAGGGTCTCTGCCTAGTCGCTCCGTGCTCCCTATGCTCTTGCTTATGTTCTGAGCGGTGGAGACTGTCCGGTAAACACTGTGTGGTGGTGGTTGCGGCGGGGTGTTTGGTGGGGGTCGATGTGGGGTGGGGGGATGAACCGGGGTGTGCCGGTTTTCATGTCGATGTGCCATTGCTCTTTGTGGATGAGGTGGTGGTGGTGGGAGCAGAGGAGGGTGCCGTTTTCTGTTCCTGTGGTGCCGCCGTGTGACCAGTAGGTGATGTGGTGGGCTTCGCACCAGGGGGCTGGGAGGGTGCAGTCGGGGAAGGCGCAGCCTTGGTCGCGGGCGGTGATGGCTTTGCGGATGTGGGGTGGGAAGAGGCGGGTGGCGCGGCCGATGTCGAGGATTTGGGAGTCGGTGCCGAGCAGGACGGGGATGATGTCGGCGTCGCAGGCGATTTTGCGGATGGTGTTTGGGTGCAGGCGGCCGGTGAACGTCGCTGTCCCGGTGCTGATGCCGGGGTTGGTGTGGTTGTAGCGGGTGATGGTGTTGAGGAGGTCGCGGTGGTCGATGGTGACGGTGAGTTGGGGTCGGAGTCCGCCGTTGGTGGGTAGTTTTCCGGTGGTCATGGCCACGGCGCAGGCTCCGACGAGTCCGTCGAGGAGTTTTTGGGCGCGGGAGCGCCGGTCCAG
Organism: Paenarthrobacter sp. JL.01a; assembly: GCF_025452095.1. NCBI lineage: Bacteria > Bacillati > Actinomycetota > Actinomycetes > Micrococcales > Micrococcaceae > Paenarthrobacter > Paenarthrobacter sp. JL.01a. Next base: position 1,096,953 of record NZ_CP104877.1, read on the forward strand.
TACCGGACCGTGGTTGGCTTCGGGGGCAGTGTCTGGGTCTGCGGTGCCGGTGCTGGTGCTGGTGCTGGTGTTGGTGTCTGGTTTTGTGGTGTTCGCGGTGGTGGTGGTGAGTCGGGGGTTGGTGGCGGTGTTCATGGCGGTGGTGAGGGTTTCGTATTGTTCGGCGGTGGCGAAGATTTCGAGGTGGTGGAGTCCGTAGCGGCGTCGGCGGCGCAGGAACGCGCCTTGGGTGTGGCGGAGGGCTTCTTCGGAGGGTTCGGGACCGTCTTGGTCGATGCGATCGGTCCAGCGTCGGGTCATGGTGGTGACGAAGTCGGGGTCGGACTGGGTGGCGGTGCGGGTCAGGGCGTGTTCCATCCGGGTGATGGTGTCCTGGTCGGTGAGGTGTTGGATCTTCTCCAGGGCGGTGGCGATGATCGTGGCGGACCGGGAGGGTATTTGGGCTGTTGCGAGGGCTTGGGCGAGGTGTTCGCGCCGGGCCGGGACTTGTTGGCCGGTTGTTCCCTCCCCGGGCAGGGCATCTGCGGCCAGTGATAACCGGCGGCGGGCTTCGCCGATCCCGATCCGCAACCGTGCCCGCAGGAACTCCGCCGGGTTCCGGTACCCGTCATCAAGGACACTGCCCGCACTAGCGCCGGCACTATCAGCGCCTGTGCCCGCCCCAGCACCAGTCGCGCCCCCATTCGCTGCAGGCTCGGTCCACCCTGTCCGCCACTCCGGCGCGCCCGATCCCTGCACCTGCAACCGCGCCTCATTCCGGGTCCGTTCCACGGCTTGGGCCGCGATGATCTGGACGTACTCAAGTGTCCGGGCCAGGTCCTCGACCCTGCCCGCGAAATCCGCCGCCTCCACGAACCCGAACAACAGCGCCTCCGCCGCAGCAGCACCCCGCAAACCGGCCAACGCCTCCACCGCATCATCAAGGAAAGCGCCCACCTCTGGGGCAGACCCGCCGCGGGCCACGCTGCTCCCATCCGTGTCACCAAGCCGGGGCAGAATGCGGGCACCGTCTGGAAGATCTGCGGACAGGGATCCCGCGGAGCCATCGGTGGGCGGGCCCAGCACAGGGGAGGCCCTCATAGCTTCATCAAGCCCCACCAAGGGCGTTTCTCCGCGACCGGGAAACACCGTCCCGGGTGCAACAAGCCGCCCCATCCCATCCATGAATCAAGCCTGTCACCCCCGAAGAAACCCCATAAGCCCACAACCGCCGTATGTGGACAAACCACCCTATGTGGACAACGTTGGAGCGCCGCATGCCCAGCCGCGGCCTGCTCCGGCACCCTCGAACCGCCGCCCAAGATACCAACCCAGCACTCAGCCCCATCCCAGCCCCACACCGGCGTGAGCCAAGAGCACGGAGCCGGGTACCGCCGTCGAACGCGCTTCCGGACTCCGTCGCACAGGACTCCGTCGCACAAGAACCCGTCGCGCAACCACACGCGCCCCCAACAAGCCCGCGCACAAAGCGTCCGCACATAGCTGACGCGGGCCGAAGAGTCTGGGGGAAAACTCCGACCCGCGCCAGGTTTTTGGGGTTGGCTAGCCGATCAATGCCATGGCTTGCCAACCGGTACCGAGGCTGGTGGGTGGGACGTTGCTCAGGGTCCCGCTGCCGCTGCCTGGGTAGAGCCACAGGGTGTCGCCGATCCGGCCGATCACGTCGTTCTTGCCATCGCCGTCGAGGTCCCGGGGCCCTGCGATCAATGTTCGGTTGTCCCAGCCCGCGGAGATCTGCTTCCAGGGGAGCCATCCGCGGGTTCCGTCGCCCGGGTAGAGCCAGAGGGCGCCTGTATCCGCGCGCCTGGCCAGCACATCCGTCGTACCATCTCCATTAAAGTCCCCCGTGCTCAGAATTGCATTCATAACATTCCAGCCGGTTCCGATGGTGGTTGGTGTACGAAGACCACCGCTCCCTGTGCCCTCGTAGAGTCGCAGATCCCCGCTGCTCCTCCGGGCGATGACATCCGGTATGCCGTCGCCGCTGAAGTCGCCGGGGGAGAACAGCTGGCTCATGGTGGTCCACCCGATGCTCACCTGGACCCGTGGCCCGAAGCTGCCGGCGCCGTCGCCCGGGTAGAACCACAGCACATCTCCGCCGCGGGCCAGCAGATCCGGTTTGCCGTCCTTGTTGAAGTCGCCGGGGGTGATGATGTCAGTGATCGTTGACCATGCCGGCGCCGCGAGCGCTGTCTGCCGTGGGCCGAGTCCGCCTGCGCCGTCACCTGGGTAGAGGAACAGGTTGCCGGCACTGTCGGAGGACAGGACATCTGCCTTGCCGTCACTGTTGAAGTCATGGGACGACGGCGGACCGGCTGCGGGAACCGTGTACGTCTGGGTTCCAACGGGCGAGGCGTTCCCTGCCGTATCCACTCCGATGTACTTCAGGTTCAGTTGCGTCGTCCCCATGACAATCGGGGTGGAGTACAAGATGTTCGTTGCAGATACCGTGGCAGTCGGGGTGCTGCCGTCGGTGGTGTAGTAGATGCTGGCGCCCGGCTCATCGGCGGAGAGGGTGATGGTCGCCCCGCTGGCCAGTGCCCGGCTGGTCGGACTGGCCGTCACCACAGGTGCCCTGGTGTCCGGCGGGACGGTATAGGTCTGTGTGACGACGTCCGATACGTTGCCGGCAGGATCCGTGGCGAAGAACTTGAGGGTCATCGGATCCGGGCCCGGGAACACAATGGGTGCGGAGTACACCACGCCTGCTGCCAGGGGATCACTGCCGTCCTTGGTGTACTTGATGACGGAGTTTGCCTCATTGGATGTCAACGTGATGGTGGTGCCCGGAGCGTATGGACCGCTTGTCGGGTTGGCCGTCACCACTGGCTTGGTGACGTCAGGGCCGGTGGAGTAGGTCTGGGTGACCACGGCGGAGGGGTTGTTCGCAGTATCCACAGCGAAGTACTTCAGCGTCAGCGGACCATTCACCGTGATCGGGGTGGCGTACTTGGCGCTTGCCGTGGTGGGCGTGCTTCCATCCAGCGTGTAGTAGATCGTGGCGGGTTCGTTCGCTGCCAGTGTGACCTTCTGTCCGATGTCATACGTTCCGCCTGCGGGGGTCGCTGTTACTTCCGGCGCGATGACATCGGCAGTGATGTGGGCCTCGAACTCGGACAGGCCCACATTGGTGGTGGAGGCGCTCACGGAGCTGATGTTGAAGCGGACCGAGGTGACCGTACGGGCCGGGAAGTTCACGGTGAGTCCGGAGCCGTTGTTGGGCAGGGCTCCCACAGGCACCGTGCTTCCGTCCGGGAAGGCCAGGTTGCCGCCGGTGACCTGGTCGCTGAGGACCGGCCGGTCGAACAGCGTTACTGCGTTGATGGTCCGGGCGGGGGAGAAGTTGTACTGGATCCAGCTGCCGGCTTTGCCCCCGTTGGTCACCCATTCCCGGCCAGCGTCCATGGGGGTGCCCCAGGCGTAGCCATCGCGGGCCTTTTCCGGGCTCTGTGCCGAAGCTTTCTGGGAGGACGCGCTCACCGTGGTTCCTGCTGATTTGGCGGCGTTGCCGGTCCATTCGATGGCAGTGATGTATTGCCGCTTGAGCCAGTCGCTGTAAGGAGGTGCGGGGCAGGGTGTGTCGCAGAGGTACTTGTCGAAGTCCGCGAAGCGTACAAAGGTATTGACCTTGTTGGTCAGATCAGCGCCGGTGACATTTTGGGCGTACTCGTCGATCACATAGGCGTCGTAGGCCGAGGCCGTGTGGGGACCGGTGTAGGCCCGGCTGGCCAGTTGGGCAAACTTTGCCGTGGCCCAGTGGTCGCTGTGGTCATAGGGGTTCTGGTAGCTGCCGGTCCAGTCCTGGGTGCGGAAGGTGGTGGGCCGGTAATTGGCCACCAGCTGGTTCAAGGTCGTTTGGAACTGGCTCTTGGTGAACGCTGCGGCCCCATCAACCGGGCGGATGGAGCTAAGCCTGCCGTCCCACAGCTTCAGGATGCTCTGGCCGCCGTAGCGGCTGCTCCCTGTCCCGTCGGGGAAGCCGTCCGGAAGCCGCATGAAGACAACGGAAATGTTGGGTGCCGCATTCAATGTCTGAAGCGTAAGGGGCCGCCCGGGAATGCCGGCGTCCGAGGTAGTCCAGGCGTCAGCGACGCCGGCCATTTTCGAATAGCTCGCCCGGATTCCGGCTTCAAGGCTGTTCCAATAACTTGGGCCCTCGCCGGCTTCGCCGGCTGTGGTGTAAACGGTCTGTACGCACCGTTTGGCCTGGATGTCCCGCATGAAATCAGGACTGATGAAAATCAGGTCGTCGTCCGTGTGGGCCACCACTTGCATGGCACCGCCGGTGCCAGGACAAGGCGGAACCGCCGCTGAAGCAGGCGCAGCGATACCCACCGTCAATGCGGAGAAGGCAACGGTTGAGCCCAGCAGCAAGCCAAGGATTTTCCGAGTACGAAACAGGGGGAATTGATGACGACGCCGAGCGTATTTTGGACGGTCCACAACCATTGCTCCTCGAGCAGATGTTGGGCCCCCCAGCCGGCAAATTTACGACGCCCCCCCTGACGCCATTCAGTTGGGTACTGCGGTTCCTCCAACAAATGGAAGTGAAGCAGTGATGGTTACTGTACTCCTTGGGGTAACTCCATGGCTAGGGTCCAGGCCGGACCATTCGTCGGATCCCGGCAGACGGGTGTGCGCGGCCATTACGCTGAAACCATGAACCGCACCGCAGCGTTGAACCCCAGTCCCAGAACTCTCGACGTCGAGAGCATGGTTCACTTCGATCGATTGGTTCGCGCCGGGGCCGTCTCAATGCATGGCTGGCATGCACAATCGTTGGACCTTCGGGGCTACTCCCGCCAGTTGAAAGCCATGGACCCCCAGGGTGCGATCTTCCTTGGCTGCACCTTCGACACCGGTGTGGAGGACAGCCTGCGAAGGCGCGGTGCGCTGATTTTCCCCAAGCTGCAGGGCATCCCTTTCGACCCCTACCGTGGAAGCCTTTACACCCCGGCGGAGCTCTATCCGGACATCCCGGAAACCGAGTACGAGGCCACCACCGACGCGCAGGTCTACCAGTGGAGCATCCTGCCTGGCCAGCGGCAGAGCCTCGACGCGACGCTCGCCGCAGCCCTGCACGACCACGCCATCGGCGACGCCTTGGACGAGGCACTTGACCAGGGCGCTTTCGCCGGGAGCAGGATCGTGGGGGTCATGGGCGGCCATGCTGCCCAGCGCGGTTCCAAGGAATTTGCCGACGCCGCCCGGCTGGGCAGTTTGCTCGCGAGGGCCGGCTTCGCCGTCGCCACCGGCGGAGGTCCGGGAGCCATGGAGGCGGCAAATATGGGCGCGTACTTCAGTGCAAGGCCCGACGCCGAACTGGAGGCCGCCGTCGGATCGCTCGCCGAGGTTCCGGGGTTCAGGCCCTCGGTGACGGCTTGGGCGCGGCAGGCGGCGGCCGTCGTCGAACGTTATCCCGACGGTACCCCGACGCTGGGCATCCCCACCTGGTTCTATGGGCACGAGCCACCCAACCTGTTCGCCACCCACATCGCAAAATACTTCGCCAATGCCATCCGGGAGGCGATCCTCCTTGAACTTTGCAACGGCGGGATCGTGTTCCTGCCCGGGGCCGCAGGGACTGTGCAGGAAATTTTCCAGGACGCCTGCGAGAACTACTACGGAGCGCCCGAAACCATCACGCCCATGGTCCTTGTGGGACGTGAACACTGGGAGCGGACCTTCCCGGCCTGGCCCATGCTGCAAAGCCTTGCGGCGGGCAAACCCATGGCGGAGCGGATCTTCCTGGTGGATACGGTGGACGAGGCACTCGCGGTCCTGGCGGGATGAGCGCCCGGCTGTAATCACCCCGGCCTAGAAGTCCTTGCTGCACGGTCCTGCACCGAGCTTGGCCAACCCGGTCAGGTCGCCGGCTGCATAGTGCCGGACCCAGGATGCCTGGCCGTACATGAGCTGGCGGGGATCGTCCACGTGGTCCAGCCCCACCAGATGCCCCAGTTCGTGCATGATGACAGCGACGCCGATCTCGTCCCCGTCCGGGGTGTCCACGATGCCTGCGAACTGCGGGGCATCCAATGACACCGTCCCTGTCACGTACGCCTTGTATCCGTTGCTCAGGCCGATGGAGGAACTCCCGCCCAGGCCCACGGTCTGCCCGGTCAGGCGCGGTACCTGTTCCGGTGTGCTCCACGCGATGAGCACCGGCGCCCAACGATCGCCATACCTGGCAGGCTGGTAGCCGGAACGGTTGGGGGAGGGGATCTCGGAGCTGGGCCCGTCGTAGATGAACTTCAAGCCGGTGGCATTGCTGGCCTGCTGGACGGCCTCTTCCACCAAGTCCTGCCACGAAGCAGGTGCGAGGTCCGAGTTCACCACATAATGGATGGGCCTGCAGGGTGAATAGGCCAGCGGTGTTCCGTCCGCCTTGACGGCCAGGAACTTGTACGAGCTGCTGGCCTGGAGCACTGGCGGGGGCGCCCCAAGGGGTGCATCCGCTTCTTCCCGGCCAGGCAAGGGATCATCGCGTTGTCCAAATGGCGCGAAGCCGGGGCGGGCCGGCTGGCTTTGCGTTTGTGATGACCCGTACAGAAACTGCTGCAGTTCACCGCCGAAAAAAGCACCGGCGCAGACGAGCCCCAGAATTCCGAGCAGGAACAAGATGACGGCGACGCTGCTGTGCTTGATGGGCGGGCGGGGTTCCGGTGGTTCGCGCGGACCTGGCGACGGCGGAAGGAAACGGGGCCGGGGAGGATCCGGGTCCGGCCACTTGGACGACCCATAAGGTTCCATGGAACCCCCTGACGTGGAGGCCGCGGACGAGCGGTGGGGCGCCGCCGTCGGCCGTATCCGTCAGCATAGGTCCAGCACGGTCCGGAGTCCATGGCGTCGTGTTCCCGCAGGAGGTCGGCTAGATGTCCTTGCGGCAGGGCGCGGAGGCCAGGAGGTGGAGACCGTTCAGGTCCCCAGCTGCCAGGCCGTCCGGTGCGCCGATTTCCGGGTACATGAGCTGGATTGGATCGTCCACGTGGTCCAGGCCCATGACGTGTCCCAGTTCGTGCTGCATGACGGCCAGGACGTAGTCCGCGCCCCCCTGCTCCGAGAGCAAATCGGCGATCTGCGGGGTGTCGAGTTCCAGGCTCCCTGTGACCCAACTCTTGGGACCCTTGTCCAGGGAATACATGGTGCTGCCGCCGGTGCCGATGACCTTGCCTTCCAGCGCAGGCGCTGCCTCGGGAGTGGTCCAGGAAATCAGCAGGGGAGCCCACCGGTCGCCGTAGCGGTTTGGCTGGTAGGGCTCGCGCTTGTCTGCGGGCAGTTCATCGGTAGTTCCATCACTGACGAACTGGATGCCCGAGGCCGCGGAGATGTTGGCGATCGCCGTGGCAAGCAGTGCGTCGGTTCCCTGGGGTGCGGTGGCGTTGTTCACCACGTAGTGCAGCGGCCGGCACGGCGAGTAGCCAACGGGGGTGCCGTCGTCGTTGGTCGCCAGGAACTTGTACGAATCGTTCGTCGTACCGGGCGCTGTTGGCGAGGCCAGCGGGGCGTCCGCTTCCTCAAGCCCGGGCGGCGGCGCATCCGGGACGCGCGCCGCGGTGGGCTGGGGCTTCCCGATCTGGGGGCTGCCCGGGACGTTGACGCCGGGGAACAGTGCGGTGATGCGGGGATCGCCGTTCAGGAATCCAGTGACCAGGACCGCTGCCAGCGCGGCAACCACGGCCATCAGCAGGACGCGGAGAACACGCCCTGCTGTACCCGTGCGCCGGTGCCTTGGCACATGCGTTGTTTCCCGCTCCGCGTCCACGGTTCTCCATTCCTCATGCCCTTGGTCACGCGGGGCAGCGCGGAGGACGAACCAACATTACGGTCTGGCGGCGGAGCCGTCCAAACTCAAACGATCGCGGCGCCGAACAGCAATCCGAGGCCGTAGGTGGCAGCTGCTGCTCCGAGCCCGATGGCCAGCTGCCGCAGGCCGCGGCTGAGTGGTGACGTTCCGGACAGCAATCCGACGACGGCGCCAGTGGCCAACAGCGCGACTCCCACCAGGACACCGGCCACCAGGAGGGCGGCCATGCCCGTCATGCCGAAGATGAACGGAAGGATGGGCACGATGGCGCCGGAGGCGAAGAAGCAGAAGCTGGACATCGCCGCGCCCCAGGCCGAACCCACGGATTCGTGCTCGTCGGTGACCGGTTTTTCGGGTTGGAGCGAAAGGCTGGGATCGCAGTCGCAGCTGAACAGTCCCATGCGCTCGGCTGCCCGGTGTTCGGCGGCCTCCCGGGTCATGCCACGTGCCAGGTAGACCAGGACCAGTTCGTTGTGGTCGATGTCCAACGACGGGGCTGCGGTGAGCGTCGCCTGGGTGGGGAGCGTGGCGTTGAGCAGTTCGCGTTGAGAGCGGACGGAAACGTATTCGCCGGCGCCCATGGACAGGGCGCCTGCCAGGAGTCCGGCCACGCCGCTCATGAGCACCACTGAGCTGGACACCCCGGTGGCGGCCATGCCCATCACCAGCGAGAGGTTGCTCACCAGGCCATCGTTGGCGCCGAAGACCGCAGCGCGGAAGGTGCCCGAAAGCCTGTTGCGGCCCCGGGTGGCCAAGCCGCGGACGACTTCCTCATGGATCTGCTCGTCGGCCACCATCGCCGGCGTCGCCGCGGGCTCGGTGCCGTACGGGGAGCGGCCCTCTGCACGCTGTGCCAGGGCAAGGACGAACACGGATCCAAAGTTCCGGGCCAGGAAACCCAGGAACTGGCTGCGGGCCGACGCCGCTTTGGGCATCCCGGCCTGGTCTCCGAGGAGTTTGAGCCAGTGGGCCTCATGCCGGCCCTCGGCCTCGGCCAGGGCCAGCAGGATCTGGCGTTCTTCGCCGTCACGCCGCTGGGCAAGTTCGCGGTAAACGGCGGCTTCCGCCCGCTCATCGGCCAGGTATTGCCGCCAGCGCCGGATGTCCGACGCCGACGGTGTGGCGGTGCCTTGGGTTTCCGGTGATTCGGGGGTGGGGTCCGGAGCGGGGCTCGACGAACTCTGGGATTCCTGGTGCATCTGCACTTTATCTCCTGTGCTTGGTGGGGTAGTTGCGGCCCCATTGCACGCCCCACACTACCGCTTATCGGCGGGGATTTTTGGCCGGTATTCCTTAGTTGGAATGTTCGGTGCACCGTAATTCGGGGCGTTGCGCGATCCCTTTTCCGGGCCTTGACCCATGCTTGCCCTGGTGCTCAGATGGAAGGACAGGGGCGGGTTTTTTATCAACGCGCAATTGGCCACCGGGCTCCTGCAGGCAGCCCACGGGACGGAGGTAGCAGCATGAACACCACCGAATCACATTCCAACTATCCGGAACGAACAACCATCGAGTCGGACCCGGCTTACGACTACGCCGAAGACCAGGAAGTAGACGAGCCGTGGGTGGAGGAAGTGGACGCCCCCGAGGACGACGAGCGGGTGGTTCCGATTGACGAGACCGAGGACTTCCGCGAGGAGGACGAGGAGATTTAGGCGGTTTCCCGGCTGAGAATGAAGGTACATGGCCGGCCCTCCCGCTGGCCTGCCGCGGCTACGGTGACCGTCAGCGTTCCCGAAGCCCCACACCACGTGGAGGGCCGGACCGCCCGCGCCAGCGCCTCGGCGATCTGCGCCGTTTGTGTACACAGGAAACAGAGGGTCCGGTTCCGGGTCGGTATGGTCACCGTGCCAAGGTAAAGGTCGACGGCGGGGATCACCTTGACGGTTGCGGTTGCGGCGGGGGCGCTGCGGGCGTGGCTCAGTTCGCCGTGGATCGGCTCGTTGTGGCTCGGCTGGCTGTGGCTCGGCTCGTGATACGGCACGGGGCTGCTCCTGTGGAGAGTGCTCTTGCCCGCTCGGTTGTCTCAGGTCCGGGTCGGGCCGCTTCCTCATCCGAACCACCCGTGAACATGGGGTTGGTGCATGGCCAGTCGGAGCTTGGCGCCACATCTCTTGAAGCTGGGACAACCCTACCGCACCTCCCCCCGTTGTGAGGCCCGCCCTGCGCTCTTTGGGGCGGGAACGCAAAACGGCGGCGCTGCCCCGCGAAGGGGCGGCACCGCCGTCGGATATTGCCTGCTTAGCTGTTGCTGCCTACCGGGTGTACTTCCGGCGACAGTTCCTCCGGGATGGCTCCGGCGACGCGCTTGTCCCAGGCCTCGCGGACAGCTGCGTCCGTGGGCGGGGTCAGCAGGGAGACCACGACGTAGACCACCAGCGAGGCGCCAAGGCCCCAGTAGATGGGCTCGTTCGCGTAGACGCCGTCTTCGCTGGGGATGACGCCAACTGCGTACATGATGAGCAATGCCAAGGTCAGCACGGAACCGACCGCCATGGACCACGCAGCTGCGATACCGGTGCCGCGCTTCCACACCAGGCCACCGAGGATGGCAACCAGGAGGCCGCCGACCAGAATGTCGTAGGCGATGGTCAGGGCGACCACAACATCCTGCGCGGCCATGGAAATCAGCACTGCCAGCACGCCGAGGCCCAGGACCCAGTAGCGGTTTGCCTTGACGTCGTGCTCGGGGTTCTCGGTGTCATCGGTGTTGATGGTCTTGCCGAACCAGCTGGCGACGAAAGGCACGACGTCGGCGCGAGCCACCGTTGCGGCGGCGATCAGGGCGCCGGAGGCGGTGGACATCATGGCCGCGACAGCTGCTGCCATGACCAGGCCACCGATGCCGACGGGCAGGATATGGGTAGCGACCTCTGCGTAGACGACGTCCTTGCCGAGGTTGGCTACGTCGATGTTGGGCAGTGCAACGCGGGCTGCCAGACCGATCAATGCGCCGGCGATGCCGTAGAGGATGCAGTAGACGCCTGCGGTGGCGCCGCCCCAGCGGGCAACTTTCGCGGTCTTGGCAGTGAAGACGCGCTGCCAGATGTCCTGGCCGATCAGGAGGCCCAGTGTGTAAACGACGAAGTACGTGATGATCGTTTGGGTACCGATGCCATCGATCTGGAAGAAGCTGTCCTCCAGGCGTGAACGGATGCCGTCCATTCCACCGGCAGCGTTCAAGGCGAACGGAAGCATAAGGAAGAAGATGCCGACGGTCTTGATGAGGAACTGCACCTGGTCGGCCAGGGTGATGGACCACATGCCACCGATGGTGGAGTAGACCAGCACGATGGCGCCGCCGACGGCGATTGCCAGCCAGCGTTCCCAGCCGAAGAGCACCACGAAGATGGTGGCGTAGGCGCCGGTGGAGGTGGCGCACAACATGAGGGTGTAGGCGAGCATCACGATGCCGGAGGTCTGCGTGGCTTTGCTGCCGTAGCGCAGGCTCAGCATTTGGGAGACCGTGTAGATCTTCAACCGCTGGATGGTGCCGGCGAACAGGAGGCTAAGGAGCAGGACGCCGGAGCCGATGGCGACCACGAGCCACATGCCGGAGATGCCGAACTTGTAACCGAGGCCCACGCCGCCAACGGTGGATGCGCCACCGAGGACAACCGCGGCCATGGTGCCGGTGTAAAGGAAGGGGCCCAGGCGGCGGCCGGCCACCAGGAAGTCGCTGTTGTTCTTGGTGCGGGACTTGCCCCACCAGCCGAACGCCAGCATGGCGAGCAGGTACACCACCACGATTGCGATGTTAATAGCCGAAGATTCCATGAACGGTCCTTGGAGCTGATGCACGGAGGTTGGGGTTTTCGACGATACTCCTGCAGGGCGTCGAAGTCTCCGTGCTGACGGTTGGAGATTGTGTTTGAAGCTGGGGAACGTGTTGTGTGCCTCACAGACAACACTTGTTGCCTATGAGGATATGTTGTGATCGGAGTAACAGTCAAGATCCTTTGAACATGGTTACGTCCGCAGTGGCCTTGTTTACGTGCCTCCCGGCTACTATTGCTCCAATGACAGGGCCACATGACAGGCCTGAAAGGTTCGTGAATGAAGGCTCTACCCGTTGAACCGAGCAATGTTCCCGTTGCCATCGGTTCCAGAATCCGCGCAGCCCGGCAAGCACAACGCCTCACCATTGAGCAGGTGGCTGACGCGACCGGTCTGACCAAGGGCTTCCTGAGTCGCGTGGAGCGCGACCTGACATCTCCGTCGGTGGCTTCCTTGGTGACTCTGTGCCAAGTGCTCTCGGTCTCCGTTGGCGACCTTTTCGCCGCGCCGGAGACCCATCTGACACGTCGCGACGACGGCCCCAGGATTTCCTTGGGTGGCCAAGGCATTGTGGAGCGGTTGTTGACTGCCCGCTCGGAGCGGCGCCTGCAGATCCTGCAGGCCACCATCGAGCCCCGGGGCCGGGGTGAGAACGAGCTTTACGCAGTGGACTGCGATGTTGACGTGCTCCACGTGGTCAAGGGCCGCATCAAGCTGATCCTGACCAACGAGGAGTACGAGCTCGAAGAGGGGGACACCCTCTCCTTCCCCGGCCGCGAGCCCCACACCTGGATCAACCCCACGGATGAGACCGTGGAAGTGCTCTGGGTGCTGGTGCCGGCAGCGAGCCGGTAGTCCCTTAGCCCACGTGGACCCAGGGGCGGCGGGTGATATCCGGCTCGGCTTCCCGGAGTACCTCACGGGTCACCGGGGCAATCTCACCTTCGCCGAAGAACAGGAACCTGCTCAGGTTGGAGATGGGGTTGCCCTCGGTCCAGCGGAAGTAGATGTGCGGCATGAAGCCGGTGACGTCGCGGATGTGCAGGAGCACCGCGGCCAGCGTGTTGGGCACATTGTTGCTGTGGACTTCCAGGATCTTGAATCCGTGCCGTTCCTTGCCCACTACCTGGAGCTCCTGTTCGAAGTCGGAGCTGTCGTCCACGATGATCTCGATGAAGACGGCGTCGCAGTCCACCGGGAGGTGGTTGGCCTGCTGGGCATGCTGCAGCTTCTCCCTGTACCTGTCGGCGCTGAAGCGCTTGGGTTCGTGGGCGATGATCCGGACAGGGCCGTCGGAGTTGTTGGCCGTGAATTCCAAGGCCTTGTGGTCCATCTTGATGTGCGTGGCCCGCAGTTCGAAGGCGCGTCGCATGCGGGAGACGAAACTGACCACCAGGATCGCCAGGATGAAGAGTGCGGCAATCTTCAGGCCGTCGGGCCGCTCGATGGAGTTGACCACGGTGGTGTAGATGAATACCAGCGAGATGATGCCGAAGCCGATGACCTGCCCGCGCTGCTTCTTTCGGCGTGCGGAGAGTGTCACTGCAATGGAGGCTGAGGTGATCAGGACCAGTACGCCAGTGGCATAGGCGCCGCCCTGGGCGTTGACGTCGGCCTGGAAAATGATGGTGACAATGAATGCGATCACCGTGAAAACGAGGACCAGCGGGCGAAGAGCCCGTGACCAGGCGGGCGCCATGCCGTAGCGGGGCAGGTACCTTGGGACAAGGTTCAGCAACCCGGCCATGGCGGAGGCGCCTGCGAACCAGAGGATCGCAATGGTGCTGATGTCGTAGATGGTCCCGAAGCCATCGCCGAGGAATTTGTGGGCAAGGTAGGCCAAAGCGCGGCCATCGGCCTTACCGCCGGGCTCGAATTCCGCGGCCGGAATCAGCATGACCGTGGTGAAGCTGGAGGTGATGAGGAACGAGCTCATGATGATCGCGGCGGTGGTCAGGAGCTTGTGGGCGCCCTTGATGCGGCCGGCCGGGTTCGCCTCTGTGTCTGTGGGGTGGCCCTTGATCTGCGGCATGACAGCTACGCCGGTTTCAAAGCCGGACAGGCCAAGAGCCAGGCGGGGGAACACCAGCAATGCCAGGGCGATCATCATGATGGGGTCGCCGTGGGATGTGGTCAGTGCCGTCCACCAGTCCGTGATGACCCGGGTCTCGGTGAACACGTGGCCGATGGAGACGGCGATCACCACCAGGTTCAACAGCAGGAAGGCGCCTACCAGGACGACGGCAACGTTGATGGCCTCTTTGAAGCCTCGGAGGAAGACGATGCCAAGGCCCGCGATGAGGGCCAGGGTGATGACTACGTTCTGGCCTTCAAGGAACTCGGGCGCAAACGGGTTCTCGATGAGGTGGGCCGTGGCGTCGGCTGCTGAGAGCGTGATGGTGATCATGAAGTCAGTCGCCGCGAAGCCCAGCAGGGCGAGGACAAAGAGTTTGCCGCCCCAGCGGGGGAGCAGCCGCTCCAGCATGGAGATGGAACCTTCACCGCGTGGGCTTTCCCTGGCCACACGGCGGTAAACGGGCAGCGCGCCGGCAAGTGTGGCCGTGACAAGGAGCAGCGTGGCCAAGGGGGAGAGCAGCCCTGCCGCCAGTGCCGCGATGGCCGGCTGGTAGCCCAACGTGGAGAAGTAGTCCAGGCCCGTAAGGCACATGACCTTCCACCATGCCTGCGGTTTGTGCGACTCCGAGGGCTGGCCGTGGGGGCCTTGCCGCTTGCCCGAGGTGTCCGGCATTCCCTCCAGCAGCCAGGGCTTGAGCTTGAAGGAATTCTTGGGCCGGTTGGCCGGATCGGCCGGAGGCCTCGACAGGGTGGTCACGGTGTCCTTTCGCGCAGCACGGTGCTGCTTCCGCAAGGAGCGTATGGTGGCGCCTGACGCCGGAACACCGGTTTTTATGGAATCTTTACGCCCGCTGTGAGCGGCGTCTCACCCCCTCGGTGAGATGTAAACAAGTGATGCATATTAGGCAACTTTGAGTGTATGATGGGTGTCACAGTCCCCGTTTCAAACCCACCAACCTAAGGAGTGGCGCAACTTTGGAAGAGCTCCGTATTGAGGCCAACGGCAACCTCGGCCCCATCGATTCATCCCGCATTCCGCGCTACGCCGGCGCCGCCACCTACGCCCGGCTTCCCCGTCTGGACCAGGTATCAAAGGCCGACGTCACCGTCGTCGGCGTGCCTTTCGACTCCGGTGTTTCCTACCGCCCCGGTGCCCGCTTCGGCGCCAACCACGTGCGTGAAGCGAGCCGCCTGCTCCGTCCGTACAACCCGGCCTGGGACGTCAGCCCGTTCGAGAACATCCAGGTTGCCGACGCCGGCGACATGGCCGTGAACCCGTTCAACATCAACGAGGCCATCGAGACCATCCAGCAGAACGCGCTGGACCTGACCGCCAACGGCAGCAAGCTCGTGACCCTTGGTGGTGACCACACCATCGCCCTCCCGCTGCTCCGCGCAGCCGCAGAGCGCGCCGGCGAGCCCATCGCCATGCTGCACTTCGACGCGCACCTGGACACCTGGGACACCTACTTCGGTGCCGAATACACCCACGGCACTCCGTTCCGCCGTGCTGTCGAGGAAGGCATCCTGGACACCGAGGCCATCAGCCACGTCGGAACCCGCGGTCCGCTGTACGGCAAGAAGGACCTCGACGACGACCACCGCTTCGGCTTCGGCATCGTCACTTCCGCCGACGTCTACTACCAGGGCGTCCTTGAGACGGTGGCCAAGATCCGCGACCGCATCGGCAACCGCCCGCTGTACATCTCGGTGGACATCGACGTCCTTGACCCGGCGCACGCACCCGGCACCGGTACACCCGAAGCCGGCGGCATTTCCAGCCGTGAGCTCCTCGAAATCATCCGTGGCTTCCGCGGCATGAACCTCGTTGGCGCCGACGTCGTGGAGGTCGCCCCGGCCTATGACCACGCTGAAATCACCGGCGTCGCAGGCAGCCACGTGGCCTACGAGCTGGTGACCCTCATGGCAGACAACGCCGTTGAGGGTGACCGCCACGGCGCGCCGAACGGCTATGCGCAGCAGGCCCTGGGCGCTCGCATGGAAGAACTCGCGAAAGCTACCCGGCGATGATCGACTTCGACCCGGGTACAGCAGCGCCCACCAAGGGCACCAACCAGCGCAACGGCGGGGACCTCGTCGTCGAGACCCTTGAAGCGCTCGGTGCGAAGACGGTTTTCGGTATCCCGGGCCAGCACGCTCTTGGCTTGTTTGACGCCATGGGCCGCGGGAACCTGCACTTCGTGTCCTCCCGTGTGGAGAACAACTCGGCGTTCGCCGCTGACGGGTACTCCCGTGCCACGGGCGAGGTCGGAGTGCTGTTCCTCTCCACCGGTCCCGGCGCGCTGACGTCCCTGGCTGGTCTCCAGGAGGCCTACGCCACGGGTGTTCCGATGGTGGTTGTGGCCAGCCAGATCCCGCTGGACGGCCTGGGCGCACGCCGCAAAGGCATGCTGCACCAGCTCGATGACCAGAAGGCCTCGGCGGCGAACGTCACCAAGAGCCAGCGCCTGATCCAGCACGCTTCAGGTATCCCCTCGGCCATCCAGGACGCCTGGACCGAGGCGATTTCCTCGCCGCAGGGTCCGGTCTGGATCGAAATCCCGCAGAATGTGCTGCTGGATCCGATCATGGTCCCGCCGGTCGAAGACGCCCTGGCTGAGGCTTTCGACAACCCGCCCCGGGTTGAACTGGTCCGTGAAGCGGTGAAGTGGCTCTCGACGGCGGAACGTCCCGCGATCATCGCCGGTGGCGGTACACGCCGTGGCCGGGCCGAGAAGTCGCTGCTCTCCATCGCCGAGCAGCTGCGCGCCCCGGTGATCTGCACGCCCGGCGGCAACGGTGCGTTCCCGTGGAACCACGAGCTGTCCTTGCAGTCCTGGATCGAGGACCGGTACATGACCGACGTCCTGGAGGACGCGGACGTGCTGATCGTGATCGGCTCGTCCTTGGGTGAAGTGACCTCGAACTACTTCACGTTCGAGCCCCGAGGCCGGATCATCCAGATCGACGCCGAACCCCGGGTCCTGGAGTCCAACCGACCCGGCCTGGGCATCCGTGCCGATGCCGGGCAGGCCTTGGCTGCGCTGGATGAAGCCCTCAGTGCCGCCGGCGCTGCCACCGCCACCCAACGCGACTGGCACGGCAGCAGCCCGGAGGAAGTCGTCAAGGAATCGCTGGCCAAGGTCAAGGCACGCCTGGAATCGCAGGACCTGGCCAAGGAACTGAAGTTCATGTCGGACATCCGTGAGGCTGTACCGGCTGACATGCAGACGTTCTGGGACATGACCATCTCCGCGTACTGGGGTTGGAGCTGCTGGGACGCCCGCGAGGGCCAGTTCCACTCCGCCCAGGGCGCAGGCGGCCTGGGCTACGGTTTCCCGGCCGCGATCGGCGGTGCCGTAGGCCTGGAAACAACCGGGAAGCCGAGCCGTGTGCTGGCTGTTTCCGGTGACGGTTCCTCCATGTACTCCATCTCGGAGCTCGCCACGGCCAAGCAGCACAACGTTCCGGTCACCTGGCTGATCGTGGACGACGGCGGCTACGGCATCCTGCGCGAATACATGGTTGGTGCCTTCGGCCAGGCCACGGCCACCGAACTCGCCCGCCCTGACTTCGTCAAACTGGCCGAGTCCTTCGGCGTACCGGCCCGCCGGGTGTCCCCGGAGAACGTGGGGGTCGCGCTCAAGGCGTCCTTCGAAGCTGACGGACCCAACGTCGTCGTGGTTGAAACCCTGCTGAAGATGTTCGGCCCCACGCACCTGGGCAACTAGGACACAAGGAAGCCCCCGCACAGTGTTTTGTGCGGGGGGCATCCTGCGTTTAGTCGAGGTCGCGCTTGGTGCCTTCCGGGGTTGCCTTGACTGCGACGGCCGACGCCAGCATCGCGGCGATCCAGAAGAGGGCAATCAGCCAGATGCCACCACCGGCTGCCAGGCTGAGCCCGGCCACGATCATGGGCGTGAAGCCTGCGCCGATCATCGAAGCCCCTTGATAGGCCAGCGATGCGCCCGTGTAGCGGTTACGGGTGGGGAACTGCTCGGCGACGTAGGCGGCAATCGGGCCATAGAGGAAGCCCTGCACCAGGCCGTTGCCCAGGATGATGGCTGCCGCGAAGCCCCACAGCTCCCCGTTGCTCATCAGCATCAGGATGGGGTAGACCAGCACGGCGCCAAGGACGGAGGCTCCGATGAGGACACGACGGCGGCCGATCCGGTCGCTGAGGCGGGCCGAGTAGAAGCAGATCACCAGCGTCAACAGCGCCGCGACGGCTTTGATGTTGAGCACACCGTTCTTGTCCGCGCCGCTCTCGACTGCCACGGAAACGCCCCAGACGGTGGTCATCGACTGGCAGACATAGAACGACGTGGTGGCCAGCAGCCCCAGGACCACAGCGCGGGGGTTGTTCTTCAGGACATCGAGCAACGGCACCCGGCGTTTTTCACCAGCCGCTTCCAGCCGCTGGAAGGCAGGCGTTTCAGCGACCTTCAAACGGATGACCATGCCCACCACAATGAGCAGCGCGCTGAGCAGGAAGGGCACACGCCAACCCCACACCAGGAAGTCCTTGCCGGAGATCGCGGCGAACAAGGACAGCGCGAGCGTCCCGAGGATAGCGCCGGCCGGGCCGCCGGCGTTCGCGAAGGCAGCCGCGAACCCACGGTGTTTCTTCGGGGCGTGCTCGATGGCCATGAGAGCAGCACCACCCCACTCACCACCAACAGCCACGCCCTGCACCAGGCGGAGGATCACCAGTGCCAGGGGAGCTGCCATGCCGATCTGGGCTGTGGTCGGGAGCAGGCCGATGGCCGTGGTGCCAAGGCCCATGATCAGCATGGAGAGAACCAGCATTTGCTTGCGGCCCAGGCGGTCGCCGAAGTGGCCGAAAATCAAGCCGCCCACGGGCCGGGCGATGTATCCCACGGCGAGCGTGACAAAGGACGCGAACAAGTCGAAGCCGGGGCCGAGGTTGGCGAAGAAGACCTTGTTGAACACCAGGCTTGCCGCCGTGGCGTAGAGGACAAAGTCGTAGTACTCAATGGCGCTGCCTATGAAGCTGGAGGCGAGGATGCGGCGCATGTCCTTGGTGTTCAGGGACGTTTCCGCAGTGGTGGCAGCGCCGGTGTCCGGAGCTGTGGGTGCTGAACTCATGTTCTTCCTCAGGTAGGGGTTCTGGCTCGTCAGCGCTGACGGGCGAACGGAATGGTGTCGAGGTCGTTGGGGATGGTGAACGTCCCGGAGAAGTGCTCGCCGGCTTCGTGCCAGACGGACGCGGACGCTGAACCGGGAACCAAGTGGTGCAGGGCCAGTTGCCCGACGCCGGCAACTTCGGCGAGCTTGGCGGCGTCGCGGACGCTGGTGTGCGACTTGTAGTGGTGATCGCGGGAAGCCCGGCTGGATTCGTCGGTCTTGTCCGCGTACAGGGATTCCACCCAAGCGAAGTCGATGGCCTCATGGAGCAGCAGATCCGTGTCCTGGGCCAGGGTGATCATGTTTTGCGTGTAGGCGGTGTCGCCGGAAATCGTAACGGAGCCCTCTGCGGTGTCGAAGCGGAAGGCGAACGCGGGAGCTACGGGCGGATGCTCCACCAGGATTGCCGTGACAGTGACCAGTTCGTCCCGGTACACCTCGAACGGTTCCATATTCGGCGTCGGGTTGTTGTTGGGGTGGTATCCGCTTTCGGCGGGAACTTCGATGTCTTCGGCATGGAAGATGTCCAAGGGGCTCGGGCGGAGGCTGTCCAGGATGCGGTCGTTGAGGTCGGTGGCGTGGGCCTTCATGAGTTGTTCGAACATTTGGCGGGTGCCCGGTGTCGGATTCTCCGGCGCCAGCGGTTGGGGAGCGACGACGGCGCGTGGCGACACTGCGGGAAGCTCACCGCGGTTGCCCGGTCCAATGATCTTCACGGGATTCTCCGTGCGGTGGGTCAGTGCATAGAGGCCGAAGATGCCCAATCCGGCGAGGTCGTACACGTGGTCCGAGTGCAAGTGGGTGATGAAAAGGGCCCGCAGGTCCTTGAGTTCCAGGCCGGACTGGCTGAGCCTGCGCCCTGCTCCCTGGCCGAAGTCGACGAGGTAGAACGCTTCTCCCACCACCACGGCCGTGGCAATGCCGGTGCGCTCGCCGGAGTCGGCCGCCGCCCACCAGCGCGGACCACCAGCGGTTCCGAGGGTGATGATGTGCGGCTTCAGCGATGACGACGGCGTCATGGTTCTCCTTGGTTGAGGGGCTTTTCTCCAGTGTGGTCTGGAACACGTCACTTGTATAATCAATCAATTCAAAGAAGTTCATAAGGAGAACTGATGGGTGAGTTTACGCTTCGGCAGCTGGAGTACTTCGTGGCGGTCCTGGACCACGGCTCCCTCACCAAGGCCGCGAGCGAGAGCAACATTTCCCAGGCCGCTGCGTCCATGGCCATCGCGCAGCTGGAGAAGAACCTGGGCCTCGACCTGCTGATCCGCACGCGCGCCAAACGCGTGGAACCAACGCCGGCAGGGGTGGAACTCGGAGTGCGGGCCCGGCGCATCCTTCGTGAGGCGGCTGATCTCCAAGGCGCCCTCCAAGGATCCCATCAGGACATGCGTGGCCGGGTGGTGATCGGCTGCATGATCGCGATTTCTCCACGATTGATTCCCGAACTCATCCGGGTCTTCGCAGCGAAGTGGCCGGAGGTTGAGGTCGACTTCGTGGAGGGGAATGCGGAAGAGCTGCAACGTGCTGTGGCCGAAGGCGAGCTGGACGTCGCCTTCATCTATTCACTCCAGGCGATTCCCGGCGTCGAAATCCTCAAGGTGGCAGCATCCCGACCGCAGTTCATGCTTGCCGAGGACCATCCGTTTGCGCGGAGGGAGGCCCTGCGTTTTGCTGACCTCGCGCACGAAGATGTGGTTCTGTTCGACGTCCCGCCCAGCGCGGAGCGCGTCATTGCCATGTTCCATTCGGCGGGCATCGAACCAAAGGTGCGCTGGCGAAGCGTCGTGGCTCAAACCATCCGGGGAATTGTGGCGAGCGGGCGGGCATATTCAGTGACGAATGTGTGGCCGGGGATTGAGTCCTTGTACGCCGGTGCCCGGGTTGCGCTGGTTCCCATCGAGGACGCCCTGCCTGTGAACGAACTCGTGGCGGTGGTCCCTCCGGGCGTCAGTCGCCCGCGTCGCGTGGAAGAGGTTATCGCCGCTGCCCGGGAGTTGACGCGGCAGGAGCAGTGATCCTCGCCTGCACTCTTTTAGTTTCCCAAAGCAATCAATCTGGGGTATAGTTGCTTTAGGCAAACAAAAGGGGTGTTTTACATGTCTGTCGGTTCTGCCACAGCAACCGATCTTGTGCATCAGATTTTCGACCTCCAGCGGACTCTGCGCTGCGTGGTGACCGCCCACATGGCCCGCGTTCCCGACGTCGGAATGGCGGTGCAGGGTGTCATGCGTTTCATCGGCGAGGGGGAGACCCGCGCCACCCACCTGGCCGCACGGCTCGGGGTGAGTGCGCCGGTCCTCAGCCGCCACATCGCCGAGCTCGAGGAGCTCGGCTTCGTTGCCAGGCGGCCGGACCCGGCCGACGGCAGGGCGCAACTGCTGGCCCTGACGGAACGGGGCGCAGCGAAACTGCACGAATTCGAAGAACAACGCAGCGTGAGACTGCGCGATTACCTGGCGGATTGGAGCGAGGCTGACGCCCTCGAGGCCTCCCAGGTCATCAACAAACTCACCGAGTCCTTGAAGGACTCCATCCGGGCAACGGCGGCCGGCTCCCCCACAACAGACCAAAACAGCTTAGGAGCCCGGAATGGCTAAACCAGCAACACACAGCGCAGTTCCAGGACAGGCGGTGGACGCCGCAGCGAAGGCGGCCGCGCCCATGACCCACCGTCAGATCATGGAAGCCCTGACCGGCCTCCTCGCGGCCTTCTTCACGGCAATCCTGAGCAGCACGATCGTTGCCAACGCGCTGCCCACCATCATGTCCGAACTCAAGGGCACGCAGACCGACTTCGCCTGGGTCATTACGGCCGCGCTTTTGGCGAACGCTGCCACCACCCCCATCTGGGGCAAGCTCGCTGACCTCTTCGACAAGAAGCTCCTGGTCCAGCTGAGCATCATCATCTTCGTGGCCGGGTCGGTCATGGCCGGCCTGTCCGAGACCATCCCCCTGCTGCTGACCGCACGCGTGATCCAGGGCATCGCCATGGGTGGCCTCACGGCCCTGGCCCAGGCAATCATCGGTTCCATGATCCCGCCGCGCGACCGCGGCAAGTACTCCGGCTACATGGGTGCCGTCATGGCAGTCGGCACCGCGGGTGGACCGTTGCTGGGTGGCTTCATCGTGGACAGCCCACTCGGCTGGCGGTGGACGTTCTTCGTCTGCGTGCCCCTTGCAGTGATCGCACTGATCCTGCTCCAGATCACCTTGAAGATCCAGCACATCAAGCGTCCGGCCAAGATCGACTGGCTCGGATCCATCCT
This sequence comes from Paenarthrobacter sp. JL.01a, assembly GCF_025452095.1. Classification (NCBI taxonomy): domain Bacteria; kingdom Bacillati; phylum Actinomycetota; class Actinomycetes; order Micrococcales; family Micrococcaceae; genus Paenarthrobacter; species Paenarthrobacter sp. JL.01a. Next base: position 1,119,030 of record NZ_CP104877.1, read on the forward strand.
GCTGACCTCGGGCGTGAGCCTGCTCCTGATCTGGGTCTCGTTCGCCGGCAACCCGGAATACTACGACTGGGTGTCCTGGCAGTCCGCCCTCATGGTCGGTGGCGGCGTAGCCCTCCTGGCCCTCCTGGTGTTCGTGGAGACCAAGGTTGCCCAGCCGATCATTCCGCTCAAGATCATCTCCGAGCGCACCACCGCGTTGGCCATCATCGCTTCGGTCGCTGTCGGCATCGCGATGTTCGGCTCGTCCACCTTCCTGGGCCAGTACTTCCAGGTGGCCCGTGGCGCCACGCCGACCGAGGCCGGCCTGCTGACCCTCCCCATGATCGCCGGCAACCTCGTGGGTTCCGTGGCCTCGGGTGTCCTGATCAGCCGCTTCGGCAAGTGGAAGAGGTTCCTGATCGCAGGTTCGGTTCTCCTGATTGGCGGCCTTGCATTCGCCGGGACCATGGACCACACCACTGAACTGTGGATCGTGGCGATCTACACCGGCGTATTCGGCCTGGGCCTGGGTATGTTGATGCAGAACCTGGTGCTGGCCGTGCAGAACACCGTACAGGCCAAGGACATCGGAACCGCCAGTGCTTCTGTGGCGTTCTTCCGCTCCGTGGGTGGCGCAATCGGCGTCTCGGTTCTTGGTGCCGTCATGTCCAACCATGTGAAGGACCTGGCCGTCGAAGGACTGGCTGCGGCCGGCATTCCTGTCCAGGGCGGCGGCTCCGGCGCGAGCATGGACCTGGCGGACATGCCCGCACCCATCGCCGACATCATGCGTGCGGCCTATGGTGACGCCACTGCCCAGATCTTCCTGATCTCGGCCATCATCAGCGTCGTCGCCCTGCTGGCAGTGCTGTTCATCAAGGAACGCCCGTTGCGCCGCACCGTTGACGCAGCTCCGGAGAAGGAACTCGTGGCGACGGCCTCCGGTGAGGCCGGAATGTCCCTGGATACCAGTTCTCTGGACGCCGTTTCCGGTGACTCCGTGAAGAACGACGACGGCGCAAGCCGCCCCGGTGCCGGACGTCCCCTTTCCGGCGCGGACCGTACCGTGCGCCAGGAGGACACGGGATCGGATCTGGACCTTGAGTTTGCCCGGATCCTGACCCAGGAAAGGCCGAACGCCACGGCCGACGTGAAGGAAGTGCAGGAGCAACTCTCCCGTACCCAGTACGTCCTGGCCGAACAGCAGTTGCAGCTCAGCCGGGCCAACGTGGAACTGCAGGCCCGGTTGCGCGAGCAGCAGAGCATCGCGCAGCAACAGGCCGCTACGGCGGAGGAGCTGGCTGCCCTCCGCAAGGAACTCAAGCGCGAACGCAGGCAACAGGAACGGATGGCGTTGCTTCTCCTGCAGGGGGCGGAAGCCCGCCAGGAACACGGCAAGCACGCAGGCTAAAGCCCTGCAGGCCTGTCAGGGAGGGCGCCGGCTGGGAATCCAGCCGGCGCCCTCCCGTGTCCAGGCGGTGTTTTACCCCCGGGGGAGCAGCCGCGACACGGCAACTAATCCGCTGGGATGATCTTTTCCCGAAGTTGTTTCACGGTGGCAAAGGATTTCGTAGAGTGGGGAGGCTAATACTGTCAGCCCCTGCTGCAAAACTTTCTTACGTCACGTTAACGCACTCTTTCTAAGGACCCGTGGGCATGCTTGTCACCCTGATACGGCGCTACTCAAAGCCGTATTTGCCGCAGATTGTGGCCGTGCTGATTTTTCAGCTGGCGTCCACCATCGCCACGCTCTACCTCCCCAGCCTCAACGCCAAAATCATTGATGAGGGAGTTTCCCGCGGCGACACCGATTTCATCTGGCAAACCGGTGTGCTCATGCTCGGAGTTGCCTTTGGACAGGTGCTCGCCGCCATCATCGCCGTCTACTTCGGCGCCCGCGTCGCCATGGCCATCGGCCGCGACCTGCGCCGCAGCGTGTTCCGCCAGGTCAGCAGCTTTTCGGCCCAGGACGTCAACCGCTTTGGCGCCCCCACGCTGATCACCCGCGGCACCAACGATGTCCAGCAAGTTCAGATGCTGGTGCTCATGGGCCTGAACTTCATGGTTTCCACACCCATCATGTGTGTTGGCGGCATCATCATGGCACTTCGTGAGGACCTCAGCCTTTCCTGGCTCGTCTGGGTTTCTGTTCCATTGCTCGTGGCCGTGGTGGGCTACCTTGTGGTCAGGCTGATGCCCTTGTTCCGTTCCATGCAAGCCAAGATCGACGCCATCAACGGCGTACTCCGCGAGCAGATCATCGGCATCCGGGTGGTTCGCGCCTTCGTTCGTGAACCGCATGAGGCGAAGCGTTTCGGCGACGCCAACCAGGACCTCACAGCCGTATCGGTGAAGATCGGCAATCTGTTCGTCCTGATGTTCCCCGCCATCGGCATGATCCTGCACCTGTCCACCGCGGCGGTGCTCTGGTTTGGCGGCCAGCGTGTCGATTCGGGCGATATGCAGGTCGGCTCCCTGACGGCCTTCCTGCAGTATCTCCTCCAGATCCTCATGGCAGTGATGATGGGAACGTTCATGGCCATGATGATTCCCCGTGCCTCTGTGTGCGCGGACCGCATCGGCGAGGTCCTGGACGTCGAACCCTCCATCCACAACCCCTCATCTCCGGTGGTGCCGGCACAAAAGAAGGGACACGTGGAGTTCCGCGATGTCACCTTCAAGTACCCGGGTGCCGAGGCGCCTGTGTTGAGCAACATCTCCTTTACTGCCGAGCCGGGGAAGACCCTCGCCATCATCGGTTCCACCGGTGCCGGAAAGACCACCTTGGTCTCGCTGCTTCCGCGGCTCTACGATGTCGCTTCCGGTGACGTACTGCTCGACGGCGTACCGGTCACCGAAATGGATGCCTCGGAAATCACCAGCCGTGTCTCTGCCGTGCCGCAGAAGCCGTACCTGTTCTCCGGGACCATTGAGCACAACCTGCGCTTCGGCAAGCCCGATGCCACGGACGAGGAACTCTGGGACGCGCTCGAAACAGCCCAGGCGAAGGGCTTTGTGGAAGAGAAGTCCTCCGGCCTGAACCGGAGGATCGCCCAGGGCGGTACCAACGTCTCCGGCGGACAACGCCAGAGACTGTCCATCGCCAGGGCCCTGGTGACCAAGCCTAACGTCTACCTGTTTGATGACTCGTTCTCAGCACTGGATGTCGCCACCGACGCCAGGCTCCGAAAGGCCCTGAAGGCCAAGACCAAGGACGCCACGGTCATCATCGTGGCCCAGCGCGTCTCCACCATTGCCGACGCCGACGAAATCCTGGTTCTGGACAACGGTCGCATTGTCGACAGGGGAACGCATGACGAACTATTGGAAACCTCACCCACGTACCAGGAAATCGTCGAATCCCAGCTGAGCGTGGAGGAAGTGGCATGAGCGGGCAGGACCAGCAAAAGAAGCGTGGCTGGGCTGCCAAGGCCCAAGCCGCCAAGGACGCCAAGGCAACCGCTGCGGCAGAGGTCGCCACCGAAGCGTTGGATGACGACGACTTCGTTGAGGAAGAGTACGTTCCCTCCGAAGCCGATGGCGGTATGTTCGGGGACGTTCCGGCCAAGAAAGCCAAGGAATTCTGGCCTTCTGCCAAACGGCTCATGGGCCTGTTGAAGCCTGAACGGGTTGGCGTGTTCATCGTGATCGGGCTCGTGATCGTTTCGGTGGTCCTCAACGTGATCGCCCCCAAGGTTTTGGGCAGCGCCATGGACGTCATCTTCGGTGGGGTCATGGGCAAGCAGCTTCCACCGGGTGTTTCCCAGGAGCAGTTTGTCGAGCTCATGCGCCAGCAAGGCCAGGGAAACTTCGCCGACATGGTGTCCCGGATGGAACTCACCAACGGGATCAACTTCTCCAAGCTGACGTTCCTGATTTCCGTAGTGCTCCTCATGTACTTCGTGGCCAACATTTTCCTGTGGGCACAGGGTTGGTTGCTCAACAAGATCGTCATGCGGGTCATCAAGAAGCTCCGCAATGACGTGCAGGCCAAACTCAACCGGCTCCCACTGAACTACTTCGACACCCGCCAGCGCGGCGACATCCTGTCCCGTGTGACCAACGATGTCGACAACGTCCAGCAGGGCCTCCAGCAGGCATTCGCGCAACTGGTCAGTTCCGTCCTCACGGTCCTGGGCATCACCGTCATGATGTTTATCGTGTCGTGGGAGCTCGCCCTGATCGCATTGATCGCGCTGCCACTGTCCGGTGTCCTTGCCGGCGTCATCGGTGCGCGCAGCCAAAAGTTGTTCACGGCACAGTGGAAGAACACGGGAGCCCTCAACGGGCAGATCGAGGAATCCTTCTCCGGACACGACCTCGTCAAGGTCTTCGGCCGCGATGCCGACATGCTGACGCGATTCGATGAGAAGAACGAGGAACTCTACAAGGCCTCCTTCGGCGCGCAGTTTGTTTCCGGCATCATCTTCCCGGCCATGAACTTCGTTTCCTACCTGTCCTACGTGGGAATCGCCGTCGTCGGTGGTCTTCGCGTTGCCTCCGGCTCCATGAGCCTGGGCGATGCCACGGCCTTCATCCAGTACTCCCGCGAATTCACCCAGCCCCTGGGCCAGATTGCCGGCATGGCCAACATGCTGCAGTCCGGTGTTGCCTCGGCAGAGCGTGTGTTCGAGTTCCTGGACGCCGAGGAAGAGGTCGAGGAAACCGGTACTCGGCATCTTCCGGCCAAGACCGACGGCCATGTGGAGTTTGAGCATGTCTCGTTCAGCTACGTGGAGGACAAGCCACTGATCGAGGACTTGTCGTTCAGCGCCGAACCCGGCCACACCGTGGCCATCGTTGGCCCGACCGGTGCCGGCAAGACCACCCTGGTGAACCTCGTGATGCGCTTCTACGAGCTCAATTCCGGCCGGATCACGCTCGACGGTGTGGACATCAAGGACCTTACCCGTTCCGAGCTTCGGTCCAAGGTGGGCATGGTGTTGCAGGATGCGTGGCTGTTCGGCGGCACCATCTACGACAACATCAAGTACGGCAAGCTGGACGCCACCGAAGAACAGATCATGGAAGCGGCGAAGGCTACGTATGTGGACCGCTTCGTGCGTGCCATTCCGGACGGCTACCAGACGATCATCGATGAAGAAGGCAACAACGTCAGCGCCGGTGAGAAGCAGCTCATCACCATCGCCCGGGCGTTCGTGTCCGATCCCTCCTTGCTGATCCTGGACGAGGCCACAAGCTCGGTGGATACACGTACGGAGCTCCTGCTGCAGAAAGCCATGGCTGCGCTCCGTACTGATCGCACCAGCTTCGTGATTGCCCACCGTCTTTCCACCATCCGCGATGCCGATACCATCCTTGTGATGGAGAACGGCCAGATCGTGGAGCAGGGCAACCACACCCAGCTGCTCGCCCTGGAAGGCGCTTACTACCGCTTGTACATGTCCCAGTTCGCTGGGGAGGAAGAGTCTGCGGTGGATGACTCGACGGCGGTGCACAGCTGAGTACGGAATTACTGAACGAGTCGGTGGAACCCCGGCGCATTGAGGTCCTCGTGCCCATGCGCTGGGGTGACATGGACGCTTACGGACATATCAACAACGTCCAGATTGTCCGAATGCTTGAGGAGGCCCGCATCGCCGCATTCGGACCGCCGCGCGGCGCGGGGCTTCCCGGTGTGGAGCCTCCGGCTGCCCTCTTCAACGATGTTGAGGAGGGCACCATGACCCTCGTGGTGGAGCACAAGGTCCGCTATGTGCGGACTCTGGAATACCGCAACATCCCCGCGGTCGTGGAGATCTGGGTGGGTGCCATCAAGGGTGCCAGTTTCGACCTCCACTACGTCATCAAGGATCCAGTGACCCGGGAAGACTGCGTCAAGGCCACAACCCACCTGGCGTTCGTCGCCGAGGCCTCAGGACGCGTCCTGAGGCTCACGCCAGGGCAAAAGGAAAAGCTGGAAAGGTATCAGGCCTGACGGTCCCTCCACGTAGAGTTTCAGCATGAAACTCGAAATTGCTGTGGTCAGTGCTGCCGGAGTCGGCGTCGCGGCCTCGGAAGGTGCGGACCGGGTGGAGCTCTGCAGCAGCCTGGAACTCGGCGGCGTCACGCCAAGCCAGGGACTGCTCGAAGCGGGCTTGGAGCACGCGGACGGGCGGTTGGAGATTTATCCGCTGGTCCGGTGCAGGCCCGGTGACTTCCTGTACTCGGCATCGGATGTCGACACCATGGTCCACGAAATCCGGCACTTGCTGTCCCAGGGCGCCCACGGTGTGGTGGTTGGAGCATTGACGCCATCGGGCGATGTGGACGTTCGTACGGTTCGTAGGCTGCTGGAGACTGCCCGTGAATCAAACCCCGACGCGGAAGTGACCTTCCACCGTGCGATCGACCAATCCCGGGACCCTCTGGCTGCGCTGGATCGACTCCTGGAACTGGGCTTCACGCGGGTCCTCACCTCCGGTCATGCACCAACGGCAGGTGCGGGCCTAGCAACGCTTGCCGGCATGGTGGAACGTGCTGGAGGGGATCTGGAGATCATGGCTGGTGGGGGACTGTCCTTGGCGGACATCCCGGCCATGCATGCCGCCGGGTTGTCCGCGGTCCACTTGTCGGCCAAAAAGACGATCTCCACGCTCAGCCAAGGAACGATTTCCCTGGGCACCCAGGACGGCAGCGATCCCACGGCCTACACCGTCACCGACCGGGAGATTGTGCGCGAAGCCAAGGCGAAGCTGAATGCCGTGAACCGCGCCGGCCAAGAGAGCTGACAGTGTCCCGGTTGTCCAGGCTGGGAGCCGAAAATGGCAGTGAGTGCGCATCGTAATGACTCTTTACAGGGGGCACACCTGGGCCAATGATTGAAGGATTCACCAACTCGGTGGAACGCCCCACTGCAACCTTCAGGAGTCCCAGCGATGCCGCTGCCCTCGCCGGTTTCACCGGCCCTCGTTTCCCCGCCAACCACCTCTCGAACCAACGTCATTGCTGGGGGCCATCCGGAGCTGGAATGCGCTGTGGCAACTTGGGATAAATTCCTTTATGGGAACCACCGGTTCGTGGTCCAGGTTCATCCCACCAGGACCCTCCACAGGACTGCCGCCCACCGCGTGGTCCTGCCGTGGCGACGGCAGGACGCCGATCCCGCGTCCGTCGAGATCATCGTTGTCTCGGAGGCCACCGGATCACGGGTTCGCAACGTGGTGGTCGAAGAGGCCGGCAGGGAGTCCGGGACACTGGTGTTCGAAGCCGTGGACGGCCCCGGCATCTACTTCGTCTACTACCTGCCTTACGCCATGCTGGGCAAGCCCCACTATCCCCAGGCGCAGTACCTCCCGCGACGTCCGGCCGCAGACCCGGCCTGGGCGGCCGCCGTCGGACCTTCGGTGTGGGCGCAGACTGGGACTGCTGAACTGCCCCGGGCCACGGTCCTTCGATACGAGGCCGCGAGCCGCCGCGACTCCTTCGCGCCCATGAACTTCACCGCCCGTGCCGGGGAATTGGAGCAGCTGCACCTGGACCATGCCGGGGAGCCCTTCCTGCTGTTTCAAGAAGACCGTCTGAACCCGATTTCCATGCGTTCGGAGCTTCCGGCCCACTGGGTGATCAACGGCCCGTCGTCCAACTTCCACGGGTCCGCGCAGGCGGGGGAGGACTACGTCGTCCAACTCGGTCTCTATGCGCAGGAAGACATCGATGACATCAGAGTGGAGGTGTCGGGCATGGAAGGGCACTGCATCACTACCGACGGCGTGGACCGCCATGGCCGGCCGTGGTCCAGAAGGAGCGTGTTGGCGGTCGCGGCACATACAGTGCAGGCACTGTATGTCGTTCTTCCGGTACCTGCAGACGCCGCGGGAACCACGCTCTCAGCGACGGTAGCAGTCACCGCAGCAAGCGCCTCCACCCAGGAGCACCAGCAGCTGGTCAAGGTCTCCCTGGACGTGGCACCGGACAGCGGCCCGGAAATCCTCGCGGGGGGCTTCGGGGATCCGCGCTTCTTGCGGCGGCTGGCGTGGCTGGATTCCAGCGTGGCCCAGGACGCGGAGCTCGTGGCACCCTTCACGGCCATCACGTTGGATGAGCCGAACAGGACTTTGGGAATCCTCGGCAGGACCCTGCAGTTGTCCGGCTCAGGCCTTCCGGCTCAGGTGACGTCCACCTTCACGGGAACGAACACCGCAACGGATGGTCCCGGCGTCGAGCTTTTTGACATCCCTATGAGGTTCGACGTGGGGGACCTCCACTGGGACTATTCGCCGCTTACTTTCACCGTGGAGGGGCCGGCAAGGGTCAGTTGGCGGTGCCGGTGGACAGGCCACCACGGCAGCCAGTCTGCATCACGCCTGGAACTGACAGGCGTCCTCGACGCCGACGGCGCGGTGCAGTTCTCGCTGCAACTGACGTCGGACGCGCCTGTGGAAGTGCACGACGTCGGCCTGCAGCTTGGGTTTCATGAGGCAACAGTGCCGTTCGCCATGGGCCTGGGCATCGCCGGTGGCCGGCGACCCGAAAGCATCGACTGGACCTGGGACGTTGCGGACAGGAATCAGGACGCACTATGGCTGGGCGGGGTGAACGCCGGAGTCCAGCTGGCACTGCGGGACGAGCACTACGAACGCCCGCTCAACACCAACTTCTACAAGGAGAAACCACTGGTGGAGCCGGTGTCGTGGGCCAACCGCCAGGCAGGGGAAGGAGTGGTTCGTGGTGGTGTGGGCCTGCGGACCGGCGAGAGTAAGGTGACGGTGCGCGCCTACAGTGGCGCCCGGACCCTGCAGCCCGCCCAGCCGCTCCATTTCGATTTCAGGCTCCTGCTGACGCCGTTCAAGGTGATCGAACCCGGCAAGCACCTGTCCAAGCGCTATTTCCATGAGCCTGCCGAGCCTTCGCACATCAAAGCAGCCGGAGCCACTGTGGTGAACATCCACCACGCCACGGCCCCCGCTCCGTACATCAACGACCCCCTGTTGACGGGGGACACGCTCCGGGCGTACATCGCTAAATGCCACGAGCACGGGCTCAAAGCCAAGGTCTACAACACAGTGCGTGAACTCACCTTCCACAGCCCCGAACTGCTTCCATTGCTGCAGCTGGACCATGAGATTTTCAGCGACGGGCCAGGCAAGGGCCACATGTGGCTGCAGGAGCACGCAGGCAGCGGCTACGTCTCGGCGTGGTTCGCCCCCAATGTGGACGACATCGCCGTGGTCACCACGGGCGAGTCCCGCTGGGAGAACTTCTACGTGCGCAGCCTGGCTGAACTTGCCAAGGGGGAGGACGGCATTGACGGCATCTACCTGGATGACATTGCCTATGACCGCCATGCCATGCTGCGGGTCCGCAAAGTCCTGGAGAGAGCCTGCCTGGACCGGGGGGCCGAGGGGCCGGAAATAGACCTCCATTCCGCCAACCAATTCACGGCCCACGACGGGTACGCTTCTTCGGCAAACCTGTACATGGAGCAGTTGCCCTATGTGGACCGGCTGTGGCTGGGGGAGTACTTCGACTACCACGGCACAGGCCCGGACTATTGGCTGGTGGAACTGTCCGGGATCCCGTTCGGCCTCATGGGCGAGATGCTCGAAGGCGGCGGCAATCCCTGGCGCGGCATGGTGTTCGGCATGACGGGCAGGGCACCGGCCGTGGACAACCGTGCCTTGTGGGAGTTCTGGGCACAGCATGGGCTCGAGCAAGCGCAGATGCATGGCTTCTGGGATCCCCAGGCGCCGGTGAGGAGCAACCATCCCGATGTCCTGGCCACCACGTGGATTTCCGGGGACAAGGCAGTGGTGGCGTTGGCTTCCTGGGCCGAGGAGACTGTGCACGTGAGCTTGAATTTCGACGCCGGATCGGCCCACCTCGCGTCCCTGCCCATCGAGGCCCCGGCGATCCGTGGCTTCCAATCCGCAGCGAGCCATGGGCCCGCCGAAACAATGACCATCGAGCCGCAGCGCGGCGTCCTCTTGACGATCGGATTCTGACGTGCCAAGCACCGCAACCTCCACCCTTACCGTCACCACCATCGCCCTGACCATGGCCGAACTCGGTCCGCTGAACCCGCTTCCCGTTGTCGCAGCCGAACTCGACCAGCCCTACACCGTGGGAGACGGCGTGCCGGAGGCACTCCAGGCCTCGACCCGCTATGGAGTCGTGCCGAACGTGTACCCGTACCTCATGCAGGACGGCTACAGCCGCGACGCCGCACCCAGGGAGGTGCCCGCCGTCGTGCTTGAAAACAGCAAGCTCAAGGTGACGGTCCTGCCGTCGCTGGGTGGCCGTATCTGGGAGATCTTCGACAAGGCGACCGGCAAGCAGCTCCTGCACACCCACGATGCCCCGCAGCTGGCCAACATCGCACTGCGAAAGGCCTGGTTCGCCGGCGGTTTGGAGTGGAATATCGGCACCCGGGGACACTCGCCCACCAGTTGCGACCCCCTGCACGCGGCGATCGTGCACACTCCGGATGGCAAACACGTCCTGCGCATGTGGGAGTACGAGCGGCTCCGTGAGGTGGTGTTCCAGGTGGACATCTGGCTGCCCGCGGATTCTCCCGTGGTGTTCGCTGCGGTCCGGATCCGGAACCCGAACGACCACGATGTACCGATGTACTGGTGGAGCAATGCCGCCATCCCGGAAACGGACCAAACCCGTGTGATCGCGCCGGCCCACGAAGCGTACGGCAGCGACTACGCTACGGACATCACCCGCGTCCGTCCCACCACCCATGAGGGCCGTGACGGCACGTGGCTGGTCAACAACCCGCACGCGGCGGACTTCTTCTTCGACATCGACCCCTCCGAACGGCGTTGGGTGGTGGCAGCGGACGACGACGGCGACGGACTGACCATGTTGTCCACAGGGCTCCTGCGGGGAAAGAAGCTCTTCGTGTGGGGCCAGGGCCAAGGCGGCAAACGCTGGCAGGAATGGCTGAGCCCCGGCGCAGGTCCTTATGCGGAAATCCAGGCCGGTTTGGCGCAGACCCAGTTTGAGCATTTGCTGATGCCTGCGGGCGCGCAGTGGGCGTGGGTGGAGGCGTATGGCAACGGACATTTGGACGCCGGCGCCTCGCACGGGACGGACTGGGACGCTGCGGTTACCCACGCCGGGGAGCGCTTGGAGGACCTCCTGCCGCATGACGAACTTGAGGCCATGCTCCCTGCAGCGATCAGCAACGCCGACGTGCCGCCGTCGAAAATGCTGTTGCAAGGAAGCGGATGGGGCGTCGTGGAACGGACCCGGCGCCGACGCCTTGGCCGAAAGTGGGTGGATGAGAGCGGAACACCGTTCGTGGACGAAAGCATCACAGCTGATCAGGAACCTTGGCTTGGGCTGCTGAAGGGACAAACGTTCGACGGCGCCCCCGGTTACGTTGCGGGAGTCGACTGGGAGGAGTTGCTCGCAGCACAGGACAGTCCTGAGGCGCTCTTCCACCTGGCCACCATGCGGCATGCCAGGCAGGACCTGGCAGGTGCAAAGGAAGGTTATCTGAAGGTCCTGGAGGCCAAGGGCGTCCGGCGTCGGACCCGGGCTTTGGCGCAACGCGGACTGGGCTTGGCCTTGCTGGCGGCGGGGAAGGATGAGGAAGGCCTTGCCGAACTTCGGACGGGTGTCGAAACCGATTCGACTGCCACTGCCTTGCTGCTGGAAGCGGTGACGCTGAGCATCCGGCACGGCGACCCCGTCATGGCGCTGGACCTGGTGGAGTCGGCACCCAGCGGGGGACCCGCCGTCGGACGCTTGCGGTTCCTTAGGGCGCTGGCGCTCGCCAGGGGCGGGCACGGAGCCGAGGCCGCAGCGATCCTGCGTGAGGGCGTCGAGGTTCCCGATCTCCGTGAGGGAGAGGATGCCATCGCGGCACTCTGGCAGGAAGTGTGCCCGGAGGAGCCGGTGCCTGCGGCCTACCAATTCGGGATGCACTAGCACGGAAAGCTTGTGGATATCCAGATGCTTGGCTAAACCAAACAAGGTAAGTTGGCAGGGTGATTCCCTCCTTGAAACCTGCCATTGACCGCGCCCCCGGAGTCTCCAAAGAGATCGAGGACGCAGCTTGGTATGTGCTCGGTCCGGCGCTTCACGGCAAACCCTCGGCGCTGGACGGCCGGACACTGACCTGGACTGCGGATGCTGCTGCCGAGCTGCTGGAAAGGCTCGAGCGCGGCGTTGAGGATTCCAAGGCGCCTATGATGACCAACCTGCGGCAAAACCTCGAAGGTGCCTCACGGGAAGCGAAACTGCTGGCCGTGGAATTGCTGTTCCTGCAGTCGTTGCCGCTGGCCCACGAGGTCAAGTCGCTCAGGGTCAAACGCGCCCGCGTGGCCGAGGCAGCGTCCTGGGTTGAACCGCCCGTTGAGCTCCCGGAAGAGCTGTACCAGGGCATGACGGACCACGGTGTGATCCGTGACCGCACAGCAGAGTTCAACTGGACCATCTGGGACCACCTGAAGTGGCTGTGCCGCTTTGTTGCCCACGTGGACAGCCAGAGCACGGAGACCATCAACCGGGCGCTGAGCGACCCGCACGCCTTTCATGAACTCGCAGCCGCAACACCGGAAGACCAGCCGGCCCTGCGCCGGAGCATTGAGTACTTGGTATGGCCGAGCTACTTCGAGCCGGTGGTGGCCGATGTGGAACGCCGCGAAATCCGGGACGCCTTTGCCTCGTTGGTCGGTGGCGCCAAGGGTGACACGGACGAGGACATCACGGCCGACATTCACCGCATCCGCCTGCACCTGGACGAGCAAGCCGGGCAGCGGATCGACTGGTATGCCCGCCAGTTGGTCAGCCAATGGCGCAAGGTGGGGGATCCGGGGCGCCGGTCATGGCTGCTGCGCACCCACCACGACAACGCGGAACTGCTCGCCTCCTGGGTTGCCGAGGAAAAGGCCACCCTTGATGTCCAGCACCTCCGTACTCTGACGGCCGGAGTCACCGCCGGGGTAGTGCAGCACGCCGTGGACGAGGACTATAAACACCTCGGCTATGTGGAACGTGAAGACACCAAAACGGCCGTGTTCGCCTTCCTCACAGTCATGAAACCGGGTGACCTCACGCTGTACCAGCACGCTGGCCGGGTACGTGTGGGAGTAGTCCTTGGCGAGCCCGAGCACGACGAGGACAACCGGCGCATCCGCCGCAAGGTCCGCTGGTTCGATGACAGCTACGCCATTCCCGAACTGCCCCGCCACGCCCAGCGGCAGCTGTCCACCCCAGGCATCCTGGTGGACGTCACCAGGGTCATCCAAGCTCTTCAGGAACTACTCCCCGTTGAGGCAGAAACCGACGGTGAGGACGAAGCGCCGCCGACGGTCGCCGTCGAGGTCGTCCAGCAGGGGTTCCGTCCCCTCACGGAAGAATTCGCGGCTTCGCTGCACATGGACCTGGAGCCGCTTCAGGAGATCGCGGAACTGCTGGAAGAGAACCGCCAGCTGGTGCTCTACGGCCCTCCGGGTACAGGCAAGACCTACCTCGCCAAGCACTTGGCTGCAGAGCTTGCCGGCGACCACACGGACGAACGCGTGAAGCTTGTCCAGTTCCATCCTTCGTACGCCTACGAGGACTTCTTTGAGGGGTACCGGCCCGACAAGACCGACGACGGCCAGGTCTCCTTCAAGCTCGTGGCCGGACCGCTGCGACGGCTCGCGGAGGAAGCGGCCAAGCCGGAGAACGCCCACAAGCCGTACTTCCTGATCATCGACGAAATGAACCGCGCCAACCTGGCCAAGGTCTTCGGTGAGCTGTACTTCCTGCTGGAGTACCGGGATGACCGCATCTACCTGCAGTACAGCCCGAATGAGCCCTTCAGCCTGCCGGACAACCTGTACATCATTGGCACCATGAACACCGCTGACCGCTCCATCGCCATGATGGACGCGGCCATCCGGCGCCGCTTCGCGTTCATCGAGTTGCACCCGAAAGTTGAACCGGTGCGCGGTTCGCTGCGCCGGTTCCTGGAAGCCCGCGGCTTGGACACGCTGAACGCGGACCTGCTGGACGCCCTCAACGATGCAATCGACGACTGGGACCGGGACCTCATGATCGGACCGTCGTACTTCATGAAGAACGCGGCACAGAACCCCACCGGCCTGCGCCGTATCTGGAAGTACGAACTCATGCCGCTGCTGGAGGAGCACTACCACGGGCAACTGAACCGAGCCCAGCTGGAAGAGCGCTTCGGCCTGGACCAGTTGCTGGGACGTCTTGGCGACCGCTAGCGCCATCCCCCCAAGGCCGGCAAGGGCACCGGCCAGTGCCAGGAAACCCATCACCGGGCCCCGGCATATCGTCATGGACGAGCTCTCCGGTGGGGTGGTGGAGAAGCTTGATCCCGAATCCGCTGCGTTCGTCAACACCAGTGGGCTGGCCAAAGCCTCGCCCATGGGCATGGGGCTGTACCGCATCGAGCCGGCCGGCAAGGTGGGCTCCGTGCGGACGGCCACCATCCAATTGGAGGTCCGGCCCAAGGACCGGCTGGGCCTGAACCGTCTGCTGTTCCTGCTCAGCTATGCCGGCGAGCAAGGCTTCCGGGACCACTCCGTGGAAGCCGTGGAGCACCCGGACCTGTGGAGCGCGCTCGCCGAATCCCTGGCCCAGCTGGCGGACAAGGCCCTCAGCCGTGGAGTCCTCCAGGGTTACCTCAACGTGGAGGAATCGTTGCGGACCGTTAAGGGCCGGATCCGCATCTCGGACCAGATCTCCCGGCGCCCCGGAATGTTGGTGCCGCTGGAGGTCTCCTACGACGAATTTACCGAGGACATCGCCGAAAACCGCATCCTCCGAGCCGCCTTGGAACGCATGGGACAGGTTCCGGGGGTCCGGCCCGACGTCTTGAGCCGCCTGCGGCAGCTCAAGGGAAAGCTCGACGCCGTCACCCGCCTCCAGCCCGGTGCGCCGCTGCCGCCGTGGCGGGCCAGCCGCATGAATCTTCGCTTCCACGCCGCGCTTCGCCTGGCTGAAGTCATCCTGCGCAACGGCTCCGCGGAGGCAGGCCAAGGCAAACAGCGCACGGCATCGTTCGTGGTGGACATGGCGCAGGTGTTCGAAGAGTTCGTGGGGACTGCCCTCCGGAGCGCCATGAGCGCTTATCCGGGGGAGATGCGCCTCCAGTACGGCGCACTCCTCAACGAAGCCGTCCGCGATTCCGACCGTTTGACCGTCCGGCCCGATGCCGTCCATTTCCTCGGTGGCCGTCCCGTGGTGGTCTACGACTCCAAATACAAGGCAGCGTCCGACGCCGGAGCCTCCCTCAGCGCGGACCACTACCAGTTGTTGGCCTACTGCACGGCCCTGCGGGTTCCCACGGCCTGGCTGGTTTATGCAGGAGCCGGGGAAGTGAAACTGCGGCGCATCCTGAACACCGACATCGATATCGTCGAGTACCCGCTGGACCTGTCCCGGCCGCCGTCGGAAATCCTGGCCGCCGTGGCTGACCTCGCGGAACAGTCCTGGGGCGAGGTCGTCCGCCAGGCTGTGGCGGGACGGTCGGCGTCGGACTAGCCTGAGAAGTACACCGTTCGCCGATAGGAGGCACTATGGCCGGCAAGAAGTCGTGGCGGGATATGAGCAAGGGGCAGCGCGTATCCGTGGTGCTCAGTGGCGCAGTCAACCTGGCGTTGCTGGTTGCCGCCCAGCGCAGCCTCGGCCGGACTCCCGATTCACAAATCCGGGGCAAGAAGGCGCTGTGGCGTGCGGCGTCGTTCATCAACTTCTTTGGCCCGGTCAGCTACTTCCTGTTCGGCCGGCGTCGCGAATCCGGGCTGGTAGGCGGGACACCCGCCACGCGGTAGGGTTACGCGGGCATCTTCACGGTGAAGGTGGTTCCCTGTCCCGGCACGCTTTCCAGGGTGATGGTTCCGCCGTGGGCCTCGACGATGGCTTTGCTGATGGGCAGGCCCAACCCGACTCCGGGTATGGCACTCTTGCGCACGCTCCCGGCGCGGAAGAATTTGGTGAAGGCCTCAGCCTGTTCTTCTTCGCTCATGCCCATGCCAGTGTCGCTGACCCGGCAGAAGATAAAGTCGTCGTCCTCCCAGGCGGCGACTTCAACATCGCCGCCGTCGGGGGAGTATTTGATGGCATTGGAGACCAGGTTGTCCAGCACCTGGGCCAGCCGGGAAGAGTCCACGCGGGCTTCGAGGGCGTCGGGAAGGTCCATCGAGAGCTTGATGCCGGCTTTTGCTGCCCGCGGTTCGGCAGAGGTGACGCTGCCTCGAACGAGTTCCGCAACGTCTGCCGTGTGCCGTTGAATGACGATTTGGCCTGACCGCACAGCCAACAGGTCGGACACCAGGGTGAGCAGCCGCTCCGCATTCCGCTTGACGATGTCGAGCTGTTTGCGGGAATGGCTGTCCAAAGTGTTGGCGTCGTCCAGGATCAGTTCGACGTAGCCCAGGATGGACGTCAGCGGAGTGCGGAACTCGTGGGAGACGTTGGCAACGAACTCGTCTTTGGCTGCCAGCGCGTTCACGAGGTCGGTGACGTCGCTGAAAACCACCACGGAGCCGGCGAACTTGCCGTCGTCGTCGAGCATGGGGCGGGCGCTGGTGGTAAAGGCCCGCTGCTCGGGGCCGGTGCCAAGCCACACCAATTGGTCGGTGAAGCGTTCGCCCAGGACAGCCCGCCGTACCGGCCGCCGATCCGGAGGCAGGGGCGTTGTCCTGTCCGTGTCGAAGACCAACAGCTCCGACTCATTGGGATCCGCGTTGTCCGAAGGGGTGGCCAAAGCGTGGCTCTGGCGCTGGCGGCGGTTCATGAGGATGTCGTGCCCGTCGCCGTCGACCGCCACCACGCCCAGGGGCAGGGCCTCCATGACCGTGTTCAGCAAGCGTTCCTGCTTGGTGCTGATGTCCAGGGCTTCCTTCAATGCCTCATCTTTTTGCTCCAGGGCGCGCTGCTGACGGACCATGCTCAACGTCAGGACGCTCACTGAGACACCGATGCCCAGGATCAGGATCGGGAAGAGAAGGGGTTTTGTGAGGGCCTGCTCGCTGACCTGGTCATGTACGAACACCGGGATCCAGACAATACCGAGCGGACCCAAAAAGGACAGTGCTATTGCCAGTCGCGGGTACAGCCCGGAAGCACACAACCAGATGACAGGCAACACCACCAGCACACTGAGGCCCGTGAGCGCTTCCTGTCCTCCTTCGCGGCCGAATCCGATGGACACCATGTCCAGGATCGGGATGGCGAGGAAGCTGGCAAAAGGCAACCTGTGCCAAGGAATCGCGATGCACAGGGCCAACAGGAGGGCCTGGCTTAGCAGGAAGACCAGGAACAGCGGGTTCTCAAGGGTGGCGGGGAAAAACAGCCACACCAGAATGGCCGAGATACAGACACACACCGATAACGGCAATTGGCTGAGGACAACCCGCATCCGCAGGGTATGTTCATGGAACGAGCGCTGAAAAACCAGCAATTTCTTCTTTTCACCAATATCCCACGCTGAGGGTTGGGTCATGGCACAACCACCACGTGTGCGGAAGAAATTCGGTTCATGAGATCAGCCTAACCATAACGGATATACTTCTGAGGTTATCGAAGGGGCTGAGGGGCAGCGATGAGTGAAGTACGTGTGGGGCTGGTTATTGAAGATGACCAGGATATTCGCGAATTGGTGCGGGTTGTACTTTCCCAGGCAGGGTTTGACGTCCACACAGCGTCTACGGGTACGGCAGGCGTGACCTCTGCCCGCGAATTGAATCCGGACGTTATCACCCTGGACCTTGGCCTTCCCGACATTGACGGCTTCGAGGTCGCACGGCAGATCCGCAAGTCCTCGGACGCGTACATCATCATGCTCACGGCCCGTGCCGAGGAACTCGATACGCTCATGGGCTTGGAAGCCGGTGGCGACGATTACCTCACCAAGCCGTTCCGGCCGCGCGAGTTGCGCGCCCGCGTGGAGGCAATGATGCGGAGGCCGCGGTCGTCGTCGGACGTCAAGAGCGCGCCGGAACCAGCTGATCCCGAGCTGGTGCACAACGGCCTGGCCGTTTCCGCCGGTTCCCGCACCGCCACCCTGAACGGCAGCGAGCTGAAGCTCACGCGTACGGAGTTCGACCTCCTGCTGGCGCTGTTGGAAACCGGGCGGATCGTGCGGACCAAGGCCGACCTCGCCCGTCGCTTGCGCAACGAACCGTACGACGTCGGCAGTTACGTCAGTGATGCGGACGAACGCGCCGTTGAGGTGCACATGGGCAACCTGCGCAAGAAGCTCGGCGACAGCATCCAAAACCCGCGCTGGCTGGAAACTGTCCGCGGCGTCGGCTACAGGCTCGCGCCGGCCGCAAGCAACAACTAACTCCCACCCAACTGGGTAACAGCAAACGTTCCACTGGCACCTCAGTGGAACTGTGGAGTCTCATGACTTAATGGACAGTTCTGTCTCATGACTTCGTAGACACTCTGTCTCAGGACATCGTGGACATTTGTCGGGCGGGTTTGCTGCTGTCCATGAGTAAATCCCAGCCCGACATCAAGATCCGGCATGCTGTGGCAACGTGGTCCGAGGATTCGCCCAGGGGCGCGGTTACAGCGTTCTGCAGGAAGCACAATGTCTCCCGGGCCTGGTTTTACCGGGTCCGGGCGGCCGCTTCGGAGGTCGGGCCAGTGAAAGCGCTGGAGAAGAAACCCACGGTCCCGAAGACCATGCCCACTGTCACGGAGCCGGCCATGATCGAGCTGCTGCTCGATACTCGAGCAGACCTCCAGGACAGGGGCCTCGATCACGGCCCGCTCTCCGTCATCGCCAAGCTCTCCAGGATGGGTCTGAAGCCGCCGTCGCGAGCCACCGTGGCCAGGATCTTTGTCCGGGCCGGAATGGTCGTGCCCGAGCCTCGGAAGAAGCCACGGAGCGCGTACAAACGCTTCGTCTATCCGCAACCGAACGCGTGCTGGCAGATCGACTCGACCGAGTGGCAGCTCGCCGGCGGTAAGAAAGTGGCGATCTTCCAACTCATAGATGACCATTCGCGTCTGGCCCTGGCGTCCTTGGTCGCGACCGGGGAAACCAGTGCTGCCGCTATCGCCGTCGTCACGCAGGCGATCGACCGCCACGGAACGCCACAGAGATTCCTCTCTGACAACGGCACGGCACTGAATCCCACCCGTCGCGGGCGCTCCGGGGCTCTGGTGGAGTTCCTCAAAGCCCTGGGTGTCGAACCGATCACGGGCAAACCCTACAAACCCACCACCCAAGGCAAGAACGAACGCTTCCATCAGACCTTGCACCGATACCTGCACCGGCAGCCACCGGCGTCCACCATGACCGCACTTCAGGCCCAAGTGGACGCCTTCGACCTGTATTACAACAACGAACGCGAACATCAGGGCCTGCCAGCAGGAATGACACCAATCGAAGCATGGAACGCCACACCCAAAACACCCCCACCGCTCACCCCTGCACCCGTTTCACCCTGCCGGGAACGGCAGAGCGCGCAACGAACAGTGAACCGAAACGGATCCGTGACGATCCTCGGAACCCATTTCAAGCTAGGCAAAGAACACATCGGCACCACCGTGCACGTCCTCTACGACGACGCCGACATCATGTTCTTCGGAGCACAAGGCACCGAGATCATCACCCACCCCCGGCCACCGCAAGGAACCCGGTACGTCGGCAACGGTAAACCCTCGGGAGTCGCCGCCGACCCCCGAGGCGCCCGCAAGAAAAGAACCACCTACCCACAACTCAAACCCCGGAACCCCACACACCAGGACGAACTGTCTACACAGTCATGAGACACCAACTGTCTACGAAGTCCTGAGACATGAACTGTCTACAAGGTCCTGAGACATGACAGCACCTCAGTGGAACGTTTGCTGTCATTTAGTTGGGTACGGGGACGCGGGTGGGTTCCCCCTGGATGACCGGGTGGTCCGTCTCCGGCAGCGAGCGCCCGGGGCCGTCGTCGAAGAACTCCGCGTTGGCCCTGACATAGTCTGCCCATTCGTCGGGGACGTCTTCTGAGAAGTAGATTGCTTCCACAGGGCACACGGGATCACATGCCCCGCAGTCCACGCATTCGGAGGGGTGGATGTAGAGGGAACGCGCGCCCTCGTAGATGCAATCGACAGGGCACTCGTCGATGCAGGCCTTGTCTTTCACATCCACGCAGGGCTGCGCGATCACGTAACTCATATCCGACTACACGCCGGTGTAGACGGTTTTGCCCCACGTGAAGAAGTCCAGGGCGGACCGTCCTTGTTCGCGGAACGTGTTGGTGGAGGAGTCCTTGACCCCGCCGAACGGTACGTTGAGATCCAGCCCGGCGGTTGGACGGTTGACCTTGACCACGCCGGCTTGCGCCCGGGCGGCGAAGTCGGTTGCCAGCGCAAGTGAGTCCGTGCAGATGCCTGCTGTGAGTCCGTAGCGGGAGTCGTTGATGGCGGCCAGGCCCGCTTCGTAGTCGGGTACCTCGAGCACAGCCACTACGGGACCGAAGATCTCCTCCGTCACTGCTGCGTCGTCAAAGGGCAGGTCAGTGAGCACCGCAGCCGGAAAGAACAGCGCGCCGGAGGGATCGCCGTCGTAGCTTCCGTGCAGGAGGGTGGCGCCGCGTTCGACGGCGGTACGCACCGCTGCCTGGTCCTGCTCGAATTGTTGCCTGCTCACCACTGCGCCCATCCGGGTGCCCTCCGAGAGCCCGTCGCCGGTACTGTATGCGGCCGCTTCGGCCACCAGCGCTTCAAGGAACGCCGCACGGATCCCTGGGGTCACGTACACCCGGGAGGTTGCCGTGCAGGCCTGGCCAGTCAGCCCGAACGCTCCGGCGGCCACTACTTGCGCGGCTTTGCCGGGATCGGCGTCGTCCAGCACCAGCACGCCGTTCTTGCCGCCCATTTCCAGCTGCACCCGGGCCCGCCGGGCGTTCAGGATCTCCTGCAAACCCAGGCCCACCTTGGTGGAACCGGTGAAGGACAGCCCGGCGATACGGGGATCGCGCGCCAGGGCGTCACCCACAACACGGCCCTTGCCATGGACCACGTTGAACACGCCTGCGGGGAGGCCGGCGTCCTGCAATGCCCGGGCAAGGTGGGTTGCGGACAAAGGGGTGAGCTCGGCCGGCTTGATGATCACGGTGTTGCCGCTGATCAGGGCCGGGGCGCTCTTCCAGGCGGGAATGGCGATAGGGAAGTTCCACGGGGTAATCAGGCCAACAACGCCCAGTGCCTCGCGGCGGGTGGTGATGGTGGTGTCCGGGAGTCCGCTGGGCAGGACTTCGCCGGTGGCTGCCCAGCCGAGGGAGCCGAAGAAGCGCAGGACGTCCGAGGCACGTTTCACTTCGCCCTTCGCTTCTGCCAGGGTCTTGCCTTCCTCGCGAACCAGGTCCTCGGCGATGGCCGCCTGACGTTCGATCAACAGATTCCCTGCGGCAATGAGGATGCCCCCGCGGGACGGGGCAGGCAGAGCGGCCCAGCCCGGCTGGGCAGCAGCGGCAGCCGTGATGGCGGCATCCACGTCCTCGGCGGTGCCGCTGGGGGAGAGGGCGGCCAACTCGCCGGGCCGCGCCGGGTTCATCCGTTCCGTGTCCGCTGACCCGAGCCATTGGCCATTGATGAGGTGTTGGGCGGTGAGGGTAGTGATGTTGGTGTCCAAAGTTGTGGAAGTCATGGTTGGTCCTTAAGGGGTTAGAGGCTTCGGATCAGGCCGCCGTCGCACCTCAGTGCGACTCCGGTGATGTACGACGCCGGCGCGCTGCACAGGAAGGCGGCGGCGGCGCCGAACTCGGCGGGTTCTCCATACCGGCGGGCGGGGATGGTCTTGCGGGATTCGAGCTGGATGTCCTCCAATGTGGTGCCACGGCGCTTGGCTGCGGCCTGGTCCAGCTGTGTGACGCGGTCGGTGGCGATCCGACCGGGGAGGAGCAGGTTCACGGTGACCTCGTCCAATGCGACCTCGGCAGCGAGGGTCTTGAGGTAGCCGGCCAAGGCGGCGCGTCCGGTGTTGGAAACGGCCAGGTTGGGCAGGGGCGCGGTTACCCCGCTGGACCCGATCGCCAGGATGCGGCCCCAGCGGCGTTCCCGCATGCCGGGCAGCACCCGCGATACCAGGGCATGGTGCGGCTTGACCAGGAGCTCGAACGCAGCGGCCAGGTCCTCGGACGTCAGGGTTGCCGCTGCCCCCGGCTTCGGTCCGGGCCCGTTGAGGACCAGGATGTCGATCGGCCCGAGGTTGGCGACAGTTTGGTCCACTGCGGACTCGATGCCCTCCAGGGTGCCAAGGTCCGCTTCGATGGCGACCGAGTCAAAGCCGCTGGTCCCCAACGATCCGATGCCCAACGTTCCCGTCCCGTAGGCTGCCTGAAGTTCGGCAACAATCTCCTTGGCGCGGTCCCGACGACGCCCGACCACCGCCACCCGGACACCCTCGGCAGCGAGCGCCCTGGCCACGGCAAGCCCGAGCCCGCCGGTGGATGCGGCTACGAGTGCTGTCTTTCCTGCAATTCCGAGGTCCATCAGAAACTCCCTGCCGTTGCACGGGCATCCAACGCAGACGCCGCTTCCTTCAAGTGGACTGCCATGGAGCCCCGCAGGGCTTCGGGGAACAGTGCAGCCGGTGCCCGGACCCCGGAGTCCTTTATGAGTCCGCGCTCGCGGAGGCATTCCTTACGGATGGCGAGGGCTACCTTGGCTTGCTGTTCGAAGTTGATGAGCGGCAGGTAGGGCTGAAGTTCGCGTTCGGCGGCTTCGTATCCGCCGTCCTGCCATGCCCGGACGCACGCTATGAGGGCTTCGGGGTAGGAGAAGCCGGTCATCGCGCCGGAGGCGCCTGCCATGAGTTCGTCCAGGAGGCCTTGGCCGCCCAGGCCGCCGAAGATGGAAACCCCGACGGCGGCACTCAGGTCGGCGATGGCCACGCTGGTCGGCGGGGCCTCGGCTTTGACGGCGATGACGTATGCACAGGCATTCACCACTGAAGTCAAGGTTGCCGTGGAGATGGAGACGCCGCTGGCCAGCGGGTAGTCCTGGAGGACCACCTTGGCCCCGGTTGCCCGATGGATGGCGTCGAGGTGGGCGATCACCGCTTCTGCCCCGGCGGAGTTGGCTTGCACCATGACCGCCGCCAGGCGTGGTCCGGCAACTACCTGCGCTGCCATGACCTCTTCGATGGCTGGCCGCGTGGCGAGCGCGGTCACACCCACTACCAAGGGGAGGGCAGTGGACTCGACCACGGTTTCCAGGACGTCCCGGCGTTCCTGCGGAGTGAGGGCGGCTGCTTCGCCGAACACGCCAAGTACCGTGAGGCCGGTTGCCCCGATGCTCTCGTAGTGCTCCACGAGTTCGGCGAGGCTGTCGAGGTCAACGTCGAGTGTGCTGCCCTGGAAGGGGGTGGCCACGACGCCCCAGACACCTGACGACAGGGATTCACGGTTTTTGGGCGCAGAAGGGACAGGCATGGTGGTTCCTTTCAATGCGGACTACTGATTGGGATGGCTGGTGCCGGGGACGGTTTAGCGTCCCGGCCACACGGGTGGGCGCTTTTCCTGGAACGCCCTGACCCCTTCTGCGGAGTCCTCGCTGTCCAGTGCCGCCATCAGTGCCGGAAGCCTGAGGCCGCGGGCTTCCTTGGCCGTGAGGTGCGCGGTCTGCGTGACCATCTGCTTCACGGCGCGCACGGAGGTGGGTGCGCATGCCAGGATCTGGTCCACCCACCTCTGGACGGCGGCGTCCAGCTCCTCGGCCGGCACTACCTCATTGACCAGTCCCATGGATTGCATCTCTGCGGCATCGGCTTTGCGCCCGGTGAGCAGCATTCCCATGGCCTGCGTGTACGGGACCCTGCGCACCAACTGGTGGATGCCGCCGTCGAGCGCCAACCGCCCAACGCGGGGCTCGGTCAAACCGAACTTGGCGTTGGAAGCGGCCACCACGATGTCAGCGCCTAGGACGATTTCCATGCCGCCGCCCAGGGCATAGCCGTTCACTCGGGCGATCACCGGAACATCGAGGGTGGTGCGCAGGCTCAGGCCGCCGAAGCCGTTGGGATCCAGTCCGGCCCAGTATTCCAGGCCGGTCTTGTCCACGGCGTCGGCTGACATGTCGGCGCCGACGCAGAAGGCGCGAGGGCCGGCGCCGGTGACCACGACGACCCGCACAGTCGGGTCACTTTCGAGCTGTGACCAGACCTCGTTGAGCCGGGCGTGGGTGGTGCCGTCCACTGCGTTCAGGACGTGCTGGCGGTCGATGGTCACTGTCGCCACGCCGTCGGTGATGTCCAGGGTGACCTCGTCTACCCGTTCTGCGACAACGCTCACCGGAGGACCCCCAGCTGCTGCAGGCGTTCGATGGTTTCCTTATCGAAGCCGTTCTCGAGCAGGACCTCCACATTATGCTCACCCAGGCGGGGAGCGGCGCGGCGGATCGACGGTGGGGTTGCCGAGAGGCGGATGGGGGCATTCAGCATCTTCACCGTTCCCACCGAGGGGTGTTCGGCTTCGACGATCATGCCGTTCGCTTCAGTCTGGGCGTCTGCGAGCGCCTGTTCCAGGGTGTGGACGGGGGCGTTCAGCACTCCTTGTTCTTCCAGTTTCGCCGTCCAGTACTCAGTGGTGTTGGTGGCGAAGTGTTCACGGAAGATGGCCTGAAGCGCGGGCTTGTTCTTGAACTGCTGCTCCAGAGTTGCGAAGCCCGGCCGTTCGGTGAGGTCCTCATCGAGGTCCAGGGCATCGGAAATCCGGGCCAGGGGATCGGGCGTAAAGCCGCCCACCATGCACACGGCGCCGTCGGTGGTTTCGAAGACCCCGCTGAGCGGCATGGCGCCCCAGTTGACCTCGTAGCCGCGGTTGAGCTGCATGCACGCTTCCTGCATTTGGAGATGCAGCATGGAGTCATACATGGTCACTTCCACTTTTTGCCCCACTCCAGAGCTGTCCCGGGTACGCAGGGCCAGGAGGATTCCCTGCATGAGGTGCATGCCGGTGATGTAGTCGCACAAGGTAGTGGGGTAGATGGCGGGTTTGGTGTCCTCGGACTCGCGGCGCCACATCACGCCGGAGTAGGCCTGGGCAATGGCGTCCTGTCCGCCCTTGTGCGAGTAGGGTCCAACGGGTCCGAACCCCGTGCCGGAGGCCCAGATGATGCCGGGGTTCTCCGCCTTCAGGTCCTCATAGCCGAAGCCCATG
The DNA here is from genome assembly GCF_025452095.1 of Paenarthrobacter sp. JL.01a. NCBI lineage: Bacteria > Bacillati > Actinomycetota > Actinomycetes > Micrococcales > Micrococcaceae > Paenarthrobacter > Paenarthrobacter sp. JL.01a. The sequence goes on from NZ_CP104877.1 coordinate 1,144,094, forward strand.
CGTTCCATGACGCCGGAGCGGAAGTTGCTGACCACCACGTCGGCGTCGGCCATGAGCCGGTGCAGCACCTCGCGGCCTTCATCGGTGCGGGTGTCCACGGAGACGCTGCGCTTGTTCCGGTTGATGGAGAGGAAGATCGGGTTGTCCTGGCCGTCCTGGTCGGGGAAGGAATTGCGCGAGATATCACCGGCGCCAGGACGTTCCACCTTGATGATGTCCGCGCCGTAGTCGCCCAGCAGCTGGGTGCAGGACGGACCCATGAACACCTGGGTGAAGTCCACGATCTTGATTCCCTCCAGCGGGAGGGGCGTTGGTGCGGGAGCCGCGGCGGCGAGGGCCGCCGTCGTGCTTTCCGTATTTTCTGCAGTCATGAGGCTCATGCCGGCACCACAGCTTCGGAGTCGACGGTGGCGTTCGACGACGGGACATCGCCGGGGTCCGCGCCGTGCCGGCGCATGCCCAATTGGATGTCCGCTGCCGCGACATCGCGGACCAGGATGTTGCTCTCGACGGCGAGGGCTGCTGCCACACCGACAGCCTGGCCCATGGCCATGCAGGGCGGAATTTCGCGCGACATCTTCTGGGCTTCGGGGGTGGCGGAGTAGTGGCGGCCGGCCACCAGGAGCTGGTCGACTTCCTTGGGCAGGAGCGAGCGGTAGGGGTAGTAGTAGTCGCGGCCGCGGGCCACGGTGTCGGCAAAGTGGCGGCGTTGGGTGACGTCGTCCTTGGTCATGATGTACTCGCCCTGCAGGAGGCGGGTCTGGCGGACGCCCATCTGGGAGGCGACATCCAGCATGTACGCCTTTTCGAAGCCGGGGAGGTTGGCCCGGACGTAATCCACGGCCTCGGAGATCCGGTCGCGGGCGGCGAACTCGGCCGCGGTCATGTCTGCCGGATCCACGCCGTCGAAGCCGGTCATGTGCGGGGCGTTGCACCACACGACGCCTTCAATGGGCGTCTTGAGCCACCACAATTCCCAAGCGCCGCCGAGGATGCGCTTGATCTTGCGGTTGATGGCTCGGGCTTCCTTGGGGTTGGCCTGTTCGAAGGCTTCGGCTGCGTTGGTGTCCACGTTGCCGAGGCGGAAGACGAGCGTGGTGAGGTAGTTGTCCTTTGCGTAGCTGGCGCCGGCACGCGAAGCGACGTCGATATCGCCCGTGGTGTCGATGACGACGTCGGCCAGGAAGGCCTGCGGGCCAAGCTTCGTTTCGCAGATGACGCCCTTGATCACGCCGTTGTCCACGATGGGGCGGGAGAACCACGAGTGGAGGCGGAGGTCCACTCCGGCTTCTCGGACGAGGTCGTTGGACACGCGCTTCCAGCCATCGGGGTCGAAGGCGGCGGCGTAGCAGATGGGCTTCGGGTTGGTGTGGGAGTGGAAATCGAAGGTGCCGTAGCGTCCCCACTTGTTCCACAGTTCCTCGGAGGTCTTGCGGTGATCGGCGGGGGGAACGATGGCCAGGCCGAGCTTCTGGAGGCGTTCCACGTATTCGGAGACAATGCCGGTGACTGTGATTTCCTGGCCGTTGATCATGTCATCGAGCACCAGGACCATGCCGCCGGAGGCGAGTCCACCCAATGATGAGTAGCGTTCGAGCAGAGTGACTTTCGCGCCGGAGCGGGCTGCGGTGACGGCAGCGGCCACACCTGCGGGGCCACCGCCTACGACGAGTACATCGGAACGGGAGATAACCGGGGCGGTGAGGTCCGCCGTCGTGCTGGAGAGTTCGAGGGAGTTCATGGTGAGGTCCTTACTTGCCGACGTGGATGCCGTTGGAGCGGCGGGCGGCGAGGTAGAAAACGATGCTGAGGATGGACAGGACGGCCACGTAGACCGGGAAGATCCAGGTGAGGTTCATTGATTGGAACCAGACCAGGAGGTAGGAGGCGGTGCCGCCGAAGAGGGCCACGCCGATGCCGTACCCGAGGGCGACGCCGGTGCCGCGGATGTTCTTGGGCATCAGGGAGGAGCTGACCACGTTGTAGAGGGTCATGTTGAGCACCAGGACAATCGAGCCGCCCAGGAGGACCGCCGCGAAGCCGCCGATGCCCGGCTGTACGTAGAGCAGCATGAGGAACACGGACGGGATCGCAAGGATGCGGGTCACGAGGAACCAGCGGGACATTGCCTTGCCGTCTGCGAGCTTGCCGATGACCCAGCTGCCGACGACCAGGATGACGCCGAGGACAGTGGTGAGGGCGAAGACGGCGGTGGGGTCTTCCTTGAACCCGCTGCGAGCTGCGCTGGGGAGTCCGACGTTCCAAGCGTAGTTGTAGGCCTGTGCCGCGCCCACAACGAACACGATCGCGAGGACGGAGAGCCAGTGCTTGCCTACACCCTTCCATACGGCGCGGGGAGTGTTCGTGGCCATTTCCTCTTCCTTGAGGGTCTCCGGGAGGGAGCGCCGCAGGTAGAGGACCACAAAGCCAAAGAGTGCGCCGATGATGAACGGAACGCGCCAGCCCCACTCGCCCATGGCTGCGCCGCCGATCACCAGGCTGCAGAGGAAGCTGACGAGGGAGGCCATAAGGATGCCGATGTTCACGTAGAAGGACATGATGCCGGCCACGTAGCCTTCACGGCCTTCGGGCGCCAGCTCTACGGCGTGGGAGGTGGAAAGTGGAGCTTCGATGCCGGTGGAGATGCCCTGGAGGACACGGCACACCAGGAGGATGATGCCTGCAGCCGGGCCGATGGTGGCGTAGCTGGGCGTGACGGCGATGACCAGGGTTGTTCCGGCCATGAGCATGATGGACAGCAACATCACGCGGCGCCGGCCAATGCGGTCAGCAAGGGTTCCCAGCAGGATGCCGCCCAGCGGCCGGAAAGCGAATCCAACGGCGAACACAGCCAAGGCGTTGAGCGTCGCGGACAGGGGGTCGGTATTGGGAAAGAAGTTGGGGCCGATGAAAGCTGACAGGAGGCCGAAGACCATCCAGTCGTACCACTCAAGGGCGTTTCCCAGGCCCAGGCCGAGAAGGCCTTTGCGGACTTCGGGGGCGAACTTGGTGTTCCTCTGTGCGGAGGCTGGTTGGGTTCCTGGTGACGGGACTTCGCTGTCCGTCGTTCGTGTGTCGAGCATGGAAGTTTCCTTACGCTGACGCCGTGGAAGGCGTGAAAGGGTATGACGCAGGGACGCCTGTTGAAGGAAGCGCCTGATGCGAAAGTGGCAAGGAGTGTCAGCGGCCACGATGATCGTGTCCGGACAGTTAAGGGAAAACGCCCAGGCCGCCTGAGGGCAGCTGCGTTACCACGCGTGTGGTGCGTTGACCCAGATGGCTACGCATACCTCTTCGTAGCTGTTCTTGTACCAGTGGGGGATCTCTGAGGAGTAGGTGATGGAGTCGCCCTCTTCGAGGCTGTAGCAGACGCCGTCCAAAAAGACGTCCTTACGGCCCGAGATGATGTAGCAGAACTCTTCACCGCTGTGGGTAAAAGGGGTTGCGCTGGTGTCATGCCCTTGGGGCGTACTGATCCACTGCGCTTCGATGCTTCCGTCCCGGTTGGGGGTCAGCAGTTCGTGGACTGCCGATCCCACCGATTCACGGGTGACGTTCACAAGGTTTCGCCGCTCTGACTTGCGGACTACGGGAGACTTTGATTCGTCCTGGCCGATGAAGAACCTCCCTACGGGGATGTCCAGGCCGTGCGCCAACTGTGCCAACGTGGTGAAGGAAGGGTTGGCCATGCCGCGTTCGATCTGGCTGACAATGGCCTGGCTGAGGCCGGTGATGTCCGAGAGCTGGGCCAGGGTCATGCCCTTCGCCTTGCGCATGGTGCGCACCTTGTTTCCTACCGTCGCCAGCAGTTCGCTGGTGGCCGGGGGAGCAGGAGTCTCGGTTGTCATTGCCGCATCCTTCGTTGGTGAGCTAACTCACACAACTATAGTGAAGATTTTTAGCGAGTCAATGGTTTTCTTCATTAAGGTGAAGAAATTTACCCGATCGGTGATTCCAGTTCGCGGATCGTCCCGAAGACGCACTGGTCAATGGTGGTGACCTTCGGCCTGAGCTCAAGCAAGTGATCGCCGTTGGGGAGCAGGCGGATGCTGATTTCCAGCTCCGTGGCCAGACGGTTCATGCAGATCGCGCCCACCATGTGGCTGGACGTTTTCAGGCTGAGGACGGCGTCCATGGCGTCCTCGATGTCCAGGTTGTCCAGTGCCCGATGCAAGCGGGATACCCGCCAGGGCAACAACGAAACGTAGTTGCGGACGAAGGCGTCGATGATGGCGGGGTCCCCGCCGAGCTCGGCCTTCAAATCGGTCAGGACGGTGTGATCCACCAGGGCGTCTGTGCACTCGTCATACTCAGACACCAAATCCCTCCCGCCTCGGAACAATAGATTCACGATTCAACAGTAGGACGCGTCGAACTGCCCACGTGCCATTAATCCAAAGCTTGATGAAATCTTGAGCGGACTCAGAGGCAGTCTTGATTCCCGGACCGGAAAGTAGCAGGAACAGCACTAAGCGTGGTTCTTGGAGGACCTCCAGCCGCGGATCAGGGAGAGGGAAACAGCATGGACAGTGGTGCCCGCCCGTCGCCGGGGCTGATGGTGATCATCGTCTTCTGCATGACCGTCCTGCTGGGTATCGGAGGGACTGCGGCCTACGCCCTGTGGGAACAGGGATCGCACAGCGCGGGCTCCGATCATCCCGTCGAGTCAGCTCCCTCCACCACGTCCAAGCCCTGACGGATACCGGAGTCGAGGAAAGTGCTCAACCGGCTTTCCAGGACGGACACGTCCTTCAGTTCGCACTCCCAAACGGTCAACACGTCCCAACCGGCAGCAGCAAGTTGCCCGCGCTGTTGGGCGTCCCGTTCCCGGGTCCTGGTGCGCTTGGCCTCCCAGAAATCGGCATTCGCCGCCGGGGCATGCTGGCCTACCTTGCAGTCATGGAAGTGCCAGAAGCACCCGTTGACGAAGATGACCTTTCGGCGGCCTGCGAACACAAGGTCGGGGCGGCCGGGGAGCTTCGTCCCGCCCGACTGTCCATGCAGGCGATACCTGTAGCCCTTTGCGTGCAGCAGCCTGCGGACCAGCAGTTCCGGTTTGGTGTTCTTGCCCCGGATTCTGGACATGTTGCGGCTGCGCTGTTCCGGCGTCAGCAGGTCCCGGCTCTCGCCCATGAGACCACCCTACCCAAGGAGTTTTCGTACAGATAATGCCCTTATGGAGCGCTTTTAGGAGCATTATCTGTACGAAAACTCGCGAGGGGGTGGCGCGAACACTCGGCCGTCCACCCCAACGGCGTGACCTGGACCTTCATCCGCCTCCTGCACTGCGGGCAATAGCGCGGTGGCTCCATCACCAACTGCTGACGGCAGTTTTGATGAGCGTCCGACGTCGGGCCCTCACCTCCGCAGTGGCCGCAATAGGCGGCTTTCACAGCGTCTTCTGGAGTTCCTTGATGGGCATGTTCAGCTCCACCAGGAGGTTGAGGTCGGCGTTGGCGGGGCGGCCCAAAGTGGTGAGGTAGTTGCCGACGATCACGGCGTTGATTCCGCCGAGCAGGCCCTCGCGGGTGCCCAGGTCGCCGAGTGTCAGTTCTCGTCCGCCGGCGTAACGCAGGACGGTCCGTGGCATGGCCAAGCGGAACGCCGCGATGGCGCGAAGGGCGTCCTTGCCGTCCATGATCCCCTGGTTCTCCAAGGGGGTTCCCGGCCGGGGATTGAGGAAGTTCAGCGGAACTTCGTGCGGGTCAAGGGCGGCGAGCTGCGCGGCCAGCTCGGCCCGCTGCTTCACCGACTCTCCCATGCCGATCAGGGCACCGCAGCACAGTTCCATGCCGGCGGCCTTGACCATGGCGCAGGTCTCCAGCCGTTCCTCGTAGCTGTGGGTCGTGACCACCTCGGGGAAGTAGCTGCGGGCTGTTTCCAGGTTGTGGTTGTACCGGTGAACGCCCCACGAGGCGAGCTGGTCCACCTGGCGCTGGGTGAGCATGCCCAAGGAGCAGGCGATATTGATGTCCACTTCCTCGTTGATGCGCTCGATCGCGAATTTGATCTGGTTCATCAGCTTGATGTCGGGGCCACGGACGGCGGCGACGATGCAGAACTCCGTGGCCCCGGTTGCAGCGGTCTCCTTGGCCGCTTTGACCAGTTCCGGGATGTCCAGCCACACGCCGCGAACAGGGGAGTCGAACAGTCCGGATTGGCTGCAGAAATGGCAGTCTTCGGGACAGCCGCCGGTCTTGATGGAGATGATGCCTTCCACCTCCACGTCCTCGCCGCAGTGCTTCAACCGGACCTCGTGCGCGAGGTCGAGGGCGGCGGGAATGGCGTCGTCCGGGAGCCGTAGAACCTCCAGCAGCTGGGACTCATTCAGTCCTTCACCGCGTTCCAACACCTGTTTACGGGCGGTTTCGAGGATGGCAAACGGGGCAGTTTCATGGGGTGCGCGGGTCATGTCCTCGACGGTATCGGCGCAGGTGAGGGACCGTTTTGTGGGTTGCGTACAAAGGGCGATCCGGCTTTTTGGTACCGAAAGCACGGTGCGGGTGATGCAGAAGTTACAGCTGCGAAACATGGCCGTGACTGAATTGACGCGCTGCGTGACTAGCGTCGTGGTCGAAGCACCCTCCCCGGATGAAAGCGACCCACGCATGAGCGACGACAAGACGAGTACCGCAATACTGGAGCCGACGACGGCGGCAAGCACCGCCGTCGTACCCGGCACCTCAGCTGTACCAGCGGCAGGCAACGCCGACGCATTGACTGCAGCGAAGGAGAGCCTGGAGGACTACACGCTCCGGTTCGCCCCGCGTTCCTACCGTAAGTGGAGTGCCGGCGTGGTGGCGACAAGTGCCCTGGGTGGCATCGCCTACCTGGCCGACTTCTCCATCGGTGCAAACATCGGGATCTCCTACGGAACGGTGAATGCGATCTTCGGCATCATGGTGGCCGCGGTGATCATTTTCGCAACAGGCTTCCCGCTGGCTTACTACGCTGCCCGCTACAATATCGACCTTGACCTCATCACCCGTGGGTCGGGCTTCGGCTACTACGGCTCGGTGGTCACCAACATCATCTTTGCCACATTCACGTTCATCTTCTTCGCACTCGAGGGCTCCATCATGGCCCAGGGCCTGCAACTGGGCCTGGGCATCCCGCAGTGGATCGGCTATGCGGTCTCCACGATCATCATCATTCCGCTGGTGATCTATGGCATGAAGACGCTGGCCACCCTGCAGGTGTGGACGACTCCGCTGTGGCTGTTGCTGATGGTGGTCCCGGTGGGTTACCTGCTGTTGTCCCACCCCGAAAGCATCGATGCCTTCTTCGCCTTCACCGGTGCCTCGGGCGACGGCGGCCCGAACCTGGCCTCGGTGATGCTGGCCGCCGGTGTCTGCCTGTCACTCATGGCCCAGATCGCAGAGCAGATCGACTACCTCCGCTTCATGCCGCCCAAGACCGCTGAGAACCGGGGCGCCTGGTGGCGTGCAGTGATCCTCGCCGGGCCGGGCTGGGTGATCTTCGGTGCCATCAAGCAGATCATTGGCCTGTTCATTGCCATCTACCTCATCGCCAAGCTCGATCCCGCAGCCGCAGTCCACGCAAATGAACCCGTCCACCAGTTCCTGGGCGTCTACGAAGAAATGATGCCGGCCTGGTTGGCCATGACCCTTGCCGTGGTGCTGGTGGTCATCTCGCAGATCAAGATCAACGTCACCAATGCCTACTCCGGTTCGCTGGCCTGGACCAACTCCTTCACCCGTATTACCAAGAGCTACCCGGGCCGGATGGTGTTCGTGGTGGTCAACCTGGTGATCGCACTGATCCTCATGGAGTCCAACATGTTTGAATTCCTGAACACCATCCTTGGTTTCTATGCCAACTGCGCCATGGCGTGGGTTGTCACGGTGGCTTCGGACATCGCGATCAACAAGTACTTGCTGAAGATCTCGCCCAAGGTTCCCGAGTTCCGCCGTGGCATGCTCTACGCCGTGAACCCTGTGGGCTTCGTGTCCATGCTGGTCTCGGCAGGGGTCTCCATCGCAGTGTTCTTCGGGGCCTTCGGTGCCTCGGTCCAGCCGTATTCGCCCATCTTCGCTGTGGGCCTGGCACTGGTTCTGCCGCCGCTCCTGGCTGTTGCCACCCGCGGCCGCTACTACCTGCGACGCACGGACGACGGCATTGACTTGCCGATGTTCGACGCCGACGGAAACCCCAGCGACGCGAAGCTCCTGTGCCACGTGACGGGCATTGAGTTCGAACGTCCCGACATGCTTCGGTCGGCCCAGGACGGGCCCGACGGCGAACCCCAGTACATCTCGTCCCTCGCTTTGTCCACGGACAAGTCGGGCGCGCTGGTGCTCCCGGCGCAGAAGTAGCCCCCCGTCCGCCCAACTAGGGGACAGCACATGTCCTACTGACGGTTCATTGGGACAGGAGCTGTCCCCTGGTTGGGTGCACGCATAGTTGGGTGCACGCAGAACGCCCCGGTTCCCTTGGAGGGAACCGGGGCGTTGCGCTGTGTTCGTTAGTGCTGAGGGCTTACTTGTCGAAGGCGTCCTTCGCGGCGTCCTTGACGTTCTCGCCTGCCTGCTTGGTCTTGGCGGCTGCCTGGTCAGCTACACCTTCGGCCTGCAGTTTCTCGTTGTTCGTAGCGTCACCCAAGGCTTCCTTGGCCTTGCCCGTGACTTCCTGTGCCTTGTTGCTGATCTTGTCTCCGAGTCCCATGGGATCTCCTTCGATGTAGTACCAACGCTGACAATTGCTAGGCTATCGAGCAATTCTGGGTACTTCCTGAATGTGCGCTGCTCAGGGTTTGAGGACCACCTTGATGCAACCATCCTGCTTCTTCTGGAACTCCTCGTAGAGTGCCGGCGCCTCGTCCAGGCTCCCGGTATGGGTGACCAGATGCATGACTCCCAGCGGATCGGCGTCGTCCTCCACCACAGGGGGAGCAGGTCGTCGATCCAGCTGCGCACATTGCATTGACCCATGCGGAGCTGGATTTGCTTGTCGAACATTGTCATCAGCGGCATGGGATCGGCCTGGCCGCCGTAAACGCCGCTCAGTGACAGGGTGCCGCCGCGGCGCACTGTGTCCACGGCAGTATGGAGAGCCGCCAGCCGGTCCACGCTCATGGTCTCCATGGCCACCTGCGCCGGCTTGTCCGGAAGGAGGGAGACGGCCCGGTGCCGGAAGGAAGCCACCGGCGAACCGTGTGCTTCCATGCCGACGGCGTCCACCACGGAGTCCGGGCCCCGTCCGAGCGTTTCTTCCCGGATCTGGCTGGCGACGTCGGAACTGTAGTCCATGGTCTCCACGCCGTGGGACTCTGCCATTGCCCGGCGTTCGGGGACCGGATCGACTCCGATGACCCGGAAGCCCTTGTGGAGGCCGATCCTCGTGGCAAACTGGCCAACAGGTCCCAAACCCAGCACTGCGAGGGTCCCACCCTCAGGAACATGGGCGTACTCCACGGCCTGCCACGCGGTGGGGAGGATGTCGGAGAGGAAGAGGTAGCGTTCGTCGGGCGCATCCGAGTCGATTTTCACGGGGCCGTAATCCGCGAACGGCACCCGCAGGTACTGGGCCTGGCCTCCCGGTACGGAGCCATACAGTTCCGAATAGCCAAACAGCGCTGCCCCCGATCCCTTGGCCTTGACCTGGGTGGTTTCGCATTGGGACTGCAGGCCTCGGTTGCACATGTAGCAGTGACCGCAAGCGATGTTGAAGGGGACAACCACCCGGTCGCCCTTTTTGAGCCGGTGCACTCCCGGGCCCACTTCTTCGACGATCCCCATGGGCTCATGTCCAATGACGTCGCCCTTGTGCATGTAGGGACCCAGCACCTCATACAGGTGAAGGTCCGAGCCGCAGATGGCGGTGGACGTGATGCGGACAATCGCGTCCGTGGGTTCCTGTATGGAGGGGTCGGGTACGTCGTCGACGCTGAGCGCCCGCCGGCCTTGCCATGTCACTGCTTTCACGTGTGGATCTCCCTGCTGTTGATGCCGGGGCCGGTCCCGCTCTTCTGGAGACCTTTCCAGCGAAGCAGAGATCATGTCCGCAGACAAGGGCGCCGACCCTCGACACGATGCCGGGCCGTGCCTAGATTGAGGCCATGAGCAAAGAATCGAACAAAGCTGACCGGGCACCTTCCGAACCGTCCGGACCTGGGGCGACTGACGACGTCGAGCATGACAAAGGTGACACAGGAACCGGCGACTTCACCACGGAACTGGACCCAACGTTCATCCCTGATGAGTCCGCTGGGACTCCGGAGGAAAAGCGCGCCCGTGAACACCCCGAAGAGACGGGCAGCTAGAAACTAGTAAGTAACCTGATAACTAGCTACCATACAAGAAGAGGCGGGACCGGAATCGTTTTGGAATGACCCGATTGGGGTACACCTCGGACACCAAGCACAGCGCGGGCTGCGAGCGGCGCCCACGGAAGTCCGCTCACCAGGGAGGTAAGCCTCGTGGATACAGGACAACTGGTATTGATCATCGTCGTGGCCGTAGTGGTCATTGCGGCCGTGATTATCGCGGTGGTTGTTGGCCGCCGTAAGAAGGCCGAGGTCAATCGCCGCAGGGCAGGGGAGCTGCGCGAGAAGGCGCAGGAGGAAGCCATCGGCGCACACCAGGCGAAGGCCGAGGCCGCCCAGGCCGAAGCAAACGCCCTCCAGGCCGAAGCTGAGGCCAGTCGGCTCCGTAAGGAAGCCGAGCGGCACTCCGAGAAGGCCGAAGAAGCGCATGGACGCGTTGAGGAGCACCTCCGCCACGCCGACAAGCTTGACCCGAACGCCACGCCGGACCGGGCCGCCGACGACGGTCGGGGCAACCATGCGGGCCACGGCAAGGCGGACCACGACGGCGGCCACGCCAGTGACGCCGACCGCGTCAACGTGGCTGAGGGTGAGCGGCTGACACGCGACCGCAGCAGGCGTGACGGCTCCACGCGCGAGGGTGACAGGAACCTGTAGTTTCAACGACGAAGCGAGGTAAGGAAGTGAGTATCGTGGTGAGGCGGACTGGTCAGTCAATCCGTGCGACCGACTCGAAGATCAACCGACATGCGGTGGACGTTGTCCTGGGTCACCTTGGCGAGATTGGGCCAGCCGTAGCGGCCCTGCGTCGGGAATCGTCGAGGCCTGCCGAATGGGGCGAGGAACTGGCCAGGGCCACGCTTCGTGGCGGCCGGGTGTTCGCCGCCGGGAGCGACGGCTCCGCCCACGAAGCGCAACGCTTTGCCTCCGAACTCACTGCCCACGATTCGGCCCACGATCACGGTGGCAGCCCCGGCTCATTTACGGCCATCGTAGCCAACAAGGATGCCGGGGAGACCATTAGCAGCCAGATTCCCTCAACTGTCAAAAAGGGGGACATCGTGGTGCTCCTGGCTGCCAAGGGAATCACGGATGACCTCCGCGACGCTGCAGCCGCAGCCAAATCCGCGGGCGCCAAAGTGTGGGCGCTGACCGGACGGGAGTCCAAGCACCTGGCCCAATCCGTCAATGAGGCAATCAACATCAACACGGACCCGCCGCACGCGGAGGAAGCACACCTGGTGGCAGTTCTTGCCCTGTGTGAATGCTTCGACGAGTCCATGAGGGATCTGACCAAGTAGCGCCACGGTGATGTGCCTGCCCATGGCAGGCGCATCGCCGTGGCAGGCTTTCCCTGTGAAGACTACGGTTATTGGCTACATTGCGGTGCTCGCGCTCGCAGGCCTGGTGTCCCTGGGTATCCTCGGCGCCTCCCTGCTGCAACGCCACGATAACCGGGGCATCGCGGTCCTCGCCCTGGTGGTGGGCGGGCTGCTGCTGACGTTCATCTACGGGTTGATGGTGGGCCGGGCAGCGAAGGCGGCAGAACGCAGGCTTCGCACCGCCCAAAGCAAGGTCCCGCAGTTCACAACGATGACCATCAAAGCCTCCGCGGACTTCGCCCACTCGCCGTCCAGTGTTTGGGCCCTGATACGTCCGGCCGAATCGTCGCTCTCATTCGTAGATGGGATCTACCATGCTGTGTCCATCCCTGCTGTTGCGGACGGTCCCGGCGAGCTCCAGTGCTTCTTCCATCGCAACGGCCAAATCGGCGCTATCGAAGTGCTCCAGGAGATCCCGGAGCAGCTGGCTGTCACCCGGTCGCTTCTTCCTGCGGGAGGCACGGACACGGAGACCAGGTACCGCCTGGAGGAGACTGGCCGCGGATCCCGGCTGACCATCGAGACTGACTATGAGGTGCCCGGGGGCAGGGCCATAGAGACGGACCTGGGTAGTGGCTTCTGGGACAGCTACTTCGAAAGAGTCGGCGCTGTGCTTGACCGGCAAGCCGCAGAAGGACGCGCCATGTGATCTGCACCTCACCCGGAATAGTTGCAGACGCGGCACAGTTACGCATGGTGAACCTGATTCATCCTGAAAGGAACCGCGCATGCTGTTTTCCCCCTTGGCCCTTGGCGAGCTGGAGCTTTCCAACCGATTGGTGATGGCCCCGTTGACCCGCCTGCGCGCAGGTCAGGATGGTGTTCCGAACGATCTGATCGCTGAGCACTACCGCCAGCGCGCCTCCCTGGGCCTGATCGTGAGCGAAGGAACCTACCCTGCCCGTGCCGGTCAGTCCTACCCTGGCCAGCCCGGACTCGTCACAGAGGAGCAGGTCGCTGGCTGGAAGAAGGTCACTGACGCAGTCCACGCCGAGGGTGGCCGCATGTTCGCCCAGATCATGCACGGCGGACGCGTGTCGCACGCCGACATCACCGGTGGCCACGAGATCGTCGGACCCAGCGCCGTCGCCATCGACGGTGAGGTCCGCACCCCGAACGGCAAGCAGCCCTACCCGGTGCCCCGCGAACTCCGCACTGACGAACTGCCGGGAGTGATCCAGGAAATCGTCACCGCCTCCAAGAACGCGATTGCGGCGGGATTCGACGGCGTTGAACTCCACTCCGCCAACGGTTACCTCCTCCACGAATTCCTTGCACCGAACTCCAACGTCCGCACCGACAGTTACGGCGGTTCCCCGGAAAACCGTGCACGGTTCGTCATCGAGACGGTCAACGCGGTAGTCGAAGCCTTGGGTGCCAACCGCGTGGGCATCCGCATTTCCCCGGAGCACAACGTCCAGGGAATCGCTGAAACGGATGCCGCTGATGTCCGGGCCACGTACGAGGTCCTGGTGGACACCATTGCACCGCTCAACCTGGCGTACCTGAGCATCCTGCACCACGAGCCCAAGGGTGCGCTGGTCCAGGACCTCCGCGAACGTTTCAACGGAACGTTCCTGGTGAACACCGGCTTCAGCGAGATCACTACCCGTGACGAAGCCTTCGCCATCATCGAAGAAGGCCTCGCGGACGCCGTAGTGGTTGGCCGCCCGGCCATCGCCAATCCGGACCTGGCGCGTCGCTGGCGTGAAAGCCTGCCGCTGAACGAACCCAACCCGGCCACGTTCTACGCTGACGGCGCCGAGGGATACACGGACTACCCGTTCTACGCCAACTAAAACCAAAAGCAGCAAAAGCACGACGTCGGCACCCACCTGGGTGCCGACGTCGTGCTTTTATGCTCCCGCACGCGGGCGGAATGTGACGTCGTCTACTTACAGGCCGACGGCTCGCGTTCCTATAGGATTTGTGGCATGTCTGAACCTTCGCCGGCAGTCGCCCGCCCCGGCTTTCCTGTCAGTCGCCAAGTTCTGGCGGACCACGTTTATGAAGCGTTGCTCGAATGGCTGATGGACGGCCGGCTCGAGCCTGGGGCCGCGGTCAGCATTGATGGCATGGCGCGGGAACTGGATGTCTCGCCGACACCCGTGCGGGAGGCGCTGGCACGGCTGGAGCATACTGGCATGGTTCGTCGTGTCGCGCTCAAGGGATACCGGGTAGCACCGGTTTTCACCCGCGAGGACTTTGCCGAGCTCATGGAGGCGCGGCTCTCCATTGAGCCCGTGAATGCCCGTTTGGCGTGCTCGCGGATGACGCCGGAGGGCCTCGACGCGCTGAAGCAGGCTGTGGAGGACTTGAAGACCGCTCCGAGGGGTGGAACCTTTGCCGAATACCGCAGCTACCTTGAAGCGGACGAACGGTTTCACCAGCTCATAGCCGCCCAGGCGAACAATCAGTTCCTGCTCGCGGCGTACAACACCTTGGGCGGGCAGGTCCAGCGCTTCCGCCTGTTCGGGGGAGTGGGCATCACCGATGCCGAGCAGGCGATCTCCGAACACCAGGCCGTGTTGGACGCCATGTTGAGCGGCGATCCGGAGAAAGCCGCACAGACCATGATCAACCACGTGGAGAACGTTCGTGGACGGGCGATGGCAGACGCGCCCGAGGAATAGTCATCTGCCAAGCAAGGCCCGCCGGACACACCGGCGGGCCTTTTTTGTGACCCTCTTCACGAACATATGTAAGACATATAGGATGCAGGAAGTTTCCGAAAAGGCTTGACAGTTCCTTCGCGTTCGTAAATCCTATAGGAAACAGGATTCCACGAAGGAGTGATCATCATGGCGTATACCGCCGAGAATTGGCCCATCACCGCGGCCCTCCTGCAGTTCCCCGGCACCGACGCCACCGGCAAGGACATCAACGACGCCGATGCTTCCGTGTGGGCCGACGTCCTCCAGGAGGTCAAGGACGCAGGTTTCGCCAACGCGGACCTCACCGACAGCTGGGTGCGCCCGGGAGACCTCAGCAAGGATCGCCTCGCCGAGTTCAAGCAGACCGCCGAGCACGTAGGCATCGGAACGCCGGTCATTTCAGCCATCCGCCGCAGCGTCATCCACGAACATGACTGGGAAGGCAACCTCGCCTACAGCCACCGGACCATTGACGCCGCAGCAGAGCTTGGCTGCGAAGTAGTCTCGATCGGTCTCCACCAGGCCATAACTCCGGAGCAGCAGAAACAGTTGTGGTTCTGGACCGTAGAGGGTTACAAGGACCCCGTGGGGGACAAGGAAGCGTGGGGCAACGCTGTCTCCCGCATCCGCGAACTGGGCAAGCACGCGGCCGAGGCCGGCATCCTGCTGTCCCTTGAGATGTACGAGGACACCTACCTCGGCACCTCCGACTCCTCCGTTCAACTGGTACAGGACATCGGCCTGGACAACGTTGGCCTGAACCCGGACCTCGGCAACCTGATCCGCCTTCACCGGCCCATCGAAGACTGGCGCGAAATGGTAGCCAAGACCCTGCCGTACTCCAACTACTGGCACATGAAGAACTACATCCGCGACGAAGACGTAGCCCGCGACAGCTACATCACCATGCCCGCCCCCATGGAAAGCGGACTCATCAACTACCGCGAGGCCTTCAAGTTTGCGCTCTCCGTGGGCTTCCAGGGCATCCTCTGCACCGAGCACTACGGTGGCGACGGCCTCAGCGTCACCGCCAGCAACCAGGAATACCTCCGCCGCCATGTTCTCCCCAGGACCGAGGGCTACGCGCTGGGCACCAGCCAGGTGGCGCAGGGCCGCCAGCAGCCGGCTGCGGCGTTGGCGGGAGCCGCGAAATGACCCGGATTTTCGATGACGCCGCCGACTTTGCCGACGAAGCGCTGGATGGTTTCGTCGCTGCCAACCGCGGATACGTAGCCAGAGTGGATGGCGGTGTGGTGCGCTCCACCGAGGTCCCTGCCGGCCAAGTAGCGCTGGTGGTAGGTGGAGGCTCCGGACATTACCCGGCCTTTGCCGGTCTCGTTGGCCCAGGCCTGGCTGCAGGCTCGGCGTGCGGGAACATGTTTGCCTCTCCCGCGGCAGGACAGGTGTACCGCGTGGCGAAGGCGGCCAACGCCGGCGGCGGTGTGCTGCTGAGCTACGGTAACTACGCCGGCGACGTCCTGCACTTCGGTCAGGCGCAGCTTCGGCTCAACGCCGAGGGCATCGAGACCCGCACGGTCACCGTTACGGATGACATTGCCAGCGCTCCCATCGAGCAGTTGGAAAAGCGCCGCGGCATTGCCGGTGACCTGACCGTCTTCAAGATCGCAGGAGCCGCCGCAGAAGCGGGACTGGACCTTGACGGCGTCGAGCGTTTGGCCATCAAGACCAACTACCGCACGCGCTCCCTCGGGGTGGCCTTTGACGGCTGCACGTTGCCCGGCGCCAAGGACCCGCTGTTCCACGTTCCCGCGGGGCAGATGTCCCTCGGCTTGGGCATTCACGGCGAACCCGGGATCTCGGAGCACCCCATGCCGACGGCCTCCGAACTCGCAGAGCTCCTGGTGTCGAAGCTGCTGGCTGACAAGCCCGAGGACGCAGGAGACCGCGTGGTGGCCATCGTCAACGGGCTTGGCACCGTCAAGTACGACGAACTCTTCCTGCTGTTCGGCAAGATCGAGAAGCTCCTGGCAGCTGCCGGGCTGACGGTCGTCGAGCCCGAGTGCGGGGAACTGGTGACCAGCCTGGACATGTCCGGTCTGTCCCTGACGTTGCTGTGGTTGGACGAAGAACTTGAACAGTACTGGTCCGCGCCCGCCGACACTCCCGCTTTCCGCAAGGGAAGCATGGCACCCCGCGCTGCCCGCACCGCTGCATTGACCGACGACGCCGAAGCCTCCACCGTGGAGCAGCCCACCCGTGCCGCTGCCGAACTTGGGGAGCAGGCCGCGGCGATCCTCGCGCAGGTGAGGGACGTCGTCGTCGAGCATGAAGAGGAACTGGGCAAGTTGGACGCGATCGCCGGAGACGGCGACCACGGTATCGGTATGCGCCGTGGCGTCGATGCAGCCGCTGCTGCGGGGGATGCCGCGAGCGGTTCGTCGGTGGCACGCGTGCTGGCCAGTGCCGGCGAGGCCTGGAGCGAACGTGCCGGCGGCACCTCCGGCGCTTTGTGGGGTTCGGCCGTCATCGCGGCAGGGCAGGCGCTCGGCAACCGGGAGTCGTACAGCGCGCAGGATGCTGCCGCGGCGGTGAAAGCCTTCGCCGGTGCCATCACCGAACTCGGCAAAGCCGAGCCGGGCGACAAAACCATGGTGGACGCGCTCCTTCCGTTCCGCGACGCCTTCCTGGCAGAGCTCGACGGCGGTGCACCCGTTGACAGGGCGCTGGCAGTTGCGGCCGCGGCGGCCGAGTCCGCTGCCGCGAAAACCGCGGAACTCCGGCCACTGAAGGGCCGTGCGCGCCCCCTCGCCGAGAAGAGCCTCGGCCACCCGGATCCCGGTGCAGTGTCCTTTGGCCTGATCGCCGCACGGATCTCCCAATTCATCGATTCACAACTTGCCGCTGCAACAACCGTTGCACCGGCCGGAATCGGAGCATCAGAATGAGCAACACCCAAGGCTGGCGCATCGTCGTCGGCAATGACGAAGCCGGCGTGGAGTACAAGAACGCCCTCCTGGCACTGTTGGAAGCTGATCCGCGAGTCGCATCCGTGACCGATGTCGGCGTGGGACCGGACGATTCCACCGCCTACCCGCACGTCGCCGTCGATGCCGCCCGGAAGGTGGCCGAAGGCGAAGCCGACCGGGCGCTGCTGATCTGTGGCACGGGCCTGGGCGTCGCCATCGCGGCCAACAAGGTCCCCGGCATCCGTGCCGTCACAGCCCACGATTCCTATTCCGTGGAACGTTCAGTCCTGAGCAACAACGCCCAGGTCCTGACCCTCGGCCAGCGCGTTATTGGACTGGAACTGGCCAAAAAACTCGTGGGCGAATGGCTCGGACACCGCTTCGACGAGAATTCCGCCTCCGCCGCGAAGGTGGACGCCATCTGCTCTTACGAACCCGACTACACAAAGGCGGTCTGATCATGACTACACCTGAAAACCGATCCCGGAAGATCGCCGTCGTTGGCTCCGGCTACATGGGTGGCGGCATCGCCCAGGTCCTGGCACTCGGTGGCGCCCGGGTTGCCCTGGCCGACGTTTCCGCCGAGGTAGCGCAGAAGAACTACGAGCGTTTGCTGGAAGAGTCGGAGCAGTTCATTGCCGACGGCCTCTTCCCTGAGGGTTCCACGGAGATCCTGAAGCAGAACCTGTGGGCCGCCAAGGACATCGAGGAAGCCGTTGCTGACGCTGATTTCATCGAAGAATGCGTTCCCGAGGTCTTGGAAATCAAGCACCAGACCCTTGCCAGGATCAGTGCGGCAGCCAGCCCGGATGCCCTGATCGGTTCCAACACGTCCACTATCTCCATTGCCGCCCTGGCCGAGGCCGTCACCAATCCGGAGCGCTTCCTGGGCGTGCACTTTTCCAACCCGTCGCCGTTCATTCCCGGCGTCGAGGTCATCCCGCACGCGGGCACTTCGGCCGCCACGGTCTCCGCCTCCTGTGACCTGGTCCACGCAGCCGGCAAGCAGACCGCCGTTGTCAAGGACGTCACCGGTTTCGTGCTGAACCGCCTGCAGTACGCGCTGTTCCACGAAGCGGCGCAGCTGGTGGAGCAGGGCATCGCAACAGCGGACGACGTCGACACCCTGGTCCGTACGACGTTCGGCTTCCGCCTGCCCTTCTTCGGGCCGTTCGCCATCGCCGACATGGCTGGCCTGGACGTCTACAACTTCTGCTACAAGTCGCTGCAGACCGGCTTCCCGGAGCGTTTTGCGACGCCGAAGATCCTGTCCGACCTGGTGGAGGCCGGCAAGCTCGGCACCAAGACCGGTGCGGGCTTCCTCAACGTTCCTGCCGAACGGACACCCGAACTCATCGCCTACCGCAACAAGGCCTACGTCGCCATGCAGAAGCTCATTGAAGAGCTCGGCCCGGCACCCATCAACTAACAGGAGAAACACATGACTTTCCCCGCATCACGGACGGCAATCGTTACCGGAGCTGTTTCCGAACGTGGCATCGGCCGCGCGACCGTCAACTACTTGGCCGCTCAGGGCTGGAACATCGGCATCATCGACCTCGATGACGCCGCGTGCAAGGCCGCTGCCAAGGAAATCGCCGCAGAATACGGAGTCCAGGCGCACGGCGTGGGTGCCAACGTAGCCAGCGAAGCCGAGGTCCGCGCAGCAATTGATGAGCTGGAAAACGAGCTGCCGCAGATCGTGGCCCTGGCCAACGTGGCCGGTGTCAGCTCGCCCATCGGGTATCTGGAGCTCGAACCTGCCGAATGGGACCGGGTCCTGAACATCAACCTCAACGGTGTCCACTACGCCACCCGGCGCGTAGCTGAGTCCATGGTGAAGAACCGCCTTGGCCGCATCGTCAACATCTCATCGGTTTCGGCACAGCGCGGCGGTGGTACCTTCTCGAAGACCCCGTACTCGGTTGCCAAGGCAGGCGTCATTGGCCTCACCCGCGCGACCGCCCGTGAGCTGGGGGAGTACGACATCACCGTCAACGCGATCTCCCCGGGCCCCATCGACACCGACATCATGGGTGGAACCTTGAGCGAAGAGCGCAAGGACGAACTGGTCAAGGACCTCGTGGTGAACCGAGTCGGCTCCACCCGTGACATCGCCGCAGCCATCGCCTTCCTCATCAGCGAGGACTCCGGATACATCTCCGGCCAGACGCTGAATGTGGATGGCGGGCTTTACATGCACTAGGCCTTCGTCGATGAAGACCTGGACCCGTGAACGGAAGATCTACCTTGCCGTGGGCGTCCTCGCCTGCGCCGTGGGCCTGGTGCTCATTCTCTTCCCGCGCTGATAACCCGCTTCGGTTATCTCCCCCCAACTGACTACTCAAAGAGGAGTTTCAATGTCCGTCGCCTCAACTTCCACCAAGGAGTTGCTGGATTCGCCGGTTTTGAAGTCGGCAATATCCAAGGCTTCATTCCGCTTGATGCCCATGCTGGTCATCCTGTACGTGGTGGCCTTCCTTGACCGCACCAACGTTGGTTTTGCCGAAGCTGCCCTTGGGGTGGACAAGGGCATTACCGCCGGAGCCTACGCGCTCGGTGCCGGTATTTTCTTCATCGGCTATGCACTGTTCGAGATCCCCAGCAACCTGCTGCTCACCAAATTCGGCGCGAAGATGTGGCTTGCCCGCATCGCTGTCACCTGGGGCATCGTGTCGGCCTGTTTCGCCTTCGTCCAAGGCGAAACATCGTTCATCATCCTCCGCTTCCTGCTGGGTGTCACCGAGGCGGGGCTTTTCCCCGGCGTCATCATGTTCCTTGCCGCTTGGTTCCCCAACAAGGTCCGCGTGAAGATGTTCGCCATCTTCTACCTGGCCCAGCCGTTCTCGCAGATGATCGGCGCACCGCTCTCCGGGTGGCTCATCAACATCGGCGACCAGGTTCCGGGCGTTGCCGGTTGGCAGGTCATGTTCTTCGTCGAAGGCTTGCTCGCCGTCCTGGCCGGTATCGCGTCCTTCTTCTTCCTGATCAACAGCCCGCAGGACGCGAAGTTCCTGAGCAAGGAAGAAAAGGTGGCACTGACCGACGTCATGGCCCTGGAAGACACCGTAAAGGAAGAATCCGGTCCCCGCGGCGTCCTCGCGTCGATGAAAAACGGCAAAGTCTGGTACTTCACCATCATCTACTTCTGCCTGCAGATCGCCGTGTACGGTGTGACGTTCTACCTTCCGCAGCAGGTGTCCCAGCTGACCGGCCAAAAGGTTGGGCTCGCCGTCGGACTCCTGACCGCCATCCCGTGGTTCTTCGGTATCTTTGCCTGCTTCTTCATCGGAAAGGCAGCCAACACGATCCTCCGCAGGCGTCGCTGGGGTACGGCGTTGTTCGTCTCCACCGGGCTCTGCATCTTCGGTTCGGCTTGGGCCGGGGCCAACCACCAGCCGACCCTCGGCATCATCTTCATCACTCTGGCCGTGTGCAGCTTCCTCGCGATCGGTCCCATTGCCTGGTCCTACCCGACGGCGTTCCTGACCGGTACGGCCGCAGCTGCCGGTATCGGCCTCATCAACTCCCTGGGTAACCTGGGTGGCTTCGTCGCTCCGATCCTGCGCACCTGGGTAAACGAGATCACGGCCTCGGACACGGGAACCATGGGTGTGTACGCCCTGGGTGTCCTGCCGTTCCTCGCCGCCATCATGATGTTCGGAACACGCGCGTTCACCAACAAAGCCGATGAGCTGTTGGGCAAGTGACGTTGTTGAACACTGACGCCCTGTATGTGGGGGTCAGCACCAAGATGTACATGGGCTACGCGCAATCCTTGGCGTGGCTGGAGCAACTGGTGAAAGAAGTGGACGCCCGTCCGGCCCTCGCGGCCGGGCGGGTGGTCCCGTTTGTCATCCCTTCGTTCCCTGTTCTTCCTGCCGCGGCAGACCTCGTGGCGTTGTCACCGGTGGTACTCGGGGCGCAGGACTGCGGATGGGCCGACGGTCCCTGGACCGGCGAGGTGGCGCCGTCGATGCTCGCCGAACTGGGCGTGGGGCTGGTGGAAATCGGCCATGCCGAGCGGCGTCGGTGGTTCGACGAGACCGACGCGATGATCGCGCGCAAGGTTGGTGCCGCCGTCGAATCCGGCCTGACACCGCTGTTGTGCGTCGGGGAGGACGAGCCGGCCGGGCCCGACGCCGCTGCGCAGATCGTCCTGGATCAGATCAGCGCTGCGGTGTCTGGCGACTGGTCCTTGGCCGCCCGTCTTGTCATGGCCTATGAACCAGTGTGGGCGATCGGTGCCCCCGAACCGGCCTCGGCTGACTATGTCTCGACAGTCGTTGGAGCGCTGCGTGCAGCTCTGGGCCAGCACGGGCTGGCGGCCCTGCCGGTGATCTACGGTGGTTCCGCAAAGCCTGGACTCCTGCCGCAGCTCAGCGGTGTCTCGGGGCTTTTCCTGGGCCGCTTCGCCCATGACGCCGCGAACTTCGGCCGGGTCCTGGACGAAGCCCTCGCCCTCCCCAACCAAGCAGCCCAACCTGGGGACAGATAACGTCGCTATGAGGGGTCAGTGGAGCACTAACTGTCCCCTAGTTGGGTGAGGCGTGTTGGCATAGGGCTACGAATCCGCCCAGGTTTTCCAGTCCCTCCGGATGCGTCGGGAGGTAGTTGGTCAGCTCAGGCGAACGGACGACGACGGCACGCCACTGGCCGCGCGACACCGCCACGTTGATGCGGTTGCGGGAGAGCAGGAACTCCATGCCGCGGGGGACCTCGCCGGCAGCGGAGGCAGCCATGGAAACAATCACCACGGGAGCTTCCTGGCCTTGGAACTTGTCCACGGTGCCGACACGGACTTTGTTCAGCCCGGCCGCGTGCAGCAAATGCTTGATGAGCTGGACCTGCGCGTTGTAGGGCGCCACCACCAGGACATCGCTTTCCTCAAGGGGACGGCTGTCCGGTGATTGGGATGGGTCCTGCCACGTAAGACCCAGGTGCGCCTGTACCTGACGCACCACTTCCGCGGCTTCCTCGGGTGAGCTCGTGGAGTTCCCGGTGTGGCGGACATAGATACACGAAATTCCGGGGTCGGCGCCGTCCAAGTGACGCTCTGACGCGGCAGGAGTAGCCTCCAACCGGGAATCGTACGACAGCTCCGAGACGGCACCACAAAGCTCCGGGTGCATCCGCCAGGACAACGCCAGGAAATAGCCGAGGTCATCCGGCAGGGTGTTGTGCCCGTCGGACAACCAGCCCAGCGCCGACTCGTCAACCGGTTCGGGATGGGTTCCCTGGGTGACCTGCGGCAGTTGCTGGGGATCGCCAAGCAGCAGGAGTCGCTTGGCCGCGCGCGACACGGCCATGGTGTTGGCCAGCGAGAACTGGCCGGCCTCGTCGATGACGAGCAGGTCCAGCGAGCCTGCAGGAACCTCCTTGCCCACCATGGCCCAGGCGGTGCCGCCGATTAATGCGCCACCGGGCATGGACAGGGCTTCGGTGACGTCGGCCTTACCGCACCCGCCCCATGGGACGGGATCGTTGTGCTTGACCTCCTTGGCGACCCGCTGAGGGTCCACGCCGGCTTTCTCGACAGCGGCACACAGCATGTGTTCCACCACGGCATGGGATTGCGCCACCACACCGACTTTCCAGCCATCAGCCACGAGCCGGGCCAACACGTGCGCCCCGACATGGGTCTTTCCGCTGCCCGGAGGCCCCTGAACCGCAAGGTAGGAGTGGTCAAGGTCTTTGACGGCCGCCGTAATGGCGTCCACATATCCGTCCGGTCCGGGTTCTACGGCAGGAAGCGCAGAAAGAGCGCGCAGCCTGGGCGCTTGCCGGCGGACCAGGTCCAGGGCAGGGTCCTTCGGCCACTCCGGAAGGGAAGACCGGAGCCGCGTGGCCAGTGCCGCCAACGCTGCCCGTTGGCCGTTCGTGGGAATCGGGCTGTCCGGGGTCAGTGCCATCGGCAGTTGGGTGAACTCGGTGGAATCTTTGCGCAGGCCTTCGGCGATCGTGACGAATTCAAAGTCCCCGTCTTCGCCAACGTCGCTGACTTTCGTATTGCCCCAGCCGGCACGGCCAAGCACCGACGATTCCTTGGCCAGCAACGCCTCCGGAAGCGGGGGAGCGTACATTCTGAAGTACGTCTTGCCCGGGTCCAGACCCGCGCCGTCTCCCGACCGTCCGAGCAGTTTGACCATCCGGACCGGGTTGCTGCGGGGTGTGGGTTTGGCCCAATCCTGCAGCAGTTCCGCGTGGTCCACAACGAAAATGTCCCTGGCGTCATCCCACTGCGAAGTGGGTTTCTCGAGACGGTCGAAGTGCCCCCACCAGTGTTGCTTGTCCTCGCGCCGGTGGTAGCCCACCCCTGCGGCGACAATTCCAATGGCCCGTGCGTCAAGGCTGGAGCGTTCGTCTTCGGAAAGCTGCGCCAAGTACTCGAATAGGGCTGTCTCCTCGGGGGCAGCCTCGTAACCGGCCGCATCCTTGTCCGGGTCGCCGTCCCCGCGGTCGTTGGCTTCTTCATGTAACGAACCCGGCACGATGGAGCGTTCAGCGGCCCGGGCCAGCAACCAGTTGCGCAACTCCAGCGTGGAGAGGCAGTCATACTCGTTGTAGTCCCGGATGCTCTCGAGAATCCCGGTGGCCAGGGCGGCCTTGCCACTGTCCCGGGCCGTGCAGTAGTCGGCGTAGGCAACCACGGAGGCACCGGCGTCGGTCACGTCACCGGAACGCAAGTGCTGTCCCATGTAAAGGGGTTCCAGCTTCTTGATGCTGTAGGAGTTCGAAGAGACCCGGATACTGTGCCGAACGGTGTCATAGAGATCCACCAGGACGCCTTGCTTGAGGAGGTCATCGACGGCGGTTTCGCCCATCACGTGCGTCAGGGACAGGTTCCGCAGGGCGGTCTTCTCATACGCCGCGTAGTGGTAGATGTGCATGCCGGGGTACTGTGCACGGCGCTTGGCGACGTAGTCCAGAAAGTCGACGAAGGCCTTGCCTTCTTCAGCCCGGGAGTGCGCCCAGAAAGGACGGAATACAGGTGACGCCCCTGGTTCAACGGGGTTCTCCATGACGCCGAACAGGTATTCCAAGCCCCATTTTCCCGTGACCGGGTCCTGCCACAGGGGATCGCCCTCGAAGTCGAAGAAGATGTCGCCAGGGTCAGGTTCGGGAAGCCTGCCCAGCGTGTTGTCGGCCAGGACGTTGTAACTGACGGAATTGGACTCGCCTGCCTTATCCGTATAGCTGACCGTGCCATCAGGGGATCCGACGCCGGTCTGAAGTCGGGCTTGTTCGCGCAGTCGAAGCTGGGTGTGGTCGCCCTCGGCCGGCATGGCGGCCAGTTGGTCGATGGTGGTGACTCCGGCTTCCATTAGCTTTTTGCGCCGGCTTATCCGCATGCCTGCCACCATGAGCAGGTCCCGGTGCAGAAGGACCTGCTCCGCGCAGTAATCACAACGGCCACAGGCTGTGAAGCGGGGATCTCCCCACTCCGCAGCTCCGGACTCCGCCATGTGGGTCGCGGCCAGATCCAGGAACCGCTCGCGACGTTCCTTGAACACCGGCAAGATCTGGGAGAGAGGGTGGTCACTGTGTACCCGGTTCCCCAGCACCAGGGTGACTGTGGGATCCGGTGTGATGCCGGCCTTCAGGAGTTGGTCCCCGTAAGCGGCAAGCTGAAGGAGCGCCGTAACCTTGGCATGCCGGGCCAGCTTGGTATCGAAGACCGCATACTGGCCGCCAGGCTTCTTTACCAGGAAATCCGAGCGACCATGGAAGGTGCCATCAAAGAAGGCGGCCTGGAACACCACATCCGCTCCGGCAACCAGGGCGTTGATGGATTCCGCATGCTTGGCCCTCAGGGTGGCGCGGTCCATTGCGGAGGCGGGTTCGACGTCGTAAACGCCTTTGCCTGTAGCCGGGTCCCATGGCCCAAACTCAGCCACGAACTCGTCCAGGACCTTGTGCTC
The DNA here is from genome assembly GCF_025452095.1 of Paenarthrobacter sp. JL.01a. Taxonomy (NCBI): domain Bacteria; kingdom Bacillati; phylum Actinomycetota; class Actinomycetes; order Micrococcales; family Micrococcaceae; genus Paenarthrobacter; species Paenarthrobacter sp. JL.01a. The sequence goes on from NZ_CP104877.1 coordinate 1,169,264, forward strand.
GTGGACATCTCCAAGCTCGGCAGTGCGTTCCAGCATGGCATCAGTGGGGAAGTCAGGCCGTGGTGTGCGGCCAAGCTTTTCATCAAGTTTCCGCAGCAACTGGTATTCACACGTAGCGGCGATAACGAGATCGCTGGCAGAGAAGACCAGGTCCTGCGGGGCGCCAGCCAACTCCGGATCGAGAAAGAACACCGAGGGCCACCTGCCTTCTTTGCTGTGAATACCCTTGTTAGCCAAGCTATCAGCGGGCCCCGACAATTTCGCGTGCCGCAGCTTTAGACTGCCCCCATGACTGAATCGACCCATGCCACGGACGCAGCCTTTGAAGCCGCCTACCAAGCCGCACAAAAAAGCCTCAGCGAGGGCGGAATCCCCATCGGGGCAGCCTTGGCCCGCGACGGAAAAGTCATCGCAAGCGGACACAACGAGCGCGTCCAGCATGGCGACCCGATAGCCCACGGCGAAATGTCCGCGCTGCGTGCCGCGGGACGGCAGAAGAGCTACCGCGACACCACGTTGTACACCACCCTGGCACCTTGTGCGATGTGCACGGGAACCATCATCCAGTTCAAGATCCCCCGCGTGGTGGTGGGGGAGGCCGAGACCTTCCCCGGTGAGTTCGACCTCCTGCGTGCCCGCGGCGTTGAGGTGATTGTCCTGGGCGATCAACGTTGCGTGGACATGATGCGCACCTTCCAGCAAGAGCACCCTGAACTGTGGGCCGAGGACATTGCCGAGGACTGAATTCCGTCTGTTCACCGCTACCTGCCCGGCGTAATCTGGCATCATCGGCGCCGGTGCCGAAGGACCCCCATCCGCAGCATTTCCGAGGACCCCGCAGCTCCCGCGTCGATGAACCCAATCGATGAAGGAGGACCCATGAGTGTCGTACGTGAATTCATGACGACCGATGCCAAGTGCGTCGTCGAGGACCAGACTCTTGAAGTGGCCGCCCGCATGATGCGGGATATGGACTGTGGTTCACTTCCCATCTGCGGCAACGACGGCAAACTGACTGGCGTCATCACCGACCGAGACATTGTGGTCAAGTGTATTGCCGAAGGAAAGGATGCCCGAGAGGTCCTGGCCAGGGAACTCGCCCAGGGCAAGCCGTACTGGATCGACGCAGATGCCAACGTGGACGAGGCCATACGGATGATGGAAGAACACCAGGTCCGCCGGCTTCCGGTCATCAGCAACCACGCCATGGTGGGCATCATCAGCCAGGGGGATATTGCCCGCAACTACACCGAGCAACGCGTCGGTGAAATGGTGGAGCACATCTCCGCCAAGGAGCACATGGCCCACTAGGATCCAGTCGCCAACATCCAGCCGCCGCGAAGCGCTCCGTGGAGGAACGCCTCGCGGCCCGTTCCTCCGCACCAACGCAGCCGCCCAAACATGCCCCGACCTGAAACTGTCGGCCCGGTGAGGCAAACTGTCATGGTGACTTCACATCTCCAACACCAGTCAGCTGATTCCGCCATCCACGCACAGATCGCCGAAGAACTAGGCGTCAAAGCCTGGCAGGTCAAGGCGGCGGTGGAACTGCTCGACGCCGGATCCACCGTCCCCTTCATCGCCCGCTACCGCAAGGAAGCCACCGGGACGCTCGATGACACCCAGCTCCGCGACCTTGAAGAACGGCTCCGCTACCTTCGCGAGCTCGAAGAGCGGCGGAAGGCCGTCCTCGAGGCGATTGCCGCCCAAGGAAAGCTGACCCCCGAACTGGAAGCCGCCGTCGTCGGGGCCGATACCAAGGCCAGGCTGGAAGACATCTACCTGCCCTTCAAATCGAAGCGTCGCACCAAGGCCCAGATCGCCCGCGAAGCCGGACTGGAGCCGCTGGCAGATGTCCTTCTCGCCAACCCGCAGCTGGACCCGGCCACCGAAGCCGCGAAGTACCTGAATGCAGAGCACTCCATTGACGACGCAGTCACAGCGCTCGCCGGCGCCCGTGCCATCCTGGTGGAGCGCGTGGGCCAGGATGCCGACCTCGCCGAGGACCTGCGCGAACGTCTGTGGAAGCAAGGGCGCATGGTGTCCCGGGTCAAGAAGGGCATGGAAGCCGAGGGCCAGAAGTTCAAGGACTACTTCGAGTTCACGCAGGTGCCGTCCGGCATGCCTTCGCACCGCGTCCTTGCCCTGCTGCGCGGCGAAAAGGACGGCGTCCTGGAGCTCGACCTCGCCGAGGCAGACCCGGCCGACGACGACGCCCTGGCCGCCGCCCGTGGCAAGTACGAGAACGCTGTGGCCAAGTGCCTTGGGGTTTCGAACCAGGGGCGCCCGGCCGACTCTTGGCTGACGCAGACAGCGCAGCTCGCCTGGCGCGGGCGTATTCTGGACCGTCTCACCACGGACCTTCGTGGCCGCATGTTTGCCGATGCCGAAGATGAGGCCGTGCGTGTTTTCGCCGCCAACCTTCGTGACGTCCTCCTCGCGGCGCCGGCGGGCAACCGCGCAACGCTCGGCCTGGATCCGGGTCTGCGCACCGGCGTCAAGGTCGCTGTGGTGGACGGGACTGGCAAGGTAGTCGCCACCGACACCATCTACCCGCACGCTCCGGCGAAGAAGTGGGATGAAGCGTTGGCCACGCTTGGACGGCTCGCCAAGCAGCACAACATTGAACTCGTGGCCATTGGCAACGGAACGGCGTCCCGTGAAACGGACAAACTGGCCACCGAACTCATCAAATCCCTGGAAGCGTCTGGATCGAAGGGAATCCAGAAACTTGTGGTGTCCGAGGCCGGAGCATCCGTCTACTCCGCCTCAGCGCTCGCGGCATCCGAACTCCCGGGCATGGACGTGTCCCTCCGCGGTGCCGTGTCGATTGCCCGCCGGCTGCAGGACCCCTTGGCCGAGTTGGTGAAGATCGAACCCAAGTCCATCGGCGTCGGGCAGTACCAGCACGATGTCACGGCTGCGAAGCTCGACCGTTCCCTGGATGCCGTGGTGGAGGACTGTGTCAACGCGGTGGGTGTGGACGTGAACACGGCCTCGCCTGCGTTGTTGAGCCGCGTGGCAGGCGTCGGGCCGCTGCTCAGCGAGAACATCGTGGCCTACCGGAATGAAAACGGTCCCTTTGCCAAACGCAGCGATCTGAAGAAGGTGCCGCGCCTGGGGGCCAAAGCGTTCGAGCAGTGCGCCGGCTTCCTTCGGATCACCGGCGGAGCGGAGCCGCTGGACGCCTCCAGCGTTCACCCCGAGGCCTACTCCGTGGCCCGCAAGATCCTTGTGGCCGCCGGTGGTGGACCGGCCACTGCCCTGGACCCGCAGGCATTCGTTGACGGTACGTTCGGCCTCCCGACTGTCAAGGACATCATGTCCGAGCTGGAGAAGCCCGGACGCGATCCGCGGCCCGCGTTCAAGGCGGCATCGTTCTCGGAAGGCATCGAAAAAATCTCCGACCTCAAGCCCGGGATGATCCTGGAGGGCACAGTCACCAACGTGGCCGCGTTCGGTGCCTTTGTCGACGTCGGGGTGCACCAGGACGGCCTCGTGCACGTCTCGGCACTGTCCAACAAGTTCGTCTCCGACCCCCGGGAAATCGTGAAGTCCGGCCAGGTGGTGCGGGTCAAGGTGCTGGAAGCCGATCCCGAACGTAAGCGCATCTCGCTGACGTTGAGGCTCGACGACGAACCCGGCACCGCGGGCGGCCGCACCTCAGGCGGCCGTAGTTCGGCTGGTCCGCGTGAGGGGGATCGCCGCGGAAACCAAGGACGGCCGCAGCAGGGCAACCCGCGACAGGGTGGGCCCCGCCAAGGTAAGCCGCAGCAGTCGCCGGCCGCTCCGGCCAACACAGCCATGGCCGAAGCCCTGCGCCGGGCCGGGCTCGGCAAGTAGGGAACCCCGCCGTACTAGAAGCAACGCGGGGTCACTTATGGCCCATCCAGGGGTGGATTTTGGGCCATAAGTGACCCCGCGTTGCTTCTGGGCAGCCAACGTCCTATCCGCTCGAACGCTTCCTTCCTGATGGGTTCCGGGGACAGGAAGATGTCGTGGAAGGCGTTGGGCAGCCGGCTCACTGTGACGGTGTCCGCCAGGGACAACGATCGGTGTGCCACAGCGTCCACATTGAGGGCTACGTCTGCGGTGAGGGCATCGGCGGACCACTTCGGCTGCAGGTAGCTCTTGTCCGAAAGCATCACAAGCACTGGCACGTCGATGCCCAGGCCTGCGGCGACCGTGGCCTGTCCGCGGAATACTGCGTCCAGGAAGGCGGGCGTGAGTGGGAATCCGCGATCGGGACGCCAATCGAGGTTGTAGTCCCATTCACCGTCCAGGGCCGCCGAGACTGCCCGCGTGTAGATACCCGGATCCACGGGAGGCAGCGGTGCCAAGGGATGGAGCTTGGCGTGCAATCCCACCAGCGGTGCAATGGCTCGGCGTCCGAGTTCGGTGGCTTGGAACTCCAACCACGGGCTGTTGAGGATCAGTGCGGATGCCACCCCGGGGTGACGGGAAGCCCACAGGCTCAGGGTGAGGCCGCCGGTGGAGTGGCCGAGGAGGATGAGCGGCCGGTCCTGGGTCCCGGAGCGGCTCATGGCCTCCAAAGCTGCGGCGATATCGGCGTCGTATTCGGCGAGGTTGGTCACGAAGCCCGGGACCAGGCCCGGCCTGAGGCTGCGGCCATAGTTGTGCAGGTCCAGGGCGTGGAACCGTGCGCCTGCCCGGTGCCAGAACTCGGCGAGGTGGCGTTGAAAGAAGTAGTCGGACCAGCCGTGAACGTACAGGACGTCGGCGTCCAGGCCAAGGCCTTCAGAGGCGATGGGCCATTCCGGGCCGGTGCCAAGGTATCTCACCAAGGTGGCGACAGCGCCGCCGTCGAGCTCCAAAGTCTGTTGCTCGAAACCCTCGCCAAGAATGTCCGGTACCCACGGCTGCGTCATGGATCCGATCGTAGCGGTTCACTGGTGCTGGAGGCTTTTTCCTTCTGCCAGGGCCAGCGCCCGGTGATCTCCAGCTCCAGCGAAAAGCTGAGGAAGGTCCGGATGAGCACGATGATCGCCAGGACGCCAACGCTCTCGAAGGTGGGCGTTACGGCGACGGTGCGAATGATGTCGGCAGCCACCAGGAGCTCCAAACCCAGCAAGATGGAGCGTCCCAGCAATTGTCGGTAGGCACGGTACGGCGTGAACGGTTCCAGTCCCCGGGCGCGTTCGGGTTGGTAGCCACGGAGGGCCATGGGAATGGAGACCAGCGCTCCAATCACCATGACGGCCACGCCCGCAGCGTCCATGTACCTGCCAACGGCCTCGATGATGTGCTGGAAATCCATGGCCCTCCCTGTGTTGGTGGAACGCTCCGCTACAGCGCCGGTGCGGGGACCGGGAAGAACACCCGGGGATCCTGCAGCAGCGCGGGATAGTCGAAATCAGAGCGCTTGATGACGTTGGTGACCTCGAAGTTGCGGGCGAACCGGCCATCGACCGTGATGGGACGGCCATGGATCAACCCGACGGCGAAGGTGCTGCCGCCGTCGAACGGGACCGCGATCTCCGTCTTGCCCGGGAGGGTGCTGAACGCCTTCTCCTGTGCCTGGCGCTTGCGGGTGGGCTTCTTTTCCTGCGGTTTGACGGGACGCTTCTTGGCTCCGCCCACCTGCCGCCGCGACTTCTCCTCGGCGTAAACGAACTGGTATTCCTCATCGGCCGAAGGAGCAGCCGAACGTGCCTTGCCGTGTGGTGGCATGCTCACGGTGGTCAGCTCTTCGGGCCGAAGGTCCCCAACGGCGGAGCGCAGGATGAACAGGCGGTCCTCTTCGGGATCCTCCGGGTGGAATTCGTGGTTGGGCTCGGGCCACACGTATTCCAGCTTCTCCTCGGTGCCCGGGAAGAGTTGTGCGTAGTGCTTGGGATCCTTGCCGATCAGCTTGGAACGGTGGCTGATGTGCAGGTCCTCGTGTCCCAACCACGGCGGCATGATGATCCTGGAGGCGTAGTCCGGGTGGGCCGCCTGCGGAGCGAACTCCGCGATGTTGCTGCGCGTGTTGTCCGGGTGGCCCCGTTCCATCCATTCGTCGGCCATGGCCAAGCCGTAGAGGGTGAGGGCCGGAACGTGCCCCATCCACATACGGACGGCCGGGTGGGACTGCCAACCATACTCCGGGATCACCAACGCGCGGAGGACCTGGAGGGCTTCGACGCGCTGTTTGCCGAGCCTTGAAGTGTCGAGTGCCGCGGCGCTCTCACGGAAATCGGCAAAGGGGAGGAAAGTCTGCATCCTTTCAGTCTGAGGGTGCCGGGCGTGAGAACCAAGTTGAGTGCTCCGGGACACGTGCCCGTGTTCGGGCCTAGAGTTATCGGGTGGAAACTATTGGCGAGAAAACAACCACCACGGCACCCCCGGTTGCCGAACTGCACCTGCACATTGAAGGGACACTCCAGCCAGAGCTGATCTTTGCCCTGGCCGAACGCAACGGCATTGAACTGCCATACGAAGATATTGAAGAACTGCGCGGGAAGTACGAATTCTCGGATCTGCAATCTTTCCTGGACCTCTACTACGCCAACATGGCTGTCCTGCAGACCGAGCAGGATTTCACCGACATGACCCGTGCCTATCTGGAGAGGGCAGCCGCCGGGGGAGTCAGGCACGCGGAGATCATGATGGATCCCCAAGCCCACATTTCGCGGGGTGTGGCCTTGGAGACCTGCGTCAACGGAGTGGCCAACGCCCTGGCAACCTCTGAGGAGGACTTTGGTGTCTCCACCCTCCTGATTGCCGCGTTCCTGCGGGACATGTCCGAGGAGTCTGCCCTTGAGGTGCTGGAACAGCTCCTTGCCATGCATGCTCCCATCGCGGGCATCGGCCTGGACTCAGCCGAGGTGGGCAACCCGCCGTCGAAATTCGAGCGCCTGTACCAGCGTGCCGGCGAGGCCGGGCTTCGAAGGATCGCCCACGCCGGCGAGGAAGGGCCCGCGTCTTACATCACGGAGGCGCTGGATCTGCTGCACGTTGAGCGGATCGATCACGGCATCCGGTGCATGGAGGACACCGACGTGGTGCAGCGGCTGGTCGCCGAGCAGGTGCCGCTGACTGTATGCCCGTTGTCCAACGTCCGGCTGCGCGCCGTGGACAAGCTGGAGGACCACCCGCTGCCGGAGATGCTGGCCATTGGCCTGAACGTCTGCGTCAATTCCGACGACCCCGCCTACTTTGGAGGGTATGTGGACGATAACTATGAGCGCCTCGTGGAGGTCCTGAAGTTCTCGGTGCCCGAGCAGGCTACGCTCGCGGCCAACTCCATCCGCTCGTCCTTTGCTTCGGACGCACGAAAAGCAGAGCTCCTGGACGAGGTGACCGAATGGGTCAAAACATCGGTGACGGGCGCCTGAACCGCTGCAGCCGATACCCGTACATCACTTGCGCCGCTTGTGATGTCACACTCAGTCACGACACACGGTGTTTACCTGCTGCAGTCGCGGGAATTAACAATTCATTGGCAAACTGCAAGGGAATATCCCCCGTAGAAGGAGAAGCATGGGCGCGAACACCGCCGAGAACACCAACCTTCGTCTGAAGGCCGTCCTGGACATCCTCGCAGAGGGCGTATGGTCCGGGACAACGCTGAACGCCGGCGAAGTGCTGGCCGAAGCGACTGTACGCGTTCCTTTCAACGACCACGAGGCCGAGCTGCTCAGCGGCGGCATCCCGCGCGGCCACAAGACCCTCACCACTGCCTCGGCCAAGCTGGTCAAGGCAGGCTGGCTGGTCAAGGGACGTTCGGGCTGGACCATCCCCGAAGACGGCCTTCGCGCGACCGTCGCGTTCGCGGATGTTGCAGCTTTCGCCGCAGCGCTCGACGCCGGAACACCGGTACCTGCCGACGTTCCGGTTCCGACTGCCCCGCCCGCGAAGGCCAAGGCCAAGCGCGTAGCCGCTCCCAGGCGTGCCGCCGCGAAGAAGGAAACGGCGCCGAAGGTCGCGGCCAGCGAGGTGGCGGAGCCCAAGGCAGCCGCAGCCAAGGTATCGGCTCCGAAGGCCGCTGCCGCCACGAAGAAGCCTGCCAGCCGGAAGGCTCCCGCCAAGGCAGCGGCAACCACCGCCGTCGAGACCGTGCCGCAGCCGGACACCGTCGCGATTGCCGGTGACTTCAACAAAATCCTCGGCGCTCCCGAGGATTGGGCACCGCAGTATGACGAGGCGCAGATGACCTTCAGCCCCTTGGCGCAGGTGTGGACACTCACCGCCGAACTGCCGGCCGGTTTCTACACCTACAAGATCGCGCTGAACCGCTCGTGGGACGAGAACTATGGCGCGTTTGGCGCCCGTGACGGTGCGAACCACGAGTTGAACCACGACGGCGGACCCGTCACCATCACGTACAGCCACGCCACGCGGGACATCGTGGTGAGCTGATTTCGTTGGCCCCACTTTTTACGTGGCGCAGCGCTGCCCTTGTTCGTCACTTACTCCGTTATGCGGGGGAGGGGACGGGCAAGGGCAGCGTTGGTTAAGGTTAGTCCATGAACTCTGCGGGGAAGCGACTCACTGCACGTGTCACTGGCGTCGTCCAAGGGGTGGGATTCCGCTATTGGACGGCCCGGAAGGCCGACGAATTGGGCTTGGCGGGCACCGTCCGCAACAACACTGATGGCTCGGTGGAGCTGGTGGCCGAGGGATCCGCAGGCGACGTTGACCGCATGGCTAGGTGGCTTCAGTCTTCCCAGGCACCGGGTCGCGTCGAAAACGTTGACATCGACATCTCCGAAGGTGCCGGAGGCTTCACAGGATTCCGGATCGTCGGCTAGGCCCCGGCGAGACTTCGGGCCCCGGGTGAGACTGTCATGAGTCCGGATTCCTTCGCAGCCAGGAGCAGCTCTTCATCGTAGGCCACCAGGGAGTCCGCCTGGAGTCTGATGGCGGTCGCCAGATGGATGGCGTCGGCACTGCGGAGTTGCCGGGGCAGCGCGGAGGCATACATCAGATCCGAGCGCGTGACATCCAGCAGGTTGATGCCCGCAAGGACATCGTTGACCAGGTCAAAGGGAAGCTTGCGGCGGCGTGCTGCGCAGTGAAGTTCGGTGTACAAAAGCATTGAGGCAACGAGGTGTCCTCCGGAAACTGTCGCATCGTAGAGGTGCGCGGCCAGGGTCTCGGATTCCTGCTCCTGCACAACGAGCTTCAAGATGGCGGAGGTGTCCGCGTAGACGATCACCGATCGCCGCGGAGGTCGGCCAGTATCGCGGCAGTGGTCATATCGCTTTCGACGCGGGGCAGGAACCGGAAGTCCACGGGTGAGCCTGACGCCGGGCGAACGCTACCGGCCTGCAGCAGACGTTCAAACGGGGACGCGGAGGGCGGAATGAGCGTAGCTGCAACCTCGCCATTGTTCGTGACGTCGATGACCTCGCCATTTCTGACGCGTTCAAGGATCTTGCTGCTCTGATTGCGCAGCTCGCGGTGCGGAATAGTTGTCATGTCGGACCTCCGTAGCAATCGTAGCACTGAAGGTTGGCGGCGGACTTTTGACAGAAATATATAGACTGGTCTATTTTGTTCATATGCCTTCCTCCTACCCCAAAGGACTCGCGACCCGGCAGCGTTTGGTTGAGTCCATGCTCGCCCTCATCCAGCTGAACGGCTACCACGGGACCGGGCTGAACACCGTGTTGTCGCAATCCGGGGCTCCGAAAGGCTCCTTGTACTTCCATTTCCCCGAAGGAAAAACCCAACTCGGAATTGCTGCTGTTGAATTGGCCGGCGAACAATTCGGCCAACTGGTCGGTGAGGCAACCGCGTCATCCTCATCGCCGGAAGATGTCGTGGACACGCTCGTTGGTGAACTCAAGGGCATCCTCGAGAGCAGCGACTATCAGGCCGGGTGTCCGGTCTCATCCGTTGCCTTGGACGCGGCCTCGGAGAACGAATCACTTCGGGAGGCCTGCAGCCAGGTCTATGACGCCTGGATCAACGCAGTGTCCAGCTATCTTTCAACGTTTAGGCTTGGAACGGATCAAGCGCATCCTCTGGCGACGTCCATGATCAGCCTGGTGGAGGGCTCCCTCATTCTGTCCCGTGCCCACAAATCAACCCAGCCGTTGGACGCTGCCGCCAGCACGCTCAAAGTGCTGATGAATGCGATCCACAAGGAGGCAAGCGCATGAGCTCCCGCCATGCTTTGGTATTCGGAGCCACTGGCCATATTGGAAAATGGCTGGTCCGTGAACTCCTGATGCAGGACGTGACCGTGACGGCTGCCGTGCGAACCGAGCGTTCCTTCCAAACGTTGGCCGATTGGCTGGCGGAACACGGCGCGGACGGAAGCCTGACGCACGTCCTGGTTGACTTCAGCCGCGAAAACCTGGGCCAGGATCCGGCGTCGAGCGTCTTCAGTACGGTGACCGAAGTCCACAACCTCGCAGGGGCGTTCGCCTTTGGCATGACCGCCGAAACGGCCTACGCCGCGAACGTCAGCAGTGCAGAGGGTGTGGTCCGCTTCGCCGCGAAACTTCCGGCGTTGACCAGGCTGGTGCACCTTTCGGGTTACCGGGTGGGTGGCCAGGACCCGTCCGGGGTGCCGTGGAGCGAATCCCGTCGCGCCAAGCTCTACCATCGTTTAGGCGCGTATGAGGGGTCGAAAGTGGAAGCCGACGCCGTCGTGCAAGCTACAGCGGCGTCCCTGGGCATACCGTTCACCATGGTCAACCCGGCTACGGTCATTGGGGACTCCGTCAACGGCGAATCCGGGCAGGTAGTGGGCCTCGCCACCACCGTCTTGGACCTTTTCCATGGGCAGCTGCCGGCGCTGCCCGGAAACGACCGCACGTTCCTCCCGGTGGTCACCGCCGACTATTTGGCCTCCTTTATGGCGCTGATTCCCACCAGGCCCGAGGCCGAAAACGCCTCGTACTGGGTGCTCGATGAGGCCACGCCGCCGCTTCCACAGCTTCTGGCAATGCTCGGGCAGCACCTCAACGTCAAGGTTCCGCGGCTGAGGATCCCCAGCGGCCTGCTGAGGAAACTGCCCGCCAAACTCACCGGAGCAGATCCGGAAACGTTGACGTTCTTGTCTGAGGACCGCTATCCGACGACGGCGGCGCTCGCCTTGGCGGAGGCGTCCGGATTGCACCACCCGCCGGTGGAAGTTGCCCTGAAACGCTGGGCCGACTACCTGGTGGCGGCCGAACCCGCCGCGAGGGAAGGCCGCGTCGCCTCGATGTAGTGCTCAAGTGCCCGAAGTGCCGGCTGGGACGAAGAGTCGCGGACCGCATCTGCGCCAACGGCGTTCGCTACAGCCAGGGCGTGTACGCGCTCAAGTCCACCTTGCAAGGCCAGTACCAAGGCTGCGCAGAAGGCATCGCCGGCCCCAATGGTGTTGGCGATGTCCGTGACGCGGACTGCGGGGGCTTCTGCCACCCGTTCGCCGTCCACGAAGATCGCCGAACCCTCGCCACCGTACGTCACGGCCACCAGCGGAGCGCTCTTCAGTGCCGGGATGAGTTCGTATTCCGTCTCGTTCACGATCACCAGGTCGCAGCGTTCCAGCAGTTCCGGAATGATCGGCGCGGCGGGGGCTGCGTTCAGCGCGAAGAAGCCCTTGCTGGCCCGTGCTGCTTCCAGCACCACGTGCTGGTCCACCTCCAGCTGGCACAGAACGGCCTCGTGCTCCTCGAACGTGACACCGTCCAGCGACACCGCGGCGTTGGCACCCGGGCACACCACGATCTGGTTTTCGCCGTCGCTGTCCACCAGTACCAGCGCCGTCCCGGTTGCCTCGTCCACCCGTGCGACGCTGCTGATGTCGACGCCGGCGGCGGCCATTGCGTCCAGAAGTGACCGCCCGGCGTCGTCCTGGCCTACGGCCCCCACCATGCGCGAGCTGCCCGCGAGTCGGGCCGCGGCAACGGCTTGGTTGGCGCCTTTGCCGCCGGGCTGCTGGCGGAGGACGGCGCCACCCACCGTTTCACCGGGGGAGGGGAGGCGGCTGGCTGTGGCCGTGATGTCGAGGTTGATGCTGCCCACGACCGTGAGGCTCGACGGCGAAGCGGGCGCGGCAGAATGAACGGTGTTGCTCATGGGAAATCCTTTGTGGTGGGTCAGCTGGGGGTGAGCTTCAGGAGGACTGGATGACGGAGAGGTGTCCGGCCTTGGCGGCAACGAGGCATTTAGCCAGGTAGAACGGTGAGCCCTTCCGCCGGACGTACTGGGTGAGGACCAGAACGGGATCGGACGGACGCAATCCGAGCAGCTTGGCGCGGCTGGGGCCAGCGGTGCTGAGGCTGATTTCGCACTCACCCGGACCCAAGGGCGAGCCCGGCAGTCCGCTGAGAACCTCAAGGAGCGTAGCTGCCGAAAGGGTGGGTGCTTCGGCGGCTTCTTGAAGGGCTGACGCCTCGGGGATGTCCTGGGCGACGTTTTCCTGCAGGTGTGCCACGGGTTCGCCGTCGCGAATGAGCACGCTTTCCCAGAACCACACGTCCTTGTCGGGTTCGACGCCGATACCCGGCGCCACGAATTCGGAGGCCGGTTGCTTGATGGCGGCGACGCGTTTGACCTGGATGTCCTGGTCGGGACCACCGAGGAGCTGGTCGAAGGGCCGGATGTGTTCAATGCCAATGCGGGGGAGCGAATCGGCCACGAACCTGCCAACACCCCGGCGTGCCCGGGTGAGCCCGTCTTCTTCCAGCAGCATCAGCGCTTCCCGGATCACGGTGCGGCTGACGTCCATCATGGTGCCGAGTTCGGTCTCCGTGGGGAGCAGGGAACCCGGCGGCAGGATCTTGGTCCTGATGGCTTCGGCGATGCGGGAGTACGCGGCGACGCGAAGGGGCTGACCCGGCTGGGTTGCGATAGGTCGGGACAGGAACTGGACGGCGTTGTCGGTCAAGGGTGCCTCACTTGGAATGGGTTACCGACACTGTACCCGAAGAGTGTGACAGGTTGCACAAGCTCGTAATACATGCTTGTATAACAACTCACATCTCGTGGCGCCGCCCTGCGCCCCCGGACAAAGGAGTTTGATGTGAACATCCCCACCGGCCAGCAAACTGCAGGCCCGCAGGCCCCATCCCCGGAAGACACCAGCACCACTACGGATGAAGGCCGGATCCATGGCAAGGCCGCAGCCACGCTCATCTCGACGCTGGTGCTGGCTGTGCTGGCATTCCAGCTCAACGCCAGCATGATCACGCCTGCACTCCCGCACATCGGTTCCTTCTTTGGTGAAACCCCGGAAGCCGTCGCCCAGGTGCAGTCGATGTTCTTCCTGGCCGGCGCCATCTCAGGGCCTGTGATCGGCCGCTGGAGCGACTTCATCGGGCGCCGCAATGCGCTGCTCCTGGTATTGGTGATCATGGGAGCCGGAACAGTGCTCTGCATTTTCGCCCCGACGCTGCCACTGCTGGTCACCGGCCGCTTCATGCAGGGTGTCTCCAGTGCCATCTTTGCGCTGTCCTACATTGTGCTGAATGAGTACCTTCCGGCGCGGCTCTTCGGTACGTCCATCGGGATCATCGCAGCCATCAATGGAGGCGTCGGCGGCGTGGATGGCTACTTCGGCGGACTCATGGCCGAGGCCTTGGGATTCCAGTCGATCTTCGTCGCCGTGCTGGTACTGGCCGCGATCGCCGTCGTCTGCGTCATCAAAGTGGTGCCGGGCGGTAAGTCGGCGGCGGCTCCGGGCCGCATGGACTGGTGGGGAGCGGGTTCGCTGTCCGTGTTCCTGGTCTTCGTTACCTACTTCGTGTCCACGGGATCCTCCGCCGGCTGGACCTCACCGTCGGCCCTCGGTCTGCTCGCCGGCAGCATCGCATCCTTCACTGCTTTCTGGCTCATCGAAAAGAAGCGCGAAACTCCCTTGGTAGCCGTGCACCACCTCCGCTCCCGCCAGGTTTGGCCGGTCATCGCGACCACCGTGCTGACCCTCGCCGGAATCTTCGCCATCATAAACTTCACCGTGGTGCTCCTCAGCCAGGACAAGGTGAACGGTTTCGGCCTGCCGGCCTCGGTGGCGGCGCTGCTGTTCCTTACGCCGGCCGCGCTGATCGGAGTCTTCGCCGCTCCGTTGGCAGGTTGGATCGCCGACCGCCGCGGCTGGATCAAGACCGTACGTGTCGGTACCGCCAGCAGCCTTGCCTGTGCCATGGTCGCGGCTTTGTTCGCCAACAACCAGATCGCGGTGCTCATCGCCATTGCCGCACTGGGCATCTTCTACAACGGCTTCTTCCTTACCGCCATTAACGGACTGTCCGTGCTGCTCTCGCCCAAGGAAGCACCCGCCGCCCTGCCGGGAATCAACGGTGCCTCCTTCGGCATCGGGGCGAGTCTCGGCGTCGTGGTGGTTGCGCCGTTCGCCGGCCAGGGGACCGCAGCCGGGTACTCCGCTGCCCTCTGGATTTCGGTGTCGATCACCGCCGTCGCGTTCATCGTGAGCCTGTTCATCGCCGCGCCGAAGGGCGAAAAGATCTAAAGCACGACGCCGGTCCGCCGGTTTCGCGCGCACCTCACCCTTACCCTCACCGCCGCTCCACCTGAAACGAGAGACCATGACACAGCCTGCCCCCTTCTTCCTCGACTGCGATACCGGCATCGATGACGCCCTTGCCCTTGCCTACCTCCTGGCCTCCCCGAGGGCCGAACTCGTGGGCATCGGCACCGTGAGTGGCAACGTCAGCGCGGCCGGGGGTGCCCGGAACACCCTGGACCTGCTGAAGTTGGCCGGGCATCCGGACATCCCCGTCGCAGTGGGCGCCCACGATCCCCAGGTGGGCGCTTTCCACGGCGGTGCCCCGCATGTTCACGGCGACAACGGGATCGGCGGCGTCGACCTGGCTCCATCCGACCGTGAACCCTTGGAAGCCACAGCCGCGGAACTCCTTGTCCAGCTGGCACATCAGCATGCCGGCGAGCTGCGTTTGGTGGCCATCGGCCCGCTGACCAACATCGCCCAGGCCTTGCGGCTGGAACCGAAGCTGCCGGAACTCATCGCCGAGGTGACCATCATGGGCGGGGCGGCGCTGGCGCCCGGGAACATCACACCCGTTGCGGAGGCCAACATTGCCAATGATCCCGAGGCCGCGGCGGAGGTCCTCGCGGCCGACTGGGATATCACCCTGGTGCCGCTCGATGTCACCATGACCAACGTCCTGGAGGAATCCCACCGCCAGGAACTGCTGGCAAACGAGCACCCCGTTTCACAGGCGCTGGGCGAAATGCTGGGGTACTACTTCGGCTTCTACGTGGATATCTTTGGCCGTGCATGCTCGGCGATGCACGACCCCCTCGCGGCAGCCATTGCCGTCAGGGGAGTGGAGCTGGATGTGGCCCCGAAGGTTCGCGTGAAGGTGGACACCACTGATGGCCCGGGCCGCGGCCAGACGGTATGCGACCTCCGTGGTCAGTACGTTGGCTTCCCGGATCAGCGTGGCGCGCGGTGCCGGGTCGTGCTCTCCATTGGGGAAGAATTTGCGCCGCACCTGCTGGGTACCATGCAGGCGGGGTGGCTTAGCGAAGACCAGATGGCCGCGCCCGTCGCCTAACCCTCCCCCACCCAACTAGGGGACAGATAACGTTGCTCTGGCACTCGGGAGCGACGTTATCTGTCCCCTACTTGGGTTAGGCGTACATAAGTGAGCCCGGCGTCGTGAGCTTCTCGCCGGTTTCGAGCCAGGTCTTCAAGCCCGAGAGGATCATGGGCCAACCGCCGTAGAGCTGGTCGTTGGCGCCTTCACGGAGCTGGTCGTGGGTCACGGTGAGATGGCAGGAATCTCCCACCGGCTCGATCTCCCATGTGATCCGGGACGTCCCTTCGGCCTTCACGTCCTCGCCCCACAAAGCGGTCATGGTCTGGACCAGCCGGCGTGGGGGATCGACCTCGATGTTCTCGCCCTCGCCCAGCAGAGCGTCCGCCTTGGGGTTGCGCATTTCGAAGCGGCTGCCCGGCGTCCAGTCGGAGGTCAACGTGTTGCCGAACTGGTACTTGCTCCGGATCTCGCTGTTGGTGATGGCTTCCCAGAGCAGTTCCGGCGTGGTCTTGATGTAAATTTCGAAGATCTTTTCCATGGGACTTTCCAATCTGGATTTGAGGTCGCTGAGGGCAGCGGTCCATGGTTCTGCGTATTTGCTCACCCAACGGTCGTGGATGAGGCGGATGGGGACCGGGTTCAGGAAGTGCAGCTTTTCACGCCCACGACGCCGGACCACCACCAGTCCTGCATCTTCCAGCAGCTTGAGGTGCTTTGCGATGCCGAAACGGGTCATCTCGAACCTGGCTCCGAGGGCGGTGGCTGACTGGCCGTCCTTAAGGAACAACTCATCCAGGAGTTCCCTGCGAGTGGGGTCTGCCAGAGCCTTGAACACGGCGTCCATGGCTTCAGAATAGGTGACTGTTTGGTCACGTGTCAACGGATTTCGGTGGTTGCTCCGCGAGGAGGCTCCGCGGAGTTCCGCCAAATCGCTGGAAAGCAGCGAGATCGCTGGTTTTTTGCGGGGGTGTTGGCAGTCTTCCCACGAGTTCGGGTGCAGGAGCTGTCGCAATTTCCCGTGTTGCCGGTGTGCCCAACCAACCAACCACACTCGTCGCTCCTGAAGAGATCTGCGTCACGTTCCAGCGGGCGGGCCCACAGAAAGAGCAGGGGGTGCAATGGGGGTCCTCTGGGCAACTGAGGGGGAGCTATGAGCAGGGAGCCTTGGATTCGCAGGCCAAGATTCAACTGGGTGCAGAACGCTCGCGACTGCGCTCCACATGTGGCTTCAACGATAATCGCCCTGGTAACTACCGCGGGTCTCTCGGGATGCGCAGGTTCGCCCGATGCGGCTAATTCCAGTAGCTCCGCCAATACCGTAGGCATGGACGCCAGTTGGGCGGAGAGTTACGACAATTTGACTGATCTAAAAGCGCACAGCGCACTGGCTGTCGAGGGAAGCTTCACGCGAATCATAGACGAATCCAAAATCAAAACTGTCCCTATCACGGATTTTGAGTTCACCGTTGACGAAGTAATCAATGATCCCGCGGGCACCCTGAAAGAGGGAACCCGCATAACCGTGCGACAGACTGGCGGGTCTGTTGACGGGGTTCTTCATCAGATCTCAGACGACCCGTTGTTCAAGATTTCTGAAAATGCCGTCCTGTTCCTCAAAGAGCCGGAGCCTGGCCTATTTTATGTAATCGGTGGACCGTCAGGGCGCTTTGAAGTCATCAACGGAAGGGTCACACCTTTCGACGCTGAGGGAACAAAGTTTGAGGGTACCCTGGAAGACTTCATCGCAGCGGTGAAGGGTTCCTAGGTCGTCAAAACGTGGCAGCCCCCTCAATCTTCTGTGATCTGTTCCCGCAAGATATCCGCGTGCCCGCAATGCTGGGCCAGTTCACGCAGCATGTGCAGATAGACCCAGCGAAGGGGCAGCGGTCCGCGGCGGTTGCCGTGGAGAAGATCGTCCAGCTCAAGGCCGGACGTAGCCTTCCGCGAAGCTTCGCAGGCGGCCGAGTAGTCCGCTCGGATGCTGGCGATCGTGTCGTAGTCACCGAGGATGAAGGACTCATCCGGTGTGGCCGGGATGCCAATCTCGGCCCGAGACCTGCAGGTTATGGCTTCATCGAACCACACTTTTTCCACGAAAGTCGCGTGCTTCACGAGGCCCAGAAGCGTCGTACGCGAGGGGACCAGCCGCCGTCGTGCTTGTTCTTCGGTGAGTCCGTCCAAACATGCTTCCAAGGCCCGGCGGTGCTCATCCAGGAACGCCTCGAATTGCGTCCGGATGTCCTCGTGGGTGACGTCCTGCGTGGAGGCGCTCATGCGAAAACCACCGTACCGTCCTCGTCGATCTGCCAGCCCGGGTTGTGCGCGATCTCCCAGACGATGCCGTTGGGATCCTTGACGTGCCCGTGGAAGATGCCGCCGAAAGCGCCTGGCTGTGCGGGTTTGACCAGCGTGGCGCCGGCAACCACAAGTGCGTCGATAGTGTTGGAAACCTCTGCTGCGCTGCCGACGTTGTGCGAGAGTGTCACGCCGCTGACACCAACGGTTTGCCTGCCGCTGGCCAGATCCTGGTCGAACTTTTCGGCGTCGAACAGGCCGAGCATCAAACCCGGCGCAACCTGGAAGAAGAGGATTTCGCCGGGCACGTCCATTAGCGGGTCCCAACCGAGCCCGTCCTTGTAAAAGGCTCGGGCCCGGTCGAGATCAGGCGTGGCGAACGTGATGAAGTGCAGTCGCTGGTCCATACGGACATGCTAGCGACCGGGTACGACGCCGGGACTTAGGCAAGGTGCTGACGGGTACCGTTCAGGTGGGAAGCCTGGGCGTCGAAGAGCGCGGCGATGTGTTCGGCAAGTTCCTTGACGTGCGTGTAGCCGGGGAACTTGCGGTGCGGGGCGGCCTCCTTCATGGCGTCGTCCAAGAGGGCTTTCACAACGAAAACCACCGCGGCCGAGGTCTGTTCCTTGGGCTCAGTCTTGTGGTCTGACTGTGCTGCTTTGAAGCCGTCCGCGACGCCGAGGACCCAAGCTTCGGAGGCAGCCTTGATGGCCGAGTAGCTCGCACCACCGGCGGTCGGGTTCGCTGCTGCCGTGGCGGAAACAATAGCCAAGCGACCCCGCGGTGATGCCTCCAAATCCGGGTAGAAGACGCGGGAGGTGTTCCGGAGCGTGGTCATGATGCTGGTGTGCAGGACGTCCCAATCGTCATCCTTCTGACCCGTGATTCCGTCGCCTCCGCGCCAACCGCCGACCAGGTGGATGAGGCCGTCCACTGGTCCCAGGTCGCTTCGAACTGCGGCCGCCAGCTTCTCCACCGACTCAAGGTTCGCCAGGTTGCACGTGTAGGGGAGGACGCCGTCGTGGTTCCGGGCGAGCTCTTCCAGGCGGGCGGCGTCGAGGTCGACGGCGGCAACGCGGGCGCCTGCAGCGAGAAGCGCGGCGACAACCGCCTGCCCGGCGGCGCTCGTGGATCCTGCCACCACGACATTCGGGCCCGGGGTGGATGCCACGTCGTTGTGGCCATTCGTAGTCGGCAAGGTGTGTCCTTCCATAGGGTGTTGAGGGTTGGAAGGAGCATATCCACTCAACAAGTGGAACTAATGTTTTATAGGCGTTAGGGCAAGAAAGTCTAATGCTTCTGCGGTGCCCAATGCCGTTAGGCCGCTGGCGGGTGGCGCTCCTTGAAATGGGACTGTTGAGGGGTAGTCAGCGGCGGTGGGAGGATGGAGCAGTGGAACCCCTCTTCGACTTCCTTGGCAGTTACTGGTGGCTCATCTTTCCCATCGGCGGGATGGCCGGCGGATGGGCCAGGTCATGGTCCAAAGCCAGCGAAGAGCGGCATCGCCGCAAGGTGGAACTGTTGAAGCTGCGAAACCAGTTGGCCGTTCACGAGGAAGCGAACCAGGCTGAGGTGGTTTCCCTGATGGCCGCGCACGATTCCGTGAATCACAGGTGGCTGGACTACGAGCTCGACGTCGGGAACCTCATCGATTTCCCCCTCATGACAGACGTTCGTGAGCCACTGACCGTCGCTTTCCTGCGCGCCAAGAAGGAAGCCGACGGCTTGCGTCCCGGAGTGCCGGAAGAAATTTCGACGCCGGCCCGGCTCGCCGAGTACCGCGCGGCAGTCCACAGCTACGAACTGGCATTCGACGTTGCCGAGCGGGAAGCCCGGCGTATCAAGGACGGGAACTTCTCAGGCCCCGAGCGGCAACGGCTGGCGACGGCACGGAAGCTGCTGCGCATCGCCGAGGACACAGCCGCCACCCCGGCCGAACGTCAAACGGCGTACAAGCGGGCCCGGAAGGAACTCGATGGATTGATCGTCCTGCCCGAGGCGACGGTTGCCGCATTGGAAGGCAAAATCGCGGGGATGCTGGACGAACGAAGAGACCCCGACACGGACGCCCGGTTGGCATAACAGGTGCGCTAGATGGACGAACCTAACTCCACGCCCATCACCGTCCGCACCGTGGAACCTTCAAGGTCATCCTCCAGGTGCCTCATCCCCAGATGCTCTGCTACGCACCGCGAAGCCATGTTGTCGGGGTGGATGATCGCAACTAGCAGGCTGACGCCCACCACGTCCCGGGCGTACTCCAGGCAGGCCAAAGCCGCTTCCGTGGCATATCCGCGACCCTGAAGCTCCACGCGTACGTGATATCCGACCTCCAGCTCCAACCGGTCATTGACGTTCTGCCACGTTAGCCCGCAGTCTCCCACGAATTCGCCGTCGTGCGTCTCGACGAGCCACAACCCGTATCCGTGGCGGGCATAGTTCCCCTGGTTCCAGGCGATCCAAGCCGCTGCTTCGTCGCGGGATTTGGGTGCCGGGTAGAACGTCATAACCTTGGGGTCGCCGAGCATCGAAGCCATGGCGTCAAGATCCGCAGGCGTCATCTCGCGAAAAAGCAATCGGGAGGTCGGATGGGGGAGCACCCCCACAGCCTACAGAGTGGCGCTCCCGACCATTGGCCCGCCGCCGGCGACCATCAGCCCCGGCCCATGCTCGTCGAGGGGTCGCCGCCACCCTCTGACGGATCGGCCCGGAGGTCGTCGGGATCACCGCTGGGAAGCCCCGCCGGACCAGCAACGTCGCCTGAAGCAGCCGATGCCGCGGTGGCGTCTTGGCTGCCTCGCTGAGTGCCGACGTCGTCACCCTGATTGGTGGAGTCCTGTCCGCCGTAGGGTTCTCCGACAGAGCGGCGTCGCCCGGTGGGGCGGTCCTCCTTGGGAGGGAGGTCCTCATCCATGGCGTTGGAGCCTTCGCTGATGGACGAGTAGACCTGAATGTCGTCGTCCTTCTCGCCGGGTTCCGGGACATTGTCCTTTTTCACGGGACCGGAA
The DNA here is from genome assembly GCF_025452095.1 of Paenarthrobacter sp. JL.01a. Classification (NCBI taxonomy): domain Bacteria; kingdom Bacillati; phylum Actinomycetota; class Actinomycetes; order Micrococcales; family Micrococcaceae; genus Paenarthrobacter; species Paenarthrobacter sp. JL.01a. The sequence continues at coordinate 1,190,034 of NZ_CP104877.1, forward strand.
GTGCCTGCCAGATCTTCCATGGCATTTTCAGTGGCCTTGCGGATGCTGTCTTCTACGCCCATCTGATGACTCCTTTGCATGAATGGTTCATTGTTGGGCCGCGGTATGGTGGGCCGCGCTTGCATAGTAAGCCTACTTACTTATTGTGTCGTCTGTAAACGTTCCCGGGGTTGACAAAACGGGATGTGGGTGTGGGTGTTGCCGCAGGTCAGGTCGTCTTGCGATGCACTTTGTACCGGTGATCGTTGGGCGATAAGGTATTGCCAGACCGTTTTGCAGAGGGCGGCCCTTTTCGCTCCTTTGCTGTCTGCTGGGGACGCTTTTCAGTCAGTAGGAACGTGCATGGTCAACCCCCTCCCCGAGCAGGAAGCTCTCCAGAACGGATACTTTTTGGATCTGGTTCTGGGTAGCGAAGACGTTGAGGCATTTCTCAGCGACCTCGCAGCTTTCTCCGCCGAGAGTCTCTCCCACTCGGAGAGCCCCGTCTTCAGTGGCATTACCGTATTACGCCGCAAGAAGTCGGCAACCGCTGCCAGCAGCGACGAGCGTGCACGCGTCATGGATCAACTCCAGAGCACTTTTGACGGTCCCTGTCTTACGGCCATGGACAAACTCACGCCTGTGCTGGTTGAGGACCTTCTGAGCGAGCACCGCTGGCCCGAATATGTCCGGGCTGCCTCAGACCAGGGCCTGCGCTCGATCCTCAGTGTGCCGCTGATGGTCGAAGGCGACACCCGCGCTGCCCTGAACCTTTACTCAGAGAAGGTCAAGGCTTTCAGCGATACGGACGTGGAGCGCGCCGAGGTCTTTGCCCTGCACGCATCCAAGTCCCTCCGGCTCGCCCTGAAAATCGCCCAACTCAGCGACGCCCGGAACGACATGGCAGCGGCAATGCAGTCGCGTACGGTGATTGACCTGGCGGTCGGCGCGATCATGGCCCAGAACCATTGCAGCCAAGACGAGGCGTTCACCATCCTCCGGACTGCTTCCAGCAACCGGAACATCAAGCTGCGGCACTTGGCCAAGTCCATCATCGCCGCCGTTTCCTCGGGGAAGATCACCACGCACTTCGAGGAGTGAACCCCCAGCCCCCAAAGTCCGCCCTGTGGCCCCCGTTTGGTAACCCGAGGCAACCATGGAGCAGACTGGGTTGGGTGACCGCCAACAAACCCCGTCCCGGACTCGCGATTGCAGCACTGAGCCTTGGAACGGCGCTGAACCCGCTGAACTCGTCCATGATCGCTGTGGCATTGGTGGTCCTTCGGGAGCATTTTGCGCTCGACGTCGCCACGGTCACCTGGGTAATCACCTCGTTCTACCTGGCATCGGCGGCGGGCCAGCCGCTCATGGGCAGGCTCGCGGACCGTTTCGGGCCCCGCCGGTTGTTCATGTTCGGCATGGCCTTGGTCGCGGTTACCTGCGCGATCGCGCCCTTCCTGCCCAACTTCGCGCTCGTCTGTGTGGCCCGTGCCCTCATGGCGGTGGGGACCGCCACCGCCTACCCGTCCGCCGTCGTGATGGTCACCGAACTAAGCCGGCTGGCGAACTTGCCGTCCACCCGGCCGCTGGGCCGGATCCAGATGGCCAACACCTCGGCCGCTGCTGTGGGTCCCGTGGTGGGCGGCCTGTTGGTGAGCCTGGTGGGGTGGCAGGCGCTGTTCGCGATCAACGTGCCCATCGCGTTGCTCGCGTTGTTTGTTGTCCGGCAAACGGCACCTGCCGATTCGGGCCGGGAGACCGGTTCGCTGGGAACGCTGATACGGGATTCCGACATCCCCGGCATTCTTGCCTTCGTCACCTCGCTCATGCTCGCCATGATGGCCCTGCTCAACGTACTGCCGGGATACCGCTGGTATCTGCTGGGTGCCGCTACGGTGATTGGCGCGCTCTTTGCCTGGCGCGAGTTGAGGTTCCGGCCACCGTTCCTTGACCTTCGGCTGCTGGGACGCAACCGGCCGCTGCTGCTGGTCTACCTGCTCTTCATCGTCTTCAGCGGCGTGTATTACTTTGCGTTCTTCGGACTACCGCAGTTGCTGCAGGAAGCAGGCCATTACGACGCCGGTGTAGTAGGGCTGCTGATGCTGCCCCTTGCGGCGTTGTCGGTTGTAGTGACGCCGCTGACGGTGCGGTTTATTGAGCGGTTCGGCGTCCGTTCTGTGTTGATCACCGGGGTGTTGATCCTGACCCTTGCCTCCGGTGCGTTGGGATTCCTCACGGTGTCGCTCTGGGTGCCGGTGGTGTTTGTCCTCACCGCGTTGATGGGCGTTCCGTATGGCATGGTCAGCACGGCCTCCAACCAAGGTCTCTACGTTTCCGCCCGGCCAGAGGAGAGGGGAGTGGCTGCGGGAATCTTCCAGACGTGCCGCTACCTCGGGGCCATTACGGCGACTGTCCTGATCGGTGTGCTCTACGGCTCGGGCGTGAACCAGGCCAATTGGGGGCTGATGGTCCTTGTGATGCTGGGGCTGAGCGCGGTGGTGCTGGTGCTGGCTGTGATGTGGCGGAAGCCCGCTGCTTAGCGGGGACAACGAAACGGGACCCTGGCTGTGTGCCAAGGTCCCGTTCCATAGTGCGGTTAGCGGTTGAGGAAGGCCTCGTGCTGGCGGTGTGCCTCCGCCACTTGCTCGCGGATCTTGTCCACGTCCTTGGCCTTGTTCCGGTACTTCAGGGGCATCTGCACGATCTGTGCTTCCTCGGCAGTCAGGGCGCGGTAGATGCGTTTGCGTTCGTTGGCGTCGGCCGTGTAGTCCAGGTCCAGGTAGTCCACCGCATGGCGGCGGGCGTTGTTGATGGCCGTCTGTGCCTTGCCAGCCGGGCTCAGGAGGGAGAGCGCCACCGTGATGACGAGGGTTCCGATGATCACCGACAAGGAGAAGCCGGTGGTGATTTCGATGACGTTGACGTGCTCGCCGTCGTTGATGAACGGCAGGTTGTTTTCGTGAAGGGCGTGCAGGATCAGCTTGACGCCGATGAACGCGAGGATGGCTGCAAGCCCGTAGGAGAGGTAGATGAGGCGGTCCAGCAGGCCGTCGATCAGGAAGTAGAGCTGGCGCAGGCCCATCAGTGAGAATGCCGTGGCCGTGAAGACGATGAATACGTTCTGGGTGAGGCCGAAGATCGCGGGGATGGAGTCGAGTGCGAACAGAATGTCGGTGCCACCGATCGCCACCATCACCAGCAGCATGGGAGTCAGGGCACGCTTGCCGTTGACCATGGTGAAGAGCTTGTCGCCGTCGTACTTATCCGTGGTGTGGAAGAACTTCTTGGCCAGGCGGATGATGAAGTTGTTGGCTTGATCGTCGCCGTGGTCGCCGGGCTTAAGCAGGTTGCCGGCCGTGAGCAGCAGGATCAGGCCGAAGATGTAGAACACCCAGGCGAACGAGTTGATCAGCGCAGCGCCCAGGAAAATGAAGCCGGTGCGGGCGATCAGCGAGAACACGATGCCGAACAGGAGGACTTTCTGCTGATCCTCGCGCGGCACGCGGAAGCTCGCCATGATGATCAGGAACACGAAGAGGTTGTCGACCGAGAGTGCCTTCTCCGTGATGTATCCGGCGAAGTACTCGGAGCCCATCTGGGCTCCGCCGAAGACCAATACCAGGATGCCGAAGATGACGGCCAGCCCCACGTAGATGGAGGACCAGATGGCTGCTTCTTTGAGCGATGGGACGTGGGCTTTGCGGATGTGGAAGAAGTAGTCAAAGGCCAAAAGCGCCAGAATGACGACGATGGTGATGCCCCAGATGAGGGGTGAGACGGTCATATGATCCTGCTTTCGTGAGGCGCGCGAGTGGTGTTGCTCACCGAGGGTCAAACTCGTGGAATCAAATTTACCGGACGGGCTCACTTGCTGTCGGGTCGGCGGTCGGGGAGGAGTACGACGTCGGGTGGTTCAGAATGCTGGAAGGCGCGGCTTGCGTCCATTGAAATCTGGGGTAGCATCGTTATTATCAACTTGATAATAACGATGGGAAAGATCATGGATGCCCTGCTCGATTGGATGAACTCCGCAGCTGTTCCGAACCTCTTCGGTAGCCCTGTTAGCTGGATTGAAGTCATCGGGTTCGTCACGGGTGCTGCCTGCGTATACGGCGTTGCCCGACAGAAACTCTGGAGCTGGCCTGTTGGCATCGTTAACAACCTCGCCTTCATGATCCTGTTCCTGGGCGCCGGACTCTATGGCGACACGGTGCTACAGGTGATTTTCGGCGTCGTTGGCGCGTATGGCTGGTTCAACTGGATGCGGGGCAACCGCAACACTTCAGCGAAGGATGACCTTCCCATTCGTGACGCCAGCCGCCGGGAGACTGTGTGGGCAATTGGAGCCACGGCAGCTGCAACGGCGGTGGTAGGAATTGTTCTGGCAGTGGAAACCAATTCAACTGTCCCGTGGCCTGACGCCTTTATCTTGGCGGCGTCTCTCGTCGCGACGTGGGGCCAGGCCAAGAAGATCCTCCAGCAGTGGTACGTCTGGATCGTCGTGGATGTTGTTTCAATCCCGTTGTACTTCGTGAAGGGGCTAACACTCACCGCGATTCTTTACATCGGTTTCCTCGCGCTCTGCGTTTACGGCTTGGTTGACTGGAAGCGGGTCCGCCGACTCGAAGCCCAGGAGCAGGCATCTGAAGGGGTTGTGTTGGTATGAGCACCTATGGCACAGGACTTGTCATCGGAAAGTTCTATCCTCCGCACGCAGGCCACAGGCACCTGATCGAAGTCGCAGCTGCGGAGTCGGAGAGGTTGTTCGTCATTGTGCTGGGCAGCCGTTTCGAATCCTTGCCCATGGAGGACCGTGCCCGCTGGCTTTCCTTGGAGTTCGCCTCCTGCCCGAACGTTCAAGTTCTTTTCCAGGCTGACGATTGCCCGGTGGATTACCAGTCGGAGGAGATCTGGAAGGCGCACGTTGAACTGATGCGGCTGGCCTTGAAGGGCGTGGGCGTGGGACAGATTGACGCCGTCTTCACCTCCGAGATGTACGGCCACCAGCTCGCCGACGCACTCAAGGCGCAGCACGTCGTCGTCGACCCCGAAAGGCGCGTGTACCCGGTCAGCGGGACCATGTGCCGCGATGACCTCAACGTAGCGTGGCCGCACATTGTGGAACCCGCGCGGCAGGGTTTGGCTACGCGGATCATCGTTGTGGGTGCCGAATCGACCGGCACAACAACCCTGACCCGCTCGCTGATGGAGCACTATCGAAGCCAATTTCCTACGATCGGGGACGTGCCCGAGTATGGCCGCCTGCGGACGTATGACAAACTCGACGAGCTCCGCAGCCTTAACCCGGATTCAGGCGTTGAGGACTTGGTGTGGACCGCTGATGATTTCAGCCATATCGCCACGCGCCAGAATGAGCTGGAGAACGCGGCTGCATCCCAGTGCCCGCTGGTCATTGCGGATACGGATTCGCTGGCGACAGTGTTGTGGGAACGCCGTTACATGGGTGTCGGCAGTTTCGGCGCGGCCGAGGCAGCCGGGAACCTTCCCCGGCGGGACCTCTACCTGCTGACCGACCATGAGGGCGTTGACTTTGAGGATGACGGGTTCCGCGACGGTGAGCACATCCGGGCTGATATGACCGAGTGGTTCAAGGATGCCCTGGCATCTGCAGGGCACTCCTGGGTTCTTGTCACCGGCAGCCATGAATGCAGGATGGCTACAGCCACCGGGATCATCGACCTCATACTGGAGCAGCGGTCTGAGTTTACCTCCCCACCGTGGGCCACGCGGACAGTACTGACGGGAGCGGTGGTTTGAGCAGTGAACGGACATTCCTGACGTCTTACAGGCCGGGGGACTACCCGGCTACAGCTGTAACGGTGGACATGGTTGTGTTGGCTGTGGCGCAGGGCACGCTGCATGTTGCGCTCGTTCGGCGCGGTGAGCATCCCTTCAAGGACGCCCTTGCGCTACCTGGCGGCTTCCTTCATCCGGATGAGGATGCCCTCCACGCGGCCTGGCGGGAGTTGGTCGAAGAGACGGGCATGGTGCTGCCGTTGCCGGAAGCCTATGTTGAACAGCTCGCGAGCTACAGTGCGCCTGACAGGGATCCGCGAATGAGGATCGTCTCGATCGCACATCTGGTATTGCTTGCCACCGATGGGCAAACGCTTCCGTCGCTCGCCGCGGGGTCCGATGCCGCCGGCGCCGAATGGTGTCCGGTCCACGAGACGCTCAACGGTGATCTGGCGTTCGACCATGCCGCGATCCTTCGCGATGGTCTGGACCGCCTCAGCGGCAAGATGGAGTACACACTTATTGCCTCGCGACTTCTGCCGGAGTCTTTTACGATGACTCAACTCCGTACCGTTTACGACGCCGTATGGGACACCTCGCTGCCGGCAGGCAATTTCACGCGCAAGATGATGCCGCAACTTCATGACACCGGTCGCAAGGTTCGAGCCGCAACTGGAGGCGCGCCCGCGGGGCTGTTCACCGCAGCGGACAAGCATATCCACCCTCCGCTGGCACGCCCTTGACGTGAATCACGTTTCGGTTGACGGTTGGAAAGTACTTGACATTGTGGAAAGTACTTTCTTAGGCTCAATGCACAAGACCAACTTCTTGGGGGAACAATGACAGAAAACATCAGCGGCCCATCCGCCGCCGAAGCCCGCGAACTCCTGGCCCGGGCGGAGGCCATCAGCGCCACGTCCACCAATGCCGCCGCTTGGCCGGTCGCGGTGACCTTTACCAGCCTCGCGATCCTGGGTTCCTTGCTCATGATCGGCATGCACATCGTGCTGGTCACCGGCTATGGCGCCGCGTTGCTGGCTTGCTCCGTGGGCGCCTGGGCTGCCGTGACCGCCAGCATTTGGCCCATGTTCCAGCGCTCGACCAAGGCTGGGTTCAGCAAACGCTTCCTCACGTCCCTCTTGGCGTACTTTGCCCTGTACGTGGTGGCGCTCGTCGTGGGCGCGTCTGTCTTCCGCGACGGCAATCTCTGGTTCTACATACCTGCGGCGATTGCTTTGGCCGGCATCGGCCTGGCTGCCGCCTTCCGTGAGTTGCGCGCATGACGACCCCGGCGGAGCACCCGCGCCACAAGCTCAACGAACTCGTCCACTCACCCGTCCGGTTCTCCATTATGGCTGCCTTGGCGGGGGCGGAGTCGATGGACTTCAAGGACATCCGCGATGCCATCCAGGTGAGCGACTCCGTATTGAGCAAGCAGCTGGCCATCCTGGAGAAGGCCGGGTACGTGAAAATCAAGAAGAGCTTCGCGGGCAAGATGCCGCGGACCTCGGCCAGCCTCACTGCCTCCGGGCGTGAGGTGTGGGCGGCGCACTTGCAGACGCTGCGGGAGATCGCGGGCAGCTGACGGTTGGCTCGCCGGGAGGCGTACGACGGCGGGGCGCGGCTTGCGGGGGCCAGGCGCCCGGCGGGTAAGCGCCCGGCGGCTAAGTGCACCTAAAGGGTTTTTTTCGGGCGGACGTGGTCACTGCCGCCGGCGATCCGGGGTTTGGTGTAAAGCCATGCCAAGATGCCAATGAGCGGCAGGGCGAAGATCAGTAGCGCCCACACAGTTCGCGTTGCTTGGTCAAGGCGTTTGTCACCAAGAACGTCGAATAACCCCCAAATGATCGATCCCATGACAAAGAGTGCCGCGGCTCCCGCCAAGATCGCTGGTATCCATTGCAAAGCTTCCATGCCGTTCCCCCTTGAACATGCGGTTTCCCTGCAATGTAGCAGCCGGTCTAGGTGCCGAGCAGCGCCCGCACATATGAGCCAGTCGCAGGGAACCGCCGCCCCCGCAATCAGCCCACACTCACCAGCACCTGCTCGATGCGCCCCAGCAAGCCCGGCCAGCCGTTGCCCATGCCCTCGATGGCCTGCCGTCCCATGGGTGAGTCCAGGTTGAAGCCGGCGTGTTCGAAGTGAAGTGTTGTCCCGGCGTCGACCGTTTCCAGCGTCCAGGTGATGGTCGTATCCAAGGTGCCTTCGGCGAAGACGAACGTGATCGACTCGCCCGGTTCGACGGCGGTGACTTCGCACGGCTGCTGGCCCCAGGCGCCCATGTCCATGGTGAACCGGTGCCCCACGACGGGCGCGATGTCCCCAGGTGCCCACCAACGGGCCAGGAGCTCCGGCGTCGTGAGGGCGGCCCACACTGATTCTTTGGGGTGGGGGAAGGTGCGTTCGAGGCGGATGGCGTTTTCAGTCATGGGTGTTTTCCTGTTCAGTAGATTCGTCGTCCAGCAGATCGGCCAGGGCATCAAGCCGCTGATTCCAGTAACGCTCGTAACGCTGCAGCCAGCCGCTGACTTCGCGCAGTCCTTGCGGGTGGAGGTGGTAGATCCTGTGCCGGCCTTGCCGTTCCTCGCGGATCAGCCCCGCCTCTTTGAGGACGGTCAGGTGTTCCGACGCCGATGAGCGGCTGAGCTCCAGTCGACCCGTCAGTTCGCCCGCGGTCAGGGGACCGGCGAGGAGGGTGTCGAGGATGGTCCGCCGCGAAGGGTTCGCGAGGGCGCCGAAGACGTCGGAGGGCACGTGAAGATGATATGTCGGAAATTTCCGAAATGACAAGCGGTCCGCAAACGCCAGCAGCCCGCCGTCGTGCTTTTAATGCACGACGGCGGGCTGCCTCGACTAGATCAGATGGCCGGTTGATGCTGCGTGATGCAGTGGATCCCGCCGCCCCGGGCGAAGATCGCGCGGGAGTCCACTGTGACCACCTTGCGTCCCGGATAGGCCTGCTCGAGGATCCGCCGGGCTTCAGCGTCCGCGGGGTCATTGAAGCTGCAGGCGATCACGCCACCGTTGACCACAAGATGGTTGATGTAGCTGTAGTCCACCCAATCGAGCTCGTCGCGCAGCGTCTCTGGGGCGGGTACTTCCACGATGTCCCACGCACGTCCCTGCGCGTCCCGGGTCCGGGCGAGCATCGCGATGATGTCCGCCGTGACCTGGAAGTCCGGGTGGGCAGGGTTGCGCTGGGAGTGGACCAGCAGGACGCCGGGTGACGGGATGGCAGCGACGATATCCACGTGCCCGCGCGTTCCCAGATCCTGCGCGTCACGGGTCAATCCACGTGGCAACCAAATGACGTGCGTAGCGCCGATGGTTCGGGCCAGCTCGGCTTCGACGTCGGCCTTGCTCAGCTCAGGGTTCCGGAACTTGTCCAGCTGCACGGTCTCGGTGACCAACACCGTTCCCAGGCCGTCCACCTGGATCCCGCCGCCCTCGTTGACCAACGGGCTCTGAACCAACTCGGCCCCAGCCTGGCGCACTACCTTCTCACCGACGTGCGAGTCCTTGTCCCAGCTGGCCCAGTCCTGCTGGCCCCACCCGTTGAAGACCCAGTCCACACCGCCAAGCCTGCCGTCGTCGCCCATCACGAACGTGGGCCCGATGTCCCGCATCCACGCATCATCGAGGGGTGCTTCCACCAGATCGATCTTCGGCGAGAGGTAACTCCGCGCGATCTCCACATCCGGCGGGTCTACCACCATGGTGACGGGCTCGAATTCCAGCACGGCGTGAGCCACGGCGGCCCAAGCCGTACGGGCCTCGTGGGTTTCCTCCGCAGTATTTCCTATCGAAGAACGCTCTGGCGGGAACGCCATCCAGACCCGTTCCTGGCGGGCCGTCTCGCTCGGCATCATCCACTTCATGGCAGGCCCACGGTCTGGGCGGCGGACGTGGCGCCGTGCGGGTGTTCGAAGTCGACATCACGGGTGAGCTCCGCGTACGTGTCGGGACGACGCGTGGTCAGGAACGGGAACAGGTCCAGCCAGTCCTTCCGCTGGTCCAGGTCGAGGTCGGCCACCACAACGGCCTCCCGGTCCCGCGGCGCCTGGACCAGGACGCGGCCGTAGGGATCGGAGATGAACGAGGAGCCGTAGAAGGTGATGTCGCCCTCGTCGCCGGTCCGGTTGGGGACCACCATGAACGTGCCGTTCGTGATGCCGTGGCCGGTGATGACGTGCTGCCACAGCGGCTGGTGGTCGAACTCAGGGAAGGTAGGCTCCGAGCCGATCGCCGTGGGGTAGACCAGGATCTCAGCACCGCCCAGTGAATACAGCCGCGCGACCTCCGGGAACCATTCGTCCCAGCAGGTAGGGAGTCCGACGGCGGCATGGTCCAGTTCCGCTGGACGGTACACCGGGTAGGCATCTTCGGCAGGACCGGCCCGGAAATAGGTGTCCTCGTAGTAGCCCGCGCTGACAGGGATGTGGGTCTTGCGGGTCCTTGCCAACAGTTCGCCTTGGGGTGAGACGAGGATGGCCGTGTTGAAGCCGAGTCCGTCGCTTGCGTCTGCACGCTCGTAGAGGGATGCGTGGACGGTGACGCCATGGGTGCGGGCCGCGTTGGCGGCGAACTCGAAGGTGGGGCCGGTGAGCAGGTCTTCGGCATTGCGGCCGGGGTTCTTGTCGGCTCTGACGTTTGCCGGGTATTTCGAGAGGGTGAGTTCCGGCAGGAAGATTGCGGCAGCACCGGCGTCGGACGCTTGGCCGATCGCCTGGGTGAGCACCGAGGTGAGTTCGGCGGGGTCTTCCCGCCAGTGGTGCTGGACCAGGGCCACGCGGAGCGGCTTGCGGGTGGTTTCCTGGCCCCGGGCGAAGGATACGGGCGGTTCGGTGTTGACGATGATGTCCATGGTGGTGCGTCCTAACGGGACCCTAGGGGTCCTTGCATGATGGTTCGATTCCGGCGGAATCGCGTCGTTTGATGTGTGGGAAGTTCATTTGCCCAGCCCCTGTGTTGCGGTTTGCTGGGGACTCGCGGGGCGTGCTGCGGTGAGTGAGTCAATTGCGGTGGTCAGTAGCGACCGGGCGTGCTCGGTGGTGATGAATCCGTTGAGCCAGCGGCCGGAGATGCCCTCGACCAGGCTGGTGAGGATCTCCGCGGTCACTGCGGCTTCTTCCTCGCTGGTGCCTTCGTTGGCAGCGGCGAGAGCCTGTGCGATCTCCCGGTTCCACTCCGTAGTGGTCCGGGACAGCGGCTCGGCCAGTTCCTGTTCAAAGATCGTGCAGGCCCTGAGCTCGTTCCAGGCCACCGAGTTCCTGCGGACGTCGGCGTCGTCCTTGATTTCGTCGAGGAGGAGGTGCCGGACGTGGCGGGAAGGATCCACGGTGTTGGGGGAGGAGGGGTCGTCCTTGCTGACCTGCTTGTTGATGTGTTCCAGCGTTGCGGCAAGCAGGCCGGCGCGGTCAGTGAAGTGGTAGTACAGCAAGCCCGGTGAAACTCCGGCCTCTGCAGCGACATCGTTGACCCGCATTCCCCGCACGCCGCTCCGGGCGATGCACGTTGTGGCGGCGTTGAGGATCCTGACTAATTTTTCACTCATGGTTTGACAGTAATACGTGCTCACCTCCTGCCTGTGCGGACTCGGTGTTGCGGGCAGCTTCCGGCCAGATCCACTCGGCGATCAGATAGCCGGCGCCGCCTATCAGCGTGGACCCGATGAAGCTGAGGTCGATGCCTCCGGCGAGCTGCGAGAGCGGCCCGGTGTACAGGGACGTATCGGTCGCGAGCACGCCGAACACTGATCCGACGGCCCACGGAATGACGGCGCGCAGGTTCCAGCCGTTGCTGAACCAGTACCGCCCACGCGGGCCGTTGGCGCGGAAAAGCTGCAGATCTTTGGCGTGGTACTTGCCGCGACGGACCAGCAGGAAGCCCAGGACGTTGATGGCCACCCACGGCCCGGCGAATCCGTTGAGCACCAGCGTCATGGCGGTGATGGAGTCCACCGCGTTGAAGACGAACACCCCCAGGTAGAGCAGTCCGACGGCGATGACCGACGTGATGAGGGTGGTGTGGATGCGGCGGAGGCGGGGGAAGAGGGCTTCGAGGTCCAGGCCGCTGGCGTAGAGGTTGAGCACACCCTGGCCGAGGCCGCCGGCCAACGCGATGATGAGGATCGGCAGCAGGTACCAAGCCGGGGCTGACCTCACCAGGTCCGCGACGTAGGAACCGCCGAGCTCGGGGATGGCCGACGCTGTGAAAGCGCCGAACAGCGCTGTGACAAACAGGCCAAGGAAGACGCCGAGGCAGGTTGCGGCGACGACGGAACGGTCCGAGTGGTCCTTGCGGGAGATCCGCCGGCTGTAGTCGCCCAGCGTTGGGGCATAGGACAACGGCCCTCCCACGGAAATGACGGCGGACAGGATCCAGGTGGGCCAGAAGTCGCCCAGGAGGTAGTCCGCGTGCACGTTCGTGGGGCTGAACGTAGGAGCAAAAGCGACGACGCCGATGAGCAGCAGAATGCCGACGACGGGCGCCACGAATTTCTGCATGGCTACGACTGTGCCGTGGCCGAAGAGGGCTACGAGGACGATCTCCAGGGAGATCACTGCGTAGCCGATTGCCAGGGTGGTGCCGTCGATGGGTATTCCCAACAGTCGTTCGGCGGCGGCGACCAGGGCGTCACCGGACGTCCAGACCGCGATGGCGGCATAGGCGAGGGCAAACAGCAGCGTGAGTCCGGAACCTATTAAGCGTCCGCGTGTACCGAAGTGCGCGGCGCTCGAAACGGTGTTGTTGGTGCCGGTCCGTGGTCCCAGCAGGGCCATGGGGGCGATGAGAACCGTGCCCACGACGAGCCCGGTGAGGCTGGCCGTCGCTGCTCCGACAAAGTCCAGACCGAAGGTGATGGGAAGCCAGCCGAAAACGATGACGGAAAAAGCGAAGTTGCCGCCGAAGAACACCGTGAAGAGATTTCGGGGGCGGGAGGTGCGTTGGTCGTCGGGAATGTACTCGATGCCGGCCGACTCGATGCGGCCAAAGCGGTCCTTGTGCGCGGATGCTGCACCGGCGGAATCCGCGTCTTTGCGAATGCGCGTGCTGATCATTGCAAGCCTTTCGTGAGCTGCATCACTCGATGCGATGGTGACTACTGTAATCCTGACTGAATTTTCAGTCAAGACGGTTAGGCGTGGTGGGAGGCTAAGGTCGGAAGCTATGGGGGAGTTGTTGAGCGGAGTTGTCGATGCCGGTTTTGACGAGTCGTTGGCGGCGGGACCGGAGGGGCCGGTTCGGCTCCGCTGGTATCGGGCGGCCTTTGATTCGGGGGCGCTCGGGCTTGGTCCAACGGTGGTGTGGGCGCATGGTGGGGCCTTCTTTGCCGGCGGCCTTGATCAGAACTGCCGTGCGGGCAGCTCAGTGGTCGGCTGGGACGATCGAGCATGCCGGCCTCCCCGGACTCGACGAAACGTCCCGCCCAGCGGGCCGCAGTCGGCACGGAGACATTGAATCGTTCGGCGGCGCGGCGCAACGGCAAGCGGGCATCCACCACGCACCGGGCCAGTTTCAGCCGACCGGCAGAGGCAAGGATCGCGTTAGGGTGGGACACGAGGACCTCCTGGACATTGTGTTTTGCTCTCGACAAGCACCACACAACACCTGGAGGTCCTCTTGATTGCGTTACTCCCAGCCCCGTGTCACCAACCTGCCGGGACACTACAGCTAGCCGTCCGGGCGTATTGCGGTTCGCCCGGACAGCTCCGCCCGAATAGCCCGCCAGGTGACGTGACGCTCGCTTACCGGAGGGCTGCCAAGTTCCTGGACCCACGCCCGGATGCATTGCTGGGGTTCTAGCCCTTCGCTTTCCTAAGGAGCCGGTATCCGTAAAGCGCGATCAGCGGGCCGACGATAGCACCGAACCAGATCAGCGGAACTGGAGTTCTACTGGGGTCGATTTTCTGTTCGTCAACTATTGTTCCCGCGACGTGCATGGCAATTATCCAGCTAATAAATAGTGCGCAGCCAAGCGCAATTATTGCTACCGGAACAATCGGTCTCTTGCGGTGTGATGGAGCATTCAATGTCATCTCACGTCCCCTAGTGTAACTGTACGGATCATCTAATTACACAAGTTCGCGATGTACGCGTAATAGGAGTCCCGCCACAGCCATGAGTCAAGATTCCAAGTCGCCTTGAACGGTGCGAACTGAGCGTGGCAGGCAAGTTGCCACCACATCTGAGTGTTGCACGCACTGCCGTACTTGCTGCAAAACTCGGAAAGAAGAGCTTGGTGCATAAGCGGGCTGTTTCCGTTAGCACGCGCCCACCACGTGGGTGTCACAACGAAAGTGCGACCGGACCAGTAGGCCGAGGAAATGAGGTCTATGCCCAAGTAGGGGTCAGCTGTAACGGGGTAGGCGATATTGGCCGAGGAGTGATCAACAACCTGTACCAGAGTCGTACCAGTAACCTCGTAGTGTGTGCTCACATCCGCGCCATGGGCGTCCTTGGCCCATGCTGGCGCGAAGGCTCCGATGCGGGATCCATCAGGGGCGAGAACTGAAACGCTCCCGTCGCTCTCGCTGGCGAGTGATGAACCTGGGGGTAGCCCAATGCGGTAGGTGTAAGCGGACGGCGCTTCGGAGTTATTGATGACTGTCATGATCTGAACCGAACCATCGTTCTTCACCACAGGCACAGTTGTAGACCCATTGTCATTGTCGTAAGCAACGACTCCGCTCAGAACTTCCTTCGCACTGGCCGCTTCACCGGCGAAGGGCAATGAAACTTTGATGCTGGTCCCAGTGGCAGACTCAACCGATACCGGTTCGACCGGATCAGTCGGAATGACGACGCGGATGTCGTTGACTGTCGCATCAATTGCATGGGCACCGACGTCATTCGTCGGAACACTTGCGACATCAGAGAGGACCTCAGTTGAGGCTGAGGATGAACCTGCCGTCAAAGTCTGGAGCGCGGACAGTGGATTGCTTGGAAGCTCCGTTGTGGCCGATGAATGGGATGGTGGTTCAAGCGCGTCCTTAGCAAGGGCAACATTAGTTGGACCCAGAATAGATATAGATACCGTCGCGGCAGCCAGCAAGGAAGATAATGACCTAGACTTCATTTGATCCCCAATATCGTTTCAGAGTGCTTCCACTCGTGGCTTTTCAGCCGATCCTGCGGGCCCCAATTGAGGCCCGCCGAAGCCACCAGCACCTGTTGAGGCGACAGCGCCCACGAGCTGGCGTACCAACCCGCCGAGGTCTTGTTGCGGCGGATTCATTTGCATATCCATGAGTCCCCACACCAATTGGCTTCATAAGACCGAAGCCAAGCACGTCAAATGGGTAACTAGGTGGTTAGAAAATTCGTCTAGGTGTTGGTTGTCCCGCAAACACAAGGCCCCTGGAAACGGACTAGGTACCGAAAGTCAAAAAGTAGGTGGTCCATCAGGGGCTTGTAGGTGGCGTTGCCACAACACGCTCAAATGCAGCATAGGGCTTTAGTTACGGAAACAACCGCGAGTGCTTGGCTGCTCATTACCCGACGGTGGTCTTGCCGTGCGATGCACGTAATGTCGCTTTTGGCACGTCGCAGTGCTTGAAGGTTCTCGTTGCTGGCTTCTGCCCACTGCACTGCTCAGCTTGGCCCGAAGCCGGACGCGAATCCGAAATCAATTCCGCCTTCGTCCGGTTTCGACTCGCGCTCCAGCTTCCGGACCTCGCTGGGTGTGAAGTAGCTTTTCGCGACTCCGCTTTCGGTTTCGAACGTGAAGGATCCGAAGATCGTCCGGCCAGCGCGGTGCCTCACGAGGAGGGAAGTGTCCACGCCTCATCCTTGCATGGGTGAGGCTGGCGCCTCAGGAGGGTTCGCCGTCGTTGTTTGCCAGGAGGAACTTCCGCAGGAGGTTCGCCAGCTGTTCGCGTTCGGTTTTGGAGAGGCCGTCGAGCATTTTCTGCTGGTTCTCCACGTGGTGCTCGACTACCTCGTCGACCAGGGCGAGTCCCTCAGGCGTGAGGCTGACCAGTAGTTGGCGACGGTTCTCGGGGTTGGTTTCGCGGTGAATCAGGCCGCGGTTTACCAGGCGGTCGACGCGGTTGGTCATGGCTGCGGAACCGATCATGGTCAGGCTGGCGAGCCGGCCAGGGGTCAGGGGAGCCTCAGCTGCGGAGCGCCGCAGGGTTGCGAGGACATCGAACTCCCAAGGTTCCAGGCCGAACTGGTTCATGAACTTCTGGATATCGAGCGATGCGAGGCGACTTGCCCTGCTCAGCCTGCCAAGGACGCCCATGGAACTGACGTCCAGATCGGGCCGCTCCCTGTTCCATTGATCAAGAATCGTGTCTACCGCGTCGCGTTCCATTGCCCTCCCATGCTTGACCTCAAACAGTACAACACCTACATTGTCATACATCAAATAGTTCGATATCGAAATGTATGGAAGTGAACAATGGCTAAAACGTCGCCTCGCGACCTGTTCATCACCGCTCTTGCGCCGATGGTCTGGGGCTCTACCTATCTGGTGACCACGCAGTTCCTCCCCGCCGAACGGCCGCTCCTGGCAGCAACCGTGCGGGCCTTGCCGGCGGGCATCGTCCTGATGCTCGTAACCCGTACCTGGCCGCGGGGGAGTTGGTGGTTCAAGGCTGCAGCCCTGGGCGCCCTCAACATCGGCCTGTTCTTCTTCCTCCTGTTCTTCACCGCCTACCAACTGCCTGGTGGGGTGGCGGCGTTGGTCGGGTCGATTCAGCCGCTGTTCGTGCTGCTCCTGGGAGTGCCCCTGCTTGGGGAGCGGATCCGCGTTGCCCACATCGTGGCGTGTGGCGTTGGTGCCGCCGGTGTCGGCTTGCTGGTCCTGCGGTCAGACGCGACGCTGACGGTCATCGGCGTTCTCGCCGGGATGGCGGGCGCGCTGAGCATGGCGGCCGGCATCGTTCTCACCAAACGCTGGGGAAGGCCCGACGGCGTGGGGCTGCTTGGGTTTACGGGCCTCCAGTTGGCGATGGGCGGGGCGATGCTCCTGCCGGTGACGCTGCTGGTTGAAGGACTTCCGACGTCGGTCACCTTGCCTAACGTTGCGGGCTTTGCTTACCTCAGCGTCATTGGTGCCTTGGTGGCTTACGCAGTGTGGTTCCGGGGGATTCAAAGGCTGCCGACGATGGTGGTCTCGTTCCTGGGATTCCTGAGCCCGCTGGTCGCGACGGTGCTGGGGTACGTGTTCCTGGGGGAGGCGTTGTCCGGCTGGCAATTGGTGGGCGCGTTGTTGGTGCTGGCCTCGGTGTATCTGGTGCAGCGGGCCGCGGCTGGTGCGGGTCGGCGGCAGCCGGTGAAGGCGGAAGTGCTGAGCTGACGCTGATACTTGTCGCGCGGGTGGCGTGGGAGGACGATCAACGTATCTGCAGCACTACTTGTGCGTGCGGAGCTGCGTTGTGGCGGCCATGAGCCGTATCCAGGAACCAGCGCTCATCGGCTCGTCGCAAGCCGGGGTCGGTGCTGGCTCCGAGGTCTGAGATTCGTCAAGGTTGGTGTGTCGATGAGCCGCCGGGGCTGGCTGATTCGGTTGACTGCATTTCTGGTTGCCTCGGTTCTGGCGGGTTGCACATCGCCGGGCCCGTCGCCGTCGCCCTCAACCTCGTCGCCGTCGTTCGGTGACGCCGAGGCCATCGCCTCGCTGGAGTACGCGATGCAGGCCTTCATGGCCCAGGACGCTGTGGCTGTCCTCGCGCAGGTGCGTTGGCCGGGCGGCGAATGGTCGAAGGCCTACGGAGTTCGCGACCTGGACACCAGGCAGCCAGCCGGGCCGCAGGATCGGGTCCCGGTTTCCAGTGTCACCAAGACCATGACGGCGGTCTCTGTGCTGAAACTCGTTGACGATGGATTGATCGACCTTGATGACCCCGTCAACGGGCTGTTGGAGGGTCTCGGGGTTGGTCTCAAGCCTCCTGTCTCGATTACTTTGCGGCAATTGCTCTCCGACACTTCGGGAATGCCATCCTACGGAGACGTGATGTTCCGGGGCCTGGATGACTTTGTTGCCTCCAATCAGGAGCTGACTGCGCTTGAAGCTTTGAGGCTGGCCGGCACGTTGCCTTGGGAATCGCGGACTGTCGGGTTGTTCCAGTACTCCGACTCGAACAACCTGGCGCTGGGACTGATACTGGAAAGGTTCCGTGGGAAGACGTACCCGCAGATACTTCGCGATGACATCATCGACCCCTTGGGGCTGACCCACACCACCATCGACGAGGAGGTAGCGGACGCGCCTGACTTGCTCAAGGGCTACGTCAGCATTGAGGGAAAGCGCGTCTCCGGCGGCACCGCACTGGAACGGCTCGGTTCCCCAATGCCAGGCGTGGTCTCGACGATGTCCGACATCAATGACTTTATGGCTGCTCTGTTCGGTGGCCGGCTGATCTCCGCTGGCGCTTTGGCGGAGATGAAGAAGGCTGTCATCGGCTCCTTCGCGCTGGGGGTGTACAAGTGGTCCCCGGACTGCAGTGGCGCGCCGAGGTTCTTCGCCAAGGGCGGTTTCCTCGACTTCCGGACCATCGCACTCAGTTCCGACGACGGCCGCTACGAAGCAACCATGACTGTTTCCCCCGCGCCGGAGCCGTCGCCGCGACAGAACCCCGGCACCCTGTACGAGCGTGACCTGATGAGCAGCCAGATACTGTCGGCGCTTATGGAGGTGCAGGACCGGTTGTGTGGGTAGGGGGTGACGGGACACCTTTTATTGGGTCTGGCATTGCGTTGCCGAGAACGGCGGCAAGGACTTCTTCGGTAACCACACCTCAGGTTCGCATGTGTTGAGCGCCGAATTTCGGTCCTTACCAGGAACGCAGGTGGCCGCTTCTGCAGTCTTTGGGTTCGCCGGTGAATGGTTGTTTAGCAAGGCAGCAGTCTGTAGGGTATCCGCGCTGCTGACGACTTTCCTAAAGCCGAGTGCTTCCAACTCATCATCGAGCGCCTCGGCGTTCGTTCAGGCCACATTCGCCGGAATGATGGCCGTTGCGGCCGTCGTTGGCATGGCGGCTGCGGGCGTTACGACTGGAGCGGGCGCCGGCGTCGCCGTCAGGGTGGCTGTCTGTCACCATCACAGCCTTTGTGATTCTGGATGCGGCTGCAGGTCAGCCTGCCTATCATGCAAATGCCAAACAGGACACAGCAAGAACAAAGACAGACTCTCCAAGTTTTCCCACTCAACTCCGACGGGACGCAAATAGGTCTCAAGTCTTGATTAATTGGTTCTTTTCTAGTGTGACACTAAGGTCGCTTAGTACGACTTGATGACACAAACCAGCATCGTACTTGCCAATATTCCGAAGGCATGTAGTATCCCATTACCGAGCGCAGGGCTCGGCGTCTTTGGGGAGCAGTACGGGGGTACTAATCGACGCGCCGTAGTGATCATTCAGCACGTTTATTGCAGACCACCTAAGGCGTTTCACTCGCATCAAACCCATTCGCATTGATTTTCTGTGCCCAGAAACAGGTACCGAGAGGACCACTCATGAGTCAAAATCCAGAAGGATACAGGCCGCCAAACCCGCCCGAGGGTTACTCGCCGCCGCCCGGCCCCGGTCAATACCAGAATCCGCCGTCTCCAGGATACTTGCCGGCGCCGGCGCAACACGGCTATCAAGTCCCACAGCCGCAGCCCCCGCAGTTCCCTTCCCACTCACCACAGAAGTCATTCCTTACAACATGGATTCTTTCATTGCTGGTTGGTGTTTTCGGGGTGGATCGGTTTTACCTGGGTAAGGTCGGCACCGGTATCGCGAAGCTTTTGACGTTTGGAGGCTTGGGAGTTTGGGCGCTTGTTGACCTCATCCTCGTCCTTTCCAACAAGCAGACGGACAAATATCGCAGGCCGCTTGAGGGGTACGACAAGCACAAGGTTGTCGCCCTCATTGTGACAGCCGCATTCATAGTGGTCAGCATTGCCTTTAATGCGACGCGCGCTGGCTCCACGGCGCCAGCAGCAGCTCCTATTCCGGCCAGCCCGTCGTCGGCCAAGGCGGAACCGACGGCGCAGTCCTCGGCAGCGTCTTCGGCTGTGCCCAAACCTTCCTCCACTCCGTCCGCTGCCAAGACCACGCAGCCGCCAGCTCCCGCGGCCCCCAAGGTGGCAACCCAGACGTTCAGCGGCGTTGGAGATGACGTGGTAGCGGCTTCCCTCTCCGGAGCTCCCGCAATCGTGACATTCACATGCGACCCGTGCAGCAGCAATACCGTGTTGAAAACCAACGGTCGGGACAGCCTCTTGGTGAACACGATTGGTTCCTATGTAGGGACTCATATTGTTGACACCTCCACTGGCTCAACTACTTCGGAGTTCACGATCAACGCGCAAGGTACGTGGTCGCTCACGGTTGCAGACATCACAACCATTCCCACCACAAATGGCGCCGTCACTGGCCATGGTGATCAAGTGGTCTACCTTGGCGGAAAGTCGACAAAGGCGGCAATCACTTACGTCGGTGAGAGGAATTTTGTTGTGAAGGGGTACGGCGGCGGCCGCTCTGAGCTGGCCGTGAACACAATTGGCTCGTACACGGGCACCGTGAAGCTGACGGGGCCGGGGTTTGTGCAGGTGACGTCGAGCGGTGACTGGACGATTACACCGGGTTAGGCCAGCAACTGATCGTGACACGGCTGGCAGCATCCTTTGGGGTGGCTGTCAGCCGTGTCTCTATGTGGGAAATCGGCGATCCTTGGGTTGTAGGCCGGAACGCCGCGAATGTTCTGTCGTTCATCGCCCTGGCGTTGGATCTGAGCCAACCACGCTTGTCTCAGTTGCCGTCTATCCGGTGACGTCCCTGCAGGGACGTCACCGAGACCATCCGAAGTGACTACACGCTCGGCAGTGCATTGTCCGCTCACTGGATTGATGATGTGATGCCGGCAACTAGGAAGCCGCATTCGGGCAGCGGCTGCGGATGCGGTAGTCGTGCCTACGGATCCACTTCAGTTCCTTGGGCTGCTTGCTGGTTACACTCGGCAGGCTTGGGGGCTGACCGGTACGATTGATCGGCGCGAACAGCAACATTGAAATGCACTTTTCAGCTGTGAACTCACCATAAGGTGCCAGCTAGGGCTAGACCCGTCGGCCCAGGTCTCGGCTTACTGTGGCGATGTGTACCGATTTTGCCGTCGAAAACTGCTCTTGATAGGCAAGATGTTCGAAGTTCAGCCCGTGGGACTCCGCCACCTCTAGCTTTCCTGCCGCGCTCCCAAGATTCATGACCGTGCCGTCTGGCCGAACCGTTAGGGCATGTCCGTCAAAGAGAGCATGACAATTTGGGCAGAGGCATAGGATGTTTTCCAAAGTATCGGGCCCATTGTGGGGGATACCCAATGGGCGGATGTGTGCGCCCTGGGAATATGGTCCTGCAGCTGTGACAAGTCTAGTTCTGCAGATCTGGCAGGTGTTGTCGTATAGGCGTTTCACTGACTCAGCTACGCCGTAGTCCCGAATTATCTGATTGACGTGCGCGCTGCGGCGAGCCGGCGCCACATCTTCTCCTCGGACGAGTGACATGGCAATCTCGGAGGGGATGAGACTTTCGCCAGCAACCGCTCGAAGCTGGTAGATGATTACTTTCCACCCGTCCCGCGTACCCCAGCCCCAGCTCGTGACGGTGAACAGCCCCAGGTAGATGTACTCGTTGTGGGACTTCCTGCGCGTGAGCACGGATTCTTTCACCAGGACCCGAACAGGCCTGCCAAGTTTGTAATTTTCGACGAGACCAAGGTTGCCCATTTCCAGCTTTTGATCGGCTATGTGCCGGCCAGTGTTGGGGTCCCGACCACCAAAGCCGGTGTAAGTGATCAGGTCGCCCTGAACCTCGTCATCAGAGTATCCATCGGAAAGGCAAATGGATTGGGTGCCACCGGCCTGACCAGCGATACCTGCCTGTGTAGTCCTGTGAACGCCGGCCTCGTGGGCCTCTCGCCGATCCTTGAAGGCTGTTCCCGGCGGACAATCCGGGATCTCCCCATATGCGCGTGGGGGCGCGTCCGTGGCTTTGGAGACAAGCTCTATGCCGAAGCGTTTCAGTGCCCTTCGAGTCTCTTCTCCGCCCGAGAATAGCCGGACGGATAGAGGGCCTCTGGTGGGATGCTGAATTCCGTAGGCAACTGCCAAGAGCGGTTTTGAGTCGATCAGGATGCCGTCGACTTCAGCGAAGTACCGCAAAGATGGTCGATGTCCGTGCTTGGCGAGGAAAGCATCCCGTCCCAGAGTTCTGAACTCATCGACTGTGCTTGAAATTGCTGATGGATCGGTCAGCTCCGTCAATGCCCCCACAAGTAGCCCCAATGTTGTTGTCCCTTTTATTGCCTACTACGGCCCGAGAACACGAAGCGGCAGATCGTCTGAGTACTGGCGCGGGCGCCGACGATCTATTGTCAAAAATATACGAGGGTTCGCGTCACGGGCGGCATCTAACTGACACATATATTGGGGAGCTGTGTCTCAAGGGACGGAAGTGCGCTGCAACGAGCGAGATTAGGGCATACCCAGGCTCAAGTGTCCATGGGGCTCCGGGCCACGGGCGTTGATGGGTAGCGCTGTCGTGCGCTCTTCGTGCACGATGGCGCTCTGGATTGTCGCCGTCGCGTTGGCCAAGTTCGACGGCGCGTCCACGCGGATCGTCACATATTGACTGTGATCCGGCTCACCGTCAAACTAAATGAACGTTATTCATTTCTACTTGCATGGCCCGCGACCTTCACCCAGAACTCGCAAGCCACCCCCAGCACTTTAGGATCTACGCCACCCCGTAGATCCGGTCGCTGCTACGAAGTTCTGCAACGTCGCAGCTTCCAAGCACACGTCAGCATCACGACCGAGGACCCCATATGACCCCGACATTCAACACAGACACACCAGCAGGCGAGAAGCCTGTGGGGCCGACATCCGACCAGCCGACCGCCCAGGGTTGGCGCCGCGTCCTAGGGGTTCCGTCGCTGGTCCTGTTGGGCTTGGTTTACATGGTCCCGCTGACGATCTTCAGCACGTACGGCATCGTCGTCGAGCTGACCGGAGGCCGCCTTTCCGCGGCCTACGCAGTCACGTTGGTAGTCATGCTGTTCACCGCCCGCTCCTATGGCCGGATGTCGCAAGCATTCCCATTCGGGGGATCCGCGTACACATACGCAACCCGATCCTTCGGAGCCGGGCTGGGCTTCATGGCCGGCTGGTCGCTCCTGCTCGACTATCTGTTGCTCCCGATGATCAATTACCTGCTCATCGGCATCTACATGGAAGCTGCGTTCCCTGCCATCCCCGCCTGGGTGTTCATGATCGTCTCCATCGCGGCGGTGACAGTTCTAAACATCCTTGGCATTACGGCGATCGCCAAGGCAAACTTCGTTGTCGTCGGACTGCAAGGGCTGTTCATAGTGCTGTTCGTCGCCCTGGGACTCTCGTCCATCACAGGCGCGGGCACCGTCGACTTGTTGGCGCCCTTCACCGGCGTCGATGGCGCCGACGGCCTCTCGCCGATCTTCGCCGGTTCTGCCATCCTCTGCCTCTCCTACCTGGGCTTCGACGCCGTGTCCACGTTCGCCGAAGAGACCAAGGACCCGAAGCGAAACCTTCCCCGTGCCATCATGATCACCACGGTCTTCGCTGGCGTGATCTTCCTTGGGCTCGCGTACATCAGCCACCTCGTTCTCCCGGTCAGCACCTTTAACGACGTCGATGCTGCCGCGATTGAAGTGATTGGCGCAGCCGGTGGGAATCTCTTGGTCGCTTTCTTCACCGCCGCATACATCGCAGGCAGCCTCGGGTCAGCTCTTACGTCCCAGGCATCGGTGTCGCGCATCATTCACTCGATGGGTCGAAGCGGGGTCTTCCCCGCAGCCTTGGGTCGCTTGCACGAACGATTCCGCACTCCCGTACTGCCGATCCTTCTGACCTCGGCCGTTTCCCTTCTGGCCTTCGTTTTGGACCTTCTGACCATCTCATCGCTGATCAGCTTCGGCGCCCTGGTTGCGTTCTCCGTGGTGAACCTCGCGGTGATCAAGCACTACTTCATTGATGAGAAGGCCCGCGGAGCCAGGGGAGTCGTTCACAACCTGGTGCTGCCCGCTATTGGGTTCGCGCTGACGGTTTGGTTGTGGACGAGTTTGAGCGGGTTGTCGATCGGCTTCGGTCTCGCCTGGGCTGCCGTCGGCTTGGTGTGGCTCGCCTACCTGACTCGTGGGTTCCGCGGGCCGGCACCTCAGCTGGACTTGAAGGAAGCCTAAGAGTCGTTGCTTCCCGCTGATGACGTTAGGCTTCTTGGACGACATCGTAGGGGGAACGATTGTGAAAATGACTACTACGCGCAAGATCCGCGTGCTGAATATTGCAACTTCAGTCCTGCTGATAGCTGTTCTGACTCTGCAATTCACCAAAGTGATCGACGGGTTCTGGAGTACCGCGCTCCTGGTGGTCATTGCTGTCGTAACGATTGTTGGTTGGGGGCTTCTTGAGCGGCGCCAGGCCGCGGAGAAAATGCGAGGCGGGGCTTAGGCCACCAACCCTCCAGCGTTCGTCGCTACGAGGGAGGGTTGCGGCCGATGTGAATGCCTCTGCCTGAGAAGTGCGTCCAAAATGTGTCGGGATCCACGTGCACACTCCGGCCCTCTTTCGGATCTTGGCTGGATGGCCGATGCACAATTACGTCACCGGACTCCGAGAAGCCGGCAACCACAGCGAGGTGTCCAGCGGAGCCTTCGTCGTCAAAGGAACTAGCAATCGAGACAATCAGAAGGCCAGGGGCCGTCGCTGCCATCCACAGGTCGTCAGGCCGCGGAATGTTCAGAAGTTGGGCCGTGAACCCGCGAGTTCGGGCATGCCGGGCCAAGCCCAGATGACTCCAGCCGGCAGCTTCCGAGTACGCGCCTATTCGGAGGAGTTCCTCGGTCAGGTCGGCCGGCAACAATTTGTCGCTCGGGGCGAGGTAGCCATACGCCATGCGCAAGCACGCAACGCCGCATGAACGCGTGTCCCAGAATCGGGCTACTTCCTGAGACGGGTATCCAAGAACCTTCCAGTTATGGCTTGCAAAAGAGCCATAAAACGGAACATGCGATCTCAAGCGTGCCCTCCCATCTCTCGTCTGTCCGCTATTCCGGGGCTTACTGTCGCGTCCGAATCCAGCTATTCCCTCCACGTCATAGGTGACCACGACCCGAGGTTCGTGACGCGCCGACTGTTGTGCCGCCGTCGTTCCTCTCCGGCAACCCATTGATTGGGCGCCCCTCGTGTGGAACCCTCGACTTGATCCTGTCGCCGGGGTGACGACGGGCAGCAGGGAAGGAACCCGACATGGGACTGATCCACATTGACCTGTTCACCACGCTCGACGGCGTCGCGCAGGCGCCTGGAGGCCCGGAGGAAGACCCCACCGATGACTTCGCCTTTGGTGGTTGGCAAGCCCCGCTGATTGACGAGGTTGTTGGCGAGCAGATCGATTCCGGTATGGAGGGGATGGACGCGCTGCTCCTTGGACGGCGGACCTACGACATCTTCGCCGCGTACTGGCCGCACCAGGGCGGTGGAATCGCGGATCTGTTCAACCGCCTTCCGAAGTACGTGGCCTCGCGCCAGTCGCGACAGCTTGAGTGGGAGGGCTCCACGTTGCTCGGCGCGGACACGATAGCCGAGCTGCGGGAGCTACGGGAGAAGCATCAGAACATTCACGTCATCGGAAGCCTCGACTTCGTCCAAACCCTTTTCGCGGAGCGATTGTTCGACCAGCTCAACTTGTGGGTCTACCCAATCCTTCTCGGCACCGGGAAGAAGGTGTTCGCCGATGGGGTGGTGCCAACAAACCTACGGCTGATCGAACCAGTGGTGGCCTCTCCGAAGGGCGCAGTGATGCAACGCTACGCGCTGGTTGAGGGGACTCCGGCAGTGGGCAACATGGCGGAGATCGATCAGGCGTAGGGCCGTCAGTCCCCAGCAACCCGCCCCGCCACATACTCCGCGTCCAGTCCCACGCCCCCAACAATCGACGAGTAGTGCCGGGTCAACCAAGGCAGCCCAATCACATACAGCCCGGGAAACCCCGTCACTCCCCGTGAGTGCTTCGGATAGCCCCACTCGTCCACCAACGGCAGGTCCACAAACCCAAAATCGAGTTGGTAACCGGAAGCCCACAACACGGACGTAATGCCCGCCTCGGCCAGGCTCACCTGCGAAGGCTCCGCAGGTAGCCAATCAACCGCCTCCACGGCCGCCTGAGAGGGTGCATCGATCCCCGCCGCCGCAATGTACGCATCAATCGCCTTACCCGTCCGCTGTCCGAACGCGGACTCGACTGCAGCGAGGCGTTCGGGGAGGTCGTCGCTGAAGGTGATGGCGCCGTCGTCGGCTGCTTCAAGGTGACCGTGCAGGTGCATGCCGCGGCGGCCGAGTTCGCGGAGGTGGATGCTGTGGCCGCCGTCGGTGCCGGAGAGCAGGGGGTTGGGGGCGAACCGCAACGCGGGGAGGGCAGGGCTTCGCGGGTGAGGGCGTGGATGCCGCGGTCGGGGCCGTGTTTGCCGGTTTCGAGCATCCAGTAGATGAGGTCCTGGCCGCGGTATCGGCGCGGTGCTTCGGGGACTACGGAGATGGCGAGGTGGACGTCGCGGCCGGCGTCGTGGAGCTCCTCGGCGATCTGCCCGCCCGATTGCCCGGTCCCCACGATCAACACCGCGCCGTCGGGCAACTGCTCAGGATTGCGGTAGTCGTGCGTGTGCAACTGGGTCACGCCGGTTGGCAGCTTGGCGGCTGGGACCTTGGGCACCTGGTAAGCCCCCGTCGCCAGAACTACCTTCCCCGCCCGCAAGCTCCCCTGCGACGTCTCCAAAACGAACCCGCCCTCTGGCGCCGCTGACAAGCGAGTCACATCGACACCGGTATGAACGGGCGCGGCAATCAGCTCGGCATACCGCCTGAAAAGGTCCACGGCAGCGTCGCGGGGGATAAACGCGTCCCGGTCGCCGCCGTCGAACGGCATCCCGGGCAGGTCCAGCGAAAGGTTGGGCGTATTCATATAGAAGCCGTCCCAGCGATCCTGAAACGCCCCGCCCAAGGTCTCCCGACGCTCCAAAACCTGATGCTCCACGCCCAGCTGCGACAGCCAGTAACTCGTGGTGAGGCCGGCTTGACCTGCACCGATAACCACCGTGTCCGGGATGCGTCCCATGAGGTGGACTTTACGCCTGAGGGCTGCACGCGAACAGGGGAACGTGGACCCTAAATCTGCTGGCCGCGCCCCTGTTTTTCAAGCAGTTCGCGGAGCACAGCCTCCACTCCAAGAGCGATCGACGGCGCCTTGCCGCCGAGCTCAAACAACGGCAAGTAGCCCATGTGGCGGGCGGCGTGGTTCGCCATGGTGAGAGGCCCGACGTCGGCCGCCGACAACGGTTCGCCGCGCAGCAGGCGCCGTGCACCCCTCTCGCAGCCGGAGATCTGCATGATCACCTTCAGGTCGAAGTCCCTCAGCACGTGACCGGAACCGAAACTCCTGAGGGCGGGCACGGACGGCTCTGCGCCCTGCGGGATTTCGGTGGTACTCAATGTGACTGGCCCCCTGGCGCTCGCGGTGTTCCTGTTGGAGGAGTGCGGGGCGGGTCCGGGTCGTGACGCGAAATGCCGTCATGTCCTGCCGCCTCGCATCACTCAATAGAGGTGCCCTCGATCAGAGCGAGGGCACGTGGACGCAGAAACAGGAGAGGCGAGGCGTGGATTTTTTGGGTTGATATTGCAGAAATCATTGGGGCATTGGCTACGTCTGTGGCGTTGTTCTTCGTGGCGAAGGCAACCCGTCACTCCAGGCAAGCGGTCGAAGAAGCCCAGCGGATGCGCCGCTTGGAAGCCGAACGCGACGAACGGGCAATCACGACGGCGGCACGTCGCCAAGCGGGACGGATCACCTTCTGGCCGGTCAAGAAGATGTTCCAGGGGAAGGAGCAGTGGGGGATCGAACTGGTCAATTCCAGTGACGCGCCGATCTTCAGGTTCACCTTGGAGCGGGCTGAAGGCGTCACCCGGAAGGGTCGTCCGATCCAGCCGATCAGGGCAACTGCCAAGATCCTTCCTCCCGGCCGCTACTTCTTTAGCCATCAGGAACGCTGGCCCGAGTTCATCGACACCAACCACGTCTGCGAACCGCTTCCGGGGAACATCGACTACATGGGCACGGTGACCTTCATGGACAGCGACGGCCTGGAGTGGGTGCGCGGCTTGGACGGAAAGTTGGAGCGGGCTGGGGATGGCCAGGTTTGTGCGTAGGACGTCGGCCGTCGAGCCCTCGGTTCCGGCCCGCGAGCAAATCCGATGGATAAAACATTTCCCTGCACTAGCCATACGCTCGAATCCCTGTAGACTTGACGGTGTTGTTGTGTTTGGCATTTGGTAGTTCAGGCAGTCCCGCGATCCCTCCGGATCGCGACCTTCTGAAGTAACGGTGGAGAACACCCCACACCGGAGACCCGAAAGTCGGGAGAATCTCCACCTTCAGTAAGGACTGAAAAAATGGCTACAGGTACCGTGAAATGGTTCAACTCCGAAAAGGGCTTCGGCTTCATCTCTCCTGAAGATGGCAGCCAGGACGTTTTCGCTCACTACTCTGCGATCAACTCCTCGGGTTACCGCTCCCTCGAAGAGAACCAGAAGGTTTCCTTCGACGTCGAGCAGGGCCCCAAGGGTCCCCAGGCAGTAAACATCCAGGCTATCTAGTCTTCGGATAACGCAAGAAGCAGGGCCGGTCACCGACCGGCCCTGCTTTTTTGTCGCCCTCAGGAGGGAAGATATGTACTAGCTCCAAAAATGGATTCGAATACATATCCACATAGCGAATTACACCCATGTAATTCTGGTTCGGCCCTCCATAGCGTGGACGGTATTCCACCCACAGAGCTGAGGGAGCAAACCATGGATCACCTGATTCCCACACCGCCCCACCACCTAGACGCCGACCGCGAACACCTAGATTTGCCCAAATCACCACCTAGAAACGCCCAAATCGGCCTGTGCAAGGCCGTTTTGACACCTAGTCGCGCAATCCAGATCTAACCTGCGAGGTGAGCCGCATGCCGGGCATCCACAGAAACAGAAGGTCACGAAGAGTGTTCGATTCAGAGGTTCAGCGAATCCTGGACTTTATTGCACGGGGTATTGGTGCACGGATTGTCGGCGCGCCTGGCAGTGGAAAGACCACTGTGGTGCGCAACGTCGTGGCCAATGTGGAGAAGACCGGCGTGGCCGTTCATTTCATCAGTGGCCTCCGCACGCACCGCAACATCCCCTTCGCGGCCATCAAGGGCCTCGGGCTGGAAATGCGTCCGGGCCGCAGCGGCGTTCTGGACCTTGCTGACGTGTTTGCCGGCCAACTGGGTATGGCAGGAAAGCACCTCCTGGTGGTGGACGACCTCCATCTGGTGGACAACGAGTCCTTGGCCGTACTTGAAGCAGTTCGCCGAAGGTCCGATTGCCCCATGGTGGCGACGGCACCTGAAACCTGGTCCTTCTCAAAGGGCCAGTTGGCAGTCCTCAACAGCAGGCCCGAGGCACACCTTCAGCTGGACCCGCTGCACTACGAGCAAGTTCACACCCTGATCGCGCAAGTCCTCGGGTCGCCAGCTGACGCAGAGACGACGGCGCGCGTCCTCACCAAATCTGCGGGAAACCCGCGTCTGGTGGTCAGGATCGTGGAGACGGCCCTGCTCAGCGACCTCCTTGTGCTGGAGGACAAGCAATGGCGGATGACATCCGACACCCTGTGGAACGAGCACCTGATGGGAACCCTGGAAGCGCTCCTTGCCGAGCTCACCTCGGCCGAGTTCACGGCTCTTCACATCATGGCGATCCTCGGTACGGCCCGGATCGACGTCCTGCATAAGGTCATCCAGCCCGATGTCCTGGAGAACCTCGAACGGAAGGGCTTCCTCACCGTTCTGGACGACCACCAAAATGGCTCCAACGCCGCCATCAGTCCGCCGGTGGTCGCCGATTACTTCCGCGGGCAGAAGATGCTGAGGGACCGTCACCTCCTGCGCAGCAAGGTGGCGGGAGTACTGGAAGCACCACCGCAGACCGCCCCGGAGGGCGTGACTCCGGCTGACTGCGTATCCCGCGCCTTGTCCACCCTGCGGCTGGAGAAGGGCGACGACGACGCCGTCACCGCCCGCCATTTCCACGAACACAACGCATCCCGCGAGCAATCCCGCTTTGAGCGATGGGAGGCGAACAAGTCCGTTACCAACGCCGTGTCGCTGCTCAGGATCTACTGGGGCGCACCGGTCAACACCGCACGTGCCCTGCGGGTGTGCATGGAAACCGTCGAGAAAGGAGCTGACCCGGGAGATCTCCTGTTCCTGTCCATCACCAAGGCCATGCTCGCCCTGCAGACGGGGCAGGGGCCGGAGCGCGCCGTCGAAATCCTCCGCGAGTTTGCTGCGAAGCACCCGGAATGCAACGACGACGTCGAGGCGTCCATTCTCTTCATCTCGGCCTCCAACGGCCCCGTAAGGGAGGACATGGGCAAGTCGCAGTCTGTGAACGGCGAGAAAGCTCCCGAAATGGGGAGCCTCGTCCAGGGCCTCATGGCCCTCTACCGGTTCCAACCCTCTGCAGCACTAGAAGCGGTGAAGGGCCCGGGCGAGGATGACATCTTCCAGCAGCTGCGCCCCTTCATTCATGGCTTCGCTCTCTTTGCAGCCGGGCGTATAGATGAGTCCCTGGTCTTCGCCTTGGATTGGCGGACGGAAGCGCGAAAGAACCTGGATCAGTTCGGGGTGATCACCAGCAGCTACGTGGCCGCCCATGGGCTGCTCTACCGCGGGCTCTTCGAGGAAGCCGAATACCTCATGAGCGGTGTGTTCGCGATGGGCAGGCCAGGGTTCGTGGTGGAGGCACTGTATGAAGCCATGCTCCGGCTCGCAGGACTGCGACACACCACAAGCGCGACACCGCCCGTCCTGTCCATCGCTGCTCAGGCCAGAACTGATGTGCCGGACCTCGGTCCCTTGCCGGGTATCGGAAAAGGTATCTACGAGCTGGTGGCAAACAACAGCGACCAACCTTCAACGTTTGAGCGCAAGGCCACCAAACTTATCCGGCGCCAGCTCAAGAGCGGTTACGTGCTCGAGGCGGCGATGACCGCGCTTCTCTGCACTTGCCTGAACCCTGGAAGGCCGGTGCTGGACCTTCTCCAAAAGATCCTCCGCGAAAGCGCCATCACCGTTCACGACCAACTCATTGCCATCGCCACCGCGGTAGTGGAAGGCGACCACAACCTCCTGGGACTCCTCCTGAAGCACTATGAACCGGACATCGACACCTACCAAGTGGGCATGCTGCTCCGGGGCGCCCTCAAAAGGCACGTGACCGAAGGAAACGCCACTGCCGCTGATGCCCTGGCCCAAGCATCATCCATGTTCGCCGTCCGGTTTCCAACAGCCAGTGAACAGATCGCCTTCAGCTCCTTCAGGACCACCCCACTCACGGAGCGGGAAATCGAAGTGGCGGTGCTCGCGGGGTATCGAACCAACGTGGAGATCGCCGAACACCTGGGCATCAGTGCCCGGACCGTGGAAAACCACATCTCGAACGCACTCCGCAAGACCAGGGCGACATCCCGCAATGGACTCTTCATGCTCGTCGGGAATTTACTTCCGCCACAGTGAGCCGGGATAGGCTGAAACCACTTCCTAACATCGGTTCCCGGTGCCTGATCCGTGCCGGTTCTTGAAGGGTTTCAGTGAGCAACCACCCGGCTTTGGCCCGCAGGCTCGGCACGTTCGACGCCTCCCTCATCGGCTTGGGATCAATGATCGGCGCCGGCGTCTTTGCGGCCTTCACACCCGCAGCGGCTGCGGCAGGATCGGGGCTGTTGATCGGACTCGTCGTGGCTGCCTTCGTGGCGTTCTGCAACGCCACCTCTTCCGCTCAACTCGCTGCGGCGTACCCCACTTCCGGAGGTACGTACGTCTATGGTCGGGAGCGGCTCGGACCCTGGTGGGGCTTCCTTGCCGGTTGGGGCTTCGTCATCGGCAAAGCGGCCAGTGCTGCGGCCATGGCGATGACGTTCGCCGCTTATGCCGCTCCGCAAGGGTGGGAACGCCCGGTGGCGATTGCCGCCGTCGTGCTTTTGACCGCGGTGAACTATCACGGCGTAACCCGAACCGCAGGCCTGACGCGTGTGCTGGTCATCGCCGTGCTGCTGGCGTTGGCGATGGCAGTGGCTGCGGTGTGGGGTGGTTCGGGCCCCGACTTTGGGGGAATTGTGGGGGAGGGATTGTTGGCACACGGCTGGTATGGCGTACTGCAATCGGCGGGCCTGCTGTTCTTCGCGTTCGCCGGGTACGCGCGGATCGCGACAATGGGCGAAGAAGTGCGTGAGCCCCGGCGGACCATTCCCAAAGCAATTACCATCGCTCTGGGAATCACCATCGTGATCTATGCCGTCATCGCGATCACCTTGCTTGGGGTTCTGGGGCCGGAGGGTGTGGCCGGGACGCCGACACCATTGGCCGATGCGGTAGGTGCTGGCTCCATGGCCTGGGCGGCTCCCGTGGTCCGGATTGGGGCCGCGGTGGCTTCCTTGGGAGCGTTGCTGGCGCTGGTCGCCGGCCTTGGCCGCACGAGCCTGGCGATGGCCCGGGAACAGGACCTTCCGTCGTGGCTCTCGGCCGTGCACCCCAAATACAACGTGCCGCATCGCGCCGAGATCGCCATCTGTGTGTTGATCTGTGGCGTCGTGGCGGTGGCCGATCTGCGGGGCGCCATTGGCTTCTCTTCGTTCGGCGTCCTGCTGTACTACCTGGTGGCAAACATTGCTGCGTTCACGCAGCCCGCTGAGGATCGTCGCTACCCGAAGGCACTGCAGGTGGCTGGCGCCGTGGCCTGCGTGGGCCTGGTGGTTACCTTGCCGCCACTTTCAGTGGGGGTCGGCGTCGTGATGTTCGCCGTCGGAATCTTGTACCGTTTCCTGAGGCTGCGCCGGAGCCGGCAGGATTCGTGAGGCCCAGCGGGCTGGGCACGACTCCATCCAGGGGTAGTCAGGTGGAGCCGTGCCGTAGTGCCGCCATCGCCTGGAGCGGGTGGGGTATCCCGCCGGACACCGGGATTCCCGCTCCGGAGGCACAAAAGAAGACTATGGCCTGGTTCTGGCGTCTAGGTGTTCCAAGTCGGAAATTAGGTGGTCCTGGCGGCGGAAAAAGCAGCGAAAGCCCCAAAAATGAGTGGTGACTGTGCGCCGTCTAGGTGTTGGCCCGGCGTCGGGCATTCCGTCGCTCGATGGATTCCATAAACGTGACGATGCTGGCCAGGGTGACAGCGATTGAGCACACAACAGCCATAGCGGTGGGGGTTTCCTGAAAGGGCACCACCAGCAGGGGGCTCAGCATCAGGGCGTTTCCCATCGCCGAGGCCGTGAACACGCAGGCCTTAAGCAGCAGGCACTTGAGGGGATCCACGATCATCATGGCTACCGGTGCGACGACGCCCAACGCCATGGTGAGTATCACCGCCGTCGTCCGCAGGTCTGCGGGATCGAGGACCTTCAGCCCCTCGGGAGGCGGTGCAGTACCGAGCAGCGTGGCCGCTACCGCTGAACAAACCGCAACAACGCAGGTCAGGATACGTAGGGCGGCTGGGTAGAAGTGCGTGATCACAAGCAAGTCCTCGTCGTTCGTTGGCACTACCCCCGGATATAGAGGTAGTGCTACGAACGGCGGATGTATGACGCTATTTTCGGGAGCCTACTTCTCGCAGCCGATCCCGTCGTGGTCGTTGTCCAGGCCGTAGATGTCCGAACCGATGACCGTCACGGGCCCGCGGACATATGAGGGACCGTTGCCCTTGCCGCCTGCACAGTCGACGTCCGAGTCAATCGGCACGCAGGCGCCGGCATAGTTCGGATCGCATCCGCTTTGGGCGGGCGCTGCCGGTGCAACCGGAGCCGCCTTTGGCGCGGTCTTGGCTGCATTCGCAGCGGCTTGGTCGGCTGCTGCTTTGTCTGCAGCGGCTTTGGCAGCCGCAGCCTGATCTGCGGCAGCCTTGTCAGCCGCTGCTTTGGCGGATGCGGCTTGGTCCGCTGCTGCCTTGTCGGCCGCGGCCTTATCCGCGGCCGCCTTCGTTGCTGCCGCACGTTGGTCGTTCAGCGCCTGTGCTGTAGCTGAGTCCATCCACACCAATTTGCCGGCCTGGTCCACGGCACAAACGTAGCTCTGGCCTGCCAGGACCTGGGTCTTCTTCTCTGTGGTGCAAGGTGTGCCGGTGATTTTGCTCGGCGTCGGCGTGGGTGTGGATGACGAGGTAGTGGACGGCGATCCGCTGGAGCTGCTCACTGAGCTGGCAGCTCCAATCGGCGCGCAAGCCGTTAGTGCGATGAAAAGTGATCCGATGGCCGCGATGCCAATGGCTTTGGAGCGAGTTGCCCGAGCCGCTCCAGGCCGTTTTTTGGCGCGCGAAATTTGCGTAGTCAAAGTAGTGCCCCCTTTTTCGTGCGCCGATGCGATGGCGCGTGCTGTGACCCTAACACCCACAGGAAAGGCTGGATAGAAAAAATCGCATATTACGTGCCAGATGGTTTTGATCGTCCTGTGACACCATGGATGGATGCCTGGGGAGACTGAAACGACGACGAAGCCAGGGCTCTTAGGGCTGCTTGCAGAGGAGCTCCAGGCCCTCGGCTCTCAGCGCCAGTTCGTCGGCATTGACGGCGTGGATGGCAGCGGGAAAACGACCTTCGCCGAGGGGCTCGCTGCTGCCATTAGGGGCCGGCCCGTCCTGACAATCCACGTGGACGACTTCCTCAATCTCCAAGAAGTCCGTCACCGCCGGGGGAGGACGTCTCCGGAGGGTTTCTGGCTGGACACGTACGATTACGCAGCCCTGGAGGAGTATGTCCTGACGCCGCTTCGCCCTGGAGGTGACGGCCTGTATCGCCCTGCGGCCACGGATCTGAAGCACAACACACGGCTCCACCCCGAGCTGGCGGAGGCTCCGGATAACGCGATTGTCCTTGTGGAGGGAATGTTCCTCCATCGCGACGAGCTGCTCGGTATCTGGGACTACTCCATCTTTTTGGATGTCCCGTTCACCGAAACTGCGCGGCGCATGTCCATCCGGGACGGCGGCAATCCCGACCCCGAACACCCGTCAATGCGGCGCTACGTCGGCGGGCAACGGCTCTACTTCGAGCAGGCACGCCCCTGGACCCGCGCCACGAGGGTCATCGACAACACCCATCCCGGGCAGCCCACGTTGCTGTCACCGGAGGAAGCCGCCAAGCGTCACAGCTGACCAGCTACGCCCGCGCGTGCTTCTTCCTGTCGGCAGGCTTCACCGGACTGTCGGCCTCAGCACTGGTTCCCAATCCGCGGACAGTCCACCCCGCACTCCGCCAGGCATCCGCGTCCAGAACGTTTCGAGCGTCCAGCACCATCCGGCGTCGTACGAGTGATCCCGCAACCGAAGGCGAGAGGGAGACGTATTCGTCCCACTCCGTCAGCAACAGCACCAGCTCCGCGCCCTCAAGGGCACGCTTGGTTGAGGCTTCGAAGCGGATCTGCGGGTAGCGGATCCAGGCGTTGTTGATGGCTTTGGGGTCCGTGACGGTCACGTGGGCGCCGGCATCGGCGAGTTGCTGGGCGACGTCCAGGGCGGGGGAGTCGCGGATGTCGTCGGTGTCCGGCTTGAACGAAGCGCCGAGGATGGTGACTGTGCGGCCCGACAGGAAGCCGCGGCACATGTCGCGTGCGATTTCCACGGTCCGTGAACGCTGATCCAGGTTCACTGAATCCACCAACGCCATCCACTTATCCACGGACGGAACATCCAGTTCACGCGCCTGCGCCCGGAACGACCGGATGTCCTTGGGCAGGCAACCGCCGCCAAAGCCCAGCCCCGCATGCAGGTACCGGTTGCCGATGCGCGGGTCCAGGCCCATCGCCTCGCTGAGTTCGCTGACGTCCGCATCCGACGCGTCGCACAGCTCCGCCATCGCGTTGATGAAGCTGACTTTGGTGGCCAGAAACGCGTTCGACGCAGATTTGATCAGTTCCGCCGTCGCAAAATTGCAGACCAGCCGCGGGATTCCGGCCGCAATCAGGGGCTCGTACACAGCATCCAGCACGGCAGTAACAGGTGCACCTGCAGCGGCGCCCTTGCCGCCGGGCACCCCGTACACCAGCCGGTCGGGCACCAGCGAGTCCTTCACGGCGGTGCCCTGACGCAGGAACTCCGGGTTCCAACCGAGCAGCACGTCCGGGCGTCGGGCCAGCACCGCGCGGAGCGTCTCCACCGTGCCTACCGGCACCGTTGATTTACCGACGACGGCGGCCCCCTTCGCCAGATGCGGCAGGAGGCTCTTCGTAGCGCCCATCAGGTAGGAAAGGTCCGCGGTGTCGGAAGTTTTGGACTGCGGGGTGCCCACGCAAAGGAAGTGCACCTGGGCATCCGCTGCCTCGGCGAAGTCCGTGGTGAACGACAGGCGGCCGGTAGTGCGTCCGTCCTTGAGGAGCTCGTCGAGACCAGGTTCGTGGAAGGGCGCCAGCGCCTTGTTGAGCTGCTCCACCTTGGAGGAATCGACGTCGATCCCCACCACGGTGTGGCCCATGGAAGCGAGCGTGGCTGCGTGGACTGCGCCGAGGTAGCCGCAGCCGATCACGGAAATCTTCATGAGGACGGTCCTTTGCTGGAGGTGAGTTCTGAAGGGCCGGCCTCGCGTGTGGGAGTGCCGGAGATGACTTCGTTGTAGTGGCGGACCAACTCCGCGCTGAGCACCGGCCACGTCCGGCCCTGAACCGAAGCGGTTGCTGCCGTTGCGAACGCGCGGCGCTTGGCGTCGTCGCCCATCAGGTCCTGGACGTAGTCACGCAGTTGGGTGAGGTTGCCGGGCTCGTACAGCCAGCCGGTGCGCGAGTTTTCCACCAGATCCAAGGGCCCGCCACGGCCAGTGGCCACCACCGGAACGCCAGACGCCATGGCTTCCTGGATGGTTTGGCAGAAGGTCTCAAACTCACCGGGATGGACGAAAAGATCGAAGCCGGCCACAGCTTCCGCGAGGGCATCGCCGCCCAGGAAGCCGGCGAAATGGGCGTTGGGAAGTGCGGACTGGAGTGCTTCGCGCTGCGGGCCGTCACCAACGATCACCAGCTTGGTGTTCGGCACATCCGCCAGCACCGCGAGGTCCTCAACCTGCTTCTCGACGGCGAGCCGGCCGACGTAGCCGATGATGCGCTGACCCTCGGGCGCCACCGAGCTCCGCCACGCCGTCGAACGTTTCGCGGGATTGAAGCGGGCGGTATCCACACCGCGCCGCCACATGTCAACGCGCAGGATGCCGCGTCCGCGCAACTGGTTCAGCGCGAAGGTGGACGGCACCAAGGTGCGGGTGGCCAGGAGGTGGATGTTGTCCACTCGGTTCCAGGCCCAGTTCTCCAGGAAAGGCACACCGTAGCGGCCCGCGTAGCCGGGAACCTCGGTTTGGTAGATCGCGACGGTCGGGATGCCCAGCTGGTGGGCGGCCTGCACCGCGCGCCAGCCGAGGACGAACGGTGAGGCGAGATGAACGACGTCGGGGGCGAAATCGGCAAGGATTCGCTTGACCCGATTCACACCACCCAACGCAACCCGCACATTCGTGTATCCGGCCAGCGGCACCGAGGGAAGTCGGTGCACATACGCACCCTTCTCGACGCTCGAAACATCAGTGTCCGACGTCGACGGCGCGATCACCATCACCTCGTCCCCACGCTCTTGCAGATGCTCCAGCACCCGCAGTATCGAGTGGGTTACCCCATTCATCAGTGGCAGGAATGATTCGGCGACGATTGCGATCCTCACGCCTTCCACGGTGGTCGCGGCGGTTGGCTTACTGGGTGCGCGGGGGTGGCCGGTGGGGGAAGAGTGGGTTAACAGGTGGGTTGGGTGAACTTGCGCAGCTTCGTAATACTTTGCCGGAAAAATAGTTGCATGGCTTGCGCTGGTATCTTGATTTTCAAGCGAGTCCTCGGGAAGTATCTGGCAAATCCGCCCTTTCCGAATGCCCCGGTCTCGCTCCAAGCAGGGGGAATCTTGAAGAAAACACTCGCACTTGTGGTGCTCACCGGCCTTATGCTGTCCGGTTGCGCCACCAAACAGGCCTCAAGCCAGCCAACTGCGACGCCAGCCGCATCTGGCGTAGCTGAGCACACTGTCGAAGTTCCGGATGTCGTCGGACTAACGCTCGACAAAGCCACGGATCAGCTCAAGGATCTCGGCCTCAAAGTCGAAGCCAAAGATGTAAAGGACGACAAATCAATCATCGTCAAAAAGAACTGGCAGGTGGTCAGCGAAGATCCCGTTGGCAAGTCCAAGGTGACAGAGGGATCGACGATAAAGCTAGGGGTCAAACATCTCACTGATGAGACGCCCACGCCTACACCCACTCCGACGCCAACGCAGGCGCCGGTTCCGTTGGTGGCACCCGTTGCTCCCGTGGTGGAGTCGCCACCAGTCGTGGCGCCGCCCGTAGTGGAAGCACCACCAGTTGTAGCCCCACCTGTGGCGCCGCCCGTGGTGGAGGCGCCTCCCGTTGTGCCACCGCCCGCGGCTGTCTACTACGCCAACTGCGCAGCCGTTCGAGCCGCAGGTGCAGCTCCGATCCACATCAGCCAACCAGGGTATGGACGGCATCTCGATAGGGATGGCGACGGCTGGGGCTGCGACAAGTAAAGCTCAATAGCAGCAATTCGCAATGGCCACTCCACTTCGGGGTGGCCATTGCCATGCGGGCGGACTCCACGGTGATGAGAGCTACCCGTCGACGCCCGCCCCACCCCGCGCCGCCTTCAAATCCTTCCGCAGCCCCCGGTTGTCCGCCCTCAGCTCCTCATTGTGCTCACTCAGCCCGCGGTTGTCCTCGGTGAGCCCCCGATTCGCCTCCTCCAGCTCCAGTACACGTTTCACTCCGGCCAGGTTCAGCCCTTCATCAAGCAGCACCCCGATCCGACGCAGCGTCGCGAGGTCGTTTTCGCTGTAGCGGCGCGTGCCGCCGTCGGTCCTTTCGGGAGTGAGCAGGCCCTTGCGCTCGTATTGCCGGATGTTCTGCTGGCCTGTGCCCACCAATTCCGCGGCAACCGAGATCGCGTAAACTCCCCGCCCGTCATCGGAACCCGCGCCCGAAGCGGAGGCGACCAAGCCGCCGTCGTGCTCCGCGGCGGCCGCCGAGCGATCCGAACCTGCCATCAAAAACCTCCGAAAATCTTCCAAAAACCTACTTGCACCACTCTCTCACCAGTGCTATAAAAAATCTATACCAACCACCATAGATCTGGAGGCTGGTAGCAACAACAGAATCAGCATCGAGATCCAAAGGAGTGAGAACCAAATGCTGATGCGCACTGACCCGTTCCGCGAATTCGACAGGCTCGCCCAACAGGTTTTTGGCACAACAGCACGCCCGGCCGGAATGCCGATGGATGCATGGCAGGAGGACGGACAATTCGTTGTTGCCTTCGATCTGCCAGGTGTAAGCCCTGATTCAGTGGAGTTGGACGTCGAACGCAACGTCCTCACCGTAAAGGCCGAACGCAAGTCGCCCGCGGGCGAGAACACCGAGATGATCGCCGCCGAACGCCCACAGGGCGTCTTCAGCCGGCAGCTGATCCTGGGTGACACCCTGGATACCGAAAACGTCCAAGCCAACTACGACGCCGGTGTGCTCACACTCCGCATCCCCGTCGCCGAGAAGGCCAAGCCGCGGCGCATCGAGATCACATCCAGCGGGCAAAAGCAGGAAATCAACGCCTGACCCACCCCGTCCTGCCGGACGCTCACCCGGGGGTGGCCGACCGGCAGGGCAGTGACCGGGAACAACGGAGGCGGCCGCATCGGAATAGTTGGGCGCAGGCTTCGTGCCACGTCACAGCGTTTTTTAGCGCACATGAAAGCGGTCCCCGCCCGTCGTCTCCCGATGGATGGCCCCCGGCCCAGGCCGGGGGCCATCTCCTGATCCGCAGCATGAACCGGACACAGCAGTGAACACCCAACCTGACCACTACGGCACCCTCCACGTCGCGCCCGACGCCACGGCCCGCGACATCGCCCGCGCCTATCGCGCGCTGCTTCGGATCCACCACCCGGACACGCGGCCAAAGATCGACGACGGCGACACCACCTCGGCGGGCGACCTCCAGGAACTGCACGCCATCATGCAGGCGTACGTCGTCTTGTCGGACCCAGGAAAGCGGGCGGCATACGACCGGGCCCGGCGGAACGGATTCGGCACCGGCGGCACACCCGTGAACGTCCGGGTGCACAAGCGTGCGCAGCAGCCGGGACGGAACGACGGCGGCCAGTCACCGTTGTCCTTCGGGCCACCCCGTTGGGAACCTTCGTCCAGAAACCTGAGAACACCAAGGAGCAATCCATGAGTGCTTGGCGTCCCTATGACGACCACATCATTCCCGCGTTCTACGAACGGTTCGAACAACGCTGGGGGAGAGGGACAGCGCCGTTCCTGGACCCCGAAGTCCACGAACAACCCCTGCCACGGGCCCAGTGGATCAACCCGGACACGGGGGCCGCGATCGCCGTCGTCCCCATCTGGACCGATGACCCCGAGCACCGCTCCTTCGGGGTGTTCTACCTCCCGCCGGCGGGCGACATCTGGATGCTGCGCCCCGGTCCAACCACGTTCATCGAACCGCGAGGGGGAGCCAACCAGGAACAGGTGACGCTCCGGAACGACGCGTTCAAGAAGGCCGTCAACCATGCCAAGGAGTTCATCTACGGGCCCCAGTGAATGGGGTCCCGGCAGCAGCCCTGTACAAAAGAAGGCTGGTGCAGCCTGGGAAAAATCCTAAGGCGGCTGCACCAGCTGCTAGTACGACTTTCTGTTAGAAGTTATGACACCTATCCATTGGCCGCTCCTAGTTCCCGGCTTCGATTTTCCGGGCCTTCAACATCAGCGGGGGGCGCTCGCCTGCCCCGGGAGAACACCTCCCATCTTACGGCGGCCAACACGAAAAAGCGCTTGAATTCGCGGTATTTCAGGGGCGCCTGACGGGCTTGGAGAGCTGGCCGTGGCACGATGGATCACGATGAAACTGCGCGCTGATCAGACCGGAAACCGTGGCCTCCCTATGCCCCTTTGGCTGCAGGGCGGTTTGGAAGCGGCGCAGGCGGCGTTCATTTCGGCCATCGTGGTGGTGCTTCCGCTGGTCGGCGTGTGGGCGACCGATGGTTTCCAGAACCGGAATGTGGACTCCCTGGCGCGGATGGGAGGCCAGGCCTGGTTGCTCATTCACGGTGTTCCGTTGGAGCTCGCTCATGTGAACATCGGCCCCGCCGCCCAGCCTGGATCAGGGCTGCTTTCCCTGATTCCCTTGGGCTTGACGCTCATCCCGTTCCTGTTGGCGTGGCGGGCAGGCCGTCGTCTGGCCCGTGCTTCCTACACCGACCAACTGTGGCAGGCGTTTTTCGGCGCCTTCCTTGTCTACGCCGCATTCGGAGCTGCCACGGGATTCGTGTGCCGCACTACCGAAGTTGTCATCAACCTGTGGTTGGCCATGGCCATACCCCTGATCTCGTTTGGCCTGGGCATGGTGGTTGGAGCCCGGCGGGAAGCGGGCTCGTGGAGCCGGCTGATCGGCGTGGACGCCGTCGCTTGGCTCGCCAAAACCAGCCAGCATTCCCGGTGGGCTGGCTCCTATGTCGGCTCGGTGCTGAAGGCCGGATTCGTGGCGGCGATGGCCGCCGTGTGCCTGTCGGCCGTGCTGCTGGCGGCGACCATTGTGTGGCACTGGACCGACATCATCGCTGTTTACGAAGGCCTTAAAGCCGGGGCTCTGGGCGGCGCCGTGCTGACCATTGCCCAACTCGGCTTCCTGCCGAACCTGGTCATCTTCGCATTGGCGTGGTCTTCGGGGGCGGGATTCTCGCTTGGCATCGGCTCCACAGCTGGTCCGCTGGGCACCGCGGTGGGACCGCTTCCGGCCGTCCCCATCCTGGGCAGCCTCCCTGCAGGCCAGCTCGAATTTGGGGCGATGGCACTGGCTTTGCCGGTTGTCGCCGGGATCCTGGCCGGCTGGTGGTTCCTGCGCGAAGGCGAAAACCACTTCGACGAGTGGCTCTCCATCAAGATCAAAGCCCGCTGGTTCACCGCCACCGTTTCCACCCTGTTCCTGGGGGCATTCATTGGCGCCGTTGCGGGCTTGCTCGGTGGGGCGTTGGCTTGGATCGGACGCGGTTCCGCCGGCATTGGGCGGCTCACGGAGATCGGGCCCCACCCGCTGTGGACGGCAGTCTGGCTGGCCGCGGAAGTGGGGATCGGCGTCGTAATTGGCTACGCAGTGGGGCCGTGGCTGGAACGCAGCCAGAAGCTGCGCGAGGCGAACCTGGAAGAAAACGCGTACGACGACGAGCACGCCTGAGCGGTCAGGATTGGGACGCTTGGGCTACCTGAGCGAGCCCGGCATGGACTTCTCGAGCTGCATGAGGCACTGCGTCTTTGCCGACTCGGTCAAAGCTGCGCGGGCGCAATCCTGGTAGGTGCTCACCTGCCGGAAAAAGAGCGCTGACGTCAGAACCAGCAGGCACATGATGGCAGTCACCACCAGCCCCGAGATGGTGCCGAAGAGAATCAGCCGGGGGTGCTTGTACTTGATGGTCCGTACCAGTACCACGATGCCCAGCACCAAAGCCGCCAGCGTCAGGATGCCGCTCAACCATACGTAGTTCACGTTCAGCGAGAACACGAAGAACGCTCCCACAGCCGAGAAAAGGAAGGCGCGGAACAGGATCTGGGTCACACCGAGGGCGGACTTTTCAGCCTCGGAGCGGGGCTGTTGGCTCGGCGCGGAACCGACGTCGGGATTCATGTTTTCCAGCCTACGCGAGCCGCCCATAAGCTAGTGCAATGCGCATCGTTGTCCTCGTCTCCGGTACCGGTTCCAATCTTCAGGCAGTCATCGACGCCGTGAAGTCGGGTGAGCTGGATGTCGAGATCGCCGCTGTGGGCGCCGACCGACCCGACACCTATGGTGTGGAGCGCTCCGACGAAGCCGGTATCGAGACGTTCGTGGTCAACTTCAACTCCTTCGAGACCCGCGCTGAGTGGGATGCCGCCCTGCGCGACAAGGTGCTCTCCTACGAGCCCGATGTTGTGGTTTCCTCCGGGTTCATGAGGATCGTGAGCGCCGACTTCATCGATGCCTTCGGCGGCAAGTACGTCAACACGCACCCGGCGCTGCTTCCCTCGTTCCCCGGTGCGCACGGTGTCCGCGACGCCATGGCCTACGGCGTGAAGGTCACCGGCTGCACGGTCCACTGGGCCGACGCGGGCGTGGACACGGGACCCATCATTGCCCAGGAAGCTGTCACTGTGCTTCCGGAGGACACCGAGGAGAGCTTGCACGAGCGCATCAAGGTAGTGGAGCGCCGCCTGCTGGTCCAGACCCTGGCCGACCTCGCCGCCGCCCCCGCACCCAACTAGGGGACAGCAAACGTTCCACTGACGCTTCATTGGGCCCGGATCTGTCCCCTAGTTTTACGTTCGTGCTGCTGGCCTGTGGATAACTGAACGGGCGCCCGCTGATTTTGCCAGCATGGGTCCATGAAGATCCCACGGCCGCTGCCGACCACCCTGGCCTCCAAACCGTTCACCAGACAGGAAGCGCTCGACGCCGGTGTATCGATTGGGCGGCTCCGTTACCGGGACCTTGCCTCACCGAGCCGGCAGATCCGCATGCCTCGAACAGGCACGGAGCTGGATCTTGCTGAACGTGCCCGGCCGCTGACACTGGTGACACCGTTTTCCGCCGCGTCGCATGCAACGGCTTTCCTGCTTTGGGAGTTCCCTGGTTTCCTGCCCGGGAGCAACCTACCGGGCATCCACATTTCGCGGCCCGACACAATGGGAAGACCGCGTAGGAGGGGCGTCATCGCACACAAGGGACAGTTCTTCGAGGACGAGATCACCATGCTGAACGGCCTGTACATCACCAGCCGCGCGCGAACCTGGCTGGATTGCTCGCGGAAGATGGACATCGATGAGATCACCGTCGTGGCGGATCACTTGCTTCGAATCCCCAGGCCTGAGTTTGAGAACCGTACAGAGCCGTATTGCACGCTTGCCGAGCTTGAGGAGATGCTTGACCGCCATTGGGGAACACCCGGAATCCGCAAAGCCCGATTGGCTTTGGAGCAAGCCCGCGTTGGTGCCGACTCGGCCCCGGAAACGCGACTTAGGCTGGCACTGGCCCGGGCTGGGCTGCCCACGCCGGAAGTCAACGTGCGCACCGAACTGAGTCCCGGCGTCGTACGTCAACCTGACCTGGGTTACCGCCAGTGGCGAGTCGCAGTCGACTACGAAGGTGAGGGTCACTCCGAGCCCGGGCAAATCGTCCGGGACATCCAGAAAGAGGAAGACTTCGCCCGTGCAGGGTGGATCCTTGTCCGCATCGCAAAGCGCCACATGTCCACGGACGCAGTCACTGCCGTACGCAAGGTCAGCCGGGCGCTTGAGCAGCGCGGCTGGTCACCCAAGTAGGGGACAGCAAACGTTCCTCTGAGCAGTCAGTAGAACGTTTGCTATCCCCTAGTTGGGCTACGAGAGTTCGCGCTGCTTGGTCTCCGGGGCGAAGAAGGCCATCCAGAGCACGGAAAGCAGCACCAGCCCGCCCGCCAGGGCAAAGGACGTCGCCAGCCCGAACTCCGGCCAGAAGAACGAGGCAAACACCAGCGGTCCAAAGCCTGCGCCAATGCGGGAGAACGTCGACGCCCAACCGAAGCCAGAGCCACGGAGCTCGGTCGGGTATAGCTCGGACACGTAGGCATACAGGACGGGGATGGCCACCTGCACCACGAAGCCGAACGTCAGCAGCCAAAACACGGCCGCGGAAGGCACATCAACCACCAGGGCCACGATCACCAGCGTCGCCGCGGACAACGGACCGGTAATGGCCAGGATCCACTTGCGTCCCACGCGCTCCACCAGGACCGCTGCGACCACCACGCCCAAAAGGCCGACGGCGGCCATGCCCGCCGTCGTGACGAACGCCTTGTACTCCTCGAACCCTGCGCCGATAAGAATGCGCGGCATCCAGGTGAGGGACAGGT
Source organism: Paenarthrobacter sp. JL.01a (assembly GCF_025452095.1). NCBI lineage: Bacteria > Bacillati > Actinomycetota > Actinomycetes > Micrococcales > Micrococcaceae > Paenarthrobacter > Paenarthrobacter sp. JL.01a. The sequence goes on from NZ_CP104877.1 coordinate 1,234,816, forward strand.
AGTAGACCAGGAGCACGGAGAAGAAGAGGGCCCAGGCGGCTGTGGTGATCTTCCAGTTGAACGTCCAGATGTTGCGGAGCTGGGCCCAGGCGCTGCCAGGGGACAAGCGCGGAGCAGCTTGCGGATCGGGGAGGCTGTAGGCGCGCGGAGAGGCCCCGGTTGCTTCAACCAGTCCGTCAATCACGGCGGCAGCCTCGGCCCGGCGACCCGCCCGTATCAGGAACAAGGGGGACTCGGGCACTGAACGCCGAACCCAGAAAACGAGGAGCGCCGGGATCACCATGACCAGCATGGTGAGCCGCCAATCCCCGTACAACGCCACGAGCCCAGCCGAAACAAAGCCGCACAAAGCTGCACCGACGGGCCACCAACCGTCCATGGCCGTCAGCACCTTGCCACGTTGCTTCCGGGGCGTGAACTCACCCACCAAGGCATAGTCCACGGGAATGCAGCCGCCCAAACCGAAGCCGGCCATGAAACGGAAGAGGCAGAACCACACGATGTCCGGGGCGAACGCACCCAGGACAGTGAAGATGCTGAAGATCAGGAGGGTGGCGGTGAAGGCCTTCTTACGCCCGATGGTGTCCGCGATGGTGCCCCACGCGAACGCGCCCACGGCCATGCCGATCAGGTTTGACGTGCCGATCCACGCTGCGTCAGCGGGCTGCAGCGACCAATGTTTGGACAACAGCGGGATGAGGATGCCGTTCAACGTGACATCCCAGGCATCGAACATGAACCCGAGTCCGCCGATCAGGAAAATCCTCCCTTGGACCTTCCAACGCCATGGCAGTTCCTGCACTACTTGTTCGCCGCTGGGCACGGCAGTGTATGTATTCATTGGGCCTCCTGCATGCAACTTTATGCGCTGCGGGGCAACGTTACTTCTGGTTCTCGATGGCCCGCCGCAGGAAACCGCCGGCTTCTTCGAGTGCACCCTTGGCCTGGGCGGCGTCGATACCCGTGAGAACCACCAAAATAGCTGCCTTCACCGATCCGCCCACCGAGTCCAGCGCCGCAGCGGCTTCCTCGGCGGAGACACCAGTCGCATGCTGCACGGTGCGCTGGGAGCGGGCCAACAGTTTCTCGTTGGTAGCCCGCAGATCAACCATGAGGTTGCCGTAGGTCTTGCCCAATTTCACCATCACCAGCGTGCTGATCATGTTGAGGACAAGTTTCTGCGCAGTCCCCGAATTCAGCCTGGTTGAGCCTGCGATGAACTCCGGGCCCACCACCACCTCGATCGCCACATCCGCCAGATGGCTCACGGCCGAGCCCCTGTTGCACGCCAGCGACGCCGTAAACGCGCCCTTCTTCCGTGCTTCCTCCAGCGCGCCGATCACATATGGCGTCCTTCCGGAGGCGGTAATACCCACGACGGCGTCCGCTTCCGTCACGTTGATATCGTGCAGGTCCCGCGCACCGGCGGTTGCGTTGTCCTCGGCATATTCAACGGGCTTCTGGATCGCCTGCGTGCCGCCCGCGATAAGTCCGACGACGAGTCCCGGCGGGGTGCCGAAGGTCGGCGGGCACTCGCTCGCGTCGAGCACACCCAGACGTCCGGCCGTCCCGGCTCCCACGTACAAAAGGCGGCCCCCGCGCTGGAGCCGCTCCGCAACGGCGTCGACCGTTTTCACGATGGCGTCGCTGGCCGCTTCAACGGCCGCGTGTACTCCTGCACTGTGGGCAAGCATGGCGGAGACAAGTTCCTCGGTGCCCAGGATGTCCAGGTCCTTGAGGTTCTCGGCCGCGGCTTCGGTCTGGAGTCCGGCGAGTTCCGTACGGAGGTCCGCGAGTTTGTCTGCGTCAGTCGGGCCAGTTTGTTCCGTCACGGTGGATGTACCTTTCCTGGATGAGCCCGCGGCGCGTCGCAGCGAGGGCAGCGCCATCCAAGCCGTCGCCGAGCGGGGCCACCACCTCAATCCCAGCCGAAGCCAGGGACTTCCGCAAGAGCCCGGCGAAGAACTCTGAACTGACAACCCCGCCCAGCAGCGCAACCCGCGGGGAAGGGTCCTCGCCGCAGGCAAGCTGGACCGTGCGGGTCAGGATGCGGCAGGCCTCGCCGATGATCCCATGTGCGACGGCGTCACCGGCCTCCGCTGCCTGCAGAACCAAGGGCGCGAACCGGGCCATCGCCCTGTACGGGTTTTCCTGTTCCGCCAGCCATCCCGGCAGCTGCTCCGGCGACTCCACCAGAGCCCCGGCCGCAGCCGACAACGATGTGGAGGGGCCGCCGTCGTGCGCTTCGAGGACGGCCTGCAAACCGCGTTGGCCGATCCACCGGCCGCTGCCTTGATCGCCAAGGTACGGTCCCCAACCATCGGCGCGGTGCAGCATGCCGGCCTGGTCAAAACGGAACGCGACGGCGCCTGTTCCCACTATCAACGTAGTTCCGGGCGCGCCTTGGAGAGCACCGAGCTGCGCGGCCGTGGCATCGGAGAGGACAGCCGCCGGGACACCGAACCTCTTCGAAAGCATCGTGGCAAGCTCGCGGGACTTTTCGGCTGATGCTTCCACGCCTGCCACGGCCGCACCGATTCCCGTGAGGGTGCTGACCGGGAGCCCGGGCGGGAGCAGGCTGACCGTCTCAAGGAGGAGATCGAACGCTTGGGTGGGCCCGTTCTCGACGTGGACGCCGGGGAAGCCGTGCTGGTCGGCGGCGCCCAGGAGTTCGTCGCCGCGGCGCAGTTCCACGCGACAGCGGCTCTTCCCTACATCGGCGACAAGAACGACCTCTTTGGGGGATTCCATGAAGCAACCCTATGTTGCGCGGCCTGCCCTGCGTGGTTAGGCGTGGGCTTGCCGCGCAGAGCGGGCCTCACAACGCGCGGCTCTCTCGTTGTGGGGCCTGCTCTGCGTGCTTAGGCGTGGGTTTGCCGCGCAAAGCGGGCCTCGCAACGTCTGTGGAGGAGAAGTCTCACCCCCTCATGGGCGCGATTTCTGTGGATAACTGAATGCGGACCATCGTTTCCGGCGAGCATTGTTCAATGCGGAAACCCAACCCTTTGCCGGTAAACGTTGACCCCCGTGGCTTCCTGGTCGCTGAGGCCTATGCCGCTGGTGTGCCTCGGTGGCGGCTCCAAGCCAGCGGGCTCGTAACCCCCAGTCGTGGCCTTCGACTGGCCAAGGCAGACGAGCGCGATCTTGCCATGGTGGCTCGGCTGCACACGGCTGTCACTCCGAGATGCGCAGTCAGCCACATCACGGCAGCTCTGTTGTGGTCAATCCCGCTACCGATGTACCTGGAAGACGAGGGGGTAACAGGGCCGATCCACGTCACTCGCAGGCACGAGATCGGTCGGGTGAAGCGCCGCGGCGTCGTCGGACATCGGGCGCCGCTCCTGGCCAGGGATGTCCGGTTGGTCAATGGAGTCCAACTCACCTCGCCCGAATGGACTTGGGTGGACCTGGCGCGACATCTTGGGAGGTCATCTCTCGTAGCGGCCGGGGATGCACTGCTTAAGCGTAAGGAACCGCTCACCTCGATTGAAGCCATTCAAGAAGTCATTGATCGCCGTCCAAAGGTCAAAGGCATACGGATGGCGCGGGCTATCCTTCCTCTGCTTCGAGCCGGTGTCGACTCGCCCCGGGAGTCACGCTTGCGCCTAAAGATTCTCGACGCCGGTTTCCCGGAGCCTGCCGTAACGCGGCCCGTCTTCGATGATCAAGGAAACTACATTTCGACTCCTGACCTGCAATACAAGGAGTACAAGATCGCCCTCGAATACGAAGGCGATCACCACCGATCAGACCCGGTCCAATGGGGCAAGGACATTGAGCGTGACGACCGGCTGCGGGCGTTGGGCTGGACCGTGCTCCGATTCTCAGACGTCCAGATGAAGGGCGGCTGGGGCCATGCCGAAAAGAAGATCCAGGACGCTTTGCTGTCCCGCGGGTGGCGGCGCCTGCCTTCGTAAGTCGGGTTGCTTGAGCAGAGCGGGCCTCGCAAGGGTGGGGGTGGATTTGTGGGGCCTGGTTTGCGTGGCAAGCGCAAGGAATGAAACGCAAAGCGGGCCTCGCAACGGAGGGTGCAAAGACGCAAAACCAGCCGCACACCGAAACACGATAAACTCTCCGTATCCCCATCAAACGCGACACCACCCGCGACATCTACGCGAACTAAGACGGAGACTTTTGTGAGCTTGACGCAGCTTGACCGTGTTCCCATCCGCCGTGCACTGATCTCGGTTTACGACAAGACGGGACTGGAGGAGCTCGCGAAGGGCCTGCACGCAGCCGGCGTCGCCATCGTTTCCACCGGCTCCACCGCCAAGAAGATCGCCGCCGCAGGCATCCCGGTCAAGGAAGTCGAAGAAGTCACCGGCTCCCCGGAAATGCTCGATGGCCGCGTCAAGACCCTGCACCCGCGCGTGCACGGCGGCATCCTCGCCGACCGTCGCGTCCCGGCCCACATGGAAACTCTGGCCGGCATGGAGATCGAAACGTTCGACCTCGTGGTGGTCAACCTCTACCCCTTCGTGGAGACCGTGAAGTCCGGCGCTGCGCAGGACGACGTCGTCGAGCAGATCGATATCGGAGGCCCCGCCATGGTGCGCTCCGCCGCGAAGAACCACGCCGCCGTCGCCATTGTCACGGACCCGAACTTCTACGGCGCTGTTGTTGACGCCGCGGCCCACGGCGGCTTTGACCTGAACACCCGTCGTCGCCTGGCTGCGAAGGCCTTCGCCCACACCGCCAGCTACGACAACGCCGTGGCAAGCTGGACCGCCAGCCAGTTCCTGGACGAAGACGGCGACGGCGTCATCGACTGGCCCGCCTACGCCGGCCTGGCCCTGGAGCGCTCCGAGGTCCTCCGCTACGGCGAAAACCCGCACCAGCAGGCCGCGCTCTACGTGGACAAGGCAGCTCCGGCCGGCATCGCCCAGGCCGACCAGCTCCACGGCAAGGCCATGAGCTACAACAACTTCGTCGACGCCGATGCCGCCCTCCGCGCGGCCTTCGACTTCACTGAGCCCGCCGTCGCCATCATCAAGCACGCCAACCCGTGCGGTGTTGCTGTCGGTTCGGCCGACGCTGCCGATCCGATCGCCGACGCCCACGCCAAGGCACACGCCTGCGACCCCGTCTCTGCGTTCGGTGGCGTCATCGCAGCCAACCGCACCGTCACCGCAGGCATGGCCCGGACCGTTGCCGACATCTTCACCGAGGTTGTCATCGCCCCGGACTTCGAGCCGGAAGCCGTTGAGATCCTCTCCAAGAAGAAGAACATCCGCCTCCTCGCCCTGCCCGAGGGCTACGGCCGCTACCCGTCCGAGATGCGCCAGGTTTCCGGTGGCGTCCTGGTCCAGATGAGCGACAAGGTGGACGCCGACGGCGACAACCCCGCCAACTGGACGCTCGCCGCCGGCGAAGCTGCTGACGAGAAGACCCTCGCAGACCTCGCCTTCGCCTGGACCGCCTGCCGCGCAGCGAAGTCCAACGCGATCCTCCTGGCCGACAACGGCGCAGCAGTGGGCATCGGCATGGGCCAGGTCAACCGCCTCGACTCCTGCAAGCTGGCGGTCGAGCGCGCCAATACGCTGGGCGTCCAGGTGGAGTCCGACGTCGACGGCGCTGGCGGTGCCTCCAACGCCAGCGGTGCCAACGCACCTGAGCGTGCACGCGGTGCCGTGGCAGCCTCGGATGCGTTCTTCCCGTTCGCTGACGGCCTGCAGATCCTGATCGACGCCGGTGTCCGCGCCGTGGTCCAGCCCGGTGGTTCGGTCCGCGACGAGGAAGTCATCGCCGCGGCAAACGCTGCAGGCATCACGATGTACTTCACGGGTGCACGCCACTTCTTCCACTAGGAACCGGGCGCTCTGATGGAGCGCGCACTTTGAAGCAGCCCAACGCAACGGCGGCCGCCCCAAAAGGGGACGGCCGCCGTCGTACTTAACAGGGACTTGCCAAATAAGTTACGAAGCCGCCGCGGTGTTGTAGGTGGACTGGATCACGGTGCCCCAGTAGGGCCCGTACATGGTGGTGGAGTTGCTGCCGTAGCCGTAGGAGTTGACCGAATTCTGGTAGCCGGTGGAGCTGTTGCCGATGAACCACGGACCGCCCGAGGAACCACCGGTCATGTTGCAGGGGATGCCCTGGGAGTTGAACTGCGGGTTGTAAGGATCGTTGGTGGCGGTGCCGGAGCAGCTCTTCAGCGATTCGCCGTTGAAGGGTGAGGCTGCCGGGTAGCCGAAGGACTTGTAGCTCAGGCCGCGGGCGGCGTTGAACTGGACGCCGGAGGAGCCCACGACGTCGGCGAGCTTCTGGCCGTTGAGGGTGTTCATGACGGCGAAGGCGGTGTCGTACTGCATGTTGCCGTTGGAGGCCCACTGGCTGGGGGAGTACAGCGCCTTTGCCGTCCACTTCCCGTAGGGTGCAGCGCCGTTGAGGTAGGCGGGCACGAAGACGAAGTTGGTTGCGTAGGCCCCCGGACCTTCATTGACGCAGTGGCCGGCGGTGGACACTGTGCTCTTGTTGGCCGCTGTCACGGAGTTGCCGGAGCAGACGTAGTTGGAGCCGCCCAGGGTGAAGAAGATCTTGCCGATGTGCTTGACCGGGGTTTCGCTCTGGTTGACCTTGCGGTCGATGGTGGTGGAGTCTGTGGCCGCGGGTTGCCCGGCGATGCTGCTGATGGCGCCCGGGGCTTCGGTGACCGGGGCTTTGCCGGGGTTCAGGAGCCGGCCGCGTTCCAGGGCTTTGGCGCCGAGGATGTCGCCGGACTTGGCATTCTTCATCCGTTCCGGCGTCCAGTAATCTGCAGCGCCGGCGTCGGACACTGCATGGCTGCTGACCGCCGCGCCGGACGTGTCCGCGTCTTTCGACGGTGCTGCGTTGGCGCTGGTGGTTCCAACCAGCGCCAGGATTGCGGCAGCGGACAGACTCAGCAGGCTTGTGGCCAGGGTCTTGGTTTTTGTCACGTTGTTCCTACCTATCGAGGGAGCGAGGCGGCCAGTGATGGCGACCGCCGACTGACGGAATCGAAGCTACCGGTCGTGTGACAAGTTTGTAAAGAGATGTTTCAGGCTTTGTGATAATTTGCTGTCACTTGCTTGTCATGCTGACAGGAGAAGCGCGCGACGCCGGCAGTCGGCGGCGGTGGGCGGGCCGCCGTCGGGCGTCAACCACCGGAACCGGGTAACGAACACGTGATCCCGGACACGAAGAGCCGCCAAAACGGTCTACTCGGGTAAGTTAGGAGTGTTGAAATATGCAGACTTTCAGGGAGAACCCCGCCAATGGCCAAGATTATCTATACCCACACAGACGAAGCGCCGATGCTGGCAACCTACTCATTCCTGCCGATCGTGGAAGCGTACGCCTCCACCGCAGGGGTAGAGGTTGAGACCCGTGATATTTCATTGGCTGGCCGCATCATCGCGGTCTTCGGCGACTTCCTGACCGAAGAGCAGCGCACGGGCAACGCCCTTGCCGAGCTTGGCGAACTGGCAAAGCGGCCGGAAGCCAACATCATCAAGCTGCCCAACATCAGCGCCTCAGTTCCGCAGCTCAAGGCCGCCATCGCCGAGCTCCAGGCCCAGGGCTACGCCCTCCCGGACTACCCGGACAACCCCTCCTCGGACACCGAGACGGACATCCGCTCGCGCTACGACAAGATCAAGGGCTCCGCTGTGAACCCGGTGCTGCGCGAAGGCAACTCCGACCGCCGCGCTCCGCTGTCGGTCAAGAACTACGCCCGCCAGAACCCGCACTCCATGGGTGCCTGGTCCGCTGACTCCAAGACCAACGTTGCCACCATGGGCCAGAACGACTTCCGCTCCAACGAGAAGTCCGTTGTCATCGAAGCCGACGACGCCCTGAGCATCCAGCTGGTCCGCGAAGACGGCACCACCAAGGTCCTCAAGAAGGACTTCCCTGTCCTGGCCGGCGAAGTTGTTGACGCCACCGTCCTGCGCGCCGACGCCCTGGATGAATTCCTCAAGGCCCAGGTTGCCCGCGCCAAGGAAGAAGGCATCCTCTTCTCCGCGCACCTGAAAGCCACCATGATGAAGGTCTCGGACCCCATCATCTTCGGCCACGTGGTCAAGGCCTACTTCTCCGAGCTGTTCGACACCTACGGCAGGCAGCTCGCAGCCGCAGGGATCAGCCCGAACAATGGCCTCGCAGCCATCCTCAGCGGCCTGGAAGACCTGCCCGAGGACGTCCGCGAAGGCGTCAAGGCAGCCATCACCAAGGGCCTCGAAGACGGTCCGGCGCTGGCCATGGTTGATTCCGACAAGGGCATCACCAGCCTGCACGTTCCCTCGGACATCATCGTTGACGCCTCCATGCCGGCAATGATCCGCTCCTCCGGCCACATGTGGGGTCCGGACGGCAAGGAAGCCGACACCCTGGCAGTCATCCCGGACAGCTCCTACGCAGGCGTGTACCAGGTTGTGCTGGATGACTGCCGTGCAAACGGTGCGTTCGATCCCACCACCATGGGCACCGTCCCCAACGTGGGCCTCATGGCACAGGCAGCCGAAGAATACGGCAGCCACGACAAGACCTTCGAGATCCAGGCAGCCGGCACCGTCCAGCTCGTGGACAGCAAGGGCAACGTCCTCACCGAACACCAGGTCTTCCCCGGTGACATCTGGCGCGCCTGCCAGACCAAGGACATCCCGGTCCGCGACTGGGTCAAGCTGGCTGTTACCCGTGCCCGCGCTTCCCAGACCCCGGCTGTCTTCTGGCTGGACGAGGGCCGCGCACACGATGCCAACCTCATCGCCAAGGTCAACGAGTACCTCAAGGACCACGAGACCGAGGGCCTCGAGATCAAGATCCTCTCCCCGGTCGAGGCTACGGCCTACACCCTGGAGCGTATCCGCAAGGGCCAGGACACCATCTCCGTCACCGGTAACGTCCTGCGCGACTACCTCACGGACCTGTTCCCGATCCTCGAGCTCGGCACCAGCGCCAAGATGCTCTCCATCGTTCCGCTGATCAACGGTGGCGGCCTGTTCGAGACCGGTGCCGGCGGATCTGCTCCCAAGCACGTCCAGCAGCTGGTCAAGGAAAACCACCTCCGCTGGGACAGCCTGGGCGAGTTCCTGGCACTGGCCGTGAGCTTCGAGCACCTGGCAACCAGCACGGGCAACGCACGTGCACAGGTTCTTGCCGACACGCTGGACCGCGCCACCGGTACGTTCCTGCTGGAAAACAAGTCCCCGCGCCGCAGCGTCGGCGAGCTGGACAACCGCGGCAGCCACTTCTACCTGGCCACGTACTGGGCCCAGGAGCTGGCCAAGCAGTCCTCCGACGCGGAGTTGGCAGAAGCCTTCGCACCGATCGCGGAAGCCTTGACCTCCAACGAAGAGGCAATCGTCGGCGAGCTTGCCGCCGTCCAGGGCTCCGGCGTCGACCTTGGCGGTTACTACCGTCCGGACGCGGCCAAGGCCGCTGAGATCATGCGCCCGTCGGCTACCTTCAACAAGGTGCTCTCCACCCTGAAGTAGTCACCGCGAAAAGACCCCGCAAGTATCACGCTTGCGGGGTCTTTTCCGTCCCCCCTTTGGAGTTTTTGTACAGCTAACGCCGTTAAAAGCCCTTCTTAAGGGCGTTAGCTGTACAAAAACTCGCTAGCGGTCGGCGCGGAACCGCTCTGGTGCCACCCCGCCGTCGACGATGTCCTTCAGTACCCGTCCGATGGCCGGGGTGAACTTGAACCCGTGTCCCGAGAAACCCGCGCCCACCACCAAAGGACCGAAACGGTCCAGTACGAAGTCCTCGTTGGGTGTAGTGGTGTAGGTGCAGCTGATGGGAACCGCAGTGGAAGGGTCGACGCCGGGCAGCCACTCCTCTGCGTACCGCACCAAGGCTTCGAGCTGCTGGGGGATGGGCTCAAACGTGCGCTCGTCTGGGTCCATGACAGGTCCGACTCCATGCCAGCCGGCCTTGACGCCCTCGCCGGGAGTGAGCATTCCGTAGACGGGGCTGAACCAGTATTCGTAAAGTTCGTTGTTCGGGTCGGGGTCGGGATTGTGGTTGAAGCTGGGCCAGACCAGTGTGTTGTCTGTGGGCGTGAAGTGGGCGGGCTGCTCTTGAGTGACCACGAGGGCGGGGAGCTTGGCCAGACCATCGAGGACCTTCGGGGTCCAGGCCCCAGCGGTGACCACCACGCGGTGTGCCGTGTATTCGGTCTCTTCGGTCACCACCACCACTGAGTCGGGGCCGTCGACGCGGATGTCCCGGACCGGCGTCGAGTACTTGAAGACAGCGCCGCGGGACTCAGCTGATTTGCGGAGCGCCACCAACGCATCAGCCGAACGGATCCTGCCTGAGCCCGGCACGAAGAGGACATCCGTGGCGAAGTTCATTCCCTGCCAGCGGTCGGCGGCCTCGGAAGCGGAGAGGAAGTAGCTCTCGATGCCCCGTTCCTGGTGGGCGTCCCGGACCAGTTCCAGCTTGGGGACGTTGCCATGGTTCGCGAGCCCCACCAGGTCCAGCAGGGGTGCGCCGTATTCGGCCGCGAGTTCGTCCCAGAGGATCTTGGACTCGGCCAGGAGGTCCAGATAGTCGGCTTCGGCGTAGGCGGTGTTGAAGTTACGGGTGGCGCCGTGGGAAGCGCCGATGTGGTGGCCTGCTTCGAACTGTTCCAGCAGGACTACGGATTTGCCGGCGCGGGACAACTGCCATGCCGCCGCTGACCCCATCGCTCCGCCACCCACAACAACAACGTCCACCCGCATGCCCGCTCCATCCACAAAGTCCGCAGCTCCGACCAGAGCCACCTCTTATTCTGCCCCCACTCACCCAACTACGGGACAGCACCTGCTCCAATGGGGGCTCAGAGCGACGTTATCTGTCCCCTAGTTGGGTCAACAGGTGGTCAGGCGGCCAGGCGCCGGCGCACCCATGCGGAGAACTGGTCCACCACGACAATCAGCACCAGCACGATCAGGATGTGCGTCAGCATGGAATCGAAGCGGAACGACTTGATGGACTGGTTGATCAGGAGCCCGATGCCGCCGGCGCCCACCAAGCCCAGCACCAATGACGAGCGCACGTTGACGTCGAACCTGTACAGCAGCAGACCCACGAATTGGGGGATCACCATCGGCAGCGTGGCGTTGAATACCTGCTGGATCCGGTTGGCGCCCGCAGTCCGGAGCGCCTCCTGCGGCCCGGCGTCGATCTCCTCCATGGACTCAGCCCACAACTTCCCCATGACACCGGTGTTGTGGCAGATCAGGGCGAGGACACCGGCGAACGGGCCAAGCCCCACGGCAGTGACGAAGATCAGCGCGAACACGATGTCCGGCACGGCCCTGAAAAAGGACAGCACCGACCGCGCGGCTTGGTACACAAGCGGATGCGGGCTGGTGTTCCGGGCGGCCAACGCGGCCAGCAGCAACGCGGACGGCACAGACAGCGTGGTACCGAGCAGGCCAATCCACAAAGTCACCAGCGTCGCTTCAAGCCCCGGTTTCAGCGTCCGATCCCAGCTCAGGTCCGGCGGAAAGGCGTCACCGATGAACGCCGCCATGCCCTTCCAACCGTCCACCAGGAGCTCAGGTTTGAAGCCCGTTCCCTGGATGGCCACAGCGTGAAGTCCGACGACGGCGGCCGCCACTGCCGCCGTCGTGATCCATCGCAGCGGCTTCTTCGGGCGGATCAGTGCCACTCGGGTTTTGCCGGTGGAGTCCCTCCGCTCAACGGCGGGGGTCAATGCCCGGGGTGTCATGCTGCAATGTTCCTGTCAGGGGCGTACAACGAGGTCAGGTGCTCGGCGGTGACCTCTGTGGAGGGAAGGTCAAAGCTCATGGATCCGTGAAGCAGCCCAATGGACCGGTCCGCGTAACGCAGGGCAAGGTCGGGTTGGTGCAAGACCGCCGCCACGGCCAGGTTCTCCGAGTGGGCGAGTTCGCGCAGCAGGCCCATGACCTGTTCAGCCGCGTGCGGATCCAGTGCGGAGACCGGTTCGTCCGCGAGTACGACGTCGGCCCGCTGGCAGAGTGCCCGGGCTACGGCAACGCGCTGATGCTGTCCGCCGGAGAGGCGCCCGACGCGGTCGAAAGCGCGGTCCGCGAGGCCGACACGTTCCAGGCAATCCAAGGCTTCCTGCTGGACGTCTGCCGGGAACAGGAAGGGTGTCAGCGAACGCGAAGTGGGGATGCGCGCCAGCGCGCCGGCGCAAAGGTTGTCCAGGGCGGTGCGCCGGGGGACGAGATGAATCTTCTGGAAGATCATGGCCATCCGTTGCCGGGCCTGCTGCAGCTCACGGCCTTGCAGGGATTCCAGTGCCGCACCATCGATGCCGATGGTCCCGGCATCCGGGGAGGTGATGCCCATGACGCAGCGCAGGGTGGTGGACTTGCCGGAGCCGTTGGCACCGAGGAACGCGACGAGTTCGCCGGCGGACACCGAGAAGTCCACGCCATCCAGGACCGTCCGGCCGGCGAAGGATTTCCGCAGGCCGTGGACGGAGAGAAGCATTACAGGTCCTTCTCAGTCAGGTGCATCGTCTCAGCGAGATCGAACAGCGGCTGGTAGTTGTCCTTGGTGACCTCCAGAAGCGGGCCCGGAGGAGTGACATCCAGGAACTCGCCTACTTTGGCGACATCCTCCGGCGAGAGCGAAAGGAACGCCTCTTTGATGGCCTTTTTGAACTCCGGAGCAGCATTGCCCCGGACGGTGATGGGGTCGTTCGGGATGGGGGTCGAGGTCCAGACCTGGCGGAAGTCGTCTTGTTTGAAGGTGCCTGCTGCGCCGCGCTGCTCCACTCACCCAACTAGGTCGCAGATCAGGCCGTTCCCAGCGCTGAAAACGGCCTGATCTGCGACTCAGTTGGGTAGGCACGCAGGAGTGGGGCCGCCCGTTTGGCTGCGGACGCCGGACATGGAAGATTGGAACCCGTGAAATTCCTTCACCCATCGCCCTCGTCCTCTGCCCGCGGCATCACGATCCTGCGGGTGGTGTTCGGCGCCCTCCTCATGGTCCACGGATTCCAGAAGCTCATGGCAGGCCACGCCGCATTCGCAGCCTCCGTTGCTGCCATGGGCGTGCAGAAGCCGGAGATCGTGGCTTGGCTGGTCATTGCCGGGGAAGTGGGCCTTGGATTGCTCCTGGTCCTCGGCGCGCTGACTCGTGTTGCCGGGTTCCTTGCCGCGATCATGTTCGCTGGAATCTGGTTCGTGACCGAAGCGGGCAAGCCACTGCTCACGGACAAGGCGGGCGTGACGGCGGAGCTCCTCATCATCTACTTCGCCGTGTCCGTGGCGTTTGTCTTCCTCGGGTCCGGCGCATTTTCGCTCGACCGCAAACTGGCCAGACAGCCGATCCGCCGGTGAGGTTAGCCCACCCGGGTTAAATCAGCGGGCGTCGTTGGGGTACCGGATACCCAACTGTGAGCGAACGCCGTCGAAGAGGCGCATGACGTTTACCGAGTCTTCCAGCGGCATCACGGGACTCTCGGTGAGGCTTTGTTGGATACAACGGGTCACCTCCCGCAGTTCGTAGCTGTAGCCGGTGCCGACGACGTCGAAGCGCTCGGTCCGTGGCTCGTCCCAACCAACGCGGATGAGCAGTTCGCGCGGGTTGTTCACCGATCCCACTGTCTGCAGGAAGCCAAGTCCGCCGGCAACTGTGGCGGTCCTCGGCCCGTGCGCCATCAGGGACGACGTCAGCTGCGCCTGCGCTCCCGTGTCGTAGCCGAGGGTCAGGGCGTTCTGGGTGTCCACGCCGTCCTCGTTCAACGAACCTATTGCTGTGACCGACTGCGGAAAACCGAGCGTCCCCAAAGCCCACAGCAGGGGATACACGGTGATGTCCAAGAGTGCTCCTCCACCGTCGTTCAGGGCCCAGATGCGCGCCGCGGGATCGTACGGTGCCGGGAAGCCGAGATCCGCGCTGACCCACTGGATTTCTCCGAGCTCCCCGGAGGCGGCGATCTCAAAAGCCCGTTGCATGCTGGGCAGGAACCGACTCCACACGGCTTCCATGAAGAACACATTCTGCTCACGCGCGATCTCCGCCAGCTCACTGGCTTCACGGGCGTTGATGGTCAGTGCCTTCTCGCACAGGACGTGCTTCCCGGCGCGCAATGCCGCCGACGCTATCTGAAAGTGCTGGGCGTGGGGTGTCGCCACGTAGACCACGTCTACGGCGGGATCGTCGAACAGACGCTGGTAGCCGGGAACACCGGCGTCGTCCCCGTAGGCTTTCGTGAAGCCGAGCGCATGGGCGAAGGCGTCCGCGGCAGCCTGGGTCCGGGAGCTGACGGCGTAGAGTTCGGCATCTTCCAGCAGGGACAGGTCCTTGGAAACGCTGTTGGCGATGTTGCCTGTGGACACGACGCCCCACTTCAAGCGCCGGCCCGTAGCTGCGCGGGGATCCTGGTTGGTTTGGGAGGAAAGCCACGGCACGGCGATTGGAAGTGTCATGAGTCTCATCCTCTCAGAAGCTGTTGCGCCCGTGCACGATCGCGTCTTGTTTACGGTCCAGCACGGCGGTGACACGGCTGCATCCGTCCAGGATTGCCGCTGCGTCTGCGTGGACATAGCCGGCGATGCGATAGATATCTGTGCGGATTGATTCCAAGGGCATTTTGAAGATTGGCTCGTGATGAGCGATCCGATTGCGCATCTCCCGAATCTGCGTGAGGTCCGCAAAGAGAACTTTTCGTTTAAGATTGACGCCTTCAGGAAAGGCTTTTATTAGTCGCGGCTGCCAAAAAGCCGTTTCGTAGCTCAGTAGCGGGTCTCGCGGAATGCCTTTGTCCAGGAGCCGCGTCCAGAACCCAAAAGGGAGGGCAGCGACTATTTGGCCGGGTGTCGGCGACGTGATCTTACGGCCGAGCTTTCCGATGGTGTCCTCGAGGATCGCCCTATGGCTATCCAATAGGCGGGTACTCGGGAGTTCCCACCACGCTTCCACACGACCCTTCGCCAGAGCGTCGTGCATGGCGTTCCTTAGCGCTACTTCCAATATGCTGAGAGGTCCCCAAAAGGCTGCGGAAATCTCGATGTTCCATGCATACAAGCGGGATGCCAGGTGGTGGTTGCCACGATAGTGACCCAGGTACGTCTCGAAGCGCGGGGCACTGACGAGGTGCTCCAGAGTGCTGATCGCGCCAACGTCCACAGTCCCTCGATGCCTTAAACAAAAATTGCCCCAGGAGTCCGGCATTGCTGCCGAATAGTCACTGGGGCGTGTACATGTTCAGTCTGCCATTTTCTCGTGGGTAGTTCAAACACCCGACACAGTAAGTACTCTGTCCGTCCCGCGAATGCCCGGCGCCGATACCAACCTCGTTTAGGCTGGGGGCAATCATCCCTCGCAGAGGTTCTGTGGGGAGTTACCGAAATGGAGCAGGGATGGGTATTTTTCGGCGTGTGATTTTGCCGGTTGCCTGGTTGTTGGTTTTCGCGATAATCGCCGTGGCTTTGGTCAAGATCGCCTTTGTGGATGGTTTGAAATCGGCGGCTTCGGAGCCCGCACCGCTGGCCCAGGTGGATATTCCCACGGTTCCGGCGACCAAGACCACCGTCACCAACACCGTCCAGATCAAGGGCACCGTCCAAAGTGACCCGGCCGAAGCCGTCCGCAGCACATCGGCGGGGAAAGTGGTGCAGGTTTTCGTTGACCAAGGCGCCACCGTCGCCAAGGGAGACGCGCTATTCCAGGTCAAGGCGGAGCGCGCCGTCGCCGCCGCCCAGCCGCCTTCCCAGGACGGTCCCGCAACTGCCGCCAAACCCGTGTACGACTACTTCAACATCCTCGCCCCACGTGCCGGCACACTGCAGCAGCTCACCACGCTCGTGGACCAGCAGGTCAGCGTGGGGGAATCCGTAGGAAGAATCGATCCCGGTACGTACACAGTGGCCGGCCCGGTTTCCGCCGCCCAACAGTATCGCCTCCTGGGCAAGCCCGGTCCCGCCGAGATCGCCCTGGTGGGCGGACCGGCTCCGTTCCAGTGTGCCCAAGTGACGCTCAAGAACAATGCGTCCAACGACGGCGGAGCCTCCTCGGGCGGTTTGGCCTCCACGGGCGGGGGTGCCGGTATGGCAGTCGGAGGGGCGATTGCCGGACCCGGTGGAGGTTCGGCGACCCAGCCGGACGGCGGCGGCAACCCGACGGGGACCATCAGCTGTGCAGTTCCGGCCAACCAGCAGGTCTTCGCCGGCCTGGGTGCCACCATGACGGTGAGCGCCGGTGTCGCGCCTGATGTGGTGACGGTTCCCCTCACCTCCGTCAAGGGCAGCGTCAAGGACGGCATTGTGTGGGTTGCCAGTAAGGCAGGCGCCGGTGCTCCGGAGCAGCGCACCGTGCAGCTGGGTTTGAACGATGGCAACGTGGTTGAAGTGACGTCGGGGCTTACCGAGGGCGAACAAGTCCTCGAGTTCGTTCCCGGCGCCCCCGCTGCCCCGGAGCCCATGATGGGGCCCGGACAAGGCACCTACATTCCGGCGGGCTAAGCATGGACGCTACTGCTACCAAGGAAACCCTGGTCAGCCTTCGATCGGTCACCCGGTCCGTCATGCTGCCGGATGATCAACAGTTGCACATTCTTCGCGGCATCGACCTCGAGGTGTTCAGCGGGGACCATACGGCGATCGTGGGTCGCTCCGGCTGCGGCAAATCAACGCTGCTCAACCTCCTCGGCCTGTTGGATGTCCCGACTTCCGGCGAGCTCGACTTCATGGGCCACCCATCGCAACGGCTCAGCAGCAACGCCCGGGCCCGGCTGCGGGGCTCCACGGTGGGTTTTGTCTTCCAACAGTTCAACCTGCTGCCGGGTCGCAGCGCCGTGGACAACGTCATTACTCCGCTCTTCTATGCCCAGGGCAGGGAGTTCCGGCGCCGCCGCGAACTCGCTATGGACATGCTGGACCGGGTCGGGTTGTCGGCCCGGGCGAACACGATGCCCAACATGCTCTCAGGCGGTGAACAGCAGCGCGTTGCCATCGCCCGTGCGCTGGTTCGCCGGCCGAGGCTCATCCTGGCCGATGAGCCAACCGGTGCGCTGGACGTGGAGACCGGCCAGGCGGTCATGGCATTGCTGGACACTGTCGCCACGGAAACGGCTGCCGCCTTGGTGACCATCACCCACGACACCAACGTCGCCGCACTTGCCCGTGCCTGCTACCGGCTCGACTCCGGCGTGCTGACTCCGCTGGCGCTCGCAGAAGCGCTCGCAGGACCACTCGCAGGACCACTCGCAGAATCAGGAGCCCACGCATGACAGGCTTCATATCAACGCTGGTGGAAGCGTGGCAGGAACTTCGCATCAACAAAGTCCGCATCCTCTTGGCGCTGCTGGGGGTGGCCCTGTCCGTGGCGGCGCTGACGTCGGTGGTCGGCATCGGCAACCTCGCCCGCGAAGGCATGAAGGTGCAATCCGAGCGCGACGGCGGCCGGGTGGCAACCTTGACATTGAGCGTCAACGGTCCGTCCTCTCCTGATGCGCAGGAACTGGACAAGGTCTACGAAGGAATCCAGCAGCGCTACGGAATCACCACCTCCACCCACGTGGGCCGCACCCAGGCGGGCTTCCAGTTTCCCCGCGGCGTGACAGCCGTGAACATGACCATCGTTGACTCGGGCTACGGCATCATCCACCGCGTGCCGCTCACCCAAGGTAAATGGTTCGACGCCGACGACGACCAAAGGCTGGCTCCCGCCATCGTGGTCTCGGAAGCCTTTTACAACCGGGCCGGCAGGCCAAACCTCGCTACCAATCCCACAGTTCGCATCCCCGGTGATCTTCCGGCGACGGCGGTGATCATCGGCGTCGTACCTGACACCTGGCCTGACACCCCACCCGCGGCCTTCATCCTCACAGAGGGCGCAGTCATGACCGGGATGAAACCGGACATGTCCGAGTTCAAACTCTGGGTGGGGGAGGAACAGGCAGGCGCCCTGCAGTCCGCGATCACTGCAGACCTGCAGGGCCAATTCCCGGGATATTACGCCCAGGCCCAACGCGTTGACTACGCGGCCTATGGTGATCCGCTGGGGCCTGCACAGTGGATCGTCGGCGGCGTAGCCGGGCTGGTGCTTCTTTTGGGAGCCGTGGGAATGCTCAACATCTCCATGGTCACAGTGCGTTACCGGGTTCGCGAGATCGGCATCCGCCGCAGCTTTGGCGCCACTTCGGGCCGAATCTTCGTGGGGGTCATGATGGAGTCCGTGGTGGCCACCGCGGTAGCAGGGCTCGTGGGCGTCATGGCGGCGATCGCCGTGGTGAAGAACCCATGGATTCAATCGAAGGTGGCCCCAGGCCTGACGGAGTACCCGCCGTTCCCCATCGATGCCGCGCTATTGGGCTTTGGAGCGGCGGTCCTTGTGGGCGCACTCGCCGGAGCCATTCCCGCGCTCGTGGCGGTGCGCGTCAAGGTCATCGACGCGATCCGCTTCTGACCTCCTCGGTCAGCCTGCCCTGTTGAAGGCGGAAGCAGCGTTCCGTTTTCTGCGCGAGGCTGCGATCGTGCGTGACCACCAGGATGGTGGTGTTATGGTCACGGCTCAGCGAGCTTAGAAGTTCGATGATGTGCTCACCGGTCTGCTCATCAAGGTTGCCGGTCGGCTCGTCCGCCAGGATCAGTTTGGGTTCGTTCGCCAGCGCCCGCGCGATCGCCACACGCTGCTGCTCTCCGCCGGAGAGCCGGTTGGTCCGGCGCGAGTGTTTCTCCGGATCCAGCTGCACCTGTTCCAGCAACTCCTTGGCGCGCTTCAGCCTGGACGCCTTGCGGATCCCGGCGAACTCCATGGGAAGCATCACGTTGTCCAGGGCACTGAGGTTGGGGATCAAGTTGAACTGTTGGAACACGAACCCGATGTCCCGACGCCGGTACTCCGTCAGTTTGCTGTCGGGCAGCCCTGCAAGGCTGACGCCATTGACGACGACGTCCCCTGAGGTGGGCTTGTCCAGCGCACCCAGGAGGGACAACAGTGTGCTCTTGCCGCTGCCGCTCTTGCCCACGATCGATGCCAGCGAGCCTCTTTCCAGTTCGACGCTCACACCGTTGACCGGCTTGATGGTCCGGTCACCGGACTTGAACTGACGGACCAGGTCCTTGACTTCAATCACGGCTATTCTCCTCGGAGTACTTCGATGGGGCGGATACGGGCGGTCAGCAGTGCCGGAACCAAGGCACCGATAATGGCGACGGCGAACACGGCTGCGATGCCCGCCGCAAGGACGCCGGGGGAGACACTGGCGGTAACGGAGGTGAGCAGTTGGGAAGCGCCGCCGAACGCGCCGCCCCGTCCACCGAAACCGCCGCCCCCTGGGACCGCGCCATTGGGCACGGCACCGGCGAGGCCGCCCGCCCGCTGGGTGGGTGCCGCCGTCGTGCTGGTATTCGAACTGATCAACGCCGAAGCGATGCCGCCGCTGGCGAAGGACGCGATGACCGCGCCCACCACGCTGCCCATGGCAACGAGAACCAGGGATTCGAGCACAAACTGCAGGCCGATGGTGCGGTTGGGGGCGCCGATGGCTTTGAGTACGCCGATTTCACGACGACGCTCGCGGACCAGCATGACCATGATCAGCAGGATGATGATTCCGGCCGTAGCGAGGGCCGCGATGAAAGCGACCAGTGAGATGTTCTTGACACTGTCCAGGGAGCTCACGGCGGTTTCCAGGTTCCGCTGTCCTTGCGTGACATCTGCCTTGTCCGCGCCGAGGGCATTCTGGACCGCGGTCTTGGTGCTGTCCACGTTCTCCATGCTGTTGACCGTGACGATCATCGTGGAGAGTTCATCCGGCGTGGCGGCCAGCGTCTGGGCTTCGGGGAGTGTCACGTAGACGGCGTTGTTGCCGAACGCGGTTCCGGCGTCGAAGATGCCCGCGACCGTGTAACTCTTATCCTTGATCGTGAAAGTGGACCCTGCGCTCAGGCCGTTCTTTTCGGCCAAAGACGTACCCACCAGGGCCTTGTCGGAGGCCGCGGTGTAGTCGCCCAGCCCACTGCCGCTGGTGATGTTCAAGGCCTTGCCGGTACTGTCCACCTCCGCTCCGATGCCGGTGGCCGTGATGGGAAGGGCACGCGCGGGCTGTGCTGTGTTTCCGGTGTTTCCTGTGGATCCGCTGGCGTTGTTCCGGTTGCCCAAGGTACCGGCGTCGATGGCAGCTGTGAGGCTGGTGCTGACCGATGCCTGCTGGCCGCCGGGACCGAAGCCGCCCCCCTGTCCGGCTTGCTGGCTGGAGGTGCCCGTTGAGCCGGTGGTGGTGGTTTGCAGGCGCAGCGCCTTCGTTCCAACTACCGAAGTGACATTGGCGACGGACGCAGCCGTCTGGGCTTGCGCCGTCGTGAGCGGTTCGCCGCCGCCTTCGAAGCCCTGCCCGCCAGCGGGGTTCACGGTCAAGGTGGTGCCAACCGAAGCGTTGAGCTCCTGCACCTTTGCACCCACGGCCTGGTTGGCCACGAGCATGGCCAAGGCGAGGCCGATCGCTACAGCGAGGACGGCAACCACCGCCGCTGTTCTGATTTTGTTGCGGAAGGCATTGCCTACGCTTCGGGCAAGGACGCTCACGTTTCTCCTTTTGACCTGCAGGTTTGTGGGCCCACTGGTCGCGGGCTGCAGCTCCAACATTGCTCAGCGCTGCTGTGCGGCACACCAGCCGAAGCTATGCGTGGGCTGTGAAAGGTTGCCCGAAGACAGCAAAAGCCCCGGCCCGCCTGTTGGCGGACCGGGGCTTCCCGTAGAGAGGTGTTACTTGGTGATCGGGCCAAGTACCGGATCGTCGACGTATGCCGTCTTGACGTTCTCCTTGGTCACGATCTGCGGCGGGAGGAGGAAGGCCGGAACGGTCTTCACGCCGTTGTTGTAGGAGTCCTTGTCGTTGATCTCCAGCTGCTTGCCTGCCTGGAGGTCCTTCACCATGGTGATGGCGTGCTCAACGAGCTTGCGGGTGTCCTTGTTGATGGTGGAGTACTGCTCGCCAGCCATGATCGACTTGACGGACTCAACCTCGGAGTCCTGGCCGGTGACGACGGGGAGCGGCTTGCCTGCACTCCGGACGGAGGTCAGGATTGCACGAGCCAGGGTGTCGTTCGGGGACAGGACGCCGTCCAGGGCCGCGGTGCCGTAGCTGCCCGAAAGCAGTGAGTCCATACGCTTCTGGGCGTTTTCAGGCTTCCAGCCCTGCGTTACAGCCTGCTCGAACGAGGTCTGGCCGGAGACAACCTTGAGGGTACCGTCGTCGATCTTCGGCTTCAGGACGCTCATGGCGCCGTTGAAGAAGACCTTGGCATTGGCATCGTCAGGGGAGCCGGCAAAGAGCTCGACGTTGTACGGGCCGGACGCCTTCTTGGCCTTCATTCCGTCCAGCAGGGCCTGGCCCTGGAGGACACCAACCTTGAAGTTGTCGTAGGCCACGTAGTAGTCCACGTTGTCCGTGTTCAGGAGAAGACGGTCGTAGGCGATGACTGTCGCGCCCGAGTCCTTGGCCTGCTGGAGCTGCGTACCCAGCTGGGCGCCGTCGATGGCTCCCACAATGATGACCTTGGCACCCTTGGTGACCATCGCGCTGATCTGGTTCTGCTGCTCGGACACGCCGCCGTTGGCGAACTGGACGTCGGCCTTGAAGCCGGCTCCGGTGAGGCCATCGTTGAACAACTTCTCCGCCAGGACCCAGTTTTCACTGGTCTTCTGCGGAAGGGCGACGCCGATCAGCGAGTCCTTGGGGAACGCTTCCCCGCCTCCTGTGCTGCTGCTGCTTGAGCCGCTGTCCGTGCGGCCGCAGGCCGTCAGCGCCAGTGCCGCGATGGCAGCGACTGCTGCTGCCTTTCCTGCTTTACCAAACATTCGCATATCTTGGTTCACTTTCTGTGTGGGTGGGGTGGAGCGAGTCTTCTGCGTGGAGAAGTTTGTGGCGGAAAGCTCAGGCTTCCTTGGAAATGACCTCTTTGGTGGAGGTGACTTCGTCCGGCTTGAGCTCGTTGTTGTTGCGCTGGAAGTTCTTCAGCAACAGACCGGTGATGGAACGCTTGCCCTGGGACTTGTTGTAGACATCGAAGGCGACGGCTGCCAGCAGCACCAGGCCCTTGATGATCTGGGTAAGGTCGGCGCCAACGCCCAGCAGCTGGAGTCCGTTGTTGAGGACGGCCATGACCAGGCCACCGACGATCGAGCCGATCACGGTACCAACACCACCGGTGACGGCTGCGCCACCGATGAAGACGGCTGCGATGGCGTCCAGTTCCCAGCCGACGCCGTCGAACGGGCCCGACGCCGTGGAACGGCCAACGAAGATCATGCCGGCCAGGCCCGCCAGGACGGACATGTTCATCATGACCATGAAGTTGACCTTCTTGGACTGGACACCGGACAGCTCGGCCGCGTGGCGGTTGCCACCCACGGCGTAAACGTGGCGGCCCAGGACGGTCTTGTCTGCGATGAAACCGTAGATGAGAACCAGGACAGCCAGGATCAGGCCCGGAATGGGGAAGGAGGTACCGGGGCGGCCGGTGGCAAACAGGTACGTGGCGTAAAGGATGGCGCCGCAGATCAGGACCAGCTTGGTGACCTCGACCCAGAGTTCGGGAACGTCGGCGCCGAGGGCTTTGTTGGCAGCGCGGGCACGGAGGGACATGATGATGACGAACGCGGCGGCAACGATGCCAAGGAGCAACGTGAGGTTGTTGAATCCGGTGTTTGGTCCGATTTCAGGCAGGTAACCGGAGCCGAGGAACTGGAAGTCCTTGGAAACGGGGATGGTGTTGGACTTGCCGACGAACTGGTTGAAACCGCGGAACAGGAGCATGCCCGCCAGTGTCACGATGAACGCGGGGATGCCCACGTAGGCCACCCAGAACCCTTGCCAGGCGCCGATCACAGCACCCAAGAGCAGGCCGAAAATCACGCCGGCCCACCAGGGGAGTCCCCAGTCCCGCATTGCAAGGGCCACGAAAACGCCCACGAATGCTGCGACGGAACCCACGGACAGGTCGATGTGGCCGGCGATGATCACCAGGACCATGCCGATGGCCAGGATGAGGATGTAGGAGTTGCCGTTGAAGAGGTTGATCACGTTGCCGGGGGTCAACGTGCGGCCGTCCGTGAAGATCTGGAAGAAGACGATAAGTGCCACCAGGGCGAAGATCATGCCGAACTGGCGGGTATTGCCACCAAATAGCTTCTTGAGCGCGTTCATTGTTTTGGTCCTTGTGTCAGGAAGGGGCGGGGCTGGGCCAAAGGGTCAAGCTGCTTTGCGGGAGGAAGTCATCAGCTTCATGAGGCTTTCCTGGCTTGCTTCGTTCTTGTCGAGGACACCGGTGATGGCGCCTTCGAAGATGGTGTAGATGCGGTCGGACAGGCCCAGGAGTTCTGGAAGCTCCGAGGAAATGACAATCACTCCCTTGCCTTGGTTCGCCAGCCTCTGGATGATGCCGTAGATCTCATACTTGGCGCCGACGTCAATGCCACGTGTGGGTTCATCCAGGATCAGCAGGTCCGGGTCGGTGAACATCCACTTGGCCAGGACCACCTTCTGCTGGTTGCCGCCGGAGAGTTTGGCTACGCCTTCCTCAACCGATGGGGTCTTGGTCCGGAGCGACTTCCGGTATTCCTCCGCGACGCTGAACTCCTTGCGGTCATCCACTACGGAGTAGTTGCTGATGGCGCGAAGGTTGGCAGCGACGGTGGTCGTCTTGATGTCATCCAGCAGGTTCAGCCCGAGCGATTTCCGGTCTTCGGTCACGTAGCCGAGTCCGGCGTCGATGGCGGCGCGGACGCTGCGGATCTGGATCGGCTTGCCGTCCTTGTAGATCTGGCCCTTGATGAAACGGCCGTAGGAGTGGCCGAACACCGAGCGTGCCAGTTCCGTGCGGCCGGCGCCCATGAGGCCCGCGAAACCAACGATTTCGCCGCGGCGCACAAAGAAGTTGGAGCCCTTGCAGATGAGGCGGTCCTGGATCTGCGGGTGGCCCACGGTCCAGTCCTTGACCTCGAAGAAGACCTCGCCGATCTTCGGTTCGTGGTCCGGGAAGCGGGACTCGAGCGTCCGGCCGACCATGCCCTTGATGATGCGGTCTTCGTCCACGCCGTCGCGCTTGACGTTCAGGGTTTCAATCGACTTGCCGTCGCGGATGATGGTGATCTCGTCCGCGATCTGCTCGATCTCGTTGAGCTTGTGGGAAATGATGATGGAGGTGATGCCGCGGCCCTTGAGGCCGAGGATCAGGTCCAGCAGGTGCTGGGAGTCCGATTCGTTCAGGGCCGCCGTGGGCTCGTCCAGGATCAGCAGCTTCACGGACTTGTTCAGCGCCTTGGCAATTTCCACCAGCTGCTGCTTTCCGACGCCGATTTCCTTGATGGGGGTATCCGGGTCTTCCCGCAGGCCTACGCGTGCCAGGAGTTCGAGGGAACGCTTGCGGGCCTCTGCCCAGTCAATGACGCCCCACTTTGTGGGTTCGTTGCCCAGGAAGATGTTTTCCATGATGGAAAGTTCCGGGATCAGCGCCAGCTCCTGGTGGATGATCACGATGCCGGCTGCTTCACTGGCCCGGATGTCCTTGAACTGCTGCGTCTCGGCCTGGTACACGATGTCGCCGGTGTAGCTGCCGTAGGGGTAAACCCCGGACAGGACCTTCATCAGCGTGGATTTGCCTGCACCGTTCTCGCCACAAATCGCGTGGATCTCGCCGGCCATAACGCGCAGGCTTACATTCGACAAGGCTTTCACTCCAGGGAATTCCTTGGTGATGGAGCGCATCTCCAACAGGATGGGCTCGCCTTGCGTGTCGAGGGATGTCATCAGCCCTTACGCCTCCAATGCATGACTTCGTTGTCGGCCCCGCAAACGGCGGAGCTGTCTGATGAAAAAGTAAACTGGATCACCTATCTTGTCGTCAAGACTTGAACGCATGATCCAGCTAACGATTTCGTTACCTACCGGTAATACCGGCGTGCTGGAACACCAGCGCGGCCGCTCCGAGGGCTTCCGCGCGGGCTCCGAGGGACGACATCGCCAGGTGTGTCGTCTCGCCGACGACCGGCACGGCGTGGCGCACAAGGCCCCTGCGGATGGGGTCCAGCAGGAGGTCCCCGAGCCCCGCCAGCGGGCCTCCAACGACGATCACTTCGGGGTTGATCAGGTTCGAGACATTGCCCAGTGCCCGCCCGACTGCCAGGCCGGCGTCGTCGACAACGCGTTGGGTCGCCGAGTCTCCGGCGAGGCAATTGCGGACGATATCCAGCGGCGTCAACAAGGTGTCCTGACCACGCCCTAGCAACTCGATCATGGTGGTGGTGGACGCTATCGTTTCGAGGCAACCCCTGTTGCCGCAGCGGCACACCAGGCCGTGTTCGTGGATGGTCGCGTGCCCGATTTCTCCCGTGATGCCCACGTTGCCGTAGTACGGGAATCCGTTGAGGATAAGCCCGGCGCCGATACCCGAACCGATCTTGAGGAACATCAGGTTGGAGACCCCGCTGTGCGGACCCCAGGTCACTTCGGACAAGGCGCCCAGATTGGCGTCGTTATCAACAAAGACGGGGCAGTTGAGGGCCTCTTCCAAGCGGTGGAGGATGTCGATGCCTACCCACTCGGGCAGGATGGCGCCCTGTGCCACGGTGCCCGATCTCCGGTCGATGGGGCCGGGAATGCCGGCGCCCGCGCCTACTACCGCCGTGCGGTCGATGCCGTTTTCACGGAGCAGTTTTTCGAGCAGCCGGACTGCGGCGGCGATGCCTTCCTCTGCCTGGTGACCCAGCGGCAATTCGATGTAATCCTCGGCAATGACGTGATAGCCCAGCGATGCCAGGACCACCCGGAGGTGGCGGCGCCCGAAGTCGATTCCGACGGCGACCGCCCCGTTGCTGTTCAGCCTGACGTTGGTTGCCCGGCGGCCGGAACTTGTGGTCGGCTCAGTGGAGACAAGGCCGGCGTCCTGCATGATTTTGACGATGTTGGAGATCGTGGCGGTGGAGAGCCCGGTCTGCCGCGACAGCTCTGCCTGCGTCGAGGGCCCGCTCAGCAAGCACTCGATGATGCGTTGCTGATTAAGGTGGCGGAGCGCGGACTGCGAGCCGGGTTTTCTTGGGTGGCTCTTCGTTGAGCGCTGCGTAGCGGGCATGACAAGAAGATTGCCCCAGAAAACATGTTGTAGTCAAGAAGTGAACACAGCGAGTCAACCTTCACCGAGATACTCCAACGCAAACGTGCCCGCTATGTACCCCTTCCGAGGCCCCTAATGCGCCCTATCGCCAACTTTTACGACGCAGAGCGGGCCGCGCAAGAAGGGAAGGCGTGCAATGAGTCCCACGTACGGGGCCTGCGGGTCCAATTGCCCCGCGGCACGCGTCAAAGCCGGGCCTAGGCTTGAGGCAAGAAGATGTCCCTGCGCGTGAACGGCGGGGATCAGGCGAAACAAGGTGGTAATGATGCTGCTCGCAATCCTGCAGGCGAACGCTTCCGTTTTGGACGTGGACGCCAATCTGCGCACTATTGAGGACGCAGCCAAGCGTGCCTCCAACGCGGGGGCCGGCCTGCTCCTCACTCCGGAGCTGTTCCCTGTCGGATATGCGCCATTGCGCCTGCACGCGGAGTTGGACGCCGCAACACTCCCGTCGATCCGGGAACGCCTCGCCACCATTGCCCGCACCCACAGGATCGGCTTGGTCTACAGTCTCCCGGCGCTGGCGCAGGCGCAGATTCAGGAGCAGGACGACGACGCCGCGCAGCCGCCTCAGGCTGACGACGCATGGCACATCACGGCTACTTTGCTGGACGCCGGCGGCAACGAGGTCCTCAATTATGCCAAGGTCCACCTCTTCGGTCCCGAAGAGCACAAGGCGTTCGTCGGCGCTGAAGAACCTCCCGCCGTCGTGGATTTCAACGGAATCCGCACGTCGATGCTGATCTGCTACGACGTCGAGTTCCCTGAAGCGGTGCGTGCCGCAGCCACCCGCGGCGCCGAACTCCTGCTTGTTCCGACAGCGCTGTCGGCAGGGTTCGACAACGTGCCGCAGGTGCTGATCCGCGCCCGCGCCCTGGAGAGCCAGCTGAATGTGGCCTACGCCAACCACTCAGGGCATGAGGACGTGTACAACTTCCTGGGTGGCAGCGTGGTGGCCGCTCCTGACGGTTCCTTGCTGGCTGCCGCGGGGGAGGGTGCAGCATTGCTGTTCGCCGAGGTCGGCACGGAAATGGTCAAGGCCGCCCGTGAGGAAGTCCCGTACCTGCGCGAGCGCAGGCCGGAACTGTACAACGAATGGGACCGCTAGGCTCCGCTCTGGATCCGCTTGCGGTGGACGCGGATGAGGTTGGCCAGGGAGACGATGAACCCGATGGTCAGCAACAGGCCGAGGATGGCACCGTTTGCGATGTCGAGTCCGAACCGGAAACCCCCGTCAGCGGTGTTCTGCAGGTCAAGATGAGCTGCTTTGACGATTCCATGGCCGGAGAGCGCGCCCGTTGCGAACCAAAGGAGCAGGGCCACTCCGAACGCGGCGGCGATCCACACCCGTAGTTTGGGGGTGACTGTGGGCAGCTTGGACACTTGTTGCTCCTTGTGGGTCGTACGCGGGTGGTGTTCCTGAAGCGTACGATTCACGAGGCTCTCCCTAGACGCCATGCAGCCAAATTAGGTGGCGAAAACGGGAAAGATGAGTGGTGGAAGCGGCTTGCACAGACGGATTGGGCTTCATCTAGGTGGTGCCCACAGGATCAGTCCCGACCAACTCGTCCACGTACTGCAGCGCGATCCACAGCTCGGCCCGGACCTGCGCCTGGTTGAGGTCCATGTCCAGGAGTTCGCCCAGAACGCCGATCTGCCGCCGGACGCTGTTGCGGTGCAGGCCAAGGAGCTTCGCGGAGCCGTCCCAGCTGCCGTTTTCGCTCAGCCAACCCCGCAGGACGCATAAGAGCGGATCCCTCCGGTCCGGTTCCAGGGCCAGCAACGGTGCCAGCAGACGCTCGGCGAGCATGGTCCCTGCCTCGCGGCCCAACAATCCGGTGACGGACCAGGTCACTTCATCCACCCGGGTGCTGACACCAGTGGAGGCCACGCGGCTTCGCAGTGAGCTTGCACGCTGGTAGGCCGCCGAGAGGCCATGAAGTTCCGTGGGCTCGCCGATCACCAGGCGCCAGCCGAGCTTTTCGACATCGGCTAACAGGGAATCGTCCACCTTCAGGCGGGTGATGGCCGCGAAGCCGTACTCGGTGATCTCCACAAGCTTGGTATCGAACAGCCGGCGCCACTGCAGGACCTCGCGCACGGGGCCATCGTCCGCCGCCCCCTCCACGCGGATCCCCTGAATCACGCGCATCTGGGCGGACCGGGTGGACGACAGGCTCTGGGCCAGCAGATCCTTCAGGCCATTGACGTGTTTCGTTCCGCCGGACACCAGCGACTCGGGATGCAGCAACATCGCCGTGGCCAGCTGGCTGGGGGCAAGGGAGCCGCTGGTCCGCTGCCGGACCAACAATTCCAACAACCCCACGGCGGCCTGGACCACATTGTTCTGCGCAGGAGAGAGGGGAGCGTCCGAACCCAGGATCAACGCACCGAGGTTGGCGTCTTTGGTGCTGCGGAGCGGGTGCCCGAACACCAGCGCTGAACCCGGTTGTTCGAACCCGTCCATCTCCACGCGTGGACCGCTGCCGGACAGCAACCGCTCGAGCATCGGTGCCAGCAAGGAGTGTTCGACGCCGGTGCTGCCGCCGGCGTTGTGCCCACGCGCCCGGACCCGCCCGTCAGCCCCCACCAGCAGTGCCCACACCGGCACGCGTTGGACGAGGGCGGCCAGCAGTTCGTGTTCGGGCCTGGGGGAGAGGACCGCGCGCATGAGCTGACGGTTGGTTTCGGCGAGCTGCCGGAAAACGCGGGCGTTGTCCGATTCCAGCAGCTGCGAGAATTCCAGCCCGATGGCCGCGAAAGGCACCGATTCCGGGACCTCGAACAAGGTGAGGTTGTGCGTGCGGCACGCTTCGATCAGCGCGGCGGGAACGGCGTCGAAATAGGGCCTGATACCGAAGCCGAGAGCGGCAACTTTCGCAGCCACCAGGCGCCGGACGTAGGCGTCCACCTTCGCCGCCGAGCCACCCTTCCCAAGGAAAGGCAGCCCGGCGGTGAGGAGGAACTCGCCCTCCGGCAGGTAGGGCGTGGGGTCTTCCAGCTCACTGGGTTCCACCCACCTCAGCAACGACGCGCCGCTGCCGCCGTCGTGAAGCATGGTCAACTCCGGCGGCAGCTGCTCAACGAACTGTTCGAGCGTGACGAAACTGAGGCGGGCGGTGGCGGGCTCAGGCGACATTGCCCTGCCCGGCGGAAGCCGGCTCCTGGTAGTCGGGGCATTCGTAAGCACTGGTGGAATAGGCGCGGGGGAGGCGTGGCGCTATCCGGTTGATGATTTCGTCGCCGTGGCTGCCGATGGCGGCGCCCCAGTCGTCGGCGCTCGCGGCCCCTGTGGAGGGATCGCCGAAAAGCACAGCGGTGTCACCGACGGCAATGCCGGAGGCGTCCGGTCCGAGATCCACCATGAACTGGTCCATGCAGACTTTGCCGATCACGGGGACACTGCGGCCGGCGATGTTCACTACGGAACGGCCGCTGATGCCCTTGGGAATGCCGTCGGCGTAGCCCAACGGGATGAGTCCGAGGTACCGGGGTTCGTAGGTGATGGCCTGGTGTTCGTAACTCACGCCTGTGCCTGCGGGGACTTTTTTGACCATCACCAGCGGTGCCGTGACGCTCAGTGCTGGGCGCAGCCCGAAATCGGCGGGGTCCAGGTGGTCAGCGGGAGCGAGGCCATAGATTGCCAGCCCGGCGCGGACCATGTCGAAGTGGAATTCAGGCCGGTCCAGGATGTTCGCGGAGCTCGAAACGTGCCTGAGTTCCGGGGTCAGCCCGGCCTCACGGGCCTCACGGACGGCGTCCTCGAACTCAGCCACAGCGGCCGCGTTGCCCGGGTGGGCGGGGACATCGGCCCAGGCCAAGTGGGTCCAAAGGCCCCGGACGCGCAGGGTGCCGTCGAGCTCCGCTTGCCGTGCCTGCGCCACGAGCTCCGGCCAGTCTTCCTTGCGTGCGCCGCCGCGGCTCAGGCCGCTGTCCAGTTCGAGATGCACGACGGCGGGACGGCCCAGGCGGGACGCGATGCCTGCCAGTACCTCCAGTTGGCCGACGCTGCCGAGGGAGACGTCGATGTCGTTTTCCAGTGCTTCAAGAATGGTGGCGCTTGTCTGGGATGCCAGATAGAGCCAGGAAAGTATGGGCAGGGTGATCCCCGCCTTGCGGAGGGCGATTGCTTCCGTGAGCTGGGCGGTCCCCAGCCAGTCGGCCCCGGCTTCTGCCGCCGTACGGGCAACTTCCACCAAGCCATGCCCGTAGGCGTTGCCCTTGACGACGGCCATGAAAAACGGCGCTTCAGTGCGCTTTTTCAGGGCTTTGACATTGTCTGAAATAGCAGACAGATCAACGGTGACCTGCCCGGAGAGGACCGCCGTGGCGGGCTCTTGATAGTGTGCATTACGTCTCATGGTTGAACACTATAGGTCATTTTGCACCGTGGTGAGAGGTGGCTCACATGCCAGTCTTGTGGAGGGGAAATCGAAACTACTTGGAAGGGACGTCAAGGGTGACTGTGCCTGTGAACACCGAAAACACTGCGGCGGTGAGTGCTGCCAAGCTGGGCCTGGGAGCCCAGCTGTTGCGTCGTAAGCCCATTGGGCAAATGGTCAGCGAGTCCGGCAGCGGCGAAGGCGGCACGCCGCTGGTCCGCAGCTTCGGCGTGCTGCAACTGACCATGATCAGCGTCGGCGCCACCCTGGGCACCGGCATCCTCGTCATCCTCGGCGAATCCGTTCCACTGGCGGGTCCGGCGATCTGGATCTCCTTTGTCATTGCCGGGCTGGCGGCGCTCCTGTCCGCTGTCTCCTACGCCGAAATGGCCGGGCTTGTCCCCGTAGCCGGCTCCAGTTACTCCTACTCCTACGCCACCATGGGCGAAGGAATGGCGTGGATCTGTGGATGGTGCCTCGTCCTCGAATACGCGGTCTCCGTAGCAGCCGTTGCTGTCGGGGCCGGACAATACGTCAACGAGACCCTGGCTGCGTTCGGGCAATTCCTTCCCGACGCGTTGTCACAGCCGCCGGGGGACGGGGGCCTGGTCAACGTACCTGCTGTGGTGATCGTGGTCTTCGCCATGATCCTCCTGGTCCGGGGAGCCCGTGAGAGCGCATGGATCAATACCGCGATCGTCATCATCAAGGTTGGCATCCTGGTCTTCTTCTGCGCAGTGGCCTTCACGGCGTTCAACGCAGGCAACTTCGAGCCTCTCCTGCCCATGGGGGCCGCCGGTGTTTCGGCCGCCGCCTCAAGCGTGTTCTTCTCCTACATCGGATTCGACGCCGCCTCCACCGCCGGTGAAGAGGCCAAGAACCCCAAGCGCGACCTGCCCCGGGCCATCATGCTCTCCATGGTGATCGTCACCAGCATCTACGTCCTGGTCTCAGTGGCGGCAATCGGTGCCCGTCCTTGGGGATGGTTCGACGGTACCGAAGCGGCCCTGGTGCAGATCCTGCATGAGATCACGGGCCAGCCCTGGATCGCCCTGGTCTTCTCCGTCGGAGCTGTGCTGGCGATCGCCAGCATTGTCTTGACGGTTCTCTACGGGCAAACCCGCATCATGATGTCCATGTCCCGCGATGGCATGGTGCCCAAAATCTTCGGCCGCGTATCCCACCGAACCGGCACCCCGGTGGCCGGAACGCTCATCATTGGTACCGCCGTCGCCCTCACCGCCGGCTTGGTGCCGCTGGGTGCGCTCGCGGACGCCACCAGCATCGGCACCCTGTTTGCCTTCGCGTTGGTAAACATCGCGGTGATCTATCTTCGGCGGAACCGCCCGGACCTTGAGCGCAGCTTCCGCGTCCCGCTGTATCCGATCACGCCGATCCTGGGCGCCCTTATGTGTGCCTACCTGATGCTCAACCTTGGTGCCGACACCTGGATCACCTTCGGTGTCTGGATGGTGGTGGGCATCGCCATCTACTTCGGCTATGGACGCCGGAACTCCAAGGTAGCCGCGCTCAGCGAGCAGGACTACCGTGAACTGACAACCAGGGCCATGGGCCCGGAACCTGTGAAAGCAGCAAAGCCATGACCATCGCTACCGAACTCCCACTCGCAGACGCGGCCGCTCCCGCGAAGGGCTCCACGGAAGCCCCCATCACCATGCTGAACCCGGACTTCCCCTTCAGCTACGACCACTACCTGGCCAACCCGGCCGGACTCGGGGCCATCCCGGAGGAGAAGTACGGCACGGAAGTGGCCGTCATCGGTGCCGGGCTCTCCGGACTCGTAGCTGCCTACGAACTCATGAAGCTCGGCCTCAAGCCGGTCATTTACGAAGCCGACCAGATCGGCGGCCGCCTCCGCACGGCCAGTTTCCCCTCTGCTCCCGGCGTCGTGGCCGATCTCGGCGGCATGCGCTTCCCGGTGTCCGGCAAGGCGTTCTACCACTACGTGGACCTGCTGGGCCTGGACACCAACGATTTCCCCAACCCCATGGCGCCGGCAACGTCCAGCACCGTGATCGAACTCGCCGGCAAGAAGCACTACGCCACAACTGCCGATGAGTTGCCAGAGTTCTTCCGCGAGGTCGCCGACGCCTGGAAAGCCGCAATCAACGACGGTGCCGCCTTCACCCAGATGCAGGAAGCCATCAAAGCCCGCGACACCAAGCGCATCAAGGAACTGTGGAACGCGATCCTTCCCGAGCTGGACGAGCAGACCTTCTATGGCTTCATCGCCGCCAGCAAGTCCTTCAAGGAAGCCGGGTTCGCCCACCGCGAGGCTTTCGGCCAGGTAGGTTTCGGCACGGGTGGCTGGGACACGGACTTCCCCAACTCCATCCTCGAGATCCTGCGCGTCGTGTACACCGACGCCGACGACCAGCACCGCTCCATCGTCGGTGGAGCGCAAAGGCTCCCTGAGGCACTGTGGAACCACGCGCCGTCGGGCCTCAAGCACTGGCCGGAAGGCACCTCGCTGGCGTCGTTGCACTTCGGTTCGCCGCGCGGAGCCGTGGACAACATCCGCCGTGCCGCCAACGGGGACCTCGTGGTGCGGGAAAACTGGGGACGCGAAGCCAGCTACCAGGCCGTGGTGACCACCTGCCAGTCCTGGCTGCTGTCCACCCGCATCCACACCGAGGAAGCGCTCTTCCCAGCCGAGATGTGGACCGCGATCGAGCGCTCGCACTACATGCAGTCGTCCAAGACCTTCGTGATGGTTGACCGCCCGTTCTGGAAGGACATCGACCCGGAGACCGGGCGCGAAGTGCTGTCCATGACGCTCACCGACCGCCTCAACCGGGCAACATACTTGCTCGACGACGGCCCCGACAAGCCCGCTGTCATCCTCCTGTCGTACACCTGGAACGACGATGCCCTGAAGTGGCTCGCGCTCACCGCGGAGGAGCGGGTGAAGCTGATGCTGCACTCGCTGGAGCAGATCTACCCGGGTGTGGACATCGCCAGCCACATTGTGGGCCAGCCCATCACAGTCTCCTGGGAAGCGGATCCGAACTTCATGGGTGCCTTCAAGGCGAACCTGCCCGGGCATTACCGTTACCAGCAGCGGCTGTTCACGCACTTCAAGCAGGACAAGCTGCCCCAGGACCAGCGGGGCATTTTCCTGGCCGGCGACGACGTGTCCTTCACTGCAGGATGGGCCGAGGGCGCTGTGACCACGGGCCTGAACGCGGTGTGGGGCGTGGTGAACCACCTGGGTGGATCCTCGGCTGCGGGGAACCCCGGTCCGGGTGACCTTCTGGACGAGCTCGGCCCGATCTCGCTGGACTAATCCAGTTGCGAGGCCCGCTTTGCGCACTAAATCCCTTGGGTAGTGCGAAGAGCGGGCCTCGCAGTCGGCATTTAAGAGGCGTGCATCTCCCGGTGCGCGGCGGCCAGTTCCTTATAGTGGGCGGCGTTGTGCTTCACGCCCTCAAATTCCTCGTCCGTGAGCTCACGCCGGACCTTTGCCGGTACACCGGCTACAAGCGATCGCGGGGGGATGACCGTGCCCTCCAGGACCACGGCTCCTGCAGCGATGAGCGAGCCCGTTCCGATCACTGCGCCGTTGAGAATGGTTGCGCTCATGCCGATCAGGCAGTCGTCCTCCACAGTGCAACCATGGACTACTGCGCTGTGCCCCACGGAGACGCGCTCACCAACGGTGCAGGGGAAGCCAGGATCCGCGTGCAGGACTACGTTGTCCTGGAGATTGGATCCCGCACCAACCTTGATGGCGGCGGTGTCGGCCCGGACGGAGACGCCGTAAAAGGCGCTGGAGTCCTGGGCCAGTGTGGCCTTTCCAATGATTGATGCCGTAGGCGCCACGAAGGCGGTTTCATGGATGGCCGGGGTGTCCCCGGCGAACGTGTAAGAGGGAGCCATGTGCCCCAGCATATTCCCAACCAAGTAACAGCAAACGTCGCTGTGAAGGGTCAGTGGGACGTTTGCTGTTACCTAGTTGGGTGCAGGGGTTAGTTGAACACCACGGTACGGGTGCCATCCAGGAGCACCCGGTGTTCGGCGTGCCACTGGACAGCCTGTGCCAGGGTGCGGCCCTCCACGTCGCGGCCCATCTGGACGAACTGGGCAGCCGTGCGGGCGTGGTCCACCCGGATGACTTCCTGCTCGATGATCGGGCCCTCGTCCAGGTCCGCTGTCACATAGTGTGCAGTGGCACCGATGATCTTCACGCCCCGGGCGTGCGCCTGGTGGTACGGCTTGGCCCCCTTGAAGGAGGGGAGGAACGAGTGATGGATGTTGATGGCCTTGCCGTTCAACTCCGTGCAGAGATCGTTGGAGAGAACCTGCATGTAGCGGGCCAATACGGTGAGCTCAACATCATGCTCGGCAATGAGTTTCAGGAGTTCAGCCTCGGCCTGCGGCTTGGTCTCAGGAGTGACAGGGATGTGGTGGAACGGGATGCCGTAGAACTCGGCCAAGGGCTCCAGATCGCGGTGGTTGGACACAATGGCCGGAACGTCGATGGGCAGGGTACCGGCGCGCTGCTGGAACAGCAGATCGTTGAGGCAGTGGGCATCCTTGGAACACAGGATGATCGTGCGCACCTTTTCGCCCACGGGGTTGATCTGCCAGGTCATGCCGAAGGTTTCGGCGACAGGCCGCAGCGCCGCCGTCAGCTCCGCCTGGGTGCTCGACGTCGTTGCCTCCACGCGCATGAAGAAGTTGCCTGTAGTGGGGCTTCCGTACTGTTGCGAATCGGCGATGTTGCACCCCGCGCCAAGGAGGGCGCCGGCAACAGCGTGGACGATGCCGGGGCGGTCGGGGCAGGAAAGGGTCACAACAAAAGCGGTGGAGTCAGTCACACGGACAAGCCTACCGGTGCTGCCTTGTTGTACTGTTAACGGGTCGCAACTGGCGTTGGGTGGACTACCACCAGGGAGCGGCAATTACGAAGACCACGGATCGTACGCCTGGGCCGAGGGTCATGTCTTACCGTCGCACGCACGTGACCGATGCCTCCTGTCATCAAGGGGACGCGGGAATGCTGCTGCCGGTAGCCTGACCTGTAGCACCACCCGTTGCCTAGCCAGGAGATCTCCGTGACTAACACCACTACTTCAGCGACTGTCAGCAACCAGTCGCTCGCCGAACTCGACCCCGAGATCGCCGCAGTCCTCGACCAGGAGCTCGGCCGCCAGCGCGGCACCCTGGAAATGATTGCCTCCGAAAACTTCGCCCCCCGCGCCGTGATGGAAGCCCAGGGCTCCGTCCTGACCAACAAGTACGCAGAGGGTTACCCGGGCAAGCGCTACTACGGCGGTTGTGAATACGTCGACGTCGCTGAGCAGCTTGCCATCGACCGCGTCAAGGAACTGTTCGGCGCCGAGTACGCCAACGTCCAGCCGCACTCCGGTGCACAGGCAAATGCCGCAGCACTGTCCGCCATGATCACCCCGGGCGACAAGATCCTCGGTCTGTCCCTGGCCCACGGTGGCCACCTGACCCACGGCATGAAGCTGAACTTCTCCGGCAAGCTCTACAA
Organism: Paenarthrobacter sp. JL.01a; assembly: GCF_025452095.1. Classification (NCBI taxonomy): domain Bacteria; kingdom Bacillati; phylum Actinomycetota; class Actinomycetes; order Micrococcales; family Micrococcaceae; genus Paenarthrobacter; species Paenarthrobacter sp. JL.01a. The sequence continues at coordinate 1,270,788 of NZ_CP104877.1, forward strand.
CGTGGCTGCCTACCAGGTCGAAGAAGACAACTTCCGTATCGACATGGACAAGCTCCGCGAGCAGGCCATCGCCGAGAAGCCGCAGGTCATCATCGCCGGCTGGTCCGCGTACCCCCGCCACCTCGACTTCGCCGCCTTCCGCTCCATCGCGGACGAGGTTGGCGCCCTGCTCTGGACTGACATGGCCCACTTCGCCGGCCTGGTCGCAGCAGGCCTGCACCCGAGCCCGGTGCCGCACTCCGACGTCGTCACCTCCACCGTGCACAAGACCCTCGCAGGCCCGCGTTCCGGCGTCATCCTGGCCAAGGAGCAGTACGGCAAGAAGATCAATTCCAACGTCTTCCCGGGCCAGCAGGGCGGCCCGCTCATGCACGTCATCGCGGCCAAGGCTGTTGCCTTCAAGATCGCCGGCAGCGAAGAGTTCAAGGAGCGCCAGCAGCGCGTCCTTGAAGGTGCCAAGATCATCGCCGACCGCCTGAACCAGTCCGACGTCGCCGACGCCGGCGTCTCGGTCCTCACCGGCGGCACCGATGTCCACTTGGTCCTGGTTGACCTGCGCAACTCGCAGCTGGACGGCCAGCAGGCCGAAGACCTCCTGCACTCGGTGGGCATCACCGTGAACCGCAATGCTGTTCCGTTCGATCCCCGCCCGCCGATGGTCACCTCCGGCCTGCGTATCGGTACGCCTGCCCTGGCTACCCGCGGGTTCGGCGCCACCGAGTTCACCGAGGTTGCCGAGATCATCGCCACCGCACTGAAGTCCGGCTCCGCCACCGACGTCGAAAGCCTCCAGGCCCGCGTCGACAAGCTGGCCGCCGATTTCCCGCTGTACCCGCAGCACGAGCAGTGGTAAACAGCCTTCCCAGGGCTGAATAAGCACTACCCGGTCACTGAACCGGTGCCGACGGGATCCGCCGCCACACCTACGGCGGTGGATCCCGTTGGCATGAGCCAACAGGTCACCCACCAGAAAGAGCAGATGGAATGACACAGTCCACCGCACAGATCCTTGACGGCAAGGCCACCGCCGCAGCCATCAAGGCAGAACTGACCGAACGCGTTTCCGTCCTGGCCGGCAAAGGCATCGTCCCGGGCCTGGGTACCATCCTGGTGGGTTCAGACCCCGGCAGCACCTGGTACGTCGGCGGCAAGCACAAGGACTGCGCCGAGGTCGGCATCCAGTCCATCCGCCGTGACCTGCCTGAGGACATCACCCAGGAAGACCTGCTCAAAGTTGTCCAGGAACTCAACGAGAACCCGGAGTGCACCGGCTACATCGTCCAGCTCCCGCTGCCCAAGCACATCGACCAGGACGTCATTCTCGAGGCCATGGACCCTGACAAGGACGCCGATGGCCTGCATCCCATGAACCTTGGCCGCCTGGTGGCCAACGTGAACGGCGAAATGAAGTCCCCGCTGCCCTGCACGCCCAAGGGCTGCGTAGAGCTGCTTCGCCGCCACAACATCGACCTCAAGGGCAAGCGCGTCCTCGTGGTCGGCCGTGGCGTCACCATCGGCCGCCCGATCGGGTTGCTGCTGACCCGCAAGGAAGTCAACGCCACGGTCATCCTGGCCCACACCGGAACCGTGGACCTGCCCGCGGAACTGAAGCAGGCCGACGTCGTTATCGCCGCTGCCGGCGTGCCGCACATGATCAAGGCCGGGGACCTCAAGCCGGGTGCCATTGTGCTCGACGTCGGCGTCAGCCGCGTTGACGACGGCAACGGCAAGGCTGTGGTCACCGGAGACGTTGACCCGGCTGCTGCCGACGTCGCCGCCTGGCTGTCCCCGAACCCGGGCGGCGTGGGTCCGATGACCCGCGCGATGCTGCTCGCCAACGTCGTGGAGAGCGCCGAGCGCCAGGCCGGCCTCGCGTAGCTTTCGCCAAACCCCGGCAGGGCGCCTACTCCCCACGGAGTAGGCGCCCTGCTCCGTTAATCCGACGACTAAAAGCACCACCGAAGCTAGGCTCTGTGTATGCAGCCCCTTTCCCCTGAGCCCAGGCGGCGTCCGGGGCCACAGCAATTCCCCGGCCCAGGCCGCTTCCAAGGCCGCCGCTTCGCGGGTCCGCCCACAAGCTTCATCGTTATCACTGTGGCTGTGATCCAGATTGTGGGAACGCTTTTCTCGGCCGGCCATCAGGCCGCGCCTCGGCCCTTGGACGCGTTCGCGGTCCTGCTGCTGCTCGCCGGTCCGGCCGGGCTGGCCTTCCGGAAGCGTGAGCCCCGGGCGATGCTCCCGGTCGCGCTTCTCGCTACCGGTGCCTATCTGGCACTGGGTTACGCCTGGGGGCCCATCGTCCTGTCCTTGGCGCTGGCCATCATCATGACGGCGGCTGCGGGCCTTCGCTGGCAAGCCTGGACCGGGGCGGGGATCGCCGCTGCCGCTGTCATCGCAGTGGCCTTCCTGGCAGGGGACGAAAGCTGGCCGGTGCGCGCCTCAGCCGGTGTGGCATGGGCAGCGATCCTGGTGCTGATCGGGCAGGGGATACGACGCCGTAGCGAACGGTTCGCCGAATACCGGCGCCGGCGTCTGGACGCACAGAAAGCCGAACGTGACGAGTACAGGCTCACCCTGGCCCGGGACATCCACGACGTCGTGGCGCACTCCCTCTCAATGATCAACGTGCAGGCGTCGGTGGCCTTGCATGTTGGCGCCGACGATCCCGAAAAGCTCAGGCCCGCCCTCGAAGCCATCAAGGCCGCCAGCAAGGAATCACTCACCGAAGTCCGCCAGCTCCTGGGCGTATTGCGTGAAGACATCCCACTCGCACCAGCTGCCCGGCCCACTCTGGCCCGCATCCCGGAACTCGTGAAAAACGCGGAGGTCGGCGGTCTGGTGGTCGCCCTGGATGACAACTCCGAACCCCGGCTCGTAGGTCCCGCACAGCAGGAAGCTGCGTACCGGATCGTCCAGGAAGCCCTCACCAACGTCGGGCGGCACTCAGGTGCCCGATCCGCCGTCGTGCGTCTCGCCCAAGCTGCCGGTGCGCTTACGGTGACCATTGGGGACGACGGCGGTGGCATGGGTGGCGCGCTACCCGGCAACGGGCTCACGGGGATGCGGGAGAGGGTGGCCGCGTTGGGGGGATCGCTGACTTTGATTGAACTGCATCCCGGCCTGCGCATCGAAGCGAGCCTGCCGCTACAGACCGAAGGGACCCGCCCATGATCCGCATCCTCCTGGCCGACGACCAAACCCTCATCAGGGCAGGCTTTCGTGCGCTCCTGGACGCCGAACCGGACATGGAGGTTGTGGGGGAATCGGGCACCGGGCGCGATGCCGTCCGCCTCGCGAACCGGGACAGGCCCGACGTCATCCTCATGGACATCCGGATGCCTGACGAAGACGGCCTGACCGCCACCCGGAGGATCCTCGGCGACCCCGCCCTGGTGGGAACGCGGGTCATCATCCTCACCACCTTCGAACTGGACGAGTACATTGCCGAGGCCGTCCGAGCGGGCGCGGCAGGGTTCCTGGTCAAGGACACCGAACCGGCGGAACTCATCCGGGCAGTCCGGGTGGTCCACGACGGCGACGCCCTGCTCTCGCCTTCCGTGACCCGGCGCATCATGGCACAGCTCGCCTCACAGAGCCGCGCCGCAGGGAAGGTCGTCCCGCTGGACCAGGTCACTGACCGCGAAAGGGAAGTGCTGGCGCTGGTAGGGGAGGGGCTGAACAACGCGGAGATCGCGGAACGGCTTTTCATCACGCCCCTGACCGCCAAAACCCACGTATCCCGCATCATGACCAAGCTGATGGTCAGGGACCGCTCCCAACTGGTGGTGCTGGCGTACGAGTCCGGGCTGGTGAAGCCAGGCTGGAGCAGCTGACCCACTCCCTCCGGAGTAGGCGGGTACCGCAAGGTGACTCCCGACGTCGGACGCCTTTCGGTCCGCTGCTGGACAGACTGGAACCAGAGCCGAAAGACGGTTCACGCCGCATCCGGCGCAGAGAGTTTGGATCACTGACATGTTCACAGCACTGACGTCCACCGTTGGGGAAACCACCACACTGGGAAGCTCCCTTGCCCAGCTCCCGGCCGTCGTCGCCGCCCATGGTCCTTGGGGAGACGGTGTCGCGTGGCCGTTCTTCCTGTTGTTTCCGTTGTTTTGGATCATCGTGATCGGCCTGGTCATCTTCACCGCCCGCAGAACCTGGCGGCGCAACCATCAGTGGGCGGCAACGCAGGGCGCCGAAGGCGTGCTCCGGGAACGGTACGCCCGCGGGGAGATTGACGAAACCGAGTTCCGGCAGCGCCTGGAGGTACTGCGCTCGCAGCCGTCGTCCTGAAGGTCCGGAATCAGTTCGTTGTCCCTTCAAAGACACGACGGTAGAGCGCCGCTGCTGCGACGGCGCCGGCGATGGGAGCGACTATGAAGACCCAAAGCTGCCCGAGCGCCCAGCCATCGCCGTAGAGGGCCGTTGCGATGGAACGGGCCGGGTTCACTGAAGTGTTGGTCACGGGGATGCTGACCAGATGGATCAGCGTGAGGCTGAGGCCAATGGCAAGTGCAGCGAACCCTGGCGCAGCACGCCGGTTCGTGACGCCGAGGATGACCAGGACGAAGACCGCCGTCAGCACAAACTCGATGACCAGGGCCGAGACGAGGCCAAAGCCTCCGGGGGAGTGATCACCGAAACCATTGGAGGCGAAGCCGCTGGCCCGGGCGGAAGTGAAGAAGCCGTTGGGACCCCCTGCCGCGATGGCAGCCAGCACGCTGGAGGCTGCCGCGCCGCCCACAACCTGGGCCACGATATATGCTGCGATGTCCTTGGCGGGAAACCGCCCGGCAACGGCCAGCCCGATGGTGACAGCCGGGTTGAAATGTCCACCGGAGACGTGGCCAAACGCGTAGGCGCCTGCAACGACGGTCAGACCGAACGCCAGTGATACGCCGAGAAACCCCACGCCCAACGCGTTCGCTGTATCCGGGAAGTTCGCTGCGAACAGGGCGGTGCCCACGCCACCAAAGACCAGGACGAAAGTACCAAGGGCCTCGGCTCCCAGCTTGGAAGTCAACGTCGGGCCAGTGTCACGATCCGTGGGACGCGGGGTGGTTCGGGTATTTCGGCTGGCCATTCTCGTCCTTTCATCGCGGAGGCGATTCGCTCCATATATGGACGGTCTGCCGGAACGCAGGTTCGTGACGCGGTTCAGCCCATCTTTTCCGGAACACGCGGCGCTCGCGGGGACGACTAAATTCAATAAATTTGCGGAATAGATCTTTCACATCTTCTCCGGCGCTACTAGTCTGCTGAGGGTGCACAATGAAGCAATCCGCTCTGCCTCGCCGGAATCACCACAAGCCAGCTTCGACATGAACTCACCTTCAGTCATCAGCGCACGCAACCTCACCAAGACCTACGGTGAGCTCACCGCTGTCGACAACATCTCCTTCGACGTCCCGGCGGGGGAGTCTTTCGGCCTGCTGGGGCCCAACGGCGCCGGGAAATCGACCACCATGAAAATGATCGGCGGCGTCTCCCAACGCACGTCCGGCTCGCTGAACATCATGGGCCTGGACCCCGAGACGCATGGCCCCGAGGTCCGCGCGCATCTGGGCGTCGTTCCACAGCAGGACAACCTGGACGAAGAGCTCAAGGTCCGCGAGAACCTCATTGTCTATGGCCGGTACTTCGGGCTGCCCCTGAGCTACCTGCGGCCCAAGGCCGATGAACTCCTGGAATTCGCCCAGCTGACGGACAAAGCCACCTCAAAGGTTGATGCGCTCTCCGGCGGCATGAAGCGACGGCTCACCATCGCCCGCTCGCTCATCAATGAACCCCGCATCCTGCTCCTGGACGAGCCCACCACCGGCCTGGACCCGCAAGCGCGCCACATTCTCTGGGACCGGCTGTTCAGGCTCAAGGAAAGCGGGGTCACGCTCATCCTCACTACGCACTACATGGACGAGGCCGAGCAGCTTTGCGACCGGCTCATCGTGGTGGACAAGGGCCGGATCATGGCCGAAGGCTCGCCGGCTGCATTGATCCGCGAGCATTCGTCGCGCGAAGTACTTGAGCTCAGGTTCGGTTCCGAGCGGAACGCGACCATCGGCGTCGAACTTCAAGGCATCGGCGAGCGTCTCGAGACGCTCCCCGACCGCGTGCTGATCTACGCGCACGATGGCGAGGCCGCACTGGAGCAGGTCACCGCCCGGGGGCTGCGGCCGCTGACCTCGCTGGTGCGCCGGTCCTCGCTGGAGGACGTGTTCCTCCGGCTGACGGGCAGGAGCCTCGTTGACTGACAAACCAAGCACGACGGCGGTGCCCCCGTTGCGGGCCCACCCACCTGCCGTCTCGGCGGCCAGGGCGCGCCGTTGGGGTTCCTTCTTCTACGCCGAGCAAGTCCTCCGGGTCATGCGCAATTACGGCTGGTCCGTGATCCTGTACAGCGTGGGGCAGCCCGTGGCGTATCTGTTCGCCATGGGAGTTGGCCTGGCCAGTTTGGTGGACGCCAACAGTGTGGCTGCCTTCGGCGGGGTGAGTTACCTGGAGTTCGTGGCGCCGGCGCTGCTGGTCTCCGCAGCGGTGATGACGGCGTCGGGAGAGTTCTCCTACCCCATTACGGACGGGTTCAAGTGGCGCCGGGTGTTTTACGGGCCGCATGCCTCGCCATTGACCCCGCGGCAGATCGCCAGCGGGCACATCATGGCCAGCACACTGAGGTTCCTGCTGCAATCGTTGGTCTACTTCGCGGTGGTGGCCATGTTTGGTGCGTCACCGAGCCCTTGGGGCTGGGTCTCTGCGCTGGTGGCTACTGTGGCTGCACTGTCCTTTGGGTTGCCGCTGATGGCCTACGCCGCGAGCATCACCCAGGACAAAGGGCAATTCGCCTTGGTGCAGCGCTTCATTGTGATGCCGCTGTTCCTGTTCTCGGGGACGTTCTTTCCGCTGGACACTTTGCCGTTGGCTGTGCGCTGGATCGGGTGGATCTCTCCGGTCTGGCATGGCACCGAGCTGGGCAGGGTGTTTACCTACGGGCTGGACGAGAACCCGTTGCTGACCATCACGCATGCGGTATTCCTGGTGGCGGCCGCAGTAGTGGGCTGGGTGCTGGTCCGCCGCCAATTCGTCAAAAGGATGGGTTCATGAGCGTCCTGACAGGCGGGCACAGCGCCACCGATCTTGCCCGGGAACGGAAGTTTGGTTCCCTGTACTCCCGCAACGCCAGGGCCGTGGTGGGGCGCGGCCTGATGGCGGCAAAATCGAGCACCTGGTTGGTGCTGGTGTCCGGGTTCTTCGAGCCGGTGCTCTTCCTGCTGGCCATGGGCGTGGGAATGGGCTCGATCGTGGGCACCGTCCAAGGTCCGGGAGGCGCGGAAATCAGCTACGCCGCCTACATTGCCCCCGCGCTCTTGGCGGTTTCGGCCATGAATGGGGCCATTTACGACTCCACATGGAACGTCTTCTTCAAGATGAACTTCGCCAAGCTGTACCAAGGGATGCTCTACACCTCGCTGGGCCCGCTGGACGTAGCCATCGGGGAGATCTTCCTGGCGCTGCTGCGCGGACTGCTGTACGCCACAGGCTTCACGGCGGTCATGGGAGTGATGGGGCTGCTCACCAGTTGGTGGGCCATTCTGGTGATCCCGGCGTCGGTGCTGATCGCGTTTGGTTTCGCGAGCTTCGGCATGGGCATCACCAGCTTCATGAAGACTTTCCAGCAGATGGACTGGATCAACTTCTTCCTGCTGCCCATGTTCCTGTTCAGTGCCACTTTCTACCCGCTGAGCGTGTACCCGCAGCCGATCCAGTGGTTCATCCAGGCCATGCCCCTGTGGCACGGAGTGGAGCTTCTGCGGCAGATCAGTGTGGGTGTCTTCACGCCCGCGACCGCCATCCACGTGGGCTATTACCTGGTGATGATCGCGTTGGGAATCATGCTCACCACAGGAAGGCTGCGCCGACTCTTCCTCAAATGATGGAGTTTTTGTACAGATAACGCTCTTATCAGGGCCTCTTAAGGGCATTAGCTGTACAAAAACTCGCGTGTTCGCCGTCCGTGGAAGCGTCCGGGGCACCATTGTGCGTTTGAGAGAATGGGGATATGCAATCTCTCGGTGACCCGCACCCGTCCACGTCTCCCGCCGGCAAAGGCATGTTCAAGGGCTTCCGCATTGGCGGCCTGGGGATGACTGTCGTCATCATCGCCTTCCTGGTAGCTGTCATCTTCGCGGCCAACCAGAACGACGTCGTCGGTTGGGTCGTGGCTGTGGTGGCCTTCGGTTGGCTTGCCCTGGCCACCTTCGTGGTCCTGAGTATCCGGCGGGCAGCCCAGCGGGCAGGGGCAAAGCTGACCGAAGCGCAAAATGCGTTCAACGCAGCAGCCGGCCGCGCGCCGTCGTCGAACATTGCTGACAACGGCGGCACCCGCGTGGTCGCAGAACGGAGCCAGGCGGACGAAGTCCGGGACCTCAAGCTGGACCACTCCTTCAAGATCGTCCAGGTCCAGGTCCGGGTGGTCGATGAGGAGCGGGCCAAGGGTGCTGCTGCGAACGAGGACACCATCAACCGCGCACTGGAAACCATCGCGATTACGGCCACCAACGCCAGGGATATGATCAAGTCTTCCGGCGGCTCCGACGAGCCCGTTGCCGGCACCATCATCGACTAGAGTAGAGCGGGTGAGTACGGCATTGAAGAAGGACTTCCTTCGCATCGCATCAGTCAACGTCAATGGCCTCAGGGCTGCCTATAAGAACGGCATGGCGGAATGGCTGGAGCCGCGCGAGGTCGACATTCTCTGCCTGCAGGAAGTCCGCGCTCCTGACGATATCGTCCGGAAGCTGATCGGCGAAGGCTGGCACATCCTCCACACCGAAGCTGAAGCAAAGGGCCGCGCAGGCGTTGCCATTGCTTCCCGTGAGGAACCCACGGCAACCCGCGTGGGGATCGGTGATTCCTACTTCGATACCTCAGGACGCTGGGTTGAAGCCGACTTCAACGTCAAGAACGCGGCGGGGGATTCCTCCACGCTTTCGGTGGTCAGCGCCTATGTGCACTCCGGCGAAGTCGGCACGCCGAAGCAGGATGACAAGTTCCGCTTCCTCGATGCCATGATCACCCGGCTTCCGGAGCTCGCCAAGCACAGCGACCACGCTTTGGTGGTTGGCGACCTCAACGTCGGGCACACGGAACTCGATATCAAGAACTGGAAGGGCAACGTCAAGCGTGCCGGCTCCCTCCCTGAGGAGCGGGCCTATTTTGACCGCTTCCTCGGCGAAGAAATCGGATGGAGGGATGTCCACAGGGGCCTGGCAGGAAATGTCGCCGGCCCCTACACCTGGTGGTCCCAGCGCGGTAAGGCCTTTGACACTGACACAGGCTGGCGCATCGACTACCACCTGGCCACCCCGGACCTCGCTGCAGCTGCTTTCTCCGCTGTGGTCGACCGGGCGCCTTCGTGGGACACCCGCTTCTCCGACCACGCACCGCTGGTAGTCGACTACCGGCTCCAAGTTCCCTAAGGTATTCCTCCATGACAAGCTCCACCACTGAAACCGCCACGGCTGCCGGCACGTCCACCAAACTGGCAGTTGGCGCCAAGCACAGGGTGCTCTCGGGCATGCAGCCCTCCGCTGATTCGCTGCACCTGGGCAACTACCTCGGCGCCTTGGTCAACTGGGTCCGTATGCAGGACGAGTACGACGCGGTCTTCTTCATCCCCGACCTGCACGCCATCACTGTTCCGCAGGATCCCGCGGAACTCGCCCGTCGCACCCGGATCACTGCTGCCCAGTACATCGCCGGCGGCGTTGACGTGGAAAAGTGCACCTTGTTCGTCCAGTCCCAGGTGCCGGAGCATGCCCAGTTGGCGTGGGTTCTGAACTGCATCACCGGCATGGGCGAGGCCGCCCGCATGACCCAGTTCAAGGACAAGGCCCAGAAGCAGGGGTCGGACCATGCCAGTGTTGGCCTGTTCACTTACCCGATTCTGCAGGCCGCGGACATTCTCCTTTACCAGCCGCACGGTGTACCGGTGGGCGAGGACCAGCGGCAGCATGTGGAGCTGAGCCGGGACCTGGCCAACCGCTTCAACAGCCGGTTCGGGGAGACCTTCCAGGTACCTGAGGCCTTTATCCAGAAGGAATCGGCCAAGATCTACGACCTCCAGAACCCCACAGCCAAGATGTCCAAGTCCGCGGAATCACCGGCCGGTCTCATCAACCTGCTGGACGACCCCAAGACCGTGGCCAAGCGCATCAAGTCAGCCGTCACGGACACCGAAACCGAGATCCGCTACGACCGTGAGAACAAGCCAGGCGTGTCCAACCTGCTGACCATCTACTCGGCCATCAGTGGTACTCCGGTGGAGAAGATCGTGGCCGATTACCAGGGCAGGATGTACGGACACCTGAAGGTGGACCTGGCCGAGCTCGTCTCCGGGCATCTGGCACCCATCCGTGAGCGTGCCAACGAACTCCTGGCCGATCCCGCGGAATTGGACCGTCTCCTGGCACACGGCGCGGACAAGGCACGGGAAATCGCCTCTGCCACACTCGCTGACGTCTACTCCAAGGTTGGGTTCCTGCCCTACCGCGGGGACCTCGGTAACCAGGGAGCCCTCTAAGTCCATGTGCGCCGCTGGCCAGCTCAACGTCAAGACCGACACCCGCAACGGTGTGGGTCCTGACGACTCCCGCCAGCCTGCTGTCGCCGGCGCTGATTGCGGCGCCGGTGACGCCATGTGCGTGGGAGTTATCCTCGGCTTCCCGCCGGAGATAGCCCGTGAGCTCCAGGAATGGCGGGCTTCCTTCGGGGACCCCATGGCTGAGGTCATTCCTGCCCATATCACGTTGATCACCACCACTCCCACCCAGGACTGGGCGGCTACCCGTGAACACGTGAGGGAAGTAGCCCGCAACCAGGAGCCTTTCCACATCACGATCTCCGGCACGGGATCCTTTCGGCCCGTCTCGCCCGTGGTGTTCGTAAATGTCGAAGAGGGCTTTGAGGAATGCGTGCAATTGCACGAGAAACTCCAGAGCGGTCCCCTCGAACGGACACTTCCTTTTCCCTACCATCCGCACGTGACCGTGGCGCACGACGTCGCCCAGGAAAATCTTGATGAGGCCGAAACGGTCCTCAGAGATTACCGAGCCACCTTCCCTGTGGTTAGCATGGGACTTTACGAGCACGACACCAACGGAATTTGGCAGCTACGGGAAGAGCTCGACTTTGGCGGCGATACTGACGAAGAACAGCAAGCGGATCCAGGCCGCGGAGGCAGACGCTCCTCCACTGCCAACTGAACTGGCGAAACTCAAGCTCGAGCTGCTCCGGAAGCGGCAGGATTGGGGTCATGCCAAGCGCGCCGGGGAAGGGCCGCTGAAGAAGGCCGGTGCTTTCTTCGCGCTTTTCATGGCGCGGCTGAACACCAACCGGGCCATGCGCTCGTTCCAGCACTACACGCGCCAGCATGGGCCCCTGTTGAGTGCCGGCATCGGCTTCAACATGTTCTTCTCCGTAACAGGTCTTCTCACCACGGGCTTCGCCATTGCCGGCATCGTCCTGGGCGGGAACCCGGTTCTGGAGGACGCGGTCATTCGAAGCGTTGCCTCCGCAGCGCCCGGACTGCTGCAGGTCAATGGCGGCGAAGGCCTGGTGGATCCGCAATCGCTGCTCAATCCCTCAGGCTTGGGCTGGACTGCGGTCATCGCTGCTGCCGTCACCATCTTCACCTCCCTCGGCTGGATCGCGAGCGTCAGGGAAGGCTTGCGGGGCGTCATGAACGAGGGCCCCTTGGTGCGCAACGCCATTGTCCAGAAGCTCATCGACGCCGGCACCCTGTTGCTCCTCGGCGTCATCCTCGTGGTCAGTGCCGGTGCCTCCCTGGTCTTTGGAACAGCGGCGGATTGGTTCTTCCAGTTGCTTCACCTTGACGAGAACGTTGCCGCCCCGATCGCCGCGGTCATCAAAATTGCGGTTCCGCTTTTGCTGAACTGCGCGACGGCGGCAGTGCTGTTCCGCGTCGCCGGTGGCCTTTCGTTGACCCGGCGCGCGTTCCTTGAAGGAGTAGTGCTGGCAGGTGTAGGAACCACCGTTCTGCAGTTTTTCAGTACTGAACTTCTTGCCCGTTCCGGCAACAACCCCGTTCTGGCGTCGTTCGCCATCATCATAGGCCTGCTCATCTGGTTCAACCTGGTGAGCCAGGTGTACTTGGTCTCGGCATCGTGGTCGGCTGTTCGTGAGGCGGATATGGAATCGGGGGAGAACCCGCGGAAGAAGGTCCTCGGTTCGCGTCGTGTAGTGCCGCGTACCTGAGTAGTGCCGCGTACCTGATCAACTGGAGGCAGAATGAACAATCAGCTGTGGATTTCCTGCCTCCTGGGTGCTGCCGTGGGGCTGATCGTAGGGCAGTTGATCTTCAACTCACCCTTTTTGGGGATCCTCTTGGGGGTCGGTCTCGGCGCACTCGTGGGCGCAGCAGTTGGCCCGCGCCGCCGTTAACAAGTGCAACGCGGGGTCACTTATGGCCCATGATCCACCCTTGGATGGGCCATGAGTGACCCCGCGTTGCTTGGAAACTAGGGGGACCGCACCAGTCCTTCCCACGCCACCGTCCAGTCGGCGGGAAATCCCGGGGCGTGACGATCCGGTCCGTTGTCCCAGCCCGCAGCCATCAGGGCCGCCGCGGCAAGGAGCCCACCGTTGCCAGGCAGGTACAGCGGCAAAGAGTCGGTTTGGCGGTTGTGACCGTTGGGAAGCACCGTGTTCTTTCCGGCTTCCAGCAGGAGCGCGTCCACAGCGGCCTCGGGGTCGCCCAGGCGTGCGGCGGTCATGGCCATGACGGGGTAATCCCAACCCCAGGTGCTGCCCCAGTCCCAGTCCGCCAGGACGTCCTTCAACGTAGCGCGCATGACGTCCGGGTCGATCAGCGCGGTCTCCGGGAGGACTCCCAGTGCGCACAGCATGGACGGGTGGTCCGTGCGGATGGTGAAGGGCTCCACATCGATGGCGGCATACACGCCGTCCACCACCCGCGGTGGGACCATCCCCTCGGCTACATCGGACCAGGCAGGCATAGGCTCCAGTCCCAGCCGTTCCCGCCAAGTGGCCGCTGTTTGGAGTGCCCATTGCCAGTACGCCAGCTCAAACGTGGGGTTCGTGACCGTGGACCTGATGGGGCCATAACTCTCCTGCGCCGGAATCAGGGGCGGCCCCAACTCGAACCCCCTCGGCGTGGGATGGGCGAAACTGGCCATGAAAGCCGCCGACTCGAACACGATCTCCGCGAACTCCTCCAGCACCTCGCGCGTGGGATGGGCCCGGTACACCAGCTCGGCCAGGTAAATGGGATGCGGTTGTTGCCAGATGAGGAAGGTGCCGATGGTGCTCGGGCTCTCCCGACCGTCCGGTCCCACCTGTTTGGGCCAGCGCACACCCTCAAAACCTTGCTGCCTGGCGGTCTGCCGCGCCGCGTCCAAGATCGTTGAGTACCAGCGCAGGGACGGTAGCAGGAGCTCCACCCGGTTCCATTGCGCGAAATGGGCCGCGTGCCACCAGTGCATTTCCAGGTGGAAGCGGCCACGCCAGGAGTTGCACACCAGCCCCGTCTCCTGAGGCGGCAGCGAGCCCGAACAGTTGATCGCTGTAAGGTATTGCGACAAGACAATCCTGCGTTCCAGCTCTTTGGCCCGGGGATCACTGCTCGCGTCAAGCTCGATCGCGCCCCCGGAGTACCAGAACCGGGGCCACCAGGCTGCCGAGGCTGCCGCGACGCCGCTGCCGGCCTCCAGTTCCGGTGAACGCACGACGCCGGCCCCTGGCTTCGCCTGCTGGCTCGCCACAGTGGTTGCTTGGCTTTCTTTGCTGCCACGCGGGATGCAATCATCGTCGCCGGCTGAAACAAATTCGATGGAGAGGTCCAGGACGTCCCGCTTGGCGGTGATCCGCACGGAGTGCTCGCCCGCCTGCTCAAGGTCCAAGCCGTTCCCAGTGACAACGACGTCATACCGGGAGTCATCCAGTTCGCGGTGCACAACCCATTGTGTGGCGTTCGTGGTGGGGGCTTGGGCCGGCAGGTCCAGCTTCGTGGAGTGGGCCTCGGGCTTGGTCCAGTCGGCGGCGTCATGCCAGGCTTCGGACCCGTACGGAAAGTCGATGCCGATCAGCAGTCCGTGCCCCAACGCCGGCGATTCCACACGCAAGCCGAGTTCGTCGACGTCGGGATGGCACGCCGTCGTGACCTTGACGGGGTGACCTGCCAGCATGAAGCGGCTGGTCACCGTGCCGGTCCATAGGTCCAGGGTCTGTTCAGTTGCCGTGACATCTGACGGTGTCAGGGGGCATTCCTGACCGTCCTCGATCAGCCGGAAACCGATCCGGCCGAGGTCCAGTCGATGCGGGTTGGCCCTCAGCCACGTCTCGGCGGCGGAGGTATCCGTCTCGCGGTCGTTAACGATCTCGCCCACCATGTCCACGTACGGGACGGGACCACGAGGGGAATCGTAGAGCACGGTGGAGTCGTCCAGTGTGTAGGGCTCGGCGGGCGGAACCGAATGCCAGGCCCACTGCGCCTGCGTCCCCAGGAGTGTTCCGGGCGGGAGTTCGTCGCGGGCTCCTACGGGGTAGAGTCCGGGGAAAGTCTGCAGGCCCGTGAGGTCCATCGTGAAGGCAAATTCACCGTTGCCCACGGATACCGGGCTTCGCGGATCCAACGAGTGCTGGCGCACGTTGTGCCGGCTGACGAGGGCCTCCCGGTCGATGTGACGCCGGCCAATGGGTCCGGAAGCAGGCGATAGTACCACCGTGTCCTCGAGTTCGCGCAGGGGGAAGAACGCAGCGCGCTCGTCAGGACTTTTATTGGGCTGGTGCAAGGTGAGGAACAGGCTACCGTCGAGCTTCCGGGCGATCATGCCGTGCCCACCGTCCTTGCTCCACAATGCCTCGGGTTCCTGAGTCCATGGCCCCAGTACGGTCCCCGACTGGCTGCGGGCAATACCCATGGCGTAGCCCTCCTCACCGAAGCTGGACCAGAGCATGATCAGCTTGCCGCTGGAGAGCCTGTGCAGGAACGGGCCATCGGTGACGTGTAGGGGTGCCCCGCTGTGGGACGGTCTGTTCAAGGGGCGGGACCAGGGGGCCTCGGAAGCCGTGAACAGGACATGTGGTTCGCCTTCTGCGCGCCGGAGATCGTGGCTGAGTCGTTGGGCAACCACCGCGCCGTCGTCGATCTGCTTCCACTCGTGGCAGAACACCAGCCACGGCGCCCCGTCCTGGTCGACGTGCAGCGTTCCGTCAAGGCACTCCCATTCGGAGGGAGTGACAGGGCCGTCGCTCCAGGGCTCATACGGACCTTCGGGCTCCACGGCAGAGAGTATCTGGGTTCCACGGGAGTGGCCGGGGGCGGTGAAGGTCGCGAACATGTAATAGCGGCCGCGGTACTGGTGGACTTCGGGCGCCCAGTATTGTTCCTTGCTCCAGAAACCGGGAGCGGGACGGAACGCCGGGAACGGCCCCTCCCATGCCAGGAGGTCATTGCTCCTGTAGCAGTCGAAGCCCGTGGCCGGACCGGACCAGATGTTTTCGTCAGTACTGCCAAAGAGCAAGTACTCCTCGGAGGCGGGCAGCGTCAGGACATAGGGGTCCCGGATGTGGATCTGTTCCAAGCGTTGGGGCACGGCGGACTCCTCGCGGAATGAATAGTTCATAATCTGAACCATTGACGAATATACACCCTTTTGATACGTTTCAGGAACCGTTTTCTCGAGGCTGAAAGAAGCTTACCCAATGACGCGTAAATCTCTCCGAAATATTCGCAAATCCCTGGCATTCCTTACTGCCGTAGGCATGCTTGGGCTCACCGCCGCATGTTCCAGTCCTTCCTCCAACCAAGCTGAAGACGGGCCAGTGGAAATCCGCTTCTCATGGTGGGGAAACGCCTCGCGTGCCGAGCTGACCAACAAAGCCATCAAGGAGTTCGAAGCCGCCAACCCCAACATCAAGGTCAAGCCCGAGTACGGCGACATCGGTGGCTACTTCGACAAACTGGCCACCCAAGTGGCCGCCAACGATGCCCCGGATGTCATCACCATGGGTGGCGCCTACCCTGCCGAGTACGCCAACCGCGGCGCACTTCTGGACCTCTCCAAGGTGCAGGGCTCCCTGGACCTGTCAAAGCTGGATCAGGGTGCCGTGGAAAACGGCCAGGTGAAGGGCAAACAATATGGTGTCTCCACCGGAGCCAACGCTCTGGCGATCGTGGTGAACCCCGCTGTCTTCCAGACGGCAGGAGTTGCCCTGCCGGATGACAGCAAGTGGTCGTGGGATGACTTCGCCAAGGTGGCCGCGGACATCACGGCGAAGAGCCCCAAGGGGACCTACGGCACGGCGACGGTTCTAACCCATGACTCCCTGGATGCCTTCGCCCGCCAGCGCGGCAAGTCGCTGTACACCCAGGACGGCCAGCTGGGTCTGGACAAGGACACTGTGCAGGACTACTTCGACTTCTCGTTGAAGCTCAGCGAATCCGGTGCGGCCCCCAGCGCCTCCGAGACTGTCGAGAAGCTCAATGCCGGCACGGAGCAGACGCTCATGGGCATGGGCCAAGCCGGCATGATGCTTACCTGGAGCAACTCCCTCTCTGCGCTCAGCAAGGCATCGGGGGCTGACCTGAAATTGCTCAAGCTCCCCGGTGAGACGCCCACTCCAGGCATCTGGCTCCAGTCCTCACAGTTCTACACCATTTCCGCTCGCAGCAAGCACACTGATGCCGCCGCCAAACTGGTGAGTTTCCTGGTGAACAACGAGGCCGCGGCCAAGATCATCCAGAGCGACCGTGGCGTGCCCAGCAATCCCGGCATGCGCACGGCTGTGCAGGACCTCCTGACGCCCCAGGGCAAGGTTGAGGCCGCCTACATTGACCAGATCGGCAAGATGGACTTCGCCCCAACGTACATCGGACCTACCGGCTCCACTGCCGTTTCCGAGATCACGGCCCGCATCAACACCGATGTCCTGTTCAAGCGGCTGACCCCGGAGAAGGCTGCCGAGCAGTGGCTCAGCGAAAGCAAGGCCGCCATCGGCAAGTAACTACCCAACTAGGGGACAGCACATGCTCTACTGAGGCCTCAGTGGAACGTTTGCTGTCCCTTACTTGGGTGCGCAGGGCCGTCAGGTGGCGTTGCGGATCTCCAGATACGGGTCGGCCCAGGCACCGATGATGCGCGCCACTCGCGCCGCCTGGCCCTTCCCCGTGAGGAGATGCTCGCTGCCTTCAAGGGAGATAAAGCTCCGGGGATGCCGGGCAGTGCGGAAGATTTCACTCGCGTTGTCGATGCCCACGGTGTTGTCGGTGGGGGAGTGCATCACCATGAGGGGCTTGTGGAGCGTCCGGATGCAGTCGCGCAGGTCAGCCCGCTCCACGTCCTCCACGAAGTGCCGGCGGATCTCCATGGGACGTCCGCCCAGGTCCACCACGGCACTTCCGTCACGCAGGATGGACTCGATTTCGGCGTCGAACATGTGCTCTACATGCTTGGGCTCATACGGCGCGCCAACAGTCACCACGGCGTTCAGCCCCGGAATGTCACGGGCAGCGGCCAGCACAGCCGCCCCGCCGAATGAGTGTCCTACCAGCAAAGAGATCTCCCGGCCTGTGAGCCGCATGAAGTCTGCCGCCAGGATCGTGTCGGCCACCTTGACGCTGAAGGACCCGGCAGACCATTCGCCTTCGGACCCGCCGAGGCCCAGGTTGTCGAACCGGAGCATGCCAACACCCTGCTCAGCCAGTCCTTTGCAAATACGCGACGCCGCAGGGCTGTCCTTGCCCAGCGTCAGTCCGTGAGAGTAGACGCCCCAGCCCCGCACGGGACCTTCGGGTACGTCCACAATTCCGGCCAGCGTATCGCCGGTGCTTCCTGTGAAGCTGATCTTCTCAGAGCGTGACACGCTGGTCTCCTTGCGTTGCGATGTGGGTTGCGGCAGTTGATTAACGACGACGGCGCCCCTCACCTGCGCAGGTGAGCGGCGCCGTCGTCGTGCTGTTCTTGAGGGAACGGCTGACTAGATCTTGCGGGCCAGGATGGCTTGCTTGACCTCGGCGATTGCCTTGGTCACCTGGATGCCACGGGGGCATGCTTCCGAGCAGTTGAAGGTGGTGCGGCAGCGCCACACGCCTTCCTTGTCGTTGAGGATCTCAAGGCGCATGTCGCCGGCGTCATCACGGGAATCGAAAATGAAGCGGTGTGCGTTGACGATTGCTGCCGGGCCGAAGTACTGGCCGTCGGTCCAGAAGACCGGGCAGGACGAGGTGCAGGCTGCGCACAGGATGCACTTGGTGGTGTCGTCAAAGCGCTCACGGTCCTCGACGGACTGCAGGCGTTCCTTGGTGGGCTCGTGGCCCTTGTTGATCAGGAACGGCATCACTTCGCGGAAGGACTGGAAGAACGGTTCCATGTCCACGATCAGGTCCTTCTCCACGGGGAGGCCCTTGATCGGCTCGACGGTGATGGGCTTGGACGTATCCAGGTCCTTCAGCAGCGTCTTGCAGGCGAGGCGGTTGCGGCCGTTGATGCGCATGGCATCGGAGCCACAAACACCGTGGGCGCAGGAGCGGCGGAACGAAACCGTGCCGTCGATCTCCCACTTGACCTTGTGCAGGGCGTCCAGAACACGGTCCGTGCCGTACATGGTCAGCTTGTAGTCGTCCCAGCGGGCTTCTTCCGAGATCTCGGGATCATAGCGGCGCACGCGGAGCGTGATGTGGAACGTGGGAATTTCACCGTCGCCGGCAACACTCGCCGGGAGCTCGATCTTGGATGCGGGCTCTGCCATTTCGGTCGTCATTAGTACTTACGCTCCATCGGCTCGTAACGGGTGAAGATCACGGGCTTCGTCTCCAGACGGATGCCCGCAACGGATTCCGCCGAGGAGGCGGCAGTGACGGAGTTGTCCAGGTAAGCCATGGAGTGCTTCATGAACTTCTCGTCGTCGCGGTCCGGGAAGTCCTCGCGATAGTGGCCACCGCGGGACTCTTCACGGTGCAGCGCACCGACGGTCATGACCTTGGCCATGTCCAGCAGGAAGCCCAGCTCCACAGCTTCCAGGAGGTCCAGGTTGAAGCGCTTGCCCTTGTCCTGGACGGTAACGTGCTTGTACCGCTCTTCAAAGGATGCAATGTCGCGGAGAACCTGCTCCAGGGACTCCTTGGTGCGGAACACCTGCATGTTGGCATCCATGGTGTCCTGCAGTTCCTTGCGGATCTGCGCGACGCGCTCGGTGCCGTTGCCGCTGAGCAGACCATCAAGGATGCCGCGGGTCATTGCCTCGGGGTCCTCGGGCAGCTCGACGAAGTCGGCGGTCTTGGAGTACTCAGCAGCAGCGATGCCGGCACGCTTGCCGAAGACGTTGATGTCCAGGAGCGAGTTGGTGCCCAGGCGGTTCGATCCGTGCACGGACACGCAGGCAACTTCACCGGCTGCGTACAGTCCGGGAACGATCGTGTCGTTGTCCTGGAGCACTTCGGTGGTGATGTTGGTGGGGATGCCGCCCATGGCGTAGTGAGCGGTCGGGAACACCGGGACGGGATCGGTGAACGGTTCCACGCCAAGATAGGTGCGGGCGAACTCCGTGATGTCCGGAAGCTTGGCCTCGATGTGTGCAGGCTCAAGGTGGGTGAGGTCCAGAAGGACGTAGTCCTTGTTCGGGCCACAACCGCGTCCCTCACGCACTTCGTTCGCCATGGCGCGGGCCACGATGTCACGGGGTGCGAGGTCCTTGATGGTGGGGGCGTAGCGCTCCATGAAGCGCTCACCCTCGGAGTTACGCAGGATGGCACCTTCACCACGCGCACCCTCGGTAAGGAGGATGCCCAGGCCGGCGAGGCCTGTCGGGTGGAATTGGAAGAACTCCATGTCCTCAAGGGGGATGCCGCGGCGGAAGGCGATGCCCATGCCGTCACCGGTCAGGGTGTGGGCGTTGGAGGTGGTCTTGAAGACCTTGCCGGCGCCGCCGGAGGCGAAGACGACGGACTTGGCCTGGAAGACGTGCAGTTCGCCCGAAGCGAGGTCGTAGGAGACGACGCCGGCAACACGCTTCTGCTTGTACGGCGTACCGTCCTCGCGTACTGCGTCTTCCTCGACGATCAGCAGGTCAAGGACGTAGTACTCGTTGTAGAACTCAACGTTGTGCTTGACGCAGTTTTGGTACAGGGTCTGGAGGATCATGTGACCCGTACGGTCTGCTGCATAGCAGGCGCGGCGGACAGGAGCCTTGCCGTGGTCACGGGTGTGGCCACCGAAGCGTCGCTGGTCGATCCGGCCCTCGGGGGTGCGGTTGAACGGCAGACCCATCTTTTCCAGGTCAAGCACGGCGTCGATGGCTTCCTTCGCCATGACCTCGGCTGCGTCCTGGTCAACCAGGTAGTCGCCACCCTTGATGGTGTCAAAGGTGTGCCATTCCCAGTTGTCTTCCTCGACGTTGGCCAGTGCTGCACACATGCCACCCTGGGCCGCACCGGTGTGCGAGCGGGTGGGGTAGAGCTTGGTCAGTACCGCTGTGCGTGCGCGCTGACCGGACTCGATCGCGGCGCGCATGCCGGCGCCACCTGCACCGACAATGACGACGTCGTACTTATGGACCTGCATACCAGATGCTCTCTCTTTCAAAAATTCAGATGGTCGGCGGAGGCTGCTCCGCTACTTCAGGCGGACCGGCAAGCCGGCCACGCCGATGCGGCACGGGCCGCTACGGTGCCGGGCAGAATCCGCCGGGAAGCTGGACGCCGTCGACGACGGGGCACGGGTTGAACGTGAAGATCACCAGGGTGCCGAGGATGATGATGACCAGCGTTGCCGCGTAGAGGACCATCTTGAGCCAGAAGCGCGTGGAATCCTTCTCGGCGTAGTCGTTGATGATGGTGCGGACGCCGTTGGTGCCGTGCAGCATGGCAAGCCACAGCATGGCCAGGTCCCAGAACTGCCAGAAGGGATCGGCCCACTTGCCGGCGACAAAACCGAAGTCGATGGCATGGATGCCTTCGCCCACCAGGAGGTTCACGAAGAGGTGGCCGAAGATCAGCACCACCAGCACGATGCCGGACAGGCGCATGAAGAGCCAGGCGATCATCTCGAAGTTGCCGCGGCTGGAGCCATTGCGGTTGTACTTCGGGGCGATCTTCCCGGTGCGGGGGGATTCGATGGTTGTCATGGCTTAGTGGCCTCCCAGCGCGAGGGAAAGGTGGCGGATAGCGAAGCCGGCGAACGTGACCAGCCACAGTGCAAGCACGACCCACAGCATCTGGCGCTGGTACTTCGCGCCCTTCTTCCAGAAGTCGATCGCGATCACACGCAGGCCGTTGAAGGCGTGGTAGATGATCGCAGCGACCAGGCCCGTTTCACCCAGGGCCATGAGGGGGTTCTTGTAAGCACCAATGACGGCCGTGTAGGCCTCAGGGGACACGCGCACCAATGAGGTGTCCAGCACATGGACCAACAAGAAGAAAAAGATCACTACACCGGTAATACGGTGTCCAACCCAGGACCACATGCCTTCACGGCCGCGGTACAAGGTGCCAGCTGGTTTTGTCGGCACTGATTAAACCTTCCTGCAACACAGCGGCGCTGGCATGGGATCCATGCGGGGGGAACGCCTGCTGCGAGAGCACTCGTAGCTCACGCCTAAATCTAGGCTTCGCTCACAGCATATTCAATTTAGGCCCGGCTTCTCTGCTTGTTAATTCCATGTTTCCTGCCCGGATTCAGGCGATTTTGGGTACCGTCTGAGACGAACGCCACATCCGTGGCGTTCTGCGGAGCTTCCCGGTTGCGTCGGATAAAGTGTTGCGGTGAGTACAGAAGACGCGAAATACCCGGAATCGCCCATGAACCGCTTCCATGCGGTCATTCCGGCGGGCGGTGTGGGGACCCGGCTGTGGCCACTCTCGCGTGCCGCCGCGCCTAAGTTCCTGCACGACCTCACCGGGTCGGGCAGCACCTTGTTGAGGGCTACCTACGACCGCTTGGAGCCGCTGGCCGGCGAACGCGTGCTAGTAGTAACCGGCGAGGCCCACCGCGCGGCAGTCTGCCGCCAGCTCCCCGAAGTGGGCGACGACGAGCTCGTCCTTGAGAGTGAGCCCAAGGATTCCGGCGCCGCCATCGGCCTCGCTGCGGCCATCCTTTACCGCCGCGATCCTGACACCATCATGGGCTCCTTCGCCGCAGATCAGGTGATCAGCCCCGACGACCTCTTCCAGGAGACGGTCCGGGAAGCGATCTACACCGCAGCCAAGGGCAAGATCGTCACCATCGGCATCAAGCCCACGCACCCATCCACGGGTTTCGGCTACATCCGCTCCGGCGCCGCGCTCAACATTGACGGTGCACCGAATGCCCTGGCCGTTGCGGAGTTCGTTGAGAAGCCCAGCCAGGAAGTTGCCGACAAGTACGTCGAGGCAGGCGATTACGTGTGGAACGCCGGCATGTTCGTCGCTCCCGTGGCGCTGATGCTCAGGCACCTCGAAGCCAACCAGCCCGAGCTCTTCGCAGGTCTCCAGGAGATTGCCGCGGCATGGGACACTCCGCAGCGTGCCGAAGTAACGGCCCGGGTTTGGCCCACCCTGCCCAAGATTGCCATTGACTACGCCGTCGCCGAGCCCGCAGCGGCAGCCGGCGATGTCGCCGTCGTGCCTGGCACCTTCCGCTGGGACGACGTCGGTGACTTTGCCGCGATCGGTCGCCTGAACAACGCCGGCGACGTCGATGAAGTGACGGTTCTCGGCGAGGGCGCACGCGTGTTCGCGGAGAATGCCAGCGGCGTGGTGGTTTCCGATACCAAGCGCGTCATTGCCCTCATCGGTATCAAGGACGTCGTGATCGTCGATACCCCGGATGCGCTGCTGGTCACCACCAAGGAGCACGCCCAATTGGTGAAGGGCACTGTTGACGCCCTGAAGGCCAGCGGCGACACGGACGTCCTGTAGCGCCGTCTTATACCGTGAGCCACCTCTTTGGTTGTCCTGCGTCTGAACGCGGCGTAACCAAGAGGTGGCTTTCGTTCTTCCAGTGCCGTGGATGGCTAGAGTTGTGACGTGCGCAATTACACGACTGAAACTGAGCCCACTCCTGTCGTTGGCCCCTGGGTTGATGAACTGTTGCCAGGACTCATCGAATTCCGGCGCGACCTCCATGCGCATCCGGAGCTGTCCTTCAAGGAGTTCCGGACCACGGACAAGCTCGTGGAACGGCTCGAAGCGGCCGGGCTGAATCCGCGCCGGCTCGAAGGCACCGGCTTGACGGTTGACGTGGGGGAGGGCCCCATCGCGACAGCCCTTCGTGGTGATATTGACGCCTTGCCGATCATCGAGGAAAGCGGACTGCCGTTCGCCTCCAAGAACCATGGTGTCACCCACGCCTGCGGCCACGACATCCACACCACCACCATGCTGGGCATCGCCTTGGTGCTCCAGCGGATGCATAAGAACAATCCGCTGGGCGGGACTGTCCGGATCATTTTCCAGCCCGCTGAGGAAACCATGCCGGGCGGAGCATTGTCCTGCATCGAACAGGGTGTGTTGGAGGGTGTTCCGCGCATCCTTGCCCTGCACTGCGATCCGCGCATCAACGTCGGCCAGATCGGTACCCGCATCGGCGCCATTACCTCTGCCTCCGACACCATCAAGATCGAACTTTCCGGACGCGGTGGGCACACGTCCCGTCCTCATCTGACCGAGGACCTGGTCTTCGCGCTGGCGCAGATCGCCGTCAATGTACCTGCAGTGCTTTCCCGCAGGGTGGATGTCCGCAGTGGCGTTTCCGTGGTGTGGGGCCAGATTTCGGCAGGTTCGGCACCGAATGCCATTCCGGGTTCGGGATACA
Source organism: Paenarthrobacter sp. JL.01a (assembly GCF_025452095.1). Classification (NCBI taxonomy): domain Bacteria; kingdom Bacillati; phylum Actinomycetota; class Actinomycetes; order Micrococcales; family Micrococcaceae; genus Paenarthrobacter; species Paenarthrobacter sp. JL.01a. The sequence goes on from NZ_CP104877.1 coordinate 1,294,610, forward strand.
TGGCCGGCACCATGCGCTGCCTGGACCGTGACGCCTGGCATGGTGCGGGGGAGCTGCTGGACGACGTCGTGAAGCAGGTCGCCGCACCATACGGGGTGGACGTGCACCTGGAGCACACCCGTGGCGTCCCCCCGGTAGTGAACTCGGAGCACGAGACCGCGCTCATCGAGGCATCCGCCCGGGCTGAGCTGGGGGAGAACGCAGTAGTCCTGACTCCCCAGTCCATGGGCGGGGAGGATTTCGCGTGGTTCCTGGCGGATCTCCCCGGTGCCATGATGCGCCTGGGCACCCACACTCCGGGCGGCGAAGAATATGACCTGCACCGCGGAGACTTCATCGTGGACGAGCGTGCTCTGGGGTACGCCATCCGGGTCCTCACGGGTGCCGCCCTCCGTACAATCCGGGATCTCGAACAGTAACCCAACTGAGGGACAGCACATGCTCTAGTGAGTGCTCAGTGGAGCATGTGCTGTCCCTCAGTTGGGTAGGATGCGCTGGAATGAGTTGTGCACAATTGAATTGTGCACTATCGTTTTATTCATGAGTGATGCACCCCGCCTCCGCCACCAGGTCTGCTTCGCGCTGTACTCAGCATCCAAGGCCGCGACGGCGGTCTACCGCCCCGTGCTGGACGACCTTGGGCTGACTTACCCGCAGTACCTGGTGATGCTGGTGTTGTGGGAGCAGGAGCCGCGAAGTGTCCGTGAGCTTGGCGCTGAACTGGGCCTCGATTCCGGTACGTTGTCACCCCTGCTCAAGCGCCTCGAAGGCCTGGGGCTCGTCGAGCGGAAGCGCTCCGCCGACGACGAACGTCGCGTGGACGTCGTGCTGACCGACGCCGGAACGGCCCTCAGCGCCAGGGCCCAGGCAGTGCCGCAGCGCCTGGCCGACGCCGCAGGTCTCGACGCCGCCGAGATCCAGCAGCTGCACGCGACCCTCGGCAAGCTCACGGCAGCGCTGAACAGCTCACTCTGAAATTTTCCCGCCATCGAATTCCCGAAGAGAAACGGAAACACCTTGAAGACTCTCTACACAGCCGAGGCACTTGCCTCCGGTGAAGGCCGCGACGGCAACGCCCGCACCAAGGACGGCAAACTGGATGTGGCCCTGGCCAGCCCCGTGGAACTGGGTGGCAACGGCCAGGGAACCAACCCCGAGCAGCTTTTCGCCGCCGGTTACGCTGCGTGCTTCCACTCCGCACTGAGGCTTGTCGGCCGGAAGGAACGCGCGGATGTCAGCGACTCCGCTGTAGCCGCCAAGATCCACTTCGGTGCATTGACCGACAGCGAAGGCTACGGCCTTGCCGCTGAGCTGGAGATCGCCCTGCCTGCCCTGGACCGCGAAACCGCCGAAGCCTTGATGGCCAAGGCGCACCAGATCTGCCCCTACTCCAACGCCACCCGCGGCAACATGGCCGTGGACCTCAAGCTCGTGGAGTTCGCAGCATGAGCGCCGCCGCCAGCACGCCGGTGGAAACCCGCGAGATCCAGCTCGCTTCACGTCCGGTAGGCCGTCCCGCCCCGGAGAACTTCCGCTTGGCGCAGGCCGCGCTGCCCGAGCTCGCTGAAGGCCAGATTCTGGTGAAGAACCAGTTCATGTCCGTGGATCCCTACATGCGCGGCCGCATGAACGACGTCAAGTCGTACTCGGCGCCGTTCCGCCTGGATGCAGCGCTCGACGGCGGCGCCGTAGGTGAGGTGATCGCGTCCCGTTCTGACGCGCACAAGGTGGGTGACGTCGTCGTGCATCAACTGGGCTGGCGTGAACACGCGGTGGTGGACGCCGCGGCGACCACGCCTGTGCCGGGCGGGCTTGCCCCGACCTCTGCTTTCCTTGGTGCGCTGGGCATGACCGGCCTGACCGCCTACGCCGGCCTGCTGAAGGTGGCCGAGTTCAAGGAAGGCGACGTCGTCTTCGTCTCCGGTGCGGCCGGCGCGGTCGGTTCCATGGTGGGCCAGATCGCCAGGGCCATGGGTGCCTCCAAAGTCATCGGCAGCGCGGGTTCGGCGGAGAAAGTCGACCGGCTTCTGGAACTCGGCTTTGATGCCGCGTTCAACTACAACGACGGTCCAGTCCTCGACCAGCTCCAGGAAGCTGCGGGGGAGCGCGGCATCGACGTGTACTTCGACAACGTCGGCGGGGAACACCTTGAGGCCGCGCTGGCCACCCTCACCGTCGGTGGCCGGGTGGCGATGTGTGGCGCCATCGCCCAGTACAACTCCACCGAACCGCCGGCCGCGCCCCGTAACCTGGCCGTCGCGATCGGCAAGCAGCTGACCCTTCGCGGCTTCCTCGTCGGCGGCCAGCGCCAGCACACCGCCGAGTTTGCCCAAAAGATGGCCGGTTGGCTTGCCGACGGCACCATCAGCTACGACGAGACGATCGTTGACGGACTGGAAAACGCCCCGCAGGCCTTCATTGATCTGCTGGACGGTGCCAACACCGGAAAGATGCTCGTCCGGCTGTAGGTGACGGTAGCCGGGTGTGACTTGCGCACCCGGCTACTGCTTGGTAACAAAAAGTCAACAATCTGTCCGGGAGGGCGGCTTTGTGCTACTCGGGTGTGTTCCAGGCCACTAGGGTTGTTCATATTAGTGCGCCTCGGCGCAGTGCTGCGAAGCCTCAGTGAAAACAGAATTTCTGCCCCGAAGTTTTTGGAAACGGACACTCATTGACCATCCGTCGTAGCGCCAATCACTTTCTTCCTGGAGGAAAATTGAAGAAACCACTGCGTGCCACCCTGAAGCGCGGTTCAATGGCCGGTGTTGCAACCGTCGGCGCAGCAGCGCTCCTGCTGACCGGCTGTGGCCAGGCCCCCGACGCCGGATCCGGCGCCGCTACCAAGAGCGATTTCCTCGGATGCATCGTTTCCGACTCCGGCGGATTCGACGACCAGTCGTTCAACCAGTCCTCGTATGAAGGCCTGAAGAAGACTGAGAAGGACCTTGGCATCCAGACCAAGTCGGCCGAGTCCAAGGCCAACAGCGACTTCGAAACCAACCTCAACGGCATGGTTTCCGCCGGCTGCAACCTGACCATCACTGTGGGCTTCCTCCTGGGCGATGCCACCAAGGCTGCCGCCGAGAAGAACACCGACAAGCACTTCGCCATCATCGACTTCGCGTACGACACCCCTGTCGCCAACGTCAAGCCCGTCGTCTACGACACCGCCCAGGCTGCCTACCTCGCGGGCTACGCCGCAGCAGCAACGTCCAAGACCGGCAAGGTGGGCACCTTCGGCGGCATCAAGATCCCGACCGTGACGATCTTCATGGACGGCTTCTACGACGGCGTCCAGGCCTACAACAAGGCCAAGGGCAAGAACGTCCAGGTTGTTGGCTGGGACAAGAACACCCAGGACGGCTCCTTCACCGGTGACTTCGAGAAGCAGGACACCGGCAAGCAGGTCACCATCAACCTCCTGGACCAGGGCGCGGACATCGTCATGCCCGTGGCAGGTCCGGTCGGCAAGGGTGCAGGCGCAGCCCTCAAGGAAGCCAAGGCTGCCGGCAAGGACGTCAAGCTCATCTGGGTTGACTCCGACGGCTACCTGACCGCTCCCGAGTACAAGGACCTCATGCTGACCTCCGTGGTGAAGCAGATGGGCGAGGCCGTTGAAACCGTGGTGAAGGACGACAAGGACGGCAAGTTCAGCAACGAAGCGTACGTTGGCACACTCGCCAACGACGGCGTGGCCATCGCCCCGTTCCACGACCTCGATTCCGCTGTTTCTTCCGAAACCAAGTCCGAACTCGACGCCATCAAGGCGGACATTGTCTCCGGCAAGCTGGTTGTCGAATCGAAGGCAAGCCCCAAGAAGTAAGCAATTCCTGGACGCGCCGCCAGTACCGTGCCCCGGTACTGGCGGCGCGTTTTTGCCCTGACTAGGCTGATCCCAAAGCTCGTGGCTTTGGAGCTGTTCAGCCGTCCCTCGGACTCAAAGAACGGTGGGAGTTGTGAAACTCGAATTGAAGGGGATCTCGAAAGCGTTCGGGACCTTCTATGCCAACCAAGACATCGACCTCGTGGTCGAATCCGGCCAGATCCATTGCCTCCTGGGCGAAAACGGCGCCGGCAAATCAACGCTCATGAATGTGCTTTACGGGCTGTATGAGCCCACCGCCGGCCAGATCCTGGTGGACGACAAGCCGGTAAACTTCCGTGGCCCCGGTGACGCCATGGCGGCCGGTATCGGCATGGTGCACCAGCACTTCATGCTGGTCCCTGTTTTCACGGTGGCCGAAAACGTAGCGCTCGGTGCCGAACCGACGTCGTTCGGCGGCGTCCTCAGCATCGATGAGACCCGGAAAAAGATTCGGGAAATTTCCGACAAGTACGGCTTCGACGTCGATCCCGATGCCCTGGTGGAAGACCTCCCGGTGGGCGTCCAACAGCGCGTGGAAATCATCAAGGCCCTGGTCCGTGAAGCCAAGGTCCTCATCCTGGACGAGCCCACAGCCGTGCTCACCCCGCAGGAAACCGACGAATTGCTGGACATCATGCGCCAGCTCAAGGCCGGTGGGACGTCCATCGTCTTCATCTCGCACAAACTGCGCGAAGTTAAAGCCGTCTCCGACGTGATCACAGTGGTCCGCCGCGGCAAAGTGGTGGGCGACGCCCCTCCCACGGCGTCTCCCACTGAGCTCGCCTCCATGATGGTGGGCCGCCCGGTCAGCCTGAGCCTGAACAAGGCCGCCGCCCAGCCCAAGGAAACCACGTTCGTCGTCGAAAACCTCACGGTCCGCGCCGCCAACGGCACCAATGTGGTGGACGGGATCAGCTTCGACATCGCGCAGGGAGAGATCCTGGCGATCGCAGGGGTCCAGGGCAACGGCCAAACCGAACTGACCGAAGCCATCCTCGGAGTCCAGGAACACGTGACAGGCTCGGTGGTCCTGGACGGGAAGCAACTCCTGGGCCTGCCCGTCAAGGACGTCCTGCGTTCGGGCGTCGGCTTTGTTCCCGAAGACCGGACTGTTGACGGCTTGGTGGGGCCTTTCTCGGTGGCCGAGAACCTGGTTCTTGACCTCTACGACCAGGCTCCTTTTGCCAGCGGCATCAGCATGAAGCCCGCCAAAGTGGCCGAACATGCCAAAGCCAAGATCGAGGAATTCGACATCCGGACACCCTCGGCCGGTTCGGCTGCGGGAACACTGTCCGGCGGCAACCAGCAAAAGGTGGTCATGGCCCGGGAACTCTCCCGGCCGCTCCGGTTGTTCATCGCAAGCCAGCCGACCCGCGGCGTGGACGTAGGCTCCATCGAGTTCCTGCACAAGCGCATTGTGGCCGAGCGGGATGTCGGAACGCCGGTGATGATCGTTTCCACCGAGCTTGATGAAGTCATCGAACTCGCAGACAGGATCGCCGTGCTCTACAAGGGCAAACTCGTGGGAATCGTCCCGGCGGGAACACCCCGTGACACGCTCGGCTTGATGATGGCCGGCGTCGGCCCGGAAGGAGGCTCCGATGACCACTAGCAGCGACGGGTCCACCAAGGACCAAACCCCTGAAGAGTCCACTGCCGAAGTACGGGCAGCAGACGTCGCCCTGGATACGGCCGGAGGAACCCTTGAGCCGTCCATTGTCCCGGTTTCTTCCCAGAGCGGGGATCCGGGACACCACCAGGGCAACCTGATGCGGCGCATCGTCATGGGCAATGGCTTCGTGTCGGTTTTGGCCGTCATTGTGGCGCTGTTCCTCGGCGGCCTGCTGATTGCCAGCACCGATGCCCAGGTTGCCAAGACCGCGGGCTACCTCTTCGCCCGTCCGAGCGACTTCCTGACCGCACTGTGGTCTGCCATGACGGACAGCTACGTGGCTCTCTTCCAGGGCTCGGTCTTCAGCCCCCGGCAGGGCTTCAAGCCCCTCCTTGAGACGATGACCGTTGCCACGCCCCTGATCTGTGCCGGCCTGGGCGTTGCCCTGGCCTTCCGTGCGGGCCTTTTCAACATCGGCGCGCAGGGCCAGATCATCATCAGCGCCACCCTTGCCGCTTACGTGGGTTTCACCTGGCACCTGCCGTTCGGCCTGCACCTGCTCCTGGTGATCGTCATGGGTGTCCTCGGCGGCGCCGCTTGGGGCGCGATCGTCGGTATCCTCAAAGCCCGGACCGGCGCGCACGAAGTCATCGTGACCATCATGCTGAACTACGTGGCCCTGTTCCTGCTGGACTTCCTCCTGAACACCGCGGCATTCCGGCGGCCCGGGGACAACAGCCCCATCTCGCCGCGACTGGACGAATCCGCCACCTACCCGGTATTCATTCCTGGGTCCCGGCTCCACCTGGGCTTCCTGGTAGCCATCGCGCTGACCTACGGCGTGTGGTGGATGTTGAACCGGTCCACCATCGGCTTTGAATTCCGTGCCGTTGGCGCCAACCCGGTCGCTGCCCGTACGGCCGGCGTCAAGGTACCCCGGGCCACCATCCTCGTGATGGCACTGGCCGGTGCCCTCGCCGCCTTCGGTGGCGTCGCGCAGGTCGCCGGCACCGAAAAGGTGCTGACCGGCGGTGTTGCTGCACAGATCGGCTTCGACTCCATCACTGTTGCCTTGCTCGGCCGCAGCACGCCGTGGGGAACGTTCTTCGCGGGACTGTTGTTCGGTGCCTTCCGCGCCGGTGCCGTGCAGATGCAGATCCAAACCGGAACACCCATCGACATCGTGCTGGTGGTCCAGTCCCTGATCGTCCTGTTCATCGCTGCTCCGCCACTGATCCGGTCGATCTTCCGGTTGGAAGGCAAGAAAAAGAAGAAGGACAAGACACCGAAGGCGGCCCCGGAAGCTGCCCTTGCCAATGCCACCGGAGGTGCCAAATGAGCGCGACAACCACTGCCCCCAGGTCGGGGTCCACGGCCCTTCCGGCGTTCCGACCCTCGCTGAAAGTACCCGTTTCACTGGGCGTCCTGGCTCTCATTGCACTGGTCTTCTTCGGTTTCCTCGGCTCCGACAAGACCGCGGAGATGAAGATCAGCGACACCGGCGACGCCGTCGCCGTCCCGGCGCTGATGATTCCCGGCCAAGCGGGCGGCATCGTGCTCGGAATCCTGTTGCTGGCCATGGCCGCCTACTCGATCTACCTGTGGACGCAGGGGGAGAGGTCACCGAAGTGGCTTCCCATTGCATTCGCGGTGGTGTTCGTTTTCGCCTTGCTGGTGTGGATCGTGGCCGGCGCCCGTCAGCCGTCCATTTCGCTGGCCGGCTTGGTGGCCGGCTCGGTGACCCTCGCGGTTCCCTTGGTCTTCGGCTCGCTTTCGGGTGTGCTGTGTGAGCGCGTCGGCGTGGTCAACATCGCCATCGAAGGCCAGCTTCTGGGCGGCGCGTTCACGGCAGCCCTCGTGGCCACCATGACCGGAAGCCCGTACATCGGCCTGCTCGCTGCGGCCGCTGCCGGTGCGGTCGTCTCCATGGTCCTCGCGGTGTTCAGCATCAAGTACCTCGTGAACCAGATCATCGTCGGTGTCGTCCTCAACGTCCTGGTCTCCGGGCTGACGGGCTTCCTGTACGGCACCCTCATGGTCCCAAACAAGGAACAGTTCAACACTCCCGGCCGCCTGGACATCCTGCCCATCCCGCTGCTTTCGGACATCCCCATCATTGGGCCCATCCTGTTCGAGCAGTCCATCGCCGGCTACCTCATGTACATCGCCGTGGCCGTGGTGTGGTTCGGCCTGTTCAAGACCCGCTGGGGCCTGCGTGTCCGCGCTGTCGGCGAGCACCCGCAGGCTGCTGACACCCTGGGCATCAACGTCAATGCAACGCGTTTCTGGAACGTCACCCTGGGCGGTGCAATTGCCGGTATCGGCGGCGCGGTGTTCACCCTGGTCACCATTGACTCCTTCACCAAGGACATCTCCGGCGGCCGCGGCTTCATTGCGCTGGCGGCCCTGATCTTCGGTCGATGGAATCCGATCGGAGCGTTCCTGGCGTCGCTGCTCTTCGGTTTTGCCTACAACCTGCAGTCAATCCTGGGCATCATCGGAACGCCTGTACCCAGCCAGTTCATGGCCATGCTGCCTTACCTGGTGACCATCTTCGCCGTCGCCGGTCTGGTGGGTAAGTCGCGGCCACCGGCCGCAAGCGGCATACCGTACGTGAAGGGTTGACAATGTCAGCGAACGAGGTCGACTGGCAGGCCCTGGAAGCCGCAGCCGTCCAAGCCATGGCCAATGCTTATGCTCCCTATTCGAAGTTCCCGGTGGGGGCTGCGGCCCTCACCGAGGACGGCAGGATCGTCAGCGGCTGCAATGTGGAGAATGCCAGCTACGGACTGACTCTCTGCGCCGAATGCGCTTTGGTGGGCCAGCTCCACATGAGCGGCGGAGGCAGGATCGCCGCGTTCTATTGCGTGGACGGCCAGGGCAATGTCCTCATGCCCTGCGGGCGCTGCCGCCAGTTGCTCTACGAATTCCGGGCACCCGGAATGCAGCTCATGACCACCCAAGGAATCAAAACCATGGACCAGGTGCTTCCTGACGCCTTTGGTCCTGAACACCTGGAGGAGACCCTTGACCAGCACTGAAGCTTTCGACGCTGTCCAGATCATCACGATCAAACGTGACAAGGGCACGCTCACCCCCGAACAGATCGACTGGACCATCGACGCCTACACGCGCGGTGTCATCGCAGAGGAACAGATGGCGGCCTTGAATATGGCCATCCTGCTCAACGGCATGGACCGCCAGGAGATCTCGCGCTGGACCTCGGCGATGATCGCCTCGGGCGAGCGGATGGACTTCTCGTCCCTGACAACGCCCGACGGCGGCCGGAAGGCTACCAGCGACAAGCACTCCACCGGTGGGGTAGGGGACAAGATCACCCTGCCGCTGGCACCGCTGGTGGCCGTTTTCGGCGTCGCTGTGCCGCAGTTGTCCGGCCGGGGCCTTGGCCACACAGGCGGAACCCTGGACAAGCTCGAAGCGATTCCCGGGTGGCGGGCCAACCTCAGCAACGACGAGATCATGGCCCAGCTCCAGGACGTAGGCGCTGTGATCTGTGCTGCCGGATCGGGACTGGCTCCCGCGGACAAGAAGCTCTACGCCTTGCGGGATGTCACCGGGACAGTGGAGGCCATTCCGCTGATCGCGTCCTCGATCATGAGCAAGAAGATCGCAGAAGGCACGGGCTCGTTGGTGCTGGATGTCAAAGTGGGCTCCGGCGCCTTCATGAAGGACGAAGCGAAGGCCCGCGAGCTTGCCGAGACGATGGTGGCCTTGGGCAAGGACGCAGGAGTACACACCGTGGCCTTGCTCACCGACATGTCTACGCCGTTGGGACTCACCGCAGGCAACGCGATCGAAGTGGAGGAGTCGGTGGAGGTCCTCGCCGGCGGCGGTCCGGAAGACGTCGTCGAACTGACCGTCCGCCTTGCCGAGGAGATGCTGGCCGGTGCCGGTATCCACGACGCCGATCCGGCGGACGCGCTCAAGGACGGCCGCGCGATGGACGTCTGGAACCGGATGATCGAGGCCCAAGGCGGCGATCCCCGGGCGGCGTTGCCGGTGGCCAGGGAGTCCGAGGTGGTTTATGCTCCGGCGGACGGTGTCCTGGTCGAACTGGACGCGCTGTCCGTAGGTGTCGCCGCCTGGCGTCTTGGAGCCGGCCGGGCCCGCAAGGAGGACAAGGTCCAGGCCGGGGCGGGCGTCCGCATGCATGCCAAGCCGGGTGCTTTGGTGCGGGCAGGGGAGCCGCTGATGACGCTCCTTACGGACACCCCGGAAAAGTTCGACCGGGCCAAGGAAGCACTCCGCGACGCGGTGGTCATCGCCCCTGAGGGGTCGCGCCCGGGCAGTCAGCTGATTATCAGCCGAATCGCCTAGGCTTTGTTGTTCCGGGTCATCCAACGGATGGCCCGGAACATTTGTCATCCGGCGCCTGTGGGGGAGCCGCCTACCTTAAGGAAACCGTGCAGGGCATCAACGATTTCATCCTGGCCGCGGCGGGACAGCCGTGGGTGCTGTTCCTGGTGTTGGCGTGCTGCCTGATTGACGGTTTCTTTCCCCCCATTCCCAGCGAGTCCGTGGTGGTGGGCCTCAGCGCGGTATCCGGCAGCAGCGGAGTGCCGAATATCTGGCTGCTCGCCTTCATGGCCGCCCTTGGGGCTTTCGCCGGGGACAACATCGCCTACATCATCGGCAGCCGGATCGGAACGCAGCGATGGCGCTGGATGCGCAGGCAACGGATGCAGGGTGCCTTCCGCTGGGCAGGCAAGGAGCTGCGCCGCCGCGCGGCCTCCCTCATCATGGTGGCCAGGTTCATTCCCATCGGCAGGGTGGCCGTCAACCTGACAGCCGGGGCCACGCACTTCAACCATCGCCGCTTTGTGGCTCTGACTGCGCTTTCGGCGATTCTGTGGGCCAGCTACTCCGTGGTCCTGGGCTACTTCTTTGGCGTCTGGTTCGAGCACAACCATCTGCTGGGGGCTGTCATCGCGATTGTGGTGGCAGTGATCCTTGGCGTCATCATTGACCGCATCATCAGCAAGGTCCGCGGTGCCGCGCCCTTGGACGGCAAGAACATCCCCGAACAGGATGCCCCGCCTCCACCCACGGTATGACGTGGACAGCCTCCCAAGATCAGTCCGCCGGTTGACGACCAGGCAAGGCCCGGCCGATAGCGTTAAGCGTGTGATTCCACGGCTGGGGCGTAGCGAACGACGTCCCGGCCATGGGACACTAAGAGCGACTTCGATCACACTGTCAAGTCATATTCATCTAGGAGCTACCGCCGCGTGGAGTTTTTGAACCAAATGCTCGAGCATGCAGCCGGGCAGCCCTGGATATATCCCGTACTTCTTGTCTTCTTCTTCATTGACGGATTTGCCACCATCCTCCCCAGCGAAACGGCCATTGTTGGGCTCTCGGCGCTGTCCCTTCACAGCGGAGAGCCGAATCTTTGGATCCTGGGCGCCACCGCGCTGGTGGGAGCCATGGCCGGCGACAACATGGCGTACATGCTCGGCCGCAAGATCGGCCTGACCCGCTGGAAGTGGATGCGCCGCCCCAAGGTCCAAAAAATGTTCGCTTGGGCCCAGTACGAGCTCGACAAGCGCGGTGCTGTGCTCATCTTTACGGCCCGCTACATTCCCTGGGGTCGCGTAGCCGTGAACTACGTCGCCGGGCAGACCGGATTCCGGCACCGGACCTTCTTCTGGCTGGATGCCTTCGCCTGCGTCACCTGGGTGGCCTACTCCATCGGCATCGGCCTGCTTGCCGGTCAATGGGTGCACCACAACCCGCTCCTGGGTGTTGGTATCGCCGTCGCCTTCGCCGTGGTGCTGGGCATCATCGTGGACCACACACTGCGCTGGTGGCACAAATACCTGGAGAAAAGGGACCACTCCAGGGAAGCCGCCGCAGCCGCCGAGGCACCTTCGGTGGAAAACTCCCACAAGGCCGTGGTCGGCGTCGACCGTTCCAAGCCCGCTGGCTAAGGTCCCGCCGTCCCCCTAGTCTTAGTACGTGACTGAGCCCATACTTGACGCTGCCCCTGCCCTCGACTTCGATCTGAAGAGCCTGCCCAAGGTCTCCCTTCATGACCACCTGGATGGAGGCCTCCGCCCGGCCACCATCATTGAACTGGCCGAGGCTGTTGGCCACACGCTGCCCTCCACCGACCCCGTAGCCTTGGGCCAGTGGTTCCGCGACTCCGCTGATTCCGGTTCGCTGGTCCGTTACCTTGAAACGTTCGACCACACCATCGCGGTGATGCAGACCAAGGAAGGCCTCTTCCGTGTTGCCAAGGAATTTGTTGAGGACCTTGCCGAAGACGGCGTCGTGTACGGCGAAGTCCGTTGGGCGCCGGAGCAGCACCTCCAGAAGGGCCTGACCCTCGATGACGTGGTGGAGGCCGTCCAGGCAGGCCTGGAAGCCGGCGTAGACGCCGCCGAGGAGCGCGGCCAGCAGATCCAGGTGGGCCAGCTCATCACCGCCATGCGCCACGCTGACCGGGGCCAGGAAATCGCCGAACTCGCGGTCCGCCACCGGACCAACGGCGCCGTTGGCTTCGATATCGCCGGCGCCGAGGACGGCTTCCTGCCCTCCCGCTTCAAGGACGCCTTCACCTATCTCGCCGAGAACAACTTCCCGGCCACGGTCCATGCAGGCGAAGCCGCAGGCCTGGAGAGCATCCAGTCCGCGCTGGTTGACGGCAGGGCCCTGCGCCTGGGTCACGGCGTTCGGATTGCCGAGGACATTTCGGTCGAGTTTGAGGACCACGCGGACGACGACGGCGAGGACACCGTTGGCCTGGTGACCATCGGCAACATTGCCGGCTGGGTCCGTGACCGCGGAATCGCCCTGGAGATCTGCCCGTCCTCGAACCTGCAGACCGGCGCCGTTTCCGGTTTCGGCGAGGGCATTGAAAGCCACCCTGTGGACATGCTCTTCCAGCTGGGCTTCAACGTGACCATCAACACCGATAACCGCCTGATGAGCGGGGTCACCCTCACGGATGAGTTCGAACTTCTGGTGGAGACCTTCGACTACGACCTTGATGACCTGTTGGAACTGACCCTCAACGCAGCCGAGGCAGCCTTCCTGCCGCTGGACGAGCGTGAAGCTTTGGTTGAGTACATCAACGATGCCTACGCCAACCTCGGCTAACAAGTCCGGCCTCGACGCGCTGCTGGGGACTATTGCGGCCCTGCGTGAGCACTGCCCCTGGATGGGCGCGCTCACGCACGAGTCGCTGGTTGAGTATCTGATCGAGGAAGCCTATGAAGTGGTGGACTCGATCGAGGCCGGCGCTGTTGACGATGAGCTCCGCGGCGAGCTGGGTGATGTGCTGCTTCAGGTAGTGCTTCATGCCCGGCTCGCCGAGGAGCGCGGCAGTTTCGACTTCGAAGCAGTGGCACGGGGCATCAACGCGAAGATGGTCCGGCGCAACGGGCACGTCTTCAAAGCTGACGGTTCCCTGCAGGAGACTTTCCCGGCAAGCGTCGAGGAAATCATCGTCAAGTGGGACGCAGCCAAACGGGCCGAGAAGCCCGAACGCGAGGATCCTTTCGAGGGCATACCTCCGCACCTCCCGGCGTTGGCGGCGGCGCAGAAGTCCCTGGACCGGGCGGAGCGGGCTGGCCTCGGCACCCAAGGTGCCACGGCCGCCGTCGTAATTCCTGGAATCCCGGACTCGGAAGAGGCGCTCGGTGGGTTGCTGCTGGGGATCGTCGCCGGAGCCCGGGAGAAGGGATTCGACGCCGAGCGCGCCCTCCGGGCCGCTGTTCGATCGTTTCAGAACAGCACAGGCCGGCCTTCATGACGTGAAAGGTTGGAATTCGTTCCGTAACCTGAGCCACTCTGGACTACGCTAGTAGCGACGAGGACGTTGAGAATTTCCCTCCTCATTCCTGTAATTTGCCCATAAGGAGCACATCCATGGCGCTTATCGATGCCATCCACGCACGCGAGATCCTTGATTCCCGCGGAAACCCGACCGTAGAAGTTGAGGTTCTGCTCTCCGACGGCCAGATCGGCCGCGCAGCAGTTCCCTCCGGTGCTTCCACCGGCGAGCACGAAGCTGTCGAACTCCGCGACGGCGACAAGGGCCGTTACCTCGGCAAGGGTGTCCAGAAGGCCGTCGACGCCGTCATCGACGAGATCTCCCCGGCACTCATTGGCTTCGACGCCACTGACCAGCGCAGCATCGACCAGGCCATGATCGACCTCGACGGCACCCCGAACAAGGGCAAGCTGGGCGCCAACGCCATCCTGGGTGTCTCCCTGGCCGTGGCCAACGCTGCCGCAGCTTCGGCCGACCTGCCGCTCTACAAGTACCTGGGCGGCCCGAACGCCCACGTCCTGCCTGTTCCGCTGATGAACATCCTCAACGGTGGCTCGCACGCCGACTCCGATGTCGACATCCAGGAATTCATGATCGCCCCGATCGGCGCCGAGACCTTCTCCGAGGGCCTGCGCTGGGGCGTTGAGGTCTACCACAACCTCAAGGCCGTCCTCCAGGAAAAGGGCCTGTCCACGGGCCTCGGCGACGAAGGTGGCTTCGCCCCCAACCTGCCGTCCAACCGCGCTGCCCTGGACCTCATCACCGAGGCCATCAAGAACGCCGGCTACACCCCGGGCACGGACATTGCCCTTGCACTGGACGTTGCCTCCTCCGAGTTCTACAAGGACGGCGCTTACCAGTTCGAAGGCAAGGCACTTTCGGCCACCGAGATGAGCGCCTACTACGCCGAACTCGTCGCCGACTACCCGCTGGTTTCCATCGAGGACCCGCTGGACGAGAACGACTGGGAAGGCTGGAAGACCCTCACCGACACCATCGGTGACAAGGTCCAGCTGGTGGGCGATGACCTCTTCGTCACCAACCCGGTCCGCCTGCAGCAGGGCATCGACGCCGCAACGGCAAACTCCCTGCTGGTCAAGGTCAACCAGATCGGCTCCCTGACCGAAACCCTGGACGCCGTTTCCCTGGCCCAGCGTTCGGGCTACACCACCATCACCTCGCACCGCTCCGGCGAAACCGAGGACACCACGATTGCCGACATCGCCGTTGCCACCAACGCCGGTCAGATCAAGACCGGTGCCCCGGCCCGCTCCGAGCGCGTTGCCAAGTACAACCAGCTGCTGCGCATCGAAGAAGAACTCGACGACGCCGCACGCTACGCCGGCCGCAGCGCGTTCCCGCGTTTCAAGGGCTAGCCTTCAGCGAAAACAGCTGACCGGTGGCTATGGTGGAAAGACCATGGCCACCGGTTCTGTTTAAGGCTGGCCAGGTTCGAAAGCAAGCGCTGCAACCCCGCCAGGCAAGCGCCGGGCATTACAGGAGTGTCATGGCCACCCGTCGACCAAAAGTACCCAGGGCCGACGCCCTTGGCCGCCCGGCAGGCGCAGCACGCCCAGCCGGTGCTTCCGCTTCCGGCCGTCCCGCCGCCCAGGCTTCGGACGACGCCGATGTCATCACCTTGGGTGCGGCACGCACCACTGATAAATCGTCAACGACCACTAAATCGTCGACGACGGCGACAGGCACCAAGGCACCTGCGGCCAAGTCGGCCCCCGCTTCCGCAAAGCCAAAGAGCGGCAGCAAGGGTAATGCGCAGAAGCGAACAGGCAAGGCGCCCTCCAAGGACAGGGCGGACCGAGGATCCGAACACCTTGATCCCGTACCTGCGAAGGCCTTTTCCGGCAGGATGCTGGCCTTGGCCGTGGTGATGATCGCCATCACGGTCCTCCTGGCGCCCACAGTGAAGATTTTCCTGGAGAAGCGCTCCGAAATCTCGGCACTGGAAGCCGAGATTGCAAGCCGGAAAGCCGAGCAGACGGAGCTGAACAAGCAGATCTCCCGGTGGCAGGATCCCAACTATGTGAAACAGCAGGCCCGCGACCGCATTAACATGGTTATGCCGGGTGAAACAGGTTACTGGGTGTTTGGCGGGGAAGATGCCGCCGGCACGCCAGGTGGCCGCACCGGCTCCGGATCGACTGCAAACCCGGAGAATCTGCCGTGGGTGGATGCTCTCTGGGAGTCCATCAGACGATCGGCAACTGACTAGACGCGGCGCCCACCGCCGTCGTGTCCGCATGGGACACGGCAAAAAGGGCAGGAAGGTTGGCAGCGCAAGTGGAAGAGAACACGGCAGCCGTGCCGCAGGAATCCCGCCAGCCATCAGCACACGATCTCGAGGTCCTCAGCCGCCAGCTCGGCAGGCCCGTCCGCGACGTCGTGGAGATCCCCGCACGCTGTGTCTGCGGCAACCCGTTGGTGGCGGCAACCGCGCCCCGGCTCAGCAACGGTACTCCGTTCCCCACCACCTTCTACCTGACCCACCCCGTTATCACCTCCGCGGTGTCGCGGCTTGAAGCGGGCGGGCTCATGAATGAGATGAACGATCGCCTGGCCGGCGACGATGAACTGGCTGGCGCCTACAAGGGTGCCCACGAGGCCTACCTGCAGGCCCGCAATGAGATCGCGGACCGTTCCGGCACGGGTGCTGTTCCTGAAATTGATGGGATCTCCGCCGGTGGCATGCCCACCCGCGTGAAGTGCCTGCATGTCCTGGTGGGCCACTCGCTGGCAGCCGGTCCCGGCGTGAACCCGCTCGGAGACGAAGCGCTGGAGGCCATTGCCGAGTGGTGGACCAAGGACCGCTGCTATTGCGACGGAGCCTGGGATACCGCTGGTGAGGCACCCTCGAGGGACTTGAGCCGCCATGGACCGCAAGGCCTTCCGGACATCGTGGGCCGTCCCGCGCCGGTGCGGAAGTCCAAATCCGCGGCCGACGAGGGAACAGTATGAGCCGTGTGGCCGCCATCGATTGCGGCACCAACTCCATCCGCCTGCTCATCGCCGACGCGACGGAGAGCGGGGCACCCGGGCCGCTTATCGACGTCGTGCGTGAAATGCGCGTGGTTCGGCTTGGCCAGGGCGTGGACGCCACAGGCGAGCTGGCTCCGGAGGCCTTGGAACGGACGTTCGCGGCCGCCGGTGACTATGCAGCACTGATCAAAGAGCATGGCGCGGAGCGGGTCCGTTTCGCAGCCACCTCCGCAACCCGTGATGCCCGCAACCGCCAGGTCTTCGTGGACGGCATCCGCGACCTTCTGGGTGTGGAGCCCGAAGTCATCAGCGGCGACGAGGAAGCCGCGCTGTCCTTCGCCGGGGCCAGCAGCGCACTGCCCGCGATGGGGGAGAAGGCCGTCCTGGTGGTGGATCTTGGCGGCGGGAGCACCGAGTTTGTCCTGGGCGATTCGGCAGGAGTCATCGCGGCGCGTTCGGTGGACATCGGCTGCGTGCGGCTCACGGAGCGCCACCTTCGCAATGATCCGCCAACTGCCGCGCAGGTCGCCGCGGCAGAGGCCGACGTCGATGCCGCCCTTGACCTCGCCGCGGAAACTGTCCCGCTGGCGCGCGCGACGGCGGTTGTCGGCGTGGCGGGTTCCATCACCACCATCACTGCCCACGCGTTGGGCCTGAGCGCCTATCAGCCCGAGCGGATCCACGGTGCTTCCCTGGACCTGGCCACCATCAGCGATGCGTGCACCAACCTGCTTGAGATGACGCGGGCAGAACGTTCTGCCCTTCCCTACATGCACCCCGGCCGTGTGGACGTCATAGGCGCAGGTGCTTTGGTGTGGCGTCGTATCCTGGCGCGCCTGGCCGAAGTCAGCGATGGCAGCATCCGGACAGCCGTGTCCAGTGAGCACGACATCCTGGACGGCATCGCGCTCAGCATCCGGGACGCCGTATGACGGTGCCACAACGGCGCACCATCTCCGCGTTGCTTGCCGCCGTGATGGCTGGCGGCGCGCTGCTTGGCGCCCTTGTGACGGCGCCAGCCGCTGCTGCGGATGCCTGGCGGGACAAAGAGTTCTGGATCAAAGATTCCGGTGTCGCCAACGCCTGGCAGGTCTCAAAGGGCGCAGGGGTCAAGGTGGCGGTCATCGACAGTGGCGTCGATGGAAACCACCCCGACCTCAAAGGCGCCGTAGTTGGCGGGACTGATGTCTCCGGAGCCGGGGCGCCCAACGGGCAGAAGAGCATTGGAGCCAAGACCGAGCACGGAACACTGGTGGCCACCATGTTGGCCGGCCGCGGCCACACGACCCCGACGCCGCCGCCGTCGGCTTCTGCCTCGGCCACTCCGGCCCCTGTGCCCACCACGCCTCCGGCAGGAGGACCGGACGGAATCGTTGGCGTGGCGCCGGAGGCGGAGATCCTCTCGGTCTCCACCTGGCTTGGCTCGCCCAACCCTGGCGGCAAGACCGACCAGGAACAGATTCCCGATGCCGTTCGCTGGGCCGTTGACAACGGCGCGAAGGTCATCAACATTTCCCTCGGCAGTACTTCGCCGGACTGGCCGCAGAGCTGGGATGCAGCTTTCCTCTATGCAGAGCAGAAGGACGTGGTGATTGTTGCCGCTGCCGGGAACAGGGTAGGTGGCAATATCCAGGTTGGCGCCCCGGCAACCATCCCCGGCGTCCTCACCGTGGCCGGCCTGGACGGCGAAGGCCGTGCAAGCATCGATTCATCGTCCCAGGGCATCAGCATCGGGGTTGCAGCTCCGGCCGAGAACCTCGTTGGAGGTATCCCGGGAGGCGGCTACGCCGAGTGGGCAGGAACGTCCGGGGCCGCGCCGATAGTGTCCGGCGTGGCGGCCCTCATCCGGTCCAAGTGGCCGGAGATGAGTGCCAGCCAGGTCATCAACAGGATTGTCAGTACAGCCAAGGACGCGGGAGCTCCTGGTAAGGACCCGATTTACGGCTACGGGATCCTCGACGCCGAGGCCGCCCTCAAAGGCGATGTCCCCGCCACCAGCAGCAACCCCTTGGGCTCCATCGCAGACTGGATCCGTGTTCACCGCCGCGGGGTCCTCAGTGAACCCTCGCGGGCTCCGGTGGCCAGTCCGACCAGCGCCCCGCCAACGTTGGCCGATCCCACAGTCCCGGCAGCGAAGACGCCGGCGACAGTCGACGAGGCCTTGCCGGCCGCCGTCGTGCTTGGATTCGGTGCCCTTTTCATCGCCTTGGTGACCGGGGCCGCCATCCAGCTGCGGCGGGTTTCGAGGAATCCTCCCGCCGTCCCCGAAGAGGCAGAGACGGGAACGCTGGAAGTTGTGGATCCGCCCTCCAAAACGTAGTTAGTGAAGATTTTCACAAAGTGTTGTACTCTGGACTCATGGCAACCACCCCAGAGCTCATCGACCGTCCCCGGGTTCTCGTCGTCGGCGGCGGCTACGTCGGCCTGTACGTAGCACTCAAACTGCAGAAGAAGATCGCGAATGCAGGTGGCATCGTCACCGTCGTCGATCCGCTGCCCTACATGACTTACCAGCCGTTCCTCCCTGAGGTGGCCGGTGGCAACATCGAGGCACGCCACGCCGTCGTCTCCCACCGCCAGCACCTGAAGCAGACTGAGCTCATCCAGGGCCGCGTCACTGGCATCGACCACGCCAACCGCACTGCAGTGGTGGCTCCCTCCGATGGTGGCGAGCCGTTCGAGATTCCGTACTTCGACGTCGTCATCGCAGCTGGTGCCATCACCCGTACCTTCCCCATCAAGGGCCTCGCGGACAAGGGCATCGGCCTGAAGACCATCGAGGAAGCCGTTGCACTGCGCAACAAGGTCCTGGAGCGCATCGAAGCCGCTTCCACCATGACCGACCCCGCAGAGCGCGCCAAGGCACTGACCTTCGTGGTGGTTGGTGGCGGCTTTGCCGGCATCGAGTGCCTCACCGAAATGGAAGACCTCGCCCGCGCTGCGGTCCGTAACAACCCGCGCATCCGCCAGGAGGAAGTCCGCTTCATCCTGGTCGAAGCCATGGGCCGCATCATGCCCGAGGTCACTGCTTCGCAGGCCGAGTGGGTTGTGGAGCACCTCCGCAGCCGCGGTATCGAAGTCCTCCTCAACACCTCCCTGGACAGTGCCGAGGACAACCTCAAGCTGATCAACCTGCCGGACAAGACCTCCGCCGGTGAAGTTGAAGCCGACACCCTCGTTTGGGCTGCCGGTGTGCAGGCCAACCCGATGATCCGCTCCACCGACTTCCCGCTGGAGCCGCGCGGCCGTGTCCGCGTCCTCCCGGACCTGCGCATCGCAGGCGACGAGGGCATCATCGAGAACGCCTGGGCCGCCGGCGACATCGCCGCTGTTCCGGACCTCACGGGCAAGGGCCTGCCGGATGGCACCTGCGTCCCGAACGCCCAGCACGCACTTCGCCAGGCCAAGAAGCTCGCCAAGAACCTCTGGGCTTCCCGCTGGGACAAGCCGCTGCACGACTACAAGCACAAGAACCTCGGTGCTGTTGCCGGCTTCGGCGAATGGAAGGGCGTTGCCAACATCAACCTGCTGGGCCGTATCGGCCTCAAGGGCGGCCTCGCCTGGCTCGCACACCGTGGTTACCACGGCATGGCGATGCCCACGGTTGAGCGCAAGTTCCGCGTAGTGTTCGGATGGATCCTGTCCTTCTTCGCCGGCCGCGACACCACGCAGCTGATCGACCTCGATAACCCGCGCGGTGCTTTCGTTGCCGCAGCAACCCCGGCTCCCAAGCCGGCCGCTGCACCGGCACCGGCCGCCGAGAAGCCCGCCGAGGCCAAGACTCCGGTCACCGCTGACGCCAAGTAGTTCACGCCCGACGGCGGCTGCTCCCATAAGGGGAGTGGCCGCCGTCGGCGTTTAACCGCGAATGACGACGACGCCGCAGCGGGTTCCGACGGCCCCTAGACTGTAGCCATGGCTGGCGAAACCGACATTGACGCCCTGCTGCAGCCGGGCAGGGGAATCGTGCTCCGGAGCGAGCAACACCAGGACCGGGCGGAAATCCTTGAGCTGACAGCACAGGCCTTCTCCATCTCGCCGGTCACCGGCCAAGCGGTGGAAGGCACCCCGGTTGAGGTTGGCTTGCTGCGGGAGCTGTTCGAGTGCGGGGAATACATCCCCGAGCTCAGCATTGTGGCGGAGATCGACGGGGGCATCGTGGGCCACGTCATCAGTACCCGCGGCTGGGTGGGGGATGAGCCCTTCCTTGGGCTCGGTCCGATCGGTGTGGCTCCCGCAGTGCAGCGGCGGGGGATCGGGTCGGCGCTCTTGCAGGAAACCGCTGAGCGCGCCGCGGCCGCCGGCGAGCCGGGCATCGCCTTGCTGGGCAGCCCTGGCTATTACCCGCGCTTTGGGTACGTTCCGGCCGTCTCCTTGGGCGTTCGGCCGCCGGAAGCCGGCTGGGGTGACCACTTCCAGGTACTGGCACTTCCAGGCTGGCACGACGGCGTCCGCGGCACCTTCCGCTTCGCGGCGCCCTTCGGAAGGCTGTAGCTGGGATACCATGGTCCGGGCGCCCCAGTAGCCCAATTGGCAGAGGCATCAGACTTAAAATCTGCGTGTTGTGGGTTCGAGTCCCACCTGGGGCACTGCGGGAAGGGGAGCGTCTGCTCCCCTTCCTTTTTTCGTTTTCTTCTCGGAGAATCTTCCCAGCAGGCTCGTAGATTCCCCACAGGCAACGAGTGTTATAGGGATGTGACCTGAATCACTTATGTTCCCGGATCAATTGCACTAGTTTGAGTCCTAATCAGGAACACCTGAGTAATCGCATCAAAGGCAGTTCGCACCTTTCGATCGAGGAGACAACGAATGTTTGATCTTTCCCAAGCGGCGCCCCGGGCCGCCAAGCTAACAGCGCTTGGCATTGGGGTGGCTCTTCTCGCCACAGCTTGTGGTGGGTCCTCTACGCCGAGCCAGACCGGCTCAGGCTCCGGCTCCAGTTCCGCAGCCGCGGCGGGGATTTCCTGCCCGGCTCCCAGCGCGGGGGCGGGTGCCGGCAACAGCCAGGCCGCCACCAACTCTGGACCTGTACCTCCTTCGACCACCACGACGTCCACGCCGCTGAAGATTGGATCGCTCCTGCCGACAACGGGGTCGCTGGCGTTCCTTGGCCCACCGGAAATTGCCGGCGTGAACCTCGGCATCAAGGAAGTCAACGACGCCGGCGGTGTCCTGGGCGCTCCTGTGTCCGTGGTCCACCGCGACTCCGGTGACACCAAGACCGACATCGCCACGCAGTCCACCACGGCACTGCTCGGACAGGGCGTCAGCGCCATCATCGGTGCAGCGTCCTCGGGTGTTTCCAAGACGGTCATCAACCAGATCACCGGTGCCGGCGTCATCCAGTTCTCGCCCGCGAACACGTCGCCTGACTTCACCACCTGGGACGACAAGGGACTGTACTGGCGTACTGCACCGTCCGATGTCCTGCAGGGCAAGGTGCTCGGCAACTACATGGCTACCTGTGGCGCCCAGACCGTTGGCATGATCGTATTGAACGACGCTTACGGAACCGGCCTCCAGAAGAACGTGAAGGAAGCCTTCGAAGCAGCCGGTGGCAAGGTCGTAGCCGAGGAACTGTTCAACGAGGGTGACTCCCAGTTCAGCAGCCAGGTGGACAAGGTCCTGGCCGCCAAGCCGGACGCCATCGCACTGATCACCTTTGACCAGGCCAAGAGCATCGTCCCGCTGATCACCGGCAAGGGCATCAAGCCCACGCAGCTGTTCATGGTGGACGGCAACACCTCCGACTACAGCAAGGACTTCCAGAAGGGCACGCTGAAGGGGGCCCAGGGAACCATCCCGGGTACCTTCGCCAAGGACGACTTCAAGAAGAAGCTCCTGGCCATCGACCCGGCCCTGAAGGACTACAGCTACGCGGGTGAGTCCTACGACGCCGTGAACCTGATTGCGCTGGCAGCCGAGGCCGCCAAGAGCACCAAGGGCACGGACATCGCAGCCAAGCTGAAGGAAGTCTCTGAAGGTGGCGAGAAGTGCAACAGCTACGCCGCTTGCGTGACGCTCCTCCGCCAGGGCAAGGACATCGACTACGACGGCCAGTCCGGTCCTGTCACGTTCTCCGACGCCGGTGACCCCACCGAGGCCTACATCGGTATCTACGAATACCAGGACGACAACACTTACAAGCCCGTCCGTGAAGAGTTCGGCAAGCTCTAAGCCGCCCGCTCTCCACTAGGCCGAACAGGTCCCCTTCCACCGGAAGGGGACCTGTTCCGTTTAAGGCAACGCGGGGTCACTTATGGCCCCTTCGAAGGCTAAACATGGGCCATAAGTGACCCCGCGTTGCTTGTGGAGTGGGCGGGAGGTTCGACGGCGGTGCTTGGGGGAGTGCCGCCGTCGTCGGTTTTGTTGGTGGTGCGGGAGGTGCGGCTGCGACCCACTTTGGGCCCACCACATTGCCCGGCGCGCGGGGTTTCGCGGCGTGTCAGTGGGTGGGTGCGCTCAAAGTGGGTCGTGGCGGCCCGGGGGAGCCCTGACATGCAAAAGGGCGGGCCCGGGATCAGGAACCTGACCCGGACCCGCCCTTCGGCTGGTGCGGTTGCTAGACCTCGTCGGCCAATGTGCCGAGGTAGAGCTGGATGACCTTGGGGTCCTTCATCAGTTCGCGGCCAGTGCCCGTGTACGCGTCCTTGCCCTGGTCAAGGACATAGCCGCGGTCGCAGATCTGGAGGCAACGGCGTGCGTTTTGTTCCACCATGATCACCGAAACACCGGCGCGGTTGATTTCGTGGACCCGGAGGAACGTCTCGTCCTGCTTGACGGGGGAGAGGCCGGCGGAGGGCTCGTCCAGGAGCAGCACCGCTGGATCCATCATGAGTGCCCTGCCCATGGCCACCATCTGGCGTTCGCCACCGGAGAGGGAACCTGCCCGTTGCGCACGCCGCTTGGCCAGTTCCGGGAACAGGCTGGCAACGAAATCAAAGCGTTCGGCGAACACCTTGGGCCGCTGGAACATCCCCATTTGAAGGTTCTCTTCGATGGTCAACGTGGCGAACACGTTGTTGGTTTGCGGCACGAAGCCCACACCCTGGGTGACCAGCTTGTTCGCCTTCAGCCCTGTGAGGTCCTGTCCGCGCACCACAACGGTGCCCGAGTGGACCTTGACCAGGCCGAACATGGCTTTGAGCAGTGTCGACTTGCCGGCGCCGTTGGGCCCAATGATGCCGATGAGCTCGCCCTTGCGGGCTTCGATGCTGCAGCCGTTCAGGATGTTGACGCCAGGGATGTACCCTGCGACGAGGTTGGTGACTTTGACCACGGCCTCGTCTGTGGGGGCGGAGGCCGGAACCGGCATTGCACTGGTGCTGCTCATTTGCCCTCCTCTTTCCTGTGGTCGGCGGTAGTGGGTTCGGTGGTGGGAGCGATCGTCGTGGATTCGGGGATGTCCGACAGGATGCCGGCATCCTCGGTTCCGACGACCGACTCGTCGTCCGCCTCAAGTTCTGCCTCGAGTTCCTTGATGCCTTCGGCATCGCCGAGGTCGACATCGTGGTGGGCGCCAAGGTAGGCGTCGATGACGGCAGGGTTCTTCATGACTTCGCCGGGAGGTCCTTCGGCGACAACCTTGCCTTCGGCCATGACCACCACCCAGTCAGCGATGTGGCGGACCATGTTCATGTCGTGCTCAACGAACAGCACGGTCATGCCTTCGGCCTTGAGGTTCTTGATGTGGTCCAGCAGCGACTGCGTCAGGGCAGGGTTGACGCCTGCCATCGGCTCATCGAGCATGACGAGCTTGGGTTTGACCATCAAGGACCGTGCCATCTCCAGGAGCTTCCGCTGGCCACCCGAGAGAGACGCTGCGTAGTCGTCCTTCTTGGCGTCGAGCTTGAATTTCTCCAGCAGGATGTTTGCTTGGTCGGTGATCTCTTTTTCGCGGCCGCCCCAGATGCCTTTGAACAGGGCCTTGGAGAGCCGTTCGCCAGGCTGGTTGGCAGCGCCGAGCCGCATGTTTTCCATGACCGTCAGCTTGCCCATCACCTTGGTCAGCTGGAAAGTCCGGACCATGCCCATGCGTGCCACTTTGTAGGAGGACACGCCAGCCAGGCTGTTCCCTTCGAACTGCCACTTTCCGGTGTTGGGGGTATCGAATCCCGTCAGCAGGTTGAACAGAGTGGTCTTGCCTGCACCGTTGGGCCCGATCAGCGCAGTGATCTTATGGCGGGGGATTTCAAGATATTCGACGTCGACGGCGTTGATGCCGCCAAAGGAACGCGTCACATCTTCTGCCACCACGATCGGATCGCGCTTCTTGCAGCCAGGGGTGTTTTCCCCGACGGCGATGGGGCGCATATCAGTCATGTAGTCGATATTTTCGGTATTACGTTCGTTGGTCTCACTCATGCGAAAGCAAGCTCCTTCTTATTGCCGAACACGCCCTGCGGGCGGAAGATCATCAGGAGCATCAGGGCCACGCCCACCAGGATGTAGCGCAGCTGGCCGGCCTGGACTGTGGTCAGCCAGGTGATGACTCCCGATTCGATGAGGCCATAGAGCAGGCTCTGGGTCAGCGAGAGCACGACCCAGAAGATCATTGCCCCGATGACCGGCCCCAGTACCGTGGCCATGCCGCCGAGCAGGAGGCAGGTCCAGAGGAAGAACGTCAGTTCCGTGCCGTAGTTGGACGGCTGGACGGCGCCGCGGGGGAGCGTGAAGATCATGCCGGCCAAGGCACCGAGGACACCACCGATGACAAGTGCCTGCATCTTGTAGGAGTACACGTTCTTGCCGAGGGAGCGCACGGCGTTTTCGTCCTCCCGGATGCCCTTGAGCACACGTCCCCACGGGCTGCGCATCAGAAGCCAGACCAGCAGGCAGCACACGACCACCAGGGCCCAACCGACAACGCGGATAAAGAAGTCCCTGTTGTTCATGCCCATGTACGAGCCCTCGGGGAAGGGGTTCATGGCGTAGAAGTCACCCTCGAAAGCTGCCAGGCCGTTTGCCGAACCGGTGACGCTGGTCAGCTGGTTGGTGGTGACAACGTACCGGACGATCTCTGCCGCAGCGATGGTCACGATGGCGAGGTAATCGGCACGCAGCCGGAGGGTCGGAATACCCAGGATGAAGGCGAAAATCACCGAGCAAAGGATCGCGATCAGCAAACCAATGAAGAACGGTGCCTTGAATGTCAGGGTGGAGATGGCGAAGCCGTAGGCCCCCACCGCCATGAAGCCTGCCTGGCCGAAGTTCAGGAGGCCCGAGTAGCCGAAGTGAACGGCAAGGCCCAAAGCGGCAAGCGCGTAGGCCGCCGTCGTCGGACTGAAAAGTTCGCCAAGGGCGCTGGAAAGAATGAATCCGAAGTCCATGGCCCGCTCCTAACCCACACGCTCACGCCGGCCGAGGATACCCTGCGGTCGGAACAAAAGGACAACGATCATGATGAAGAGGGCGCCAACGTACTTGAGGTCGGCAGGAAGGCCGAAAACTGTCGTCAGTTCCACGAAGATGCCTACGACGATCGAACCGATCAGGGCACCGAACACCGTGCCCAAGCCACCAAGCGTCACGCCGGCGAAGATCAGCAACAGGATCTGGGAGCCCATGTCGAAGGTCACGCCGGGGCGGTAGTAGGCCCAGAGGATGCCGCCGAGCGAAGCCAGGACGCCGCCGACAATCCACACGATGCGGATGACCGAGTCGACGTCGATACCCGAGGCTGCAGCCAGAGCAGGGTTGTCGGCCACCGCGCGGGTTGCCTTGCCCAGGCGGGTCTTCAGCAGGATGAAGCCGATCAGGGCGATCACCACGGCGCTGATGATCAGTGACCACAGGTTGTTGGGCGAGATCGAGACAGGGCCGATCTGGATCTCTGCGCTCTGGGCACCGGGCAGCTGTTGTGTTGCGCCGCCGAAGAAGAACTGGATGACGTACCGGATGGCCAAGGCAAGGCCGATGCTGACGATCATCATGGGGACCAGGCCGGAGCCGCGCCGCCGCAGGGGCCGCCAGAGTCCGGCGTCCTGGACGTATCCGAAGAGACCGCCACCGACCAGGGCCAGCAGGATTGCCAGCCAGAAGGGGAATCCGAAACCGTTGAACATGAAAACGAGTACGGCGCCCAGGGTGACCATCTCACCGTGGGCGAAGTTGGTCAGGCCTGTGGTTCCGAAGATCAGGGAGAGTCCCACGGCAGCCAGGGCGAGGAGGAGGCCGAAGCTCAAACCCGCAACCAGGCGGTTCAGGAGGTTCTGCCCGAAGTCCTGTTGTTGGACCACAATGCCTTTGCCGAAGGCGAAGATGACTGACAGGTTGGACGTCTGGCTGAACGTCACGTTCCGCGGATTCTCCTGGCCGTCAGCGAGCTTGATGCCTTCAGGCAGCGTTGAAGTATCAAGCTCCACCTTGTAGGTGCCTTGGACAGGGACCCCGATGCTCCATGCGCCGTTGGATCCGGAGGTGGCTTCACCTTCGAATCCGTTGCCGGAGGCCTTGATCTTGACGCCGGATATCGGGGCGCGGGCATCGTCGCGGAGGAAGCCGCTGATGCTGTTCTGGAAATTGGTGGCGGATGGCGAAGGCGAGGGGGTGGTTGCCTCCGCCGCGGGAGCGGCGATCAGCAGTACAGCAAGGAGGGATGCAAACAGCGCCCCCATTGCTCTCTGCAGTCCCTTGGACCGTCTGATGGACGGGTCGCGCAGTGTGCTTCTCAAAATGGAAACCTCCACAGTGGGGGTGGTCCCGGCTGCGCCATTGCAGCCGGTGCGAACGGGTCATGGGGCTTGTGAACAGTACTTGCCTAGCTGCCTCAATTGTGATCCAAGTCACCCATGTGTGGCCTATGTTACCGCTCGCGGAGATGAATGAATGCCCAGTTCGGGGGTGCAAAGATCGCGATCAGATAACAACTGTGAAGCTATAGGCAACTATTAATGTAGGAACCCTTAACGAAACATTTGTTGTACGCCAGTGTGCCTAAAGTTTCCCGACGGGCAGCCCGGTACCCAGCGAATTCCGCGCAGGGGTCACGGTTGAGTTTCGTCTCGGTGAACAAGGGAACTTTCCCTGCCGCGCGAGCGTGGTAATTGGTACCGTGAATTATCACTTAGCCCTTTCTCAGGAGGACACCCGTAATGGCACTTGGCGGCAACCCAGTCTTCAACGGAAAGAATTTCCGTGGAGCAAAGCAGGCCCCGCCTGTACCGCACAATCCGTACGGCCAGCAATTCAACCCCGCTGGCCGTGCCCCCGGTCAGGTCATGGACGGCCAGGCCGCATGGTCTGCCCAGCAGCAGAGCATGACCAACGAGCAACTGCAGCAGATGTACAACCAGCCGGCGGCAGGCCCCGCTGACACCGGCCGGATGACTTACGACGACGTCATCATGAAAACCGTCGCCTGCCTGGTGGCGGTCGTGGTCGGCGCCGGCGTGACGCTCCTTGTTGCGCCGGGCCTGTCCAGCCTGCTGATGATTGTCGGCGCACTGGGCGGCTTCGTCCTGGCGCTGGTCAACACGTTCAAGAAGCAGCCGTCGCCGGCACTGATCCTGGCGTATGCGGGACTGGAAGGCCTCTTCCTCGGCGGCCTGACCCGCATTCTCGATGGCATGTACCCCGGCGTCGGCCTGCAGGCCGTCATCGGTACACTTGCCGTCTTCGGCGTCACGCTGGTGCTGTTCAAGAGCGGCAAGGTGCGGGCAACGCCCAAGCTCATGCGGTTCTTTATGATCGCAACCATCGGCTACGCCGTCTTCGCATTGATCAACCTCGTCATGATGTGGACCGGCGCCGTCCAGGAACCCTTCGGCCTCCGTACCAGCATCACGATCGCAGGGATCCCGCTGGGTGTCTTCATCGGCATCCTGGCCATCGGCCTCGCGGCTTTCTCGCTGATCATGGACTTCACCAGCATCGAAGAAGGCGTGCGTGCAGGCGCCCCGGAGCGTTACTCCTGGGTTGCCGCATTCGGCCTCACGGTGACCCTGGTGTGGCTGTACGTGGAAATCATCCGCCTGCTGGCGATTTTGCGGGGCGACGACTAGTCACCAACGATCCAAACGAAGAATGCCCCCGAAGCGATTCGGGGGCATTTTTTGTGGAACTACCTCAGGCGTTCAAATACCACCGCCATGCCCTGGCCGCCGCCGACGCAGAGCGTAGCCAATCCCAAGGTCCCGTCGCGCTCCGCCAAGCCGTTGAGCAGGGTGCTGGTCATCCGTGCACCGGTCATGCCAAAGGGGTGCCCCAGTGCGATGGCTCCGCCGTGGACGTTGAGCTTGTCGGGATCGATTCCCAGTTCGCGGGCGCTGGCGATTACCTGAACGGCAAAGGCCTCGTTGAGCTCCACGAGGTCGATGTCGTCCATGGTCAGTCCGGCCAGGGCGAGGGCGCGACGGGTGGATTCCACCGAGCCCATGCCCATTAGCTCAGGAGAGAGTGCACTGACTCCAGTCGAGACCACGCGCGCCAAGGGTTCCAGGCCGAGCTCGCGGGCCCGGGTGTCGCTCATGACCACTACGGCGGCTGCGCCATCGTTGAGGGGACAGGCATTGCCGGCGGTGACGGTACCCCCTGGGCGGAAGACGGGCTGCAGCGCGGACACCGCTTCCAGGGTCACCCCCGCCCTGGGTGAATCGTCGCGGTCCACCACCACCCCGTCCTTGCGGGTGTAGGGAGTGATATCGCGTGCGTAGAAACCGGACGCGATGTCTGCCTCGGCCCGGTTCTGGCTCAGCACGCCCCACTGGTCCTGCTCGGCGCGGCTGATGCCGTGGCTGGTGGCGACGTTCTCCGCCGTCTGGCCCATGGAGATGTAGATGTCCGGCAAACGGCCGCCAAGCCGTGGATCGGTCCACGGAATGTTGGAGGCAGCCCGGGAGGCAGTGCGCTGGGCAGCGGCCTCGAAGGCGGGGTTGTGGTTGGCGGTGTCGGTTTCGCCCGCGCCCACCCAGTTCCGGTAACGGGAGACGCTCTCCACCCCTGCAGAGACGATCGCGTGCGCTTCTCCGGACTTGATGGCGTGGAAGGCCATCCTCAGGGTCTGGAGGCTCGACGCACAGAAGCGGTTGATGGTCGCCCCGGGCACCCTGTCCAGCCCGGCCAGGACCGCCACCACGCGGGCCATGTTGGATCCTGCCTCGCCGCTTGGTTCGGCGCAACCAAGGAGGATGTCGTCCAATCCCCGCCCGTCCTCGGCTCCGGGGTCGAAGCCCGGGATCCTGGCCAGGGCGGCCTCCACCATGGCCGTGGCGAGGTCGTCGGGGCGCTCGTCCTTGAGGGAGCCTTTGAAGGCGCGGCCTATGGGGCTTCTGGCAGTGGAAACAATGACGGCCTCAGTCATGGCCCCAGCTTACGCCCGGTGTCCTTTCCCGGGCCGGGCGTAAAACATTCCGCTCAGGAAAGCCGAAGCGCACCGGCGGCAGGGGTCACGGTGAAGATGTCCGGTGCGGTGAAGCCCGCCTCCGCGAAGGAACGCACGACGGCGTCCCTCACCTGCTGCTCCAGGCCCACCGGAGTCAGTGCAATGGCCGAGCCACCGAATCCGCCGCCGGTCATCCGTGCGCCGATACTGCCGTTTGCCTTGGCGGTATCCACTGCGAGATCAAGCTCCGGGCAGGAGATCTCGAAGTCGTCCCGCATGGAAACGTGGCTGGCATCCAGCAGCGGCCCGATGCTTGCCGGGCCCTGCGCCCCGAGGACTTCCACTGTCTGGAGCACGCGATCGTTTTCCGTCACAACGTGGCGGACCCGTTTCAGTGTGGTCTCATCCAGCAGCCCGGAAGCTTCCTCCAGGCGCTCGACGCCGACGTCGCGCAGTGCTTTGACGCCAAGGATCTCGGCACCCAACTCACAGGACGCGCGCCTGGAGGCGTAACCGCCGTCGGCATGTGAGTGGGAGACTTTGGTGTCGATGACCAGCAGGACCAAATCCGAGGCCTCGGCGTCGAAAGGGACCAGTTCAACATGCTGGTCCCGGCAATCGAGGAAGACAGCGTGTCCCTTGGCGCCGCGCAACGAGGCCGATTGATCCATGATTCCCGTAGGCGCACCCACGAAGATGTTTTCCGCTTGCTGGGTGGCCAGGACGAGGTCCTCGGCCCCAAAGTCCGCGCCGGTGAGCTCGTTGAGGGCTGAGATGACAGCGCACTCGATTGCGTGGGAGGACGATAACCCCGCGCCCAGGGGGACGTCGGAGTCCAGCAGGAGGTCGAAGCCGGGGACGGTGATGCCACGTTCCTGCAGGGCCCACGCTACTCCCAGCGGATAGCGGGACCAGCCGTCGCCCGAGCCGGGTTCCAGGCCCTCCAAATCGGCCTCCACCATGCCGTGCCCGCCGAAAGTGGACAACATGCGCACAGTGGAATCGTTGCGGACGCGCAATGCCACCCTCGCTGTCCTGTCGATGGCGAAGGGGAGCACGAAGCCCTCGTTGTAATCCGTGTGTTCGCCGATCAGGTTGACCCGTCCCGGTGCCTGCCACACGCCGTCGGGCGCTGCGCCAAAGGTTTCCCGGAAGCGGTCACTGAGGGCAGTGACGTTCGCGGTGGTGGTCATGCTCGGCTGCCTTCCATGGTGTTGTCCGTGGACGGTGCGGCAACGCTGCGCAGCAGCTCCGCCACAGCTTCCGGTGTGGTGTCGTTGATGAAGGCGCCCATGGCTGCCTCAGATCCTGCAAGGTACTTGAGCTTATCCACTGCGCGCCGGGGCGAGGTCAACTGCAGGTGCAGCTGGCCCGCGGGCCGGAGAACGGGGTCCAGGGGCGCCTGGTGCCACGCGGAGATATAGGGCGTGGGCGTGGGGTAGAGGGAGTCGAGCCGCTTCAGCAGGTCCAGGTAGACATGCGAGAGCTCGTCGCGTTCCTCCCCTGTCAGGGCAGCGAGGTCAGGCACGCTGCGGTGGGGGACCAAGTGGATTTCCAGTGGCCAGCGGGCAGCGAAAGGGACATAGGCGCTGAAGTGCTCGGCCTCGAGCACCATGCGGCTGCCGTCGTTGCGTTCGGCCCTGAGCAGCGATGCCGCGAGCGTTTCTTTCGCGTCGACGTCGTCGTAATACTTCCTGGCCACGGCGCCGAGCTGGGCCGCGCGCGGTGTCACGTAGGGGTAGGCGTAAATCTGGCCGTGCGGGTGGTGCAACGTAACGCCGATGTCGGCGCCGCGGTTTTCAAAGGGGAATACTTGTTTGATGCCGGGCAGCGCGCTCAGCGCACCGGTCCGCTGGGCCCACGCTTCGATCACGGTGCGTGCGCGGGTTTCGCCCAGCTCCGCGAAGGAGCCCGTGTGCTGCGGCGTGAAGGCAACTACCTCGCAGCGGCCAAAAGCCTTGCCGGTGATGCCGTGGCCGTTCTGTCCGGGCGCGGGCGCTGCGGGAATGTCGCCCAAAGCCGGCCCCAGCGAGGGGAAACGGTTCTCAAATACCACGACGTCGTAGTCCGCGGCCGGAATCTCGGAAGGGTTCGCGGGTGTGGTGGGGCAGATGGGGCACTGATCAGCCGGGGGGAGGTGCGTTCGGCTTTGCCGGTGGGCGGCGATGGCCACCCAGTCTCCGGACAGGGCGTCGTACCTGACCTCGCCCGGCTCACCGCGGCCCGGAAGCACACGGTGGTCCACCAGCGAGTCCAGCGTCCTCTCCGGGGTTCCGGGATCGTCGAAGTAGATCAGCTCGCGGCTGTCCGCAAGGCGGGTGGTGGTGATGCGACTCATGGATCCATCATTCCATAAGTGACCAATAACGCATAGTTTCTAACAAAAGCTAACATTTCGGATTGAAGGCTGGTGCCGGATCCCGTTGCTGCGGCGATCGGAGAATGCAGTACCGTAATGCCATGCCTGCCTCCTCGTTGCCAGCCGACAGTGCCCACCAACCCGAGCCGCGCCGATTCGCCACTGGCCGGCAGTTCGAACTGCGCCGCGGGGACGCCGTCGCCGTGGTCACTGAACTCGCTGCCGGACTTCGGCTGTACTCACGCGGCGGCGTCCAGCTGACGGAGACATACGGCGACGACGAAATTTCTCCCGGCGCCACCGGCATCACCCTTGCACCTTGGGCCAACCGCGTTGAAGACGGGATTTGGTACCTCGATGGCAAGAAGCAGCAGCTGGATATCACCGAGGTTTCCCGGAACAACGCCAGCCACGGCCTGCTGCGCAATACCGGCTATGTGCTTGTGGACGAATCCGAGTTCTCCGTAACCCTTGAGGCCACGGTCTTTCCGCAGCACGGGTATCCGTTCCTGGTCCAGCACAGGGTGCGCTACGAACTCGACGACGCCCTGGACCTCCGCGTTTCGCAGACGCTGGTCAACCAGTCGCAGAGCCCTGCGCCCTTCGTCCTGGGTGCCCACCCTTACCTCAGGCTCGGCGACACCGCCCCGGAAGACCTGGTCCTCACGGTCAAGGCGCGCACCCGGCTGGTGGCCGATGAGCGGTTGATCCCTCGCAGCACTGCCCCGGCGGA
Organism: Paenarthrobacter sp. JL.01a; assembly: GCF_025452095.1. NCBI lineage: Bacteria > Bacillati > Actinomycetota > Actinomycetes > Micrococcales > Micrococcaceae > Paenarthrobacter > Paenarthrobacter sp. JL.01a. The sequence goes on from NZ_CP104877.1 coordinate 1,327,292, forward strand.
TGGCCCCTTCGACTTCTCGTCCGGTACCGCGGTAGGTCCGGCGCTCGTAGACGTCGCGCTAACGGATCTGGCGTTCGACGGCGGCGTGGCCCGCCATACGCTTGCCGGTCCTGACGGCCGCAGTGTCAGCCTGGAGCAGGACGGGAACTGCCAGTACGTACACGTATTCATCACGGACACGTTCCCTGGACGATCAAAGGCGGTGGCGATCGAACCCATGACAGGGCCCGCGAACGCATTCAACAGCGGGGACGGCCTCCGGTGGTTGGCGCCCGGCGGTACTTTCACCATGAACTGGGGCATCGCCGCGTCCCTCTAGCCCCAGGCCCCGCCTGCGGGTCGGTTTCCCATACGGCGCGGGCTGCGGAATTATGGTTTCATGACGCCTACGCCGGACGCCAAGCCCCGTTCTGACCGCCAAATCGCCGAGGACATCCCGTACGGGGTGCGCATCGCTGCCGCCTGGTCCTGGCGTGCAGGACTGATTCTGCTCATGATCGGTGCCCTTGTGTGGCTGCTGGGCAAAGTCAGTTTCCTCATTATTCCGGTGATGGTCGCTGCCCTGCTGGCAGGACTGCTCTACCCGGTGGTGGCCTGGCTGCGCAACCGCAAGGTACCCAATGGGGCCGCGGTTGCCATCACAGTACTTGGCTTCATCGGCGTGATTGCCGGCGCCCTGGCCCTGGTCGGCAGGCAGCTTGTCTCCGGCTTCGGCGAGCTCTGGCAGGAAGCCCTCACAGGAGTCCAGCAAGTCCAGGCCTGGCTCGCGGACGGACCCCTGCACCTGACGGCGGACCAGATCGACAAATACATCGCCGACGGCGCCAACGCTCTCCAGAACAACAGCAGCAGCATCCTCAGTGGCGCCCTGTCCTTCGGCAGCACCGCCGGCCACTTCGCTGCGGGCCTTGTGCTGGCGTTGTTCATCCTGATCTTCTTCCTGCTGGAAGGAAGCCGGATCTGGGCCTTCCTGGTGCGCTTGCTGCCCAAGGCTGCCCGGCGTGCCACAGACGGCGCCGGCCGGCGGGGCTGGACCTCCATGGTCAGTTACGTCCGGATCCAGATGTTCGTCGCTTTCGTGGATGCAGTCGGGATCGGCGTGGGTGCGGCGATCATCCAGGTCCCCTTGGCTTTGCCGCTGGCGGTCCTCGTTTTCATCGGCTCGTTCATCCCCGTGGTGGGTGCGCTGGTCACCGGTGCCATCGCCGTCCTGCTGGCCCTCGTCGCCAACGGGCCCATCAACGCCCTCATTATGCTGGCCATCGTCCTGCTGGTCCAGCAGCTTGAAAGCCACATCCTGCAGCCGCTGGTCATGGGCAAGGCCGTGGCCCTCCACCCGGTTGCTGTGATCCTCACGGTGGCGGCCGGCTCCTATCTGGCAGGCATCCCGGGTGCCCTGTTCGCTGTTCCGCTGCTCGCCGTAGTAAACACGGCCGTTCGCTACATTGCAGGCCGGACGTGGGAACATGATGAAGGGTTGGGCGGCGTCGAACTCCAAACGGCAGCAGGCCACGCTGGCAAGGACAATGACGCCAACTTCAAGGATGTGCACCTTCCCCGGCCCGAATCCCGCCCTGCAAAGGACGGTACCGGCAAGACCAAGGCCTCAGGCAGCAGCTCTGTTGAGCGAACTGTGGCCGACACCAATAAAGGAGAATAGTCAGTGAATACCCTCGATACCCTGCCCGTCACTCTGGACGATGTCCTCAAGGCGCAGGAGCTGCTCGGGGGCATTATTACCAAGACTCCGGTGGAGTCGTCCCGGGCGCTGGGCCACCTTGTTGGCGGGAACGTCTTCTTCAAGTGTGAGAACCTGCAGCGCGCCGGCTCCTTCAAGGTCCGTGGCGCCTATGTGCGCATGGCACGGCTGACAGCCGAAGAAAAGAAGCGCGGCGTCGTAGCGGCCTCGGCAGGAAACCACGCCCAGGGTGTGGCAGTGGCTGCCAAGAGCCTGGGCATCAACGCCAGGATCTACATGCCCTTGGGCGTAGCCCTCCCGAAGCTGGCCGCAACGCGCAGCCACGGAGCTGAGGTCATCCTCCACGGCCATAACGTGGATGAGGCCCTTGCCGAAGCGCAGCGCTACGCCAACGAAACCGGGGCTGTCTTTGTGCACCCCTTCGACAACGTTGACGTCGTAGCCGGCCAAGGCACTATCGGACTGGAGATCCTGGACCAGGTCCCCAACGTCGACACCATCCTCATGGGCGTCGGCGGTGGTGGGCTGCTGGCCGGTGTCGCAGTAGCCATCAAGGCCCGTGCCAAGGAACTGGGCCGCGAGATCAGGGTTATTGGCGTACAGGCAGAAAATGCCGCAGCGTACCCGCCCTCACTGGCTGCCGATGCATTGGTGCCGCTCAAGAAGGTTTCCACCATGGCCGACGGTATCGCCGTCGGACGGCCGGGCCAGTTGCCGTTCAGCATCATCCGCGAACTCGTGGACGACGTCGTGACCGTCAGCGAAGACTCGTTGGCCCGCGCCCTGATCTTCCTGCTGGAACGGGCCAAGATGGTAGTTGAACCCGCCGGTGCCGTCGGAGTAGCCGCCCTCATGGACGGCAAGATCGAAAACCCGGGGAACACCGCCGTCGTGCTTTCCGGCGGCAACATCGATCCTATGCTGATGCTCAAAGTCATCCAGCGCGGTTTGTCGGCCGCAGGCCGGTTCATGACGGTACGCATGATGCTCGATGACCGGCCCGGCTCGCTGGCCACCATCGCCCGCATCATCGCCGAGAACGACGCCAACGTCACCGGTCTGGACCACACGCGCCTGGGCGGTTCCATCAGCATGGGCGATGTCTCCATCACCATCAACCTGGAAACGAAGGGCCACGAGCACGGTGAGCAGGTCCTCGGCGCGCTGCGGGCTGAGGGCTTCCAGCCGATCGTGGTGCACTGACGGGAGGGGCGCCCATGGTGCTGGGAACACCTGAGGGATCAAAGGCCGACGCCGAGGAGTCGCTGGCGGGGCGGGCGAAGGGCGGGCTGCTCTTCATGGGCGGTTTCGTGATCCTGCTCTATGTCATCGAAATCCTGAACACGCTGATGCGGCATGCCCTTAATGCAACCTTCGGGCTGCGACCCCGTTCCATGGATGGCTTCCTGGATATCCTGACCTTTCCGTTGCTGCACGCTAACTTCAACCACCTGAATTCCAACACGTTGCCGTTGATCATTTTCGGCTTCCTGGTGTTCCTGTCCGGGATCCGTGTCTTCATCACGGCTCTGGCTTTCAGTTGGCTGGGCTCCGGACTGACCGTGTGGCTCATCGGCGGGGGAGGGGTAACCGTGGGAGCCTCCGGCCTGGTGTTTGGTTTCTTCGCGTTCCTGCTGGTCCGGGGCTTCTTCAACAGGAGCTGGTGGCAGATCCTGCTCTCCGTGGTGCTGTTCATGGCCTACGGCAGCATCCTGTTCGGCGTTCTGCCTACGGTGATGGGCTACATTTCCTGGCAGGCGCATCTCGGCGGAGCGGTGGGCGGCATCATTGCTGCGATACTGCTCCGCCCCAAGCCGGCAACCGCCATCCCCGCCCGCTGACCCAACCAGGGGACAGCAGATGCTCCACTGAGCCCTCATAGCGACGTTTGCTGTCCCCCAGTTGGGTAGCCGGGCAACGTAAAACGCCGGCCCCCTCCGCGAAGGAGGGGGCCGGCGTCGTCGTTTTATGGCGCTGTGTAAGCGTTAGCCGGAGTACGGCTTGGCGGAGACGATTTCCACCGCGATTTCCTTGCCGTTAGGAGCGACGTAGCTGAGGCTGTCGCCTTCCTTGTGGCCGATGATGGCTGCACCGAGGGGCGACTTCTCGCTGAAGACGTCCAGATCGGAGTCTCCGGCAATTTCACGGGAGCCCAGCAGGAAGGTCTCTTCGTCGCCGGCAATGCGGGCAACAACCAGCATGCCGGGTTCGACGATTCCGTCGTCTGCCGGCGCCTCGCCTACGTGGGCGTCGCGAAGGAGGACGGTCAGCTGGCGGATGCGGGCTTCGATCTTGCCCTGCTCTTCCTTGGCTGCGTGGTAACCGCCGTTTTCCTTGAGGTCGCCTTCCTGGCGGGCAGCTTCGATCTTCTGGACGATTTCCGCCCGGCCAGCGCCGGAAAGGTGGTCCAGCTCAGCCTTCAAGCGGTCGAAAGCTTCCTGGGTAAGCCAAGCCGCAGTGGCGCTGTTGGTGGTAGACACGGATTTCTCCTCTGGATCTGACAATGCAAAAGACCCCGCCTCGCTGGCCACTCGTACAACTCAGTAACCAACTTAACGGGGTGAAGGTTTCATCCATTGTAGTAAATCCTCTGGACGAACCCAAACCCGTTGAGCCGTGGGTCACACAGTTGTTATTTCCCGCTGTCCACAATCCAGCAGTTGTCCACGACGCCGGAGACAGCGGGCGACTCGGTCCGCAGGGTTGTCCGCTGGATGGTGGTCCGCCCGCCATCCGGGGTGTTCTCGGGCTGGTTTGCGCCGATTTCCACCACTTCCCAGCCCACCACGGCGAACTTGGAGTCCAAGGCCTTGATGGCACACTTTGCGGTGGCGCCGGGGGATTTGGTGACTTGGTAGTCCACTTCGGCCTGGGTGTCATCCACCGTGCTGTAGCCAATGTCCTTGAACGTAACTGGAGCCTGCGCGGACCCGGTCGCGACATAGGCGGCCAGCCCGATGGCAACCACCAATGCGGCAATGACGATGTTCCGCATGGTTTTGCGTGTCATGGCGCGCTTTTGACCGCCGTAGCGATTGGCTAGGCTGGTGCTTGCCGGTACGTGGGTGGCCGAAGGGTCCTCTGAAGTCACCCATCCAGTTTAGTGCCGAACCGTGTGGCTCCCTGCCGCCCCACGAGCCACACCCTGAGACCAGATCCATGAAAGAGGAGCCGTCACGTGAGTGCGTCCAGCAGTTCCGACCAGCAGCTGCGGCTGCTCGCCGTTCACGCCCATCCGGACGACGAGTCCAGCAAGGGTGCAGCAACCATGGCGATGTACGCTTCGGCCGGCGTGGAAGTCATGGTCGCCACGTGCACGGATGGATCACGCGGAGACATCCAGAACCCCGCGATGGAGGATGCCCCGCATCCCAAGCGTGACATGGCAGGCGCGCGCCGCCTGGAGATGGCCAACGCGGCGGCCGTCCTGGGCATCCAGCAGCGCTGGCTCGGTTTCGTGGACTCCGGACTGCCCGAGGGCGATCCCCTTCCGCCGCTTCCGCCGGGATGCTTCGCGCTGCAGCCGCTTGAGCGGGCTACGGCGCCGCTGGTGCGCCTGGTCCGTCAATTCAAGCCCCACGTCATCCTCAGCTATGACGAAAACGGCGGATACCCGCACCCGGACCACATCATGGCCCACAAGGTGGCCGTTGAAGCGTTCGAGGCGGCAGGCGATCCTGAACGGTATCCGGGCATGGGCGAGGCATGGACACCTCACAAGCTCTATTACGACCGCGCCTTCAGCCCTGCACGTTTCCGTGCCCTGCACTTCGCCCTCGAAGAGGCAGGCCTGCAGTCTCCTTACGCTGAGCGGTTGGCGGCGTGGTTGGAGGCCGACGCCGAGGGGCACACACCGCCCACAGGTGGTCATGAGACCACTACCCAGATTGACTGCGGCGACTTCTTCGAGGTCCGGGACGACGCCCTGCGCGCGCACCGGACCCAGATCGACCCCTTGGGCTTCTTCTTCGCCGTTTCCCCGGAGCTGCAGCGGACCGTCTGGCCGTGGGAGGACTACACCCTGATCAAGTCCCGGGTGAGCTCCGAACTGCCGGAAAAGGACCTGTTCGCAGGGATAAGATAGGAGCATCGGTAGTTTCTATCGTTCGTAGAAATTGCCGGATGACCCACCAGCATCCCGGTCGCGCTTCGCCGGCCGGCCCGCACCAGTTCCCATAGAAGGTTTGACCGTGCACCACTTGATTCTCGCCCTGACCGTCTCTCCGTCGCCCGATCCCACGGGCACGCTGCGGCCTGGCCTGTCCGAGGATCAGGTGACGCCGGGCACTTGGGGCTTTGTCCTCACGGCCTTCATCGTGATCCTCACGACGTTCCTGATCGTGGACATGGTCCGCAGGATCCGGCGCGTCCGCTACCGCGCACAGGTGGAGGAAGCCCGCCTGGCGGCCGAGGCCGGTGGATCTTCCGAGGACGGTAACCCGGCTGGAGGACGCGGCCCCGCCGACGGGAACGACGACGGCGGCCAGGCTCGCTGAAGGCGGCGCGGGACAGTCCTGGGCCGGGTGCCCGTGACTAGCTCAGTACCGCCATCATGATGGCGATGAAGTGTGCCGCGAAGGCGAAGACCGTAAACGCGTGGAACAGCTCGTGGAAGCCAAAATGCTGCACGCTGAAGTTCGGCCTTTTGAGGGCGTAGAACACGGCGCCGGCAATGTACAGGGCACCGCCGACACAAATCAGGATCGCGGCGGCAGCGTTCGCGGCGAAGAACTGCGGCAGGTAGAACAATGCGCCGCACCCGAGGGCGATGTACACCGGCACGTAGAGCCAGCGCGGGGCGTGGGTCCACAGCACGCGGAACAGTACGCCGACGATCGCTCCGGACCACACCAGCCAGAGCAGCGTGATGGCTTCAGGGCGTGCCAGCAATGACCAGGCCAGCGGTGTATAGCTGCCGGCGATCACCAGCATGATGTTGGTGTGGTCCAGGCGCTTGAGCAGCACGCGGACCTTGGGGGACCAGTTTCCACGGTGGTACACGGCGGAAACGCCGAACAGCAGGAAGCCGGTCAGCGCGTAGATGGCTGAGGTGATTTTGCGGTCCGGGGTCGGGGCAACTGTCACCAGGACGATCCCTGCTGCAAGGGCGAACGGGGCGGCAACCGTGTGGATCCACCCGCGCCAGAGGGGCTTGGTTTCGAGGAGCTCGGCCATGCTTCAAGGATAACCTACGTTCCGGTAGGTTACTTGGGGGTAACAAGGGCGGAGCGGTTTTTGACTGCCTGCTGCAGCGGCTCACCACGTTGGGAAGGTAGCCTTGGATGTGCGTCGTCGTACAAGCAAGGAAGTCAGGTGAGTGTCCGGTGGAGCTGCCCGGTTTCCTCTATGGCTTCTATGAGCGCAAACTCCTGCGTTCCCTTCAGCAGGACCAGATCCCACGCCACATCGGCGTGATGGTGGACGGCAACCGCCGTTGGGCGCGCCAGTTCAATGCCCCGACCAGCCAGGGCCACCAGGCCGGGGCCGACAAAATCCATGAGTTCCTGGGCTGGTGCCAGGAATTGGGCGTCAAGGTCGTCACGCTCTACATGCTCTCCACCGACAACATGAACCGGTCCGGTGAAGAGCTGGACCTGCTCATGGGCATCATCGCCAACACCATGGACCGCCTGGACGAGGACGAGGACGTGTCCGTTCATGCCATGGGCGCGCCGGAACTGCTGCCGGACTACCTCGCCGAGCGGCTGAATAAACTCACGTCCCGGACGCCGGTGCATGAAAAGATCCACGTCAACGTCGCCGTCGGCTATGGTGGCCGCCGCGAAATCGTCGACGCCGTCAGGGAACTTCTGCACGACGCCGCCTCAAAGGGGCGGACCATGGCAGAAGTCGCAGATGAACTTTCGGTGGACGATATCTCCCGCTTCCTTTACACCCGCGGCCAGCCGGACCCGGACCTCGTCATCCGCACGTCAGGTGAGCAGCGGCTCTCCGGCTTCCTGATGTGGCAAAGCGCCTACAGCGAGTTCTATTTTTGCGAAGCGCTGTGGCCCGCTTTCCGCAAGGTCGATTTCCTGCGGGCCCTGAGGGATTACGCGGGCCGGCAACGCCGCTTCGGAACCTGATCACGCGCCGGTTCACCGAAAATTAACGAGCCCGACACGCGACTTGCCGGGAACGGATTGCGGAAATGAATGTGTCGGGGATTACGTTAATCCCATCAGCAGGCAAAACCGCCCGCTGATCGGGGAGGCCAGTATATGGAGCGGAACATCGCACCAGTTACATGGGAGGCCACGCCCGGCCTTCCGGCCGAGCCGCTTCACCATTAGGCCGGGCGACCGCCCGGGGCTGGAGTCGATGTGGCTATTTCTGAGCAACTGCCCGCAATGGTTTCCGACGGGGAAAGTGCAGCTACCTCTCGCGCCAAGCGGGTCCCACAAAAAGCGCGGGCGGCAACGTCCGCCACGGGCCGCAGCTATGTGATCGATACCTCCGTCCTGCTTTCCGATCCCCACGCATTGTTGCGGTTCGCCGAGCACGAGGTCATCGTTCCCATCGTGGTAATCAGCGAGCTCGAAGGAAAACGCCACGATCCCGAATTGGGCTATTTCGCCCGGAAAGCCTTGCGTCTCCTGGACGACCTCCGGATCGAACATGGGGGACTGGACCGGGCCATTCCGCTGGGCAAAGACGGCGGACTCCTCAGGGTCGAGATGAACCACATCTCCCCGGACGTCCTCCCTGCCGGTTTCCGCGGGGGCGACAACGACAGCAGGATCCTGGCTGTGGCCAAGAACCTGGCCAACGAGGGCCACAACGTCACAGTGGTGTCCAAGGACCTCCCTATGCGGGTCAAGGCCTCGGCCATGGGTCTGCAAGCAGACGAGTACCGCAATGAACTCGTCAAGGACTCCGGGTGGACCGGCATGGCTGAGATTGAAGCCAACGACGACGAAATCACCACGCTCTACGGGCACGAGCCGGTCTTCATACCGGCGGCGGCCGAACTTCCCGTCAACACCGGGCTGGTCCTTCTCTCCAACCGGGGCTCCGCTTTGGGCCGCGTTGGGGCGGACAAGCAGGTCCGTCTGGTCAAGGGCGATCGGGACGTCTTCGGTCTCCACGGCCGCTCAGCCGAGCAACGGCTGGCCATCGACATGCTGATGGATCCTTCGGTGGGCATCGTGTCCATCGGCGGACGGGCAGGCACCGGAAAGTCTGCCCTTGCCCTCTGTGCGGGCCTGGAAGCTGTGCTGGAACGCCGGGAGCACCGCAAGGTGGTGGTCTTCCGGCCGCTCTACGCTGTGGGCGGCCAGGAACTGGGGTACCTGCCGGGATCCGAGTCGGAAAAGATGAACCCGTGGGCGCAGGCCGTGTTCGACACCCTCGGCGCCCTGGTCAGCCAGGAAGTCGTGGAAGAAGTCATGGACCGCGGCATGCTTGAGGTCCTTCCGTTGACCCACATCCGCGGGCGTTCGCTGCATGACGCTTTCGTCATCGTGGATGAGGCACAGTCGCTGGAGAAGAACGTCCTCCTCACAGTGATGAGCCGCATCGGCCAGAACTCCAAGATCGTCCTCACCCACGATGTCGCCCAGCGCGACAACCTCCGGGTGGGGCGGCACGATGGCGTGGCTGCAGTGGTGGAGACCCTCAAGGGACATCCGCTCTTCGGTCACATCACGCTGACCCGCTCCGAACGGTCGCCGATCGCGGCCCTCGTGACGGAGCTTCTGGAAGGGGCGGAAATCTAAGCTGTTGTTGCCCGCTCGTGGCCGTGGTCCGGTTCGCCGGACCACGGCCCTTCGGCGTCAAAGCCCCAGGTAGGCTTTCAGTCCTTCGTGGCCCTGTACCTGGAGGGTCCAGTCGGGGCGTTTGAAGGTGGCAGGGGTGAGACGGACCCTTTGGACTTCCTCCACCTTGTCGCCCCAGCCATCGCGGAAGACGCCGTTGGGTTCATAGCCAAGGCTTGTGGAGACACCCAGCGATTTCCCGTTCCAGACGGCTGCGTCGGATTCGGCCACTTCGGCGTCCAGATAGTCGAACGCAAAGCTCACGACGGCGGCACGCATCTCCTTGCCGAAGCCCTGGCCCTGCGCGGACTGCTTGAGCCAGGAGCCGGTACTGACGGTCCTGAGGGTCTTGAAGTTCTTGGCCCCAAGGTCCTGGACGCCCAGGAATTCGTCATCGTTCCAGACCGCGAGGAGGAGGGTCCAATCGTCCTTTGTGAAGTTGCCGCGGCAGCGCCAGTACCACTGGGCCATGTTGGGGGCCAGCTCGTCCGCCGGCATCTCGGCCCAAGGCATGCTGAAGGGGCTCTTGCCGGGTTCGTGGATGCCGGACCTGGCCGCGTCCACGGCGGCGGGGATGTCGTCGTCGAGAATCGGACGGACAGTCAACCGCGGGGTGGTGAGGGTGAGTCCGAACGGGGGCCATATGTCTGCCAGCGATGTCATCGCCGTAGCCTAACCCGAAAAGCCGGAGAGCCCTCAGGCGGCCGGCCCTATGTCCCAGGGAATGTGGCGGCGGACATCCGTCAGGTTCATCGACTCGGCCAGGAACAGGTCGTCCAGCATGTACTCGTCCACCCCCAGGATCTTCAGCCAATGGCCCACACCGGACGTATCGCCGTCCAGGCTTTGGCTGGCAACGCATACCCCCGTTCCGGCGTCGATCCTGATCAATGTCCTTCCGGGGTGAACCAGGGGTTGGGCGGGATCTGACGGTACATGGGTCCTGCTTGGAGTCACGATGGTTTCCAAGGCCGGACGGCCTTCGTGATCCACTGTGCGGGGCTCTTCGAAAAAGACGCGGTTGGTGTCGGGGAACTCGAGGGGAACGGGAGAATTTCCTGCCAGCTCAACGGGATCCAATGCTGCGGCGAGGCGACCGTTACCGAAGGAAGGTTCTCCGTAGAGAGCCTCGGGACGACGTCGGACCAGCCCGGCGTCGTCGTAAACAGGGGTCACCAGGTGCGCGGGAAGCAGCCAGGAGCGGCGTGTGGCGCTGACGTACATGTCATCCCGGGAGTCGTTGATACCGGTGGTGCTGTGCAGCAACTGCCCATCGCATGTCTCGAGGCGGAGGGCTCCGGGGCGACGAAGCCAGGCTCTGACAATGTCGGCTCCGGTTCCAGGCCGCTCAAGGTACTCAAACCGCAGGGTTGTCCATTTCCATGGCGAAGAGCGGCATAGATTCCGGAATGTGGAGGACAAGTCAAAGCCCTGTACATCTGCACTGTAGCGCCCCATATCCACAGTTTACCCAGACGTTCAAGCGGGCTGGACGGGCAAATCGGGGTAGCATCCGAGGGTGATCCGGCGACTATCCGAACTCTGGTCAGACAGCCCTTTGGCGTTCTGGCTGTTGGCGGCTGCGTGCCTATATTTCGTGGTGATGGCGGTCAGGCTCACCGTCATAGACATCCGAAGCCACCTGCTGCCGAACCGGATCGTGCTCCCGTCCTACGGCGTGGCGGGAGTGTTGTTGCTGGCCGCTGCTGTGTCGAAAGCCGTCCCGGATGCGGGAGTGGGGCACCCGGCCACGGCGGCACTGTTCGGAGTGCCGGGCCTGGCAGCACTGGCCGGCGGCGCGGTTCTGTGGTTTTTCTACTTTGTCCTGCGGTTCATCCATCCGCCCGGGATGGGCTTTGGGGATGTGAAGCTGGCCGGAGTGCTGGGGCTTTACCTTGGTTACCTCGGTTGGAGCCATGTCTTCGCGGGCACCTTTGCGGCGTTCCTCCTGGGCGGGCTGTGGAGCCTGGTAGTCCTGGCTACGCGTCGGGGGACACTTCGCTCGGCGATCCCGTTCGGCCCCTTCATGCTCGCCGGTGCGGCCGCCGCAATGGTGCTGCTGCCCGCATGAGACTAGCCTGTCAGCAAGGCTGCAACAGCGGCAGGATCGAGAATTCTTGTGAGGAACGCTGACCCATGGGTGCACCGGATTTCGTGTTGAAACTGCGGGAGAAGATTGGGCATGACCCTCTGTGGCTCCCGGCCGTCCGGGGTGTGGTCTTAGACGACGAAGGCAGGGTGCTGCTGGGCCAACGGGCCGACAACGGGCACTGGGCCCTCATTACGGGAATGCTGGAGCCGGGGGAGCATCCGGCACCGGGGCTGGTGCGCGAAATCTTCGAGGAAACAGCGGTGGTGGCAGAGACAGAGCGGATCGTCGGCGTCGGCGTTGTTGGTCCGGTGACCTTCCCCAATGGTGACGTCTGCGACTTCCTGGACATCATCTTCCGCTGCAGGTATGTCTCCGGAGACGCCAGGGTCAACGACGACGAGTCCCTTGCGGTGGGATGGTTTGCTCTGGACGAACTTCCCGACATGAGCGCCGGGAACCTTGAAGCCATCCGGCTTGCCACGGAGCCCGAGGGCCCCGTGGCGTACCAGACTGAGTAGCGCGGGCTCAGCAACCTGCCTAGCGGCGGGCCGCTTCGAGCTCTTCGGCTTCGGCACCGCCGATGGCTTCGCCACGGGCCACCATGCCCGCAGTATCGGAGAGTGGAATCTGCTTCAACGTGATCGCCAGGATCAGTGCAATGGCGATGAATGGAACCAAGTACCAGAACACCGGCGCTAGGGAGTCGGCATAGGCGTTCACGATCGCGTCCCGCAACTGCTCCGGCAGTTGTGCCAGTGCCTGCGGGTCCAGGGTGCTGGTGGACTGGGATGCTTGCTCGGCCGATGCCCCTGCGCCCGTGAAGGCTTTGGTGAGCGATTCGGCCAGGCGGTTGGTGAAGATGGAGCCAAAGACAGCGACGCCCAGGGAGGCACCTACTTCGCGGAAGTAGTTGTTGGTGCTCGTTGCCGTGCCGATCTGGTCAGCCGGTACGGAATTCTGCACCACCAACACGATCACCTGCATGATCAGGCCCAGCCCGGCACCAAAGATGAACAGCTGCACGCAGATCATCCAGATCGGCGTCTCGGCGGTCAATGTGGTCAGCCAGAGCATGGCCAGGATGGTCAGGGCAGCGCCCATGATCGGGTACAGCTTGTACTTGCCCGTCTTGGAGATCCGGATACCGGAGAAGATCGAGGTGCCCATAAGGCCTACCATCATCGGGAGCATCAGGAGGCCTGATTCGGCGGCGGAGGTCCCGGAGGACATCTGCAGGAACGTGGGAACGAACGCGATGGCTGCGAACATGCCCAGGCCCAGCGTGAAGCCGATGGCTGTGGCGTTGATGAAAATGGGGTTCTTGAACAGGCTCAGCGGAATGATGGGGTCCTCGGCACGGCGCTCAGCCATGACGAAGGCGAAAGCGGCGAGGACCATGCCTGCGCCAAAGGCCCACGTCAGGGGAGAATCCCAGCCTTCGTCCTTCTTGCCGCCGAAGTCCGTGAAGAAGATCAGGCAGGTGGTGGCTGCGGAGAGGAAGATGACGCCCAGAATGTCGATCTTCTTTTCGGCCTTCTTGTTCGGCAGGGTCAGGGTGAACCACGCCGTGATGAATGCAGCGATGCCAATGGGGATGTTGATGTAGAACGCCCATTCCCAGGTGAGGTGGTCAACGAAGAAGCCACCCAGCAGGGGACCGGCTACGGCCGAGAGACCGAAGATGGCGCCCAGGGGGCCCATGTACTTGCCGCGCTCCTTCGCCGGAACGATGTCAGCGATGATGGCTTGCGAGAGGATCATGAGGCCACCGCCGCCCAGGCCCTGGATGGCACGGAAAATCACGAAGCCCCAGAAATCAGTGGCGAAAGCACAGCCCACGGACGCGAGCGTAAACAGCGCGATGGCAACCAGGAACAGGTTGCGGCGCCCGAGGATGTCACCGAACTTCCCGTAGATCGGCATCACGATGGTGGTGGCCAGGAGGTAGGCCGTGGTGATCCAGGCCTGGTGTTCCACGCCGCCGAGTTTGCCCACGATGGTGGGCATCGCCGTGGAGACGATTGTTTGGTCGAGGCTGGACAGGAGCATGCCTGCGATCAGCGCCGAGAAGATGATCCAGATACGTTTCTGGGTCAGCAGCAGTGGTTCTGCTGCCTTCGGGAGTGTACTCATGCGGGGTCCTTCGGGGTTTCAAGGGGGTTGTTGCCCAGTTGGTGGTTCGTGGCCAGCGGCTGGGCAAAGAGTTTCCGCGCGGCATTGAGGTTTTGTTCGAGGATCCCGCGGTAACTGCGCGTGTTGTCCTCTGAGAAGAACTGCTGGGCCGTCTTCTTGGAAACCGCACCGAACAGCACTGTTGCTGTCATGACCTCGGGGTGTTCGGGATCCAGGCCTTCGCGGGCGGCCACCAGTGCGGCGAATTGCCGTTCCCGGGCCTCCCCTTCGACTGTGAGCCGTGCGAGGAGTTGAGGTTCGGCCGTAACGGCGGCAATGAACTGCCGGACTTCCGTGCGGCTGATGGACGAACGCTCCATCAAGGTCACCGTAAGGACGTGCAGTGCTGCCAGGAGGGTGCCCGAGATGCTGCCGGGTGTGCGGGACGGGTTCTCGTTGAACGCCTCCAGCACGTCCTCGGGAAGTTCATCCGAGAACGAACCGATCACGGCGTCTTCCTTGGTGTGGAAGTAGTTGAAGAAGGTCCGGCGCGAGATCCCTGCTTCTTCGCAGACTTCCTCGACGGTGAAACCGTTCAGGCCACGGGCGGCCGTAAAGGAACGCGCGACGGCGGTGATCGCCGTCCGCGTCGCGGCCCGCTTGCGCTCGCGGAGGCCGCCGTCGATATTTGCACTATTGCTCACAAAGTAAAGTTTTGCACCCTAGACCTCAAAGTGCAAAATCCTTCTGGAGTTTTTGTACACCTAATGACCCTAAAGAGGCTTCTTAAGGGCGTTAGGTGTACAAAAACTCCGGGCACGACGACGGCCGGCACCTTCCGTGGGAAAGGTGCCGGCCGTCGTCGTGCTTTGGGTCTTGCTCCGGCAGTTAGGCCTTGTGGGCCGGGGACGTCATGGTGGTGACGTCGAGGGCCTTGTCGAGGTCAGCCTCGGAAACCTTGCCTTCGCCTTCACCGACGAAGCCGAGCTTCTCGGTGGCCTGGCGGATGGTCAGGCCTTCCTTGACGGCGATCTTGGCGATCTTGGCAGCGTTTTCGTAGCCGATGTACTTGTTCAGCGGCGTCACGATGGACGGAGAAGCCTCGGCCAGGAAGCGGGCGCGCTCCACGTTGGCGGTGATGCCGTCAATCATCTTGTCGGCCATGACGCGGCTGGTGTTGGCCAGCAGGCGGATGGACTCGAGCAGGTTGGCGGCCATGACGGGAATGCCGACGTTGAGCTCGAAGGCGCCGTTGGTGCCGGACCAGGCGATGGCGGTGTCGTTGCCGATAACCTGTGCGCAGACCATGATGGACGCTTCGCAGATGACCGGGTTGACCTTGCCGGGCATGATCGAGGACCCCGGCTGCAGGTCGGGGATGGCGATTTCGCCGAGGCCGGTGTTGGGGCCAGAACCCATCCAGCGGAGGTCGTTGTTGATCTTCATGAAGGAGATCGCGATGTTGCGCAGCTGGCTGGACCCTTCGATGAGGCCGTCGCGGTTGGCCTGGGCCTCGAAGTGGTCGCGGGCTTCGGTCAGCGGCAGGCCAGTGTCGGCTGCGAGGAGTTCGATGACGCGCTCCGGGAAGCCGGCCGGGGTGTTGATGCCGGTTCCGACGGCGGTGCCACCAAGGGGAACTTCGGCAACGCGGGGGAGGGCTGCGTTGATGCGCTCAATGCCGTAGCGCACCTGTGCTGCGTAGCCGCCGAATTCCTGGCCAAGGGTGACCGGCGTGGCATCCATGAGGTGCGTACGGCCGGACTTGACGACGTCCTTGAACTCCACGGCCTTGCGGTCCAGGGAAGCTGCCAGGTACTCAAGGGCCGGGATCAGGTCGTTGATCAGGGCCGAGGTGGCGGCAACGTGGACGGACGTCGGGAAGACGTCGTTGGAGGACTGCGAAGCGTTGACGTGGTCGTTGGGGTGGACCACCTTGTCGCTGCCGGCAGCGGAGAGGGCGCGGGAGGCCAACTCGGCGATGACCTCGTTGGTGTTCATGTTGGAGGACGTGCCCGAGCCGGTCTGGAAGACGTCAATCGGGAAGTCGCCGTCGTACTTGCCGGTTGCAACCTCATCGGCTGCTGCGGCGATGGCCTCGGCGAGCTCGCCATCGAGCACCCCCAGCTCAGCGTTCGCCAATGCGGCTGCCTTCTTCACCCGGGCAAGGGCTTCAATGTGGGTGCGCTCAAGCGTCTTGCCGGAGATGGGGAAGTTCTCCACAGCACGCTGCGTCTGGGCGCGGTACAGGGCGTTCACGGGGACGCGAACTTCGCCCATCGTGTCATGTTCAATACGGAACTCAGTGGTGGAAGTCATGGGGCTAGCTTATGGCGATTGGACGCCTCACAAAAACCCGCAGGGGAGTGCTACGTGCCCCGGCCAGGTGGCCGGGGCACGTCTTCCTAGAGCTCGCCGATCGCGGAAACAAGGGCAGCTTGGCCCTCGCCGAGTTTGTAGGAGAGGCCGATGACGGCCACGCGCCCATCCTCAATGGCGTCGGAAATCACACGTGAGCTGTCCGCGAGCCGTTCAGCGGTCTGCTTGACGTGCTCCACCACCATGTCGTTGACGTCCTCCTGGCCGTTGCGCTTGGCGGTGAGGACCGAGGGGGTGATGCGCTCAACG
This sequence comes from Paenarthrobacter sp. JL.01a, assembly GCF_025452095.1. Taxonomy (NCBI): domain Bacteria; kingdom Bacillati; phylum Actinomycetota; class Actinomycetes; order Micrococcales; family Micrococcaceae; genus Paenarthrobacter; species Paenarthrobacter sp. JL.01a. The sequence continues at coordinate 1,343,577 of NZ_CP104877.1, forward strand.
AGGTCGCGGATGAAGCCCGGGGGCATTTCACCGGTTTCCACTGCGCCCTTCGTGGCTGTCACGGCGCCGCAGCTGTCGTGGCCGAGGATGGCGATCAGGGGAACCTTGAGTTCGCTGATGCTGTACTCGAGCGAACCCAGGACGGCGTCATCGATCACCTGACCGGCCGTGCGCACCACGAAGGCATCACCCAGGCCGAGGTCGAAGATGATCTCTGCCGCAAGCCGTGAATCCGCACAGCCGAAGATCACGGCAAAGGGGTTCTGGCCCTCAAGCAGGGACGAGCGGCGGGAAGCATCCTGGTTCGGATGCCGGGATTCGCCGGAAACAAATCGTTCATTGCCCTCGCGGAGGCGTTGCCAGGCCAGGGCTGGAGTCAGTTTAGTAGGCACCTTATTACTTTACGGTGCAGGCGTTGCGGGCTGTGAAACTGTTGCGCTGCTTTGAGCCGATGGTGACACGGTCGCCGTCGCCTGGTCTGCGGACTTCACGACGGCGGCGGCCAGCGTCGCGAATTCCTCAAGGCTTGCCGTGCCGCTCAGGATGATGGTGGTGCCCTTGTACTCAAGGACCATGCTGCGCTTTTCCTTGCCGGAGTCGCGCAGTTCCCAATCCTGCCCACCGGCATTGCGGGTACCGGTCACCGGGAGGTTGCCGGTCTGTTGCAGGGTCCAGGTGGGATTGGCTTTATTGGTCTGGGTGAGGCCGATGAAGGCTTCCTTTGGAGTGAGGAAACCAACCTCCCAGGTGGGGACGCCCGTTCCGCTTCCCGACTCCCAGCGGGCGTAATTCGGGCGGAATGTGTCGCCCGTATCCGGCGTCACGGGTGTGAATCCCGCCACACCTTCGGCGTTTTTGGCGATGGAAGCCACGTCAATGGCGGGCCTGAAGCCCTCACCCTTGGGTGCGGGATTCATCAATACGATGGGCAGGAAAGCCAGTACGCAGACCAGAAGGGCGATGACCATGCCAATGACGGAGGCGTTGGCCCGTTTGGCAGCTTTCGCCGCAATCACGGGCTTGAAGGGGGCTTCCTGGGCATTGATGGGGTCGGCCGCCGCGGCTTCAGGTTGGTTAACGGCAGCGGACTTGTCCTGCGTTTCACTCACCCCTCAATGATCCCTTATTGGGGCAGGGAACACACATCGGGCAACCTCACCACCGGTATTGCGGCCGGTGGTCATTCAACCACCCTCAGTGGACGTGGCGACTATGATCGTTGGTAGAGGAACCCCGGGTTGCCTTTGTGCAACCTTGTCCGGTCCCGTGAATCGTCACTCGAAGAAGAGGTTCAAGTGTCTCCTGCACCAATGACCCAGCAGTATTCCACGATTTCGCCGTCGCTCGCCGTCGGCATCGACGAACCCGACCGCAACCTTGCGCTTGAACTCGTCCGAGTCACCGAAGCCGCGGCTATTGCCGGTGGCCACTGGGTAGGCTTCGGCGACAAGAACAAAGCCGACGGCGCCGCCGTCGACGCCATGCGTTCGTTCCTTCACACCGTCCACTTCAACGGCGTCGTGGTGATTGGTGAAGGCGAAAAGGACGAAGCCCCCATGCTGTTCAACGGCGAACAGGTTGGCGACGGCACTGGTCCCGAGTGTGACGTTGCAGTCGACCCCATCGATGGAACCCGCCTCACCGCGCTGGGCATCAACAACGCCCTGGCAGTGCTTGCAGTTGCCGAGCGCGGCTCAATGTTCGACCCCTCGGCTGTCTTCTACATGGAGAAGCTCGTCACGGGTCCCGAAGCTGCCGACATGGTGGACCTTCGCCTGCCCGTCAAGCAGAACCTGCACCTGATCGCCAAAGCCAAGGGCGTCAAGGTCAACCAGCTCAACGTCATGATCCTTGACCGTGACCGCCACCGTCCGCTGGTCGAAGAGATCCGCGAAGCCGGGGCACGCACCAAGTTCATCATGGACGGCGACGTCGCAGGCGCCATCGCAGCTGCACGCTCGGGCACCGGCGTCGACGCCCTCATGGGCATCGGCGGCACGCCTGAAGGCATCGTTGCAGCGTGCGCCATCAAGTCCCTCGGCGGCGTTATCCAGGGCCGCCTTTGGCCGACGTCGGACGAAGAGAAGCAGAAGGCGATCGACGCCGGACACGACCTCGACCGTGTCCTGTCCACCAACGACCTCGTTACCTCGGACAACTGCTACTTCGCAGCCACCGGCATTACCGACGGCGACCTCCTGCGCGGCGTCCGCTACCAGAAGGACCGTGTCCTGACGCAGTCCATCGTGATGCGTTCGAAGTCGGGCACAGTGCGCTTCGTTGATGCTGAGCACCACGCATCCAAGTGGGAGACGTACGCGCGCAAGGCCTAACCTCACCTGGCAACTGAAGGACGGCGGGCATCGCTCGGCGGCTATCTCCTCGTACCTCGTCGATCTGATGCCGCTTTCGCGATACCCGCCGTCCTTCTTTGTGCCCGCCCGGCTTCGGCTTCGCGCATTTTTGGGTGGGGAGAGGTTTATGGGCGTGCCGCCACAACCTACTTTGCCGACGTGGGCAGCCGGACACGCGGCACATGGGTGAGTGCCCGACGTCGGGCTTTCCGGAGCGTGCCGATGCGTGTGCCGTCGCTACCTGTTTTGCCGCCGTGGGCCGCCGGACACGCCGTAACCACCGGCGTGTCCCCTTCCGGGCGGGCCCAAAGTGGGTCGCAGAGGCACGCCACTCCACCAATACCGCCGCCCCTAGCGGAGCTTGTCGCGGACCTTCCGGGCAAGCTGGTAGGCGCCGTAACGGAGTTTGTTGACAGGGAGGTCCCAGGTGCCGGGGTACGAGACTTCGCGGCCACCAAAGGACTTCTTGAAGGCCGTGAAGCCGGCCCACTTGTGGTCGGGCTGGTCCTCGGGTGCCACACCCCAGAGGTCCACGTGCTTGAGGCCCTTCTCCTTGGCGTCGGCCATGAGCGTGACCAGGAGCGGGATGCCGGCACTGAGCTTTCGGTGCGTGTCATCCAGGGCGGCGTGGGCGTAGACCCGGGTGTCTGCCGAATCGTAGGCGAAGGCGGCCGCGATGGGCTCACCCTCCAACTCGGCGATGAACAGGGTTCCGGCACCTGAAGGCAACAACGACGCCGCCACCTGGGTCAGGTACTCGTCGCTTTGCGGCTTGAAGCCATTCCGTGCGGCGGTCAGGTGCAGGAAGTGCAGCAGGATCGAGATGTCCGACGGGTCCTGGGAAGCCCGGAACGTCACGCCCTTTTTGTGGATATTCCGGTACAGGTTGCGGTTGGTCGGCTTCATGCCGGCAAGCACATCCTTGAAATCCCCTTCCAGGTCCACCACCCAGCTGAGCTCCGGCTGCTGGTTGACCGGCGCGGGCCGCAGGCCGCGGGCGCGAAGGAGAGGACCGGCGTCGGCCGCCGTGAAACCTGCCGCAGCGGGTTCCATGCGGACGAACACTGCGTGCTCTGCCTTTGCCAAAGCCACCAGGGCTGCCGTGGCGGCGTCGAAGGCCTCAACCGAATCTGCCACCGGCCCGTAAGGGGCGTAGATGACTTTGCCGGCCGGGTTCTTTTCCTCGATGGCGAGGAAGCTCCAGCCCGGGCCTGATTGTTCGTGCACGCGGCGCCCCAGGGAACGCTGGACTGCCGCCCACGCGGGCGTTTGAAGAAAGAATTCCATGCCTTAGTTCCCCAAGCCCGTGGTCACGGCAAAGGCGATGCTGGTCCCGGTGGCACCTTGGACAGGGTGGACGTTGACGGGAGCCTCGATGTCGGGGATGAAAGCGGCGGAGCCGCGACCAAGCTGGAGATCGCTCTTGGGCGAGTCGAGCAGCACGGAACCGGACACAACCACGACGACGGCCGGTCCGGTCTGGGCCAACGGCACCGGTGCGGCATCGGGGGCGAGTTCGATGCGCTGCAGCTGGAACTCCTTGAAGGGCGGACGGTACAGTTCCTGTCCGAATTCCGTCCCGCTGGCTTCCACGCGCGGAACGCCGAGGGCTTCGAAGCGGACGGTCTTCAGGAGCTCCGGAACGTCCACATGCTTGGGCGTGAGGCCGCCGCGAAGGACGTTGTCCGAGGACGCCATGACTTCGACGCCCAGCCCGTGCAGGTAGGCATGGACGTTGCCCGCCGGGAGGTAGACAACCTCTCCGGGCTCCAGGGACAGGTGGTTCAGGAGCAGGGAAATGAGCACGCCAGGGTCGCCGGGGAAGGCTTCGTTGATGTCGAGCATCGCCGTCAGTGCCTGGCGGTGGGGCTCCAGGGGCGCTCCTGCTGCCAGGACGGCGACAACCTCGTCGATGGCATCGGAGACCTCGCTGCCACCTTGGATCAGGCGGCTGAAGGCGGCCTTCAGTGCCGCCGTTGGATCGGTTTGCGCGAGGTCGGAGGCGACGTCGGTGATCACCTGCGGAACGTCGACAGCGGCGGAGTCCAGGACGTGGGCCAGGTGCTCGAAGATGGCGCGGGAATCTGCCGGGGCGCGGAAGCCGCACAGCGCCTTGAACGGCGTGAGGGCAAAAATCATCTCCGGCTTGTGGTTGTCATCCCGGTAGTTGCGATCCGCGGCGTCAGGGGCGATTCCGGCGGCATTCTCGCGCGCAAATCCTTCCCGTGCCTGCTCCAGGCTGGGGTGGACCTGCAGGGACAGCGGTTGTTCTGCTGCCAGGAGCTTGGTGAGGAACGGCAGGCGGGGGCCGAACTCTGCGAGGCTTTCCGAGCCCAGGGTGCGCTGGGGATCGGAGGCGATCAGGGCATCCAGGGGCTGGGTGACGCCGTTGGGGTGAATGGCTGTGGAGGGGGAGTCCGGATGGGCTCCGATCCACATTTCGGCCTCGGGACCGCCTGAGGCCGGCCGTCCGAGCAGTTCGGCGATCGCCGTCGTCGAACCCCACGCGTAGGGCCGCAAAACATTCTCAATCTGGTACACGAAGAAAGTCCTTATCGTTGCGCTGAACGTGGGTGGAACTTACAGGGGTGCGCACTGGCCGTTGGTGGCCACGAGGTCGCGGATGCCTTGTTCATCGCCTTGGGCCTTGAGGCCGTTCAACAATTCGATGGTGATCGGTGTGCCGTCCGGGGTGGTGGTCACGGGAGTGAAGTCGGCCGACGGCGACGGCACCTGGCTTGCAGGTGCCAGGGGGCTGACAGCTCCGGCGGCTACTACCGGGCCGGCAGCTGAGGCTCCCGCGGCAGCACCGCGCCCGCCGGAAGGCACGACGGCGTCACTGGCCTTGGGGCTGTTGCTCGAGGATGCCAGCACTTCCTGGACTTTGGAGTGGATCACGTCGAAGTCGGGAACCGTGGAGAAGGAAGCGTCGAAATCCGGTGGGCCGATGGTGAGGCGTTTGACCGGCTGGTTCTTGGACTTCAGTGCGAGATCCACGAAGCTGCCCAGCTGGTTGGACGAAATATTGGAATCAACCACCTTGGTTCCGGCATTGGCGATGTCCTCGAACTTGGTCAGGAGGGTGGCAGGGTCCAACTGCTTGAGCATGGCCTGCTGCACGCACTGCTGCCGCGCAATCCGGGCGTAGTCGTCCACGAATTCCCGGGAACGTCCGTACCAAAGGGCGTGAAAGCCATCCAGGTGCTGGTCCCCGGCCGGAATCCAGCCGTCCGGCATGCCGTGGATGCCGTTGGCCTCGTCAGTGACCGGGCCGCTGATCGGTACCCAGCCGCCGGCCTTGATGCGGATGCCGCCCATGGCATCGATAAGTTTGGCGAAGCCGTCCATGTCCACCAGGACGTACGCCTGGACTGTGATGCCCAGCGTGCCGGAGACAGCCTCCAGGGTGGCTTGTGCGCCGGGGTCCTGGACGCCCGGGTAAAGTTCCTTGTACTTGTTGGTGACCTCGGTGTTGACGGCATTGATGAGGCATTCGTCGCCGCAGTTGTAGCCGTCCGGGTAGATCTTCCGCATGGGGGAGCCCTCGCTGAACTGCGCGTTCTGGAGGTTGCGGGGGACGGAGATGATGGCGCTCTCGCCGGTTTTCGCGTCGACGCTGATGACGGACAGGCTGTCCGGACGTCGCCCGGTACGGTCATCTCCGGCGTCGCCGCCCATCATCAGGAAGTTGTACCTGCCGTCCACGGGGTCGATCGCAGGGCCGGCTTCGAAGATGCTGCCGATCGCGTTGCGGCTCACGTTCAGGACGTAGGCGATGTATCCCAGCGATCCGCTTGCGAGGATGGTGGAAACTGCCACCACGACCGCGATGATGGGACGCATCCCGGGAGCCAGGAGCGTTGGCCTGATGATCCGGAGGGTGTTGAGGAACAGGTACGCCCATCCCAGGGCGAGAGCCACCAGGACCACAATGATGAACAGCGACCCGACCGGGTGGGTCACGATGCTCAACAGCAGTGTCCGGTTGGCCACCGCAATGACGATGGTCACCAGCGCCAGCGCCCATACCGTGAGCGTCACGCGCAGGGCCAGCCGGCCGAGCTTGCGGTCGCCTGCGACGATCTGGGCGCTGCCGGGAACAAAGAGGGTGAGGAGGACCAGCACGAAGGCGCGTTTGGTCCGCACCGGTGCGCTGGCGCCGGATGGGTAGCGGACTGGATCAGTCAGGGCGGAACCGGGCTGATTCGGGGACTTGTGCATGGTAGTCATCCGCTGCCTTCCTAGCGGGTGCTCCGGGCTGAAGCGTTGGCCGGGGAGAAGACTTCTTCTACTTTGCGGCGAAGGTTCTCGCCCTTCTTGCTGGCTACATCGTTCAGTTCCTGGGCGAAGGTGAGCAGCTCGCCCCGGAGCTTTTCGGCCAGTTCGTCGGTGCCGGATGCGAGCATGCGTACGGCCAGGAGCCCTGCGTTGCGGGCACCGGCGATGGACACGGTGGCTACCGGAACGCCGGCCGGCATCTGCACGATCGACAGCAGGGAGTCCATCCCGTCCAGTGTCTTGAGCGGAACGGGAACACCGATAACGGGAAGCGGCGTTACTGATGCCAGCATGCCCGGGAGGTGGGCAGCGCCGCCGGCACCGGCAATGATGACGCGAAGGCCGCGCTCGTGGGCGGTCTGGCCGTAGCTGATCATTTCGGTGGGCATGCGGTGGGCGGAGACCACGTCGGCTTCGAAAGGAATGCCGAACTCGGCCAGGGCGTCCGCCGCTGCCTCCATGACGGGCCAGTCGGAGTCCGAGCCCATGACGAGTCCTACCAGCGGGGCCTGCGGTGTGGTCGTCATACGGTCTCCTCGAGGGGGGTCTGTTGCGGCGTACGGCCGTCACGGATGATGTTGGCCACTGTGGTTGCGCGCTCACGTACGGAGTCGACGTCGGCCACGGAGCTGCCGACGAGGTTGACGTGACCGATCTTGCGGCCCGGGCGAACGGATTTGCCGTAGGAGTGCACCTTGGCGGCCGGTTCGTACGCCAAAGCCAAGGGGAAGGCATTGAAGAGATCCTGGTTTTCTCCGCCGAGGAAGTTCTTCATGACAACTACAGGAGCCAGTGCATCGGTAGCCCCCAGCGGCAGGTCGAGAACTGCACGCAAGTGCTGTTCGAACTGGCTGGTGATGGATCCGTCCTGGGTCCAGTGGCCGGTGTTGTGCGGACGCATGGCCAGCTCGTTGATCAGGAATCCAGCGCCGACGCCCGGAGTTTCGAACAACTCCGCGGCCATCACGCCCGTGACTCCAAGCTCGTTGGCGATGCGGAGCGCGGCTTCCTCGGCAGCGGCAGCGACTTCCACGGCAATATTCTGGGCCGGGGCAATGACTTCGTCGCAGACGCCGTCAACCTGGATGGTGTGCACCACGGGCCAGGCGCGGGACTCACCGCTGGGAGTGCGAGCCACCAGGGCGGAGAGCTCGCGGCTGAAGTCCACCTTCGCTTCGGCCAGCAGGGGACTCATGGCCTGGAACCAGTCCTCGGTCTCCAAGGCCTCGGCGGCGGAGTCGACAATCCTGACGCCCTTGCCGTCGTAGCCGCCGCGTGGCGTTTTCAGCACTACTGGCCAGCCGATCCTGTCCCCGAAGGCAACGAGCTCGTCCACGGTGTGCACGGCAGACCATTCCGGGTTGGGCAGGCCCAGCCGGTCGATGGCGGCCCGCATCACGAGCTTGTCCTGGGCGTTGACCAAGGCATCGGGACCGGGCTGAACGTTCACGCCGGCATCCAGCAGGGCTCGCAGGTGCCCCGTGGGGACGTGTTCGTGATCGAACGTCAGAACGTCCAGGCCTTTGGAAAACTCCAGGAGAGCGTTCAGGTCCTTGTAGTCGCCAATGGGGGCGGTAGCCACGGCGGCAACCGCCGAAACGTCCTCGCCTTCGGCCAAAACGCGCAGTTCGAAGCCCAATGCGGTAGCGGGCGGAGCCATCATTCGTGCGAGTTGGCCGCCGCCAACAACGCCAATTACTGGAAAAGTCACAAGGTTCAGCCTACCGAACCAGCGGCAGGATCACTGATTCTGTGGCTCATTTGGGCGCTTTTATCCCCGGTTCTTTACCCTCTATTGGCGTTCTCACAGCGTACTCCCGGGCAGTACGTGGAAATCGGCGCTAAAATGGTCAAGGCCCATCGGCCCACTTTCAACGGCCATGGAGGGTCATGATCACCACACTTGCAGATCGCATCCGCGGACTTGCTTCGCTCTTCTGGCGCGAAGTGGCCAAGTTCGGCGCTGTTGGTGGTGTTGCGTTCGTTATCGACAACGGCCTCACGTACTACCTGATGCACGGCCCGATGACGGACAGCCCGTCCAAAGCGCGTTTTGTTGGTGCCGTGGTGGCAACAATCTTCTCGTGGATCGCCAACAGGTTCTGGACTTTCCGGCATCGCAGGCAGGACAACGTCGTGCGCGAGTTCGTGATGTTCGTCATTATCAATGGCATCGGCATCGGAATCTCGACGGGCTTCACGTTCATTGCCAACTACTGGTTGAACATCACGGACAAGAACCTGCTTTTTGCGGCCGGTGTAGTGGGCATTCTTGTGGCCACGGTAGTCCGGTTCTTTGCCTACCGCTTCCTGGTCTTCAACAAGGAACTGGATCAGGAACCGGAATTTTCGCACGACCACGAACTTCTGGATATCCACCCCAAGGCCAAAGCCGGCGCGGAAGCGGGAGCGGGCAACCCGGCAACGGGCGAGCTCCCCACCATCAAGAATCCCTGACGGGTCCGTGTTCCTGAGGCCACACGCGGACGAACTTACGGGCGGCTGACACGCTCGTTGTCCAGAAGGTGGTCGGTGACCTCCACATCGTCATGGACAAGCACTACGGAACCATCCTCTTTCCAGGCACCCAAAGCCGAGGCGAGGCATGATTCCAGTCCGTCCTTGGTGCGCACCAGGAGGCGGACTGACGGCTGCTGCGTGGCAGCGAATCCCTCCAGGAGTTCCGAATGCCGGTGCCCGGCAGAACCCCGCACGGCGGAGCTGTCAGCCCCGGGTTCGTTATGGGCCATGAAGACATCGCCATGGGAGCGGACTTCCGCCGCATAATCCACGACGCCGGATGGCAGCTCACCGGGCCAGCGCATCGCAAGTGCCGCGAGCGGAACGGCGACCACGGCATCGAAGCCGGCCCCGGCGCCGTCGTCGGGCTTGTCGGTGACCAGAAGGTCCGCGGAGGTGTCGTCCAGCACGACCTCCATTCCCAGCTGCCAGGCGGCGAGAGCCCATACAAAAGACTTCCAGTGGGCCGGCAGGTCCAGGCGGATGGCCATGCCGGGTTCGGCGTCGAGTTCGTCCTGGAGCAGGTTGCTTGTTTTTGCCACCCAGTTGTCCAAAACGCGCCCGGACAGTTCCACCCGCTCGGAGTCGGGGCCGTACCAGGTGAGTCGGGGCGATGTTGAGTGCCCGGACCGGAGGGTGGTCATCAAGTTCACTGCCGGAATGCTCATGGGTCAATCCTGCCACGGCGGTTCCGCGCCACTACCGGCAACAAGGCGTCGGATGTGATTTGCGCTACAGGCGGGTTTGTCCAGTCGCTGGTGGTGTCCGTCGTGCCTTTGCCGATTCCGCGGAAATTCAACGAATGTTCACACAAGCGATTCAGCGGTCCCGTTTCCCGCTGGTTTCGATTGGGGCAAGGCGCAGGATCTTGGGCGTGGCGCATCCCACTTTTCCACAGCTTCTTGATTATTATCCCGTCGCGGCTTGACTGACTGTAGTTACACGCGTGTAATTAGTAATCAACGCCGCTGCACAGACATCCCGAACACCACCGGGGGTCGGAAATACATCCAAGCAGCAGCTGCAAACTCAGGAGGGACGCCATGGGGCAAGCGTTGCGTATCCAGGAAGATGCAGTCGTCGCAGAACATGCGTCGGTGAAATACCGTTCGCGGGAAGTGCCGGGTGACTGGTACGTGGACCCTGCGGATCCGGAAGCGGCAGACCGTTACAACCAGAATGTGCAGCAGTCTTTGGAGGACCAGGCGACGGCCCTCCTCGCCGCACATGAGGCGTTGATCGGTGACCTGCCGTCTGGCCCGGAAGATGACCTCGACGATCCTCCCATGGAGCTGCGCCGTCCGCTTGAGACGCCCGGGCAGCCCGTCTGGATCGGTCTCCCCGGCCAGGGGGAATTCGACGACGAAGGCGAGCTTGGCTGGCAGACGGACGCGCTGTGTGCGCAGACCGATCCCGAAGCGTTCTTCCCCGAGAAGGGTGGATCCACCAGGGATGCCAAAAAAGTCTGTGGAGCCTGCAACGTGCGCTCACAGTGCTTGGAATACGCTCTGGCCAATGACGAGCGGTTCGGTATTTGGGGCGGGCTTTCCGAGCGGGAGCGCCGTCGGCTAAGGAAGCGAGCGGTCTAATTCTCAAGGAAGTGCACGTTACCGCCGTCGTAGTTTCCCACGACGGCGGTAACTACCTGCCCAGGACATTGGCGGCATTGTCGGACCAGACGCGTTCGGCAGATGCCGCCATTGGCATTGATACGGGGTCCACGGATAACTCCCTGGGCCTGCTCCGTGCTGCCTTCGGCGAAGGCAATGTCTCCACCTTCCACCAAGCGAAGTCCGGCTTCGGCGCCGCTGTCCGGTCGGGCCTGCAGGAGCTTGCCCCTGCAGGAACCAGGTCCGGCGACGGCCAGGCGGTGGAGTGGATCTGGCTCCTGCACGATGACGCCGCCCCGGCTCCGGATGCGCTGGCAGAGCTGCTCCACGCCGTGGAGCGCGCGCCGTCGGTGACCGTTGCCGGTTGCAAGCAGCTGGGTTGGGCCAACGAACGCCACCTCGTGGATGTTGGGCTTTCAACGAGCCGCTGGGCCGAGCGCCTCACCCTGATCGATGCCGATGAAGTGGACCAAGGGCAGTACGACGCCCGGTCGGACACGTTCGCCGTCAACTCGGCCGGAATGCTGATCCGCCGGGATGTCTGGGAGCAGTTGGACGGCTTCGATCCCGCGCTGCCCGGCAGCGGCGACGACGTCGATTTCTGCTGGCGGAATTGGCTGGCCGGCAACCGCGTGGTTGTCGTGCCCTCTGCCCGGATGTTCCATGTGGAGCACCGCCCCCAGGGCCTGGGCACGTCTTCGGCAGCCCGAAAAGCCCAGATCCACCTTCGGCTCAAGCACACGCCTTGGTGGAAGCTGCCTTTCCAGGCTGTTGGTGCCTTCTTCGGAGCTGTCGTCCGGCTGGTCCTGAGCATCCTGGTGAAGGAGCCGGGGTACGGCTTCTCGCAGTTCACGGCCACCATTGCAGCGTTGGTCCGTCCTGTTGCGATTGCCCGGGGGCGCCGGGTCGCTGCAAGGACGCGGAGGGTCCATCGTTCCGTAGTGCGCGGCCTCCAGACTCCGACGCGTGAGGTCCGGGCCCACCGGCGATCCCTGCTTGAAGCCATTCGCCCCGGCGAGGACTCCCAGCCCTCCAGCGACCTCCTGGCTCCCGAGCCCAGCGGAGATGCCGCAGATGACTTCACAGCACTGGCCACGAACGAGCGGGGCTGGGTAGGGACTGGCGCTGTTGCCGCAGCATGCATCGCCCTCGCTGCAGCTGTCGTTGGTTTGCTGGGGCTCCTTCGTTCCGGTCCTGTTACCGGGGGTGGGCTCCTGCCGCTCTCGCAATCCCCGGCGGAGATCTGGGCCAATGCATCCACCTGGTGGATTTCCCTTGGTGCCGGCCTGCCGGGCCATGGTGATCCGTTCGGCTACGTCTTGTGGATCCTGTCCCTCCTGGGCGGCGGGGACGGTAACGCGGCCATGGCGTGGCTCCTGATCCTCGCGATGCCGTTGTCCGCAGTTGGCGCCTGGTTTGCATCGGGCGCATTGACCACCAAACGCAGGTTCCGGACCGTCGCAGCCCTGGTGTGGGCAGGCGCTCCGACCCTCCTGATTTCCATCAATGAAGGCCGCATCGGCGCTTTGGTGGCCCACCTGATGATGCCGCTGCTGCTGCTCGCGTTGGTGCGGGCCTCGGGTTCGGCCATCGGACAATCGAAGGCACCGCATTCAGCGGCAGCCCAGGCACACGCAATGTCCGGTCCCAAGCCCGCTCCGGTCCGCAGCAAACCCGGCATTAACGGGACACCCTCGTGGACGGCAGCAGCGGCCGCAGGTTTGGCTATGGCTGTTGTCACGGCTTCGGCACCATCGTTGCTGGGCCCTGTCGTCGTCGCAGTCATCCTGGCTGCCGTGGTCCTGGGGAAGCGCGGCAAAACCATGTGGTGGTCGTTGCTGCCCACTCTTGCGTTGTTCCTTCCCTACGGCCTTTCCGTACTCGACAGGCCCCGCTCCCTGCTGGCCGATCCCGGGCTTCCCCTCGGTTTTGATGCGGCCCCGTTGTGGCAGCAGTTGCTCGGCCAGCCGGCGGCATTCAAGATCGACGGCGGCCTGACGGGACTTTCGCTGTTCGGTTCCGGCCCTGTGCCATGGGCGTTGATCCTGGCATTGCTCATTGGTGTGCCCGTGGTGCTGCTCGCCGTGGCGGCGTTGTTCCTGCCCGGTAAGCGCACAGCCCTGGCGCGGGTTTTCTGGTTGGCTGCCCTGGCCACCTTGGGAAGCGGCTGGCTCGTCGGGCACGTGGCCACGGGCGTCAACAACAACGTCATCGTTGGGCCCTTCACCGGCCCGTCCGTGTCTGCCTCCGGGATGCTGTTGCTCGGTGCTGCCTTGCTTGGCGCTGAGAAGATCTTCACTGCGAGCCGCAGAACCTCTGATGCTGCCCGCCGGAAGCTTCCGCTGCGACGCGCTGCTTCGGCCGTCGTGGTGATCCTGCTTGTTGCCGGGCCTTTGGCGGGAATGGGAGCCTGGGCTGCGCAGAACGTCCTCCAACCTTCGACCTCCACGGGCTCCCCGGCTTCCAAAACCCCGCAGTCGGCTTCGTCCCTGGGCGCCCACCGCCAAGTGTGGCCCACGGAGTCCGGCACGCTGCCCGCTACCGCCGTCGATCGTGGCCAAGGGCCAGAACGTACGCGAACCCTGGTGATCACCAGCGGAGAGCAAGGCGCATTCACGTCCTCACTCATGCGCGGAGCCGGAACAACGCTGGACAGCCTGTCCACGATCGCTTCGGCCAGGACCATCATTGGTGCACCGGGTCGTGAGGAACTTACGAGCGATGACGCAGCTACCGCATCCTTGCGGAGGGCCGTGGCTACGATTGTGGCCAGCACGGGCGTGGATCCCCGTCCCGATCTCGAACAACTCGCTGCGGGTTTCGTAGTGCTCAAGGCCGCGGACAACGCCGACCAACTGACCGCGAGCAGGATCGACGCCGTCCCGGGGCTGGTTGCCGTGGGTCAAACGGATGCGGGCTGGCTGTGGCGGGTCGCCCCCCGCGGCCAAGCAGCTGCCAGTGCAGCTGATGCGGCGCATCGTGTCCGCATCGTCAATGGCCAAGGCGCCACAGTGGGGACGCTGCCTTCTGACGACGTTTCGGCAAAGGCCAGCGTTCCAGCCGGAGATGACGGCAGGAAAGTGGTCCTGGCCGAACGCGCTGATCCCGGCTGGTCGGCTGTGTTGGACGGCAAGCCGTTGACGGCGACAACGTCCGGGTGGTCGCAGGCATTTGACCTGCCGGCCGGTGGCGGCGAGCTGGAAATCCGCTACGCGAACCCGTGGGCTGTGTGGCTGGGGATCCTGCAGGTGGTGGTCATCGCATTGACAGTCCTGCTGGCGATTCCCATGCCGGCCCGCCGTTCCCGCACGGGCATGTCGAGGGACGAAGTATCCCTCCGTAAGGAGTACAGCAGTGTCTGAGGACCAGAAAAACAAGGCCGACGAAGCCAAACCGGCGGCTGAGGCGAATCCGGCCGAGGACTCCTCCCGCAGCGAGAAGCCCTCCCGCAGCGAAAAGTCCTCCCGCGCTAAGGGTCCGCGGCGGTCCAACTCGGGCATGGTTACCGGGGTGCTCTCGGCTGTGGTCATCCTGGCTGCCGGCGGAGGCGCTGTGGCTGCCACGTCCATGGTTCCCGGCCCTTCCGGCGGTACCGGCACCGACATCCGTCAGGCTGACGTTCCGGCCGGCCGGGCCCTCGGAGTCTGCCCCGAACCGGCGCGGCTGGTCAGCGGGACGGTGGTCGGTACGGACGCCGATTTCAGTCCCGTCTCGACCACGGCCTCAAGTGCCCTCAATGCTGTGGTCCTGAGCAACCCCGCTGGAACTGTTCCGGGCAGCAAGGTCACCGCCCTGGGTGGCGGGGCAGTGGCAGAGATCGCCAAGACTCCCACGAGCACACCTACGCCGACGGCGGGGCCACCGGTTCTTGCAGCGGGCGTGGCGTCCATCAGTCCCGTGACCTCGCCATCTGTGGTGGAAGCAGCGCCCCTTGGAAACGAGCAGGCGTCCATGGCCGCCAACCTCAGCTATTCGGCCACGGACGGCGACCTCCGTGGCCTGGCGTCTGCGCAGTGCCAGCCGCCGAGCAATGATTCGTGGTTGCAGGGGGCGAACACATCCGTTGGCCGCACCGCGGTGCTCAACCTGAGTAACCCCTCGGAAACCCCGGCCACGGTGAACCTTGACCTCTTCGGCTACGAAGGCCAGATCCAGGCCCCGGGCGCCAGGGGACTGCTGGTAGCTCCCGGAACCACCCGGTCCTTGAACCTTGCAGGGCTGGCCCCCGGAGAATCGCAGCTGGCTGTCCACGTACGCAGCACGGGCGGTCCGGTGGCGGGAATCATTCAGCAAAGTGTGCTGCGTGGGCTCGCTCCCGGGGGAGTCGAGTACCTTTCCCCGGGCGACGGGCCTTCGAACGTCCAGGTGATGTCCGGCGTCGACATCCAGGACGCCGATGGGATCAAAGCCCTCTCCGCAAAGCCCGGGTTCTCAGACGCAGTGCCGGCCCTCCAGATCGCTGTTCCCGGTTCAACGGACGCAGTGGTGCAGGTCAGCCTGTACGGCGCCAATGGCGAGCGGAAGCTTCCCAACGGGGGAGTGGTCACGGTCAAGGGTGGTTCCGTAGCCACGATGAATCTTGATGGCGTTCCGGCCGGCAGTTACACAGTCCGTGCCAGCTCAGACGTTTCGTTTGTGGCATCGACCAGGGTTACCCGTGGCGCGAAGGCTGAAGACGCCACGGATTTTGCGTGGTCACCGGCATCGGCGCGGCTGGGTAGCCAGCACCTGGTGGCCGTTCCACGTGATGGGGTACGCTCCCTGAGCTTTGGAGTGCCCGAGGGTCGCGCCACGGTCAACTACGCTCCTGTCACGGCCGACGGCAAGGTAGGCAAGGCCGTTGACCTGGACCTTGCCGGTGGCACCACATCGGTGATCGAGCTCCCGGCAAAGTCAGGGGACACGGTGATTGCGGGCTACGTGGTTTCCGCCGCCGGCGATCCCGTCTACGGCGCGATGCTCCTTGGAAAACAGGGCCGGAATGACGTGTCCGTGGTGGCGATCCAGGATGCTGCGGCCGGACTCGAGAAGGTTCCCGTCACGGTGGGCTACTAACCGGCGGTTACTGGTAGCGGCGACGGTACACGGGGTCCAGCGTCTCCGGCGGTACCCCCAGCATTTCCGCCGTGTATTCCACCACGACGTCGTGGACCAGGTCCTGCAGTTCGTCACGGGTGGTGGTGCCTTGCTCCACCACCCGGCGGAAGACCGTGATCATGGGCGGTTCGCCGCGACCACCGGGAGTATAGGCACCCATGGGAGCCGGGTTGCCAGAGGCGACCAGTTGTTCCAAATTTGGCGGGATCTCATCGACGGCGAAAAGGACACCGTCCAGCTGTTTGCCCCACATGTCCTGGAGACGTTCGGCGGAGTCGAGCACCATGTCGTCGAACCGCTCGGAACGCGTGCGGAAACCTGGAAGGTTGGGAAGCATCAGCTCACCGCGCAGCCCCCTGCCATGGCGGTTGCGCCGGCGCTGCCGGAATCCCCGCACGCCCGGTCCGGCGTGTCCCTCTGTCTGATCGCCATCGGCGTCAGTCCACCGGACGGTAAATCCGGGAACATGTGGCTGTGACTGCATATATCGACTTTAGTCCCGGGTAACGGCCAGCGCGACATCATTGTCCGCACCGCGCCGAAGTCGCCGAAACCACGCGATCATTGGCAGCCACGGGGCCTCAATGCGCGCCACAGGAACCAAGTGGCGCTAATCTGGGATGTTGTGGGTGCTATTCGTCAGTGTTCGAGATCAGCCTGCCGCCAGTCCGCGGTGGCCACTTTGACGTACGTGTACGCGGACTCAACAGCTGTCCTCGGGCCGCTTGCCACGTATGCGGAGCCGCACGCGTACGACCTCTGCACACAGCACGCCGACAGCCTCACCGTCCCACGCGGCTGGGAAGTGCTGCGTTTGGCGATGCCCACGACGCCCCCGCAACCTGGCCCGGACGATCTCCTGGCGCTGGCGAACGCTGTCCGCGAGGCAGCATCCGCGGCCCCGGAGACCCCTGCCCGCCAAAGCCACCCCCACATCGAAGCCCCGGCCAGTGCCGAGGGCACACGGCGGGGCCACCTCCGCATTCTCCGCGAGCCGTCCTAAGGCTCCACCGCCCTTGGAGCGGACGACGGCGGCCTGTACCGCCGTCGTGACCCAAACCGTCGCCGTGATCCAAAGCCTGCGGTCCCGCGCGGTAGTCTGGAAGCTGCAGATAAATCCGCCAGCGGCGCCAGGCCGGCGCCACCCAGGGAGCATCATTCATGCCAAAGGTCAGTCCTGAACTGTTGTCCATCCTGCGTTGCCCCGTGACGGGTTCACCGCTGGTCCAGGAGGGCGAGGAGCTGGTTTCGACAGCTGAAGCCGCGGACGGGGTCAAGCTCCGCTACTCGATCGAGGACGGGATTCCGCTTTTGCTGCCTCCGGAACTTCTGGCTGCTTCCGGCGCGGCCGGCCCGGGCCAGCACGAGTCCAAGGCCTAGCAGCCCGTTTTCTTACCGGGCATCGCTTCAGAACCCACGTTTTCACACCCGCACGGCACCTAAGGACTTCCATGACTTTCGACTACAAAGTGGCTGATATCTCGCTCGCCGAGGCAGGCCGCCACCAGATCCGGCTTGCCGAGCACGAGATGCCCGGCCTGATGTCGCTTCGCGCCGAGTTCGGTGCTTCCCAGCCGCTCAAGGGCGCGCGGATCGCCGGTTCGCTGCACATGACGGTCCAGACCGCCGTGCTCATCGAGACCCTCACCGCACTTGGCGCCGAAGTCCGTTGGGCTTCGTGCAACATCTTCTCCACCCAGGACGAAGCCGCCGCCGCGATCGTGGTTGGTAAGGGAACGCCGGAGGACCCCCAGGGTGTTCCGGTCTTCGCCTGGAAGGGTGAAACCCTGGAAGAATACTGGTGGACTGCCGAGCAGATTCTCACCTGGCCGGGCGCCGACACCGACCCGGAGTTGGGCCCCAACATGATTCTCGACGACGGCGGCGACGCCACGCTGCTGCTGCACAAGGGCGTGGAGTTCGAGGCGGCGGGCGCTGTCCCGGCGGCAACGGAAGAGGACCCCGAGGAATATGCGATCATCCTCGACCTCCTGCGCCGCACCTTGACGGCGGACCCGCAGAAGTGGACCCGCATCGCGGGCCGCATCCAGGGCGTCACCGAAGAAACCACCACCGGTGTCCACCGCCTGTACCAGTTGGCTGAGCAGGGCAAGCTCCTCTTCCCGGCGATCAACGTCAACGACTCCGTCACCAAGAGCAAGTTCGACAACAAGTACGGCATCCGCCACTCCCTTCCGGATGGCATCAACAGGGCCACCGATGTCCTCATGGGCGGCAAGGTCGCCGTCGTCTGTGGCTATGGCGACGTCGGCAAGGGTGCGGCGGAAGCGCTGCGTGGCCAGGGTTCGCGCGTCATCGTTACCGAGATCGACCCCATCTGTGCTCTCCAGGCCGCCATGGACGGCTACCAGGTTGCCAAGCTGGAGACCGTGCTGGCACAAGGTGACATCTTCATCACCACCACGGGCAACAAGGACGTCATCCTGGCCGAACACATGCTCGGCATGAAGAACAAGGCGATCGTGGGCAACATCGGCCACTTCGACAACGAGATCGACATCGCCGGCCTGGCCAAGGTCGAAGGAGTCAAGAAGGTTGAGATCAAGCCGCAGGTCCACGAGTGGGTCTTTGACTCCGGGACGGACAACGAGCGCTCCATCATCGTCCTCTCCGAGGGCCGCCTGCTGAACCTTGGCAACGCCACGGGCCACCCGTCTTTCGTCATGAGCAACTCGTTCGCGAACCAGACGATCGCGCAGATCGAGCTCTGGACCAAGAAGGACCAGCCTGCCGGAGAGCGGGAGTACGGGAAGCAGGTTTACGTTCTGCCCAAGATCCTGGATGAGAAGGTTGCACGCCTTCACCTGGACGCCCTCGGTGTTGAATTGACCGAACTGAGCAAAGAACAGGCCGAGTACCTGGACCTCGATGTAGCCGGCCCCTACAAGCCGGAGCACTACCGCTACTAAGGGCTCCGGTAATCCACAATCGATGGAGAAAGGCCGGTCACGCGATCAGCGTGACCGGCCTTTCGACTAGAATTGGGTATTCAGTATGGCTTGCCGGGGGACAGGATGACGGGAAACATGACGGAAGTCGCCAAACGGAAAACAGGCAAGGTCCTTGCCATCATTGGGATCTGCGCGGCCATTGCCGTGGGCGGAATTGGCGTGGCCACCGTGCCTGGACTGCTGCCCGGATCCTCGCAGGACACCGCCACCGCCCCGTCTCCCACCCCGACCGTGGAGGCCAAACCCGTCGAGGTAGGGATCACCCCGCTGGACGGCGCGGTGGAGTGGAACCCGGTGGTGGGCCCCCAGCTCAAGGCAGTCAACGGCAAGGTCAAAAATGTCGTGTTGACTCCTGTTGACGGCGGTGCGCCGGTGGTTGGCAAGATCAGCCCGGATGGCACCACCTGGACCACCCAGGAAGTGCTGAAGTTCAAGACCAAGTACAACTATTCCTACACGGTGGTGGACACCGCCGGGAAGGAAACCACCAAGTCACAGACCTTCACCACGGTGTCGGCCGCGTATGAGGCAGACGCGTCCATCTACCCCCGGAATGGCACCACGGCGGGGTCCGGCCAGCCCATCGAAATCAACTTCAGTGAGCCCATTGTGGACAAAGCTGCCATGGAGAAGCGTGTGGCCATCACTGTCTCCTCCGGCCAACCCGTGGCGTGGCATTGGTACTCGGACAAGAAGGTGCGCATCCGCCCGGAGGCATTCTGGGCCTCCGGTACCACGGTGACCGTGGATATGAAGCTGCTGGGTGTCGATTTCGGCAACAACATGATCGGCAACGGGGACGTCGTGTCCACTTTCACCACCGGGCCGCAGCGGATAGCAGTGGTGGACGACACCACCAAGACCATGAACGTTTACTCCGACGGTCAACTGGTCCACACGGCACCCGTGTCCCTCGGCGGTGAGGACTGGTTGTCGCCCACCGGCTACGCGGTCATCCTCGAGCAGGAACGCAAATCCAACTTCAACGCCGGCAGCATCGGCCTCAAGCCCGGAGACAAGGGCTACTACCCGCCGATGGTGGTGGACTATGCCAACCGCCTGACGTGGTCCGGAGTCTACGTCCACCAGGCGCTGGAGGCAGCGTGGGGAGCAATCGGCCGGGTGAACGTCTCACACGGCTGCGTAGGTTTGCTGCCGGATGACGCGGCGTGGTTCTTCAACAACATGAAGACTGGCGACGTTGTGCAAATCCTGAACACCGGAGCACCGGCTGTTGAACCCCTGGAAGGTTTCGGCGACTGGAACATTCCCTGGGCCAGCTACGCCCAGCGGTAATCCAGCTGTTAGGATCGGCGCAGTGATTATTTCTTGCGCTCTTTGACCCGGACTTCTCTTTGACCCGGATTTTCCGTGCCGACCAGCTGTTGGCCTCCGGTTTTGTGCTGCCCTCCATCGTGATGACAGGCGTCCCTTAGGGGAACCCGCTGACGGGTTCCCCAGCTCCTTCCATCGGACCCACTTCATCACCTGGAGCACCACATGACCACTGAACCAAACCTTCGCCCCGACTGCGGCAACTGCTTCGCGCTGTGCTGCACTGCGCTGGGATTCACCCGCTCTGCGGATTTCGCCATCGACAAGCCTGCCGCTTCGCCGTGCCCAAGCCTGGGTGTGGACTTCTCCTGCACCATCCATCAGCGGCTGCGGCCCCGTGGGTTCACGGGCTGCACGGTTTTTGATTGTTTCGGCGCCGGGCAGCTGGTTTCCCAGCACACCTTCGGCGGGACCAGTTGGCGGGAACGCCCCGCTTCCGCGCCCGGAATGTTTGCCGTGTTCAAAATCGTCAAGCAGCTCCACGAAATGCTCTGGTACCTGGACGAAGCCCGGCAGCGGACCTTCGATCCCGATCTCGCCACGGCGGCAGCCAGCCTTGCCCAGCACGTGGCGGACACCGCCCGTGGTGACGCCACCACGGTCCTGGAGGCCGACGTCGAAACCCTCCATGGGCAGGTGCGGAACCTCCTCATGGAGGTCAGCGAGGAGCTGCGCGCTTCCTACGGAGCGGACGAACGGCACGTGCCCGACGGCGGCCTGCAGCCAGGTGCCGACCTGATGGGCGCCCGGCTGGCGAACCTCAGCCTTTGCGGTGTGGACCTGCGCGGTTCCTACCTGATAGGGGCCAAGCTGACCGGCAGTGACCTGTCGGCAGCGGACTTGCTGGGGGCGGATCTTCGCGGAGCGGAGTTGTCGGGCGCTGACCTTTCCGCAGCGCTCTACCTGACGCAGCCGCAGATCAACGCAGCTGAAGGCAACTCACGGACGCTTCTGCCTCCCCGGCTCCACAGGCCGGATCACTGGGGCGATTCTGTGCCGGACAGTGACTCTGGGCCGAACCCTGACTCTGCGCCGAATTAGGGTTCGTAGGTGAACGGGAGCTTGCGCAACCGTGCGCCCACCACAGCGTTCCTCTGCTCGGCCTGACGGAGGCGCGCAAGTTCCCGGTTTCGCCGCTCTCCGAGGACTGCACCAATGTAGTCCTCGGGGATGGTGCCCTGTGGCGGAGGCGGTGCAACGTAGCGTGCCAGTTCCGTTGCCAGGGATGTTGCCATGGACAGTCGTGATGCCGGTGCCATGAGGTACGCCTGCTGGACGAACGTTCCGGCTCGGCGGGCGGTGGAGTCAGGTACCCGGCCGATGTCGGCCATGGCAACCCATCCTTGCAGGTATGGCGCTGCGACGGGCATGATCCGGGGCTTCGAGGGTACGCGCAGGCGGAGTGAATACGTCCCGGCAACGATGTCGCCCAGCCGCTTGGACTTCTCGTTGAACAATGCCACCCCAATGGCCAGGCCACCGAAGGTCATGTAGATCTCCAGGAAACCAAGCAGCCCACGGATCAGGGCGTGCCGGAAGCGGATGGATCCGCCGTCGTCGCGCACGATCCGCAGCCCCGTGGCGAGCTTTCCCAAGGAGCGTCCACGGGTGAGGGTTTCCACAGTGACCGGCACCACCACTGCCGAGAAGACGATGCTGCACAAGACCAGCGCCTGGATAGCGGAATCGTCAAGGTCAGAGGACGCCGACAGGACGAGGATGATCAGCAGTATCGCGAGGAGGACCTGGGAGATGACATCGAGGAGAAGACCCAGTCCGCGGGCTGCAAAAGATGCTGAACGCAGTTCCAGGACCACTGCCTCGCCTGTGATGATCGAACTCAAGCCAGCCCCCACGCTTCCCGAACTTGCAGCGCCCAGTGGCGCCTGCACAACGAGTCTAGCGGCGTGCCGGGCGAAATGACGCTGCTCTGAGGCATGGACCCTGGCTCCAGGCGCTAGGGTGGTGCCGTGGACATCGATGCCTTCTCGGCCGTACATGGGGACAAATGGTCGCGGCTTCACTTCCTGGCGCATAAGCGCCGGCTGACGGGAGGGGAAGCGGATGAGCTCCTGCGCTTGTACCAAACGGTTTCCGGGCACCTGTCCCTGATCCGTTCGGTGGCTCCCGAAACCGGTTTGTCGTCGTCGTTGTCAGCAGCCCTTGCCCAAGCCCGCACCAGGTTCACGGGTGCGCGCTCGAATTTCATGGAGGACCTGGCCCGCTTCTTCGTCATCTCCCTCCCGGCCGCTTTCTACCGCATCCGCTGGCTAACCCTGTGGTGCGGACTGGCTTTCATAGTTGTTGGAGCAGCCTACGCTTTCTGGATCGGCACTTCGCCGGATGCCCTGAGGGCGGCTTTTGGCAGCGATGAGAGAGTGCGCAGGTACGTCGAGGAAGACTTCATCGACTACTACTCCGAGAACCCGGCGGCATCCTTCGCGGGGGCCGTGTGGACCAACAACGCGTGGATTTCAGCCCAGGCCGTAGCCTTCGGGATCACCGGCTTCTGGGTGCCCTACATTCTTTTCATGAATGCACAGGCCGTGGGTATCGCCGGTGGAGTTTTCATTGCATCCGGGAAAACGGACGTGTTCTTCAGCTACATCCTCCCTCACGGGCTCATGGAACTTACGGCTGTGTTCATCGCATGCGCAGCCGGGCTCAGAATATTCTGGGCCATGGTCCGCCCCGGCCCCAGGACGCGGATGCAGGCTGTGGCCGATGAGGGACGGTCTTTGATCACGATTGCCCTGGGTTTGGTCCTGGTTCTCTTGGTTTCCGGCATTGTGGAAGGTTTCGTGACGCCCAGCCAGTTGCCTGTCTGGGCCAAAATCACTATCGGTTCCATGGTCCTGGCCGGATACTGGACCTATACGTTGCTTCTTGGCGCCCGGGCTGTACGGGCGGGGGAGACCGGTGACCTGGACGCCAACGACGGCGGCTACCGAAGCATCGCCGCATAGACCTTACAGTTGCGTTTCAATCTGGCGTTAGGCGGCTTGGTTCCTCGTGTCGGCGCAAACCCGGGCGGTAGGCTCGAATGCAGACAAGAGAGCCGGCAGCACGCATTCGCCGGTGGATGCCTACGGAAGTGAACCCTGTGAGCGACAAGAGCCCAAAACCACAAGAACCGGACACGGACGTCCACGAGGACCCCGATGAGCCGGCCTTCGACTGGATGAAGCCAAAGACGTCCAGTGGTGCCTCCCCGGCGGCCGCTGCGACGACGTCTACCGCCGCAGCCGGCGCCGGGCAGCCGGAGAGCCGCGCTGACCGCAAGGCAGCAGAAGCAGCCGACGCCCCTGCCGAGCCGCCGCTGTTCGCTGACACGCTCGCGGATGCATCCTCGGGCAAGCAGCCCTCGCACTATTCTGAACCGTTGCCGACGTCGGCCCTTCAGGTCCGTCCGCCGGAAGACGAAGTGGCTCGGCGCAATGCTGAACGCGAGCAAGCCGCCAAGGTGAAGCCGGTTGGTCCCCGCGTCTTCCAGGTACTGTTGGCGGTTTTCTACCCCGTCATCCTGCTGGTGCTGGCCGTGAGGGCAGTGACCAGCCCCCTGTTCCTGTGGGTGGAGTACAACCGTCCGGGTTTCCCCGGCGATGGCTACGGCTTCAACACTGATGACCGCATGACCTACGGCTCGTACGCCGTGGACTACCTCAGCAACTGGGCCGGTCCCCGGTACCTCGGTGGCCTGGTCAACCAGGACGGCGCCAAGCTCTTCAAGGACAGCGAAGTGGCGCATATGGCGGACGTCAAAACGGTGATTCTGTCCTCCTTCGGCGCCGGGCTCCTGCTCATCATCCTCAGCATCATTGCCATCATCTACTTGCGGAAACGGAGCAACGGCGGAATCCGTCGCGGGCTGTTCGCCGGCTCCATCGTCACCCTGGTCATCATCATCGGCCTCGCCGTCCTGGCGGTTCTGAGCTGGCAGCAGTTCTTCACCGAATTCCACCGGATCTTCTTCGCCAACGGCACATGGACTTTCTCCTTGGAGGACACCCTCATCAGGCTCTTCCCGGGACAGTTCTGGGTTGATGCGGGCATCGTCATCGGTGCCTTGGTGTTCATCGCGGCGACACTGACCTTCATCTTCACATGGCCGACCAAGCGGCGACGTGGCCTGGTGCCCCGCGAGGCAGAACGCGACGCCGAGGATCAGGACGAGGCAAGCGACGGGGCTTCCGACCCCGCTGTTGCGGGGGATCGCGGCTGACCCTACGCCTGTCCGGGAACGGACACGAAGCCGGAAGCATTTCGGCTCCGTGTCCGTTTTTTATTGCCAGTTCGACTTGCGACCCTGAATGTCGGCCTCGCCGTATATGCTGCGGGAAACGTCCAGTCGATAGGGGAGGACCATATGGCCGTGTTGAGGGTATGCGATGAACAACTGCCTGGAACCGGGGTGTCAGCCGCGCAAGAACTGTCCGGGTTGCCTGATGTCATCACGGTAGAGGAATTGATCCGCTGGCGTGTGCGCGAGGAGGTCGCCCGCCACAATGCCCTTGCCGGTAGCCGCACCACTGTGGTGGCCGTGTCCGCCACCGAACGCGAGTTCAATGCCCAAGGGACCCAAAGGACTGTCAAAGGACCTGGCCCCGAAAGCTGGGAGAAGCAGGCCGGTGCCGCGGTAAAGGGCTTCGAACGGAACGCCTTCTTCGTGCTGGTGGACGATCGACAGCTTTGCAGCCTTACGGACCAGATAGACGTCAGCAAAGCTACGGAAGCAACTTTCATCAAGCTTGTACCACTGGTCGGGGGATGAGCGGAATGACTGAAACAGCACCACCCAAGGCGTTCCCGCAGAAGCTGGCCCGGCTTGCCGATGAGCAACGGCACCGGCTGTTGGAATTTTTCGAGCCTGCGCATTCCGAATGGGCTGCTGGCGGGGAAGCCCTTAACGGTTACCGTCAGCAGTTTGCCCGTCATCTCGAGGAACTCGACCCCGAGGGGCGGAAGGGAGCGTTCGCCCTGACCTTCAAATACATACACGAGCGCAAGTATGGAATCGTCGAGTGGCGCCATGAGCAGCCCGATAACCCCGGTGGACGGGTTCGAATGCCGCCACTGGTAGAGCAGGGGCTTTACGCGTTGTCGGCGCTGGCTCCGTTGGAGTGGGATTTCGAAGAACTCGACTGGATGCTCTCCCACGTGCCCTACTCGCAATACATTTTTCCGTCGTGGCGGCAGGCATTTCACGAGCCGGTGATGGCACTTGATTCCTCTGAACGCAGGAGCATTCCCGCTGCGACCCGCCGAGTGGAAGCCATCCTTCTCATGGATTTCCGGGATGGGCCGGGCCTGCACCCCGAAGTGCGGAAGTTCAATGAATTGCTGCTCGATGACGACCCCGGGACCGGCCGCATACCGCTGCAGTACGTAACCGATCACGACGACTTTGGGCCGCGGGTCGGCGAGACGCTCCAAGCCGTTTTGCCCGAGTACCAGTCCGCACGCCTGCTACTTTTCATGAGCGAACTGACCGGTCCCAAGCCCACTGCCAAGTGGAAGCGCGCGGCAGCGAAGTACGTGGCCGAGCAGCCTGTGGCGCTGTTGGCCGCTCAGCGACTGCTTGGCATTACAGCGGAGCGAAACCCGACATCGGACTTCGGTGAGTTCTCCTGTCTCACCCCATACTCGGGATCGGTGGTTCGCGCTTCTTTGTGGCTGCTGGCTTTCCAACCGGATGCCCCGGAACAGATAAGCCTCATCCGTGATGCCAGCGCCTACCTCGGAGCCGGACACAATGGCAAGAACGGAGTCTGCCGTTCAACAACAGGAGCCAACGCGGGTGTTGAGGCGCTGTTGGAGATCGCCAGGAGCCACCCGGACGCCACCACTGAAGTGGTTGGTGCCCTGGCAAGGATCCGCGATGTTGTTAAGAACAAGAATCTGCATAAGCGCCTTGTCAGCGTCATCGACCAGCTCTCCTCTGAACGGGGCATCGCCCCCTCCGAACTCCTGGAAACGGCTGTTCCGGATCTCGGGTTCGATGCCCAGGGCATCAAGGAATTTGCCGCGGGCAGCTACACGGCAAGGGTTGCCCTGACGAACTCAACCGGTGCCGCGGCTGTGGAGCTGGTTTGGGTCGATGTGGACGCCAGACGCGTGTCAATGCCGTCTGAGTTCAATAACACGCCGGTGCTTGCTGAAGTAAAACTAGCCGTGAGCGAAGCAAAAAGGAGCCTCGGCAGCCAGCGTCGGCGGCTGGAGGGCCTAATGGCTTCAGACAGGGCGTGGACCGGGGCCGACTTCCGGACCCGGTACTTGGAACACCCAGTGGTCGGAACCATCGCGCGGCAGCTGCTGTGGACCCTGGCATCCAACGAAGGAGGATTTTCCGGTTACCCTAGGCGTATTGAGGGGGATGCGGGCTGGGAACTGGCGGGAATGGACGGTGAAGTCCGTGAAATCACCAGCGACGCCGTCGTCGTGTTGTGGAAGCCTTGGGAGCGCGGTGCGGAGGAAGTGCGGGCTTGGCGCCTGCACCAGATGGAGCACCAGCTCAGGCAACCCTTCAGGCAGGTGTACCGCGAGCTGTATCTGCTCACGGACGCCGAGCGGGAGACCAAGCTGTATTCCAACCGGTTCGCGGCTCATATCCTTGACTATCCCAGGGCGCAGGCGCTCCTGAAAGACCGTGGTTGGCACGGCACGCAGTTGGGCTCTTGGGACGGCGGCCAAGACAGCCAACTCTACGTAGAGTTCCTTGACGAGCGGCTCAGGGCGGGTTTCAGCATCGAACTCCTCGAAGTCCAGGACGACCTGGCATCTCTGTGCACAACCAACAGGGTATGGTTCGAACGGAACGTAGCCCGGGATACCTGGGAGCCAGTTGAACTCGGTGAGGTGCCACGGGCCGTTTTCAGCGAAGCAATGCGTGGTGTTGATTTGGTTACCGCAGTGGCCGCAATCGGGCCGGACCTGGAATGGGCGGACCACCCCAACAGCTCTGTCCAGATTTACTGGAGCGCTTCACATACAGCGCCTCTCACGGAATCCGCCCAGACGCGACGCGAATACCTTGCCAACATCCTTCCCCGCACAATCCTTGCAGAGAATTGTGAGTTGACTGATCGCCATCTCCTCGTCCGAGGCACGCTTCGTAGCTATAAGATCCACCTCGGGTCAGGAAACATCCTGATGGAACCGGACGACTCCTACCTTTGCATTGTTCAAGCGCCCGGTTCACGAGCAGGACGCATCTTCCTTCCCTTCGAGGAAAAGGCGGGACGGCTGGCTACGATTTTGTCCAAAGCCTTCATGCTCAGTAATGACCACAAGATCAAGGATCCCTCCATCCTTAGCCAGATCCAGGGCAGCCGATGAGCCTCAGCCAGTTTCACGGGCAGTCCGGGCCCTAAGGATGCTGATGAGTAGTTCGGGGCGGTCTGTGCTGGCGATGACGGTCTTGCCGTTTTTCATCGTGATGCCGATCTCGGGGCCGCCGACCAGGTATCCCACCATGCCGGGTCCCATGTACCGAAGCCCGTAGCCGTTGATGCCGGCGGCGTTGTCGGTGGTGACCATGGCGATTTGGTCCCGGGGCAGTTTGCGTTTGAAAATGCCGCAATAGTCTATGACCACATTTTGTTGATCGGCTCTCACCGCGACCGTCATGAAGCCGACAAATGCCCCGGTCGGCAGCATCACCAAGGGGACCAACAGGAAGTCGATCCGGCGCTGAGCCAATGCGAGAGCTATGAAGAGCACGCCGAAGGCCATGATCGCCAGCCCGATGTAGCGGGGCAACAGTGTTGCCCGCACCCGGGAGTAGTAAAGCAGCGGGGCCGGCATTACTGATCGATCTGACATGCGCTCCTACTTCGCGTAGAGCTTCTCCACGCTCGGTCCGAAGTCCGCCACCACTGCCGCGCGCTTGAGCTTCAGGGACGGTGTGAGGTGTCCGGACTCGACGCTTAGCTCAGCCGTGATGAAGGCGAACTTTTTGATGGACTCAGCCTCCGATACGAGCTTGTTCGCTTCGTCCACAGCAGACTGCACGGCCGCCCTCACACGCTCGTCGTGGGCTGCTTCTTCAAGGCTGAGGGCACTGTATTTGTTCTCGGTGCACCAATCCGCGAGGCCTTCGGGGTCCAGGCTGATCAAGGCGGCCACGAAGGGGCGTCCGTCTCCCACCGCCACTGCCTGGCCCACCAGCGGGTGTTCGCGCAGCTTCTCTTCCAAAGGAGCGGGGGCCACGTTCTTGCCGCCGGCCGTCACGAGGAGATCCTTCTTGCGGCCGGTGATGGTCAGGAAGCCGTCAGAGTCGAGCTCACCCAGATCTCCGGTACGGAAAAAGCCGTCCATGAAGGCGGCCTCAGTGGCTTCGTCATTGCCGTGGTAACCCTTGAACACGCCGATGCCTTTGACCAGCACCTCACCATCCTCGGCAACGCGAATGGTGGTACCCGGCAAGGGGATACCCACGGTGCCGATGCGCGACATGCTGGGCGTGTTGACGGTACAGGGCGCAGTGGTTTCAGTGAGGCCATAGCCCTCCAAAATGGGGACACCGGCGCCGTGGAAGAAGTGGTTGTCCCGCAGGCTCAGTGGGCTGGCGCCCGAGACGGTGTAGCCTACGTTGCCGCCGAAAATCTCCCTTACCTTGGGATAGAGGAGCTTGTTGAAGGCGCTGCGCTTGGTCCTCAGCAACCAACCCGGGCCCTGGCCCTTCCCGCGCGAGGCGAGGTCGACCGCCGTCGAATATTCGACGGCGGTTGCGGAGGCCGCCGCGAAAAGGGCACCTTTACCGGACATCGCGGCCCTATGGCTGGCGCCTGCATAAACCTTTTCGAAAATCCTCGGGACGGCCAGCAGGAACGTTGGCTTGAAGGATCCGAGGTCTGCCATCAGCCCGTTGGCTCCGGCGCTGTGGCCCAGGGTGATGCCGGCAGTGAGGCAAACCACCTGGACTGCCCGGGCCAGGACGTGGGCCAGCGGCAGGAACATCAACGTCCTGGCTCCCGGCTGCATCAAAAGCTCCGGCAGGAACGGAATAACGTTGCGGGCCACCAGCACAAAATTTCCGTGCGTGATTTCGCAACCCTTGGGCTTGCCAGTGGTTCCGGAGGTGTAGACGATGGAGGCGACATCGGCCAGCTTTGCTGCGCTGCGCTGACGCTCCAGTTCTGCATCCATGACACCGATCCCGACGGCGGACGCGCTGGTGAGGTTGGGAGCGTCGCCGTCGTGCTCCATCCGGATGATGGCAATCGGATCGTCGCCGAGGAGCCTGGACTTATCCACTACGGAATGAACCAGTTGGGCTTTTGCGGCGTCCTCCACGAAGACCCGGCGGGCCCCGGAGTCGGCGAGGATCCACTCGATCTGGCTTGCGGACGAGGTCTCGTAGATCGGCACCGTAACGCCGCCGGCCATCCATATTGCGAAGTCGACCAGTGTCCATTCGAAGCTCGAATGGGACAAGACCGCCACAGGGTCACCCGGGTTGAGTCCACCGGCGATGAGGCCCTTGGCCAACGCGGTGACGTCGGCAAGGAACCGTGCAGCTGAAACGTTGAGCCAGCCATTGGCTGTGTTGTGTGCGTACAGGATGCCGAACGGATCCTTGGCGCACCGCTCCAGAAGGAGATCCGTCACATTGCTGTCCTCGTCGGCCTCGACCAGGAGCTCCGTGCTTGCTTCCCTCACTGCTTTCCTCCTAGATCCACGATGGCATCCACATTCTCATACGCCATTCCTGGTAGCTGATGACCTCCGCTGTCAGCACGGGGTAGAAGAACGCCGTAGCGAGGACAGCCAGGACCACGACACCGGCCACCACATACAGTCCGGAGCGTCTGCGCCACGGCGGATCGGTGCTGCGTCCGAGCACCAAGCCCAGAACGTAGGTCAGGGCAAGCACCAGGAACGGTTCGAACGAGACCGCATAGAAGATGAACATGGTGCGTTCGGGGTACATGAACCACGGCAGATATCCGGCGGCGACCCCTGCGAGGATTGCTCCCGCGCGCCAATCGCGGCGTCCCGCCCACCAGAACAGCAGAATGACCAGGGCGATGGTTCCGCCCCACCAGACCACGGGATTTCCCACCGGGAGGATCGCCGAGGAACATGTCTCCACGAGGCAGCCCGCGGTTCCTTGCTTGGGCGACTGGTAATAGAACGACGTGGGGCGGCCCATGACCAGCCAGGTCCATGGACTGGATTGGTAGGGATGCTCCGCGCTGAGCCCCTGGTGGAACTTGTACGCCTCCAGGTGATAGTGGGCCAGGGATCGCACTGAATCGGGCAACCAGTCCCATCCGGGCGCCGGGTTGGTGACGGCCCACTGACGGTAATAGGCGTCCTTCGAAAGGAACCAGCCTGTCCAGGTTGCGGTATAGGTGACCACAGCGACCGGAATAAGAGTGAAGAAAGCCGGGATGCCGTCTTTGATGACACCGGCACTGAACCAGTTCTTGATGCCTGCGATCCTGCGGGCGTTCAGATCCCACAGAACGGTCATGATGCCAAATGCCGCGACGAAGAACAACGCCGACCATTTAGTGCCCACGGCGAGCCCGAGGCAGATACCGGCCACAAGGCGCCACCACCGCATTCCCAACCAGGGACCGGCCACCAGTTGGCTTCCCAGCGGGCGGCCGCCGGGCGAAGCAGCCGCTTGCGCGGCGAGCCGGGAAGCCAGGCGACGGCGGCCGTCGTCGCGGTCCATCAGAAGGGCGCCAAAAGCGGCGAAGAGCCAGAATGCGAGGAAGATATCAAGCAGCGAGGTGCGTGAAAGGACCAGATGGTGCCCGTCAACGGCGAGCAGCAGACCCGCAACGGCCCCAAGAGTGTGGGAGCGGAACAGCTTCAGTGCAATGAGCGAAACCAGGAAGACCGTGAGCGTGCCGGTGAGGGCTGCTCCAAACCGCCAGCCGAAAGGGTTGTCGGCGCCGAAAAGCCACATACCGAAGGCGATCATCCACTTCCCGACCGGGGGGTGGACAACGTACTCGGGGGTGTTCAGCAGGATGTCGGGGTTGCCGGCGTTGAAGGAGTCGTTGGCATTGGCCGGCCAGCTACGCTCATAGCCGCTTACCAGATAGGAGTATGCATCCTTGACGTAGTACGTTTCGTCGAAAACCAGGCTGTGCGGGACGTCAAGCCGGAAAAACCGGAGGATGCCAGCAAGGACCGCGCTGATCGTGGGAATCAGCCAGAACCACAGCCTCAACGATGCCGGGTAATCGCGCCAGCTCTGGATACCGCCGAGGAGGCGCTGCTTCAACGCTTCGACGCTGAATGCCTCAGAAGGCCGTTCAATCCAACCGTGCCCTTCGAGTCCGCGACCAGCTGCGGACTTCCTCGGGCTGTGGTGTAGTATTCCGGGAGGCTGCCAAGCAATCAGTTTCCTTACCGGCTTTAAGTCGGTGTTCCTCGATGGGCGTTGGCTCGCATCGTCTGGCAGGTCCGACGATGCAGAGCCACCGGAAGCGGTTTCAGAAACGGGTGACTGGTTCACCCGCCCATGCTACCTGTCGATTCTTGGCGCCAAGCTGAACTGCCGTTCCGCCCGGCGTGGGCAGTAGGCTTGGCAGGTGGACGAAGAGCGAAGCACCCCCGTTGAAACCCCGTTGGACGATGAATCCCTTGAGCCGGGGGAGCATGCGGTTCCCGGCGGAACAACCCCGGGAGTTGGCCGGATCGTGCTGGCTGCGACGCCCATAGGCAACGTCGGTGACGCGTCCACCAGGCTGATCGAGCTGCTGGGAACCTCGGACATCATCGCGGCGGAGGATACCCGCCGCCTGCACCGCCTGGTTCAGGCCCTTGGGGTGGAGGTTTCCGGTCGGGTCATCAGCTACCACGAACACAATGAAGCCACCAAGACCGCTGAGCTGCTGGAGCACGTGCGCGCCGGAAAGACCATTCTCATGGTCAGCGACGCCGGCATGCCGGCCGTCTCGGACCCGGGTTTTCGTCTGGTGGAGGGGGCTGTGGAAGCCGGTTTGACCGTCACCGCGGTCCCCGGGCCGTCCGCTGTCCTGACCGCGCTTGCCCTCTCGGGCCTGCCGACCGACCGTTTCTGCTTTGAAGGCTTCCTGCCGCGGAAGTCCGGAGACCGGAATTCCCGCCTGGCCGCTCTGGCAGATGAACGCCGCACCATGGTCTTCTTCGAAGCTCCACACAGGCTTGAAGTCATGCTGCGTGCACTGCACGAGCGCTTCGGCCCCGACCGCCGCGTGGCCGTATGCCGGGAGCTCACCAAGACCTACGAGGAAGTCATCCGCGGCACGCTGCGTGAGCTTCTGGAGTGGGCAGAAAACAATGAGGTCCGTGGTGAGATCGCCGTGGTGGTGGCTGGTGCGCCTGAACAGGAGCCCGGCAAACCCGAGGACCACGTTGGGGCCGTGAATGAACTGGTGGCGCAGGGCATCCGCCTGAAGGAAGCTGTGGCAGCCGTGGCCGAGGACGCGCGGGTGAGCAAGCGGGAGCTGTACTCAGCGGTGCTCGCAGCCCGCTGACAAAGCTGTGCAGCTGCACAAAATGGCATCCGTATGGCAGTGCGTGAAGGCGTAGACACTCCTTCCGGCGGGGCAGTACCGTGGCAGTAATTCAAGCCACTTCCGGCAAGGAACCCCCGTGGTGCATATCTCCAAAGCACCCAAGACGAAGGAGTCGCCATGACTGTCACGGTTGAACGCGAAAGCGAACTGCTGGCTTCCGTTCCCACCGGCCTGCTGATCAACGGTCAGTGGCGCCCGGCTGGTTCGGGTAAAACCTTTGATGTTGAGGACCCCGCCACGGGCAAGGTCCTGCTCAGCATCTCCGACGCCGGTGCGGAGGACGGTGCCGCCGCCCTCGACGCCGCCGCTGCTGCACAGGCCGACTGGGCCCGTACGGCCCCGCGCGAACGCGGTGAAATCCTGCGCCGCGCCTTCGAGCTCGTCACTGAACGTGCCGAGGACTTCGCGCTTCTCATGACCCTGGAGATGGGCAAGCCGCTGGCCGAAGCCCGCGGCGAAGTGACCTACGGTGCTGAGTTCCTTCGCTGGTTCTCCGAAGAAGCTGTGCGCGTGTCCGGCCGCTACTCCGCAGCCCCTGACGGCAAGAACCGCCTGCTCGTTCAGAAGAAGCCGGTTGGCCCTTGCCTGCTGATCACCCCCTGGAACTTCCCGCTGGCCATGGCAACCCGCAAGGTTGCTCCGGCTGTCGCCGCCGGTTGCACCATGGTCCTCAAGCCTGCCAACCTCACCCCGCTGACCAGCCTGCTCTTCGCACAGGTCATGCAGGAAGCCGGTCTTCCCGCCGGTGTCCTGAACGTTATCCAGACCTCGACGGCCGGCGCTGTTACGGGCCCGTTGATCAAGGACGACCGCCTCCGCAAGATCTCCTTCACCGGCTCCACCCCGGTGGGCCAGGCCCTCATCCGTGAAGCTGCGGACAAGGTCCTGCGTACATCCATGGAACTGGGCGGCAACGCACCGTTCGTTGTTTTCGAAGACGCCGACCTGGACAAGGCCGTTGAGGGCGCCCTCGCAGCCAAGATGCGCAACATGGGCGAGGCCTGCACGGCTGCCAACCGCTTCATTGTGCACGAGTCCATTGCAGACGCTTTCGCCGAGAAGTTTGCCGCCAAGATCGGTTCGCTCACCACCGCCCGCGGCACCGAGCCCGAGTCCAAGGTCGGCCCGTTGATCGACGGCAAGGCGCGCGACGGCGTTCACGCCCTGGTCAGCGAGGCCGTCGAAGGTGGCGCCGAGGCAGTCACCGGTGGTGCCGCCGTCGACGGTCCCGGTTACTTCTACAAGCCCACCGTGCTGAAGAACGTTGCCGAGGACGCCCGCATCCTCAAGGAAGAGATCTTTGGACCGGTAGCCCCGATCATCACCTTCTCTTCCGAAGAGGACGCCGTCCGTCTGGCCAACAACACCGAGTACGGCCTGGTGGCCTACGTGTTCACCAAGGACCTGAACCGCGGCCTTCGCATCAGCGAGAAGCTGGAGACCGGCATGCTGGGCCTGAACGCGGGTGTCATCTCCAACGCTGCTGCCCCGTTCGGTGGCGTCAAGCAGTCGGGCCTCGGCCGCGAAGGCGGCTCCGAAGGCATCGAAGAGTACCTCTACACCCAGTACGTAGGTATCGCGGACCCGTACGCCGACTAGGCTGCGCAGGATCCCGTCCGCCGCTCTCGCAACAAGAACGGTTGACACCAAAGGGCACGGCCCGGAACCACAAGTTCCAGGCCGTGCCCTTTGCCGTTGGCGCTGATGGGCGTCGCGGGTACCACGGCCTCAGCGACGCTGGGGAAGGACCCCACGTACAGAGCGCCATCCGCGGACGGCCACCCACCACACGGCTTTGCCCAAGCTGCGCAATGCCCGGAACGGCGCGCCAAGCGACCGCCGCCAGCGGCGCATCATCGACGGCGGCAGCCAGTCCGCGCGGAAGCGCACCAACCAGCGGGCATTGTTCCGTAACGACTCACGTACGACGGCGATGCGGGGCGACGCAGGCGGGGCCGCCACCGTTAGCCGGCCATAGCGCAGCCGTTCGAAGTCCGCGGTAAGGGACGCGACTGCCGTGTGCGCGGCGTCGTCGAGTCCTCCCGACTCTCCCAGGGCCGCACTGGAACGGAGCCTCGCGGAGAAGTGCCGTGGTGTCTCGCTGGGCGTCGAGGATATGCCGTAGTCGGTGGCAAGGTCCTGCAGCTCGGCCCACGCCAAGTCCGGTCCGGGGTCCTTGTACCCTGGCGGCAGTTCACCTGTGTAATCCCGGGGTTTGCTGTTCAGCCGCCGACGCCTGAGAACGGTCCTGCTGAGCCTGGGGGAGCCCAGGAAGCCGAGCAGGAGCACCACACCGGCCGTGACGGCACCGATCACAGGGAGTGGGTTGACGTTGCGCGGGCCGGCTGCCGGCGCCCCAGCCTCGGGGACGGGGAGCGGGGCCGTAGCCACCGGGGCGGGGGTGGTCAGGGGTTCCTTCTCGTCGGTATTGGTGCTGAGGTTGCCGGGGACGGAGCTTTCCGCGGCGTATTCAGGGACAACGCCACGGGACGGGGTAGGTTCAAACGGGACCCAGCCGAGGCCTTCGAAATAGAGTTCCGGCCAGGCGTGTGCGTCCCGGGCGTCAACCTCGTACTCGGGGAACGAGCCCTGCCCCACCAAAGCAACAGATTCACCGGTCAAGCGTCCGGGCGCGTAGCCAACTGCGATGCGGCTTGGAATGCCTTCTGCCCGTGCCATGACCGCCATGGCTGAGGAGAAGTGGACGCAATAGCCGCTCTTGACCGCCAGGAAATCGGCCAGGACAGAGAGGCCGTTTCCGTCGTAGCCATTTTGTACTGGGGCCTGCAAGGAATAGGTGAACGCGCCCGACCGCAGGTACTTCTGTATGGCCAGCGCTTTGGCGTAATTGTTGTTTCCTGCCGGCGTCGTGACCGAATCCGCTGTTTGCCGCACGATGTCGGGCAGGTTGGCGGGGATCCTGAGGAAGTCCTCGGAGATGGACCGCGGCGGCGACGTGGCTTGGGACAGGGCTGCCGCGGTGACCTTCGGCGCGGCGGAGAAGACCACGTAGCGTTGGGCGCGCGTTGTGGTCTCGGTGCTCATGATGCTCAGCGTGTTCGGATCCCAGGTCCACCGTCCGTTGAGGCCGTTAACCGAGGCCGGGGCGAAGGGGGCGGGGAGGTAGGGACTGGTGAACAGGCCGGCATTGACCGACGTCACGGCGTTGACCACCTGGCCCTGGACCGCGTAACCGGTCTCAATCCTGTCCGCCCCGGGACGGCGCTCGGCCATACGGTCATTGGGTGCCCAGGTTTCGCCGTCGAAGTTGTCGATCGTGACGGACCTCAGATACAGAGGCGTCGTGGCGCTTGTTGCGTAGGTGATCCGGCCGGATCCTGTCGGGCTTCGAAGGCTGTTGCCCAAGGTGATCATCGGGTTGAGCCCGTTGGCGGTGCCCCAGGGACTCAGCCGCGAACCCTGGGGGAAGGTGCCCGTTTCGAATCCGGGGATGGCAAGGGGCACCACCATCGTCAGGGCAAGCGCCAGCCCACCGGTGACCAACGAGCGCCTGAATTGTCCGGGGCCCCGGCCCGTTCCCGACTGCAGGCGGGCATCAGGGGCGAACCAGTGGCTGCATCCGAGAATCAGCAGATAGCCCACCGCTGCGCCGAGGAACCCGGCAATCCCCACGCTTTGGGGTTTGATGGTTGCCGGAACCACCATGATGGCCAGGATCCCGATGCCGCTGGCGGCTGGCATCGAAAGAGGCACCGCCAACGCGTCGATGAGGATGACCAGCAGTCCAAGGCAGGCGCACATGACGAAAACGATCCCGGCGTTTGGCGCGACCGGCGCACTCTCGGAGACTACGGTCTCCGCGGCCCGCTTGATATGGCGCCCGACGGCGGTGAAAGTTGCCGGCGTGGGGATGAAACCGGCCAGGCTCTCCTGGCGGCAGAACGTGAAGCTGAGAATGGCCGCCAACGATACAAAGGACCCGAGAGTGGCCAGCAACGGCTGCGCGCGGAGGGACCGGAGGGCCGCCAGGGTCACGGAGACCACCACCACCGTGGTGATCAACGGCATGAACCAGGCCCAGCCCCTGAAGACGCCATTGAGCGACAGAGAGGCACCCAGGACTGCCATGGCGATGGAACCGGCCATGATCCAGGGGTAGGCACCGGGGCCGGCGCGGCGCGGCCGGGGTGCGGCAGCTCGGTCACGGCCAGGCATTCCGCCGGCAGGACTGGACGGCGGGCTGCCGCGGTGGGATGTTGTTGTCATCGCGGCACCGCCGCTCCACGCCGGACGTCCATGGCAGCACCGGCGGCCGCGACGATCCCGCCTTCATCGAACGCGGACCAGGCGGAGGCCAACTGGGACTTGGCTGTCACGGGGGCGACCCTCCAGCCGGCGCGCCGCAGGATCTCCAGGGTGTCCTCATTGCTTCGCGACGGGTCGCCGATGACCAGGGCGAAGGCGTTGGCTCCGTACGCTGCTGCGGGAGCCAGCGCCCTGGCCTCTGCGGGCGACAGGGTGCCCAGCAAGGCCAGGAGCGGTCCACGCAAACGGTGTGCCGCCAGCTTGTCCATGAGTCGGTCATCGAAGACCGAGTCCGGAGCCTCGGTGAACGCCTGGCCCGTCCGGGCTTCGAGGTGACCGGCCCTGCGGTGATCGGAACCGGAGTGGTCAGCCCGGTGATGCTCCGCGCGGGCGTGCCTGGGACCGCTGAGCTCAATGGCCGCCAAGCCCTCCGCAATGGCCTGCAGGCCACCTGCACCGGAGAACTCCTCAGCGTCCGGATCCGGCGCTGAGCGGGAACGAAGGAAAGCCGGAGCGCCGAAGGCATCAAGGACCCGCAAGGAATAGTTCCTCTCCGACAGATGCGCAGCCACGGACATTGCCGCCGTCACGATCCATTCAAAATCAGGGCTCGTCACCAGGTCCGAGTCTTCATCATGGGCACCGAAGACAGACCCCGCGCCAGTGGCGAACGCTGAAAAGCGCTGATCCAGGATGAGGGTGGCCTCGGGAGTGGTCACGGACTCCTCCTGGCGGACCATGAGCTGTCCGTGACGTGCCGTGGCCGCCCAGTGCACCCGGCGCATGGGGTCCCCGTGACGGTATTCACGGGTCATGATGTCGTCATCGCTGGGGTTGGCGCGGATGCGCGTCGCCGTCACGCCGTCGTTGCCGCGGGCACCGGCCAGGCCGGTGACCGGAAGTTCGACGGCGGCCGGCGTCACGGTGAGGAGGTCGCCGTCGTCGATGGCATGGCGCCTTAAGGAAAGGCCGAACGGATCGCTGAACTCGGCGGTCACCGGACCGATCCGGAACTGTCCGCGTTTACCCGAGCGAAGATGGTATTCGTAGCGGCTGGTACCGCCCGAAGCGGAGCGGGCCGGGAAACGGAAAGCGGGAGGCTCGCCAAAACGGGGCGGTAACTGCTCCTCCATGATGACGTGCCCGGTGGAATAGTTCGTCCGCGCAACCGCAAGGCGGACAGTGGTGGTGCTGGAGGTTTCCACAGTGGAGGGATTGAACTCCCGGTACACCTGGAACTTGGGTTTAAGCACCCGGACACCGGCAAGGGCAACCAAGGGGAGCAGGAGCAGCAGGACAGCCAGGGAGAGCAAATCACGCCGGCCCATGACATAGGCGGAGCCCAGGGAAATCGCGCCCGCGGCCAAAAGGCCCCAGCCCCGCGTAGTGAACAGGTGCTTGGGAAGCCGGTCCATGAGTGCCATCGCGATGCCTCCTAAACGGCGTGGCGGTCCCTGCGCCACGCGCCCGGCGGTTCCTGGGCAACCGGAAGGGATGCCAGGATTCCGCGCAGGACGGTTTGGGGAGTGTCGCCGGAACTGGCCGCCTTCCGGTCCAGGATGATCCGGTGGGCGAGCACGGACTCCGCAACATCCACCACGTCATCCGGAAGGACAAAATCGCGGCCATCCAAGGCAGCTGTGGCCTTTGCAGCACGCAACAGTTGCAGGAGCGACCGGGGACTGGCGCCGAGACGAAGGCGGGCGCTGTCGCGGGTGGCCCTCCCGATGGCCACCGTGTATTCCTTGATGGCGGTGGACACGTGGACCTGCTGGACCGTAGCAATCATGGCGGCGACATCACCGGCCGTGACCACCGGTGTCACCTTGACCAGGGGAGAGGCAGCCTGATGGGTCTCGAGCATCTCGATTTCAGCGTCCTTGTCCGGATAGCCCATCGAGATCCTGGCCATGAAGCGGTCGCGCTGGGCCTCAGGCAGCGGGTAGGTGCCCTCCATCTCGATCGGATTCTGAGTGGCCACCACCATGAACGGGGAGCCCAGCTGATAGGAATGGCCATCTACAGTCACCTGGTGCTCTTCCATGCATTCCAGCAGGGCAGACTGGGTTTTGGCCGACGCGCGGTTGATTTCATCGCCGATGACGATGTTCGCAAATACGGCTCCCGGACGGAATTCAAACTGCCTGGATGACTGGTTGTAGATCGAAACGCCCGTGACATCCGAAGGCAGAAGGTCGGGGGTGAACTGGATGCGGGACACCGTGCAGTCCACAGTCCGGGCCAGCGTCTTGGCCAGCAGGGTCTTCCCGACCCCCGGCACATCCTCCAGCAACAAATGGCCCTGCGCCAGCAGGACCGTCAGCGCCAGCTTGGCTGCATCGGCTTTTCCGTCAATGACTTTGTTGATCGAACCCAGGATGCGCTCGCTGGCATCGTGGAACCTGTCCTTATCCATGACCTGCGGCCGGTGCCCGTTCAATCCTGCGCCTTCCCGGCTGTCCCGGGGCAGCGAACTGTACGCCCCGTCCTGGAGGGGCGAAGATTCAACGGTGACTTGTCGCTTGGACTCCATGGATTGCCCTTCAGCCTTGGCCGCGGCACCGCCGGTGCTGGCCGCTTGTCCGTTCCAGACTACCCAGACTTTGGCCGTCCCTGACATAGTGCTTCCGGAATTTATGTGCCAACTGGAATTTATCGGGCGCAACAGGGGGACCGCAGTCCGATTAAGGTGGGAGCATGTGCGATTCCCTTGCTCCCGTCCCGTACCGTGCGTCACAGGACGCCGAAGAAAAGCCGGATCCCCGGCGGGAGTACCCGCCCGCCCCGGAGCCCTTGCCGGTGCCGGTGATGGACAACCACACGCACTTGGACTTCAGGCAGGGTCTGCTTGAGGTGTCGGTCCGGGACGCGATGGACTCGGCCGAGGCCGTGGGCGTGCAAGGAGCCGTCCAGGTTGGTTGCGACCTGGAGTCCTCGCGTTTCACCGTCCAGGCCGTCGAGGCGGACCCCCGCCTGCTGGGGGCTGTGGCAATCCACCCCAACGATGCGCCCGTGTACGCGGGCCGTGGTGAGTTGGAGTCGGCGCTCTCGGAGATCGAGGACCTCGCAGCCCACCCCCGGGTCCGCGCGATCGGTGAGACGGGCCTGGATTTTTTCCGCACCCACGGGGAAGGGCTGACCCATCAGCGCTACTCATTCCGGCGACACATCGACATCGCCAAGCGGCTGGGGCTGACCTTGCAGATCCACGACCGCGATGCCCACGACGACGTGGTCCAGGTACTCCGGGAAGAAGGAGCCCCGGAACGTGTGGTGTTCCACTGCTTCTCCGGTGATGAGGAACTGGCCCGGATCTGCAACGACAACGGCTGGTACATGTCGTTCGCGGGTACCATGACGTTCAAGAATGCCGGAAACCTGCGCTCAGCTTTGGCCATCGCCGAACCGAGCCGGATCCTGGTGGAGACCGACTCCCCGTTCCTCACCCCACACCCATATCGAGGACGCCCCAACGCGAGCTACATGGTTCCTTACACCGTCCGCTCCATGGCGGAAGTGACAGAAAATGACTTGGCGGAGCTCTGTTCGCGCTTGGCCGAAAACACGCTGGAAGCCTACGGTTCCTGGGCCTGATCGGGCCTTTTTGTCCTGCAGAAGCGACCCGCTTGTGGATACCGGGTATGCAGAAGTCTTGGCCCGTTTATAACAGATCGGTTACTGTGTTAAACAAGTAGCCGGGGTCGGGGAAGGCCTTCGGACAACTGGCCCGGTTGATTCCGGGCCCATCAGTTGAATGGTTTTGGCGGCGCAGATGCCGGCAGCAAGAGCGGGACCAGGCAGTTTTGCCTGGCCCCTCGGTTTTGCGGCTGGCATTATTTCTGTGCTTTTCCCCGTGCCCGGATGGTCTGAGAGTTATGGGCAATCGTGATCAAGTTCTTCACTACGGATGGCAAGTTCAGCTTCCTTAAAGTCGGTGCCCAGTTGCTGGTAGTTACAGCGCTGGTGGTCGGTGTGGTTGCCTTCGTCGGCAACAACAAGACAGTCACCCTCAACGTTGACGGAAAAGTGAGCTCCATCCAGACCTTCGGCGGCACTGTTGACGAAGTAGTCAGGGCAGCCAAGGTCGAGTTGAAGGACGCAGACCGCGTGTCGCCGGCACTGGACGCACGGGTAGACAATGGCTCCGTGGTGAACATCAACCTCGCAAAAGCCGTGTCCATCGAGTTGGACGGTGCCCGCAAGACGGTCAACACCACCGCCTCCGACGTCGCCGGACTGGTCAGTGAACTGGGCGTGGCAAGTTCCTCGCAGGTCTCCCAGCCGAAGGAAGCCGCCCTGGAAGTCACGGGGTCCTTCGTCTCGATCTCGACCCCCAAGACCATCAGCGTGGTAGCTGACGGCAAGAGCACCAGCACCACCACGACGGCGGCCGACGTCGCCAGCGTGTTGAAGGACGCCGGCATCACCGTCGGCGCCAACGACCGCCTGTCCCAGCCGGGTAACGCCCCGGTCATCCAGGACATGGTGATCAAGGTTTCCCGAGTAGACACCAGCAAGACCGCAGAGGCCACTGAAGAAGTGCCCTTCGACAGCGTCAAAACTGAAAGCGCCGATCTTTTCAAGGGCGAAGAAAAGGTAACGCAGGCAGGCGTCGCCGGTTCCCTGGTAAAGACGTTCAAGCTGGTTCTCGTCGATGGCCGCGAAGCGTCCCGCACGCTGGTCTCCAGCAACGTAGCCACCCCGCCCGTCGCCGAAAAGATCGCCGTCGGCACCAAGGCCCGTCCCGCCGCAGCTCCGGCAGCCGCTGCTGCTGCAGCCCCCGTGGCCAGCGGACCCACCGGTGCCCCCAACGAAGCCATGTGGGACAGGATCGCCCAGTGCGAGTCCGGCGGAAACTGGGCCATCAACACCGGCAACGGCTACTACGGTGGTCTCCAGTTCTCCGGTCCCACCTGGCTTGCCAACGGCGGTGGCGCCTATGCTCCCACGGCCAACCTCGCCACCAAGGCCCAGCAGATCGAAATCGCCAACCGCCTGTACGCCAAGAACGGACTCAGCGACTGGGGCTGCGCCCACGCAGCGTGACCCCGGACAGGCGATACGATACCTAGGTGACTGAACCGAATTCCGAACCCGCCGCCGTCGCGCCTTTGCTGGGCGCCACAGACATCCGACGGCTCGCCGAAGAAATCGGTGTACGCCCCACCAAAACACTGGGGCAGAACTTTGTGATCGATGGCAACACCATCCGGAGGATCGTCTCGGCGGCGGGCATTGACGCCGGCGAGACGGTCCTTGAGGTAGGACCCGGGCTGGGTTCCCTGACACTGGGACTCCTGGATGCCGCAAAGACTGTTGTGGCGGTGGAGATCGACCCCGTTCTGGCTGAAAAGCTGCCCGAGACGGTCCGCGCCTGGCGGCCCGAAGCCCAGGACAACTTCCACCTGGTGCTCTCCGACGCCATGAAGGTAACCGAACTTCCGGTTGCGCCCACAGCGTTGGTGGCAAACCTTCCGTACAACGTGGCCGTGCCCGTGGTCCTGCATCTCCTGCAGCATTTCACAAGCCTCCAGCATGGACTTGTCATGGTCCAGGATGAGGTCGCAGACAGGCTCGCGGCCACCCCGGGGTCCAAGATCTACGGCGTTCCGTCGGTCAAGGCGGCTTGGTACGGGCACATGCGCAAGGCCGGTGTCATCGGTATGAACGTGTTCTGGCCGGCACCGAAAATCCATTCCGGACTCGTCGCCTTCACCCGGCACGAACCGCCCGCAACGCACGCCACCCGCGAACAGGTCTTTGCGGTCATTGATGCCGCCTTCGCCCAGCGCAGGAAGACCCTGCGTGCGGCCCTGGCGGGGTGGGCAGGAAGTGCCGCCGAGGCTGAACGTTGCCTTGTGGCTGCCGGCGTCGACCCCACTGCACGCGGCGAGGTCCTGGACATCTCCGCCTATGTCAGGATCGCCGAAGCCCGCCACCCCGTGGGCGCATGAATCCGGGAACCCGAAAGCCCGGCATCCTGCCCTTCGCGGGGGACCGGTTCCATGCCCGGACGGTGCGCGTCAAAGCCCCCGGCAAGGTCAACGTGTCCTTGAGCGTTGGACCGCTGCGGGCCGACGGCTACCACTCCGTGGCCAGTGTCTACCTGGCAGTTTCCTTGTACGAGGAAGTAGCTGCCACCAGCACCGAAACGCCGGGAATCACCGTCAGCATCAGCCCGGACAGCACGCTGGACCTGGACGGTGTGGACATCCCGCTGGACGAACGGAACCTCGCGTACAAAGCTGCGGCGATCATGGCCGAGGTCTCCGAAAAACCCACGGGCGTGCACCTGGAGATCACCAAACGGGTTCCTGTCGCCGGCGGCATGGGTGGCGGTTCGGCCGATGCTGCTGCAACACTGCTCGCGTGCGACGCGTTGTGGGACAGCGGGCTCTCGCGCGAGGAACTCGCGCACCTGGCGGCCGAGCTGGGAGCGGACGTGCCGTTCTCGCTCCTGGGAGGCACCGCCGTCGGACTTGGCGTCGGCGACAAACTCTCGCCCGCCCTGGCTAAGGCGCAGATGGACTGGGTACTGGTGTTCGCTGACTACGGATTGTCCACCCCGGACGTGTTCCGCACCCTGGACGGGCTCCGGGACTCCGAAGGCGTGGATATTCCCGAGCCGGTGGACGTGGATCCGACGATCCTCCAGGCCCTGCGCAACGGGGATCCCGAGACCCTCAGCCGCGTCCTCATCAATGACCTCCAAAGGGCTTCGATCACCCTGGCCCCACAACTTAGGGACACTATCGGTTTGGGCGAAGCACGCGGTGCCCTGGCCGGCATGGTCTCAGGCTCAGGGCCCACGATCGCGCTGCTCGCGCGGGACTCCGTCTCAGCCAGCGTCCTCGCCGAGGAGCTGACCCATCGCGGCCACACCGCCGTCGCGGTCCACGGACCCGTTCCCGGGGCGCGGATCATCTCCGATACGCTCCTCTAATACCCCTGTTGTTACCCTGTACCTCCGCATTCCAGCAGTAGAAAGTAGTACCCATTGGCCCACCTGCTCGGCGGCGAAAACCTCACCGTTTCGTTCGCGACCCGCACTGTCCTCGACGGCGTCACCCTCGGTTTGGAGGATGGCGACCGGATCGGCATGGTGGGCCGCAACGGCGACGGAAAATCCACCCTCATGCGGCTGCTTGCCATGCGCTCAACCCCGGATTCAGGCCGGGTCACCAAACGCGGTGACGTCACCGTGGGCTACCTCGACCAGGCGGACGTACTCGACGGCGACCTCACCGTCGGTGCCGCCATCGTCGGGGACCGCGCGGACCACGAATGGGCCGCCAATCCCAAGATCCGCGAGGTCATGGGCGGACTGGT
Source organism: Paenarthrobacter sp. JL.01a (assembly GCF_025452095.1). Classification (NCBI taxonomy): domain Bacteria; kingdom Bacillati; phylum Actinomycetota; class Actinomycetes; order Micrococcales; family Micrococcaceae; genus Paenarthrobacter; species Paenarthrobacter sp. JL.01a. Next base: position 1,387,859 of record NZ_CP104877.1, read on the forward strand.
GGGCGATGTCGACTGGCACGCCAACGTGCACTCGTTGTCGGGCGGGCAAAAGCGGCGGGTGGCCCTGGCGAAGCTCCTCATCGAAGACCACGACGTCATCATGCTGGACGAGCCCACCAACCACCTCGACGTCGAAGGCGTGGCCTGGCTGGCGCGCCACCTCAAGTCGCGCTGGCGGGCCAACCAAGGCGCCTTCCTGGTGGTCACCCACGACCGCTGGTTCCTTGATGAAGTCTGCAACTACACCTGGGAAGTCCACGACGCCATGGTGGACATGTTCGACGGCGGTTACGCCGCCTACGTCCTGGCCCGTGCCGAGCGTGACCGCATGGCCGCCGTCGTCGAAAACAAGCGCCAGCAGCTCGTCAAGAAGGAACTTGCCTGGCTGCGGCGCGGCGCGCCCGCCCGAACGGCAAAGCCGAAATTCCGTATCGAAGCTGCCAACGACCTCATTGCGGACGTACCCGAGCCGCGGGATTCGGTGGCCCTGAGCAAGATGGCGACCGCACGTTTGGGCAAGGACGTTCTGGACCTTGAAAATGTGACCCTGGATTTCCAGGGCGGTGAGTCGAGGCAAAAGCTCTTCGACAACATCACCCTGCGCCTGGCGCCGGGGGAGCGCCTCGGACTGGTTGGCGTCAACGGCGCAGGCAAGTCTACCCTGCTCAAACTGCTCAACGGGGAGATCCAACCGACGTCGGGCAAGGTCAAGCGCGGCAAGACGGTGGTTACTGCTGTCCTGACGCAGGACGTGAAGGAGCTCGACGAAGTTTCGGACCTTCGGGTCATCGAAGTGATTGAGCGCGAGAAACGGTCCTTCAGTGTTGGCGGCAAGGAATTCACGGCCGGCCAGCTGGTTGAGCAACTCGGTTTCACCAAGGAGAAGCAGTGGACGCCGGTCCCGGACCTCTCCGGTGGCGAACGACGACGGCTCCAGCTGCTTCGCCTGCTGGTGGGGGAGCCGAATGTCCTCATGCTCGACGAGCCGACCAACGACCTCGACACCGACACCCTTGCCGCCGTCGAGGATGTCCTGGACGGCTGGCCCGGGACCCTGGTTGTGGTCAGCCACGACCGGTACCTCCTGGAGCGGGTTACCGACAACCAGATGGCGTTGTTGGGCGACGGGAAGCTCCGCGGACTCCCGGGCGGCGTGGATCAGTATCTTGAGCTGCGCGAGGCAGCACTGGCCTCCGGACAAGTCCTCGGCGGCTCCACGGCTCCGACGGCAGCCAGCGGATCCGCAAGCAGCGGCGCCGCGGCGCAATCCGGGGCCAGCGAAGCAGAGAAGCGCGAAGCCCGGAAGGACCTCAACAGGATCGACCGGCAACTCGGGAAGCTGGCGCAGCAGGAGGAGAAGCTCCACGCGCAGATGGCAGCGAAGTCCGAGTCCGGTGATTTCGACGCCCTGGGTGAGCTCAACGTCAAGCTTCGTGAGTTGCTCGACGAGAAAGAGGGTCTCGAACTGGAGTGGCTTGAGGCCGCAGAGGTCCTGGGCGAGTAGTCCCAACGCTCGCTCACATCCCCCGGGGTTGGTGTGGATGCTCGCTCACGTCCCCCGGGTTTACGCCCCGCGTTCGTAGCCGATCAGCCAATGCAGGCCGTATCGGTCGATGACCTGTCCGTCCGATGCGCCCCACGGTTTGGGCGCCAACAGGTCAACGATCCGGCCGCCGTCGGCGAGCTTGTCGAACCACTCGTGCAGGAGCGGAGGTTCCGCGGCGCCGAGGAGGGAGAGCATGGCCCCTTCCATATGGACCGACTTTTCCCCGTTGGCGGCGTCGGAACCCATCAACGCCACGACGCCGTCGAGAACGCCGTGTGCGACGGCATCCGAAGGCCCGTCGTCGCGCCCGAAATCCGCGTAGGAGTGCAACGATAGTTCGCCTCCAAAGACGTCCGCGTAAAAGCTGAGGGCCTCGCGCGCCGTGCCAGGAAAGCTGAGGTAGAGCTGGGGTGCTGTCATGCGCACATCCTACTCATGCCCTTGGACCGCACCCGCTCCAGGGTGTGGGTTGTGAGTGAGGGTTGGGGTGAAGGGTCTGGGTTGTGAGTGAGGGTCAGCCCTCCGAACGCAGCTCCGGTTCCTTCTGCAGGCCGGTCAGTCCGTTCCAGGCTAGGTTGACCAAGTGTGCAGCTACAGCGCGCTTGTCGGGCTCGCGGCTGTCGAGCCACCACTGGCCGGTCATGGCAACCATTCCGACCAGCATCTGGGCGTACATGGCACCGTCGGCCGCGCTGAAACCGCGCCGCGCGAACTCGTCCGAGAGCAGGTGCTCCACGCGGGCGGTGACGTGGGAAAGCAGGGTGGAGAACGCGCCTTCGGGCTGCGAAGGCGGGGCGTCACGCATGAGGATCCGGAAGCCGTCAGTGCGGTCCTCGATGTAGCCAAGCAGGGCCAGGGCCGCGCGCTCCACCAGAACGCGGGGCTTGGCTTCGGTGCTGAGGGCCTCGGTGATGGAGTCCAGCAGGATCCGGAACTCGGTCTCCACGACCTGCCGGTACAGGCCTTCCTTGGAGCCGAAGTGTTCATAGATCACCGGCTTGGATACACCGGCCGATGCCGCGATTTCCTCGATGGTGGTGCCATCAAGGCCGCGTGCTGAGAACAGTGCCCGTCCGATGCCGATCAACTGTGACTTTCGCTGCTGGCCGGTCATTCTGACCCGTGCCGGCTGGCCGTTGGAAGCGTGGTCCAATGGGGCGGACGTGCCCTCGGGCCGGGAAAGTTCAGTGCGCTTGCTCACCTGACCATCATGCCGCAGATGCCATGTCGAGCGGGTGAAGGCAGCTTGCGATGGTGCGTCGCGAAGCGTTCGCCGGGGAGCCAAGTCGCGAAGCACGCAATGGTCATGGCAAACTAGTTTCTTGTGTGTGGAACCCGGTGCCCCGGGAGATCCTCCGGGCCGCTGGTCCGAAGGAGAGCCATGCACGGTCCGCTCTGGTGTAACGGCAGCACCCCGGCCTTTGGAGCCGTGGAGTATAGGTTCGAATCCTATGGGCGGAACGGTCGGAAAACGCGCTCCTTCTCTGTACCTGTGACGGCTCTAACGGTGCCTGGGTCCATTGATGGATGGCAGCAATCCGAAGCCGGGTTACCCGGGACATACAGAGCAAGGAGAGCCAGTACGTGAGCCCCGAAACCAACGGTCCCGCAGCGGTGATCGTCTTGGCCGCAGGCGCCGGAACGCGCATGAAGTCGCGCACTCCCAAGATCCTCCACGAAATCGGCGGCCGTTCAATGGTTGGCCACGCTCTGCTCGCAGCCCGCGCCATCAACCCCGCAAAGCTCGCGCTGGTTGTGCGCCACGAGCGCGACCGGGTGGCCGAGCATGTTTCGGCAATGGACCCCGAAGCCCTGATCGTCGACCAGGACGAGATCCCCGGCACCGGACGCGCGGTGGAAGTGGCTCTTAACGCGCTCGACGCCGAAGCCACCCTGACCGGCACAGTCGTGGTCACGTACGGCGATGTTCCCCTCCTGACCGGTGAGTTGCTGGCAGAACTGGTCGCGACCCACGAGTCCGAAGCCAACGCCGTCACAGTCCTGACCGCGGTCCTCGACGATGCCACCGGCTACGGCCGTATCCTCCGCGCCGAAGACGGCACTGTGACCGGCATCCGCGAACACAAGGACGCAAGCGAGGCCGAGCGCAGCATCCGCGAAGTCAATTCCGGTATCTACGCCTTCGACGCCGCTGTCCTGCGCAAGGCACTCGGAAGCGTTACTACCGACAACGCGCAGGGCGAGATGTACCTCACCGATGTCCTCGGATTGGCCCGCGATGCCGGAGGCCGGGTTGCCGCCGTTGTGACAGAAGACCGCTGGCAGGTTGAGGGCGCCAACGACCGCATCCAGCTTTCGGCGCTGGGCGCCGAGCACAACCGCCGCATCATTGAGGCCTGGATGCGCGCCGGCGTGACTGTGGTGGATCCCGCCACCACCTGGATCGATTCCACCGTCACCCTCGATGAGGACGTCCGCCTCCTGCCGAATACGCAACTGCACGGCTCCACCACGGTGGCGCGCGACGCCGTCGTCGGACCTGACACGACCCTCACCGACGTAAACGTCGGCGAAGGCGCGAAGGTGATCCGCACCCACGGATCCGGTTCAACGATCGGTGCGAAGGCGACCGTAGGTCCGTTCACCTATCTCCGCCCTGGCACGGTCCTGGGGGAGACGGGCAAGATCGGCGCGTTCTACGAGACCAAGAATGTGACCATCGGCCGGGGCTCGAAGCTTTCCCACCTGGGCTACGCCGGTGACGCCGAAATCGGCGAAGACACCAACATCGGTTGCGGCAACATCACTGCAAATTACGACGGCGAGAAGAAGCACCGCACGGTGATCGGCTCGGGCGTCCGCACAGGTTCGAACACGGTCTTCGTGGCGCCCGTCACCGTCGGCGACGGCGCCTACAGCGGCGCCGGGGCGGTAATCCGCAAGGACGTTCCCGCCGGAGCCCTTGCCGTCAGCCTCGCGGCCCAGCGCAACGCCGAAGGTTGGGTCATCGCCAACCGTCCGGGCAGCGGCTCCGCCAAGCTGGCCGAGGCAGCGCAAGGGCTGACCTCCACCTCCACGTCCCCACAATCCCCGGCAACCACAGAAGAAGGCAATCAGGCATGAGCGAAATTACCGCACACGGCGAGAAGAAACTGATTCTCGCCGCCGGAAGGGCGCATCCGGAGCTGGCGCAGGAAATCGCGAAGGAGCTGGAGACCGAGCTCCTGCCCATCGACGCCTACGACTTCGCCAACGGTGAGATCTACGTCCGTTCGGCCGAGAGCGTGCGAGGCACTGATGCCTTCGTCATCCAGGCCCACCCGGCACCGCTGAACAACTGGCTCATGGAGCAGTTGATCATGATCGATTCCCTCAAGCGCGCCTCTGCCAAGAGGATCACGGTCGTTTCCCCGTTCTACCCGTACTCCCGCCAGGACAAGAAGGGCCGCGGCCGAGAGCCCATCTCCGCCCGCCTGGTTGCCGACCTCTACAAGACCGCTGGCGCCGACCGCATCATGTCCGTCGACCTGCACACCTCGCAGATCCAGGGCTTCTTCGACGGTCCCGTCGACCACCTGATGGCCATCCCGCTGCTGGCTGACTACATCCGCACCAAGGTTGAAGCAGACAACATCACGGTGGTTTCCCCTGATACCGGACGTGTCCGCGTTGCCGAGCAGTGGGCCGAACGCCTGGGTGGCGCCCCGCTCGCGTTCGTGCACAAAAGCCGCGACCTCACGGTGCCTAACCAGGCGGTCTCCAAGACCGTTGTGGGCCAGGTCGAAGGCCGTACCTGCGTGCTGATCGACGACATGATCGACACCGGTGGAACCATCTCCGGCGCGGTTCAGGTCCTGAAAAACGCCGGTGCCAAGGACGTCATCATCGCCTGCACCCACGCTGTCTTCTCCGACCCCGCAGCGCAGCGCCTCGCTGACTCCGGCGCCCGCGAAGTCGTTGTCACCAACACCCTGCCGATCCCGGCGGAGAAGCGCTTCCCGTCGCTCACCGTGTTGTCGATCGCGCCTTTGATTGCGCGCGCCATCCGCGAAGTGTTCGACGACGGTTCGGTCACCAGCCTGTTCGACGGCAAGGCCTGACTCCATCTGAGCTGAGTTGAAACGGGCCATCCGCCGCCTTCGGGCGCGTGGGTGGCCCGTTTTTGCACTCGTTTTCGCCGAATACAGGCAGCGCTGCTAGACTCTTGGGGATACCTTGGCGAGGGAGAGCACATCCGGTCCGCGTTTCGTGGACAGGGTTGCGGGTCTCCGTTATCGACTGGGTCTGCATCTCCTTCAACACAGGCGGAATGGCTGCAACGCGGCCGTCCTCAGCCGGGCGTCGAAGGTCTCCAGACCTCCGCCCTTGCTGATAGACCAGCCCGGTTACCCACTGGGCGCCACAGTAATCAAGGAGTACACATGTCTGAGCAGAAGCTCACCGCAGAACTGCGCACCGAATTCGGCAAGGGCTACGCCCGCCGTGCACGCATGGCCGGCCAGATCCCGGCTGTCATCTACGGCCACGGCGCAGAGCCGCTGCACGTCAACCTGCCCGCCAAGGCCACCACGCTGGCTGTCCGCGTTTCGAACGCCCTCCTGGCAATCGACGTCGACGGCGAGCAGCACCTGACGCTGGTCAAGGACATCCAGCGCGATCCCGTAAAGCAGATCATCGAGCACGTTGACCTCCAGACCGTCAAGGCCGGCGAGAAGGTCACCGTTGACGTTGCCATCCACGTGACCGGCGAAGTTGCTCCGGGTGCTGTCGCGTCCCTCGAAGCCACCACCATCTCCCTGGAGGCCGAGGCAACCCACGTTCCCACCGCCGTCGAGGTTGACATTGAAGGCCGCAAGGCCGGCGAGAACGTCCACGCTTCGGACCTCGTCCTGCCGAAGGGTTCCACCCTGCTCGCCGACGCCGAGACCCTGGTTGTCCGCGTTGCCGAGGAAGCCGCAGCTGAAGAAGCCGAGGAGTCCGGGGAAGCAGCTGCAGAGTAGTCACTGACTGCTTGAGGCTGATGCCTTTGAAGTGGCCGGGTCCCGTGGGGTCCGGCCACTTTCCTTTTCCATGGCGCCCCTGTCGGCGCTGCGTCGCACAACGTTTCCTAGGATGAGAGCATGACTGACACCTGGCTGATTGTCGGCCTCGGCAACCCTGGCAGTGAGTACAGCAACAACAGGCACAATGTGGGCCAGATGGTGCTGGATGAACTGGCCTCCCGCATGGGTGGGAAATTCAAGGCCCACAGGACGCGTGCCCAGGTAGTGGAAGGCCGCCTCGGTCTTGGTGGCCCGCGCGTGGTGCTCGCCAAACCGATGACCTACATGAACGTCTCCGGCGGTCCCGTGGCAGGGCTGTGCAAGTTCTTCGACATTGCCGCCGATCATGTGATTGCCGTCCATGATGAGATCGACATCCCTTTTAACACAGTCAAGCTAAAAATCGGTGGTGGAGAGGGTGGCCACAACGGCCTCCGCGACATCTCCAAAGCGTTGGCAACCAAGGACTATTTGCGGGTCCGGGTAGGCGTGGGAAGGCCCCCGGGACGAATGGATACCGCTGATTTTGTGTTGCGGGACTTCGCCACAGCAGAGAAGAAGGAACTTCCATTCCTCCTGGACGAAGCCGCAGACGCCGTCGAATTGCTGATTGGCGAAGGCCTGCTCGCGGCCCAACAGAAGCACCACCCCGCAAAAGCTTGAGCAAACCTTGAGTAAAGCCTGATCAAAGACTGACGGCTTGGGGCAGCTTTAGGCCTACACACTGTCGGCGCCCGAAGGTAGTGTGCATGGTACGCAGATGAGCGGTGGGGGACTATCGCGATTGTGTTAGCTAAGGATGCAGATGTCGGCGGAGTTGCTAAACAGGAGCGGTGGAGGCGCAGCGAGGGCTGCGGCTCCCGATCTCGTGGGCGGACCAAGTGACCGCCAGACCTGGTCACTGCTGGCGCGGAGCCATGATCTGTCCAAGGCCGTCAAATGTCTTGACTCGCCGGAGTCTTATGGAGTGATCCTCACGGGTGAGCGGGGGATCGGCAAATCCGGCATGGCACGGGCCGTGGTGTCGTCCCTCGGGCCCAAGGTCCACAGCCTGCAGCTCCGCAACACGGTAGCGAATGGCCAAACCCCTTACGGGTGCCTCGGTTTCCTGTTGGCCCGTTTGCCCTCGGAGGCTGTCGGTTCTCCCACTGGCATCCTCCATGCCGTAACCAGCCTGATCAGGGCCGAAGCTGCTGGGCGGGAAACCGTCTTCATCCTGGACAACGCTGGAGGCATGGATCCCATGAGCACCGGCGTTCTGCTTAACCTGATGGCCACGGGTACCGCCAAGGTGGTGGCTACAGTCCAGCGCGCCAGTGATCTTCCGGCAGATTTCCACCGGATGGTCCTGGACGGTGAACTGGGCGAGGTACACCTGAACACGCTCAGCGAGGAACAGACCAAGCAGGTGCTGGGCTCAGTCCTGGGCCACTATGTCTCAACAACCCTGGCGGGTTCGCTGCATGCGGCCGTTGGGGGAAACCCCATGCTGTTGCATGCGCTCCTGGAGGAGCAGCGCCACAGGGGCAACCTGGTCCTTAACGACTCCGTGTGGACCCTCCGTGACCGGATCACCCTCGAGGGCGCCACGGTGGTGGAGGACTTCGTCCGGTCCAGACTGGCGCGCGAACCGCAGGCCAGCAGGACGGTGGTGGAAGTCCTGGCATGCGCGCAGCGCGCCACGTTGGTAAAACTCGCAGCCATCTTCGGGACACAGGTCCTGGTGGAGATGGAGGAATCCGGCCTGCTCACGGTGGAGCGGGAGGCAGAGCATTGGGTGCGCCTCCGGGACTCCTATGTAGGCGAAGTGGTCCGCAGTTGGCTCAGTACGCGCCGCATGAAGGAACTCCGGGTCATGCTGCACGGTTCCGAAGAGCCTGAACCCAGCAGTCTGGCACCGCAGGACCTGTTGAGCTACGCCGCCTGGATGCACGCCTGCCAGGATGAGCCGCAGCCGTCGCCGGCGTTGGCTCTTGCCGCCGGACTGGCTGCCTTCGACGACTATGATCCCAACTTCGCCATCCAATGCACCGTCTCGTTGAACCCCGGGGACGCCGAATGGGTGCGCGGGCAGCGGCTCAAAGCCGCTGCCTACCTCATGCTTGACCTGCCGCTGCATGCCGCCCAGGCGTTGGACGAGATATCCGAGGAACACATCGCCGGACTGGATCCGCTGGAGTTCGCGGAGGTCACGGCCGCCCAATGCCAGGCCATGACCTGGATCGACGGCCGGTCAGCCTTGGTCCCCGGCGTCCTTGCCGAGGCCTTCGAGAGGCTGGAGACCATGGCCTCCGGCTATCCTTCGACAACGATGACCAAGGCCCGGAACCGGCTGCAGTTGTGCAACTACGAGTACAAGACCTTCATGGGCGAGTACGCGTCCATGGTTGAGGACCTCGAAAAGGAGCTGGCCAAGGATTTCGCGGAGGACCGTGAGCATTGGCTCCGCTCATCCTTCTTCCTGATTGAGGCCCGCTGCATCCTGGGCCGCGAGATGGAGGCCCAGCAGCTTGCCCGCAGCGTCTCGCGGCATTTGGCGGATTCGGACAGGCCGGCGCAGTTGGAGGAAGCTTTCGCGCGGCATGCGTTCCTGGTTCTTTTGTTGTCGGGCCAGTGGCGCAAGTGCATTGAGTTGATGAGGCGTACCCCTTCAAGGCCCTCCCGCCTCCAGTACCGGGGTGCGCTCACTGAGCTCGGCGTCGGCCTGGCGTATGCCTACGCAGGCAAGCCCGCCAGTGCCATCGAACCCCTGCGCTCCGCCGTTGCCCAGTTGGAGCTCCGGCCCGCCATGAACATGAACAAAGTGGCCTACGCCGCCACCGCCTTCGCGTACGCCCAGCTTGGCAATTTCGTCGAGGCCGGCCGCTACCTGGACCTGTACAGGACCTGCAGGGGAACGGGAATGTACTTCTCCGAATCGGTGGCGGTGTTCTGCGCCGAGATGGCAGGCAGGTGGATGGGTGACCCCGATGTGAAGGAGCGGTTGCTTGAGCGCGTGCACGACGACATCGAGGAGCAGCGCTTCACGACGGCGGGTATCTGCCTTTTCGGGGCCACCGTGGAAGGCACTGATGAGGAGTACCGGCTGCTTGAGGACATTGCCGGCCGCCGCCAGGGACCGCTGGCCAAGATCTCCGGGGACCTCGCGCGTGGCTCCTTGAACAAGAGTTCCCGCAGCTTGTTGGAAGCCGCCGATGCCGCCGCGTCCCTTGATCTGCTTGTGGTGGAGGCGCGTTGCGTGGCCATGGCTTTGGACTTTGCCCGGGATGCCGGCGAGACCACGACAGCCCGGACGGCCCAGCTGAGGTTGGAACGCCTGGAGCATTCCGTGTCCGCGCTTCCCATCCAGCCGCGCTCCGACGCGCCGGTATTGACCGAGCGGGAGCGCCAGATTGCTAAACTCGCGGGAAAGGGTGTCAGCAACCGCGAAATCGCGATGGATATTGGGGTGTCTGTGCGGACTGTAGAAGGCCATTTGTACCAAGTGTTCACCAAGCTCGGTGTGTCGTCTCGGGGCGAGCTTAATGGGCTCCTATGAGTTAGGGCGGGCGGCATCCACATTCTGCGTGCAGGCTGCCCATGCAGGCTGAGTACCTTGTAGGCCGGGACACCGATCTTGAACTGGCCTTGGAGATATTGCGTCAGGAAGGCGCCGGGGCCGTACTTGTTGTGGCGGACGCCGGCATTGGCAAGACTGCCTTTGCTGACGAGCTTGCAGCCGGCCTGGCCTCGGAAATGGTGGTGATGCGGATCCACGGGAGCCCTGCACTCTCTGCCGTGCCCTTTGGAGTCCTGGCACCCTACTTGCTGGATTTACCCGTGGAGCAGGCCACATCTCCGGTAGCGATCCTCCGCGAATTCTGGTCGCAGTTCGAGAAGCGGCGCGGCGGCGAAGGTGCGCGCCTCTTGCTCGTGGTCGATGACGCGCACGACCTCGACGAAGGCAGCACCCAGATCCTTGCCGAACTGGTCACCGCCGGGTGGGCGCGCCTGGTGGCCACCAGCAGGCCCAGGCCCGGTCTGCCGTCAGCGTTGCTTCAACTCTGGTACGACGGTCTTGCCGAGCGTCTGGAGCTTCATCCCCTGGACAAGGGCACATCTACCGAACTGGTGGAAAAGACGTTGGGTGGGACCGTCATGCCAAGTGCGGCAGACGTGCTGCACGCCCTCTCCGAAGGCAACCCGCTCCTGCTGCGTTGCCTGCTTGACGACTCACGGACCGACGGGATCCTGGTACGGCGCAACGGGGTCTGGCTCCTGACAGGTGAGCCTTCCGGAAGCGGTGAAAACCTGGCCGAAGTTGTCAGAAACAGGGTCCTGCGGACCAGCGAGGCCGAGCGGGAGGCGATGTTTGTCATAGCTTTGTCCGAACCCGTCCCTGCCGCTTTGCTGGACGCGGAGGTGGGCAGGGACACCGTTCGTTCCTTGATGGACAACAGGTTGGTCGTCCCCACGAACGGTGCCGGCAGTCCGCTGAAAATGTGGCATCCCATGTACAGTGAGGCGCTGCGCCAGATCGTCTCACCCGCCCGCAGCCTCCAGATCCGGCAACGGATGGTCCAGCACCTTGCCTCCGAATCCACCACCGCTGAGGGTCTGCTCCGGACGGTGAGCTGGGCGCTGGACTGCGGTGCCGACGTCGATGACCAACTGCTGCTGCGGGCGGCGTTCCTGGCCGTCAAGCTCCTCCAGAACCCGTTGGCGCTTGCAGCGGCGGGCAAGGTCCGCTCCGAGGCGCTGCGCCCGCGCGCCCGCGCGGTGATGGCGATGGTCAGCTATAACGACGGCGACTACAACAGTGCCGTGCGCCTGCTGGAGGAGGGCAACGGGTTCCTTGATGCCGATCCGCTGGGACCGACAGGTGCGGGCCTTCTATGGGCGGCCGCCCGCTCGGCGCGAGGCGATTCGGCATCGGATATCGCCTCCGGTGCCCGGACGGCAGCCAAATCGCTGACCGATGGGTCTGGGCCCTCTGACGCCGCGGCCATGCAGGTCAAACGGCACGCCTGGACGTTGGAGTTGGCCGCGCTGGCCCATGAGGGCCGCTACAGCGAACTGCGCGATGGCCTGGATTCCTTTGCTGAAGAGCTGGGGACGGATGAACCCGACAGTGCCATGAACCGGATCTTCCTGCTGGCCATGCAGTGCGAGCTCCTCACTGTTGAAGGTCAACCGGGGCAGGCGCTTGAAGCAGGCCGCGAAGCCCTGGTCCTGCTGGACGAACATGGCGGGAATCTGCTGTACTTCGCCGACTTTGTCCTGGTCCGCTATGCCCTGGCGGCCCTGGAAGCAGGGGACTGGGGTGCAGCCGATGCCGCCCTTGACCGGTACGCCGCCAGCTCGACCATGGGGCTGATCACCTTCGGTGGAGACATCCAGACACTAAAGGCCCTGGCCCTGTTGCGTCAGGGCCGCACGGACCAGGCCATGGCAATGCTGACTCCGGCAGTGGAGGCCCTCCGGGTGAAGGACCCCCAGCTGCTCAGGAGCCTCGGGCACGCCTTGGCGCTCTATGCGGCAGCCAAATCCGGCAACACACAGCTCGCGCAGCGATTGGCAAGCGAAGAGGTCCCCGGCAGGGGCAACAGTTACGTTGAGGCCCTCGCCGGGCTTTTCGCACTGGCCGGCAATGAGCTGCTCAGCAAGGGATCCGGACTGCAGAAACTGCGGGAGCTGCCTGAAGCCGGGGGCCTGCACGCGTTGCCGGGCTTGCTCCTGCAAAACCTCGTCTTGAGGACGGAGCTCGGCGACGCCAGGGCCACCGAGTCCATCGAAGAAACCGCCTCCCTGATGACAGGGGCCTGGGCGGCTGGATGGCATTCGTTGGCCGCAGCCCAACTCAGCGGCGCCGGACAAGGCTTCGTGAACGCGGGAAACTTGATGTCGGCGGCAGGGATGCCGGGCCCGGCAGCGGCTGCGTTCGACAAAGCGGCTGCGACTTTCGACGCGGAAGGCAAACGCCCCGAAGCCCGCCAGGCGGCCGTCATGCGGGACGTGAGCGAAGCGAGCATGGGCGACTCCGTGGTCCGCGATCCGCACACTGACTCCGACCACTCGGTACCATTGACCCGCCGAGAGCAAGACATCGTCGCGCTGGCTGTTTCGGGCCTCACCGACCGCCAAATAGCGGAGAAGCTGATGGTTTCGGTCCGAACCGTCGAGGGGCATTTGTACCGCAGCTACGCGAAGCTGGGTATCCGTCGTCGTGAAGATCTTGGCGCCGCTGTCCGTCGCTGACGCTGTGCCGGTTTGAGTACCCCGAAACGCCCTCTGGCATCCTTGCGCCTGAATCCAACCGGATTTAACCAATCACTGGAGTAATTGCTATGTGTTTCGTGTCGGAACCAAGTAGTGCCTCCTGCGGGTACTGAGTACAACACAGTATCGGGCGGTAAAAAGCCTCCAAGTAATCGAGTACCGATTACTGGTGTTTGCCTTTTGCGCCCCCGGCAATATTGATCTTGGAAGAACGGTTCAGCCCCAAGCATCACCGGGATTCCAAAAGTCGCATCAATCGCATCGGTGGTCTCTTCAGCCGATGCCCCGGCCACCGGAAGGTGGTCCGGCCCTGAACGAAGCCGGCGGCGACAGAGTCTTCTGAGACCGAGACTCTCCCCCCAGCCGCCGCCGGCTTCTAGGCCAGGGAAACCGCGAATCGCGCAAACACAAACTTCCCGGACATGGGACTGCTGCAATTGGAGTGTGCATGCTGCCGGACCCTTGGCTGGTCGAAGATACCGTCACAGCCAGGCTGGGATCCCCGCAGCTTCCCGACAGGGCCCGATTGTTGGAGCTGGTTCTTTCCACGGTACGTTCCCCCTCCACCAGCGGCATCGTCGTTGCAGGGGAAAGGGGGTCCGGGAAAAGCCACTTGCTGCTCTCGCTCAAGGCCGGTCTCCCCCAAACCATGGATGTCCGCACCTTCGCCGGCAGCCTTGATGCCACCCAGTACGGGGTCTTGGCCCAGGGGGTTCCCGGCGCCACAGTGCCGGGAACCGGAATGAGCGCCACTGCGGCGACCAGCTACTTATCGGCACCCGGCCCCGCTGCGGCGATAAGTGACGGCCCGTTGCCCGGACTCGACGTCCTTCGTGCCCTCACCAACACGCTGGGGCCGGCCAGCTACCACTACGTGGCGCCGGCCTTGCGCCGCCGCGGCAAACGGCACGAGCTATCCTCCAAACCCCAGCTGGTTCTCCTGGTGGACGACATCCACTACGTCGACCCCGCGTCCTTGGGGGTTCTGCTGCAGCTCATTCCCGGATTCGGTGCCAAACTCGTAGCCACCGCTGACAGCCGTCGCCCATTGCCCCAGGACCTCTATCAACTTTGGGAAGACGGCTTCATGGAGCAGTACCTCCTGCCGCCGTTCACTCTCAGGGAAGCGCATGCGGTGTGCGTGGGCCTTCTAGACGGGAATGTCCAGCAACGGGCCAGCAGCCTGCTTGCGGCGATGAGTGGTTTCAATGTGGCTGTCCTGTGCCTCGCCGTGGAGGACGCACGGAGCGCCGGGCTCCTGGTGCGCCGGGACGGCTATTGGACGATTGACACGCGCGCGCACTGCCACTGGCCGCGCGTTGTGGAGCACGTCCAGGGCGACAACGAAGTCCGCCCTGCCGAGGAGCGGCTCGCCCTGGAGCTGGTCGCCCTGGCAGCGCCCGTGGCCTTCGAGACCCTGGAACGCCACTGCGGACAGAAGGCCGTGGAGAACCTGCTGGCGGAGCGTCACATCAAGCTGATGCCTGGCTGGCGTCCAATGGTCCGCATGGGCTCATGGTTGTGGGGTGAAGCTACCAGGCTGGCTGTGCCACGGTCCCGTAGCCTTGCCCTCCACCAACAAATCGGGGAACCCGGCCTCACCCGCGAGACAGCGCCGAGCATGCTGCGGTGGATGACCTGGACCCTGGACTGCGGGCTCGACCTCGCCGATGAGCTTCTCCTGGCCGCCGCGCCGGTCGCGGACCGCCCCTCCTCCGCTGAACTGGTGCTCAAAGCGGCAGCTGCGGTCAAGGGGCAGGACCACGTGGAACAAGCCGGAATGATCAGGGCGAGGGCTTTGATTGCCGAAGGCCGGATTGCCGAAGCCACGCCGGTCCTCCGGCGCTTGGCGGTGGCAGGAACAGACGCGGTGAAGCTCGACGCCGGTCATCGGCTGATGGCATTGGAGCTGCTGGGTGCGGTGCGTGGTGATGCGCCTGCAGGGGACGGCGCGGACGACCCCGCCGCGCGGATCGCGCGGCATGTACGCGATGCCGAACGGCTGCTCCTGTCCGGTGCGGCGTCCCAGGCGCTGGTGAGCTCCACCCAGGCCATGGACGCCGTGGGCAACGATCCGTCCATGGAGACGTTCCGCGCCGGTGTGCTTCTCAGGCACGTAATCTGCTTGCGCTACAACCTTGGCTGGAACGCCATGGGTCCGCTCCTGGACTATCCGTCCTACGACGTACCGAGGCACGTGGCCGAGTGCGCGGAAGTAGCGCGGGCTTATGTCCAGCTCAATCAAGGCTTCGCAGAGGCCGCGCGCGTCACCCTGGAGGCGGTACTGGCGGAACTGTCCGACGCCGGCCTGCCGCCGGTGCGCTCCGTGGCCCAAGCCCTGCTGGCCTACTGCGAAGCGGTGTGCGGCAACCCTGGAGCGGCTTTGGCCAGGGCCAAACGAAGTATCCGCCAAGGTAACAGGGCTTCCGCCGACCCGACTACCGACGGCCTGCTGCCTTGGCTCAGTACCCTCTACATCGCCGCAGCACGGGACGTTGCCTCAGGCACAGCGACGCATCTACCGGCGCTGGCGGGGCAGTTCCATGGCCAGGGCAAGGTGTTGCTCGAAGCCGAGGCTCTCTCCCTCCTGGCGCTCAACGCAAGCAGCACCGCCGTCGTGGACGATGCCGTGCTGAGCCGCCTGGCAGCGGCAACTACCGCCGTCGAGGGTGCTGGTGGGGCGGCCCTGCGGGTTTTTGCCGGGGCCTTGCTGGAGGCTTCGCCGAGGGCATTGGAAGCGGCGGGGCGCTCGCTGTCCGCCGACCGGCAGTTCGCCCACGCCGCCCTTTGCTACGCCAAGGCAGCCTTGGGGTACCGGGCCCGCTCTCGCACAGCGGCCGCCCGCAGGTCGGACGCCCTGGCTGAGCGGCTTCGCAGCGTCCTGGACGGCGGGACTGTGCAGCCGCTGGGATGGCTCCCTGGGCGGCCAGGAGCCTGACGTGCTGAACGGCACACCGCCCGATCGTGCCCTGCGTGGGATAATGGGGAGTCCCTGAAGGATTTTCCAAGGAGCGCCCCTTGACTGCCGTATCAACTCCCGTCTCGTTGCAACAGTCCGTGCATGCCATGGACAACGCGGAGGTGTTGCGGATCCGGAACGACTTCCCGGTGCTGGATCAGCTGGTCAACGGAAAGCCCCTGATCTACCTCGACTCCGGCGCCACCTCGCAAAATCCGCTCAGCGTCATCGAAGCCGAGCAGGAATTCTACGAACAACGCAACGCTGCCGTGCACCGCGGAGCGCACCACCTGGCCGTCGAAGCGACCGAGGCGTTCGAGGACGCCCGGCAGACCGTGGCGGACTTCATCGGCGCCCGGTATGAAGAAACCGTGTGGACCTCCAACGCCACCGAGGGCCTGAACCTCATCAGCTACGCCATGTCCAACGCAGCCTTGTGGGCAGCGCAGGGCCGCGGCAACTCCGGCTTGAAGGACCTGGCCATCGGGCCCGGCGACGAGATCGTGGTCACCGAAATGGAACACCACGCCAACCTCATTCCGTGGCAGGAGCTCGCGTTCCGCACCGGTGCCACGCTGAAGTACATCCCCATCACCGACGACGGTGCCCTGCGCCTCGATGCCGCAGCGGAGATCATTGGGAGCCGGACCCGGCTTGTAGCCTTCACGCAGGCTTCGAACGTCCTGGGCACCATCAATCCCGTGGCCGAACTCGTCGCCATGGCACGCCGCGTAGGCGCGCTGGTGGTGCTGGATGCCTGCCAGTCGGTTCCCCACATGGCCGTTGACGTGAAGAAACTCGATGTCGACTTTGCGGTGTTCTCCGGCCACAAGATGCTTGCCCCTACCGGCGTCGGCGTGCTCTACGGCAAGCAGGAGCTTCTTGATGTCCTGCCGCCGTTCCTGACCGGTGGTTCCATGATCACCACAGTCACCATGGAACGCGCCGAGTACCTGCCCGCGCCCCAGCGCTTCGAGGCCGGAACACAGCGCATCTCCCAGGCCGTGGCGCTCGCAACCGCCGTGAACTACTTGTCCGAAACCGGAATCGACCGCATCCACGCCTGGGAAGCGACGTTGGGCCAGCGCCTGGTCAAGGGCCTTGAAAGCATTGAGGGCATCCGTGTTGTTGGTCCGGCGTCAGGTGCTGAGCGGATCGGCTTGGCAGCGTTCGACGTCGCCGGTGTCCACGCGCACGACGTCGGGCAGTTCCTTGACGACCGCGGCATCGCGGTCCGGGTCGGCCACCACTGCGCCCAGCCGCTCCACCGCCGCCTCGGCCTGACGGCCACCACCCGGGCGAGCACCTACCTTTACAACACCACGGACGACGTCGATGCCTTCCTCGATGCCGTCTCCGGAGTACGGGCCTACTTCCAGGCCTGACCACAACGACTTTTTTGAAGAAACGGGCGTCGGCACCATGAGTCTTGACCAGCTGTACCAGCAGATCATCCTTGACCACTCCAAGCAGCGGCACGGCAGCGGCCTCGCCGGAACTGAGGCACCGTCAGGAGCCGCTACCGGCCAATCGCACCAGTTGAACCCGGTCTGCGGGGACGAGGTAACCCTGCGGTTGGCCGTCGCCGACGGGACCGTGAAACAAATCAGCTGGGATGGTGCGGGCTGTTCCATCTCCATGGCTTCGGCTTCCGTGCTGAGCGAGCTGGGGGAGGGCATGTCCGTTACGGAACTGCACTCCGTGATCGAGAACTTCCGCGAGGTCCTGCGTTCACGCGGGAAGGTACAGGCTGATCCGGAGATCCTGGGCGATGCCGCTGCCTTTGAGGGGGTTGCCCGTTACGCGGCCCGCGTCAAGTGCGCCATGATCTCCTGGGTCGCCGCTGAGGACGCACTCAACCAGGCGACCACAAGCCAAGTACCCCAGGCCTAGGCGCGCGAGAAGACGTCAGGCACGCCGTCGCCGTCGTCGTCCCGTTCTTCATCGGACTGCACCTGCCGGTACCGCCGGTTGCGGGCCCTAAGTACGACGGCGGCCAGCAGCGCCGAAATCAGGGAACCTGCCAGGATGGCCACTTTGGCGTGGTCGTTGTGGGCCGAGCCGGCGCCGAAGCTCAGCTCGCCAATCAGCAGCGATACCGTGAAACCGATGCCTGCCAGGAGGGCGAGGCCGAAAAGGTCGATCCAGGCGATGCTCGAATCCAGGCTCGCGCGGGTGGTCTTGGTGACCAGGAACGTCGTTCCGAAGACACCGACAGCCTTGCCCACCACAAGGGCTGCAACAATGCCCAGGGCCACGGGGTCCGTGAGCGCCGCGCCCATTCCTTGCAGGCCGCCCAAGGCCACGCCGGCTGAGAAGAACGCGAAGACAGGCACAGCGAACCCCGCTGAGAAGGGGCGGAGCCGGTGTTCGAAGTGCTCGGCCAAACCCTCGGCCGGTTCGCCTTTCTTCCCGCTCGCGAAGACCGGCACGGCAAAACCGAGCAGGACGCCCGCCACCGTGGCGTGGATGCCGGAGGCGTGGACGAACCCC
The DNA here is from genome assembly GCF_025452095.1 of Paenarthrobacter sp. JL.01a. NCBI lineage: Bacteria > Bacillati > Actinomycetota > Actinomycetes > Micrococcales > Micrococcaceae > Paenarthrobacter > Paenarthrobacter sp. JL.01a. The sequence continues at coordinate 1,406,118 of NZ_CP104877.1, forward strand.
CAGGTTGCCAAGGCCAGCGGCACCAGGAGATACCAGCTGCGGATCCGCTTTTGCACCAGGAACGTGAACAGGGCGAGCGGTACGGCGGCGGCCAGCAACATGATCGGCTGGAGTCCGGTGGAATAGAAAAAGGCGATGATGCCGATCGCGATGAGGTCATCCACCACGGCGAGTGTGAGCAGGAACGTCCGGAGTGCAGCGGGCAGGTGCGTGTTGATGACCGCCAGTACTGCCAGGGCGAAGGCAATGTCCGTGGCCGTGGGGATGGCCCAACCCTTGAGGGTTTCAGGTGATCCGAGGTTGAACAGGACGAAGATCAGCGCCGGGACTGCGACTCCGCCGATCGCGGCCGCCACCGGGACTACTGCCCGGGCAGGTTTGCGGAGCTCCCCGGCCACGAATTCGCGCTTGAGTTCCAGGCCGGCCAGGAAGAAGAAGACTGCGAGCAGGCCGTCGGATGCCCAGTGGCCGAGGCTGAGCTCAAGGTGCCAGGGTTCGTAACCGAGCTTGAGGTCGCGGAGGGCGAAGTAGCCGGCTGCCGCGGGGGAGTTGGCCCAGATGAGGGCAACGACTGTGGCTGCCAGAAGGAGCGCGCCGCCAACGGTTTCGGTGCGGAGGATCGAGAGGATCCGGCGGTACTCGGGGTAGCTGGAGCGGGAGAAGACGGGTGGTGAGTGCTGGGCCATGGGGTTCCTTGCCTGGTTCGGGGTATCACTAAGACTCCGCCGACCAGACTTCCCGGCACACCACTGTCCATCCTACCCAACTAGGGGACAGTAAACGCTCCAATGAGGGCTTGTCATGTCTCAGGACCTTGTAGACACTTCATGTCTCAGGACTTCGTAGACAGTTGGTGTCTCATGACTGTGTAGACAGTTCGTCCTGGTGTGTGGGGTTCCGGGGTTTGAGTTGTGGGTAGGTGGTTCTTTTCTTGCGGGCGCCTCGGGGGTCGGCGGCGACTCCCGAGGGTTTACCGTTGCCGACGTACCGGGTTCCTTGCGGTGGCCGGGGGTGAGTGATGATCTCGGTGCCTTGTGCTCCGAAGAACATGATGTCGGCGTCGTCGTAGAGGACGTGCACGATGGTGCCGATGTGTTCTTTGCCTAGCTTGAAATGGGTTCCGAGGATCGTCACGGATCCGTTTCGGTTCACTGTTCGTTGCGCGCTCTGCCGTTCCCGGCAGGGTGAAACGGGTGCAGGGGTGAGCGGTGGGGGTGTTTTGGGTGTGGCGTTCCATGCTTCGATTGGTGTCATTCCTGCTGGCAGGCCCTGATGTTCGCGTTCGTTGTTGTAATACAGGTCGAAGGCGTCCACTTGGGCCTGAAGTGCGGTCATGGTGGACGCCGGTGGCTGCCGGTGCAGGTATCGGTGCAAGGTCTGATGGAAGCGTTCGTTCTTGCCTTGGGTGGTGGGTTTGTAGGGTTTGCCCGTGATCGGTTCGACACCCAGGGCTTTGAGGAACTCCACCAGAGCCCCGGAGCGCCCGCGACGGGTGGGATTCAGTGCCGTGCCGTTGTCAGAGAGGAATCTCTGTGGCGTTCCGTGGCGGTCGATCGCCTGCGTGACGACGGCGATAGCGGCAGCACTGGTTTCCCCGGTCGCGACCAAGGACGCCAGGGCCAGACGCGAATGGTCATCTATGAGTTGGAAGATCGCCACTTTCTTACCGCCGGCGAGCTGCCACTCGGTCGAGTCGATCTGCCAGCACGCGTTCGGTTGCGGATAGACGAAGCGTTTGTACGCGCTCCGTGGCTTCTTCCGAGGCTCGGGCACGACCATTCCGGCCCGGACAAAGATCCTGGCCACGGTGGCTCGCGACGGCGGCTTCAGACCCATCCTGGAGAGCTTGGCGATGACGGAGAGCGGGCCGTGATCGAGGCCCCTGTCCTGGAGGTCTGCTCGAGTATCGAGCAGCAGCTCGATCATGGCCGGCTCCGTGACAGTGGGCATGGTCTTCGGGACCGTGGGTTTCTTCTCCAGCGCTTTCACTGGCCCGACCTCCGAAGCGGCCGCCCGGACCCGGTAAAACCAGGCCCGGGAGACATTGTGCTTCCTGCAGAACGCTGTAACCGCGCCCCTGGGCGAATCCTCGGACCACGTTGCCACAGCATGCCGGATCTTGATGTCGGGCTGGGATTTACTCATGGACAGCAGCAAACCCGCCCGACAAATGTCCACGATGTCCTGAGACAGAGTGTCTACGAAGTCATGAGACAGAACTGTCCATTAAGTCATGAGACTCCACAGCTCCAATGAGGGCTCATTAATGCGTTTACTGTCCCGCAGTTGGGTGAAACTCAGGCGACGAGGCCCGCGATTCCAATGACCGCCGTCGCGAGTCCCAGCACCATGGAGATGGTAACCAGAACGACGTGGACCGTCAGGAACTTGGTGGCCCTGCCTGCGGCGTCGCGGGCCCGGGGGTCCTTCATGACGCGCTTGAGGAACTGCGGCCACACGGCCAGCGACCAGATGCCGGCCCCGATCAGGATGACCGCAAGGATCGCGGGAATCTGCATGCTAGTGGCTTTCGAGCCAGGCCTGGGCCTGCTGCGACTGGATGCCCAGGGCCTTGCCCACCATGGGCTCGGCAGCGTCCGCGATCTTTCCGCCCAGGAACGGAACCGAAGACGTCACGTTGCCTTCGAGCTCGATGCGGGTGCTGCCGCCCTCAGCGACGAGGCGCTGGACGGCGGTGACATCCAGCGGGGCGCCGGCGATCTTCAGGGCGATCTTGCTGGCGCGTGAACCGTCGGCAGAGGGGGCTTCCCACTCCTCGGTCTGCGTTACCTTCAGGGTTTCGCCAACGAACTTGCGGGCGATCTCCGGCAGGCGGGTGGTGGGCAGCGTGCGGACCGTGGTGGTGGTGAAGGCACCGGCGGTATCGCCGTCGACGGCGAACGATTCCAATGAGCCGCCCACGTATTCGCTCGTGTGGCGCAGGAAATCCTCGTCGACAAAGACGGCCGCTACGCGGTCAACGCTGTGGGGCAGGGTGGTGGATGCACTCAGGGCCATGGGTCCTCCGTGGATGGTGGTGGTGAAGCTTTTTAGCTCCCAACATCCTACGGGGTCCGGGCGGACTCACTGGAACGCGCTTCGTCCTGGAGCTCTGTTGCAGCCGCTGAGATGTTGCGGGCCATCGAGGGAAAGATGAACCCGTGGAACGGGTACACGCCCAACCAGTAGAGCCGGCCAGCCAAGCCTCGCGGGAAGAAAATGGCGCGTTGCTTATAGAGGCTCCCGTCGCCGTCGGGCTCCACAGCCAACTCCAGCCAGGCGCCGCCGGGAGCGCGCATTTCGGCCCGCAGCCGCAGCAAGTGGCCTCGGTCGATGGCTTCGACCCGCCACCAGTCCACAACCTCGCCCGTGTTCAGCGTCTTCGGGTGGCGGCGGCCCCGCAAGAGTCCCGCTCCGCCCTGCAGCTTGTCCAGCCAACCGCGCACCTTCCAGGCCAAGGGCATCGAGTACCAGCCGTTCTTGCCGCCGATGCCCTCGATGATGGCCCACACGTGTTCCGGCTTGGCTTCGCTGTGGAAGGTCCTCTCGTCCAGGAACACTTTGTAGCCGGCCCAGTCGGGGTCACTGGGCAGGGGATCGGCGTCGATGCCCGCATTGGCCCAGGTCGTCTCCACCTGGCCGTCCCGTTCCTTGCCCAGCGCCAGGGCGACGGCGCGGCGGTAGGGGGTCAGGCCGCCGTCGGGCTGCTTGATGTAACGGTCGACGTCGTGCTCCCGCGACACGGCGTCATGCTGCAGTGACTGAACCAGCGGCAGGGACATGGACAACGGGATGGGCGTGACCAGAGCGACCCACAAGCCAGCCAGCTTGGGTGCGGGGACGGGAAGAGCGATGACCAGCCGTCGGGGGAGCCCGCGTTCGAGCGCGTATTCGTTCATCATCTCCTTGTACTTAAGGACGTCCCGGGAACCGATGTCGAAGCTCCTGTTGAGGCCTGCGGGAAGGGTTGCAGCAGCCACCAGATAATGCAGCACGTCCCTTACCGCGATGGCTTCGATCCGGTTATTAACCCAGCTCGGCGCGGGCATGACCGGGAGCGTGTCCGCCAGGTGCCGGATCATCTCGAAGGACGCTGAGCCCGAACCGATCACCACTCCGGCCTGGAACACAATCGAGTCCACTGCCGACTCCAGGAACACCTTGCCCACGGTCTCGCGGGAGCGCATGTGCGTGGAAAGTTGCGTGTTCTCCGGGTGCAGTCCGCCGAGGTAGACGATCCTGTCGACGCCGGCCTCCGTCGCTGCCTTGGCGACCAAGCGGGCCATGGCTTCTTCCTTGGATTCGAAGCCACTGCCTGAGGCCATGGAATGAACCAGGTAGTACAGGACGTCCACGCCCTGGAGCGCCTCGGTGAGGCCGTCGGCGTCGGACAGGCTGTTTTCAATGATCTCGACGTCGTCATGCCACGGCACGTCGGCGATCTTTTGGGGCGTACGGACCAGGACTTTCACGCGATGACCGGCTTCAAGGAGGCGCGGGACCAGCCGGCCACCGATATAACCTGTGGCGCCGGTCACCAGCACCGTCTTGGTGTCGTGCGGGGTGTTGGAATGCGAAGCTTGCGAAGGCTGCAAAGGAACTCCTGGGGCTGGGGTGGAGGTAGGCTGGAATGACCCGGCATTCTTCTGAATTTCCGGGCATTTGTGTTGCCTGCCCTTGGACCCACCCTAGGAGTTTCTGCCATGAGCCTCAACGGTCTGCGCCGCGCACTGGCGGAGGACAAGACTTTTGCGCGCGTTCGTACAGAGGCGCAGCGGCCCTTCAGCGACCGGAACACCGACTACCAGATCAGCGCCCCGACCGGCATGCGGGCCGTCCTGATCGCCGAAATGGCAGATGCCCTGGCCGATGCCGCTGCCGATGGTGGCGGCGCGCCGGTGGTCCTCGCTGTCACCGCGACGGGCAGGGAAGCCGAGGACCTCACAGCCGCCCTGTGCTCCTATCTCCCCGCGGACTCCGTTGATGCTTTCCCGAGCTGGGAAACCCTCCCGCACGAACGGCTTTCGCCGCGCTCCGACACCGTGGGCCGGCGGCTTTCCGTGCTGCGCCGCCTGACCCACCCGGAAACCTCGACGGCGGCCCCGTTGCGCGTTGTGGTGGCTCCCGTTCGCGCCGTGGTCCAGCCCATTGTGGACGGCTTGGGCGATCTGGTGCCGGTGACGTTGCAGGTGGGGCAGGAGCGGTCCTTCAGCGAGGTCGTGCGCGCCCTGTCCGATGCCGCCTACGCCCGCGTGGACATGGTGACCCATCGTGGTGAATTCGCCGTCCGCGGTGGCATCCTTGACGTCTTCCCGCCCACCGAGGACCACCCCATCCGTGTGGAGTTCTTTGGCGACGAGGTGGATCAGATGCGCTGGTTCGCCGTAGCCGACCAGCGTTCCCTGACCGCTCCAGGGATCCACCACCCCACGGAACTGCACGCCCCTCCGTGCCGGGAAATCCTCATCACCCCCTCCGTGATGTCCCGCGCCGCCAAGCTGAAGGCCGACATGCCCGCCGCAGCAGACATGCTGGAGAAGATCGCCGGTGGCATCGCTGTTGAGGGCATGGAATCCCTGGCCCCCGTGCTGGTTGATGCCATGGTCCCGTTCGTGGACCAGCTCCCTGCCGGATCGCTCTCGGTTGTCATCGAGCCCGAGAAGGTACGCACCCGTGCGCACGACCTCGCGGCCACCAATGAAGAGTTTCTGGAAGCGGCCTGGTCAACAGCGTCTGACGGCGGTGCGGCGCCACTGGATCTGTCGTCCCAGGCTTCAACAGACCTGCATGCCGCCAGTTTCCGCTCGCTGACGGATACCCGCTCCGCTGCGCTGGAACACGGCGTTTCGTGGTGGTCCATCACCTCCCTTGCCTCGGACGAGGACCTTGTCCTGGACATTGACGTCCTCAACATGCGTGCCCGCGAACCCCGCGGCTACCAGGGCGACGTCGCTGAAATGCTCGAGTTCATCGGCTCCCGCGTCCGCGATCATTGGCGCGTGGTAGTGGTGACCGATGGCCCCGGTCCCGCCCAGCGGCTGGCCGAGCTGTTCCACGACGCAGAGATTCCGTGTTCCCGCGTTGAGTCCCTGGATGAGGAACCCCAACCGGGCATCATCGAGGTGACCACTGCCGCCGTCGGCCGTGGCTTTGTCCTGGACGGACTCAAACTGGGGCTGTTGACGGAGGCGGACCTCCTGGGACGGGCCTCGGCCAGTTCCACGAAGGACATGCGGCGTATGCCCTCCAAGCGGCGCAACGCCGTTGATCCGTTGCAGCTGCACGCCGGGGACTTCGTGGTTCACGAGCAGCACGGCATCGGCAGGTTCGTGGAGCTCATCCAGCGCAAGGTGACCGGGACGTCGTCGTCCGATGCCGGACTGCGCGAGTACCTGGTGCTCGAGTATGCACCGTCCAAGCGCGGCGCCCCGGGAGACCGTCTCTTCGTGCCCACGGACCAGTTGGACCAAGTGACCCGCTACGTCGGTGGGGACACACCCGCTTTGAGTAAGATGGGCGGCGCGGACTGGGCCAGCACCAAGTCCAAGGCCCGCAAAGCCGTCAAGGAAATCGCCGGCGAGTTGATCCGTCTGTACTCGGCCCGCATGGCATCCCGCGGGCACGCCTTCGCCCCGGACACCCCCTGGCAGCGCGAGCTGGAGGAAGCCTTCCCGTACGTGGAGACGCCCGATCAGCTGACCACCATCAACGAGGTCAAAGCCGACATGGAACGCGAGATCCCCATGGACCGGCTGGTCTCCGGCGATGTGGGCTACGGCAAGACCGAGATCGCTGTCCGGGCTGCGTTCAAGGCAGTCCAGGATGGCAAGCAGGTAGCCGTTCTTGTGCCCACCACGCTGTTGGCCCAGCAGCACTACGAAACCTTCACCGAACGTTTCTCCGGGTTCCCGCTGCGCGTGAAGCCGCTGTCCCGTTTCCAGACGTCCAAGGAGGCCAAGGAGACTGCCGAAGGCGTCAAGAGTGGCGCCGTGGACGTCGTGATCGGAACGCACCGGCTATTGTCCAAGGACTTTGAGTTCAAGGACCTTGGCCTGGTCATTGTGGACGAGGAACAGCGCTTCGGCGTCGAACACAAGGAAGCGCTCAAGAAGATGCGCACCAACGTCGACGTCCTGGCCATGAGCGCCACGCCGATCCCGCGAACCCTGGAAATGTCGCTCACCGGCATCCGGGAAACCTCAACGCTGGCCACACCACCTGAAGAACGACACCCTGTGCTGACGTACGTGGGCCCCTTCACCAACAAGCAGACCTCGGCAGCGATCCGCCGCGAGCTCATGCGCGAGGGCCAGGTGTTCTTCGTCCACAACCGCGTGTCCTCGATCGAGCGCATCGCTGCCCAGATCCGGGAGCTTGTCCCTGAAGCGCGGGTGGAGGTGGCGCACGGGCAGATGTCCGAGAGCCGCCTGGAGAAGATCATTGTGGACTTCTGGGAGAAGCGCTTCGACGTCCTGGTCTGCACCACCATCATTGAGACCGGCCTGGACATTTCCAATGCCAACACTTTGATCGTGGACGGAGCAGACAAGTACGGCCTCTCGCAGTTGCACCAGCTCCGTGGCCGTGTTGGCCGTGGCCGCGAACGTGCCTACGCCTACTTCCTTTACCCCTCGGAAAAGCCCCTGGGCGAGGTGGCTTTGGAGCGCCTCAAGGCAGTGGCAGCGCACAATGAGCTCGGTGCGGGCATGCAGCTGGCCATGAAGGACCTTGAAATCCGTGGCGCGGGCAACCTGCTGGGCGGAGAGCAGTCAGGCCATATCCAAGGCGTCGGCTTCGACCTTTACATCCGGCTGGTGGGCGAGGCTGTGGCCGAGTACCGCGGTGAGGCGGAGGAGAAGGCTGCCGAGATGAAGATCGAGCTGCCCGTCAACGCCCATCTTCCGCACGACTACGTGCCGGGGGAGAGGCTGCGCCTGGAGGCCTACCGCAAGCTCGCCGCCGCCATCACCTACGAGGCGATCGACGAAGTCCTCGCAGAACTCGTGGACCGCTACGGTGAGCCGCCGCTCCCTGCCCAGAACCTCATTGCCGTGGCCCGCTTCCGGGTCGGTGCCCGCGAAGCCGGCCTGTCCGACGTCGCGCTCCAAGGCAACTTCATCCGCTTCTCGCCGGCGCAACTGCCCGAATCCAAAACCATGCGCCTGAACCGCATGTACCCGGGCTCGCAGGTCAAGCCTGCCCTGGACGCCGTGCTGATTCCCAAGCCCAAGACCGCCAGGATCGGCGGACGCGATCTCCAGGATGCCGAAATCCTGCAATGGGCCAACAACGTCATTGAAGCGATTTTCGCCGATGTGCCTGTAAAGGCAGGCTAAGCGAATGATGGGAGGACACCACGCCGCGTCGGGAGCCGCGGCGTGGATAGCTATTGCCTCGACCGGCCCGTACGCCCTGGGCTGGTACCCCTTGGATGCCACCGGCATCCTCATCGGAGCGATGGCGACGGCGGGAACTGCGCTCGTGTGCGACTGGGACCACCGGCACAGCACCATCGCGAACTCGCTGCCGCCCCTGTCCAATGTGATCGCCGTGGGGATTGAAAAGGCCAGCGGCGGACACCGGCAGGGTACTCATTCGCTGCTGGGGGCCTCGGCGTTCGTGGTGCTTGCCGCGATGGCAGCGCAGTTCCAGATGATGACACCGGTGGGCAAGCTCTCCATTGGCGCGGGCCTGCTGTGTATGTTCATGATCAACCTGGCTGCCAAGGCGCTGAATCTGTTCCCAAAGTCGGGGTGGATCACCAACTGGCTCTTTGCCCTGGCCATGGCCGGCTTGGTGACCTGGTTCGCCCCGGACCAGTGGGGGTGGCTTCCGTTGTCCATGCTCACGGGCGTGGTGGTTCATATCGTGGGGGACATGATCACAGTGGGCGGCGTGCCCTTGTTGTGGCCGATCGTCATCAAACCGCCGAAGTTCCTGCGGAAGTCGCTGGTGAGTGGGATCTGGCGGGCGAACGGGGCCTTTTCCCTGCCACTGCTGGGCCGTGCCGGATCCCGACGCGAATGGCTGGTGCTGATTCCGGTCAGTGGCTACGCGATGGTGGGCATGGGGGCCGCGGCCTGGACGCTGGCTCAACTGCACTGGCCGGCGTTCCTGGCGGCGTTGGCGCTTTAAAGAGCAACGCGGGGTCACTTACGGCCCATCCCGAGGGGATTATGGGCCGTAAGTGACCCCGCGTTGCTTTCAGGCTTTAGTTTTCGCCGGCGGAGTCCGAGCGGCCGAGGATGGTCTGGGGGATCCAGAAGGCCAGGGCGAAGAGGCCCAGGCACACGGCCATCGGCCACGGGTTGTCAAGACTCAGGAACGAGAGCGAGTAGATGGCGCCCAGGAAGAGCACGATCATGACCAGGAACAGGACAATGCTCGTGCCGAGATTGTTCTCTTTTTCAATGGGGGCACTTGTGGCGTTCTTGGACATTCATTCCTCCTCGGCCCCGCAGGGCTCAAAAATCTCTGGCAGTTGCGGAAGCCTCAGTAGGCAGATGAACCCTGTTCACCCTTGACGATGGCAATTCCGGAACTCGCTCCGATACGTGTTGCACCAGCAGCAATCATAGCCTGTGCGTCGGCCAGGGACCGCACGCCGCCGGAGGCTTTGACGCCGAGCTCCGGGCCTACGGTCTTGCGCATCAAGGCAACATCTTCGACAGTGGCACCGCCACCGTTGAATCCGGTGGAGGTCTTGACGAAGTCTGCGCCGGCCTCAACGGCTGCTTCGCAGGCGATGACTTTTTGTTCGTCCGTGAGCATGGAGGTCTCAATGATGACTTTCAGGATGGCTTCGCCGGCGTGCACGGTTTCTGCCACGGCGCGGATGTCATCAACCAAAGCGCCCTTGTCATTGGCACGGGCCGAGGCCATATTGATCACCATGTCGATCTCGTTGGCGCCGTCGAGCACGGCGCCGCGGGCCTCGAAGCTCTTGACGTCGGTCGGCGTTGCCCCAAGCGGGAAGCCGATCACCGAACACGTCAGCACTCCCGAACCCCGGAGTGCTTTGGCGACGGTCTTGACCCACACAGGGTTCACGCAAACGGACTTGAACTTGTACTCAACGGCCTCCGCGCACACCTTGAGGATGTCGGCCTCGCTGGCCTCCGGCTTCAAAAGTGTGTGGTCGATGTAGGACGCAATGTTTGCAGGGGCGACGGCTTCGTTGCTCATGGGATCCTTCCGTGCAGGGCGTGGCCGGCCCGGTGGCCGCAGGGTTGTCACTGCCCGTCAAAGGACCATCTTGCCACACCGCTGCGGGTCTGCCCTGGCCTTCCCGGGGTGCTCAGGCTGGCCAGGGCAGACGGCAATCAGGCAGCCATTGCGGTCTGGATCCCGCTTCCCGCCGAGCCCAGGAGCATGCCCGAGGCGCACAGCATTGCCGAGGACTCGGCGGAGAGGAGCAGGCCCAGGCGCAGGCCGTCGCAGGACGCGGCATCGCCGATCGCCCATATGCCAGGGACCGAGGTGGCGAGGTCGCGCCCCACGGCGATTCCGCCGTCGAACGCTATTTCGAGCCCGGCACTTTCAGCGAGGTCGTTGCGTGCGGTGCGTTCCTCTGCCAGCACCACGAGGTCACCCTTCATGCTGCTGCCGTCCTCGAAGACGATGCCCGCGGCGGACTGTGCCTGCCCGGAACCCGCCGAATCGGCGGCGACCACTGCCGTGGGGCGGAGGGTGGTCCGGACGGGACGGATGCCGCGTGCCCGCAGCACTGCTTCGGCCTGGCCCGCTGCTGGACCATTGCCGACGAGAATCCCCAGGGGACGGCGGCCGACGGAGCGGGTGACGTCCTTGACGGCTTCCCCGATGAAGGCGGCGTCGTCGATGGTGGAGTAGCTCAGCACCGAGTCGGCACCATCCGCCGGTGGGAGGGCCGGGGCCGATCCTGTGGCGATGACCAATTGGTCGTAGGTGAACTCCATGCCGTCCACGGTGGTGACCACTTTGGAGTCGGCGTCGATGAAACTCGCGGCCTGGCCGAAGCGTACGGAAACCTGGGGCAGTTCTGCCAGTTCCAGGAGGGCGTCCGGGCAGTCATCGCGGTTGCTGAGCACGGTGATGGTCCCGGCGAAGGGTTGTTGACGGTTGTCGGTCCTGCCCGCCAGCCGCCGTACCAGTGCCTGGGCTGCTGGGCCGGCTCCGGCGATGACGATGTGAAGGGAAGTGGAGGACATGGTGGGCCCTTTCGCTGATGACCTGTTTGGTGCTGTTGATCATCAGCGTAGGCGGCCGGTTTTTCGCGGGTGTTTCACCGCTGTTGCCATCTTTGGCGCGTTCGTAGCGTGCTGTTTACCGGCCGGTAATAACGTGCGTCACATCCCTGTGCGCAGGGTCTCAGTACCGCCGCAAAAGCTCCCGGAATCCGTTGCTGGTGAAGCGGGCCACGGCTTGTGCGCGCTCAGTCACTCCATGGGCGCCGACGGGTTCCACGGAAGCAAGCAGACCCGCTACATCTCCCAGACCCATGGCGAGCTCCACCACACGTCCGCCCAGGTCAAGCCGGGCATTGCGGATGTCCGACCAGGCATCGGGGCCGGGGTCGTCGTGGAGGTTCCGGGTGACGGCAATGTCCTGCCACCGGCCGTCCACCCGGACCCTGGCGCGGTACGTGATGTCGTCACCGCTCACTTCAACCCGGCCGTCGGCCAGGAAGCTACGGCCGGATTGCGGGTGGTCCAGGTAGCCGCTCAGCTGCGGTGGTGTGTCCGCGGGCTGCGAAGGCATGACGACGGCGGCCCGGAACCTCAGCGGTTGGCCGTCCAGTTCGCCATGCAAGACGTCGTTGAAACGGACACCCGGCGCAGGTTCGGTCATCGCGGTGCAGCGGGCATCTTTTGCAAGGCCGTCGGGGGACCTGGCATCGAGGTACGCCCGGGCATCGCGATAGCCCATGCCGATCAACGTGTCGGCGTCGATCCGCCCCAGGTAGAACTCGGGATCCAGCGGCAAGGGATGCTCAGGCCGGATCACATGCAGCACGAACTCACGGCCCGCGGCGGCCGCAGCGTCAAAGTCGGCCAGGAGGGCACCCATGGCACTCATCTCGATCATGTGCACGTACTGCTCCAGCGGCCCGTCGCCCCAGTACGGGGAATTGCCGATGCACCAGATCAGCCAGACTTCCCCTGCACCCCGACGTAAAGCCTCTCCCACGTTCGCGTCCCTGACCCATACGGCATCGGTCCAGATTTTCCCGTCGCGATGCAGTGGCTTGAGGAAGATGGGCAAGGACATTCCAGCCGCCATGAGTTCGGCGTCGATGCTGGCAGCGTCGATGGCATGGCACTGCTTCGAGGTGAACTCCACCACGTTGAAGGAACCTTCGACGGCGCCCGGTCCCGTGGCGCGGGTGCGGATCGTTTCCGTGTCGATGCCCAGAGCGGGGAAGATCCTGTCGAGGATGCCGTCTGCGTCACCCAGGGCGGGGAGGGCCCAGGGTCCTTTGACGTAGTCACCGAAGGGCAGGGCGGAACTGAAGTCCTTGACATCCACGGCGGACCACCGGCTGCACATCTCCTCCGGGGAAACGCCGGAGAGCATCATCCCGGCGGTAAGGATGCCGCCGGAGGTGCCGTCGATGTGCTGGAATTCAATTCCTTCCTCGGCGAGCGCTTTGACCACGCCGGCCTGCCAGGCGACGCGCATTCCGCCGCCGGCCAGGACCAGGGAGCGTTTCATCGCCCGGCCAGCCCCGGGGCAACTGCCGGGACACGGATCCTGCGCCAGTAGATGAACAGGAGTACCGCCGTCGCGAGGTCGAAGAAGGCGACCCCCAGCGCGATGGGGGCGAAGACTCCGTTCAGTACCCCGATGCCCACCGCCCCGAAAGCTCCGGCCTTCTGGAGCGCGGACCAGAGGACTACTACAGGGGAGGGTGTGCCGCTGAGCAGACTGTGGAGGAGGAGTCCGCCCACGATCACCATGAACATGCCCACTGTTCCGAAGAGTTGGCGGCTGGTGGCGGTGTCTTCTGCGCCCAACAAGCGGAGGATGGGACCGCCGAAGGGCACTTGGACCGCACCACTGAGGACAGTGATGCCGGCGATGGCTGTGAGGACCGCACGGAGGGGATAAGTCATGTGAAGGACTCCAGCAGGCGGCCGCGGTCAACAAGGAGCCACACCATCGACGCCCAGGTCAGGGTGGAGACATAGAAGCGGATGTCGTTGAGCAGCATCCACCGTTGGAGCAGGGACCGGAGTTCGGTGTCGTCGGCGAAGTCGCCGCCCCGGATCCTCACGTTGATGGGGATGATGAGTCCCTGTCCCACGACGGTGAGCGTAATGATGCCCACCAGGCAGATAATGGCGAAGATGACCCGGACGGTACCCCATTCGGACCACACCAGGATGCCTCCGGAGATGAACATGATGGGCACCACGATGGTGAAGAACCTGGTGGCGGCCCGGGTGGGGATGCCGAAGTGCATGTCCACGTTGTCCCGGGCCAGTGAACGCCAGGTGGGGTAGAGGAAGAACTTGAGGACCCACATGGTGCCGACGTACATCGTGGCGCCGAAGAGGAAATCGAGGGCATTGAGCAGGAGGAGCCCGTTCATGGCGTGTCTGCCCCTGGTTCCAAGGCCGGAACGGCCCCGGGCACCCGGCTCCGGTCCGGGGGAGCCAACCATTCCTGCCCTTGCCCGAGGTCGGTGACACTGTCCAGCATGTCGCCACCGCGAAGCGCTACTGCCTCCAGCTGGGTGGGGGCAGTGAGGAACCATGCTTCGTAGTGGTCATCCAGGACGCCGTGGGCCTGCGGCAGCCAGGCGGTGAAGACCGGTTTGTTCTCCACCTGCAGTTTTTTCAAAGGCTCGACGCCGGGCGCGTCACCAAGGATGAGGCGCGCCTTGGCTTGTGCCCCGAAGGCGATGTCTCCTGTGGCCTCGAAGTAGATGTCGGATTTCCACAACATGTTGCGGAACGCACAGTAGTTGGATGCTGCCAGTTTCAGTGGCAGTCCCAGGGGCTCGGGACGATCGATCTCGATGTAGCAGCCCAGTTGGCCGTCCTGGTCATACTGTGCGGACACGGTGGAGTCGGTGACCACGAAGTCCAGGTTGGCCTGGTATTTGGGCATGCCCCAGATTCCCTTGCCGCCTTTGACGGAGATTTCCGTGCTGACGGGCAGGTCCACCACGAACTGTCCCAGCTTGAAGGTTTTCTGGAACAGCAGCGGCAGGAGGGGCGGGGCCGGCCTGCTGCCGTGGGTGATGGCAATGGCCAGCGAGTATTCGATGTACTTGCCGATGTCGGTGGACTTGTAGTTGACCACGGTTACCACCAGCAGGCCCTTGCCGCCCAGGCTGAACGGCCGCAGTTCGGCTCCGGGCAGGACGGCTGCGGCAGCATGTTTGTTGATGGGGAAGGCTGCCATCAGCACGGGCGAATCGTCGGAGTTGACCGGCATGACGTACTTGATGCCGTCGGCGAAGGCGTGTTGGCCCCGGAGCTGTTCCTGCCTCCGGGGAACCGGTGAGGGCATGAGCTTGAGCAGGGGAGTGAGAATCTGGGTGAGGTTTTTCATGGCGTTGGCTCCTGGTGTGTGCCCGTCTGTTGGGTTCCGTTCAGCTCCTCGACGATGACGGGGAAGGTGTCCTGCCAGGCACGCTCGCCAAAGAAGACATCGAGGTGTCCGTAGCCCGGGATGAGATGGAGTGAGTCTTTGCCAGGGCGGTGTTTTTGGAAGAAGTCGTAGCTGCGTTGTTGGCTTTCGGGAAGGAAGCACCGGTTGGCCAGTCCCGCGATGAAGGCGAAGCGGGCGTCCGTTTGCGGAGCTTCCGCCACGAGGTTCTCCGGAAGTTCGGGGTGGTTTCCGGCGGCCACCATGTGCCCGGCTTTGATGCTCCGGCCCATTTCTTCGAAGAATGTCACCGGCACCTCGGCGAACTCCCCGCTGAGCCACTGGTGCGTCGCGTCGTCGAGGTTCTCGTGCGACCAGAGGGCGGGACGGCCGCTGCCGTAGGTGAAACTGACCATCTTGCAGACGGTGTTGTCGCACTCGTGGTGGGTGGCTTTGACCAGGCCGCGGATGGCCCTGGTGAAGTAGCCCTGCGACTTGTAGCCCCAGGCCGGTGAGAGATAGGGGGTGAAGACTTTCACGACGGGCGTCAGGTAGTCGATCTTCAGGCGTGAGAAGGCCGGCACAACAGGGTGGAGCGAAACGGCGTTGGAGACGATCGTGTCCACCTGCGGCAGCAGTCCGGCGACGGCGGCCATGGTGAACGACGTCGACCCCTGGCAGTGGATCACAGCCTTCATCGTCTCCGCGCCAGTTGCGTTCAGGACATGCTCGACGGCGGCCGGATGGTCATACACGGCAGCGTCGGCGAGGGTCCAGGACAGGGGGTCGAGGTCGATGGAGGCCCGCCAATTGAGCATCCACACGTCCCAGCCGTCTTCGAGGAGGACGTCGACCAACGTGGTCCGGATCGGTGGCCGGAAAAGCTCGGCCCGGACGCCGGAGCCATGGACCAGCAGCACGGGGCCTTTGGTGGTTTCCGCCGGCGCGGTTACGTGGACCAGGCTCAGCGGAGTGTTGTCCCGCGCACGGAACGGGATCACCTCGGTCCGGTGCTCGGCACGGGTGATGATCATGGTGGGCTTCCCTTCTGGGCGACGGTGATGGGATTTTCAAGCAGCCGCACGGCAGGCAGGCCGGCCTCGGGAACCAGCCGCGCGCCGTCGTCGTTCCTCTCCAGCCGCCAGTCGCGGCAGATGGTGTCCACCGCCAGGGGGTAGACGGTGAGCGTGCCGTCCGCGGCGAGGTGGAGGCGGAGGAAGCCTTTATGGTCCTCGATGGCCTGGCCGGACATCTTCCAGGTGGACACTTCGCCGCTGGGCGTCGACAGGATGAACAGCGCGAACGCCTCACTTCCCAGCGCCCAGCCGCCCACGTACACAAGGGCCAGCGCCAGCAGCACCACTACGACATCCGGCCAGGTGTCCGGCCATGGCAAAAGGATTACGACGACGGCACTGACCGCGAGCGCGGACAGTTGGCAGAGCGTTCCCCGGGCAAAGACGAGGATCCCGGCAGTGGTCAGGTGCAGGATATGCGCTGCAAAGGTGGTCACGGCCAGAAGCACGGGCATGGCGAAGACCAGGGCAGTCACAAGGAGCGGCGTGTTCCCGTTCCTGAGCGTGCGGAGGCCCTCGATGAAGGACGTGCCGCTGAAGGCGCTGAACACGGTCCAGACGGTCAGGGCGGCAACAACGTGTACCACGCCCATGGAGAGTCCGAAGCCGGGGTTGCGCACCGGCAGCCAGGCCGGGGTGAACGGATTGGCCAGTCGCGGGCCCAGGAGATGTGAGTCGGCCCGGTCGGGATAAATGGTGGGGGTTCGCGTGAAATGGCGGGTGGGCGGCTGCTGGCGGCCTGGGGGTGGGGCGCTGGCCGACCCTCCCGTGCCGGCGGGGGCGGGAAGGTGGAGCTCCTTCGGCAGCCAGTGGGCGTCCGACAAGTACGCTCCACCGAGTCCGCACGTGATGAGCTGGGTTTTGGCGTGCAGGCCCGGAGCGTCATCCTCATAGCGCGAGTAATGGTGGAGATCGCCGGTGAGCCAGAGCCGGACACTCGCCCCTGTTGCTTCAAACAGCTGTGTTTCCGGGTTGAAGCGGCGGTGCAGGTAGTCCTGCTCAAAAAAGCCGGCTTGCCGGAAGCCTGCGCTTCCTTTGACCCAGAAGGGCGACGCGACGCACAGAATGATCGCGTCCCCGGGCTGCAATTGGGAGGTGACGTTCCGGTAGAAGTACTCAAGTTGCGGCTCGTCGATGTACTGGCCCAGTTGGCTGTCCAGGCCCAGCAGCCACCACCCCGGGGTGCCTCGATGGTCCGGCCGGGGAGCGTCGCCCGTGAGCCGCAGGGCGAAGTAGCTGCGCGTCTGGATGGTCCGCCATCTGCCGATGCTCCGGTTCCGCGTGAAGATCCGGATGAACGACGTCAGGCCGTCATACCAGTCGTGGTTGCCGGGCAGGGCCAGGATGATCGGCGCTTCGGTGAGGGGCCCGTGTGCAGGCAACGCCATCCGGTACGGCCCCACCATCCGGTCCTCATACCCGGCCGGGGATGCCACGGGGTAAACCTCGTCGCCGCCCAGGACCAGGAGGCGGCCCCTGGGAAGACCGAAACCTCCAACGCTCAGCACGTCCTGCGCCAGCAGGGAGGCAACCGTGTAGGTGGCATCGAAACCGTCCCCAAGGTCGGCCGTGAAATCGAACCACAGTTCGGAGTGCCTTTCCGCGCCCCTTTCAAGATCAGCGGGTGCCGGCAGGCCGCGCGCGATGACCGCAGGCTGGGCCGGCTGGCCAGGAGCGGGCAGATTGTCCAGGCTCAGCTGATCAGCGGGGAAACCGCCCTCCAACTCGCGTTTGTCACCGAAATCGGCGAACACGGTGGCGGCCATGACTTTCAGCGCAGTGCGGGCCAACGACTTCGGGGCGAGCCAGCGTACCGCCGTTCGGGGCGTGAAACCCAGGACCGCGCGGAGCTGGGCGAGCTCCCGGCCCTTCATCGCTTCGGCTTAAGGGGGAACGGCACGCGCCTGGGTACCCGACCATAGACCCGCCACAGCTGCCCGCCAAACAACGTACCGAACGTCAGCAAACCCGCGGCGGGAGCAGGACCCTCTGCCCGGAAGGTTGTCATCTGCTTGGCGAAGTCCAGTGGGCGGATGAACAGTATCCCCGCACCGACGACACCGTCCTGGCTGCCGCCCACCTCGACGTCCGGCGGGACGTGGCCCTGCAGAATCGTTGCGTACAGTGTGGTGGTGTCCGGCCAGAGGTCGAATCCTGCCTCATTGTGGATGAGCTTATGGCCGGTGAACGTGAAGGGAGTCCCGCCCGGGTCCCGCAACCACAACCGGTACAGCATGCGCCTGGCCGGCCGGCCGTCGTCGGACTGGTCCTCGACGAACAGGTTGAACCAGCCGCGTTCCACCGGCATCCGGCCCCCGAAATAGTCCGCCAGTACGTACCCCTGCGCCTTGGCCGGGTGCCGGGGATCTGCCGCGAACGCGTCAATGTCCTCCGCGGTAATTGTCAGTTCGAACATGATCTTCCGGGACCTGTCCCGGCCCAGGCTGCGGCCCTTCTCCGGATCCGCGACGCCCGGGCTGAACCAACCATGCATCTGTTCGGTAAAACGAACCGAGGTTGCTTCCTTTGCCGCCTTGCCTGGCATTTCCAGGCCCCGCGTAGCCGGTGCCGGTGCCTGTGCCTGTCCTTGTGCCTGGGCAGCGGCGCTCGCAGGCTGTTCAGGACGCGCCGCCTTGCCTTTGGTGGCATCCGGCGCCAGCGCCCGCGGTGCCGTACTGCCGACGTCGACGACGGCGCCAGCGGCCTCGCGCTGTATTGTGTCCTGCGCTGCCGTTTGAGTTGTGTCCTGGGCCGCGGCCGCGTCGCCGGGGCTGATGCCGCGGTGGCGGGCCTTGGTGCCAGCTTCGACGATGTGGGCGCTGGCCCGTTCGGCGAAAGCGGCGATGGTCAGTGACGGGTTGGCGCCAACCGGTCCAGGCATCGCAGCACCATCGACCACGAACAAACCGGGGTAGCCAAAGACTTCTCCGTACGAATCACACACGGCCTCGGCGGGGTGCCTTCCAGCAGGTGCCCCACCGATCGGATGGACGGTGATCACGCGTTTGGCCCACCAGAGCGGATTGTCGATGAAGTCGCCGTCCAGGTCCTTCGCGATCTCCGACATGGTCTGCCGGACCCGGCCGAAGTACTCGGTGGACGTTGCCATGGTCCAGGCGATGGCGAGCCTGCCGTCGCGGAGTGTCATGACGCCGTCGGGTATGTCCCGGCCCATACCCAGCAAGGGCACCGAACTGGCCGACAACCGCCCGTCACCCAACGCAGCGGCGAGGTCCGCCGAGACATTGGACCGGCCGGCGTCGAACAGCCTGTCTTTGAAAAGCTGGGCTGCCACTTTGGCCGTGCGCTTGACGGCGGTCTTCAGCTGGGCCGTTTCGATCAGCCAGTTCATGAAGGCCGGATACCCGGCGTCCTCCACGTAGTAGCCGCGGCCGTCGCCGTCGTCGTCGTTCGAATCCGGGACCCTGACCGCGGTGGTGATGACCGGTCCCTTGCTGCCGGTGAGGGTGCGGACGCCGGGGCGGGAGCCGTTGGTGGCGGGTGTCTTGGCGTCCATGATGAACGTCAGGAGGTCGCCGTTGCCGCTGAACCGGGTACCGAGGGCGTCGCTGAGGGCCGGGAGGGAGCCATGATTGCGGAGCAGGAGGAAATTGGTCCCGAACGTGCCCGCACCCAGGATGAGCCGGCCGCAGTGGATGATGCGCTCGGTGAGCAGCGCCCCCTGGTTACCGGGGTGGTGGATGACGTAGCGGACCTCGTAGCCGCCGCCATCCGTGCCGGGGGATAGTGGCCGGATACCCCGGACATCGTGGAAGGTGCGGATGTCAGCGCCCTTGAAGGCCGCCGCTGACAGGTAGTTGTGGTCAAGGGTGTTCTTGGCGCCGGCGTTGCAGCCGATGTCGCATTCACCGCTCAGGGTGCAGGTAGTCCGCACAGAGTTGGTGCCGTGGATGCTGCCGTAGTGGGGGAGCGGGATTGCTTGGTTGGTGCGGGGTGCTGCGCCCGGGCCGCTGGAGAAGGTGACGGCGATGGGAGGCCGGATGATGGAAAGGCCCAGGTTTGCCGCTGTCTTTTCCATGGCCATGGTCTTGGCTGTGTCCTGGTACGGGTAGGGGACGGGCTGCAGCATCGCTTCGGCGGCGTCGTAGAAGGGATCGAGGTCGGCCCTGGTAAACGGCCAATTCTCGTAACCGCCTCCCGGGACCGGGGATTCGTTGACGAACCACTTCTCGTCCTTGCGCAGGAGCACGTTGGCGTAGATGAGCGAACCCCCTCCGAGTCCGCTTGAGACCAGTCCTTCGGTCCCGCGGAAGGTCCACGCATCGAACAGACCGTACAAGCCGCGGTCCGGGTCCCAGAAGTTCTTGCCCATCTCCGACGGCGTTCGGGCAAAACTCCCGGGCGGGTACGGTTTGCCGCGTTCCATCAACACCACGGACTGGCCGGCTTCGGCCAGCCGCAAGGCCGCTACCGAGCCGCCAAAACCCGATCCCACAACCACCGCATCCACCTTCTCGATGCTTTGCGGTCTGCGGCGTCGTGGATCATCAGCGGATTCAGGGCCCGCATCCCCACTGTTCCCGGTCCCCAGACGACCCATGGCCGTTCCTCTCACAGGAGAGCTGACTACATGGCAGCGGCAGAGGGCGCCGGCGTGGCCGGGCGTTGCCTCCGCGGTCTATGGGCCTTATGTTCCCACCGGGCAGTGGATCTGTAAATGAGGTGGACTAATGCTGTTTTTACCCGGCGGTCATTGGATCCGCGCGTAGACCATGTCGAAGTCGTGCTCCAGCGGTCCGCCCGGGTATGTTCCGCGCTCCAGACGGGCGGTGATGGTGTTCCGGTCTTCGCTGAACCGGCCTACGAAGCGTTGCGGCCAGTCCGGTCCGTCCCTGAAGAGCGTCCACACGTCGTCCTTCAGTGTCATGTCGTAGATCCAGGCGACGCCGCGGGAGTCGAAGTAGTGCTGCTGGAAGGCTCCGTCAGATCCGGTGGTACCGATGATGCTGACGGCGTTGGGATACTCCGGCAGTTGGACTGTGGAGCGCTGGATCAGGAAACCGCCACCTTCCAGCCACTCGAAGCTGGTCCGGCCGTGTGTTTGTGCCGTGGGAATGGTGGTCTCCCAGAGGCCAACAAGGACGTTGAGCTGCTCCAGCGCAGGTTCAGGATTCCGTGCCATGACCGCCTTCTTTTTCGTGCGTGCCGACAGCTTCAGGGTAGAACCAGCCAGGTCCGCCGCATAGGGTGTGGCGGGTCTGGTCGTGCTGCCTGGCCCAATGGCAGGATGGGCCCATGACCCTCGTTACGTGTGATCTCACTGTGTCCCTTGACGGCTACGTTGCCGGTCCGCACCAGAGCCGGGAGCAACCGCTCGGTGAAGGCGGGGAAAAACTGCACCGGTGGCAGTTCAAAGAACGCGACATCAACGCGGCCGAGGTGGCCGGGATTCTCGAAGCCGGTGCGTACATCATGGGCCGGAACATGTTCGCCGGGCCAGGGGAAGGGCTCTGGGAGAAGGAATGGCGCGGCTGGTGGGGTGAAGAACCGCCCTACCATGCTCCGGTTTTCGTGCTGACCTCCCACGAGCATGAGCCCCTGGTGATGGACGGCGGCACCACGTTCCACTTCGTCAATGACGACATCGAGTCGGTGCTCTCACGCGCCAAGGACGCTGCGGCTGGGAAGAACGTTGCCATAGCCGGAGGTGCTTCGACAGCCAGGCAGTTCCTGTCAGCCGGCTTGATCGACGAGCTGCGCCTCCACGTCGCGCCGGTGGTTCTGGGCGGCGGCGAGCGTTTGCTGGATGGGGTGGGGGAGCTGAAGCTTGAGCCTTTGGAGGTCCGGGGAACCAGCCTCGTCTCGCACCTTCGCTACAAGGTGGGGTAGGGGCTGCCAGCCGGGGCTCTGGCATTGCCGAGTTCGCGGGAAAACTTCCGATTCGCGGGAAGCCTCCCTGCGAGCTCGCACCGTTCCCGCGAACTCGCCGGACCGCGCAGAATGTCCGCCGATCGCTGTACACTCAAGTATCGAACATATATTCGAATAAAGGTGTGTTGTGGGCGTGATAGTCGGCCCCGCGTGATAGATGCGGGCTTTTCCTTGATGTCGGTGCTGCTGGCTCCTGTGGCTGTAGCGGCGGGGTATCCCTCGCCGGCCCAGGACTACTTCGATGGCAGGATTGACCTTAATGAGCACCTGATCAAGGACGTCACCAGCACTTTCGTCGTGCGTGTCACCGGTCAGTCCATGGAAGCTGCCGGGATCAGTGACGGCGACGAGTTGATCGTCAACCGGGCGTTGGAACCCAGGGACGGGTCCGTCGTCGTCGCTGTTTTGGACGGCGAGCTGACCATCAAAAGGTTGCGTATTACCCCGGCAGGCGTGGTGCTGCAGGCGGACAACCCCGCTTTCCCGGACATCAAGGTGGCGGCGTTATCGGAACTGACCATCTGGGGTGTAGCGACGACGTGCCTGCACCACGTCTAGGCCGCCGGTGGTGCCGTCGAACCGCGAATGACCAGTTCCGGCGCCAGTTTCCGGTCCGCGATCGGTGCATCCGGATTCTTGAGCCGTTCAAGAGCAATCATGCCCGCGGCCTGGCCCAGGGCGATAGCGTGGAGGTCGACCGTGGTGAGGTCGATTCCGTGCAGCTTGGCGATCCTCGAATTGTCGTAGCCCACCAATGACAGGTCCTTCGGGATGGACAGGCCCAAAGCGTGGGCGGCCTCGCGGGCGCCCAGGGCCAGTTGATCGTTGTGGGTGAAGATCGCCGTCGGCCGGTCCGCTCGCGCCAGAAGGGCGGTGGCGGCCCGCTGCCCGGCTTCCTGGGTGAAGTCTTCGGCCGCGAGCGTCAGGGGCTTCAGCCCGGCGTCGTGCATGGTCTTTTGGTAACTGCGTCGTCTGACGGTGTGTCCGTCGTAATCGGGCCCGGCAATATGGGCGATGCGCCGGTGCCCGAGGCCGAGGAGGTGCTCCGTGGCCGCCCGCGCACCCATGACATCGTCCGAGTACACGCTGTCAACGCCAGGTACCGGCCGGGTGACGCTGACCAGCGGCACGATTTGCGCCAATTCCTGCACTTGCTCGTCCGGATCCAGCAGTGTCGCGGCGATGATGATCCCGGCGCGGGCCTCTATGAGGGACTCAAGCGCGCCCCGGTCAACACCGTCCACGGAACGGGATACGCTCAGGATCAGGCGGTTGCCCTCGGATGGGAGGGCCATGCGGACGCCGCTGAGGATGTCGGCGTAGACCTCGTTGCGGATATCCATCAGGTAAAGCCCGACGGCGGAACGGTGCTTGCGTGCGAGGTCGGCGGCTGCCGCGTTGGGCCGGTACCCCAGACGCTTGGCGGCGTCGAAGATGGCTTCCTTGGTTTCGCCGCTGACTCCCGGCGCTCCCCGGAAAGCGAATGACACCAGCGTTCTGGAGACGCCCACTTCGCGGGCGACATCACTTTGCGTTGCAGGGCGGTGGGGGCGGTCGGCGGCCATGCCCTCCATCCTCCCATGTCACAGAAAGGACAAAATGAGGTGTTTGTTAGTTTGACCTTACATTTAAGCCTTTCGCGCGTTAGTCTGGATTTAGAGCGGATAGGTATGACCCGCAACACACTGACAAAGGAGTCCTGATGTCTGCAACGCAATTGCAGCAGGAAGGCGCCCCCGGGGCTGCCCTTCCTCCGCTGACCAACGGTCCGCACCGAAAGCGCCTTGGCCTTGTAGCTTTGGTTGCTACGTTCGGCGGACTGTTGTTCGGCTATGACACTGGTGTCATCAACGGCGCCCTGCGGCCCATGACAGCCGACCTTGGGCTGACGCCCCTGACGGAGGGGATCGTCACCAGCTCACTGCTGTTCGGCGCAGCGGCCGGGGCCGTGGGCGGCGGACGTTTGTCGGATTCCTGGGGCCGCCGGAAATCCATCCTCCTGCTCGCGGTGCTTTTCCTCGCTGGAACCATCGCCTGCGTCGTCGCGCCGAATTTCGAAGTCATGGTCCTGGGGCGCGTCATTCTGGGCCTGGCTGTCGGCGGGGCGTCCACGGTGGTGCCAGTGTTCCTGGCCGAGCTGGCGCCCTACGAGATCCGGGGTTCGCTGGCCGGGCGCAACGAACTGATGATTGTCATCGGACAGCTCGCCGCCTTCGTGGTCAACGCCATCATCGGCAATATCTGGGGAGAGTTCGGGGGAGTATGGCGAGTCATGCTGGCGGTCGCCGCGTTGCCCGCCATCGCACTGTTCTTCGGCATGCTCCGGATGCCCGAATCACCTCGCTGGCTGATTTCCAAGGGGCGGTGGGAAGAGGCCTTGGTAGTCCTCAAGACCATACGGTCGGTGGAACGGGCCGAGGCTGAAATGGCGGATGTCAAGCACCTGGCCGATGAGGAGCGGGCCTCCAAGGCGACCTCATGGGGTGCGCTGAAGAACAAATGGATTCTTCGCATTGTCCTGGTAGGCATTGGTCTCGGCGTGGCCCAGCAGCTGACCGGCATCAATTCGATCATGTACTACGGCCAGTCGGTGCTCGTCGAAGCCGGATTCGACTCCAATGCAGCCCTCATTGCCAACATCGCTCCCGGGG
Organism: Paenarthrobacter sp. JL.01a; assembly: GCF_025452095.1. NCBI lineage: Bacteria > Bacillati > Actinomycetota > Actinomycetes > Micrococcales > Micrococcaceae > Paenarthrobacter > Paenarthrobacter sp. JL.01a. Next base: position 1,430,314 of record NZ_CP104877.1, read on the forward strand.
TGATCGCGGTGGTTGGGGGCGTGATCGCCCTGACCTTGATGCAGCGTGTCAACCGCCGTACCACCCTGCTTCTGGGGTTCACCCTGACCACGGCGTGCCACTTCCTCATCGGCATCGCCTCGATCGTGCTTCCCGTGGGAAATGCGGCGCGTCCGTTCGTGATCCTTTTTCTGGTGGTGGCTTTCGTTGGCTCGATGCAGACGTTCCTGAACATTGCCGTTTGGGTGATGCTGTCCGAAATCTTCCCGCTTCATGTCCGCGGTTTTGCCATCGGCCTTTCGGTGTTCTGCCTCTGGATTGCCAACGCGCTGCTGGGTCTGTTCTTCCCTACCCTGGTGGCCGGCGTGGGGATCACGGGGACGTTCTTCCTGTTCGGTGCTGTGGGTATCGCGGCCCTCATTTTCATCTACACCCAGGTCCCGGAGACCCGCGGGCGGACCCTGGAAGCACTCGAAGAAGACGTCACCACCGGAGCCATTTATCTGGTGCACAAGAAGGATGCCTCTATGGGTTCCTAGCTGCGCTCTTCCATTCCGGTTGCTATTCGGCGCGGCGTTCGAGCAAGACGGTGTCCCGCCAGGAGCCGGCGGCTGGCCCGTAGCTCATGAGTCCAATCCTTTGCCGGGTGCCCACGACGGTGAAACCGTGTCGTTGGTGCAGGGCTATGGAGGCGGCGTTCTCGGGGAAGATGTTGGATTGGATGGTCCATATCCCTTCCTCTTCGGTCCTGCGGACGAAGGCGTCGAGGAGTTGGGCCCCGTAGCCTCGGCCGCGGGCCTCCTGGGCGATGTAGATGGAGTGCTCGACGACGCCGCGATAGACCGTCCTTGACGAAACGGGTGACGCGGCGACCCAGCCCACGATGTTGCCGTGGTCTTTGGCAACGAGGCGGAGCTGGGGGTGACGGGTAGCGTCGAAGTCTTCCCAGCTTGGCGGTGCCGGTTCGAAGGTGGAATGGCCTGAAGCGATGCCCGCGGCCCAGATCGCCTCGACCGCCGGCCAGTCGGCGTGCTCCATCCGGCGGCTCAGCAGGTGGTTGGTACCGGTCATGGTGCGGCTGGTTCCCCGATGCGGCCGTGAACCAGCCCGGTAGCGAAGCCAATCGTGACCGGTTCTGGTTTGGCGGACCCGCAGCACGAATCTGCCGCGTCTTGCCCATCTGCGGGAAGGCTGGTGGAGCAGACCCCTGTTTCGGGAAGTTCCAGTTCCAAAGCTTCTGCTGCTGCTGTGTCGCCGGCCAGGGCGGCGGCGATGGACCGCACTTGTTCGTAGCCGGTGGCCATGAGGAAGGTCGGTGCCCGGCCATAGGACTTCATTCCTGCCAGGTAAAAGTCCTTCTCGGGGTGGGCCAGGATCCGCGCGCCGTGCGCTGGGACGGTGCCGCAGCTATGGAAGTCCGGGTCAATCAGTGGTCCCAGCGCTTTGGGGGCGTCGACCGCCGGGTCCAGCTCCAGCCGCAGTTCGGCAAGGATGCCCAGGTCCGGGCGGAAGCCGGTGGCCGGGATCACCCGGTCAACCTCCACCGTCCGGCCGTCAGTTGCGTGGACGATCACGGCAGCGCCGCTGGTCTCGACGCTTAGGGTGCGGAAGCCGGTCAGGAGCTGGACGGCACCGGTCTCGACGGCGGTGCGCAGGCGTGTGCCCAGCTGGCCGCGGGCGGGGAGTTCGTCGGCGTTACCGCCACCGTAAGCCCTTGCGGGGGTCTCGGCGCGGATGGCCCAGACGACCGTGGTGCCGGGATGGGTGCGTGCAAGGCGGGCGAGGTCCAGGACCATGTTCGCGGCCGAGTGCCCGGACCCGATGACGAGGGTCCGGTGGCCGGCGAAACCATCCTGGGTGACATCGGGTAGGGCTCCAGTGATGATCCCGGCGGCGCGGGCTCTGGCTTCGCCGGGAACCGGGAGGCCGTTGGAGCCAAGCGGAGCGGGGGCGTTCCACGTTCCTGAGGCATCGATGACAGCCCGCGCCAGAACCTCAGTGGTCTGGCCGTCGTCGTCCTGAACCTGCAGGACGAAGGGTGTCTGGTCGCGGCCCTGGCTTCGGCTTTTATCCATCCCTTGCCGGGTCACGGCAACCACCTTCGAACCGGTGTGGATCCTCTGCCTGAGTTCCTGGCTTGCGGCCAACGGTTCGAGATATTGGGTGACGATTTCGTGGCCAAAGGGCAGCGCGGTCGGGCGGGGTGCTTTCCAGCCAGTTCGCTGGAGCAGACGGACGGCAGCGGAGTCGAGGTTGTATTTCCAGGTAGAGAAGACTCGAACATGCCCCCACCCTTTGATAGCGGAACCGACGGTGGGGCCGGCTTCGATCACCAGGGGTTCCAGTCCACGTTCGAGCAAGTGCGCGGCCGCGGCCAATCCGACCGGTCCGGCGCCGATCACCGCGACCGGCAGGGAATCGTGCCCGGTCATTGCTGGGCTCCCGTCGGCGTGAGGCTGGCAATCAGGGCCTCGACCCGGGTTTTGATCTCGTCGCGGATGGGCCGGACGGAGTCGACGCCTTTGCCTGCGGGGTCTTCCAAAACCCAGTCTTCGTAGCGTTTACCCGGGAAGTACGGGCACTCGTCCCCGCAGCCCATGGTGATCACGACGTCGGAGTCCTTCACGGCCTCGGTGGTGAGAATCTTGGGGATTTCGGCGGACATGTCGATCCCGATCTCGGCCATCGCCTCAACCGCTGCGGGGTTGACCTGGCTGGCGGGTTGGGAACCTGCGGAGCGGACCTCGATGGCGCCCCTGCCCAGGGTGGTCAGGAATGCGGCGGCCATTTGGGACCGTCCGGCGTTGTGGACGCAAACGAACAGGACGGAGGGTTTGACGCTCATGAGTGCACCTTTCGATCGTCCGCGGCATCAGCTGCGGCAACATCAGTGGTTTGGGGATAGAGGAAACGAACCAGGACCAAGCCGAGGGCACCGCCGACCAGTTGGGCGGCGATGAAACCCGGCGCGGAGGCAGGTGCGATCCCTGCGAAGGTGTCCGTGATGGTTCGGGCGATCGTGACGGCGGGGTTGGCGAAGCTTGTGGAGGAAGTGAACCAGTACGCAGCGGTGATGTAACCGCCGACGGCGAAAGCCACCCGGTCGGCGCGTCCGGAACGGATGGTCCCAAACACGATGACCAGCAGCCCTGCCGTAGCTATGACCTCTGCCAGCCACAGACCAGGACCGGAGCGTTCATGGGTGGACAACGTGACCGGAGCCAGGTCGAACATCAGGTTCGCCGCGACAGTCCCGGCCAATCCACCCAGCACCTGAGCCGCAACCAAAAGGGCTGCAGCCCGGGTGTCGATCATTCCAAGGGCCCGTTCGACCAAGGTGACCATAGGATTGAAGGAGGCTGAGACCGGCTGCAGGGCAAGGATCAACGCGGCCAAAGCCGCGCCAGTGGCGAGGCTGTTCTGCAGCAGCTGCAGCCCGACGTCGTTCGGTGACAGCCGGGAGGCCATCACTCCGGAACCAACCACGGCAGCGACCAAGAGGCAAGTGCCGAGGAATTCCGCAGCCGCCCGGCGCAGGAGCAAGGGATTCACTGGGCCTGTCCGCCGATCAAGGCTGCCAGGTTCTGCAGGGCTTCGGTGCGGGCCTTGTAGTAGACCCAGACTCCGCGCTTTTCCCGGTCCAGCAAACCGGCTTCGTGCAGCACTTTCAGATGGTGGCTGATGGTCGGCTGCGACAACTCGAAGGCATCGTTCAGGTCGCAGACGCATGCTTCCCCGCCCGCGTGTGAGGCCACCAGGGACATCAGCCGCAACCGCACGGGATCCGCCAAAGCTTTTAACAGCGGCGCAACGCCGTCGGCTTCTTTCTCCGACAATGGCTCGCGTGCCAGCGGCGAGCAGCAGGCAACGGCCTGGACCGGGGTCAGCTCCAAAGACATAGACACAGGTAAATATTTACACTCATCAATATGTTAAGCAAGCCCTCGCGGTGGCAGGGCAGTTTTATTGTCGGGGGCGCGAGGTACAGTTGAATTATTCGAATATATCTTCGAATAATTGGCGTGTCCCTCCGTATCCGGTGGGCGCGCATGGTATTGCCGAGCCAAGGAGGAGCATGTCCAGGCCAGCCCTAATGCACCGCATGCAGGAGATCGCCCACGTGGACATCAACTGCTTCTATGCCTCGGCGGAACGGGCTTTTAACCCTGCCCTTGAGGGCAAACCGCTGATCGTCCTTTCCAACAACGATGGCTGCGCCGTCACCAGGTCGCCCGAAGCGAAGCGGCTTGGCATTGGCCTGGGGGATCCGTGGTTCAAACTGGCTCCGCGGGCAAAGGAATGGGGACTCATTGCCCTGTCCAGCAATTACGAGTTGTACGGGGACATCAGCTCACGGGTCATGGAGTTGCTGCAGCGCTACTCCGCCTGGCAGGAGGTGTATTCCATCGACGAGGCGTTCCTCGGCGTCAAAGGCAGGCCCGAGGAACTCTTGCACCTGGGGCGGACCATCAAAGAGGCATGCCGCAGAAATGTCGGGGTTCCGGTGTGCGTTGGAATTGCCCGCACCAAAACGCTTGCCAAGCTCGCCAACAAGTGGGCCAAACACAATCCGGCCTTCAATGGGGTGTGCCGCTGGGATTCGGTCCCGGAAGCGGAGCGTGAGGCGCTCATGGCCCGGCTTTCGGTCATCGAGATCTGGGGCATCGCCACCAGGCTAACCAAGCGCCTGAATGCCATGGGAATCTACTCGATCCTGGACCTGGTTCGCGCCGAGCCTGTTGCCTTGCGTGACAAGTTTTCCATCGTCATGATGCGCACGGTCCTGGAGCTGCGGGGTACCCCGTGCATCCCCATGGAAGAGGAACGGATCGGGCGGGACCAGTTGATCTTCTCGCGCTCCTTCTCCACGCCGATTACGACGACGGCCCAGCTGCGGCAGGTGCTGAGCGTCTACGGGCAGATGGCAAGTGCCCGATTGGCCAAACACGATCTCCAAGCCAAGCTCTTGACAGCGTTCGCGGCAACATCGGTCTACAACCCGAACGACAAATCGTTTCCGACCGTCAGCGTCTCACTGCCCATGCCGACGTCGGACCCTGTCCTGCTGACGAAAGCCGCCCACGCCCTGGTGCCGAAGATCCAGGAGGGAACAAAGTACGCCAAAGCCGGCATCATGGTCACCGACCTCCGTCCCACCGGCAACCAGAAGCCCTTGGAGATCTTCGAGAACCGGCACGAGGAACGCGGCATTGGCAGTTTGCTGGAGGAAGTCAGCAAACGCTACGGCCGGGGCTCCATTGGCCTGGGACACGCAGGCATCAAAGGCGGTCCGGACTGGTCCATGAAGCGGGACATGCTCAGCCCCCGCTACACCACCAACTGGGATGAACTTCCCTTGGTGAAGGCGGCATAGCGTGACCGGGCTCCTAGGCGCGCAGACGGTATCCGCGCTTCACCACTGTTTCCACGAGCTTTCCGTCAGGCAACGAGGACCGCAGCCGGCTGACCGTCATGTCCAGGGCATGTACGGAGCCCCGCAGATCCAAAAGATCCGACAACGCTTCACGCGACAAGACCGCACCTCCTGCCCCAAGGAGCGCCCGCAACAGCAGGAGGGGAGCCGGTGCCAGTTCCACCACTTCGCCGTCGATCCGGAGGCAACGCCCGCGCAGCTCGATCGTGGCCGTCTTGGTCTCCAAGCGTCGAACGTGGTTCAGCGACAGGTGCTCGGTGACGAGGCGGATGAGCGCACCCATGCGGTAGCGGTCGGGGATCAGGGGAGTCAGCCCGGCGTCGACCAATGGCTGTGCCGTGACAGGCCCCACGGCCGCAACGGTCACGGGGCCCTTGAGCGCCTCGATGAGTTGTCTGTACAGGCCCATTTCGTGCGCAGTGCTCCACATGGCATCAACGGCCGGGGCACTGGTGAAGGTCAGGACGTCGAGATTGCCATTGACGACGGCCTCGATCAGGCGCGGCAATTTGTCCTCGCCATCAGGCTTGACCCAGCGGTAGGGAGTCACCGTCAGGACAGTCGCTCCCGACATGCGGAGCCGCTCCAGTTGGCGAACGTCCGTGTAACCGTGCAACTGCACTGCCACGGTCTTGCCGCGCACACCCTCCACCAGCAGCATATCCACCAGGGTGGCCGTGGTCTCGTCACTGCTGATTCCGACGTCGGCCAAACCGGCGGCGCGTACGGCGCCACGGGCTTTTGGTCCCCTGACGAACATGCGACAGGCCGACAGGGTTTCCAGGAGTTGCTCCCCGATGCCAAAGGAATCGGCCGCCTCACACCAACGCCGCATCCCGTAGGCGGTGGTGGCGATGCAGATATCCGGCTTGGCCTCAATGATGGTCCGGGTGTCCTCGATGAGGATCATGTCCTCCTGGACGGGGGCGATCTTCAACGCCGGAGCGTGCAGGACGCTCGCGCCGCGCCGCTCGAGGGCCTCGATGAGGTCGCGGGAACGGCGGTGCGAGGTGACGCCGATGCGGAATCCATCCAGGGGCGCTTCGGCGGCCTCTGCGGTGTCCGGTGCGGCATTGGGGTCCAGGGCTTCGATGGCCCGTGCAACAGTCATATCTATTTACCTTCAGGCTTCAAGGAGCGAAGCCGCGAGTCGGCTCAGTTCAGCGGATGCTTCGGCGTGATTCCGGTTTGCTTCGGCCACCCGGACCACCTCACCGATGACCAGGACGGCCGGGTTGCTGCAGCCGGTCGCCGCTGTTTCGATATTACCGAGGTCGGCGATGGTGGTGCGCTGGCCGGGTCGGTAGCCACGTTCCACAACGGCCACGGGCATGTCGGATGTCATGCCCGCGCGACGCAGGCCGGCGGCGAGCTGTGGCAGTGTTCCTATGCCCATGAGGACCACAATGGTGCCGCCCAGTCCTGCGAGGTGGAGGTGTTCCTTCTCCGTCAAGGGGGCGTGGCCGGAAACCACTGTGAACATGTGGCTCACTTCCCGGTGCGTCACCGGAATCCCCGCGGCCGCAGGCACGGAGATGGCGCTGGTAACGCCCGAAACAACCCGGACGGGAATCCCGGCCGCTACGCAGGCTGCAACCTCTTCGCCGCCACGTCCAAACACATACGGGTCACCGCCCTTGAGCCTGACGACGTTCTTGCCCAGCAGTGCCGCTTCCACCATGAGCTTTTCAATATCCCGCTGCGTCACCTTGTGCAGGCCTGGCTGCTTTCCGACATCCACCAGCTCTGCGGCGGTCAGGCCTGCCAGTTCCTGGCAGGGGGCCAAACGGTCGTAGAACACGACGTCGGCATCCCGCAACGCGTCCATGGCACCTACCGTCAGCAAGTCCAGCGCGCCTGGTCCTCCACCCACCAGGGTTACGTGTCCGGCGGCGCCGGGTGCCGGCTCAAACGCCACGGGGATGCCCGCGGCGCGGCAGCGTTCCACCAGCGCGGCCCAGCGGTCGTCGCCGTCGTCCACTACGGCTACCAGGAACGGACGTGCCGGGAGCTGGCCGTTGGCCGGAACCGCGTCCGGAGTGCCGAGGCGGTGAACGGTGGCGCCAGCGTGCTGGTAGCGGCGGACGGCTTGCCGGACGGTCTTGTCGGATCCTGCGACCAACACATCGCGGCCGGTGAGATCAATGGTGAGCTGCATGGAGACCCCTTGTTATTCGCTGCGGACCGGGATGGTGGAGGCGATGAGCACGCCGCCCTTTTCTTCATTCGTGGCAGGGCGGATCTGGCCGCGCTCCGGAACGAAGGCAATGGACTCGTCCTTCTGGTCGGGGGCGTTGACGAAGGAGCGGAAGCGGCGGAGGCGTTCGGGGTCCTTCAGTGTCTCAGCCCACTCGTCCTGGTAGGTGTCGATGTGCTTGGCCATCGCGGCTTCAAGTTCAGCGGCAATACCCAGGGAGTCGTGAACCACCACGTCCTCAACGTGCTTGATGTCGCCGTCGAGCTCTTCTTGCCAGCGGGCGGTGCGCTGCAGGCGGTCGGCGGTGCGGATGTAGTACATCAGATAGCGGTCGATGTACTTCAGCAGCGTTTCATCGTCCAGGTCCTTGGCGAGCAGTTTGGCGTGGGCCGGAGTGGCGCCGCCGTTGCCTCCCACGTAGAGGTTCCAGCCATCGGCCGTGGCGATCACTCCGACATCCTTGCCCCGGGCCTCGGCGCACTCGCGCGCGCAGCCGGAGACACCCATTTTGAGTTTGTGCGGGCTTCGCAGGCCCCGGTACCGCAGTTCCAGTGCGATGGCCATGGCCACGGAATCCTGGACGCCGAAGCGGCACCACGTGGATCCGACGCAGGACTTCACTGTGCGCAGGCTCTTCCCGTAGGCCTGGCCCGACTCGAATCCCGCGTCCACCAGTTCCTTCCAGATGTCCGGCAGCTGCTCGAGCCTGGCACCAAACATATCGATGCGCTGACCACCGGTGATCTTGGTGTAGAGGTTGTACTTCTCCGCCACCGCTGCGATGACGCCGAGCCCCTTGGGCGTGATCTCACCGCCTGCGATACGGGGGACCACCGAGTAGGTTCCGTCCTTCTGCATGTTGGCCAAGGCTCGGTCGTTGGTGTCCTGCAGCGAACCACGCCCGGCGTCCAGGACGTAGGCGGAGTGCTGGCTGGCCAGGATCGAGGCAATGGTCGGCTTGCAGATGTCGCAGCCCGCGCCTGTGCCGTACTTGGCCATGATCTCCTCGAAGGACGTGAGTTCAAGGACCCGGATGGCATCGAAGAGTTCCTGGCGGGAGAGGCTGATGTGCTCGCACAGGGCCTTGGATACCTCAATGCCGGACTTGGTCAGCTCTCCTTCCAGGAGCTTCTTCAGCATGGGAACGCAGGAGCCGCACTGGGTTCCGGCACGGGTGCAGCCTTTGAGTTCGCCGAGTTCCTGGACCGGGGCATTGCCTTCGCACGCGCCGCAACCGTTGATGGTGTCCCGGATGGTGCCGGCGGCCACGTTGTTGCAGGAGCACAGGATCGCGTCATCGGGCAGCTCTGTCTCCGGTGCCTCCCCGCCGCCGGCAGCGCTCAGGTAAGCTCCCGGTTCAGCGGACAACTCCCGCCCCAACAGCGGTCGAAGGCTCATGTACGGAGATGCGTCGCCGACGAAGATAGCGCCCAGGAGGGTTTTGGCATCATCGGTGGTGACGATCTTCTGGTAGACGCCACGGGCAGGGTCGGCGTAGACGATTTCCAGGGAATGCTCGGTGCGGGCAAAGGCGTCGCCAAAGCTGGCAACATCCACTCCGGAAAGCTTGAGCTTGGTGGCCGTATCGAAACCGGGGAAAGTTGCTTCCCCGCCATGCAGCCGGTCGGCAACGATCTCAGCCATGGTGTTGGCCGGAGCCACCAGCCCCAGGCACATCCCGCCGAAGTTGGCCACCTCGCCGATGGCCCAGATGCTCTCCACCTCGGTGGCGCAGAAGTCGTTGATGACCACGCCGCCGCGCGGGCCAAGGCTGAACAGCTGCTCTTCTGCCTCGGCTGCGCGGAAGAGGTCATCCCGGGGCCTGACACCAATGGCCACAATCACCAGATCAGCCGGGATGGTGCGTCCATCGGCCATGAGGACCCCGGTGACCTGGCCGTCGTCGTCGGTCAGGACTTCGGAGGGGAAGACGCCGCCGTGCACTTCGAAGCCCTTGGCCGCGATCAAACGGCCCAAGGCCTGGCCCGCGCCCTCATCCAACTGGGTGTTCATCAACCACGGGGAGCCGTTGATGACAACGGGCGTCGCGCCGAGCTGCTCGGTACCAGCGGCAGATTCAAGGCCAAGGAGACCACCGCCGATGGTGACCGCGTTGACCTTCCGGCCGAGCTTTGCGGTCAACTCCGCGATGGCCTTGTTGATGGACCACACGTCCTCGAGGGTGCGGTACACGTGCGTGTGCTCGGATCCGGGAATGGGAAGCCGTGCGGCATCAGAACCTGTTGCGACCACCAGGTGGTCGTAGTCGTACTTGTTGCCTGCGGCCGTGAGGACGCTCTTGGCAACGGAGTCGATCCTGACCGCGCGCTCGCCGGTCTTCAGTTCGACGGCGGGGTGCTCCCACATCGCCGCCTCGCCCAGGGTGAGGTCAACGTCGACCTCAGTGAGGGCCTTGCTCAAGGCCACACGGTCGTAGGGGAGGTGCGCCTCCTCAGCCAATACCGTAAGCTGCCAGCCTTCAAGACCGCGATTGACCATGGCATCGGTGAAGCGGTGGGCCGCGGGACCGCCGCCGACGACGACGACGCGGCGTGGAGTCCCTGTGCTTGAAGTGTGTCCGGTCACTGGTGGGCCTTTCGCAAATGGTGCAGACGGATCTCCGCAACGTGTGGTCCCAGCCTAGGAAGGGGCAGTTTCGCTTCAGTTTCCCGTTTGTTTCGTGGTCTTAACTTCTGCATCACGAACGCGTTTCAGCAGGTGTGAGGTGTCTTTTACCAATCGGACACAAAGGCGCACCCCGGACGAAACACCCCGGTTTTAGCGTGGAGGAGTGGCCACAAGCGTGGCCTGGTCCGGCAGATGCGGCAGTGGAATACGGCACTCCCGGACACAGTGAGAGGGGCTGAAATGACCGTAATTCTGGACCGCGCTGGGACTTTGGACAGTGCCGAGGGACTGGCCGAGGGCATCACCTGGCACCGCGTTTGCCCTCTGGACGAGCTTGAGCCCGCCTGGGGAGAAGCGGCACTGATCGAGGGCCGCCAGGTCGCACTCTTTCGAACAGGACCGTCAGAGGTATTTGCCGTCGCCCAGCAGGACCCGGCCACTCTCGCCAACGTCATGGCGCGCGGAATCATCGGCTCCCGGGGCAGCCGGCCCACCATCGCTTCCCCGCTCCATAAAGAGGTTTACGACCTCGAAACAGGCGAGTGCTTCAGCAACGCCGAACTCAGTCTCGAAGTCTTCGCCACCCGCCACGTGGGCGGCTTCGTTGAGGTCGGGCTCCAGGCTTGAAAGCTACTGGCCCAGTGCTTCGCGGACGTCGCTGAGCACATCGTCCAGCGCGGCCCGTGCCGCTTGGCGTGCTTCCGGTAGTTCCGCCGCGGATTCCACCGGACGGATCACTTCCAGGTAGCACTTGAGCTTGGGTTCGGTGCCGCTGGGCCGGATGATGACGCGGCTCTGGTCACGCGTGAGGTAGAGCAGCCCGTCGGTGGGAGGCAGTGACTCGCTTCCTTCCGCCAGGTCCGTGGACACTTCGACGGCGGAACCTCCAAACGCTTCAGGCGGATTGACCCGCAGCCGGTTCATCATGGCATCGAGAAGGCCCAGGTCGGCCACGCGGATGCTCAATTGGTCGCTGGCGTGCAGGCCGTGCACCAGATACAGATCATCCAGGGTGTCGAAGATCGACTTGCCCTCAGCTTTGGCAGCTGCCGCCATCTCGGCGATCAGCACGGCCGCCGAGATGCCGTCCTTGTCGCGGACCAGCTCCGGCGCCACACAGTAACCCAATGCTTCCTCGTACCCGTAGGTCAGTCCGGGGACCCGGGAAATCCACTTGAAGCCCGTGAGCGTTTCTTCGTGAGCGAAGCCTGCCGACGCCGCGATCCGGGAGAGCAGCCGTGAGGACACGATCGAGTTCGCAAAGACACCGCTGTGCGCATCGTCCGAGGAAGCAGAGGCAGCCAACCGGGTCACGATATGCGCTCCCAGCAACGCCCCAACCTCGTCGCCACGCAGCATGCGCCAAGCACCCGTCGCGGGGTCCAGGGCAGCAACCGCAGCGCGATCGGCGTCGGGATCATTGGCCAGAACAATGTCAGCCCCAGCCTCCTCGGCAGCGGCGAGTGCCAGGTCCAAAGCGCCGGGTTCTTCGGGATTCGGGAAAGCAACAGTGGGGAAGTCCGGGTCCGGCTCAGCTTGCTCGGCCACCAGGGTGACATCAGAGAACCCCGCTGCGTTCAGGACGGAGACGGCCGTCCCGCCGCCCACGCCGTGCATGGGCGTCAAAATAATCTTCAAGTCCCGGGCCGGGAAATGTTCGCGATCCACCAGCTTGGCCATGGCCGATTCGTAGTCCGACGCTATGGACGCCGGCAGCACCGACCAGCCGGCATCGGCCAATTCAATGGACTCCAGCGCGCCGACGGCCTCGATCTTGGCCGCGATCATGGCATCGTACGGCGCCACGATCTGCGCCCCACGGCCGCTCTCAGCTACTGCATGCCGCCCCAAGTAGACCTTGTAACCGTTGTCCTGCGGCGGGTTGTGGCTGGCGGTGACCATCACGCCGCCGTCGCACTCCAGGTTCCTGACCGCGTAGGCGAGCAACGGCGTCGGAAGGGCTGCCGGCATGAGGAAGGTTTCGATCCCAGCGGCAGTGAAGATCGCGGCTGTTTCTTCCGCGAAAATGTCCGAGTTGTAGCGGGCGTCAAAGCCGACGACGGCGCGCGGGCGGGTTCCCGGGGATGCTGCGGCTACTGCTTCGGTGAGGAATGCCGCCAAACCTGCCGCGGCCCGGCGTACCACCACGCGGTTCATGCGGTTCGGGCCGGGGCCGAGGGCTGCGCGGAGGCCTGCGGTGCCGAATTGGAGGGTTCCGTTGAAGCTGTCGCCCAGTTCCTGGGCCGCTCCCGCGTCCCCGGCAGCGGCGAGGTCGGCAAGCTCCAGGAGGGCCGCCGTCGTCGTTGGGTCCGGGTCCTGGGCGGCCCACTGGCGGGCGTCGATGATCAGCTGTTCACGTGCGGCATCACTGGATGTCATAGGGACAAAACTATCCTCATTGCACACGGCAAGGGCAACGCGGGGTCAGATATGGCCCATAAATCGGGTCGTAATGGGCCATATCTGACCCCGGGTTGCCCTAGAACGGACGCGAACGCATGGAGAAGTTCGTCTCTCCGTCCGTGCTGAACACTGAGGTTCCGGTGGCGTCCCAGTCCGGGAAGAATGTGTCCGTGATGACTGCCACGCCATCCTGGGCAAAGACTTCCACTGAGGAGGAATCGAGGAGGATGGTGAGGCGGACCTTCCCGTCGTTCCCGGCAGGGGGAAGGGAGACCTGATGGTACGGACTGAATTTCTCGGAAAAGTTGCCGGTCCCCGCCTGCGAACGGTCCACCTTCAGTGTCCGGTTTTCCTTGGCGTAGGAGATCCGCAGTCCGGACTTGCCGTCGGCGGACCGCCGGAGAATGATGCCGGCCTCCTGCGCAGAAATCAGGTCCAGTTCGAGTTCGATCAGCTGGCTGCGACCCTCGAAGTCACCACCCAGGTCCTGGACCGAGGAGCCCACGGTGAGGTCTTTGTTTCTGACCTCACCGCCCCGGCGTTCCAGTGCCTCCCTGGCCGTGGTGGCGATTGCCGAGCGGAGCTCATAGCGGTGCTCTCCCCGGACCAGCGTGAGTTCCCTGGGAATCGCCATGGAGCCGCGCCAGGGAGTGGTGGGTACGTTCTGGGCGTAGTCCCAGTTGCCCATCCAGCCAAGCAGCACGGGCTTGTCCCCGGGCGCGTGGGAGATCGAGTTGGCGGCGTAGTAGTCGGCTCCGTGGTCCAGCCATTGCGACTCGGACAACGGGGCGTCAGGGGCCGCCGCGTTCTCGGCGGCAAAGCGGATTCCGTCGAAATCGCCCACGAAGTACTGCATGCCGGACCCGCCCGCGATGCCGCCTGGGTTGATGCTCAGCACCATGACCCACTTTTTCGCCGTGGAGCCATCCACCGGCATCTGGACAAGCTCTGGGACCTCCCACAGGCCACCCTGGGCGCCGACACCGGAGAAGTCGCTGAGGTAGTCCCAGTGGAGCAGGTCGGTGGACTTGAAGAGCTTGACCACCTGGGCGTCGGCCACCACCGTGGTCATCATCCAGTATTGGCCTGGCTCGTACCAGAAGACTTTCGGGTCCCGGAAGTTGTTGTTGGTGGGCGCGAGGTTGAGCACAGGATTACCGGAGTACTTCTGCCACGTGGTACCGCCGTCGAGGCTGTACGCGACTGATTGCGCTTGGGCTCCTTGGGGGAGCGCGCCGTTTTTGCCGTAGGCGCTGGTGTAGAGGGCTACCATCGGCGGGTTTCCGGCCGATCCAAGGCCCGAAGCATTGTTGCTGTCCATCACCATGCAGCCGGAGAAGATCTCTTCCGCAGCGCTTGCCTCCATGGCTACCGGTTGCTGTTCCCAATTCACGAGGTCTTTGCTGGTGGAGTGGCCCCACGACATGTTGCCCCACGAATTGGCGCGCGGGTTGTACTGGTAGAACGCGTGGTACGTGCCGTCGTGGTAGATCAGTCCGTTGGGATCATTGAGCCAGTTCTTCTCGGCCGTCAGGTGTGCCAGGGGCCGCCACGGATCCGAAGCGGTGGGCGTCCGGCCCGCCGCGGTGGGAGCCGGCGTCGGGCTTGCCGTGCAGGAGGCGGCAGAAAACGCGACGACGACGGCGGCACTTGCGGCCAGCAATTGGCGGCGGGACAGGTGGGGGCTGGGATGAGTCATGGGGAATCCTGAAGGGTTGGGGTGACGGGGTGCGCCGGGCTGTGACCGGCGCACCCCGCCGTGGCCTTAGGGCCGGGTGTTACTTGTAGAGGCCCTCGCCGCCGACGCGGACGTTGGTGGGGAGGTAGCCGAACGGGCCGAGGCCGTTCTGGCCGAAGCTGCGGTCAACCTGCGTCACGCCTGCCTTGAAGTTCATCTTCACGGTGGGTGAGAGGGAACCGCCGCGGACGCCATCCACGTTGTCAATGAATGACTGCACCAGTCCACCGGGCTGCACGTAGTGCGAGTACGCCTGGAACTGGCGGCCGTTCTGGCGCGGGTCCGGACCTTCGGGCGCGTTGGCCGGCATGTTCAGGTCCGTGGGTGATCCGAGAGCCAGTCCGCTGTTGTTGACGGGCTGGTAGTCCGAACGGACACCGTCACCGACGAAGCCGTAGACGCCGTCGGGGCCGCGCATGCCATCCGCGTACGTGAACTGGTGGCTGATGGTGAACAGGTAGTACTTGTTCTTGCCGTTCTCGTTCTGGATGAAGATCTGCGGACGCTCGGTCTGGTCATTGACGCAGTTGGCGGACAGGAGCGGCGGGAGGAAGCTCCACTTGGTCAGGTCCTTGTTGTCGGCCACAGCCAAGCCAACGTTGGCGGTCTGGTACCAGGCGCCGGTGGTGGTGTTGACCTGGTCCACGGTCTCGGCGTGGGGATCGCCAGGGCGGTAGCCGAGGTCTTCCTGCTTGCACTTGTAGGAGCCGCGGGTGCCGCCGGTGTTGCCTTCGAACACCATGAAGGTCTTGCCCGGGTGGGCAGGGTCACTGAAGGTGTACGGATCCCGGAACGCGAAGCCCGGGTTCTGGGCTTTGTTCTGGTACAGCTTTCCGTCCGGTTCCAGGAGCTTGGTGTGCTGGAAGCCGTCGAAGCTCACGCCGTCCTTGGTGGCGTGGATGTTGCCCAAGGCCTTGGCGATGACGGCGTCCGGAGCAATTCCGCCACCTCCGGCATTGCGCTCGGCGACGTCGTAGAACGTTGTTGCCGTGTAGAAGACGTTGATCTTGTTGCCCTGCATCAGGCGCGTGGACCCGGACCATTCGGTGTTGCCGATGGACGTGTTGGGCAGGAAGAGGTGTCCGCCGTAGTTCCACTTGTCCTTGGCAGGATCGGCGTTGGTCTTCCGGAAGAAGTAACCGATCCTGGCGTTCCAGTGGCGCTGGTCGAAGCCGTAGCCGGCGTGCCGGTCGGCCACCAGGGCGAAGATGACATCCCAGCCCTTGTAGCTGATCTGGTTGGCATTCTCGTCAGTCAGCGACCACGTATCCCACACCCAGACGTCGTCGTTCATGGCCGGGAAGTCCTTGGGAATCTCCGGCATGGTGACGTTCGGGCTCATGGAGTTCTGGCCCGGCGTCACGTTGGGGTTGCTCTGGGCCATGATCTGCTTGGCGTCGGCCCGGGTCCACTTCGAGGTGAAATTGGCGGCCGGGTCGTAAGCCTGCTGGGTGTGCAGCGACGGCAGTGGGAAGCCGGGCGTGGGTGCCGGCAAGGTGCTCGACGGCGGGTCGGCAGGCAGATTTGCCTGCGCGGCCGGCGTCACCAGCAGGATGGTGCCCGCTACGCTGGCGGCTGCCGCGACGGCTACTGCCCGTTGCAGGCGGCGCCGTGGCCGTCGGGGGTTTGAGTGCGTGTTCATGCTTGCTCTTCTCGCGGAGTGTTGGACTTCGTGGAGTGGGGCGCATGCCCTGTTCCCCGGTTGGGGTCTCGACTCAGGCGTCCATCGATCCGCTGGTGGCGTCTTCGAAGGACGCCATCGTTTCGAGGTGGCGGTGAGTGCCCTTCAGGGCGCTCACCACAGGTGGTTCCGGCACGTCGACTTGCCGCAACAGACTCCACGCTAGACACGTGTTAGGCCGCAAATCAAAGGGTGTTTCGGCGGGCTTATGAGCTACTCGCCAGTACGTGCGCAAGCGCTTACATTGCCAACGTGCGCGCGTGGCATATCCGGCCGTCGGGAATCAAATGTTGC
Source organism: Paenarthrobacter sp. JL.01a (assembly GCF_025452095.1). Lineage (NCBI taxonomy): Bacteria > Bacillati > Actinomycetota > Actinomycetes > Micrococcales > Micrococcaceae > Paenarthrobacter > Paenarthrobacter sp. JL.01a. Next base: position 1,446,668 of record NZ_CP104877.1, read on the forward strand.
GCAATAAATCTGTTTTAATCTGTGAATTTACTGTGCGTTTACCCCCCGGTTAAAAACAACGCGGGGTCATTTATGGCCCATGTTTGTCGTAAACATGGGCCATAAGTGACCCCGCGTTGCTGTTAAGGAGCGGGTTACAGCTTGGCGATGATCTCCGCCAGGAGCTTGGAAATCCGCTTGCCGGCTGCCTGCCCGGCCTCCAGCACCTCAGCGTGGCTCAAGGGAACCGGGCTGATGCCCGCGGCGAGGTTCGTGACCAGCGAGATGCCGAAGACTTCCATGCCTGCGTGCCGGCCGGCGATGGCTTCCAATGCCGTGGACATGCCCACCAGATCCGCGCCGATCCGCTTGGCATACTGCACCTCGGCCGGCGTCTCGTAGTGCGGCCCGGTGAACTGTGCGTACACGCCTTCCTGAAGCGAGGAGTCCACTTCGCGGGCCAATTGCCGGATGCGGGAGGAGTAGAGGTCGGTGAGGTCCACGAACGTTGCGCCCTCAAGCGGTGAGGTTGCCGTCAGGTTGATGTGATCGCTGATCAGCACAGGGGTGCCAGGCGTCCAGCCTTCGTTCAGCCCGCCACAGCCGTTGGTCAGGACCAGTGTTTTGCAACCGGCGGCAGCAGCTGTCCGGACGCCGTGGACGACGGAACGGACGCCACGGCCTTCGTAGTAGTGCGTCCTGGCCCCCAGGACCAGGGCCCGCTTGCCCTCCTTCGTAAGCACGGAGCGGATGGTGCCCACATGGCCAACCACGGCGGGCTTGTGGAAGCCGGGCACCTCGGAGGCATTCAGGGTTGCCGTGGTCTCGCCGATGAGATCGGCGGCCTCGGCCCAGCCGGATCCGAGCACCAGCGCTACGTCGTGGGACTCGACGCCGGTCTCGGCGGCTATGAAGTCTGCGGCGGCCTGGGCGGCTTCAAAGGGGTCTGTGTTCATCAGCTCAGTGTTACTCACTGGTACAAGCTACCTTGCCCCTGCCGCAATCAGGTAGGGGTGGAGGTGAGGCTCGGCTGAGTGGCAGCCTGCGGAGCAATAAGCGAGAATTGAGGATTGTGACCACCCAAGTTGACTTCAGTGCCCCCCGTATCGCGATCCTGGGAGGTGGTCCCGGCGGATATGAAGCCGCCATGGTGGCCGCCTCGCTGGGTGCCCACGTCACCATCGTTGAGCGCGCCGGTCTCGGCGGATCCGCCGTGCTGACCGACGTCGTGCCTTCCAAGACCCTGATCGCCACCGCCGACCTCATGACCCGCGTAGGCGAGGCGGACGAGCTGGGAGTGAAGTTCGACGGCGATGGCGCGGCCTCCAAGCCCCGCGCCGACCTCAAGCACATCAACGACCGCGTCCTGAACCTGGCCCACGGACAGTCCAACGACATCCGCGCAGGCCTTGAGCGCCTGGGCGTGGAAATCGTCATCGGCTCCGGCAAACTGCTGGACAACAACACCATCGAGGTCCTGACCCTGGAAGGGACCCGCACCATCGACGCCGACGCCATCCTCTTGGCCGTCGGCGCCCACCCGCGCGAGCTTCCCACGGCAAAGCCCGACGGCGAACGCATCCTCAACTGGGCCCAGATCTACAACCTGGACGAACTTCCCGAGGAACTGATCGTCGTGGGATCCGGTGTCACGGGTGCCGAATTCGCCTCCGCCTATAACGGCCTGGGCTCCAAGGTCACCCTGATTTCCAGCCGCGACCAGGTCCTCCCCGGCGAGGACACCGACGCTGCCAAGTTGCTGGAGGGCGTCTTCGAACGCCGCGGCGTCCGCGTCTTGTCCAAGTCCCGCGCGAATGCGGTGGAGCGGACGGACGACGGCGTGAAGGTCACCTTGGGTGACGGTTCCGTGGTGACGGGCTCGCACTGCCTGGTGTGTGTCGGATCCATCCCGAACACCGCAGGTGTCGGGCTTGAGGAAGCCGGCGTAACGCTCACCGAATCGGGCCACATCAAGGTCGACGGCGTTTCCCGCACCACTGCGCCCAACATCTACGCTGCCGGCGACTGCACGGGCGTCTTTGCTTTGGCATCCGTGGCTGCCATGCAGGGCCGGATCGCCATTGCACACTTCATGGGCGACGGCGTGAAGCCCCTCAAGCTCAACCAGGTGGCATCGAACATCTTCACTTCCCCGGAGATCGCCTCCGTGGGCGTTTCGGAGGCCGATCTCGCCTCCGGCAAGTACCAGGGCGACGTCGTGATGCTCTCGCTGCTCAGCAACGCCCGCGCCAAGATGCGCAACACCAAGGACGGCTTCGTCAAGATCATCGCCCGCAAGGGCTCCGGCACCGTTATCGGTGGCGTGGTGGTGGGACCGAACGCGTCGGAACTGATCTTCCCGATCTCCGTGGCTGTTACCCAAAAGCTCCACGTAGATGATGTGGCCAGTGCCTTCACCGTGTACCCGTCGCTGACCGGGTCCATTTCGGAGGCTGCACGCCGGCTCCACGTTCACATGTAGCTTGTTGCTTCACGGGCCGCCTGCCGGGCACCCGACTTCGCTGGAAAGCTGCGATGACGCCGGGAAACTTCCGGCTAACCCGCAGCGTTCCCGCGAAACGGGCTTTTTGCGTCTTAGGAGTCCAGGGCAGCCGCTGCTTCGGCCAGGGGCATTTGGAGGGCAGGGCCGTGGCCCGGGAGGACCACGCTGGCTTCAAGGCTCTCCAGTCGCCGGGCAGAGTTCAGCGCCGCGGCCGGGGAGCGTGATTGCCTCGGGCCGCCCGGGAAGACCAGCGCGCCGCTCAGGGGTCCAGGCTTCGGCGCGCACAGCCGGCTCTGCCTGGAGGGCCTTGGCTTTGATGACATGGATCATCCAGCGCAAGACAGTGGGACGCCAGATCCGGGCGAGTACCTGGCCTATGGTGACCTGGTGCTTCTCCTTGCCCTGGACGTGGGCAAGTTCCTCCGGGGAGCACAGGATGGGCGTCCCGTAGCTCTCAGAGAAGTACGCGGCCGAGCCTGCCTAGCCCGCCGGGGCGTCCACGCGACTTCGCTGGAAGCTTGCGAAGTCGCCCGCAAGCTTCCGGCGAACCCGCAGGTTTCCAGCGAAGTCACGGAGCACCCTCAGGCAACTGCCCCCTGGAAGTGCTTCTCGATGAGGCCCTTGATGTCCTCGTGGCATCCACCGCAGCCGGTCCCTGCCCGGGTTGCCTTGGATACCTCCGCAACAGAAGAGCAGCCCTCCACCACGGAATCCCCGATACTGGTGGCGCTGACACCGGCGCAGCGGCACACAGTCCGCTGGGGGTCGTTGTTCGCGGCCCCCGTATCGAGTTGGTCCGGACCATCGAGCCGAAGCAGCAAGGAGCGGTCCGCGGGCAGCTCCGAAGCGCGTTCGAACAGCACCACCAGCTCGGCGGCAGTCCTGGGCATCCCCACGGCAACCAGGCCCTCCAGAACCCCGCCGCGGGTGGTCATCTTCACATAGCGCCCATGTTCCGGGTCGGCCCACTGCGAAATCTGACGGCGGACGCGGCCGGGAGCAGCCCCGGCTTCGAGCAGTTCCTCGTCCCACGGATCGGCCTGGTTGTCGCCGGCAACGGCCAGGTTGAGGCCCCGGGCCTTCAAGACGATGACGCCGGGCTTTTCGGCTGCCAGCGGCTCCAGAGAATCCGCAGCGGACTGCCCATCCCTGGCCAGGACCACCAGGTATTCCGCCAGCCACTCGGCTTGCCGCCACCCGGGACCAACGAGGCCGGAAGGACCGGCAGCGGTACGGCATCCAGCACAGGAGGCATCGGAGCAACGGACTTCTGCGCAGTCACCGATCGCGAACAGGTGTGGCTCGTGGTGGGTCCGGAGGTGGTGGTCCACCAGGATGCCGCTGCCCACAGACAGGCCACAGCGTTCAGCAAGCTCAATCCGTGGCCGCACGCCACAGGACAGGACCAGCAGGTCGCCGTCGATCGCGGAACCGTCGTCGAGCAGTAACGCTGAGAACGAGCCGCCAGGACCCGCGGTTTCGACGCCGGTGGACCGGGCATTGCCGGCCATCCGGACTCCGTTGGTTCGGAGGCTGGCAGTCAGGACCGAGCCACTGCCTCGGTCGATGCTTCGGCCCAGGGGGAACGGGCCGTTATGGACCACGGTTGCCTGGGCACCTTCTTCGGAGACAGCCAACCCCGTCTCAAGACCGAGCACGCCACCGCCGAGGACCACCACGCGTTTGCGTCCGGCTACGGCGGAACGCAGCACGGCCGCATCCTGCAGGTCACGGAGCGTGATCACACCCGGAGGCAGGACCGGCGCGGAAGGATCGGGATTGAGCCCGGTGAGATTGGGGATGACAGGGCGTGAACCCGTGGCGAAGACCAGCCGGTCGTAATGCTCAGTGGTGCCATCGGAGAGGATAACGTTCTGCCGCGCACGGTCGATCCTCTTCACGGCGGTCCCGAGCCGGACTTCGACACCCGATGCTTCCATCTCGGAAGTATCGGCCATGGCCAAGGCCTCGGGAGTAGTGCGGCCTACGCCCAATTCGGCCACCATGACGCGGTTGTACGCTGCCACGGACTCTTGGCCCACCACCAGCAACTGCAAGAGTCCGTCGCGGACCGAAGGGAGCAACTCGTCCACCAGGCGCGCGGCCACGGGGCCAAATCCAACAACAACAATGCGCTCGCTCATGAAGCCTCCTCGGCGTGCAATGGCAGTCCCGCGCCCACCAAGGCGGCGGGGACGGGGTTGGAAACAGCGCGCCGGACCCACACCCGGCTGGTCTTGAATTCCGGCATGCCCGAGATCGGGTCGGTAGCCGCCTCCGTGAGCCGGTTGGCGTTCTCCTGGCCGGGGAAGTGGAAGGGCAGGAACACCGTGTCCGGGCGCACCGAATTGCTGAGCTCGGCACGGCACAGGACCTCGCCGCGCTCGTTGCTCACCGTTGCGTAGTCGCCGTCGGTGATCCCACGGGAGGCCGCCGTCGAGGGGTGGATCAGAAGGCGCGCCTGCGGCTGCGCCGCCAGCAAGTCGGCCACCCGCCGCGTCTGGGAGCCGGACTGGTAGTGCTCCAGCAGGCGTCCGGTCGCCAGTGCCAGCGAATCATCGGCGAAGGAACGCACGGCCCGCTTCGACGGCGTCACCGGGACCATCACGGCGCGGCCGTCGGCGTGCGCGAAGCCGGCGGAAAACAGCCGGGGAGTGCCGCTGCTGCCCACGGGGTACGGCCAATAGGCCGCTTCGCCGCGGTCCAACATGGCGTAGTCGATGCCGGAGTAATCCGCCAGGCCACCGGCAGAAGCCACACGCAATTCCTCGAACACAGTACGGGGATCGTCACTGAACGTGGAGGGTGCTTCCAGCAGCTCGGCCAGACGCGCCATCAGCCACAGTTCGTTGCGGACGCCCGGGGGAGGGGTCAGTGCACGGCGGCGCCGGATCACCCGTCCCTCAAGGTTGGTCAGCGTGCCCTCTTCCTCGGCCCACTGCGTCACAGGCAGTACCAGGTCCGCCTCCATCGCCGTCTCGGACAGGAAGAAGTCGCAGACCACCAGGAAGTCGAGGTCCCGGAGCCCCTGCGTGACGGCGTTGGTGTCCGGCGCCGAGACCACCACGTTGGCGCCGTGCACGAACAGGCACCGCACGCCGTCGGGCTTTCCCAAGGATTTGAGGAGTTCGACGGCGGGCAGCCCGGGACCTGGGATGAGCGACTCGTCGACTCCCCACACCGAGGCAATATGGGTGCGTGCGGCAGGGTCCGTGATCTTGCGGTATCCCGGGAGCTGGTCGGCTTTCTGCCCGTGTTCACGTCCGCCCTGGCCGTTGCCCTGGCCGGTCAGTGTCCCGTACCCGCTGCGGGCGGACCCGGGCAGGCCCAAAAGGAGGCTGAGGTTGATGGCGGCCGTGGCGGTGTCGGTGCCGTCCACGTGCTGTTCCACGCCGCGGCCACTGAGGATGTAGCTTCCGCCGCCTCGTGCCCCCTGGGCGAGCCGGCGTGCGGTGTCACGGATGAGGTTGGCAGGGACGCCGGTGATGGACTGGACCCGTTCCGGCCAGAACGCGGAAAGGCTGCGCACCAAGGCGGGGTACCCGGAGGTGTGGGCGGCCACGAAAGCAGAATCCACCAACCCTTCGTGAACCACTACGTGGCTGATGCCCAAAAGGAGGGCGAGGTCCGTGCCGGGCGTCGGCTGCAGGTGGACGCCGCCGCCGTCGGACGTCAACGCGGCAGTAGCCGAGCGGCGGGGGTCCACCACGATCAAGCCGCCGGCATCGCGTGCGCCTTGCAGGTGCTGGACGAACGGCGGCATGGTGTCGGCGACGTTGGAACCGAGCAGTAGGATGACCGACGCCGGATCGAGGTCGGTGACGGGGAAGGGGAGTCCGCGGTCCACGCCGAACGCGCGGTTCCCTGCCGCCGCAGCCGATGACATGCAGAACCGGCCGTTGTAATCGATCCGGGACGTGCGAAGGGCCAATCGAGCGAACTTGCCCAGCATGTAGGCCTTCTCGTTGGTGAGGCCGCCACCGCCGAAGACTCCGACGGCGTCGTTTCCATACTCCCTCTGGGTGTCCTTCACCGCTGCCGAGACGAGCGTCAGGGCCTGGTCCCAGGAGACTGGTCGGTGGACGCCGTCGGAGCCTTTGAGCAACGGTTCGGTGACGCGGCCGTTGTGATGCAACAACGACGCCGATGTCCAGCCCTTGCGGCACAGCCCGCCCCGGTTGGTGGGGAACTCGCGCGCGGAAACTTCGAGGGGTGCGGCGGCCGCTGGCGCTTGACCCGCCACCTCAGCGGCGGCCGGGCTCAGCGTCATGGCGCACTGGAGCGCGCAGTAGGGGCAGTGGGTATCGGCGCCGTTGGGCATTTAGATGTGTCCGATCGTGTTGCGCTGGCGGGCGGGGCGGATATAGCAGACCCAGCAAACGGCAAGCATCAGCACATAGGCAGCCACGAATCCGTAGAACGCCGGGGTGTAGGAGCCGCTGGCTGTGTTGGAGGCGTTGAGCACTTGCGGAATCACGAAGCCCCCGTAGGCGCCGATCGCCGAGATCAGGCCCAGGGAGGACGCTGCGAGTCGCGCTGTGGCGGCGCTGCTGGCACCGGAGCGGGCCGCGCGGCTGGACGTCGCGAAAATGACAGGGATCATGCGGTAGGTCGCACCGTTTCCGAAACCGCTGGAGACAAAGAGCAGGAGGAACAGGCCCAGGAAGAGCCAGAAGTTCTTCAGCGGCAGGGTCCAGATCATGGTGAGGGTGATGACAGCCATGGAGGCGAAGGCGGTGATGGTCATGCGGGCCCCGCCCATGCGGTCGGCCATGCGTCCGCCGTAGGGTCGGGCGAGCGAGCCAACCAGCGGGCCGAGGAAGGCCAGGGACAATGCCACTGCACCGACGTGGATCGAGGAGAACTCCGGGAAGTAGTCCTTGATCAGTTTGGGGAAGACCCCGGCAAATCCGATGAACGAACCGAACGTGCCGATGTACAGGAACGCCATGATCCACAGGTGCGGTTCCTTGACGGCGGCCAGCGAGCCGGCAACATCACCCTTGGCACTGGTGAGGTTGTTCATGTACTTCCAAGCGCCGAAGGCGGCGATGACGATCAGCGGTATCCAGATGATGCCTGCCATGGGCAGGTTCACAGTTCCGGCCGCCAGCAAGGTGATGGCGATGGGGACAACAAGCTGGGCGACGGCGGCACCCAGGTTGCCGCCTGCTGCGTTCAGTCCCAGCGCCCAACCCTTTTCGCGGGCGGGGTAGAAGAAGGTGATGTTGGCCATCGAGCTGGCGAAGTTGCCACCGCCGAAGCCTGCAAGGCCCGCCATGAGGAGCATGACGCCGAATGGTGTCTCCGGGTTCGAGACGCAGACCGCCAATCCGGTGGTCGGGATCAGGAGCAGGAGCGCCGAGACGATGGTCCAGTTCCGGCCACCGAATCTGGGAACCATGAAGGTGTAGGGGATACGAAGTGTCGCGCCTACCAGGCTGGGGATGGAGATGAGCCAGAAGATCTGGTTGGTGTCGAAGGTGAAGCCCGCCGCGGGGAGCTGGACCACCACGATGGACCACAGCTGCCAGACAACGAATCCGAGGAATTCGGCGAAGATGGACCAGTACAGGTTCCGCTTCGCGATGACCCGGCCTTCAGCTTCCCACTGGCCCTTGTCCTCGGCATCCCAGTTGGCAATCCAGCGGCCGGGGCGGTGTTCAAGGGTGGTGGTGGCAGCTGCGGTGGACTGGACTGGAGCCAGTGCATCTGCGGTGCTTTCAACAGTCACGGAAGTGCCTCCTTGGTGGGGGTCGTTGTCCTTCCAAGGTAGGTTTGGCGCATTTCACGGACGGTCGCTGTTTGTAAACGGGCTGTGACATTTCCCTATCAGCGCGGTCACCGGCGCGTGAGGCGTTGGTGAGGTATTGTGGCGCAGACCACATACTGGGATTTTCCCATGCGTCCGTATGTTGGACTTGGTTGTCCAGTGAATGGACGCCGGGAACTATTATTGAACTCTCAAATAATCCTCCTCCGGGCGGTGCGCTCAGGCACTGCACGGCGTGAACGAAAGCTGTTACTACATGTCTTCCACCGCACCATCCAAGGAAGGCGAGTCCACTCGACCGGTGAACTCGCGGGGGCGGGTGATCTTCGCCAGCCTGATCGGTACAACGATCGAGTTCTACGACTTCTACGCCTACGCGACGGCGTCTGTGCTCGTCTTTCCCAAGCTCTTCTTCCCGGACGCCACCGACATCAACGCCCTGCTCAGCGCCTTCGCCATCTTCGGCGTCGCCTTCTTCGCACGGCCCATCGGAGCCGTGGTCTTCGGGCACTTTGGTGACAAGATCGGCCGCAAGGGAACGCTGGTGGCTTCCTTGCTGACGATGGGTATTGCCACATTCCTCATCGGCCTGCTCCCCGAGGCATCGCTGCCCGGGTGGGCCATCCTGGCCCCGCTGCTGCTGGTGGTCCTTCGGTTCTTCCAGGGCCTGGCTTTGGGCGGCGAATGGTCCGGTGCCGCGTTGCTCGCCACCGAGAATGCCCCCGAGGGAAAGCGCGCCATCTACGGTACGTTCCCGCAGCTGGGTGCGCCCATCGGCTTCATCATCGCCAACGTGATCTTCATCTGGATGAACGTTGCCCTGACGCCCGAACAGTTCCTGGCATGGGGTTGGCGTGTGCCGTTCCTCGTCAGTGCCGTGCTGGTGATCGTGGGCCTGTACGTCCGGCTCAAGCTCGTGGAAAGCGCATCCTTCACCAAGGTGGTCCAGCAGGACAAGGTCCAGAAACTTCCCCTGGGTGCCACCCTCAAGAACCACTGGCGCCCGGTGGTCGCAGGCACGTTCATCATGTTTGCCACTTACGTGCTGTTCTACATCATGACCACCTTCACCCTCTCCTACGGCACCAAGCCAACCTTGGCAGGTGCGCAGGCGGCGGCTGAGAAGGCCGGCAAGCCCATGACCGCGGAGCAGATTGCCGCGTTCGTGCCGGGCCTTGGAATCTCCCGTTCCGACTTCCTCTGGATGCTGATCATCGGTGTGATCTTCTTCGGTATCTTCACTGTTGTCTCCGGTCCGCTGGCCGAGAAGTGGGGCCGCCGGAAGTTCCTGCTGGGTGTCACCGCCGGAATCTTCGTCTTCGGCGCGCTCTGGTTCACCATGTTCGGCCCCGGCCAGGCGGCTGCCATGGTCGGCCTGATTGTCGGCTTCACCCTCATGGGCCTTACCTTTGGCCCCATGGCGGCGATACTGCCCGAGCTGTTCCCGGCCAATGTCCGCTACACGGGCTCCGCCGTGGCGTACAACCTGTCCTCCATGATCGGAGCAGCTCCCGCGTCCTTCGTGGCCATCGCCCTGTGGTCCGCAGCGAACGGAAGCACCTGGCTGGTCGGGGTCTACATGGCCGTCGCAGCCGTGGTCACCTTCATCGCGCTGTGGTTCACGCGCGAAACCAAGGACACGGACTACGAGAACAACGTAGCCTAAGCACCCCATAACGACGTCGGCCCCGCACCAAAAGGTGCGGGGCCGACGTCGTTAAGCCGTGGTTGTTAGTCCTCGATGGTCGCGATGACTGCGCCGGCCGAGACGGTCTCACCGGGAGCTGCGGAGAGGCCCCTGACGGTACCTGCCTTGTGCGCGGTGAGGGGCTGCTCCATCTTCATGGCTTCGAGGACCACGATGAGATCGCCTTCGGCCACCACGTCACCCTCGGCGGCCGCCACCTTGACGATGGTGCCCTGCATCGGCGAAGTCAGGGCGTCGCCGCCCGCGGCAGCAGCCGCGGCCCCGGCCGAGCGGGAGCGCTTCTTCGACTTACCTGCCTTGGCGCCCGTTCCGGCGGAGGTGGTCGCGACGCCGGCGCCCAGGCCGGACGGCAGGACCACCTCAAGGCGCTTGCCGCCAACCTCGACGACGACGCGCTGACGCTCACCGGCGTCGGGCGTTTCAGCGTTGGCGCCGACGGCGGACCAAGCGGGAATGCTGTTGACGAACTCGGTTTCAATCCAGCGGGTGTGGACCTTGAACGGACCTTCCGCAGGGGCGAAAGCGGGGTCTGTCACAACGGCGAGGTCAAAGGGGATGACGGTGGGGATCCCCTCAACCACCATTTCCTCGAGGGCGCGGCGGGAACGCTGGAGCGCCTGCTCACGGGTGGCACCGGTGACGACCAGCTTGGAGAGCATGGAGTCGAAGTTGCCGCTGATGATGTCGCCCTGCTCGACGCCGGAATCGACGCGGACGCCGGGGCCGGTCGGGTTCTTCAGCGTAGTGATGGTGCCCGGAGCCGGCATGAAGTTGCGACCCGGGTCCTCGCCGGTGATGCGGAATTCGAAGGAGTGGCCGCGGACCTCGGGGTCGTCGTAGCCGAGCGCCTCACCGCGGGCAATACGGAACTGCTCGCGGACGAGGTCGATTCCAGTGACCTCTTCGGAGACGCAGTGCTCAACCTGGAGGCGGGTGTTGACCTCGAGGAAGGAGATGGTGCCGTCCTGGCCCACCAGGAATTCGCACGTGCCGGCGCCGAGGTAGTTGGCTTCCTTCAAGATGGCCTTGGAGGACTCGTAGAGGCGCTTGTTCTGCTCTTCGCTCAAGTACGGAGCCGGGGCTTCCTCCACGAGCTTCTGGTTGCGGCGCTGCAGCGAGCAGTCGCGGGTGGAGACAACCACCACGTTGCCATAGGCGTCCGCCAGGCACTGGGTTTCGACGTGGCGGGGGGCGTCCAGGAAGCGCTCGATGAAGCACTCGCCGCGGCCGAATGCTGCGGTGGCCTCGCGGACGGCGGATTCGTAGAGCTCCGGAATCTCATCCATGGTGCGCGCTACCTTGATGCCGCGGCCGCCGCCGCCGAACGCTGCCTTGATGGCCACGGGAAGGCCGAATTCTTCGGCGAACTTGAGGATTTCGTGCGCGTCCTTGACGGGGTCGGCTGTGCCGGGGACCAAGGGTGCGCCGACCTTCTCGGCAATGTGGCGGGCCTGGACCTTGTCACCCAGGGCCGAGATGGCTTCGGGGGAGGGGCCGATCCAGGTGATTCCCGCGTCAATGACCTTGGCGGCGAATTCGGCGTTTTCGGCCAGGAAGCCGTATCCGGGGTGGATGGCGTCAGCACCCGACTGCTTGGCGACATCGATGATCTTGTCCATCACCAGGTAGGACTCTGCGGCCGTGTTGCCGCCCAAAGCGTAGGCCTCGTCGGCGAGGCGGACGTGCAGGGCATCGCGGTCCGGGTCCGCGTACACGGCCACGGAGGCAATGCCTTCGTCCCGGGCGGCTCGGATGATGCGGACCGCGATTTCGCCGCGGTTGGCAATCAAGACCTTGGTAAGAGGGCTGGAAATGGGCTGCGCCGGGTTAGCTGACAAGTTGTTGACTCCTTCTGTCCTTCAGGGAGCCTAGCGTGATTGTGAGGGTTCCGCCCATATTGATGAGGGATTCCGTGTGTGAACGGCCGTTCCTTTGTAGGGTTGCTACAAAGTGTTCTCCTGGGCATCCGACGCCCACAGTTCCGTAACGCTTACGTTCGCGTGGACCAGCAGGTCCCGGAGGGTGGAGATGGAAAGCCCGACGACGGCGTGCGGGTCGCCGTCGACCTTGCGGATGAAGGCCCCGCCGAGGCCGTCGATGGTGAAGGAACCGGCGCAGTGGAGCGGTTCCCCGGTGGCGATATAGGCGTTGATTTCCTGCTCCGACATCTCGGCGAAGTGCACTTCCGCACTTGAGACGGCACCCAAGGTGGCGCCCGTGCCCTCGGCGGGCTCGTCGTCGTCGACCTCTGCTGCCGTCTCCCGGCAGTCCACCAGCCAGTGGCCCGTGTGGAGGATGCCCTTGGAGCCGCTCATGCGCAGCATGCGCTCCTTCGCGACGTCGGCGGTGTAGGGCTTGCCGTGGGACTCGCCGTCGAACTCGAAGACGGAATCGCAGCCGATCACCAGGGCGCCTTCCGCCTCGGTAAGGGCGGCAACGGCCTCGGCCTTGGCGCGGGCAAGCAGCAGTGCTGTGTCGTGTGCATCGGTGACACCGTACCTGGCCTGGACCGCGTCCTCGTCCACGTCCGAGACCACGATGTCGTGGGCGATGCCCGCCTCCGTGAGGAGCTTGGTGCGGGCGGGGGACTGGGAGGCAAGGATCAATCGGGTCACGCCCTCCAGCCTAATACGGACGCTCTCCCACATCCCGACACCTTCCGGCCAAACTTCTCTCACTTCCGACCGTTATTCGCCGGTCCCTCTCTCAGATCCCACCCCCTAACGGCCAACGCTCTCTCACTTTCGTGGAGAAAGTGAGAGAGCGTTGGTGGGTTCACCCGGGGATGTGAGAGAGCGTCTAGTGGACCAGTTGCTCGGAGCCGCTCTTCGAACGGTCGCTGCGCTCCAGCTTGGCACCTTCGACATCCACGTCCGGGAGGATCCGTCCCAGCCACTTCGGCAGCCACCAGGCCTTCTCGCCGAGCAGGTACATGATGGCGGGCACGATCGTCATGCGGACAACGAAAGCGTCGATCAGCACACCGAACGCCATCGCGAAGCCCAGCGGACGCACCATGGTCAGGTGGCTGAAGATGAAGCCGGAGAACACGCTGACCATGATGATCGCGGCAGCTGTGACCACTGCGGCTGCATGGCTGAAGCCCGTGCGGACGGCGTGCTTGGCCGACTCGCCGTGCATGAAGGACTCGCGCATGCCGGAGGTAATGAACACCTGGTAGTCCATGGCGAGGCCGAACAGCACGCCGATCAGGATGATGGGCAGGAAGCTCAGGACCGCGCCCGGGTTCGCGACGTCGAAGACGGTTCCCAGCCAACCCCACTGGTACACGGCAACCACGGCACCGAACGCGGCGGCCAGTGAGAGCAGGAACCCACCGGTAGCCAGCAACGGCACAACGATCGAGCGGAACACCAGCAGCAGCAGGATCAGGGACAGCCCCACCACAATGGCAAGGTATGGCGGCAACGCAGCGCCCAGCTTCGCGGACACATCGATGTTGCCGGCCGTTTGCCCGGTCAGGCCGATGGTGACGCCGAGGTCATCGTGGATCGTCTGGCCCTTGCCTCGAAGATCGGACACTACCTGCACGGTTCCGGCACTGGCCGGGCCCTCCTTGGGAATGACCTGGAAGACGGCGGTGCGGTGGTCGTCGCTGATGGCGACGGGTACGGCCGCGATGACGTTCTGTACGCTGCGGAGCTGCCCGGCGACGTCGTACTGCTTGTTCTTGGCATCGTTCTCGTTGAGGCCCTCGGGGAACTCAGCCACCACGATGATCGGGCCGGTCATGCCTTCGCCGAAGCTGCTGCGGGTGAGGTCGTAGGCCTTGTAGGCCTGCGAATCGACAGGTTCCGAACCGCCGTCGGGCAATGCCAGCCGCAGCTGCGAAGCCGGCAGCGCCAAGGCGCCCAAAAGCACGACGCTCGCTATGAGGGAAACCCACGGGTGACGCGTTACCAGGCCACCCCAGCCACCGCTGCTGCGCTTCTCCTCACGCTCGCGGTCGGCGGCCTCGTGCCCCGGTTCGGCGTTGTGCTTGGCGGCCTTTGCCCAAGCGCGCTTGGAGATGAGCCTGCGGCCGATCAACCCCAGGACGGCGGGCGTCAGGGTCAACGCGACGACGACGGCGACACCGACTGTTGCTGCGGCGGCAACACCCATGACGGCGAGGAACGGCAAGCCGGGCACCACCAGGGCGGCCAGCGCGATGATGACGGTGAGGCCGGCGAACAGCACGGCGTTGCCCGAGGTGCCGGTGGCGAGCGCAGCGGATTCTTCCCCGTCCATCCCGGCCAGCAGCTGGGTGCGGTGCCGGTTGACGATGAAGAGGGAGTAGTCGATGCCCACCGCGAGGCCAAGCATCAACGCAAGCATGGGGGAGATGGAGCTCATGTCGATCACGCTGGTGAGCGCGAAGGTGCCGCCTACGCCCACGGCCACGCCGACCAAGGCCATTACCAAAGGCAGGCCCGCGGCGATCAGCGTGCCGAGCATGAGGATCAGAACCAGCGCCGCAACGGCGACGCCAACGATTTCAGCGATGCCGAAAATCTCCGAGACGTCCTCGGTGATCTCCTTGCTGGCGTAAGCCGTGACGCCGGCCGAGGACACCTCGTGGACGATCTCCTGCACTTTCTCGCGGACCGCCGGATCAACGGCATTGATGGAGGTCTTGAACTGGACCTGGGCTACAGCGGCCTTGTTGTCGCTGGAGACGAAACGCAGTCCCTCGGAGGCCTCGGCCTGCCGCTTCCCGAGCGCGAGTTTAACGGCGCCATCGGCAGCTTCCTTGTCTCCGGCGTCGAGCTTTTCCTTGGTCGCGGCCAGCTGGGCGCGCTGTGCACCCAACTGGGCGTCGATCTGGGCGGGCGTGAGGCCGGAGGCTGCCAGCTGCTGTTCGGCGGCAGCGAGCTGGGCTTCGCCCGCAGTGAGCTGTGCGCGTCCGGCGTCCAGTTGGGCTTTGCCTTCGGCTGCCTTGGCTTCACCGGCGGCGATGTCGCCCGGTGCCTTATCCAGCTGCTCCTGGGTCGTAAAGGGGTTCACCGTGGACTGGACGTCGGGGATGCCCTTCAGTTTCTCGAGCGCTGCGCCGACGGCATCCTTCTTCGCCTGGTCGAAACCGGAATCACCGGCGTCGAAGACCACACTGGCGGAACCGCCGGACGCTTCCGGCAGAGCTTCTTTGAGCTTGTCCGCCATCCGCTGCGTCTCCGTGCCGGGGATGGTGAAGTTGTTGGACATGGTGCCGTGGAAGGCGGCGGCAGAACCGCCCACGGCCACCAGCACCGCGAGCCATATGGAGATGACCAGCCAGCGGCGGCGATATGAAAATTTGCCGAGGCGGTAGAGGAACGAAGCCATGTCAGAACCGATCTGTGGTGGAAGGAACGGGTGCGGATTGAGCGGAAGCGCCCGACGACGGCGCGAAGCCGCCTCCCAGTAGCCCCATCGCGTCGATGAGGTGCTGGCGTAGGACGGCGAGTGATTCGGGGGAGAGGTCGGGTCCGCGCTCGGCGAACCAGACGTTCATGGCTGCTTTGCCACAGGAAATGACGGAGCCCGCCAGTGCATGCAGGTAGAGCTCGCTGACGCCTGCGCCCAACCTGTAGCGGGCGGCATCGATGATCTGCTCGGTGCAGTGGTCCCAGGCTTCGAGCTCGGAGCGGGCCAGGGAACGGTTGTCCTGGGTCAGGCTGAACAGCTCGGCCATGGGGGCAACGGACATGGGGTCGGCGAGGGCCATCAGCGCCGCTTGGGCGGATTCAAGGATCGACTCCTCCGCTGGCCGCAGCCGGAACTGCTCCAACGCCCGGTCCATGAACCCGTCCGCGACGGAGGCCAGGGCAGCTTCGAGGCTGGGGAAGTAATTGAAGAAGGTGCGCCGGGAAACGCCTGCGCTGGCGGCTATGTCCTCGACGGTGAAGTTCCCGGCCCCTTTGCTGCGCAGGAGATCCAGGGCTGCGCCGGCAATGGAGCTGCGGGTAGCGGCCTTGTTGAGTTCGCGCCGTGAAGGAGTGCTCTGCCCGGTTGATGGGAGCGCAGAGCCTTGCTCCTGGCTGCTGATGGAAGTCACATACTTACACTAAGTGCAACTTTGCACTGTGCGCAAACTGATTTTAAGCGGTCTACAAAAAATCCCGCCCTCGCCCGGTCTCCTCGCCGAGGAACGGCAGGGGAGAGCGGGCAAAAGCGGGACTGAGCGGATGGAAGGAGGATCAGAACTGCTGCGGAGGGGCTGGGTGGATCGGCGGGGCGGGCGGCTGCTGCGGCTGTGCCGGCTGGGCAGCCTGCTGGCCGGTGCTCTGGCCTGCGTTCCTGGTCAGGTAGATCGACTGCCCGGTGGCACCCGGCTCACCCTCGCCCAAAGGAAGCACATAAACCGCGGTGCCGTAGGCGCAGACTTCGGTCCAGTTGGTGCCCATTTCGGAGGTGTCGAAGCGCATGGCAACAATGGCGTTGGCACCGCGCTGCTGTGCTTCGTTGACCATGCGTGCCATGACTTCCTGTCGGCTTTCGTAGAGCGCTTTGGTCATTTCGGGCAGCTCGCCGCCGCCCAGTGAGCGGAAACCGGCGAGCATCTGTGAGCCGATGTCCCGCGATCGGACGGTCAGGCCCATGACTTCGCCGAAGACGGCGTCAATGCGGTGGCCCGGGATTTCATTGGAGGTGACGATCAACATGGTCAGAGCCTATCCAGCTTTCGGCCCTTTAACGGGGAAATCCCCCGGGGAGAACTCCCCCGGGGGATCAACACCGTTCACAGCCGGTTGACGCTAGGCTTTGGCGCCGGCCAACTCGCGCTCGTCGGCTTCAGCGGCGGCCTTGTCGGCTGCGTACTCGTCGGCGAACGCTGCGCCGTTGCGCGGGGCGTTGTACAGCGACTCGTCCAGGATGCCCTGGCGCTTGGCGACAATCGCGGGCACCAGGGCCTGGCCGGCTACGTTGACCGCGGTGCGGCCCATGTCCAGGATGGGGTCGATGGCCAGCAGAAGGCCGACGCCGGCCAGCGGCAGTCCCAGCGTGGACAGGGTCAGCGTGAGCATGACCACGGCGCCGGTGGTGCCTGCGGTAGCGGCGGAGCCGAGGACCGAGACCAGCACGATCAGCAAGTACTGGCTGAAGTCCAGGTTGATGCCGAAGAACTGTGCCACGAAGATCGCCGCAACAGCCGGGTAGATCGCGGCGCAGCCATCCATCTTGGTGGTGGCACCCAGCGGCACGGCGAAGGAAGCATAGCCCGAGGGAACGCCGAGGTTTCGTTCAGTGACGCGCTGCGTGAGCGGCAGCGTGCCGATGGAGGAACGGGAGACGAAGGCCAGCTGTACGGCAGGCCAGACGCCGGAGAAGTACTGCTTGATCGACAGGCCGTGTGCACGGACCAGGATCGGGTAGAGCACGAAGAGGACCAGGGCCAGGCCAATGTAGATGGCGGCCGTGAACTTGCCCAGCGAGCCGATGGTGTCCCAGCCGTAGATCGCAACGGCATTGCCGATCAGGCCGATGGTTCCCAGCGGGGCGATACGGATGATCCACCACAGGACCTTCTGGATGACGGCCAGCGCGGATGCGTTGAATGTCAGGAAGGCCTCAGCCTGCTTGCCCACCTTGAGGGCGGCAATTCCGACGGCGATCGCGACCACCAGGATCTGGAGGACGTTGAAACTGACGGACGTGCTCACCGTGGTGGCAGCGTTGGCGCTTTCCGTGACAGTGGAGCTCGCGCCCAGGCCCAGGAAGTTCTTCGGGAACAAGCCGATCAGGAACGCCCACCAGTCACCGGTCTTGCCGGCGTATTCGGCCTTCTGGGTGATGCCCGTAGCAGCGCCCGGCTGCAGGAGCACGCCGAGGCCGATACCGATCAGCACGGAAACGAGGGAGGTGATGGCGAACCAGAGCAGGGTGTTCCATGCCAGGCGCGCTGCGTTGGAAACCTGGCGCAGGTTCGCGATGGAGCTCACCACCGCAGTGAAAATCAAAGGAACGACGGCGGTCTGCAGCAACGAGACGTAGCTGGAGCCGATCGTCTGGAGGGTTGCGCCGAGGCCGTTGGGGGCAGCCTTGGTGCTGCCGGTGTACTTGGCGATGAGGCCAAGAACCAGGCCGACAATGAGGGCAGCGATGATCTGGACGCCGAACGAACCGGCCCACTTGGGGAGCCGGAAGCCGGTCTTTCCAGCTGAAGGTGATGTTTGGATTGAGGTGCTCACCGGAACACGGTAGGTGCTTGCCAAATAACATAGCGAACGGACGTTGAGAAATGTTACGTGCGCAAATGTTATTCCCTGTGCGTTTGTGACGTTGCTCTCCGGCAAGCACCGGTACCGAGGGTGGGCGCCAGGGGTGGGCGCTGGCGTCGTTGTTGTGCTCCGCACCCCCTAACGCCGATCGCACCCGTAACCGCTGGTGCATTTCGCGGCTACGGGTGCGAAGGCAACGCCGAAGGGGTGCGCTTGGCGGAGCCGGGTGCGACCACCGCTCCAAAGGCGGAGCTCAAGCGGGTCAGCCCAGCAACGCCCTCCGCAGCACGTCCAGGCCTACGGAGCCTATGTTCAGGGCTTTACTGTGGAATGACTTGAGGTCGAAGTCATCCCGCCCCTCGAGATCTGTCCTGATCTGTTCCCACAGACGTTGGCCTACCTTGTAGGAGGGTGCCTGTCCCGGCCAGCCGAGGTAACGGGCGAATTCGAACTGAAGCTGCCCCTCGCTGATATCAAGGTTGGCCCTGAGGAAATCGAAGCCCTTCTCCGGGGTCCAGGTGCCGGAGCCCCAGCGTTCGGGGATGGGCAATTCCAAGTGGACTCCGATGTCGAACACTACACGTGCCGCACGCATGCGCTGGCCATCCAGCATGCCCATGTGGTCGCCCGGGTCCTTGAGGTAGCCCAGCTCGAGCATGAGTTGCTCGGCGTAGAGCGCCCACCCTTCGCCGTGGCCCGAGACCCAGCAGACGTTGCGGCGCCAGTTGTTCAGCAGCTCGCGGCGGTACGTAGCTGTTGCCACCTGCAGGTGGTGTCCCGGGACGCCCTCGTGGAACACTGTGGTGGTCTCGGACCAGGTGGTGAAAGTGTCTTCGCCAGCGGGCACCGACCACCACATCCGACCGGGCCGTGAGAAGTCGTCCGAGGGGCCGGTGTAATAGATGCCGCCCTCATCGGTGGGGGCAATCATGCATTCAAGGGTCCGCATGACGTCCGGGATGTCGAAGTGGACGTCCGCCAGTTCGGACACGGCGCGGTCGGAGAGTTCCTGCATCCAGGCCTTCAGGGCGTCGGTGCCCTTGATCTGCCGTGCGGGATCGTTGTTGAGGATGCTCTTGGCTTCCTCGATCGAAGCGCCTGGCTTGATCTGCCCGGCAACCTTTTCCTGTTCGCCAATGAGCCGGTCCAGTTCCTGCACACCCCAGGCGTACGTTTCTTCCAGGTCCACCGCTGCACCCAGGAATGACCGGGAAGCAAGGGCGTAGCGCTCACGGCCAACGGCGTCCTTTTCCGGGGCTACCGGGAGGAGCTCGTCCCGCAGAAAGGCGCCCAAGGCGCTGTACGCCGAACGCGCGGCCGCTGTTCCGGCGTCGAGCTTGTCCTGGACCCCGGCGGGCAGCGGCGCGTCGCCAATCCGGGCATTGGCGGCGAGCTTGGCGAAGAAGCCGTCCTCGGCGGCATAGCGGCTGGTCTGCTCGATGACGATGCGGACTTGCCGGGCAGCGGAGACTTTGCCGGAGCCGGCAGCTGCGCGCAGTGATGAAATATATCCCTCGATCGCGCCCGGTACATTGGCCGCGCGACCGGCGATGTGCTCCCACTGTTCTGCCGTGTCGGTAGGCATGAGGTCGAAAATGGCGCGGATGTCCTGGGCCGGGGAAGCGATGTTGTTCAGGTCCGCCGCGTCCCAGCCCGAGGCGTGGATCTCCAGATCCAGGCCCAGACGCTCGCGCATCGCATCAAGTGTCACAGCGTCGGTTTCGTCCGCGGGCTCAAGAGCAGCCAAGGACTCCAGGGCGTCCCGTGCAGCCTGGGCGTGGGCAGCTGCCCCGGCCTGGGAGTAGTCCTGGTACTCCGTTTCGTGGCCGGGCAGCCCAAGCGTGGTGGCGAAGCTGGGATTGAGTTCGATCAGCTTTTCTGTGTACGCGTCAGCGACGGCGTCGATGGCAGACTTCGGGCGTACGGAGGTGTTTGCAGTAGTCACCCACAGAGCCTAACCGTGACGAACGCCACGTGAAAGGGTTGTTGAACTTATTTGCAACGTGCCGCGGGAAATCAGCCCCGGCTGCGCCTCCACGCGCCCGGACCCGGAGTGGGGTCAAGACGCAACTGCTGGCGACGCACCCAGTGCCTGACGTTCGGCTTGGGCAGCTCCGCTTCCGGCGGGGCGCCAAGGGAAACCACGACGGCGGCAATCGCCGCGAGCTCTTCGGCTGTCGGTTCGCCCTTGACCACCGAGAACAGGGGCTGCGTGGGCTCGTCGGCCGGAGAAGGGGTCTGTGCGGTGGTCACAGCGGGATGTTTCCGTGCTTCTTGGTGGGCAGGCTGGCCCGCTTGTCACGCAGGGCGCGCAGGCCACGGATAATCTGCAGGCGGGTGTCCGAGGGTGCGATGACGGCGTCCACATAACCAAGCTCAGCGGCCTGGTACGGGTTGAGGAGTTCTTCCTCGTAGCCCTGGATGATCTCTGCACGGCGGGCCTCAACGTCCCCGCCGGCCTCGGCAACGGCTGCGAGATCGCGGCGGTACAGGATGTTTACGGCACCCTGGGCACCCATGACACCGATTTGGGCCGTGGGCCACGCGAGGTTGAGGTCGGCGCCGAGCTTCTTGGAACCCATCACGATGTACGCTCCGCCGTAGGCCTTGCGGGTGATGACCGTGAGCTTGGGAACAGTAGCTTCGGCGTAGGCGTAGAGGAGCTTGGCGCCACGGCGGATGATGCCCTGGAACTCCTGGTCCTTGCCGGGAAGGAAGCCCGGGACGTCCACCAGGGTGATGATGGGGATGTTGAAGGCGTCGCAGTGGCGGACAAAGCGGGCAGCCTTTTCCGACGCCGAGATGTCCAGTGTTCCGGCGAACTGCATGGGCTGGTTGGCCACGATGCCAACGGTGTGCCCTTCAACGCGGCCGTAGCCAATGATGACGTTGGGGGCATACAGCGACTGCATTTCCAGGAAGTGTGCGTCGTCCACGATCTGCTCAATGACCTTGCGCATGTCATAAGGCTGGTTGGCCGAATCCGGAATCAACGTATCCAGGGCGAGGTCGTCGTCGTCGAGTTCCAGTTCCTGGTCGTGCTCAACGACCGGGGCCTCGGAGAGATTGTTGGAGGGCAGGAAGTCCAGGAGTTCGCGGACGAACTCGATCGCGTCCGCTTCGTCGGATGCCAGGTACGTGGACGTGCCGGTGGTGGCGTTGTGCTGGCGTGCCCCGCCCAGGGTTTCCATGTCCACGTCTTCGCCGGTGACGGTCTTTATGACGTCGGGTCCTGTGATGAACATGTGGGAGGTCTTGTCCACCATCACCACGTAGTCGGTAAGGGCAGGGGAGTACGCGGCGCCCCCGGCACAAGGGCCCATGATGAGGGAGA